>NZ_CVRP01000013.1 GCF_001261735.1 Dysgonomonas sp. BGC7 | reverse complement strand
TTTCAAAGTTATTCATAAAAATATTGAGCAATTAGAAAAGGATACAGAATACGTGTATAAGATACTGTCTTGTATGTCAGCTATACTGAAAGTACGGGCGACATGGGTAAAGGCAAACAGGACTTTTGGAACGCCAATGTCTAATAACAGGTAATAGATGCTACTGGCAATTTCCATAATGTCTATATGGTTTACACCGGCAGGTAAGGAAGAAAGGGTAATCAGCGGATTGATCTGTTCAGGCTCTGCTTTTTCTTTAAAGAAGTCAGGATAACGCATCTGTTGTTCGAGGATTTTCAGCTCGGAGACTAACAGATGGATCGTTTTAGTAAGGAAAAGATCTTTGACTACATTTTTTTACTCTCACAAATCAAATTTACAGTCTCGAAAGACTTTAACTCGATTCGTAGGGCATGCAGGTTCTGTAGAAGTAAGGTAGGATCAACCTCCTGCTTACAATAGAAGATGAGTTATTCTACAAATTCGTTGTACGCTTGTTCATGCAGCCTTTGTGGCATGTTGCTGTGAGGATTCTGCCAATATGTGGAACAGCCTCGAATTGTTTAATGGACTCATAACTGTTCTTTTTTTAGAATGGTATTAAATAAAATTGTAAAAAGAAGAAAAAGCCGGAAAGAGATTTTCCGGGCTCTTCCTGCATTTTTCATTTCTTTTGTTTGCGCCTGACCCGGCGAAGCTCTTTGTAAGTATTGACTTGCATATCTCTGTAGAGGGAATGGTAGCGATCGATTAGCGACCCCACTTCCTGTATAAATGAAATATAGCGTTCATAGATTTCGGTTAATGTAGCTATCTTAGCTTCTAGCTCCTTCCCTTTATCCGAATCGATAGTATACAGGCAGAGTTCCTCTAGGCATTGCAGCAGATGCTCATGTTTTTGTCTTTCTATTCCTCTCATTTTAATGTGTTAATCCCAGATATAGAATTCATATAGACATTGATTACCTTAAAACAGTTCTTACCCTATCCTAAGGGTAAGAACTGTAATATTTAATATAAAGAGAAAGAGGTTACCATTTATTGCTCAAATTAACGATTGGATTTATGGTTATACCTCCTATCGGAATTTGACAAGTCACTTTTTTATAATTATTATTCTTAATAAAATTAATTACAGCATCATAATTAGTTCCTCCATCTACCAAGATATTTCCAGTCTCCACATCAGTTATAATCTGGCATAATCCATTTAGATTCCCTCCTGCATTTGTTACTATATCCCAGTCTATTGTTAAATATGGAGAAAGCTCTCCGACATTCATTTCGATAGAACCTAAAGGTGTCAAATTTGTATATTCAAGTACTTCTAATTTGATTTTTTCAACTCCGGGGAACACATTGGGAGTATAAAAAAAGCGTACCTTAGTATATTGGTCGGACTCAGGATCAGGCTCGATATCTTCCGGAACATCAAGAAATAATGTTTCGGAAAGTTGTAAAAGGTTTATTACGTTTGCTCCTGTTTCTATGAGAGAGAATGGTTGTGATAAAATAGGGTCAAGAGTTCCTTCTTCATACATTTCTAGATTTCCATTCAACCCATTCGCTTTTTTATAATAGTTCAAGCCCTTAGCCAATTCTTGCCCATTGAAAACTGCTTTGTATCTGTCAGACATGAATTGGATATTATTTTGAAGAGTAACGAATTTTTTTTCTTCATATAGTTCAATAATCTGTCCGGGTAACTTAATCAAACGTATTTTTTCTCCATTTTCGATGATATTATAATCCTTGACGACCAATTCAGGAGTATTGTCATCTTTCGGATATATTTTCAATTCTCCTTTCTCGATACTTCTAAGGAATTTGGTTTCAGAAATATTCTGTCCATTAAATTCGGCGATATAAGGACTATTAGATGGGTATACAATATCCAGACTTAATGAATAATAACCATGTAGATTTTCATTCAGTTCGGGTTCTTTATCACAACTCGTGGCCGAAAATAATATCAGAGCAATTGCTATATAATTTATTATCTTTTTCATAATTTGTCTCATTTTAGAATTTATAACTTGCGCTTAATGAAAGGTTGATTCCTTTCTTTATCCGACTCATAACATAATCTCCTTTATTGTAATTCATGTCACCTGCTAAATCCATGTAAACGGTTCCCGATTTTCCTGTTTCCGGATCGGGATTTTCAGCAGTATATTCTACTATCCGGGTATTGCGATATACTATAATATCCTGATTAAAAATGTCGGAAATATTGAATTTTAATTCCAGACGTTGATCCTTCATCAAACGTGTTGAAAATTGTAGATCCAATACATCTCGCGAATTTTCATATTGGTCATATTTTGTTTCTTCCCCGGCATAGACCAGTTTTCTCCCATTACGGTTATAGTTGATAGCAGCACCGATAATGTTTCCTTCATATGCAAGCCCCAGATTGAGGGTATAAGGGCTTAATCCTTGTAGAGGACGATCACGATCGAAGTCTGGATCCGAATCTTTTATATTCGGATTTAATAGTTTCTCCTGATTATATTTTACATTAGCTTTCATCCATGTGTAGTTACCTGTAAAATAGAGATCCCGTAGTGACGGGGAAATAAATCCTAATCCTTTTCGCCAGTTGAATTCCATGCCTTTAGCCGTGGAGTTGTCCAGATTCATATTGTACATTTCAAAATTCTGCATATCGCTTAGCATACGCATAACCATCTCCACCGGTTTGATGAATTTCTTATGGAAGTAACTGACCGATAATACTTCTCCCGGACGTGGATACCATTCTACCCGGACATCGTAATTATGGATACGGCTTTGCTCAATACCTGAACCATTTATTACCCATACACGGTCATCTACATTATAATAGCTGGATTGAGATAACTCTCTGAAATCGGGACGGGCAAGGGTTTTGCTATATGAAGCTCGGGCATTCAATTCAGGTGTTATGCTGTAAATAAGGGTTGCCGCAGGTAGCCAATCTGTTTTTTTGATAACGGTTGTACTATCTATCATCCCTCCGCCTATTGTTTTTTCCAGCATTTCAGTAGTTACGTGCATATCAGTTTTCTCTATCCGTAGACCACCAATCAAACGTAATTTTTTCAAAAAACTGAAGTCGCCCATCAGATAGGTAGAATGAATATCTTGTCCCCCTTCATAATAGTCAGCCTTGGTTCCTTGCATTCCCGAAAGCTCATATATTAGCGGGTTACTTCCGAAATGTTGCGGAGCATAAAATTCTTCTATAGGTAAAGAATTTATCGAATTATCAATCTTCGCCTTCATTGCTTTCAGGTATTGTTGTTCAAAATCAGCTCTGCGAAATGCTCCCAGGTATCCTATCTTTATACTTTGACGATTGCCTTGTATAATGAAAGGATGTTCCAGGTTTGCTCCGATATTTTTCTTTGTTTCGTGCAACTTACTGTACATGATATGTCCACTGCCCACATTGAAGCTATTGCCATAATCGGTAGCCCATCCCCAATCAACAAAACTGGCTCCATCGGGTGATTCTCCGACAATAGCACCTTGCGCCATCCGATCATCGGGATTGGTTCGGGTAATATCGTTGTAAGAGGCATTCCAAGATGCAATAAACTTGCCTCCGAAAAGATTGTGTTTACCATCTACCTGCGTTTGCCACAAGCTGCTTACCAAGGGTACGCTGTATTGTTCGACGAGCTTTTGGCCTTCATAATATTTATTGATAAATCGTTGTTGGTTGGTATGATTAAACCGGTTATTAAACAGGTTACGCCAGGTAATGCTGTGTCCCCTCATCCGCCAACCGGTATTCAATACTGCTCCAATACTTGTAGCGGCTTTATAACGGTATGAACCTTTACCCGATGGACTAAAAATGCTATCACGGGTAATCATATTGCCTTCAAGGATCTCTTCTGTATTTTCTTCGTGACGGTATGTTAAAGCTGCTACAACTCCCAAAGAGCTTTTTCCAAGATTGAAAGGAAGACCAGCCGTCAAGCTATAGTTTTGAAGTGGCATGGCTGTATATTTACCCAAACCATAGGTGTTCTTTTGTCCCGCATTCGTGATGTTCTGTGCGGTAGCGGCTTCATCCCCTCCTGAATACCATTTTCGTTTGTCAATTTCACCAAAGAACCAGTCGGAGCCGAAGCGTTTAGTACTGTAAAAATCCTTTCCTGTACTAATCGTATTCATTCCTGTTCCAATTCCAAGATTTAGAAATTTTTCATCGGGAACCGTTAATGTATTTACTTCGACCAATCCCCCTGTAAATTCACCCGGCATATCCGGTGTAAAGGTTTTGCTGATAGTCACGTTATCCACCAGACCGGAAGGGATAACATCAAAAGCAAAATTACGGCGGTTGGGCTCAGTGCTGGGAAGTGAAGCACCATTAAGTTGTACGTTATTGTACCGTTCACTCATGCCACGCACAGTTACATATTTGCCGTTGTCGATAGTAACTCCTGATACACGTTTCAGAACTTGTGCCACATTATTATCACTGGTCTTTTTGATCATATCGGCACTGACTCCGTCGCTCATAGCCGCTATGTTTTTTTGCTTGGCATAGAGTCCTGTTGCTGAAGCCTGATTGTAACTTGCCGTTACCACCACCTCGCCCAATTGCTGCATGGATTCTTTCAATACTACATCTAAAGGAGTGGTTTTGCCTGCCACGATCTTCACATCATTAACCTGTAGGGTTTCATATGACATGAAGCTAATCTGTATCGTAGTAGTTCCTGTCGGAATATGAGACAAGGTGTATTTGCCGTCCACATCGGTCGTCGTGCCGGTCGTCGTACCTTTTACTACCACTGTTGCTCCGGTAATGGGTACGCCTTTTTCGTCGAGAATCGTTCCGGAAAGAGAGCCTTTGCCTTTTTCTTTAGCAGCGACATCCGTTATCTTTTCTACCGCTTCTTTCTTTATTATGTAAGAGCCATCTTCTATCTTCTTGAAAGCTAAGCCTGTTGATTTAAGGCTCAGAGACAATAAGTGTTCAATATTTGTTTCGCTTGATTCAAGAGGTGAAACTTTTATTTGCTCCAAAAGTTTAGTGTCATAAACGATATTTTTATGACTGGTATTTATTATGCGTTCTAGGCGTGACTTCAACGATTCTCCGGGATAATGGATCTCTGTCGACTGGGCGTGAAGAACCATTGACCAAATAAATATTCCCCACAGGAGGAAAATACATTTTAGATTTATAACTTTCATTTCTTTATTTATTTAATGTTTTTTTGTTTTAATAATTTCATTATTAATTGTTTATATCTGAGCCTAAAGCTTTGTTAAAGACAAGGAAAGAGCTGTTCTCCCCAAAGGAAGAATGTTATTCTTCTCTTTTTACCATGTTCTAATTATTAATAAAGGCGAACTATTTTTTCTTTTTCATCGATGGAATATTTTATATCATATATCTCACTAATACCCAGCAAGACACTATTTATTTTTGTTCCCTCCGGATATGAAGCATTTAATATACTGTTGGTCAGCACATCATTATCAACAACTATATCCATTCCATATATTTGTTTCAATCGTATCTTCAGTTCATTGACATTCGCGTCTTGCAATACCAGCCTCTTGTCCATCCATGCGGCTGCATCTCCCCAGTTCCTGTCAGCTATCACATGCGCTTTATTCTTTTCTTTGTAAACTAATTGTTTGTTAGGAGTTAACATGCCTATGACAGATTGGTACGAACGAACCTCCACTCTTCCGGTTTCAACTGTTACACTTATTTCTCCGATGCACTCATAGGCTTTTATATTGAAACTTGTACCATGTACTATCGTTGTGATTTCTTTACTATGTATAATGAACGGTTTTTCAGGATTTTTAGCTACATCGAAATAAGCTTCCCCTTCAAGCCATATCTCCCGTTTGTCCTTGTCGAACTCTTTTTGCAGATACTCAATACTGGAGTTACTGTTTATATGAATCTTGCTTCCATCAGGTAATTGAACTTCTTTGGTTTGCAAATCACCCGTCTGTGCAAACAATTGTCTTTCATTTTTAACAAATGCCAGATTTTCTTTAAATAAAGAATCGGGATGAATCATAAAATAGGAAACACCTATGACAATAGATACAATTGCTGCAACAGATGCATATTTAACGAGCCGGGGAACCGTGAAAAAATTCCTTTTCATGGAAGGCTCCTCTTCCTGATTTTGTATCCCCAACTGATTAAACACCTTTTTTTTCACCAGCATTCCATGTCTCTCCACAACGTTGGCACTGATAGATTTTTGTCCGGAAGAATCTGTATCCTTATCCGGTTTCCAATTCTCAATCCACTCTCGGTCTTTGCTGTCGAGTTCATTTGCAAAATAGCGCTTGAATAGATTAATCGTGTGGATTACTGTTTTCCAATATTGCTCTTGTTCCTTTTTCATAAAAAATATATTTCTAAGAGTTATATCTCCCCTCTAAATAAATAAACGATTTTGTTCATCCATTTTGGGGTAACGAAAATGTTACATTTTTATATCAAACCTGTTACTGTTAATAGATTCTGCTAATTATCATGATATTACACTGATGGAAATATTTTCATTTTTCTAAAAAAAATCTTTAGTGATGTTTAACAGTGCTTTTTTTGTATTTAACCGTACTGTAACATGATTGATTTATCTTTGTGCAGAGTTATAATTCAAAATAGGCAATGACGCTATGGGCTATGTCTGATAAAGAATTAATTGAAGCAATATCCCGGAAGGATGAAATTGCATTTAATGCATTTTACAATAGATATTATCGTCTGTTGTATGAATGGGCATTCCGAAGAACCTGTGATTTAGAGTTGGCGGATGAAATCACCCAGAATTTCTGGATAACAATTTGGATGGCACCCGAAGTCATAAAAACTGATACAAAAGGTTCAGCTAATAAATTTTTGCTTCACCATTTTACCTACCGAATGCTTGACTTTTTAAAGTCATCTTACGTAAAAACCTTATCGGATACAGACAAAATATCTTTTGAAAGATTAGAGAATGAATTGTCTTATTCCCATGTGGCGGAAGAATATGACATCAAAGAGATTGAATCTGTTCTCAATGAAATATTAAGAGGGCTCCCGAATAAAATGGGAGAGGTCTTTATGATGCTCCACAAGGATGGTTATACCATTAAGGAAACGGCTGAAATATTGAATATAAACGAGAGAACGGTCAAATACAAATCGAAGCAAGCAATGGATACTTTGAAAAAAATCATGGAAAAAGAGGGACTGGACACCAAATCATTTCAGGTTGTCAGGGATGTTTCTTCTTCGGTTATCTATATTGTATTTATCGCCGATAAGATTCTTTAATGAAATCTTTACGTTCTAATAGAAAAGATTAAGCACCCAATAATTCTTCTATGAGAAGGTTGCTTAAATGGAAGCCTCTCCTTCTAGGGTTAAGCTCCTGTTTGCAATAGAGAATGAGTTGTTCTACAAATTCGTTGTACGCTTGTTCATAGACAGCCGGAGTGGCATGTTGCTGCGAGGATTCCACCAATAGGTGGAACAGCCTCGAATTGTTTAATGGACTCATAAGTGTTCATTTTTTTGTTGGTATTAAATAATCTGTAAAAGAAGTGTCCGGAAAACATTTCCCGGATTCATTCCATATTATTATTTTTTTGTTTGTGTCTGACTCTCCTGAGCTCTTTATAGGTAGCCAGTTGAATATCCCTGTAGAGGGAGTTGTTGCGGTCGGCTTGCGATTCTACACCTTGTATAAATGAGATAGCGTTCGTAGATTTCCGTTAATGTTGCTATCTCGGCTTCCACTTCCCGACCTTTGTCCGGATCAGAGGTATGCAGGCGGAGTTCTTCCAAAGATTGCAGCAAGTGTTCATGTTTCTTTTTCTCGATTCCCTTCATGCTATTTGATTACTGTCTCTCTCTTTTGTCTTAATTTTTTAGATTTCCAAAGCTAAGATCCTGATCTCCGGGATTGACTTTCCAGGCTCGGAAAATGGAATATACCAGACATACGGCATAAATAAGATATATTCCGATAATGTATTCTATGCAAAAACTAACCTGTTGAATGAAACAGCCCCTACCACTTGAAATGGGCAAGGGCTATATATAAGTCAATGAATACTCATATTAGATAGTAAATAGGCTTCTCAATCTATTTATTTACCAAGAGGTACTTAACCCTTTTTGCAGCATGCATTCATTACCATTACTCTTAAATATAAATGCAGCTTTCTTATAAGTCCATGACATCCCTCCATCAGCAGTCATCTCCCCTGACAAATCAACGTAAGTTGAATACGAACTATGATCTACAAGTATATTTCCAGTTGAAGGATCAACAATTTCGTATAAGAATGAGTATCCATACGAATCTTCTGAATCTCCAGCATTTAGATCAGGCTCTCTAAAAGAAGTGTCTAATTTGATGTATTCAGACAGTTTGCCTTTTTCTATTGTAATTGAGCCTACCAGATTTGAAATAAATTCATAACTCCATTGATTCAATATATAGAAATCTATCCGTAACTCATCCATACTAAGAACCTCATCTCCTAAATACAAGAAGCGAGCCTTTAGTATTTTATTGGATGTGGGTTCTGGTTCATCATCAACAGGAATTTTTATAAACTCTTCGTCAGACAACTGCATGACATTTAAGTTGGTATCTTGTGCTAAATTAATATCGGAAATTGTTGCAATCGGAGTTGCTTCGCCCTCCTTATAGAATTTTAAATCTCCTTGTGTTTTTTCGTTACGAATATAATTAAGTCCCTGTACAAGTTCTTGCCCGTTGAGTTTAGCCGTATATCCTTCATTCAAAATGAAACTACCGGTAAAGGAAATATAATTTTTCTCATCATATAATTCAATCACTTTTCCGGGCTGTAATAATAATTGTAGTGTTGTTCCAGGTTGCAAAATAACATCTTGTTCAATCGGCGCGTAGTCCAAATAAGAGACTTTTAACCTACCTTTTCTTTCATCACGCCCTTTAAATAAGGCGTTTGTTATATTTTCGCCATCTATAGTAGCTGTTATATTTTTTAAATCATCGAAATGAACCGGACTAATCACTTTTAGTGAGTATGAAGTAAAACTTTGATCAATACCATCTCCATCTGTATCACATCCTGCTAATAAAAGCATAGCCAAGCAACATGTCCAGAATAAATATATTTTTTTCATTCTAATCCTATTTTTTGTGAGTTTAAAATTTATAGTTGACAGAGAACGAACAAGTAACTCCTTTTTTATATTGTCCCATGACCAGATCTTTTCCTTTATTATAACTCATATCGTCTGTTTGACCTACATTAATATCGCTACTGCTTGTATTGCGATACACAACAAAGGTTTCATTCAATATGTCGCTTGCATTGGCCTTAATTTCAAGGTTCTTCAGAGGTCTTACCGAGAGTTGAAGATCAAGAACATTACGTGGAGCTTCGTATTCATCGTCTTTTTCTTCTTCGCCGGACAAAACCAGTTTGCGTCCTGTTGTTCCATAACTAATGGCTGCACCGAAAATCTTACCCGAATAATCCAATCCTGCATTCACAGCGTAGGGTACCAAGCCCTGCAAAGGACGGTTCCGGTCTTCGGCAAATTCTACATCTTTGGGAGGTTCCAGACCGATAGCTTCATACATTAATTTCGATGTATTGTATTTTACATCTCCTTTCAGAATCGTGGCATTAGCCGTAAGGTAAATATCTTTCAAAAAACTGCCGGGAGAGACAAAACCAAAAGACTTACGCAGATTTAACTCCAAGCCTAGGGTTGTAGCCCTTTGTAAATTAAAGGTATATCTGGAATAACTGAGGTCTTGCTGCGATTGAACGGTAAGTAATTCTACCGGGTTTTTAAAACGTTTATAGAATCCGCTGATGGAAATAACTTCACCTGCCTGCAGATACCACTCGAAACGGAGATCAGCATTGTCTATATAAGTTTGCTTTATTCCTGCAACATTTCGCACTTCAATCCGGTCTTCCACATTGTAATAGGTAGAGATGGCTAGTTCACGAAAGTCAGGACGGGCGATGGTCTTACTATAAGCTCCCCTGACATTAAAGTTATCGGTAATATTGTATATCAGTGTCAGGGCAGGCAGCCAATCCGTTTTTTTATTGACCAGGGTAGTATCAACGTCCATTTGTCTGGCATTGTCTCTGTACATGGATTGGGCTTCCATGTTTCCCGCTTCCATCCGTACACCTGCTGTTACATGCAGTTTCTTCCGGAATGTAAAATCACCCATCAGATAAGCGGCATGCACCTGTTGGTCTCCTTTATAATAGTCTTTTAGACTTCCCATAATATTTCGCAGATACAGTTTTCCTTCAGCATAAAGTTCGGGAGCATAGGTTTCCTCCAATGACAGACCATCTTCATACGGATTCCTTCCTACATCTGTCGTTTTTACGGTTTGTAGATATTCCCGGTTAAAATCTGCATTACGGAATGTACCCAGGTATCCCACTTTTAACTTTTGCTTATTGCCCTCTACAACAAAAGGATATTCGAGATTTCCACCGATATTTTTCTTTTCTTCCTTCAATCGACTATACATCTGAAAGCCGGCAAAATTATATCCGTATGGGTACAACCAATTGATCAGGTAATTACCGTCGACAGGGCGAGGATCAGACATAATAGCACCTGTAGCTAAACGATCATCGGGCGTCGTGCGTAACATTTCACAATAGTCCGCCATCCATGAAAATAATAAGCCTTTCGGTAATTGATGTTCTCCGGAGAGTTGCGTCTGCCAAAGCCTGTTGATTTGCACACTGCTGAATTGTTCCATCTGATGTGCAAGAATATCACTCTGTTTCCAGATAACTCGTTCCATGTTCGTGTGGGTAAAACGATTATTGAACAGGTTGCGCCAGGTGATTTTATGCCCCGGACGTTCCCATCCTATATTGGCAACAGCACCCGTTGTGGTGATAAACTTGTATCGTTTTCCGGTAATAAGGGTATCTATAGCACTCCCCATATAAGTTGCCCGTTGCAAATCCTCCGTATTCTCTTCATGACGATAGGTCAGTGATGCGATCATCCCTAATTTATTGTTATTGCCTAAGTCAAATGGTAGTCCTGCTGTGATCGCATAACTTTGGGTAGGTGCTCCCTTAAAGTTTCGTAGTCCCCAATAATTAGGTACACGTGCATCCATTTGATTCAGTGTTTTTCTTTGATCATCTGTTAGCTGATCGTAGCCAATCCTTTTACCCTCCTGTATAAATATGCCATTGCTGATGTCCGATTTCCACTCTTTATCATACCAGTCGCGGCTATTTCCAAACAGGTAATCGCTATCAAAGCGTTTGTTACTACGGAACTCCTTACCTGTGCTGATCGTATTGAACCCTGTTCCCAAACTAACGGAAATAAGCGGTTCTTGGGGTACAGACAGCGTATTGACTTCTACCAGTCCCCCTGTAAATTCTCCTGGCAAATCAGGCGTAAAGGTTTTGGAGATAGTTACGTTGTCTATCAACGCTGTAGGGATAATATCAAAAGAAAAATTACGGCGGTTAGGTTCTGTGCTGGGTAAAGAACTACCGTTTAGTTGAACATTGTTGTATCTTTCTCCTAGACCACGTACAATTACATATTTGCCATTATCGATCGTTACTCCGGAAACTCGTTTCAATACTTGTGCAACATTATTATCACTGGTCTTTTTGATCATATCGGAACTTACTCCGTCGCTCATGGCCACCATGTTTTTTTGTTTGGCATATAGTCCATTTGCAGAGGCTTGTCCGTAGGCCGCTGTTATTACCACTTCGCCCAGCTGCTGTGTGGCTTCTTTCAGAACCACGTCCAGAGGGGTGATTTTACCTGCCACTATCTTTACATCGTTTACTTGTAGGGTTTCATACGACATAAAGCTGATCTGGATCGTTGTTGTTCCAGCCGGAATATACGGCAAAGTGTATTTACCATCTACATCGGTAGCTGTGCCCGTAGTTGTTCCTTTCACTACTACGGTTGCCCCGATAACAGGCTGTCCTTTCTCATCAAGGACTGTACCGGATAGGGAGCCTTTGCCTGTATCTTTCTTTCCTTGTGAAGTGGACTGAGAAACTGAGGCTTCCTTCTTCTTCTGTACTATTGCATATCGAGTGTCATTGTATTTAATATATGACAGTTCGGATGAATGAAGGCTCTGGATAATTAATTCATCTGTGTTTTTACCTGCCGGATCAAGTGACGGGGAGGTAAATGCTTTTACCATATCCTCCTCGAATGCTACCTTGACTTGTTTTAATTGCTCTATCCGTTGAATACGTTTCAGAAGATTCTCCTGAGGAAATCTCGACTGTTGTGCCGTGGCTGGCAATGCGGATAACAAAAAGATTGTTATACAGATATTTAAAAGTAGTATCCACCTTTTGTCCTGTTCTAATAATTGTTTTGAACTAAATAATAATGCTAATTTTTGCATACCTTTACAAAATATTTATGGATTAATTGTCTTGTTGGTCTGTAAATGATCCTGTTTTACAGGGTAGCATTGAGCCGTGGATAGACCTGGTCAGCATGACTCTTTGCTTTACTTTAGCGTCCTGTTCCAGCAGGGCGCTTTCCCTTTTATATTGACTCCTTTATGTACTGTCCATATACCTGTTGTTTTTACAGAATAAATAATTTGATTTATAGTGATTGTCTTTTGAATCTATATTCTATTATGTCCTACCGATAAAATTCTATTTTACCTGCATGCTTTTTACTATGTAGTCCATAGATATCATTCAATTCCTGCAGTAATGTCATACCTCCATCGTCAGCAGGATACGATCCATGAAAATTGATAATAAAATTAGGCAGACCGTCGATTGATACAGAAGTACCATAACATTGTTCGATTTTCAACTTGATTTCATCCAGACCCGCACTGTTGAATACCAACAATTTGCCGTCTTTCCATGCCGCTGCATCTCGCCAGTCGATACTATCCTGACGGTAAGTCTGTGTTTCGATGTCCCATGTCATCTGTAGATTACGGGTTAGGGTTGCAAGCTTTTTGTGTTCGGTTGTGGCAACTTCCACACAACCTTCACGTACTGAAATAACATTCTTACGTACACCTGTATATGCTTTTACATTGAATGATGTGCCACGTACCGTAGTCATTGTCTCTCCACCATAGACAATAAACGGCTTTTCGGGATTCTTGGTAACCTCGAAAAAAGCTTCCCCCGTAAGGTGAATCTCACGACGAGTGGCATCAAACAATTTCTCATCATATGAAAGTTGGCTGCCTCGGTTCAGATAAACTGTACTACCATCCGGTAAAGTGTATTTTTCGACTTCATGTAGGGCGGTGAGTTCAACACTATGAGAGGTCATTGTGGTTTGGAATTTCAAAAATAACCAGACTCCAATCAGGACGAAAAAAGCTGCTGCTACACCATACTGGTATGTACGGGGAATTGGTTGTTTAAAGAATCCAGACGATTTTTTCTTGCCCTTATTACTCGACGTATTCGTATATACACTGTTGAGAATACGTTGCCCGACTGACTCCGAATCTATAGTGTCGTAATCGGTACCTTCATCGGGAATCACCACCTGATCAAGTAACTGCAATTCTTCTACTGTCAGTTTATCCCCAGCTTTATAACGCCGCATCAGTTTTTGTAACGCATCTGCTTTCCTTCGTTCTTCCCGGGTTAAAGATTGGAGTTGTTTATCTTCTTTCTTCATATAGATTCTTTTTTTATGTGAGAATATTTTTCATCCCCCTCTATATATATTATCGAATCTCACAGAAGTTTTTCACGATAAAAAGAGACTTTTTTTTGAATTATTTTTCATGAATATTTTAATTTTCTGATATACAGATTTTTATAGCATGTAAAAATGGACTTATTTTTAAATTTTCTATTATAAAAGACGTTGATCTCCTATATACATTACGAATTTTTCTAAATAGGTAAACTCTGTAGAAATGAAAGTTACAAATATGAATAAACAGAGAAGCCTTCTTCTAATTAGGTACTTTTCTTTATTCGAAACTTAATATTATTGTAATACTTTCATTGGTTCTATTATGTAATTTTGTTCCGGTTTAAAATACTAGCATATGAAAACCGACAAACAATTGCTGAATGGTTTTTCCGAGAACGGTAAGGAAGTTATTTTTGAAGGATTATTCAAAAGATATCACCTCGTCTTGTGGAAGAAATCTTTAAAGATGTTCAGATGTAGGGAAGATGCCGAAGATCTTCTTCAGGATTTTTGGCTTTACGTTTTTAATAACATGCCAAAGATAAAAACAGACGAACAGGGTTCTGCTGCTCGTTTTCTACATACAGTGTACACTTGCGATGTGTATGATTTCTATAAAAAAAGAAAATGGGATACAGTCAGTCTGGATAATGCTCTTCTTGAAAAATTGCATGATCAGTCCACTATATCATCTAACCTCGTGGAAGAACACATCTATATAGAAGAGTTTCAAAGATTGAGAGTGAGTATTCTGAACACATTACCCCCAAAAGACAGAACACTCTTCCACCTCTACGATAAAATTAATTTGTCTGTTTCAGAAATTGCTTTACGATACTCTTTGAGTGAGGGAACAGTTCGAAACAAGATCAGTTCGATTAGTGTAATCGTTAATAGTAGACTGCGTTCAATCTATGCAGCAGTTTCCATCATTGTATGGCTCTTCATAGGACATATCTTTTAGAGTATATCTATATAGATTTATTTTCTCTATATAAAATCATTTCTTCGTAAAGTAAAAGAAGAAATATATTTATCTATTGTTCCAATTTCGGTTAATTACTATCAGAAGAGACAGAAAGCGAGTCATAGCGTTTTAAGAAAGGCTTGTAGATATGAATAATTTAATTTAGTTTTGTAGCAAGCTAATCAGCCTGCTTAAAGTGGAGCAAATTGATGAAGTTACCTCGTTACTTATCCGTTACCTGTTTCGAATCATAGCCAATCCAAATGATTGATTCATAAATGGATAGCCGAAAATATTTGGTTTGTTTCTAAATCGTTACCTGTTGTGGAAAATAATATTGTAAAAATCTGTTTTTCAGGAAGTAACAAGGATATATATGCCTTGAGCAATGGCAGCTGATGCTCTTCTGAATACCACAGATATTAGCAATTTCTTTCAAATAGCAGTTTTATTAGGGTTATAAACTCTTCATCAATTGATTACAAAGAGTGGTTTTAGAAGAAGTAACGAGTTCGTGACGGTTCTTGTGACAGGCTTTTACGTGGGTTTACATCTTGCCGAATAACCTTTGTACAAATATAAAAAATAAATCAAAAGCAATAAGTGTCTCTTTTTGTATTTTCTTCTTTTTTGTTAAAATATTGCAGCAAATATTCTCTAAAAAATATTATTTTTGTCAGGAAACATTGATAGACAATATCTTGTGAAAATAAAAGCCCATATGCTATTGCTTAAAAATTATCGGAAACACGTATTTTTATTGTTTGCTCTTCTTTTACAGCAGACACTCGCTTCCGCTATACCTCAGGAAAAAGCATCTTACCCCGAACTGGAGTTGTATCGCCGAACACTTACTTCTGAACAAGTCACTGCCTATCAAAAAGCATTGAAGGATTATAACAATATACCCCATGTCAAGAAAACATATTCAGACAACAAGGAGCTGAACCATCATTACAAAGAGATAATAAATCTACCCGACACAACATACGATCAAACGAACCTGAAAGTTAACGAATTCTATTTTCTGTTCCTGCAAGCAGCAAAGAAAGGATATATTAACATGGAACTTGAATCGCTTTTGCAGGCATTCAATGTTGCTTTCTGGTCGCAGACACCCAGCTATACAAAAGCCTTTGAAACGGCTATATTGCTCGAAAGGAAGCTCTCCCTTGTTTCAGAGAAAGAATATCCCGATAAAAGAGCTGCTTATCTCAAATTAGGAGAAGCCTATTATCTTTTCAATGACTTTGACAAAAGCATAGAATTGCTTAAGCATGCTATCACAGACAATCCACCACGCTCTTTTACCGATTGTGCTAATCTGGATGCACGTAAAATTATCGGTATTTGTTATGCCAATGTAAATCGGATGGATAATTCCGACTATTATTTTCAATCTACGCTGAAGAGTAAAGATATAGTACTTAATCGACCGGTATACAATGCCATCGCTTTATCACATCTGGCATGTAATGCCATGCTAAAAGGAGAATACGACAAATCCTTAGTATTGGATTTGGAGGTACTTCCATTTTTGAAAAAGGGGGACGATTATGGACATGTCGCAGGAATGTATGCCTGCCAATGTTTTTCCTATTTCGGGATGGAAGAATCTTCGCAAATAGCGATGTTAGCAGACAGTGTTCTTTACTATGCACAGAAAGATAAATATAACAGGAATAAACGTTTAAAGCAAGCATATACTATTTTGGCAAAATACAGTGCCAAACAAGGAGATATAGATAAATCACAGGAGTATAATGATTCTCTAATAAATATTTACAAAGCAGAAGACAAATTATGTAACTCCCAATATATCACTCAGGCAAAGCAGAACATAGCAGAAAACGAAATAGAAACAAGGAAAGCAGAAGCTGAAACACAACGTAAAGCCATACTTATTATATCTATTGTATTTGTAGTATCGGTAGCAGCCCTATCTGTTATTGTAGTACTTTATCGCCGTACACAAGCAGCTTACAGAACGTTGGTTAGAAAGAATCAAGAGTGGGCAAACTCGATAAGTGTCGGGAGCACATTCGTCCTCAATCAGATCAACGATAAAAATAATAATATAGATAAACTTTATACGGTAGGTATAGACAATCCCTCGGACAATGTATCTAAAGAAGACCTTGCCGTTATGTCACGAATATTCTCTTTTGTCGTCGGGCAAAAACAATATGTTTCGCCCGGTTTTAACCTTGAAATGTTATCAGAACATTTAGGCATCAACCGTAAATATCTTTCCAAAGCAATCAATAGCGCCACGGGTAAAAATTTCAATACCTACATCAATGAATACCGGGTAAAAGAGGCTATTCGTCTTCTTTCCGATCCTGCGAATACATTATCGTCTGTCGATGATATCGGTATACAGGTAGGTTTTAGCAATCGCACTTCTTTCTATGAATCATTCCGCAAAATGACAGGTATTTCTCCTTCTCAATTCAAGAAAACCAGAAAAAATATGTCAGGATTTAAGGATTAACACCTACTATATCCATTTGTTAATCAATAGATTAAAAAAAGTATGTCAGGAATCAGGAAAAGGGGAATAAAACTTACTTTTGGCTGATTTCTTTTTAAGTTTTTCTTCTAACTTTACGATACATTTTAACATATCACCTTACAATTCTCATTCTGATACTAAAATAAGTTCAGGCTATTTTCATAGCCTTCAAGATATAAATATACAACAATATAAACAAAATAAAGAATAAGATGAAACATCGCACACTCTTTATTCTGTTGTTTGCTTTATCCCTGTATTCCTACGGACAAAGCAACACGGAATCATTGCCTACATACACACCAAAAGGTAGTATCAGTTTACGGACAAACGTAGTTCCCTGGTTGATGCTTACGCCAAATGTGGGCTTGGAATATAAAACCTCTGACCATATTGGGCTTATTCTGGATGGCGGCTGGGCACATTGGATCCTCAATACCCCAAACAAATACTGGAGGATGTGGAACGTAGCTCCTCAGGCTCGCTATTACTTAGGTGAAGCCAAGTACAATTACATCGGTGTACAATACACCATGGGCGAATACAACCTAACGGGCAATCAGGGCAAATACATGGGTGGCGGACTTACCCTCGGGCACCAGTTCTATGCAGCCAAAAACCTGATGGTCGATTTAGGATTCTCGTTAGGTTACCTGCATCTCTATGATAAAGAAGAATACCAACGTATAAATGGTGTAGACTACCGTGACGGAAAGAAAACTTCCAACGGATACTGGGGGCCAACAGGCTTATCGATGACCTTTGTGTGGAAAATAAATTGATAACAGCTAAAGAACCGAAAAATGAAACTAAGCAAGATACTTTTACTACTGGCAATAGCTGCAATGACATCCTGCACTATCGTAGACCTCGAAGACCCCTTGAAAGGAAAAATCACACTCGTTGCCGATTGGAGCAAACGCACGACTGGCATCGAAGAGCCGACAAGCTATTCGGTGATAGTGAACAACCAGACGTTGAACTATACACAACCTACAAACTTATTGCCCGAACTGAATACAGGGACTTATCCCATTTATATTTACAACACGCCTGATAAGACAAGCATTGCAGGCACAACCGTTACGGTAGCTACTACTAATAATCAGATCGATCCGCTTCCCGGATGGCTGTTCACTGCTACTACTCAAGCCATATATGCAGATTTCAAAGAAGAAACCATTACTGCTACAATGCAACAGCAGGTAAGACAGTTGACTATAACACTAAAGCCTGAAGGGGGTACAATAGAGCGGATAACAGGTATCAGTGCCATCCTGTCGGGAATTGCCGGAACATGGGACTTTAAAGCAAACAAACCTGTCGGAAATGCGATGAATGTACCTTTAACCTTTACTAAGCAAGATAACGGTACATGGCAGGCAACTGTTCGATTGTTAGGTATTACAGGTACGCAGCAAATACTTACCGGAACGGTCACATTTGAAGGGGGATCGCCTACTGATATAACTCTAGACAGTGACTTGTCTGCCATCATAGCCAAATTCAATACGGATAAGATAACACCGCTTTCGCTACAAGGTGATATGAAAGAAACACTAACAGAACTTGGTTTCGTCACCAGTGTTACCGATTGGGTAAGAGTCGATGAGTCTGTTGTTGCAGAATAAAACTAAAATTATACAATATATGAAACAAACAATAAGAAACCTCTTAGTAATCTTGGCTTTGCTATCACTGGTAGGATGCAGCAGTGACGAGGACACAAATATACAGCCGGAAGTGAAACCGGGTAGCGAAGTACAGTTTGATATCGCTTTTGCCCCTTCGACTCGTGCAACGACCGATATTGCATTCAATACGGTCTTTGAAGACGGAGACGAAATCGGAGTCTTTGCTCTGAAAGCAGGAACAGCAGATGTTGTTGCCCAAAACGTAAAACTGATGCGTGTAGGCGGCTATTGGGTAGCTGCAACCAATGCCGATAAAATTTATTATCCGATGGATGGTAAAAGACTCGATTTTGAAGCCTATTACCCTTATCAGGGAGATCACAATACAACAAAAGAAGAGTTGTGTTTCGAGGTGAAAGCCGACCAAAGCACGGCAACCAACTACAATAGGCACGATCACCTAAGAGCTACTGCTTCTGGACAAAGTAATAATTTGGTAAGTTTATCTTTTGACCACATGATGGCAATGATACAGGTAACTGTAGACAGGGTCGCTCCTGTGCCTGCTTTCAGGGAAGGAACGGATGGCTTTAAAGTAATATTGAAAAATGTAAAGCGCAACACTGTAGGTAGCACTATTCTGGTAGACACTTCTGCTCCTTCCACAGATATCACCATGTACCGTGTACCTACCACCGATGGCAGTTGGGTATTCCGAGCGCTGATACCGTCGCAGATAATCGATCCAGGCGAACTATTTGCTTTCGGTCAGGCACTAGAAGGCAATGTGATCGATATGGAATATACCATTAACTCGCCGACACTCCTACAACGGGGGAAAGCCTCGACTTATAAGGTAACACTCGATTACCAGTTAGACCCGGATCATCCATATAGTATAGGAGATATTTACCCCTATAAGGGTACACCGGTAGGCATTGTATATGCAACAAGCAATGCAAGAAAGAATGGGAAAGTACTAAGTCTGGATGAAGGTAATGCTATTAAATGGGCTAACGAGGATGGAACAACCAATGCAACAGATGGGACGAATGGATTGATAAATATGAAAGCGATATTTAATATTGGTTCCACTTTCTCCGATTATCCTGCTTTCGCATGGATACATGCTAAGAGTCCTGTGAATGAAGAATATAACAGCTCTATAGCTAAAGGGGTATGGTATCTGCCTGCTAAAAACGAATTGCAAGATCTATATAATGTTAAGGATATCGTTAATATGGGTTTGACTTTTATAGGAGGCGAAAATTTAAGCGATACGTGGTATTGGTCTTCTTCGGAGGCCAGCGCTACGCATGCAAGTGCTTTCAATTTTGGTACGAACTTACAGCTAGGATATCACAAGGGGAATATTTTACGTCTCCGTGCAATTATGAATTTTTAATGACTTATTCAAAAAAATCGATCATAAAATAGAAAACAATGAAAACAAAAATAATAAAACACTTCCTTTGGTTAGCGGTATTACCCCTGCTGTGGGGCTGCTCGTCAGAGGAAAACTTTCTGTCGGAAGAATATCCGTTGATGCTGTCTGCACAGGTAGAGGGAGCCAGTGCTCCTATCCCCGGATCGGTTTCAGACATCGGCGATGTCGGGGTATTTGTTTCGGGAGGAATATCCTATAACAATGCAAAATATACAGGTACGTCAGGCAGACTAACTCCCCAAAAACAAGGCTATTGGGGCTCCACAGGCAACATCAGCATCTATGCATACGCTCCCTATCAGACAGGCTCTCTTACCAGTGTGTCAGTAAAAACAGATCAGAGCCTCAATAGCAACTATACGGCAAGTGATTTTCTGTATGCAGCATCCGAAACTTTCACATTTGCCAATCGTAACAATATCTCGCTGACTTTTAAGCATCACCTGAGCAGGATTAACCTGACACTTGTGACAGGAGACGGAGTTAACGCTGCTGAATTGTCAAACGCCACGATACAGATAACCGGAGCGAACACTACAGCTACCATCACCCTCTCTGGAGTATTGATGACCCCGAATAATATACAGGCTATAACACCCAATGGCGATGGGACGAATAAGTATAAAGCCATTGTGATTCCGCAAACGGTATCGGCAGGCACGGCTTTATTCGAGGCTACTATAGGAGCACGTAGCTTTGAATACATTTTGCCCGTTGAACAGAAATTTAGAACAGGCGAACAATACAACTATACCCTGACCCTCTCGCAAGGCGGAATTACTGTCAGCCCTGCGGAAATAATCAAGTGGACGGAAGATTTAAAAGATAATAATGGAATAGCAAATTGATCGTGTAAAATAGAATACAGAATAATTATAAACTCAAAAAAAGTATGAAAACAAAACTATTAAGTGCATTAACATTATCTGCAGTATTATTTGCAGCATGCAGCAACGACAACGAAGAACCCGCAGACAATTGGAACGGCGAAATACACCTGACCACAGCTTCTGCCGATTTACGAATGACTAAAGCAGCTCCGGACGATCAGATCGCTTCGGGACAGCAAATAGGTTTGTATATCAGCGAGGATGCCTTAACGCCGGCCGTTACCTATATGCCAAATCTTGCCCATACAGCGAATGGCAGTGGAGGGCTGACGGGAACTACGCAGTATTATCCCGAAACCGGAAGCGGGGTGAAGATATCCGGCTACCATCCGTACAACAGCGGCTTGGCCGATGTCTTTGATTTCAGTGTGACAGCCGACCAAAGCGTCAATGCCAACTATTACAACAGTGACCTGTTGTACAGTGCAGAGGCGAATTATGCCCGCCAAAAGACCGCTCATACGCTAACCTTCGATCATTTATTGACTAAAATCACCTATACACTTGTGGCGGGAAGCGGTTCTCCCGATCTATCCGGTGCGACTGTGAAAATAATCAACACTTTGCCCACTGTTGAATTTGACCGTATTGCCGGAACAGTAAGTGCTGCAAAAGGTACGGTAACAGCAATTACGCCCAACGCAGGCGGAGCAATTATAGTTCCCCAGACTATAGCGGCAGGCACAAAACTGATAGAAGTTACATTGGCTTCAGGGGGAACTCTTTACCACACTGTTCCTACAGGTGGCGTTAATTTCGCTCCGAGGCAACAGTATAACTATGCAATTACAGTAAACCTCACAGGAATAAGTATGTCTACCAGTGTTACCCCTTGGCAGCCTGTTGGAAAACAAGTGACAGCCGAAATGGATTAAATATGAAGCAAATTATTCTTTATATTGGTCTGATGTGCTTGTTGGCCGGTTGGTGTATCTCGTGCAGCAATGACACAGAGGAAGGAATAGGGGGAGATCTTCCTATCCTCCTTTCAGCACAGACTGTAGATGGCCTGCAAGTGAAATCAACTATAACCGACAATCAACCCCTGTTATCGGGCATGGAAGCAGGAGTTTATATCAATGAGGATGGCGGAACGAATGCCTCGATAGGTTCCAATCTGCATTACAAAGTGAATGCTTCGGGTGGATTGAATTTACAGGGCGGTTCGCAGCCTTACTATCCATCGAGTGGACGGAGTGTGAAGATATCTGGCTACTATCCATATAGTAGTGATACTGCCGATTTGTTCGATTTCAGTATCGAATCCAACCAGAGCACCGATGCCGGTTACAATGCCAGCGACCTGCTGTATAGTACAGAGACAAGCTATACCCGTCAAAGTACGGCTCACAGTCTGCCATTTAAGCACAAGCTGTCACGTATCACCTGCAGTTTAATTGCAGGAGATGGTGCTCCCCCTCTCACAGGAGGGGCAACGGTGGGGGTAAATATTATGAATGTATTGCCCACAGCAGAGTTTGACCGCACAACGGGAATTATAGGTGTGGCAAAAGGCATAGCAACAAACGTTATTCCCCATGCAAACGGAACTATTGTTGTGCCACAGACTATTGCAAGTGGTACTCGCCTGATTAAAGTAGTGGCAGATAACAACGATTATTATTACAAACCGACATTGCCTTTGGTTTTAGAGTCCGGCAAAAGTTACGATTTCCGGATTACGCTACAAGGTACCGAACTGCAAGCAACGTATACGGTAATGGATTGGACAAATGGTACAGTCGATGATAATGGCGGTATTGTTGCAGCATATACCTACCGAGTAGGCGATTACTATCCCGACCCGAATGTAGATCTGAGCAATCCGGTAGAAAAAGTCAAAATAAAAGGCATCGTCTATTGGCTCGACCCCGCAAGCAGCGGAAAGCACGGTAAAGTGGTAGGGCTGAAAGAAACAACAGGACGCTGGGGAGTATATGGCAAAGATGAACGTGTAGACGTAACAGGTATCCGCAGCACCACAGACGGGAAAACAGCCACTCGCAGCCTGATAGCAGCACGTAAAGACGCAACGAATTTTACGACCGACTATTTCATTTTCAACTGGATATACCAAACCATGAATAGTGGTATTGTTGACGGTGTATGGTATTTGCCGGCCATGGATGAGTTGTCCGTTCTGTACAGTGCTTATAATACGAATAGAAGCGACTTCAACGATAGGTTGAATGCCGCCGGGGGTGACGATTTAGGCGACTATTATTACTGGTCTTCGTCGGAGGGTGACAGCACCAGCACGTGGGGTGTCTCTTTCGGTGCTGGCAGTACGTTCTACGGCAATAAGAGCTTTGGCAGCAATAGCGCGCGTTGTGTTTTAGCTTTTTAATAAACATAGGCTGCTTGCCTGTTTGTCCGGCAGGCAGTCTTATTGGTAGAACTTGCTCTCGTAATTCACAACCTTTATCAGTATTATATTTCTGTAATAATTCTCGTGGGACTCTTAGTAATGGAATATTGCGCATATTATTTGTTTTAATACAAGGTTTACGAATCCACATCTCGTCCTTATTCCCATGAATAATATGTTCCGCTTTCAGGCTCTTAACATTTACGAATGCTAGACCAGTAAAAGCACAAAACACAAATACATCTCGCACTTGTTCTAATCGCTTACATGGCATTTCTTTCTCCATTAAAGTATTCAGCTCGTACATCGTTCGAAATTCTACGTATACTTCGTCTTGTCTAAACTTGATAGGAGTGAAAGGGTCTTTCTGCAACCAGTCATTGACCAGAGCAATACGAATAATTTTCTTAAAATTTTTAAATGCTTGATTGCTGAATTGTTCGCACAACCCTTCTCTGTTTTAAGGTAGAGTTCATATTTACGAATGAAATATTCGTTAATCTCTTTTAATGGAGTGCCCTCAATACTCATTTCTATTGACATAAATTCTTTCAGATATTTCAGAGAGGGGTCGAATTTATAAATAGTAGATTGTGAATATTCTACACCGAGAAGTTTTCGACATCGTTCATTATGATCGGAATGCACTTCTACCAAAGTTTTTCCTTTCTCTTCATCTTAATGATTTCCGAGGTACATATCTTTGAGAAGCTGGGCAGTAATGTGTTTGCCATCTAGCTCCAATTCTCGGTACATGGTGGTGATTTTTGCCTTTGCCGAATTAATGTAATTGTTTAATTCGATTGCAAATTTGTCCTTAGCCCTTGATCTTTCTTTTGCCTAATCCCATAAATTAGGTGAGACTGTTCCCTGTAGACTAACTGCTGCAATCTGTTTGTTTACTGTAATTCGTAGATAAATAGGAGCTTCCTCTGTTTTTACAGCATTTGATTTTTCCAAATAACACGATAGAAAAAACGTGTTTTTCTTTTTACTCATTTTTTGTTCCATAATCTTAAAAATTTTTGGTTATAAAGTTATATTTTTAAGCCCTTAGAACAACTACTGAAAACGTTGTAATACAGTGAAATAAAACTGTTCACGTTACCAAACTGTAGCCTGTTTTTTATTTTTAAAAATAGGTAACGTTTAGGTAACGGCAAACCTGCTTTAAAGTGCATTTTTTTGCTTTTTGACCAAAATTCAGGGAATAAAAAAATCCTTGAAAACCAATTGATTTTCAAGGATTTGCTTTGTTTTGCCTTTCGGCCTAGTGCGGATGAAGGGACTCGAACTGTCCCTCTATTCGTTTGTATATCTTGCTTTTACAAAACTATCTAAAACATACAGGCAACACTTTGGTAGCGTAAAAAATGAACGCTTTGCAGTGCCTTGCTTTTGGCTGTTTTTCTAAGAACTTTGAGGTAAAGGTAAGAAAATAAATGCAAAAGGCATAAGTAATCAACAACTAAGTTAAGTCTTTAGGCAACATAGATTCTTTCACGTTATATATTTATAATAGACTGTTATTAAATAGAGTAGTTTCATAAGATATTACTATCCATTTTTTGCCAATAAGCACTTCCATCCTTTATCTGAAAGAAGCGTTGTTTTAAAATCTCATCGTTTTTTATCTTTGTATACAGCTCTTCTATTTTTTTAGAGCTAATAGAGTTTGCTTTATATGCAAAACTTAATAGATAAAAGTGAGATAAATTTAATACTATATTAGTTTTCATCTTTGATATGTCTTTACACCAGATAGAATCAATATTCATAATGTTATTTAGAAAATATTGCATTTGATCTTCAATTACTTCGACTGGTTGATAATAATAGTAGGCTACAACATAATTAGCGTAATCCGTTAATAAAAAGTCTAGTAGATAAAGTTCTTGTTCTCTATATTGATTTTCAAAATATAGTTTCCATTTTAAATATACTATCTCCACAAATAACTTGAAATTCTCCACAGAAGATTTTTCTTTAAAAATATCTAGTATTTGTGTTCTTTGGTCAATAAAAAAGTTATTTGTGTTCAGATCAATAAAGTCATCTAAAATAGCTTTAATAGAATTTTCAGGAAGTGAACTAAGAAATAGTCCTAACCCCAAACTCAATATATTACTTCTATGTAAATATTTAATAACTTGTCTGAAAAAACCTTTATCTGTTTCATATATTCTTTCCAATAAACTTTTTATTTGCATCGAATAAAGTTCCAAATCAATATTGTTCTCTTTTTCAGATATATTACGAACAATCTCAAAATTCACCCATTTATTATCAATTTTTGCATCATCAGATAATCTAAGTAGTCCATCAATATCAAAGGATTGTAAATAAAACACGATATATTGAGTATTTGGTAATGAATTTAATACTTCAATAAACTTGCTGTAATCCAGTTCGTAAAGAAAATAAATCAGATTTTCTAATAGGTAATTAAAATGAAAACCTTTTCCCCCTCTCTCTAGCGCTTCTACAAAATCATATACATCATTTAGATTCTCTGTTTTAAGTCCATCAAGATGTTTTGCTAATAAATTCTCTTCAAAATATGATTTTCCTTCTATTCTAGTTTCAACCTTTATCGTGCTTAGTAGCCTTACAATTAGACTAGAGTTGTTGTCTATTTGTTCCTGTGTTATATGGCTAGGCATTAATTTATTTAACTCAATATTAAGATAGCAATTTATACTTAGAAAGGATAGAACTGCTTTCATATTAGATTCATCAAGTCCTTTGACTAAAAAAACTCTCATTGTAGCTATTAATTCTGCCAATCTTTCAGAATCATATATGGATGATACACATAATTGACGTATAGAATGATCTATATTTTTAACATAATCATCTTTTTGTAAAAAGTTTTCCAATTCTATTGCTTCCAATTCTTCTAAAAGCGAAAATAACTCACTTGAAGTTTCTGAAGAGTGACTTAAGGCTAAAGCCTTCTCTTTTATTTCTTGTGCTTCCATACAATACATTCATCTTTGTCAAGTGAATTCCATAAATCATTAAATGAATCAATTACAGGCTGAGGATGAGCAACGATTTGTAATATGTTATGCTCTTTACCGAAAGAATTAATCGAAGTTCCGAGAGCATAAACTCTAGGCTTATTCAGTTTGTCTCCTGGGAAAATTAAAAAGCGATCATGAAATTTCCATCCACAATTCTCATATTGCATCCTAAACTCTAAATTTAGTCCCAAATTGTTATTATTCGAATTATCTAGAATTTGTCTTTCTTTATTAATAATTGACTTTGCATTTACATTACCTCTGTCTTGTTTCTTTTCTTTTTTCAAGAATATTGATTTCAAACAAGTAAAAAAAGATTTGAAACCTTCTCCACTTACTCTTGAAGCCGATTTATCATTGTAAACTAAATTAGTTGTACTATTTATGGCACCAATAGCCCGTAACTCTACACCTGAAGTCTCGGAAAAGTATAATGTTTTAAGGATATCATTTGATCTTAAAAATGGATCCCAAAGATAAACCCCATTTTTATCAGATTGCTTTATCAACTTTCTTATATCTTCTAAAGCTATATTATTATCCACCTTATGATATTGTTTAAAGGACAATTTTTTTTCTAGTTCATTCTTTTCTTTTTCATACAGATTGCTGTTAATTTGGTCTGTATAAAAAACTTGTTTGTCTTTCTTTTTTTTATCTCTTGAAGACACATTAATTATCTGCTGTGCCCCTTCAATCTCAAATATACGAGGTTCATGATTGATTATTCCAATACTAAAGTCGAATGATTTTATGAAAGTCCCAGAAAAATGAGCTATTATTAGGCTCGGTCTTTTCCGCCATATCTTAATATGATTTATTTGATCTAGATTTCCAATATCAATAGATTGTTTGTCTGAATTATTATAATCCTCTATTGTAGCTCCCATGTAGTTATTGTCATATGTTGATTCAACTTGTATAAGTATGTCCTTATCCGTAAATTGAGAATGCCAAGCAAAATTTAATTCAACTCCATTCCAATCCTTTAATGCTGTTGCATCAATGTCTAATGCTGTTATAGGGAATTGGAATATATAATTCCCTATTCTGTCTCTTAAAATTGATAAATCTATTGGAATTATTTCTCGTATCTTACCACACAACTCATTATACTTTGTCAAGAATGATTGATCAAGTAATGATCTTAACATTTTCTTTTCTTCATCAAAGATTTCTAATATATAAGAACCACCACTATGAAAATTATTTTTTAGACATGCATTGAGCCTATTCCCTTCTTGTGAAGGAATATATTGTTTGGTCAAACTCTTTAGAATAGAAGAGATATTTATCGCATCCGAATGATTTGAATACCATTTTTTATTATTGACGAGGTGAAAATAAATATCTTTCACTTCATCTATGGATACCCTATATTGTTTGATTCCTAAAGAGTATTCTTTGTCTATTGAAAGTAACTGAGGAGTAAGGAAGCTTTCTTTTTTTACAATTAAGCTGCTTTCTTCCAATACACAGATTGTAAAAAAATTAATAATCTCATTTTTTGAACAACTATCAACCTTTGTTTTCTTCACCAGAAATAACTCAGTGATTTCACAACTATTATAGAACGCAATATTTCCTCTTGTAGACAATAAGTCAAAATCTTCCATATCATCTTATATTTTGTCTTTTAAATTTAGCCTCAAAAAGTTTAGCTCTTATATCTCGAATTCTTCTCCAACTTTCAATCCCTTCGTCATCATACATTCCTCCTCCATAGCCTTCCTCTTTGATATCCCGTTTAAAGATATTGATGACTGGTATTATTCTGTTCTCCATCATTGATTTCAGAGCTTTTACAAGCTTATAACTATCAATTGCTAAAATATCGAGAAAGCCATCCAATCGACTTTCTGGAATACCAAAATGTCCAATAGGAAACAATTGAATATAACAAAGGTCTTCTTTATTGGTATTTGCACTATCTTGTTCTTCCTTATCATCCAGTTCTTCCATTTCTTTTACCAGATTTTTGTATTCTTCTATATCATTTTTGCGCTTAATTACCTTATCATTTAGCATCTTTATCAACATATCGTGGTATCCCCCTTGATTAAACAAGTGCGATACTTTTGTCAGAGATTCTTTTAAAGAATGTTCTTCAATCAGAGATAAAATCTCACTTTTTATAGCTTCAGCATTGTCATTCTTATGTTGATATTTCAACACTTCATATCTCAGAGATAATGCAACTATTGCGTTATCAACATATCCTTTTTCATGAAATCTCTTTGCTATGTTTGCAGCATTATTTGAAATAGTAATTAAAGCATCATCTTGATCAATATCTTGCAATAACTTTAAGTTTGAATTTTTTAATTCAAACTTAATTGTCTGAACGCTAACAATAGTTTGAAAACGGATTTTCATTTCTTGTAGTTTACAGATTCCTATAGATACAAAATTATCAGCTTCGTGTAATTCCTCTTCCAATTTCTTAAGATATGATTCCCATTCAAGGTAAATCTGTCCCCATCCATTAATAAACTTTTGACGAATTGAAGAGTTAATTTGCTCATCAAACTCTTCAATTGCATTGATCATGGCTACATTCTGTATATATTGCGTATTAAGATAATCACCCCAATAATATAAATACTCACATTTTGCCTGAAAACGAGCGTTCTCGCTTATTGAGTAATCTTCTCCTATTTTAACGATTTCCTCCCTGAATTTAGGAAAGCTATCCTCTGAATCAATGTTACTTAAATAATTGTTTACTACAACCATCGTTTTAGTGTACTCTGATAAAAATTTTGAGTTCTCTAAAGATTTTAATATTTCTTTATATTCTTGATAAGATAAAATACCAATTGCAAATTTTGCCTTTGCTTCAAATAACGTAATGTAATCATTCTCTTTAATACCTGTGTCACTTCTATTTACTTTTGACTTTCTGAAATAAGATAAAGCTTCAAAGTAATTGGAGGAATGGTAATGTGCGACACCAACTGTTGCATAGTATTGCGTGCTCTTAGGAGTATCTGTAACCTTTTCGCTTAAAGACACAACCAAACTAGACTTACCCTGATTACATAATTCAATACCAAATATTTCTATATACTCAATAATAGATGCTTCATCTGTTATATCATAGTCTGAGGTTATATGTACTTTGCGAGATTCTTTATCATGTGATGTTATATGTAACCTATCATTTAATATCCTTGAAGCCTCGCATCTTGTTTTAACCTCGTCATAAATAGATTTAATCAACTCATCATTTAAGACTCTATCAATTCGTAGAGTATGGGATTCTTGATTGTGCCATTCATCATTAATTAATGATAGCTCTCTGACAAATTCATTTAGTTGTTTTACATAAAATTTATCTATCGATTTTACATAACAAATATAATAAGCTGGCAAACCTCCATTTAACAGATATTGAATATTTGAAGTATCTATTTGCCAACTATAAGAATCATCTTTGTTCGGACTCTTAGATTCTGTAGATTTCAATTGAATGAGAAATCTAAAATTTGTATAAAAGTTATTGTGCTTTAACTCTATAGTTAGATCTATCCCTTTATCTCTATAGACTTCTTCTCTGATTTCGAAAGAAGCATGAGAGAAAAGAGGGCGTAACCTATCTTTTGACAATTGTTCTAGTTCTTCTTGCTTCGATGTTTTAGGTAATTTCATGTTATGTAGAATACTCATAAGTATAATCTTTTAATTAGTTAGATATGTATCCTCTTGAAGCTATTTCAATCCAACATCTTTTAACAAATCACTAGTCAATTTAGATAAAGGGCGTTTTTGGTTTTCAGATTTATCAATATAATTTCCAAATATCAATTTATTGATCTCAGATGGAGTCTTACCTAGTTTAGAGAAATCCTCAACAAGCCCAATATAATAAGCTTTATTATACGCATAAGCTTTATCTATAACCTCTGCAATATAATCAACATGTTGTTGATATAATTCTTGCAGAGCAAAGGTTTTTACATTGTTTTTACATTTTTCGATAAAGTCTTCTGTGCATCCTTCTGTTGGGTTAAACATTACATTGATTTGAGTCTCATTTAGTATGTAATCTCTGTGATTTATATTAAAGTTAAAATTATCTCCAAATCCCTCAAAATAAGGATGTAGTAATTTTGTCTCATCATCAGATTTAATATGATTACATATTGAGCAGCAAGGTATAAGATTATAAAATGAAAGGGCTAAATGTGGATACGCTGATTTTGATAAAAAATGATCAAACTGTGGTCTTGCTTTCTTCTTTCTATCTATTGTGAACGTATATTGTCTATTACAATATGGACAAGTATTTATATTTAGTTGTTTTGATAGCCAATAACCATCCTCACAGCACATTACTCTATACTGATTTTCCATATACATATTGAAATGTTTGAAAGAATCTTTTCCTTCAAGATGATATAGTTCAGCAAACTCTTCATTTATTTGGGCAAACTCGGTAGGTAAGGCTAATATAAATGACTCAATGTTCTCAATATAATGAGACTTAAGAGTGTCTTCTCCTTTCCGTCTTTCTCGAGACTTAATCCGCTCCAAGTATTGCAAAGCGACTTCGTTTAAGTTACTATGTTCAATTTTGATCATCAATCCTTTTTTTTAGAGTTTCTATTTCCCTTTCAAGCTCAGCAATTCGTTTATTCATATTTTCTGGTATCCCTTCACAATATTTATATAACTTCATTAATTGATCTTTCAACAAGGGTTCACCAACTAATTGTATTTCTTTTAAAGTAGTAGATCTTATCTGTCCATTCTCTAATTCATCAAATAACTTATTTATTTTTTTCTTTGCGAACTCTCCTATGGGTAAGCCTTTAATAAAAAAACTGTTTTTGTATAATGTATGTATGTTAGCACCGAAAGTATTGTCTCTACTTATTGAGTCAACAACTCTACATGTTCCATCTTCATTTTTATCTAAAAATATAACATTGTTTTTGGGAAAATCAGAAAGCAGAATAGGAGAATGAGAAGCCAATAGAATTTGCAGTTCAAAATTAGAAAATACGATATGACATATTGAAATAAGAATATTTATAAATTTTCTTTGAAGCTCTGGATGTAGTGATAACTCAGGCTCATCTAATATTATTGTGAGACGTTTAGCATCATTATTTATCTGTGATTTAGCATAATGCAGATTTGCGAAGAAATCAAGATAGGATTCTTCACCTGATGACAAGGGGTATTCCCATGCAACTTTGAAACATTGTTCAAAATATAACTCTTTTCGAGAAGTTTCTCTATATGAATATTTATCTGCAATATTTTTGTAAAATTTGAATAACAAAAGGGAATATACAGTCAAGACTTCTTGTGCATCCTTAATAGACAATATTGATTCTGAAAGATTTTGTTCTGGTTTTGTGTGAATATTATCTAAGATAATATCCAATTTCAAGAATAAATCATTTATTTCTTTTGTATCATTATTAATTAAAGAAATATTGTTGTAAAATAAGTAAGTGAATGTTCTATAGTGAAGAGCTTTTTCTGCATTTATAAAGCTTTCAGCCTCTTGTTCAAATCCCATATCTAAACAATAAGTATATAATTCAAAGAATAAAGCTTGATACCAAAAAGCTTTATAATTATCTTCTCTCTCTTTTTCTGTAGTGTAACTGTTAAGAAATAATTGTCCATATTTCTCTACTTTAGTCAATAGCTGTTTAGATTGTTTTACCTTTCGATTAAAGGTTGGTCTTATTGTTTGGATTCTACAAAGTTTTGGGATATTAATATCTTCAATATTTAATTGGGGATAAGCATTAATTAAGTTTATATGCCTCAGCGTACTTTCATATTTGTAATAATATAAGGCTCCTCCTAAAGATATCATTTTACCATTTGAGAACATATAACTACCTGCATCTGTTCCAAATATAGAATGATTTTGCATTGCAATATTTAATAAACTCTTTAGAGACAAATTTACTGATGATTTATTTCTAAATTCGTCTAGATAAATCTCTTGAAAGAAACTAGAGCTATAATAAATAATAGGATGGATCAAATTTTCATGTATTATATCATTAGTAGATGTAATTATAGTTATCTTTTCTTTTATTAATGCATTAATCTTAATATTATCATCTGCAAACACTTGAACTTCATCATCTTTCTTAAATATGTAAATAGAAGATGTATTACTGAACGTAATATTATTTACTAAATAATTAAAAAGATTACTTTTTCCAGCTCCATTTCTACCAATAACAGCAGTAATATTGGTTATATTTTCTACACCCCAAAAGTTAGGAATATAATTATCCTTATACGTAATAGATATAATCTTACCTTTTCGATCAAACGAAAAGGTAAATTCAGGAGAGAAATTAAATTCGCAGTCCTTTATATTTTTCCCGTCATCTTCAATATACAAGTATAATAATCCCATAGTATCAATCTGTTATTCTTATCTATCAAAGATAAATAATATTTGAACCTGATACTGATTATTTATTTATGTTTTGATTATAATAATTCTCCTCCAACAACTTTAATACATCACTTTCCTTATACAACACCTTCCCACTAATCTGTATATATGCAATCCGCCCATTACCTCTCCAATCTTGTAAAGTACGTTGAGAAATATGAAGCATATCTGATACTTCATTATTGGTTAAATATCTTTCTCCATTTAATGTAGGCGTATTGTTTTCGAAAGCTTCTCTTAAGGAATTGAGTAGTTCATCTAGATTTTCAAAAAATAAAATAATATCTTCCGACTTACAATCTTTTATTTCCATATACTTACTTTTTTATGATCGATGCTTCAATTAGTTTTTCTATGTCTACCTTTTTGTAGTAGCACTTATAGCCAATTTGAGAATGGGCTAGTGTTCCATTATCTCGATAGGTTTGTAATGTACGTTTAGAGATTTTGAGTAATTGACAGACTTCTTGATTATCAAACCATTCGTCTTTATTTTCCCTTTTTCCACATAACTCCCTTAGTTGAAGAGAGAATTCTTTTAGTTTAGCTTTCATAAGTTGATAAGTCTTTTCTTCTATTGCTATAATTTTCATATCAAATATTCTTTTAAATTTTGTTTAATCTATTTTCATTGCAATGACTTACTTACAAACAAATAGAAAATATTTATTGATTTGAGGGAATGAGGAGTAGAGGCAGTAAGTGGTAATGAGCGGCTTTACTCATCAAAAATTAGTATTAGACAAGTGGTTATCTCCTCTCCAAACGGCAAGGTAATCATAAGCGGAATAACTAAATCTTGAAGAGATTTTTTATGTATTGATAACTAGATCTTTGACTCTTTATTTATTTATCTTTTAGCTTTCTGTATGATAAACTGAATTGTTGGGTTATTGGTAAATAATAGTAACGAGTTAAATATTTAATCGTTAAGCAAAAAATAATTATATTTGAAAGAAGAAAGCTGAGAAGAGAAAAAGGTTTTTGCCGAAAGCTTTATGCGTGTTTTAGATTTTTGTTAATATGCTTATAGAAAATAGTCTATAAGGCTTAACTTCTAAAGAGGCAAGCTTTGACAACATGATTGTAATCACGTGGCATCGTCTCATGAGAACAAGCTAAGGTTAACAAGCTTCCTATCAAGAAGTCAGAAGATTCTATCGTAATCGTACCTATGATATTTATATTAACGTTCATCGTAGTATAAGTTATTAGAGTTGATAAAGATATGAATAAGATTCTAACACATAAGGAGTGGTATTTTTTCATTTTTTATGGAAATTATGTCGTGTATCTATCTTGCATTTGCTATTAATGCTCCTATCCTCAGCTTTCTTTTTATGATTATGGCAAGAAATATATATGAAAAACATTGGTGGGATACTAAGCGGTATTTACACATAGGAGTTCCCCCTACCGAAAAACAAAAGAAAAAGTGGATATGTGAAGCAGTACAAAATAAACAATTTGTTTCTTCTCATTCATTTATGCCCCTAATTCAGCGTATAATTACGACTTCACGATATAGAAAGAAATATATAGAAGGATATGAAACAAGAAAATCTCGTTTACCAGTTAAAGAAAGAGAAATTTGTTATGCCTGTCATTTAGATGCTATAATTTATAAATATTATGCAGAATTTATACAGGATAAATATGAAAATATTTTAAAGACAAATAACTTATTAGATGATTGTATAGTCGCTTATCGAAAAGTACCCATTGATAAATCAAGACCTGATTTAGATAAAAACAAATGTAATATTGAGTTTGCAAGAGATGCATTCCAATTTATAAAACAATCAGAGGAAAACGAATTGTTCGTAGGAGTTTATGATATTTCTAATTTTTTTAATAGTCTAGACCATAATTTGCTAAAAAAGGCTTGGATTAATGTATGCGATTTTAAAGATACATTACCAAATCATCATTATACGGTTTTTAAAAATGCGACAATGTACTCGTATGTAAAAGAGGAAGAACTTTTCAATTTATTTAAAGATCGAATTATCTGCAACAAAAACAAATCATCCTCTGAAAGAATAAGCAGGCGAATAAAAAAAATAAATTATTTATATAGTAATAAAAAACATGCGATCGCTTTTTGTGAAAGAAAAGATTTAAAAGAAATAAAGAACAAAAGGCTTATATATGATAATCGATTTGAAATAGTTGATGAAATAAAAAGTAAACGAAAGAAAGGTATTCCACAAGGCTTACCTATTAGTGCTGTCTTAGCAAATATTTATATGCTTGATTTTGACCAGAAAATAGTAGAATACTTATCTAGCATTGGAGGGCTATACAGGAGATATTCAGATGATATTATTATTGTTTGTAATAAGGAGTATAAAGATATTGTTCGTGAATTATTAAAGAATTCTATCGAACGTTTAAGGCTTAATATACAAGAGGAAAAAGAAAAAGAATATTTATTACAAAAGAATAATGAAGGTCATTTTGTATGTAGAGGATTAAAATATCCTTTCAAAAATAAAATTGAATATTTAGGATTTGAATTTGATGGACAAAGAATTCTATTAAAGAGTGCGAGTATTGCCGGTTTTTATAGCAGAATGAATAGAGCAATCAAAAGGAGTAAATTCTATTCTGAAAGTATTAATAATAAATCTAAAGGACATATATTTCGAAACCAGCTATTTAAACGATTTACTTCATATGGTGCAAAAAGAAAGAAAGTATATAAACAAATGAGAGATTCTTCAGGGAAAATTCAGAATTATTATATAGGTAGAAAAACTTGGGGTAATTACATTTCTTATGTGAATAGAGCTTCGGCAACAATGGAAGAGCCTGCTATTAAAAGGCAACTGAAAAGGCATTTGCCAATTTTGAGGCGAAAATTAAATCAAAATATCTCATCCTCTCCAACACTATCAACGCTGAATGATTAATATTTTTTTGCAGAATATAAGATTGTTTAGATTGAAATTGAAATAACTTTGACACATTGAAAATTAGAACTTTAATCCTCTATTCCGTTTCTTATTTTCTTCTTGTTTTTCCTGTTTATCCGACTTACTTACTGATTCACTGTTGTACTGACTTACTGAATTCATGTCGTCATGTTGTACTGAATTAGTTAATTCATCCATTCGTTCTTGCATTTTGATTTGTTTTTGGATGCTTCCACTCTTCATAGCATTATAACATTCAAAGCTCTCGTTCAGTGGGCGGTCATAGTTAAATAACTTATCAAAACCCTTTTCCGCTTGTTGAAAAAGATTAGCCCTATCAAAACCTCCCTTAACAGTTCCCTTCTTCGTGTTCTTATGATTGGTTAAGGGTGATAATTTTTTCTTATTCGATTGATCTTTTCTGCTGACAATAATATGGCAATGCATATTACCCTCATTGTTATCTGACCTATTCCTATTAAAGTGAATCTTGCCATAAAACTTAATATCTTCTGCCGATAAGCCTTTATTGAAGTTCTTGGCGTATTCGGGAATAAAAACTTCCCGAATATATCTTCTCATGGCTTCGGCTTGCTCCTGTTCGGTGCTACCCATTGCTTGTAGTTCCTTAGCCGATGGACTGATGTGGATAGCATAAAATTTAGCATCGGTTTTGAGTAATTGAGCTTTGTTGCTGTCAATATCCTTTATAACTTGTGATTTATACAAGTTTTCTTCTGTCAGATTGAAAAATCCTTCAGTATAAATACCTTTCTCTATCCGTTCTAAATCCTCGTGTTCGAGATAACTACAAAGCTTTCTACAACTGCCTGCATTATTATATATTCCGTTGGATGGTGGTGGAAAATCGATATTCATTTTTTGTGTTATTGTTCATTTATGAGATTCGTTATCTCTGTTTTCAAGTTTTCCTTTCGTTTTCCATCCATTAGTCTAGCTGTGGCTAGTTCCGAATATAGGCTGATAAGTTGTAGAAGTTTCTTATTATCCTTCTGCTGATTCTTATAGATTGCTGATAACTGTTTCCCTTGATTGTTAATCGCATCTGCATGCCCTGTAAACTTCTCACTCAATATCTTTAGCAGATTGCTCTGCCCTTCTTGATTAGCTTTAAGATGAGAGAGAATGATATTTTCCATTGATTTGACAATATTATCAAACCTTGTTGCAATCGAATTACTTGTTCGGATCATAGGGTTAAGTTGTTCCTCTTCGTAGTGTCGTATAAAACGAATCAAGTCGTCTTGCCGTTTGTTTATCTTCCTTAGTTCGGCTTTTGTTGATTCGGGAGCTTCGCTCGGATTGATATTTGTCTTATCCAGATACTGAAAAGCTAGTTTTGTAATTTCTCCTTTTTTCAGCGAATAGCGTTTACAAAGCTTTTCTATAATTCTATCTGTTTCTTTGTCTATGGCTATTGTAGTAAATACAATATTTCGATTCTGTTTGGTCATAGTTATAACTATTTTATAGTTATTCATATATCTAACTTGCTTAGATAGAATTATCTATCAATTCCAGTTATAGCAAGTGTTATAACAGTGCTTTTGGTTAAAGCACTAAAGCCGAAGGCTTTGCCCCGAAGGGCAAGAGGAGAACAGGACGATAGTCCAGTTCCCTCTTGCTCAATTTAGCTAAACAATCCGAAGCGGTTGAGCGAGGGTGTTTCTGCTAAATGCGGAGCCTTTAGGGAGGGGCATGGACTAAACATAGCCCTCTCCCTTTTGCACTATTCTGCTTAGATCAGTAAATGCAGAATCATTTCAAGGTTTTGCTATCTTCTATGCCTTTGTTGAACATCACAACTTCATTTTTTGAAGCATAGGATTGGATAAACTCTTTTACATCAGCCATACGATAAAATGTCTTTCGCCTGACGAGGAAATAGCGAAGTTGACCACTATCCCGATATCTTTGGAGTGTTCGATATGATACTTTAAGAAGAAAAGCGAGGTCTTGATTATCCAACAATTTATCATCATTGGTAAATGCTTCTCCTGTTGCGATTACTGCTTTCAAATCGCTACCTATAGTTGTGAGCTTCTTGTTGAGCTTTTCCATCCATTGGATGAAGTCTTCATTGTCTAAGTACATAATTCTTTTTTTGAAATTAATATTCTGATTAATTCCAATCGATTGGTAAAGCAAAGAACTGACAATTGGAGACAGAAAAATAGAGGGATAGTTAACTACCCCTCTAATGATTGTTTGAAATATGTTCATATACAATGTGTTATAAATTCATTATTTTTCATCTTGTTTCTTTGTCCTTGCGAATTATCATATTGCGAAGGAAATCAAGGGCTTTCGTTCTGTTGAATGGTTTTCGTTTATATATTTCACTGGTTTTGTCTGAGATATCACCAAAAGAAACATTAAATATCAGTTCAAATTTATTTCCAATCTGACTTTTGCTTGCGGGTTTACCATTATTGTTCAATACTTCCTTACTTAGATACAGGCTTTCAACAATCTCAGCCAATGCGACAATCCCCAAGTCTTTTGACTTAGGGATTATATGCAGATCAGATTTAAAAATCTGATCTTTTACAAATTGTTCAGGATGGGCAAGTTTTGTCTCTAATAATACAAGCTCAGAGTCAATAATAGAAATAGCTTTCTGCAAATAGAGATTTTTCAGGGCATTTTTCCCCCTGCTCGTATAAAATTTGTGCTTGCAATGATTGGAACTCTATACGAGTCAAATTCAATTTTCGAAAGACTACGGAATAGTCTGTTTCGCATTGATTTAAGGTTAATACTTCTTTTACAAAGCTTTCATAAGCAAATTGCATTTCATGGTTAGTAATTTTCGGAGAGAAATTAATCAGAAGATTGAATAACTCTGTTTTAACGAAATCATTCATAGGCATAAAAAATATTGGTGAATTTTATATGTTGTGACTGATTTTCCTGTTCTGGTTTTGAATTATTCTTATATATAAAAATGCCCCTCTTTTATCAGAAGGGCAAATGAGTTTATGTATTCTTATTTATAACTTTCTGATTCGTTTGGAAAAGAAGATGTTTTAACATCTTGAATATAATTCAAAGTTGCCTCTCTCATTATAGATTCGAGATCAGCATATCTTCTTACAAATTTAGGGGCAAAATTTTTATTCATACCCATGGCATCCTGTATGACAAGCACTTGTCCATCAGTTCCATTCCCTGCGCCAATTCCTATTGTTGGAATTTTAATTTTCCGAGATATTATCGAAGCAAGACTTGCAGGTATTTTCTCTAACAAAATCCCAAAACAGCCAAGTTCTTCCATTAATAAGCAATCTTCTATTAGCTTGTTGGCTTCTTTCTCATCTTTAGCTCTGATACCATACGTACCATATTTATTGATAGATTGAGGCATCAAGCCTAAGTGAGCCATAACTGGAATACCTGCATCAATTATTTTTCTAATATCTTCCTGAATTTCTTTCCCTCCTTCTATCTTAATGGCATTAACACCTGTTTCTTTCATCATTCTAATTGCAGAGCTTAGTGACTTAAGCGAGTCTCCAGAACATGTTCCAAAAGGCATATCGGCAATGACAAATGCATTCTCTACCCCTTGTACAACACACTTAGCATGGTATATCATTTGATCTAGAGTAATAGGAAGTGTGGTTGCATTGCCTGCCATTGTATTGGACGCTGAGTCTCCAATCAAGATACAATCAATCCCTGCTTGATCTATTATTCTTGCCATAGAATAATCATATGCGGTTAGCATACTGATTTTTTCTCCTCTTTGTTTCATCTCCCATAATATATGAGAGGTAACTTTTCTTTTTTCTTCTATGTATGTAGACATATTATTTCTATCCTTCCTTATAAATAGTCTTGCCTTATTGGAGAGAACACATCTACAACTTCTCCTGCTTCTATAATTTGCATTGAATGCTCAATATTAGCAGGGATTGAATAAGCATCTCCTTCTTTCAATAAATATTCTTTTCCTTCAAATGTCAACTTATATTTACCTGAAACAACATAACCGCTTTGTTCATTAGGATGCCTATGTGGAGTGACATTATCTGTCGTTTTATAAAGCATTTTTGTAACCATTGTATCTTTACCGATAGAAAGTACTACGAAATCCACACCTAGAAACTGTCTATTAACTGCATTATCTTTTTTTACGATATTTTTCATTGTTCGATATTTTTATTGTTTAATATTAATTCCATTTGTATGTCTCCTCTTTCATAAGCTGTATGATATTCAGCTAACTCTTTAAATCCTAACTTTCTATATATGCGAATAGCAGGCTTTAAAATTGTATTACTTTCTAGGAAGATTGCTTTTGCTCCTAATTCTCTTGCTTTGTTTATCGCTGTTTTACATAGTAATACACCGATTCCTTTGCCTTGGGCTTTAGGGCCGACAGCATATTTTGCCAATTCATAATCGTAAACTGGGTCATCCATCTTATATAAGGCACAAACGCCGACAGGCTCATTTTTATAAAGAGCAACAAAAATATATCCCCCTTTGTCCAATATATATTCTTGTGGATGATCCAATGCTTTATAATCAGCATCCTCCATCTTCCAATGCGCAGTAATCCATTCTTCATTTAAACCTCTAAAAATAGGCTGATAACAAGCTGTATAGGGAACAATAGTAATATTCTGACTTTCCCTAACTCTTTTCTCCTCTTTCACTCGCTGTAATAGAGGTTTTTCAGCTAATAAATACTCCCATTCCTCTATCGCTTTCCAAAGATTGTGTTTAGCTTCTTTAGATATAGCTTCTACTGCTGTTCCTACATCCTCAAGTGTAATATGCATTGGGGCGACTGCCTCCTGACCTTTTTTTGATAGCTTAACCATATTCCGTCGTCCGTCGGCTTTGTCTTTACTTTCCTGAACAAGTCCTTTGGCTGACATTTCCCGTATGATTGTACTTACCGAAGGGTGAGAGTGCCCTATTTCCTCGGCTATTCCTGTTATTGTACGTGGGTTACCATCGGACAAAAGAAAGAATACGGGAAACCATTTAGCCTTAAAATCCATACCATAGAGCTGATATATTTGTGAAGCATCTTCGGTTATTATATCAGTTAGCATCCGCAGTCTACTACCGATAGCCATTATCCCTAATTTGTCAAAAAACTCCATACTAAATAATTTATAATGTAATTAAATACGTAATCGATTACGCAAATTTAAATAGTATTTTATTTTACACAAAGAAGTCGGAAGATTTATTTTTAAATATTGAATATTATTTTTTCTTTTCAACTGATAAACACCCCATTTAAAAAGAGAATAATAAAAGCAAGGTTTTGATAAATAATACTCTTTCGCAGAAAGGAAGATTATTTATTCAAACTCGGAGAGCCTGACCTTGATTAAATTATTCTCTTGCTTATATCTTCGTGTTCAGATGAAAGAAAGTTTCTATCTTAATTATTCATCTCTCACATACCCAATTCTTTTTCTAGGCTTATTTTCCTCTTCTTTTTGACTAGCCAATTCGGTCAAAGCCTGATAAATCTCATTAAATTGCATATTTGTTTCTATCATAAAGGTTTCTAATTTTTGATTAAGTTCAGCATATCCCAAAGCATATTTTCGAAGCGCAACGAAAGCTCTCATTATAGATATATTTACTTCAATCGCAGTTGGAGAACGCAATACTCCTGATAGCATCGCTACACCTTCTTGAGTAAAAGCAAAAGGTGTAACTGTGCTGTGTTTCAACTTTTCTGGTAACTGGTCGCAAATTGCGACCAGTTCAATCCATTCCGTTTTTGTTAACTCAAACATAAAATCAGAAGGGAATCTTTCGATATTTCGTCTTACTTGTTCTTTAAGCCTTTTGGTCTGTACATTGTACATTTCGGCTAGGTCAAAATCCAACATTACATTTAAGCCTCTGATTTGATATATTCTATTTTGAATTATTTGCAGTTCCATTGTTTTCGGGATTAAGATTATTATTAAACAGTTTATTATCCACATTCATCATATCCTCTAAAATGCTTTCATCCAATACTCTGGCATAATGTTGAGTCATTCGAGTAGACGAATGCCCTAGCATTTTGGCTACATTCTCCATAGTTACTTTATTGGCGAGCGTAACCGAAGTGGCAAACGTGTGCCTGCTGCAATGCGTTGACAATCTCTTATTTATATTACATACTGTTGCAATTTCTTTGAGGTATGCATTCATCTTTTGATTAGTCGATACAGGTAAAATTTGCCCTCGCAATTGACAACCTTTGTCAGAGCTATATTTTTGCAATAACTCTCGTGGAACTCTCAATAATGGAATATTGCACATATTATTCGTTTTAATACGAGGTTTACGAATCCACATCTCGCCCTTATTCCCATGAATAATATGTTCCGCTTTCAGGCTCTTAACATCAACGAATGCTAAACCAGTAAACGCACAGAACACAAATACATCTCGTACTTGTTCCAATCGTTTGCAAGGCATTTCCTTTTCCATTAAAGTATTCAGTTCGTACATCGTTAGAAATTCTACATGTACTTCGTCTTGTCTAAACTTGATCGGAGCAAAAGGGTCTTTTTGTAACCAGTCATTGACCAGAGCAATGCGAATAATTTTCTTGAAAATTTTTAGATGCTTAATAGCCGAGTTATTTGCACAACCTTTTTCAGTTTTCAGATACAGTTCGTACTTGCGGATATAATCTTCATTAATATCTTTTAATGGAATATCCTCTATGTTCATTTCCATTGACATAAATTCTTTGAGGTATTTCAATGAAGTATCGAATTTGTAAATTGTAGACTGTGAATATTCTACACCGAGAAGTTTTCTGCATCTCTCGTTATGATCGGAATGCACTTCTACTAAAGTTTTTCCTTTCTCTTCATCTTCATGATTTCCGAGATACATATCTTTGAGAAGTTGGGCAGTAATGTGTTTGCCATCTAGCTCCAATTCTCGGTACATAGTAGTAATTTTTGCTTTTGCAGAATTGATGTAGTTGTTCAATTCGATTGCTGATTTGTCTTTAGCTCTTGACTTTTCCTTAGCTGGGTCCCATAAATTGGGAAGGACAGTAGCTTGTAAGCTAACTGCTGCTACTCGTTTATTGACTGTAATCTTTAGGTAGATAGGAACTTTACCATCTCGTAAAGCATTTGATTTCTTTACATAGCAGGATAGGTAAAACGTACTTTTAGAACAGGTCATTTTCTCTTCCATAATCTTGAATTTTTTTGGTTATAAAGTTATAAATTCAAGCTCTTAGAGATGCTATGCAAAACATTGTGATACAGCGAAATAAAACCTTTGCTGCTACCAAAGTGTTGCCTGTTTTTTATTTTTCAAAATAGGTAGCGAATTAGTAGCGGCAAACCTGCTTTAAACCGCATTTTTTTGCTTTTTGACCAAATTTCAGGGAATAAAAAAACTCTGAAAATCGCCTGATTTTCAGAGTTTTGCTTTGTTTTGGAAGATTTTCCAGTGCGGATGAAGGGACTCGAACCCCCACGCCTCTCGGCACCAGATCCTAAGTCTGGCGCGGCTACCAATTACGCCACATCCGCGGCTAAAATGCGTTAGCGGGTACAAAGATATAATTATTTTTCTTAAAGCAATACTTTGTACTAAAAAAAACAGACTTATTCTTTCAAAATATTTATTGTTTGTCTTTACTTTGTTGTAAATCTTTGTTCTATCGTTATATTTGTATCGAACAATATATTCTGTTTTTATGAGAAAGTTAATACTCTTTGTTTTTCCACTATGTTTTTCGTTGACATTAGCCTCTCAGTCGGAGAAGAAAAATATGATTAGTTTTGTTACTTCTCCGTTTGGTAGCGTCTTATACGAATATAAAGGAGATGTTCAGGGAGGAGCCTCATATGATGGGAAATCTCACTGTAGTTTTGGAATGGAATACAGTAGAAACCTCTCAAATAGTTTTGAGATGAGTTCTGGTATTCTATTCTCTCATAATAAAATAAAATCAACATCCTCTTATTATCCTGGTACTTTCACATCTGTCAGAAATTTTACTGTTAACTATATATCTGTTCCTCTTATTGCAAAGGTTAGCATCTTTGATTATCTCTTTCTCAATACAGGTGGAATAATTAATATAAGAATATCAGGTATTGATAAAGACTATATTTCGTACGATGATAATATATTAGCTTTCTTCTTCGGTATTGGGGGCGCCTACACTTTCTCGACAGGAATACATCTGTCTGCTAACCCATTTGTTCAATTGAACAACCTAAGTCCAAACCGCACAATGGACTTTATTAATTACGGAGTAAAGTTGGGTATCGGATATAAATTTTAGAACCCTCGTTGTCTCATTGCCTCAAAAGTTAATATTGCAGTAGAAACAGATACATTGAGAGAATCAATTTTGCCTCGCATGGGAATCTTTATTCGGGCATCCGCATTCGATAGCCAAAACTCTGTTAATCCATCGGCTTCTGTTCCCATTATAATAGCTGAGGAATGAGTGAAGTCTGTTTCTTGATACCATTTAGAAGCTTGTAGTTCTGCAGCAAAGGAAGTTATCTCATTTTTTTTCAAGAAGCTTAAAGCCTCTTCTGAAGTACAGACTGCTGTTTGTACAGTAAATATACATCCTACACTCGAACGTATTGCATTTGGGTTGTAAATATCTGTCGCCGTGTCGCATATGATAACTGCGTCAGCCAATGCGGCATCAGCCGTTCGCAATATTGCACCCAGATTTCCCGGCTTTTCTACAGCTTCCAGTACTATGATGAAAGGGTTCTCCGGTATTTTAAGATCTGCTAATGTATGGTTTTTGGGTTGGGCTAAGATTAGTAATCCGTCTGATCCTTCTCTGTAGGCTATCTTTTCGAAGACAGCTTCTGTTACTTCAAATATCTTATTTTCAGATATATTGTTTAGTACATCAGGATAGTTACTTTTTGAAAACAGGCTTGGACAAACATATATTGAATTGATTTCGTAGTCCGCTGATAGCGCAAGGCTAAGCTCGCGCGCTCCTTCTATGATAAACAGACCTTGCTCTTTGCGCTCTTTACTTTTAGAGAGCTTTACAATATTTTTGATCTTTGGATTTTGCAGACTGCTGATTATTTCCATATGATATATTTGTTTGATACAAAAGTAGGCTTTTTAACTAAAAGGTGACAAAAGTAACAGCTTTTTTTACGGTTTATAAAGTGTAACTTTAAGGATATAACTCAAAATTTGATTTCTTCCCGAAATTCATAACTATTTGATTATTATAAAATATAATTTTAACTAAAACCTGACAAACTTGTACGGTTTTTTCTTCCTTTTGTTGTCATTGCATTTTCTACTTCTGTTTACTTGTTCACTCATACATAGATAATTTTTCTACTTCTATATTCAAAATATTCATTTTTTATGTTTGTGTGACTTAAGGTTTAATGCTATAAAGAAAATAACTGGAAACTCCTTAAATTTTGTACCTTTGTTCCCGAAAAATTAGGATTATGCCGAATTTCTCTATAAAATATTTTCGGCAGTAGTAGTATAAGTAAATAATGCGATTGTATGAAATATATATGGATACTTGCTTTAAGTATTCTTCCACTTGTGGGGTGCGGCTCTGACGTTAAAAAGACTGAAGACGGAGATGTAAATGAGAATGTTATAGCTAAGAAATATACCCGTTTTGGCGGCAACTACAACAGTACATTTAACGATATGCACGAATTGCATATAGAAGCTGCTGCTGCAAATGGTGTAGGTCCTCTTGAGACAAGAGCCGATACAGCTCTGTATGAGGATAAGCTGGTTCGGATTCCTAGCGAGCTTGAGATATATAAAGTAGATCGGCTGACTCATTCCATGCCTTTCTTGGTTCCCAAAGCAGCTACTCTTCTTTCAGATATCTGTCTCAATTTCAGAGATTCGCTGACAAGGAAAAAGATGGCTGTATATAAGCCGATTATAACCAGTATAACCCGCACCGATGACGATGTAAAAGGCCTGTCGCGCAGAAATCGTAATGCCAGCGACAATTCGGCACACCGTTATGGTACAACTTTCGATATTGCATGGACACGATTCGATAAGGTGGATCCTACCGATCCACGCACATTAGACGATGGACGCCTGAAAGCTGTTTTGGGGCAGGTGTTACACGACCTACGTCAGCGGGATAGGTGTTATATCAAGCATGAACGAAAACAATCTTGCTTTCATATAACAGTAAGATAATTATAGGTTATCGTGTAGTTCGATTTGTAAACGTGTTGATTTAGACTGATGAAACGCTACTTTATATATCTATCGTATAACGGAGAGAAATACTGCGGATGGCAGATACAACCCAATGGAATGTCTGTTCAGGAAGCAATAGAAACAGCTTTGGCTACATTGCTCAGAGTTCATACTCCGATCGTGGGGGCAGGCCGTACCGATGCCGGTGTACATGCCCGAAAGATGGTAGCGCACTTCGATAATGAGAAGGATTATCTTGACTTAGATCTGTTGGCAAAAAAGCTGAATAGCCTGTTACCCCGGGATATAGCGATACATAAAGTCTTAGAAGTGCATCCCCAAGCCCATGCCCGATTCGATGCTATATCAAGATTATACAGGTATTATATTACTACCCGAAAAGATCCGTTTCTTCATCATCTGAAATATAAGGTGTATGGGGATCTAGATTTGGATGCAATGCAAAGTTGTGCCGATGTTTTATTCGAGTACGAAGATTTTACCAGTTTCAGTAAATTGCATACTGATGTGAAAACTAATAATTGTACGATAATGCAGGCTCGATGGGAAAGGCAAGACGGCGACTATATATTCACCATTAAAGCCAACCGTTTTCTGCGTAATATGGTTCGTTCGGTAGTAGGTACATTGCTGGAGGCCGGTCGGGGGAAGATTGATGTGTATGGTATGCGCCATATAATAGAGGCTAAAGACAGAGGGGCTGCCGGAACATCGGTGCCGGGACATGCTCTTTTTCTTGAAGATATAGAATATGATAATAGTATTTTGGGATAAAGATGAGAATAAATAATATTTTGAGTGGAAGAACTTTGAGAGGCTTTATGGAGAGCGAAAAGTCTGGAGGTCTTACGCTTATTATCTGCACTCTTATATCAATTTTATTGGCGAACTCTTCTATTGGCCAACATTACCTCGGAATATGGGATTTTCATTTGGGTAGTCATTCTATCGCCGAATGGATCAATGACGGGCTGATGGCTATATTCTTCCTTTTGGTCGGACTGGAACTGATTCAGGAAATATATGAGGGAGAGTTGTCGAATGTGAAACGTGCTATGTTACCTATTTCAGGTGCTCTGGGCGGTATGCTCATTCCCGCCGGAATATATATGGTATTAAATTGGGGGACAGATACTCATGCCGGTTTTGGTATTCCTATGGCTACGGATATTGCATTCGCCTTAGGTATTCTGTCTTTGCTTGGCAGCCGAGTTCCTGTTTCTCTCAAGGTATTCCTTACTGCTTTGGCTGTGATAGATGACTTAGGAGCAATTATAATTATTGCTATTTTCTATACCACTTCGCTCGCATGGGCCAATCTGCTTATGGCTTTAGGCATATTTGTCTTGCTGCTGTTACTTAACAAGAAATTCGGAGTGACTAATATGTTTATATACATTGTCAGCGGAATATTTATGTGGTACTTTATGCTTACCTCGGGTGTTCATGCTACTATAGCAGGCGTTTTGCTGGCAATTACTATCCCATTTCGCAAAGGAGACGAAAAAAGTATGTCGAACCGCTGGCAGAAAGCACTACATTATCCTGTCGCTTTCGGGGTATTGCCTCTTTTCGCTTTGGCGAATACAGCGATGGTAATAGAGGGCAGTTGGGATCAGTCGATAGGAGAGCCTTTTGCTTTGGGAATATTACTGGGGCTGATCGTTGGTAAGCCTATCGGAATTACACTTTTCAGCTTTATCTCTGTCAGGTCGGGGTGGTGCTCATTGCCTCGCGGGGTGAAATGGAAAGCCTTACTGGGAGCAGGTATGCTTGGTGGAATAGGCTTTACTATGTCTATATTCATTACGTTATTGGCCTTTAAGGGCGATTTACATTATATTAACGAGTCGAAACTTATGATTCTGCTTGGATCTTTAGCTTCGGGTATCATAGGATATACATGGCTCAATTATGTGTTAAAAGAAAAAGCTAAAAGTTAGATATTTATTGTTTCTCCTTTTTAGTTTTCAAAAATAGAACTTTATCATAAATGTGGTTAGCACTAGCCTTTGTATCAGCATTCTTTTTGGGATGCTATGATATTTGTAAGAAAAAATCGGTACACCAGAATGCTGTAATACCGGTATTGTTTTTCAATACTTTGTTTTGCTCTCTGTTATTGTTGCCTCTGGTTATAGTCTCTAAATTCTTTCCCGATACTCTCGCAGGCACTCTCGGTTATGTACCTTCGGTGTCGTGGGAGACTCATGGATATATTTTCATAAAATCCGTAATCGTTCTTACCTCTTGGATATTTGGTTATTTTGCTGTCAAACATCTACCCCTTACTCTTACCGGGCCAATTAATGCTACTCGCCCTGTACTTACTCTCCTTGGAGCTTTGTTTATTTTTGGCGAACGATTGAATCTGTATCAGTGGATAGGGGTTATTATCACTATTATTTCGTTCTTCCTGTTGTCCCTCTCGGGAAAGAAAGAAGGGATCAGCTTTCATAAAAACAAATGGATATTTTTCATGGCTTTGGCTACCATAGCAGGAGCTATAAGCGGACTTTACGATAAGTTCCTGATGCAACAGTTTAGTCCTACAGCAGTACAATTTTGGTTCAATACGTATCAATGTCTGCTGATGCTTATTGTGTTGATTGTTCTTTGGTATCCTAAGCGGGAAAAGAATACTCCGTTCTCGTGGCGCTGGAGTATTGTTTTGGTCTCGGTATTTCTTACTATCGCCGATTTCGTGTATTTCTATGCGCTTACCGATTCTGACGCAATGATCTCTATTGTCTCCATGGTGCGCCGCAGCAGTGTATTAGTCTCGTTTGCCGGAGGAGTGCTTTTCTTCCATGAAAAAAACTTAAAAGGGAAAGCGATCGACCTCGTTTTGATAATAGTAGCAATGTTTTTCCTATATTTGGGTACAAAATAAAGAATACACAAAATGAAAAGAGTAATACTCATATTATTTATATCAATCGTTGGTTTAACTTCAATATCGGGACAAAACTTGAACGACTTGATATCTTCTATGCCTGATAATATTGTTTTCGGTCTGGATGCCGGAATGAAAGATATGCTTATTGCTAATCCCGAAGATACAGCTAAACTTCCTATCGAAAGAGGAACTTATGGTAGCATAAAGCGGTTGGCTATTTCGGCTGACTATATCTCTCTCCAGACTTCCGATGCAGGAATAACCCAGATAAAGATGCTGCCTCTTATCAACGATTCGAAGATAGTATGTGTGGTTAAGACTGTTTGTGGTGGAATATGCGATAGTCAGGTGCAATTCTATACTACCAAGTGGCTACCTATAAATCAAAAAGACTTATTGCCTGTAATAACAAAGGATTCTTTTATAAAAACGGATGTAGACCGCAATAGCCAATCTTTCGGTAATGCCTATGCAGCATTGGATATGACAGCAATAAAATTATCTATGTCTGCCGATAATACGACGTTAACAGCAAAGTCCGAAATTAAGGGCTATCTGTCAGAAGAAGATTATAAGAAGATAGAGCCATATCTTATAGATGAACCAATCATTTTAAACTGGGATAAGATCTCTTTTAAATAATATTCGTAACGATTTTATTCTTTCACTATAGTCGGCTATATACTAATACTTGTTGATATATTCCATGAAGTCTTTCTCGAAAGAAGAAAAACCTCCCTCGTAGACGATGTCTATAGCTTCTTTACTGTCTTTACCATTCTTTATCTCTCTTATCAAAGAGACAACACTTTTTTCGTCTTTTTGCATAAGATACTGAACAATGCTATAGCCCAATGCGTAGCCATAACTTTCGTGGGAGAAAGACCTTTCATAGAACTTATTCCTATTCCATGATAAGAAATCGTTTAAATCTATATCCCGGAGATCTATCATTGTTTTTACACGAAGAATATATGTCTTCACCACTTGATGGTTAACGGACTTGCCCGGTTTCATGTTCCCGAAGTATACAGCAATCCCTTCATTAAGCCATATAGGGACAGAACCGAAATATGTATTGACAAAAAAATGGCTTAATTCATGATAGCAGGTAGATAGAAATTCTTTTTCATGTTTGTCTTTACAAACAACTGCTTCTTTATTTTTGCTCGAATAAAAGCCCATAGACCTGTGCAGCGTTGTTTTCATCTGCTCTTTCTGATACATTAGGTATGCACTGTAATTTGAGTAGATATTTAATCTTACGTCTGTGGGTTTGATACTACTTTCCGGCAATACCTTATTGTAAAATTCGAGTTGATATGCAATTATTTGCTCTAAGGATGCAGCCTCTTTCTTATTTAATACGCCGTCTGTGTCCTGAATGCTGTATTGTGCATAAAGACTGACACATAAACAATAGAGGAGAAAAGTATAGGTTAGTTTTCTCATTTTTTATCAGCTTCTTTTTCCTTGTTCTTTAGGTACTTCTTTAGCTCTTTTTTACTCATGTCTTGCATCAGCAGCTCTTCGGTTATCTGAGCAATATATGTTGTTTTATTTTCCAATTTTCCATCTCCATTGTTGGCAGAATGAAAAATAGGAACAAGACTGCTATGCTTAAGACCTGTTTCATTGTTTTCTACTCTGTTTTTATCCAGAAAATAAACAGAGAATCGTACTCTTTTCTGTCCTTTTTCATTTGGCTTTACAATAGCAATCGGTTGTCCCATTTTTACATTATCTCCTACAGATACCAATTCTTTCGAGTAATTGGTGTATTCTCCCAGAGAGCCATCATTATGGTAGATCGTTATGCTATTTTTCTGAGATGCGCTCCGAGTTTCAGTATCTGTTAAATCTTTGTCGCAAACCTGTCCACCCCTACAGGCGTAGATTGTATCGCCTGCTTGTTCCAAATTGAAAATAGTCGTGAATCTGGAACCTTTTGCCGGCAAGGACTGAATACTATCTCCATCCTTCACCGGCAGAGTGTAGATAAAATCGGGATTGACTTTACTATCCAGGCTTCCTTTATATATACGGGTAGAATAGTTATATGTGCTTCGCGAGTTTGGATTGCTTTTAGTTAAAGTAGCTATGATCTTTTTTCCTCTGCTCACAGTTTCTCCTTTGGTAATATTTCCTCTTACAGTATAATCCATAAGATCTCTAAACTCAATTTTTACAAAGTAATCGCAGAAGTCCCTGTTCTCGGCAACAATAATAATTTCTCCTTTATTGTTCCTTTCACTCGTAAAAAGAACGCCTCTGGTATGTTGTTGGCTGTATAAAGAATGTGATAATAAAACGAAGGAGAAAATAAATAGTAATAGTCTTATTTTCATAATATAATAATTAAGGTTGATTAGGGATATTCTCAAGCGTTAAGAACAAATATAATATATTTTCTACTACTGTCAAATATTAGAAATTGTAATCATGCGAATATTGTTCTATTGCATGCATTATCTCTTACTTTACTTACCTGTGAGAGTAATAAGAGGGACTATCATTTCTTCGAGAGATATACCTCCATGCTGAAATGTGTCGGCATAATAAGATACATAATAATTGTAGTTGTTAGGGTAGGCGAAAAAGTCATTTCCTGTAGCAAATATATATTTTGTACTCAAATTAGGAGCAGGTAGCCCTACCTTCTCGGGAGAATGTATGTCATATACTTTTTTTCGGTCATATTCAATATTGCGCCCCAGCTTATAGCGGATATTGGAGTTGACCGACTTGTCTGCGATTATTTTTAATGGATTTTTTACCCGTACCGTGCCATGATCGGTGGTGAGAACTATTTTGTAGCCCATACTCTTTGCCTTGCGTAGTATCTCCATTGTGCTCGAGTGCTTGAACCACGAGCGGGTGAGGGAGCGATATGCTGCTTCGTCAGAAGCAAGTTCTCGTATCATCTTCGATTCGGTGCGCGCATGGGAAAGCATATCTACAAAATTGATTACAATGACATTTAATTGTTTATTACTCATTGTGTTCATGTTTTGTATAAGCTTTTCGCCCGAAGATGATGTAAGAAGTTTATGATATGAGAATGTGTACTTTTTCCGATAACGGTCTATTTGAGTTTGCAGAAGTGCTTCTTCATTACTGTTTTTACTTTCTTCCTCTTCTTCCCCGATCCATAAGTCGGGATACATCTTGGCTATTTGCGATGGCATCAAACCTGAGAATATTGCATTGCGCGCATACTGGGTTGCAGTAGGTAATATGCTCAGGAATTCGCTTTCGTTGATAGTAAATTCGTTGGTCAACAGGTCTTTTATCTCCCACCATTGGTCGAGCCGAAAATTGTCGATAAGAATGAAAAAGATTTTTTCTCCCTCATCGAGCATCGGAAATATTTTCTTCGGTAGAATATCAGGACTTATCAACGGTCTGTTTTCAGAAGACTGTATCCATTCTTCATAGTTTTTCTTCACGAATTTGCAAAAAGCATTATTCGCCTCGCTCTTTTGGGAGAGAAGCAACTCCAGCAGGGGGCTGTCAGTTGTTGTAAGTTCTGTTTCCCAGTATATAAGCTTTTTATATATATCAATCCAACCTTCATAATCGAGTTGGTCTCCTATTTGTGTACTTATTTTGCTGAATTCTTCCCGATAGCCTTCCAGTGTGATTTCGGAGACAATATCGTCTTTGTGTAGGTTTTTCTTTAAAGCCAGCAATATCTGATTCGGATTGACAGGCTTTATAAGATAGTCGGCAATTTTTTTACCTATGGCATGAGTCATTATTCCTTCATCTTCGCTCTTGGTAATCATGATGACAGGAGTATTTGCATTCAACTCTTTCAATCGGCTAAGGGTTTCTATCCCTGATAGTCCGGGCATATGCTCATCGAGAAATACGATGTCGAACGGTTGTTCTACAAAACTCTCTATGGCATCTTGACCACTATTGACAGGTGTAACCTCATAACCCTTCTCTTGGAGGAAAAGAATATGAGCCCGTAGTATGTCTATTTCGTCGTCAGCCCAGAGTATCCGTTTTTTCTTCATGTTTACTGTTAATAATTGAGTAAAGAAAAGCCACTTTAACTTTATCTAAAGTGGCTTTTATACTTTTTGCACCTTAGCTTGTATTCAAAAGTACAAACAGATGTGCAATAAGAAGAACGGCATCTGTTAAATTTTATTATTTCAATGTCTGGTTGATTGCATTCAGAAGAAAGCCTTTTGAATCGGAATTGTAGTCCCAAAGGGCAATTCCTCCCAGTTCGTTTGTCAGAGCATACAGGCTTTTTGCTTTAGCCGACTCTTCATCATCATAGGTAACGAAGATACCTTTATAGAAGTTAAAGAGGTAAGGAGCCTGAGCTGCATCGTCCCAATATCTGTAATATTCGAGTTTGTTTACCAAACTATCTTTTATTGTGGAGTAGTCTTTTACCTCTAGTTGTTTGGCAAGAGCATCTCCAAGCCCTTTGTCCCAACCTTTCTTCAATTCATAGAAACGTCCGTAAGATGCAACCGACAGAGTTAGTTTTCCGGCAGGAACGCCTGCTTCTATATACGCTTGAATAGATTTGCTTACACTTTCCGAAGGGCTGTATTTATCGGCCGGGCTAAGATTGGTGTGATGCGCAGCTTTGTCACCTGACTGAAAGTCATATGTTCTTACATTCACATAGTTAAGATATTCCTGTGCTTTTGCAATATCTGTGTTGGCAATAAGCTCTTCCCGTCCTTCTACACTAGCTGTCAATAAGTATTTTCTATCTGCTTCTTTTTCTAAAGCATCCAATTCTGCTCTAATTGCTGCGTATGTCGAAGAATATTGTCCGTCTATGTCTATTCCGTCCAAATCATATCTTTTTAGGATTTCTACAGTCGATTTCACAAAAGTTTGCTGACCTTCTGCTGTTAGTGCGATTGCTGGTTCTTTCTGCTCAAGAGGAGAATTCCCGATAGAAATGAGAATTTTTAGATTCGGGTTTTGTTCTTTTAGACCTGTCAGTGCTTTTATATTTTCACTATCTACCGCCTTATTTGCTAAAGTAGCTTTATCTGCTTCTATTTTAGCAGAAACATAATTTATAAATGTTACCTTATTTGCTGCAATTCGGGTAATATCTATTGCTCCATTATGACCAGTTAAATATGCTATAATGACTGGCCCTTTTGTTTCTTCTTCATTCTTTTTCCCTGTGCAGGAGGCTAATACAGCCAATAGTAGTGTGATTGAAATAAAAAATATCTTTTTCATATTCATATTATTTGTTGGTATTCAGCGCTTTTTCGATTTGTGCCGATAAATCCTGTAAGTGACTACGTTTTATACCTGAAGATGAGGTTATCGCATTGCGTAGACTTTGACGCAAATCTGTTAGCTGTGTACGGGCTATAGCCATAGCGTCAGATGCCGATGCAAAAGGGTTTGTTTGCAGAGTCTTATCATCTGTGATCTTTATAAGGGCATTTACATAATTCTTTTGTAGGTTTCGGCGATATATGTCAATGTTTTTTCCATTTGTTAGTTCTCCCCATATACCTTTTTTTAGATCGGTAAACATATCGTTAGCGGTATAGGCTGTTGTCCCGTTATAGGCCTCGTCACGAAGCATCTTGTCGATAGTATTTTTACTTATCAATCTGTCTATAACTCTTTTTTGTGCACTACCTATCGAAGATACAGGGTCTATCAACGCTTTTCCTATCAGGGCTTTATCTATCAGCCATTCAGGAGTTGCGAAAAGCTGGTCGCTCAGAAATAGCATAGCTTCTTTTTGAGTAGCTTTTGGTACAAATTCCAATGCGTTTTTATTTTCTTCACGGGTTACAGGTGTTCTGTATATTCCTGCTACGTTTTTTGATACATGCCCCATGTAGCGACTATATTGGTTTACTACTTCATTATATATTGTCCGGGCATTCTCATATCCTTTATTTGGTTCTTGAGTCCAGTCGAATATTTGAGGAATTATACGTTTCAGATTTTTTATACCGTAAGAACTTGCCAACATGGCATTGTCTCCAAGATCTTCGCTTTGATTGCGAGGGTCGTCAGGGTCTGTCTCAGTACCGAAAGTGTAACGTTTATCCGATTGTAATTTTTCTATAATAGTCTTATTCGAGAAAGGAACTTCATCTTCTGCTGTTGCAAATTGTGGAAGATATCTGTAGCCCCATTCTATCGACCATTCATCGTAAATGCCAATACGAGGGAATAGTCCTTTTTCCGAAATGTTGTCTTCGGGTTGTGCTACATAGTTGAAGCGTGCATAATCCATTATTGACGGGGTATGTCCATTTGCCTCTACCCATTCTTTGTCTCTCAAATTTTCGACAGGTACTGTTGCTGACGAGCCGAAATTATGACGCAGGCCTAATGTATGTCCTACTTCGTGCGACGAGACGAAACGGATGAGCTGTCCCATAAGTTCATCGTCGAATTGCATTTTTTGTGCACGTTTGTCTACATTCCCGGCTTGTATCAGATACCAGTTGCGAAGTAATGACATAACATTGTGATACCAGTTGATATGTGTTTCTATTATTTCTCCGCTGCGTGGATCATGTACATGAGGCCCACTGGCATTTGGTATATCCGAAGGCTTATACACGATTGCCGAATGGCGTGCATCTTCGAGGCTCCATGTAGAATCTTTTGGAGCTTCGAGTCCTATAATGGCATTTTTAAATCCTGCTTTTTTGAACGCTTCCTGCCAATCGTTTACTCCTGCCATAAGATACGGAACCCATTTCTTAGGAGTAGCAGGGTCTATATAAAATACGATTGGCTTTTTAGGCTCAACTAATTCTCCGTTCAGATATTTTTGCAGATCTTCTTCTTTAGGCTCCAATCTCCAGCGGGTTATGTTCGATTTGTATTCTATCCCCTGCGGATTTGAATCGAAGTCTGTGTAGCGAACAGCAAAATATGCAACACGTGGATCGAAAAGGCGTGGCTTCATTGGCTCTTTTGGTAGTAAGACCAGAGAACTATTCAGTTCGTATGTCATAGGGTCGTTGGGAAAGGTTGCCGCCGATTGTGGAGGAAATCCCATTGGAGGAGCCTGTGCGTAAGTTTTTGTTGTTTTTATCTCTATGTTTATAGGAAACGCTTTTATTGTATCTATATAACTTCTATCAGCGAAATAGTTTCCAATACCTCTTCCTTTTTTCATATATGTATCGAAGAAAAAGATATTGTTGTCTCCGTTTATAAAGTCGGTGATATCTATTACGGTATTTTGGTTTTTACTTACAGAGTCTTTCTTTTGAGTCTGGATAGGAAATGCCGCAACAATAGGTTGCATATTCGAATTCTTAACAGAAAGGTACATTCCTAATGTGTCTTTAGCCTGTTCCATGTAAGAAATGTTGCGGATAAAGATTTTATTGTTAGGCCCTTTCTCAAATTTTATTACGTTCTCGCCTATTTGGTCGCCCGGATAGCCCACTAGCGATTTATACCTGTTGACCGGCGCTTTTGATATTCTGTTAACAACAAGTATGTCCCGCCCCATAATCGAGTCTGGAATCTCAAAGTAGTATTTATCTTTCACTTTGTGTACAGAAAAGAAACCAAGAGAAGTTTTAGCTTCTTTTGTTATTATCTCACTGTATTTTTTTACACTTGTTGTCTCTGGTTTTTTAACTGGTGAGGCGACGGCTTCTTTCTTTTCTTCTTTCTTCCTTTTTTTGAATGGATTTCTTATCTGTGCATCGCTGCTAACGATTCCTAGAATGAGGAAAATGATAAGAATAAGATTTTTCTTTAGCATAGCTGGGTCTTCTTTTTAGGTAAATGGAAAATTTTAGCCTTACAAAGCTAGAAAAATAAAAGAATAAATGCCTTAAATCTATGTCAAATGTTAAAAAAAAGCATGGACTATTATAGTTCATGCTTTTAGTTCTTTTTCTGAGTCAATTAGAGACTGTCTCCAAAGTCCTCTCTGAACTTGGTCATTAATTTCTGAGGCCAATCACTCACTGGTTCTAATCCTCCCATGAAGAAGCGCAAAACAGGAGGTTCGTATACGAATTTGAGCCCGCCTATAAGATGGCGGTTTTCGTAGAGCCAAGTCATACGGTCTTCTACGTATTTTATCTGAGAAAGAGTAAATACCCGTCGTGGTACTGCCAAACGTAGGAGCTCCATATCAGCATAAGTTTCGTTTCCGTATTCGTCTCTTTGATTCGATACAGACCCGCGCTCCATACCTCTTACTCCTGAAATGAGGAAAAATGCAGCAGCTAGTGAGCCTGCCGGATATTCTTTCTGGGATATGTGAGAGCATATCTCCATTGCATTAACATGACATCCTAATACTCCAGCCGGAGTAACTACCGGTATGCCTTTGTTATCGAGTGCATCTACAAGATATTTAATATATTGAGGACTTTGACATATCATAGTTTCGTCGAGCGTTTCATATAGTCCTACAGCAATAGCTTCTATTTCTCGCACCGACATTCCTCCGTACGTTAAGAATCCTTCGAAGAGAGGTACTAGAGGTTCTAACTCTTTAAGTATAGCATGGTCGTTTGTACAGATACCTCCTCCTCTCGAAGAGCTCAACTTACGGGCAGAGAAATATACTAAGTCGGCTAAGTCTGTCATGGCTAATATTATTTCAGCCATCGAACTATTTTTAAACTCTTCTTCTCTTTGCTTGATAAGCCATGCATTTTCTCCTAAAAGACTTGCATCTAAAACTAGCCGTATTTTATATTTGTCGGCAATTGCGCGTACATCACGAAGGTTTTCCATAGAGAATGGTTGCCCTCCTATAAGATTGGTAGAGGCTTCCATACGGATATAGGGAATGTTAGAGGCTCCATGTTTTGTGATACATTGTTCCAGTTTCTCTATATTCATATTTCCTTTGAATGGATGCTTACTCTTGATAACATAAGCTTCATCATACAACAGCTCCTCTATTTTACCTCCATACTGAGTTATGTGCGCCATTGCTGTTGTGAAGTGGTAGTTCATGGGCACAATACTACCTTTGCGTATGTATGCGTTTGATATAATATTCTCGGCCGCACGCCCTTGATGTACAGGAAGAAGGTACTTTTTTCCCAAAACCTCTTCTACAGCCTTTTGATATCTTACAAAACTTTGCGAACCAGCATAGGCATCGTCGGCTATCATCATTGCCCCCATTTGTCTATCGCTTAATGCATTGGTTCCGCTGTCGGTGAGCATATCCAGAAATACGTCTTTGGTGTCGAGCCTGAAGGTATTGAATCCTGCTTCGTACAGGGCTTCTAATCTGCGCTCGATAGGAACTAAATGTAATTTTTGTACTACGCGCACTTTGTGCAGTTCCAATGGAATGTTTTCTCCATTGTAAAATTTAATTTTCGTGGAATTTTCTGACATGATATTAGTTTATAAATGGTATATGATTAGAATATTAGGTTAATGTTGCGCAATTTATAAATAAATATTCAATGTGCAAGGAGAATGTCGATTATTGATTCGCTTATGTGTTTTAAAGGCTCGATTTCTGTCTTTTAGTAATATTCTTCTTCGTAATATTCATCATCAGAAGTGTCCTTCTTGCCTTTACTTTTTATGAAATTGAATTTATATGAGAAACTTATCATGAAATATTGGTTCACAGTATTGGATCGGGAATCGGACATTTCACTTCCGGTTACTATACGGGTAATATTATTCCTGTCGTTTAGTATATCAAAGAACTGCGCTTTTAGAGTTGCTTTTTTCTTCTTTAAGAATTGTTTTGAAATAGATGCATTCCAAAGCACTTCGCTACTCTTAAAATCGTCTTCGTAGCCTGTATAATATGAGAAGCTTAATGAACTTTGTATCGAAAAATCGAAAGGAAGTTTCAATAATGCAAAGTGATAAAGATTGTAGTTGGTGGTGTTTCGGTCTTGTATGCTGCTCAGGTTGTTGCGTACCATGCTGTATGTTAGCCCTGCCCGCAGACTGGTTTCAAATTTAGAAGATTTAAATTTGGCTGTTAACTGTTCATTAAGTACTATGTTGTGAGTTATTGCTTTTTGTCCGTTCGTATATCCAATATTTTTATAATAATTCGAATAAGTAGTATTATTTATCGTGAATTTTTTGTTTCGTAAAGGAGTATCAAACATGAAATTGATATTGGCTCCCATGTTTCCATTTATGTTTCTGTATGTTTCGTCTCTGTTGTTGAGGCTGTCTATCAGGATATAGTCTACAATATTGTTGAATGTATAATTGAATCCGGCCGAAACCATAAGAAACCGTCCTGTTTCATAATTAGATTTCTGATAGTAAAGATTCATGTTATTCCTATAGCTTGGTTTTAGATTGGGATTTCCGTAACGTTTCGATAAAGCACTTACGATAACCGTATCGGCAGACAACTGACTGATGCTGGGCTGGCTTGTAGAACCGGAATAACTGAAGTCGAAGCTACTATTGTCGTTTGGCATGTATGTAAAGTTGATACTTGGAGAGAAATTGACTACATTCTGAGATAATTTCTCTATAATCGAGTCTTGAAAATTAACTTTACTTTTCGAATTCGAAGGGTCGATGCTAACGCCTATTGTATATCTGTATTTTTCTTTTTCAGCCTGAAAATTAAGACTGATATTCTGGTTAATAAAATCGTTTTTTGTTTTTCGGGTATATGCTGTATCTATAATATTATAGTTACCTGAAGCGTCTTTTTTACGTACATCGCGGATGCGTTCCGAACCATTCCGGTTATATGAATATATTAACTGTAATTTGTAATCTTTGCCCAAAGGCTCCACATAAGACATGGATATATTATAACTGTTCGATTTGTTATTCGTTCCTGTCAGTTGATCTATCTCTTTGTTGGGATTAGAGCCTGTATACTGGGTAAAAGAATAATTTGTTCCATCGGCATCATCCTTTCGTAGAGAATTGTTGAAAGTGAGGCTGATAGTTCTGCCCTTGTTGTTGAGTTTTCTCCCTATTGTCAGGTAGTTGTTGACATTGTATCCGTCACCTTTATTCTGAGTAATAGAATGTCCGGAGGTTGTATCTTTTTCGGCAACGAAAGATAGGTTCTCCGATTTGTTTATACTTTCAGTATTATTCAGACTTACATACGAACGGGCGAAAACGGTAGTTAACGAATCGGGTTTCCATTGCAGGTTTATACCCATATTGAAGTTTTCCCGCATATTTGAAGAAGAACTGTTTTGTTTCGAGAATCTATCTCCTGAAGAAAGAAATGTTTGTGTGTTTGTTTTGGTTTCCATTAAATTCTCATTTCTGGAATACCTTATGTTTCCTCCTATTTTTAGTTTTTCTGATGCCTGGAAATATGTGTTTGCCCCAACATTTTTGTTTTTATCTATACCGGTATCCATAGACATCCCTCCGGGGTAGTCATTGTCACTAACATTATCGATATCTCCCACAACGGAGATCTGATTGCCGTTTCGCATGTAATTGATTAGGGCTTTATGTGCATATTTATTGTCGCTGCCAAAACCCGCTTTTATGTCTCCGAATATGCTTTGTTTCAATTCTTCCTTTACTACAAGGTTAAGTACCTGTTCAGGTTCTTTATCTTTAAATCCAGTGATCTGTGCAGTCTCCGAATCTTGCTTGTAGAGCTGTAGCTTCTTTATCATATTGGCAGGCAAATTGGCCAATGCCATTGGTATGTCGTTGCCAAAAAACTCTTTCCCGTCTACAAGTATTTTCTGTACCGGTTTTCCATTCGCGGTAATGTTTCCATTATTGTCTATCTCTATACCCGGAATATTCTTTACCATATCTTGTAGCATATCGCTTTCTTGCGAACTGTATGCCCCTGCATTGTACTCTATGGTGTCTCCTTTTACGACTATATCCGGTATTTTGGCCTCTATTACCATCTCGCCCAGTGCGATAGAATTTTCTTCTAAGAAAATGTCTCCAAATTTGTAAATAGGTTCTATGTTTGAGATGTTAAAGTCCCGTAAAAATGACTTATATCCTATAAAAGATATGTCGATGATGTAGTTTCCTGCTGATAGAGGTATATTAAATCGCCCTTTAGTGTCGGTGGCAACAGCTTGTATCTGTATGCTGTCTTGTTGAGTTATTATACGTACAGTGGCATAGGGTATCGTTTCTTTTGTATTTACATCATATACATAGCCTTGAGCATACCCCTTGATGCCTTTGTCGCTGGTTTGGGCTGTAGCGGAAAGGCAGAATGCTATAAGTAATAATGTATACAAATACCTCATCAGAGTATTTTATTTTGAGTTAGCGAAGATAGCTTTTTTTATATAGAGTATAAAATATGCCAAATTCGTCAAAGTTAGCCTCCTTTTTTATCAAAAAAAAGTGTTTACTTTGTGCAACTTATTCAATTTCATATAAAAGAACGTAAAAAAGAGTCAAAGGTATATGTCAGAAGATGTTTTTAAAAAAATAGTTTCGCATTGTAAAGAGTATGGTTTTGTATTCCAGTCCAGTGAAATATATGATGGCCTTAGTGCTGTATATGACTATGGGCAAATGGGTGTGGAATTAAAAAACAATATTAAGAAATACTGGTGGGACAGTATGGTACTGCTACACGAAAATGTAGTAGGGATAGACTCTGCAATTTTTATGCATCCTACTATTTGGAAAGCATCGGGACATGTGGATGCGTTTAACGACCCTTTGATTGACAATAAAGACAGTAAAAAACGCTATCGTGCCGATGTGCTTATCGAAGATCACATGGCTAAAATAGACGATAAGATAAACAAAGAAGTAGAAAAAGCGGCTAAACGTTTTGGCGAAAGTTTCGATGAAGCAATGTTTCGTCAGACTAATCCTCGTATTCTCGAAAATCAGGCGAAGCGCAATGAGGTTCACACTCGTTTTGCAAAAGCCTTAAATGACAATAATCTGGATGAACTTCGTCAGATTATTGTAGACTGCGAGATTGTAGATCCGATTAGCGGTACACGTAATTGGACAGATGTGCGTCAGTTTAACCTTATGTTTTCTACCGAAATGGGTTCTACTGCCGATGGAGCCATGAAAGTATATCTGCGTCCTGAGACAGCACAGGGGATTTTTGTTAATTTCCTGAATGTGCAAAAAACAGGACGTATGAAGATTCCTTTCGGTATTGCACAGATTGGTAAGGCTTTTCGTAACGAAATTGTTGCTCGCCAGTTTATTTTCCGTATGCGTGAATTCGAACAAATGGAGATGCAGTTCTTCGTTCGTCCCGGAGAAGAACTTGAGTGGTTTGCAAAATGGAAAGATATTCGTATGAAGTGGCACAAGGCTCTTGGCTTTGGCGATCATAAGTATCGTTTTCACGATCATGATAAACTTGCTCACTATGCAAATGCAGCTACTGATGTGGAATTTGAGATGCCATTCGGCTTTAAAGAAGTGGAAGGTATTCATTCCCGCACCGATTTTGACTTGAGCAGTCATGAGAAATTCTCAGGTAAAAAAATACAATATTTCGATCCCGAACTCAATAAATCATATACTCCTTACGTTATAGAAACGTCTATAGGGGTAGACCGTATGTTCTTGTCTACAATGTCTGCTGCATATTGCGAAGAAGAGGTAGAAGGAGGCGAAACACGTGTGGTATTGAAATTGCCGGCAGCACTGGCTCCAATCAAGTTAGGTGTTCTTCCGTTGATAAAGAAAGATGGTTTACCGGAAAAGGCTCAGGAAATAATTGACAATCTGAAGTTCGACTTCAAATGTCAGTACGATGAAAAAGACAGTATCGGTAAACGTTATCGTCGTCAGGATGCCATTGGCACACCATACTGTGTAACTGTAGATCATCAGACATTGGAGGACAATACTGTAACAATACGTTATCGTGATACTATGGAGCAGGAGCGTGTGGCTATAGACAAACTAGCTGGTATAATATCAGATAAAGTAAGTATGAAAAATCTTTTGAAAACAATAGTATAATATATTCGAAGCTAAAATATGAATAAAAAATTATTAGGAATATTGGTTTTGCTTTGTTCGTTTGTTTCTTTCTATTCTTGTGTAGGAGATGATGACACTACTGGGATAGATGAGGAATGGAAAGCTTACAATGAAAAAATAGTTACTGAAGTAGCTGCTAAGACCAGTGAATACACACCACGAAAGTCACTATCCGATAATGGAATTATGTATTGGAAATACACTGATGTGATAGGGAAAAGCTCTAAGTCGACTAAGATTACGCAGGATCAGTATCCGGAGGTGACTGATAGCGTTGTTTGTCGCTATATAGGTTGGTACTTGGATTATAACGGAAAGAAGATAGAGTTCGATTCTACAGAAGGGGATAATAACGATCAGGCAGGAAGAGGCTTTCGTATCAATACTTTGGCTCAAGGCGGAGTTATGGGATGGGTAGATATGCTTCAGTATATGAAAGTAGGACACGAAGTTGAAGTTTGTATTCCACAAGAGTTGGGTTATGGATCATCTGCACAATACAACTCGTCCGGTTATATTACAATACCTGCTTATACTACTTTGTGGTTTGATATTAAATTATTGAAAATTATTCCAGCCAATCAAAAGGAAGAAGTTGTTGCCACAAATTAAGTGTCGAAACAAAATATAAAGTAGGGTAGGGAAACCCTTTGGTAGCCGGAAGATTTATCTTCCGGCTATTTTATTTGATACTGGTCAACAAGGCTGTTATATTAGTTCAATGACAATTCTTTGTTTGTAGGGATTTATCATTCGTCATCTTCTTCATTTTCGCTTGTATATTGAGGATCTTTATTCTTCTTCCATTGCATAGGCGAAACATTGTAGAAAGTTTTGAACGTTTTTCTAAAGTATTTTGCAGTAGAGAATCCCAAACTATATGCAATATCTGATATATTCATATTCGGTGCATTCTCAAGAAGATAGCAGGCTTCTTTTAGTTTTATGTTGAGAGTGAACTCATTAGGAGTCATACCCGATATTTCTTTCAACTGAGAATATAACTTTGTGCGGCTTAACCCTAATTCAGCAGCCAGAGTGTTCATGTCAAATTTAGGGTTGTCGAAGTTGTCCTTAACTATTTTTGTGGCTTTATCTATAAACTCTTGTTCATATTCTGTGAGTATGTTGGGGGTTACTACAAGTCGATTTTCTTTAGTAACACTCTGATAGAAAAGTTTTCTATTTCTAATAAGGCTATAGCATCGAGATAGCAGGACTTCTATATTGAATGGTTTGGTCACATAATCGTCTGCTCCGTACATATATCCTTCAATTGTTTGATTGGTAGAGGTCTGTGCCGTAAGTAGTAAGACCGGTATGTGAGATACATGAATATTATTCTTTATTTTGTAGCACATTTCTTTGCCGGACATTTCGGGCATCATTACATCACTTACAATAAGATCGGGCTGTATCTCCAAAGCCGTTTCAAAACCTATTTTACCATTAGAGGCAGTATAAACACAATATTTATCGGAAAAAGCATCAACAAGTAATTCCATAACATCATTACTGTCCTCCACTATCAGTACCGAAGGTTTACGCGGATCGTCATTTGTGCTAAATACTGGTTTTGGATCCAGATCGGCGAATTGTGTTTCCGGCGAATCGTCCAACACATATTTATCCTGATTGCTTATCAGTTCTTCCTCGATGAAATGTTTATTTCCTAGCAAAAGTTGTGTTTCGAAGATACTACCTTTGTTGCTTGCGCTTGTTACATTGATTATACCCTTATGACTTTCTACGATCTGTTTGGTCAGAGCCAAGCCTATGCCTGTGCCAAGACTAAACTTAGAAGACCGATATTCTACCTGATAGAATCGTTCAAATATTTTAGATAAGTCTTCAGTAGATATTCCTATTCCATTGTCTTCCACTTGAACGGATACATACTCATCTTTTAAGCTTATTCGTAAAATGACTTCTCCTCCCGCCTGAGTATATTTAAATGCATTTGATAAAAGGTTATAGATAGCCTTATGATATTGTACAGGGTCTATAAAGACCGCTATTGATTTCTCTTCACATTCAAACTTATATGATATATTAAGTTGTTGTGCATACTCGGTGAACGACTCATATATTTCTTTGATATATTCTACAAGATCTACCTCTGTTGCTTTAAGCTTGATATATCCTAGTTCCTGTTTCCGAAAATCAAGGAGTTCGGAAATGAGGTTTCTCATGTGTGTAGCATTTTTGTACACTTTCGATATCTTATTATGCAGCTCTGTATCCAGACTTTCTTCTTTTAAAGCCATTTCTGTTTGACCTATGATCAGGGTTAGCGGAGTTCTTAATTCATGTGATATATTGGTAAAGAAGCTGAGTTTTGCCTGATTCAACTTTTCTATCTGTTCTTTTTCGCGGCGTTCCATTTCCAAAGCGGAATTGAGGCGTGATCTCCATATCGAAAATTTGACAATGGCTATCATAGAAAGTATAAATAATACGCAGTACAACATAAAGGCAAGAGTACTCGCATATATAGGAGGTGAGATGTTTATATCAAGGCTGCACATCTTTCCTTCATTACCCTTGTTGGCTTCTCTTACTAGCAGCTTGTACTTTCCGGGATTAATATTCGTATATATCAGAGTGTTCGATGTGGTAAGATTCCATTCTCTGTCGAAGCCCTCCAATTTATATTCATATTGCTGTATTGTTTGATATATGTAGTTGGATGAGGCAAACTCGAGCATTATATTGTTTTGGTTATGTTTGAGCTCGATAAGAGGTGCGCTGGATATTGTTTCTTTCAATATGTTAGAGTTATCGTCGGGAGAGATCAGTTTGTTGTTGATAAACAACTTGTCGAAGTAAAGGTTATATTTACTTGATGTTATGTTTTTTAAATCAGGCTCAAAAACAGATACCAGACCATTTACTCCTCCTATGAATATTTCATGATCTTTGGTTATAAAAGAGCTCGAACCCTGAAAAAAGCCTGTGATAGGAAAGTTGGAGGACGACTCGAAGATAATCTTTCCTTTACCCTGCGGATCTAATACCGTAATAGCACTATTGCTGAGTATGATCAGGTTTCCGGCTGAAGTCTCGGCTATATGATAGCAAAAGTCGCTTACAAGGCTTTTCTTATCTTTAGTATAGGTTTCAAAGTCATTAGTTTCGGGACGGTATTTAAATAATCCAGAACCTGTAGTTCCAAAATATAAATCTCCTTTATCTGTCTCTAATATCGATGTTATGCGAAATTTACCTATCGAATTCGGATTATCTTTGTTGTATGTGTAATCTTCATGTTTTTTCGTCTTTAAGTTTATATATCGCAATCTGTTGGATAATGATATCCAAAGCCGATCTTTACTATCGATATAAAATGCATATATGAAATCCTTTTTTATTATATCCTTTATTGTTGGGTCATCGCTCATTGAATAGAATTTTTCATTTTCTATATCCATTCTCATGAGATTGAGCGATGTAAGTACATATAGATCTCCTTTGTAATATTGCATGTCACGAATACTGTTCGAAGACAATGAGTAAGGATTCTGTTTGTCGGAGGTAAGGGTTCTGTATTTTTTTGTAGTAGTATCAAATATCACTAACCCTCCGTTGTGCAATCCTATGTATAGTTTGTTTTGATGGTACCAGATACTTTTCAGATTGTTTTTTGATGTCGACTCATAATTATATTCATCGTACATATAATGAGAAAATTGTCTGGTAGCAAGATTCAGACAGTTGAGGCCTCCCCCTTCTGTACAAATCCAGAGATTACCCGCATCATCTTCTGCCATCTTCCCGATAAAAGGATAGCTCAGGTGGTTCTGACTGGAGTGATTTGCATTGTAGAATCTGAATTTATCCATGTCGGTATTGAAGTAGTTTACTCCCCCGAAATATGTTCCCGCCCACATTGTCCCCTGGGTGTCTTCATATAAAGAGAATATAGATGTGTGGCTTATGCTGTGAGGAATATTATCGACATGGATATAAGCATGCCATTCTTGAATTACAGGATCGTAGCGGTTTAGTCCAAAGAATGTGCCTATCCACATTTTTCCCGAACGGTCTTCTACGATCGTGCGTATTTGATTATTGGAAAGAGATTGCTGCCCTACCATATGTGTATAGTGCGCCAATTGCTGAGCATTTTTGCTTAAAAGAAAAACACCATCGTTAGCAGTTCCTACCCATATGTTTTGTTTGCTGTCTTCGTATATTGTAGTAACGAAAGTATTATCTAATACCTTACGTCTGTTCTGATAATTGTTTGAATACAATATTGTAATACCGCTATCCGCCCCAAGCCATATAGCACCATCATTGTCTATGTACATATATGTTATACGGCCTGTAGATTTCTCCAGTTTACAATACTCTCTTATTTCACCATTTATGTATTGATATATTGCAGAATCTGTGACATACCATAAAATATTGTCTTTGTAAAAAAGAGCTCTGGTATTCCCTTGTCTTATAGTTTCAAATTTCTGTTTCGAGAGATTATACTTCACAAGATCATAATCTGCCTTTATATATATATTCCCTTTCTTGTCGCCACAAATAGCATATATGATATTTTGTGTCAGTCCTGTGTCCTTAGACGAAGAGGTAAAGCTTTCGGTATCTTTGCCATTGTATCGGCATATGCCTTCTACTGTTCCAAACCACATGGCTCCGGTTTCATCCTGATAAATAGATAGTACATTTATTTGAGGCAATCCGTCTTTATTACCCAAGTGATTAAAATATATATTATCTGCATATGCACTCGCATATACGGATGTGATAATGAAGAAGAGGACTAAAAAATGTTTCATTGGAAAGTCTTTTATACAAAGTAAGCCTAAGTTAGAATATCTTTTGTTAAGTGTAACAATAAATTTATACAAAGTGAGGTGTAGAGATAAAAATAGCCCTATTTTGGGACAAAATTACCCGTTGTAGTCTTGCCTAAAAGATTACTTTTGGTCATTAAGTACTCTACTGTGGAAGCTGCCGGATAAATAGATTTCGCCAGTAATATCAAAATAAATATTGAGAAACACACAATTGATGATGTGTATTTATATCTTGTTTCTAGTTGTGGGAATTTCTAAATCCTTCTCTCAGTATTTTACATATAGTGAAGGTGAATCAATAGGAGAATTCAATAAATATTTTTGTAAACAGGCTATAAGTATAATAACAACTCATAAAATTATAAACCCTCTAATTAAATGAATAGGTATAACTCTGCAAGATTAGTTCTTTTACTCGCATTATTAATTATAACCGCAACCGGAGCATTTGCAAAACAGGTACAAAAGGCTGATTCTGCGGGTATCTTTGAACTCATAATGGATAGAGTCAGAGAATCTCATTTGACTACAGATAATTCTAAATTAGAAGACTCTGTTGTCAGATACTCTGCAAAACTGCAAAAGGACGGACGTTTTAAAGATATTAACTATTCGGATAGGGCACAGACAGCTTGGACACCTCTGGCACATCTCGATAGATTGGGCAATATGGTTGCTGCTTATGTGAAAGTAGGTAATAAGTATTATCAGAACGAAAAGCTATATGCGGATATTGTATCTGCTCTTAATTTCTGGTATGATAAGCATCCTACAAGTACCAACTGGTTTATGCAGCAGATTGCAGCTCCCCAACGTATGGGAGTTTTATTGATATTGATGAAGTCAGGAAAAAAGCAATTGCCTGTAGATTTAGAGAATAAGCTCATTGTAAGAATGGAGATTGATGGCAACCGTCCTGATCAGCATGGTTCTTTAGGAACAGGTGCTAATAAGATGGATATAGCTACCCATTGGATATACAGAGCTTGTTTACTGAAAAATTCGGATATGCTTGGTTTTGCCGTAAATCAGGCCTTTTATCCATTGATGTTGACTGTGAACGAAGGGCTTCAACACGACTACTCGTATCATCAGCATGGAGACCAACTGTATATAGGGGGGTATGGTTATGTTATTGTAGAAGGTATGACTAAGTTGGCATCTTTTCTCAGAGATACTCCGTATGCCTTACCCGAAGAAAAGAAACACCTCTTGTGCAATTTCCTTCTCAAATCATATTTGCCTACAATCAGAGGACAATACTATTTGTATAATATTTTAGGCAGAGGGATCTCGAGAGAAGGTTCTTTAAACCAGGCTTCTTTTGCTGCCATATTAAGGCGAATGATATTACTGGATTCTGATAATGAAAAAATATATGCAGATGCAATCCAGAGACTAACGGGTAAGCAAAAAGCAGATTATGCCCTTACACCTGCCAGTACTCACTTCTGGCGGTCTGATTACACATTACATCAGAGACCAGCCTATACTTTTGATGTAAGAACGGCATCAATATATACCAGTCGTAACGAAAATGGAAATGGCGAAGGCTTGGATGGCTATTTCCTTACCGATGGAGCTACCACTATAGTTCGCAATGGGGACGAATATTATAATATATTTCCGGTTTGGGATTGGGCTGCCATTCCGGGTGTTACAAATCCGGCTATAAAAGAAATCCCTCGTCCAAGTCCATGGCAAACACCAGGAACAAGTGAGTTTGCGGGAGGAGTTTCTAATAATATATATTCCGTTTCTACATATGTACTCAATGACACTGCATATAATATAAATACATCAGCAAAGAAGTCATGGTTTATGTTCGATAATGAAATAATTTGTTTAGGTGCCGGAATAAACTCAGAGGCCAAAGAGAATATTCATACAACAGTAAACCAATGTTTACTCAAAGGAGATGTGGTTGCCAGTGAAAGAGGAAATGCAAAGCAGATTGCAAACAATACGAATCAAGGATATACCGATCTGTCATGGGTTTTACACGATGGTGTAGGATATTACTTTCCGGAGAAAAGCAGCATAACTGTGAGTAATCAGATCCAAATAGGGGCATGGAGTTCTATTAACACCTCTGCTTCGGATAGATTAATAGAGAAAGGTGTATTTAAGTTGTGGTTCGATCATGGAGTATCTCCACAGAATGACAAATATGCTTATTATATTATACCTGGTGTGAAGAGTGTATCGGAAATGCAAAAACATGACTATTCTCACTTATCAATATTGCAGAATACAGATGAAATTCAAGCTGTAGTGAATACAAAAGCAAATATTTTAGGAATTGTTTTTTACAAGCCCGGTAACTTCTCTAATGATTCTGTTTCTGTGACCGTAGATAAGGCTTGTGTACTCCTGATAAAGGGTTTTGACAAAGAAACACCGGAATTGTATGTTGCTGACCCTAGCAGAAAGGTGTCTTTGATAAAAATTGCTCTGAAAACACAGTTCGTAGATGCTCAGCAGGACTGTTCTTTTACTGTCTATCCTGATGCCTATGCCGGCTCAACAGTGAAATATACATTAAACTAATATTGTTATAAACTTAATACTTAAGACCGATGAATCGCATATTAATCTTATTATTTATCCTGTGGTGTCAGTTTGCGGGATGTTCTAATTCTAGTGATGAACCTCAATATCCGGAAGTAAATCCACCGACACCTTCTGAAGGAAAAATATACAAAGTTGGAGATGTTTTAGATTATACAGGACTAGAGAAGGTTTGGGGCGACGATTTCGCTTCAGGGACAATGGTAGATGAAACCTCTTGGACATATGAACAAGGGTATGTAAGAAATAAGGAAAATCAATATTATACAACTCATCGCACCGAAAATTGTAGAATCGAAGATGGCATGCTCGTTATAGAAGGGCGGAAAGAAGATCCTCTTTATCAGGATAAAGCACAGTACACTTCGGCTAGTATAATTACAAATAAGAAAAAATCGTGGAAATATGGTCGGTTTGAAATTCGTGCTAAAATTCCTGCGGGAAAAGGCTCATGGCCGGCATTTTGGATGAAAGGCGATAGCCAGAATACTGGATCTTCTTGGCCAAATTGTGGAGAGATAGATGTAATGGAATATGCAGGAAAGGATTCTAATATTATGATCCACAATGCTATTTACGGAGGTAGTGACGGTAAAGCGGTGCATTCGACTAAAAAATATAGTTATGGTTCTTCTCTTGCCGATGATTTCCATGTCTATAGTCTTCATTGGGATGAAAAGCAACTTGTGTTTGCTATCGACAACAAAGTGACTCATACGGTCGATCTTACACTTATTCCGTCTGCTCAAAACCCTTTTAACCAAAAGTTTTCTGTACTGCTCAACCTTGCTCTTGGGTCAGATGTAGCTTCTACTTTGGGCGGCCCTTTAGATCCGTCTATTTTGCCTATTAAATATTATGTGGATTACGTCCATGTTTATCAGAAGAAATAATAAATTGACTAATTCAATAAATAAAAGAAATATAAATTCATGGGATATAGTATGAAAAAGGTTTTTTTGTGTTTACTTACATTTTTTTGTGTTATAAATTTTTCTTGTACCAGTAAAAAGGAGATCTTTATAGCGGAGAATACTGATTTTGCAGTAAAACAAACACAATTGATGCTAGATAGAGTTGGAGAGCCAACAGGTAAAAACTATCCACGTACAATGAAAGATAATGGCGATTTGGCTGTTACCGGTATGTATGATTGGACTCCCGGATTCTTTCCCGGTTCATTATGGTATATTTATGAGTTAACAGGAGATACCATTTGGCGCAATCAGGCCGAAAAATGGACAACAACACTGGAACCTCTGAAAACATTTACCGGACATCACGATCTTGGCTTTATGGTTTACTGTAGTTATGGAAATGCTGAAAGATTAGCGCCTAAACCGGAGTATAAAGATATAATAATAGAAAGTGCAAAATCTTTATCTACCCGTTACGATGAACGTACCAAATCTATAAAATCGTGGAACTACCGTAAAGCTTGGAACGATACTACCGAGTGGTTTTTTCCTGTTATTGTAGATAATATGATGAATCTGGAAATGCTTTTTGCCGCATCTCAGTTGTCGGGCGATAAAAGATATTACGATATAGCTGTTACTCATGCAAACTCAACAATGAAGAATCACTTGAGAGAAGACTATAGTTCATATCATGTTGTAGATTACGACACCATTACAGGTAATGTAAAATATCAGGGAACATGTCAGGGATTCAGTGATAATTCTACGTGGTCGAGAGGTCAGGCTTGGATAATTTATGGCTACACAATGATGTATAGAGAGACAAAGGATAGTAAGTATCTGGAAACAGCAATTAAGACCGCCGATTTTTATCTTAAAAACTTACCTGAAGATTTAGTTCCTTTATGGGATTTCAATGTAGGAGAAGCCGGATATACACCCGAAGGAAAATCCTATGCAGTGACCTTCGAGGAGAAGTTGAAAGATGCTTCCGCTGCGGCCATAACTTGCTCTGCTCTTTTTGAATTAGGACAATTGGCGCAAAATAAGACTTATACAGAGACTGCTATAAAGATGCTTCACAGTTTGGCCTCTCCGGCTTATAGGGCTCAATTAGGCGAAAATGCCGATTTTTTGCTAATGCACAGCGTGGGGAGTATCCCTCATAAAGTAGAAATTGATAAACCTCTTACTTATGCTGATTATTACTTTTTAGAGGCATTGGTGAGATATAAAAATCTAAAAAAAGAATAAGTAGAATATGAAAAATAGACTGTTAATCTTTTGCACATCCATTTGTTTTGTATTTTCTCTGATGGCTCAGGATTTGCCGTATTGGAGAGACATAAATGTTCTCTCCGTAAATAAAGAGAAACCACGGACTTCGTTTATGACTTATGATAGTGAAGCAAGTGCTCTGAGTGGAAACTATGAAAATAGTAAATATTATAGACTGCTGAATGGGACTTGGAAGTTCTATTATGTTGATGGGTATAAGCAGCTGTCTGATAATATTACAGATGTAAATGTAGACCTCTCCAAATGGTCTGATATAAAAGTACCCGGTAACTGGGAAGTACAGGGTTTTGGTGTACCTATCTATATAAATCATGGTTATGAATTTAAACCGAGATACCCTATTCCTCCTCTCTTACCGGACGAAAATCCTGTTGGAGTTTATCGTCGTGAGATAGAAATTCCTGCCGATTGGACAGGGCGTGATATATACTTGCATATGGCTGGAGCTAAATCGGGTGTATATGTTTACATCAATGGCAAAGAAGTGGGTTATAGCGAAGATTCTAAGAATCCGGCCGAATTCTTGATTAATAATTATGTCAATGTAGGTAAGAATACTTTAGTGGTAAAAATATTCCGTTGGAGTACAGGCTCGTATCTCGAGTGTCAGGACTTTTGGCGTATAAGTGGTTTTGAGCGTGATGTATTTCTTTGGTCTCAGCCTAAAACCGCAGTAAATGATTTCCGTATAGTTTCTACGCTCGATGATAGTTACAAGGATGGTGTCTTCAAACTGGGGATAGATGTTAAGAATACATCGGCCAATAATAGTAGTGCAACTGTAAGTTATCGATTGCTGGATAAGGATAAGAAAGTTGTATTGTCTTCGTCCGATGCAGTACAGTTGCAGCCGAATTCTTTATCTACAGTTACATTCAATGGAGAAATAAAAGATGTGGCAACATGGACATCCGAATATCCCAATTTGTATAAACTACTAATCTTGATAGAGAAAGAAGGAAAGACAGAGGAGATAATTCCTTTCAACGTAGGTTTCAGAAAAATAGAGATCAAAGAGAGCAACTATGAAGTGAATGGTAAGAAACTTCGTTTGTTCTATGTAAATGGGCAGCCAATAAAACTTAAAGGTGTTAATATACATGAAGTGAGCCAATATACAGGTCATTATGTGACTCCGCAGGAAATGAAACGCAACTTTGAGCTGATGAAGCTAAATAATATTAATACCGTTCGTCTGAGCCACTATCCGCAAGATCGCAGATTTTATGAAATGTGTGATGAATTCGGGCTATATGTATATGATGAGGCAAATATAGAGTCTCATGGTATGTATTATACGATCTATAAAGACGATATGCGTAAAGGATCAGATGGTCATCTGGATGGAAATAAGAAAGGTACGTTAGGACAGAACCCTGATTGGCTTGACAATCATCTTTATAGGATTCGAAATATGTTCGAAAGGAATAAAAACTATCCATCAGTCACTATTTGGTCGTTGGGTAATGAAGCAGGAAATGGTTATAACTTTTACAACGCATATGTACTTCTCAAAGACTTGGATAAGAATCTGATGAATCGTCCTGTGTGCTACGAACGTGCTCTTTGGGATTGGAATACTGATATGTTCGTGCCTCAATATCCTTCGGCTGCATGGCTTGGAGAAATAGGAGAGAAGGGGGCAGACCGGCCAATAGTTCCTTCCGAATATGCTCATGCAATGGGTAACTCTACAGGTGACCTGTATGGGCAATGGAACATGATCTATAAATATCCTCATCTGCAAGGAGGGTACATTTGGGAATGGATCGACCATTCCTTATTAGCTCACGATAAAGAAGGTACTCCGTATTGGACTTATGGTGGTGATTATGGGGTAGATCAACCGTCGGATGGTAATTTTGTCGCCGATGGTATTATCGGGCCCGATCAAAAACCTCATCCTGCAATGGCAGAAGTAAAATACAATCTTCAGAATATAGGGTTTGAGGCTGTCGATTTATCTAAGGGTATAATTAAAATAACAAATCGTTTCTATTTTACAGATTTATCCAAGTATCAGATTAAGTACCGTATATATCAGAATGAAAAACAAATAAAAGAAACTATTCTCTCCTTATCGCTAGCACCTCAGCAGTCGGAAAATGTGACTATCCCTATTTCGGGGTTAAAGCAATTAGCAGGCACAGAATATTTCGTAAACTTTGAGGTTACGACTAAAGTTCCGGAGCCTCTTGTTCCTGTAGGGCATATTATTGCATACGATCAATTCGAATTGCCAATGAAAGGGACTAAAAAAGACTATCGCGAGTCAGGTAATCCGAAGCTTTCTTTCGCAGAGACAGAAGGTGTCATTATAGTTTCATCTTCTAAATTGAATTTCGTATTTGATAAAACAAAAGGTATAGCTACTTCTTACAAAGTGGATGGTACTGAATACTTTGATAAGGGTTTTGGAATTCAGCCTAATTTTTGGCGTGCCCCTAACGATAATGACTATGGTAATGGTGCTCCAAAGAGGTTACAGGTATGGAAACAGGCGAGTAAGAATTTTAATATTGCAAAGTGTAAAGCAGTTTCAGAGGGACAGAATATATTACTGCAAGTAGACTATTCTCTTCCTGCGGGCAATCACTATTTTGTAAACTATAAGATTTATCCGGGTGGTATAGTTAATGTTTCTGCCCGTTTTACTCCGATTGTTAAAGAGGAGGAAGTTGTGGCTAAATCGGAGGCTGAGCTTATGGCAACTCATACACCTCAGGCAGAAGGAGACAAGGTGCGCCGTTCTACTCTCGAAGTGCCTCGTATAGGTGTCCGCTTCAGGCTTCCTGTAGCAATGGATAATATACAATATTTTGGACGTGGTCCCGAAGAAAACTATTGTGACCGTTACAAAGGGACTCTGGTTGGTCTGTATAAAACAACAGCTTGGGAAATGTACACTCATTATGTAAGACCACAAGAAAATGGACATCGTACAGAAGTTCGCTGGATAGCTGCTACAGGGAATACAGGAAAAGGTCTTTTGGTACAGTCGGATAATCTACTTGGTTTTAACTCTTTGCGTAATTCTGTAGAAGATTTTGATGGACAGGAGGCTGATGCTCCATATCAGTGGAATAATTTTAGCCCTGAAGAAATAGCGAATAAGAAAGAATCAGATGCTAAGGATATTTTGCGTAAGCATACCCATATTAATGATATTAAACCGCGCGATTTTGTAGAAATCTGTCTCGATATGAAACAACAAGGTGTAGGAGGATACGATAGTTGGGGTGCAAGACCAGTTACGGATGCAACTATTTATGTAGATAAGGAATACAATTGGGGTTTCACTCTTATTCCTATCAATAAAGTAAATGAAATATCCAAGAAGGTCGGATTCTCATACTAATCATAGTGGCAAAAAGTATTAATTGATATAATTTTTGAATAAATAAGAGCGGCTATTGTCTATAGATCAGAGACAATAGCCGCTCTTTAAAAAATAGTTTGTAAATAAGTATCTTTTAATTAATAAAAGAAAAAGCCAAGAGACTATAATCTAGCTTAGGCTTATTGTAATTGAGAAATCAAGATCTCATATTATAGTCTTCTGTGTCTTTATTCAATAAAGTAGTGTTGCAAAAGAGAGTTTTTAAAGTCAAGATTGCCCTTATAATTTTTTGACATCTTAGGGAGTAGTGTATTTGATAATGTTCGTTAATTGTTTTAACGAATAATATCAGCTAAATAAGGTGAAATGACGTATTTGTACGATTTTATCCCTTTTTGTGGACAAGAAACCCCCTATCTCCGTTTAATTTATTTCAATATTTGCTTACATATTTTAACGAGTGCGGAATCTTGAATCTATTGAATTATTCACTTTGAATAATAATATATTGACCCAGATATGTGGAAAAATATTCTTCTATGTTATACTTTTTATAAAACAGTATATGAGTTTGTTAAATCTAATTAATTGTAAAAAAATTAAAATCTTAAGCCTATGAAAAAACGAGTCTTTTCATCGAAGATTCTTTGTAGAATAGGACTAATAATGGTCTTATTCTTGGTAGTACTTGAAGTTTTCCCTTCTTCTGTTTCGGGGCTGGCTCCGCAACAGGATGTAGAAGTTACTGGAACTGTAACTGACGGATCTGAACCTCTCATTGGTGCTACTGTTGCGGTAAAAGGAACTACTAAAGCTGTTCTTACTGATGAGAACGGTTATTTTAAATTAAGCGTTCCTGTAAAGTCCTATATTGTTATTTCTTATATTGGTTTTGAAACGAAAGAAATTCTGATTACAGAACAGAGTTCACTCCAAGTTCGACTTGTAGAAAACAATATTTTGGAGGAAGTTCAAATTATTGCTTATGGTGCACAAAAGAAGGTAACTATTACCGGTGCGCTTTCCTCTATTGGTAGTGAAGAGCTTTTGAAGACACCTGTTGGTAATATGACTACAGCTTTGATGGGTAAAGTAAGCGGTCTGGCAGGAGTGCAAGCTTCAGGGCAGCCGGGTGCAGATGATGCTAAATTATTCATTCGTGGTGTTGGGTCTCTGACTACAGGACTCTCCTCGCCTTTAGTATTAGTTGATGGGGTGGAACGTTCTTTCTCACAGTTAGATCCTAATGATGTGGAAGATATTACAGTATTAAAGGATGCTTCCGCTACTGCTGTCTTTGGTGTTCGTGGAGCCAATGGTGTTATCTTGGTTACTACTAAACGGGGAACTACGGGTAAATCACAGATTAGCTTTTCTACTTCTTATGGATGGCAAATACCATCTCGGATACCTGAGTTTGCAAATAGCTATGATTATGCATCAGCTTATGTTAACGCGCAGCGCCATGATGGTAAGAGCGAAAATGTTTTAGCCTTTTCCCCTTCTGTTATAGAAAGTTTTAGGACAGGTAGTGACCCTATAGTATATCCAAGTACCAATTGGACAGATATGTTGATCAAGAGCTCTGCCATGCAGACACAGCATAACTTCAATATTTCGGGTGGAACAGACGATGTTAAGTATTATGCGTCTTTGGGTGCATTTACTCAAGATGGACTCTTCAAAACATTTGAAAATGGTAATGATAAAGGTTTTAAATATAACCGTTACAATTATCGTATAAATATGGATATTAATTTGACAAAAACGACTTCTGTAAAGATCAACTTAGGAGGTTATTTAAATAATAAGCAAGAGCCGAATTATAATAATGGAACATATACAGATATAAAGTATTTGTTTCGGGATGTGTATACTGCTGTTCCATTTGCAGGAAGTGGTATTATTGATGGTAAGTGGATTATTTCCGATAGTAAGCTTTTCTCTGTAGGTAATTACTATGATGCCTTAAACTCCTATTATGGTAAAGGATATAATAACAGAACTCAAAATATATTAAACTTTGACTTTCAGTTGTCTCAAAAACTGGATTCATTTACAAAAGGACTGAAGGCCTCAGTAAAAGGTGCTTATAATAGTGGAGTTACTGTAACGAAACGTCGTGAAGGGCGAGTTGACAGATATGAAGCTTATTATAATACTGACCAGGAATTGACATTAAAGAAAACACAAGATTACCAAGTTTTAAGTTACAGTGAGTCTACAGGACAATCTCGGGATTGGTATTTGGAAGGAGCATTGGATTATAATAGAACCTTTGGAGATCATAGTGTTACTGCTTTAGCAATGTATAATCAATCTATGATCTATTATTATCCTAATAGCCCTTCCGAGTTTGCTGGAATTCCTCGTAGCTATGTTGGATTAGTTGGACGTGCTACTTATAATTATAAGGTGAAATACCTACTGGATTTAAGTGTGGGATATAATGGGTCTGAGAATTTTGCAAAAGGGCAACGTTTTGGTCTATTTCCTGCAGCATCATTGGGATGGATTGTTTCAGAAGAGAAGTTCTTCGAACGTATTAAGGATGTAGTATCTACTCTAAAACTAAGAGGTTCATATGGTATTGTTGGTAATGACAGGGTAAGTGATAACTCTCGATTCTTATATTTACCTGATAAATATTTAATAAGTTCTGGAAATTATAGCTTTGGAACCAATACTTCTACTTTAGTTCCTGGGGCTGCTGAGTCTACAAAAGGAAATCCAAATGTAACTTGGGAGACATCTGCTAAACAAAATTATGGTTTGGATGCAAGATTTCTGTCCGATCGTTTGAGTTTTAATTTTGATTACTTTATTGAACATCGTAAAGATATATTGTTATCTCGTTCTGTAAGCCCGGGCTATCTTGCTGTTACTCTACCTATTGCTAATATAGGGAAGGTGGATAATAAAGGATATGAAGTTAGTTTGAAATGGGATCATCGAATTAATGACTTAAGATATTATATCGGAGCAAATCTTTCTTATGCAAAAAACAAAGTTGTATTTATCGACGAAATTCAATATCCATATAGTTGGATGCAATCAGAAGGAAAGCCTGTAGGTCAGCAGTTTGGTTATGTCTTTGATGGGTATTTTACTGAAAGTGATGTTGCTAATTATGAGTCTCTCAAAGGAAAAGAAGGTGGTATCCCTGATCAGGGATCAGGATATATACCTCTTGCCGGGGATGTTATATATAGAGATCTAAATGGAGATGGAAAAATAGATGAAAAAGACCGTACAGCTATTGGTAAACCAACATATCCTCTATATACATTAGGAATAAATTTAGGATTTTCTTACAAAGGCTTTGATTTTAGTATGACATGGGCTGGAGCATTTGAGACATCCCGATTGTTGTCTTCAACATACCGTATTCCCTTTGGAGAGAGTAACAACTCCTCTCTAATGAAATATATGATAGATGAAGCTTGGACTCCGGAAAAGGGAAATGCTGCAAAAGCACCAGCTCTAACCTTTGTAAACAAGTCTCATAACTATTATGATTCTGACCTTTGGTTGAGAGATGCATCATATGTCCGTCTGAAGAATATGGAAATAGGTTATACACTTCCGGCAAAAGTTGTGAAAAGTATGAAACTGGGTTCTTTGAGAGTTTATGCGTCAGGATATAACTTACTTACATTCGATAAGTTGAAAGTAGCTGATCCAGAGGCTGACACAGATGGCCAAGTTTATCCATTGATGAAGATTATTAATTTCGGATTAAAGTTGGGCTTTTAAATATTAATAATAAAAGATTATGAAATCAATAATTAGAACAATATATACAACAATTATTGTAGGAATGCTTACGATGGCTGTTTCCTGTGAAGATTTGGCTTTCGGCGATAAATTTTTACAGAAACCTCCTAGTACAGATGTTACTATAGATACAATATTTTCAACATCGGAATATGCCCGTCGTATTTTATGGAAAAGCTATCAAAGTCTACCATATGGAATAGAAACATCTGGATATTGGACTCAAATGTGGTTAGGTACCTTAGAGGGGTTGACAGATTTGAATTATGATAATGTTGGCTACTCAGGGCTGACAAAAATCTATTATCCCGGGAATTATAATGCTGCACTTGAAGATAGCCCCAGAGGGACGTATATGGCAACAAAAATGCGTTTCAATAATAATGAGTCAGGTGTATGGACTGGTATTAGACATGCTTGGTTAATGGTTGAAAATGTAGACAAGGTTCCTGATATGAGTGCTAGTGAGAAGTCGAGACTGAAAGCAGAAGCTAAAATGGTAGTAGCTGTATACTATTCTCACATGCTTCGTCATTATGGAGCATTACCTATTGTCGACCATGCTATCGATCCAGAGGATGTTAATTTGCCTAAACGAGCAACGTTACAGGAAACTATAGATTTTATTGTAGGTCTACTAAATGACGCAATTGGCAACTCTGATTTTCCATGGCGTATATCAGATGAAGAGCTTAGCAATTGGGATGGACGAATGACAAAAGCAGGAGCGATGGGCTTGAAAGCCCGCGTACTACTCTTTGCTGCTAGTCCTTTATTTAACTCTGATACGCCTTATTATGAAGGCGAGGCTTCCTCAAAACTGATGACATGGTTTGGAAGTTATGATAAAAATAGATGGAAGTTGGCTATTGACGCATGCGAAGAATTTTTTACAGCTTTAAACTCAAATGGATATCATAAATTGGTGCAGGCTGGAGATGATGGTACAGCTAGTGTTGGTGAGGCATTTACTCATGCTTATTATGACAGAGGTACAACAGAAACTTTGATTTCTGTGAGAAGAAATATTTATACACAGAGTAATAATTCTATAATGAGTAACTCTATTCGTTGGGGAGGATATTGTCCAACAAAAGAATATTTTGATATGTTCCAAATGGCAAATGGTACCGATTTTGATTGGAATAATCCAGAGCATGCGAAGAATCCGTTTATCAATAGAGATCCGAGATTATTTGAAACTTTTATTCTCGATGGACAACCATATAATGGTACGATAGCCAGCCTTACAGAAGAATTGTCTACTGATAAAGAAAATTATCCGAAAGGTAGCCATTGGGCAGTAGGTAATTTACATACACTGAGTCTTGTTACAGGACTGACAGTGAGAAAGTGGGGATTGGATCGTAATGCTGCATGGTCGAGTCGTCCGATTCAATGGCCATTCCTACGTATTGCAGAAATTTACTATACCTATGCAGAGGCTCTAAATGAGTATTATGGAGCTCCTACCAGTGAAGCATATGCAGCCGTTAATGCTGTTCGAGCACGTGTTGGTCTGCCGGGTTTGAGCGGATTGAACCAAAAGCAATTTAGAGAGGCCATATTACGCGAACGCGCTTGTGAATTTGGCTATGAAGAAGTTCGTTTCTTCGATCTGATTCGCTGGAGACAATACAGTGTGTTTGAAAAACCTTTACATGGGTTACATGTCTATAAGAATAAGAATACTAAAGAATATAAGTTTGAAGTATTTCCATTGACAAAATATTCTCGTGTATGGTGGACTGGTGGTTTCGAAGCTAGATGGTGTTTAAGTGCATTCCCATCCAAAGAAGTAAATAAAGGATATGGTCTAATACAAAATCCTGGTTGGGAGTAGTTAATATGTTAATCGAAAAAAAAATACTTATGAATAAAAGTATCAAGATATTAATAGTTTTCCTGTTGTCAATGCCGGTCTTCGCCATTGCACAACAAGACAGTACTTCTGTACAGAAAAAGAAAATGTTGATAGAGTATGGACGAAACATTTCTTATGATCTGAAAGAATCCACTACAGCAACAGCTATCGTTACAGAAGAAGGCCTTTCTCATAAAAGAAGTATCAACAGTTCTAATATTCTTTATGGGTTAATTCCTGGATTACAAGTGCAACAAAATGCAGGTAATGCATGGGATGATGCCGCTACATTAAATATACGAGGTTGGGGGACTTCCAGTTCTACGTCTCCGTTGATCTTAATTGACGGATTTGAGCGCTCCCTTAATGAAATAAGTGCTGATGAGATAGAATCAATATCACTTCTGAAAGATGCCTCAACCGCTATATATGGTATCAGGGGTGGTAATGGCGTAATATTGGTGAAAACAAAAAGAGGGACTATTAGTAAACCTCAAATAAATGTTTCCTATTCTTTCAATATGGGGACTCCTATACGCCTGCCTAAACTTGTTGATGGTTATACTTATGCTAAAGCTCTGAATGAGTCTCTGATAAATGATGGGCATTCTGCACGTTATAATGATAATGAATTGAATGCTTTTAAAGATCAAAGCTATCCGGATGCTTATCCGAATGTTGATTGGTGGAACGAAGCATTACGGGATCATAGTTATGGTAATAATCTAACTTTCTCTGCACGAGGAGGAGGGCAATATGTACGTTACTATACTCAATTAAACTATCTAAATGACAGTGGTATTCTGAATCCTACTTCAGATAATGACGGTTATTCTACTCAATTCAAATATTCTAAGTTGAATATTCGTACTAATCTTGATGTAATAATAAGTCCAACAACAAGCGTACAACTTAATTTGTATGGAAACTTTTCTGAACACAATCGTCCGGGAACTACTACTACTAATATTTTTTCGGCTTTGTATCAGGTACCTTCCGGAGCTTTTCCTGTTAAAACGGAGAGAGATGTGTGGGGAGGATCGACTGTCTATTCAAACAATCCGATAGCTTCTATTTCTGGCACAGGTTACGCTCGTTCACAAATTCGGACTATGTATGCTGATATGAAGTTGAAACAAGATCTGAGTAGTATTCTTGAAGGTCTATCTGCTGGATTCAATATCGGATTAGATAATACAGCTTCGTATTGGGATAATAATACTAAGGATTTTGGTTACGAGTCTTCTACAATGGATTGGACTAATGATAAGATGATTTATACTGTATTACGAAATGAAGGTTCACTGGCTTTTACAAAAAGTGTGGGAACTAATACCAACCAATTCAATTTTAATGCATATGCCAATTACGAAAAGGGCTGGGATAAACATAACTTAAATGCAACAGTCTTTTACAGTATGGATAAGAAGAGCGTTAAAGGTCAAAACAACTCAAGGGCCTTTATGGATATTGTCGGGCAAGCTCATTATTCTTACGATCGCCGCTATATTCTTGATTTCTCTTTGTCCGGGTCAGCATCCAGTATTCTGGATCCGGATAAACGATGGGGTATTTTCCCGTCTGTAGGTGCTGCATGGGTATTGTCTGAAGAAGGCTTTTTGAAAAATGATTGGTTAAATTTATTAAAGTTTCGTGCATCATACGGAATTGCAGGCCGGGCAGATTATGCTGTAGATTTGTATTTAGATAAATATGGTACAGGTGGAGGTTATTATTTCGGAAACAACCCAACCAGTATAAATGGAATGACAATAACCCAGCTTGGCATAAATGATTTGACTTATGAAAAGTCACATAAATTTAATGCTGGACTTGATGTTATGTTATTCAATAAGCTGTCTGCAACATTAGACGGATTCCATGACCATCGTACAGATATTCTGATAAGTGGAGAAAATGCTGTATCTTCTATATTTGGTATGACATCACCTTATGTCAATAATGGTGTAGTCAATAGTTATGGTGCTGAAACCAGTTTGCGCTGGACTGACTATATAGAAAACTTTAAGTATCAGATTGGAGGAATGTTTACATTTAACAGAAATGAAATTGTAAATATGAATGAAGAATATCGTCCACATGATTATCTCAAGCGTACAGGTAAAAGACTAGGACAATTTTTTGGTTATGAAGTAATAGGCACATTTCAAGATCAGAATGAAATTGATAACAGTCCTAAGCAAAATTTATCTACAGTTCGTCCGGGCGACTTAAAATACAAAGATCAGAATAATGATGGAGTGATAGACGCATATGACCAAGTAGCATTAGGATATAGTACGATGCCCGAAATATATTACTCTTTTGATCTGAATCTGGAGTATAAAGGTATAGGTTTGTATGCTTTGTTTCAAGGAACAGGAAATCAGAGTAGACTGTTGAACACATCTAGTGTATATTGGCCTATGTATAGCAACAGAACAATATCTAAAGAATATTATAACAATCGTTGGACGCCGGAAACTCCGGATGCTAAATATCCTAGATTGACTTCTGATGGCTCTGCTAATAATTATACGACTAACTCATTATGGGTAGCTGATGCTTCTTACCTGAAACTACGAACTCTGGAACTCTATTATAATTTACCTTCAAGTATATTGAAAAAGAAAAGTTTTATAAAAGGAGCCAAGTTCTATGTTCGAGCACATGATATTTTATGTTTTGATAATATAAAAACAGTAGATCCGGAAAGTGTTGGAGTGGATCACCCTACGATGAGTCAGTGTGTTTTCGGTATTAATATGTCTTTTTAAAATAGATGAATATGGCATTTCTAAAAATAAAAAAAAGCGTTTTGTTGCTTACAGCCACAACCCTTTTGTTCGGCGCCTGTGATTTTATGGATATCAGCGAAGCTGATTATTATACAAAAGAGCAGATAATAAATAATATGGATCGGGTAAAGCAATTGACGACACAAGTCTATAGCTATTTACCTCAGGATTTTAATAATACATCTAGTGCTATGCAAGATGCAGCTACAGATGATGCAATACATGTATACGACACAAATATTCAGAGGTTTGTTAATGGGACATGGTCGGCAAATTATACAGTAGATGATCAGTTTAGTAAGTACTACCAAGCTATTCATGATGCTAACTTTTACTTAGATAATTGTGTCGGACTGACTTTTGATGAATGGAAAAATTCAGATGGATTTGAGGATAACTTTAAAAATTATTTGAATTATGAATATGAAGTACGCTTTTTACGTGCATTTTTCTATTTCGAATTAGTAAAGAGATATCAGAATATACCTCTGATAACTAAAACTATTACACAAAATGAAGCAAATATAGCTCAGCCATCCGATGCTGCAACAATATTGAATTTCATTATAACTGAATGTACAGCTGTGGCCAATGTTTTACCTAATCTAGCGAGTGACATGCCTGGAGGTAATGGTAACTTGCAACGTGCAACAAAGGGTGCTGCATTAGCATTAAAATCCAGAGCTGCTTTATATTTGGCAAGTCCGTTGTTTTCGACAGACGATAGTCAAAAGTGGAAAGATGCGGCTCAGGCTGCATACGACATCATTAGTAATGCAAGCACGTTCGGATATACTTTAGATAAATACTCAACCTTGTTTGGAGCTACTAACAACCAGAGTAAAGAAGTTATTCTATGCCGTCCAACAGGTCAAAGTACATCTTTCGAGGCTTCAAATTTTCCTATGGGAGTAGCGGGAGGAAAGACTTCTACTTGTCCTACCGAAAATCTGGTAAGTGCCTATGAAATGACTAATGGAACTGCATTTGACTGGAATAACTCAACTCAGGCTGCCAGCCCTTATACAGGTCGCGACCCACGTCTGGGTATGACTATCGTTTACAATGGAATGGTTTGGCCTAAGGTTGCTGTAGAAATATTCGAAGGAGGAAAGAACGCACTTCCAATAACAAATGCTACAACTACCGGATATTATTTGAGAAAATATGTGAATAATAGTATCACATTCGAATCGGGGCAAACAACAACATCGCAACATCATAACTGGATACTATTCCGTTATGCGGAGATATTGCTAAATTATGCAGAAGCGATGGTTAATGCATACGGTGATCCTGATTATAAAGGAAGTTACAGTCTGAGTGCACGTGATGCAGTAAATCGGGTGCGTAGTCGCTCCGACGTGAATATGCCTGATATTCCTGTCGGCCTCGGTAAAACTGATTTCTTAAAACGTCTAAAAAATGAGCGCAGAGTTGAATTTGCTTTCGAAGGACAGCGCTTTTGGGATCTTCGTCGCTGGAAAGATTTGTCTGAAATGAAAAATATCTATAAAGTAAGAGTCGTGAAGCAAGGTGATGGAACAATCAAGTATACTAAAGAGTTACTTGCTACATATAGTATATCTGATAAGATGAATTTCTATCCTATAGCTAACAGCGAGCTTTATAAAAATAAGAATTTAGTACAGAATTCTGGATGGGAATAGGATCGAAGTTTCTTCGATAACTCTTAATAGAATTTTATTTAGATTTATGAAGTAATAAATATCAAGATTGTTTGGGAAAACTCTGTTGAGGCAGAGTAAAAAAGAGAAGATTGTATTTGCAACTTAGGCAAATACAATCTTCCTTTTTTCTTGCTCTAAAGAAGAGCAACCTAATTCTTTAATTTACTGAGACCGAAGAGAAGGATAACAATAAAACACACTAAAGGAATCAAAAAGCCTGTAGCCATAGAGTATATGTCGGCAATGCGTCCCATCAGCATTGGGATGAGTGCACCGCCTGCAACTGCCATTACTATGAGTGATGAGCCTTTTTCTGTATTTTCTTTTAGCCCATTAATGCCTATAGCAAAAATAGTAGGGTACATGATGGACATGAAGAAGTAAGAGGCAAATAAACACACAACAGAAGTCATGCCCAAGCTCATTACTACGACTGCCATGAGTAAAATATTCATTGTTGCGTATATTGCCAGTAGTTTCTTTGGATTGAAGAACTTCATAATGTAACTACCCAATATTCGTCCCCCCATAAACATTCCCATTCCTCCGAAGGCAAGTATCTGCGATGCTTGCAGGTGTGAAATGTCGGGGCGCACTTCAATTACATAATTGATAAAGAAGCTGCCTATTCCGGTCTGGCCTGCCACATAAAAGAACTGAGCTATTACGGCAAAGATAAACAGAGGATGTTTCAATAAGTCTCTGTATCTGCTTTTTGCTTGTGTCTGAGTTACCTCTGATTGACTGCTATCTTCAGCCGAAATCTGAGGTAAAGGTGTGCGTATAAATAAAGCGGCTATAAGAAGCACTACTATGCCTATACCTATATAAGGCGTTGCCAATGCGGCAAAAGGGTCTCCTTCGTCGGAAAATATCAACATTCCGCCTACCAATGGGCCTAGTATCCACCCTAGTCCGTTGAACGATTGAGCGAGGTTGATACGCCTTGCACCCGACTCGGCAGGGCCTAATACTGTAGTATATGGATTGGCTGCTGTTTCGAGACATGTTAGTCCGCAAGCAATTACAAAAAGAGCTATAAGAAAAGGGAAGAACGTTTTTATCAGAGTTGCCGGATAAAATAAAAATGCACCTATTGCAAAAACGATCAGTCCGAAAACAATCCCTTTTTTATATCCGTATTTCTTTATTATCAATCCTGCCGGAATACCCATAACAAAGTAGCCTCCATATAAAGCAAACTGCACCAATGCCGAACGTGCTTTCGATATTTGTAGTATTTCTTGAAAATGGGCATTGAGTACATCCAGTAAGGCATGTGCAAATCCCCAGAGGAAAAATAAACTGGTGACAAGAATGAAAGGAAAGAGATAATTCTGTCCCTGGCTTCCTGTGAATAAAGATTTCTTTGTGCTATTCATATAATAATTGGTATTAACTTTTTGGTATGTGATTTTATGTTTTGGTTCTTTTCAGTTATTCAAATAATTCCGTGTGTCGTATTACAAAGTCTGTCCATAAATTATGCTCTGAAGGCTGATAGATCTTAAAATTAAAACTATTTTTTATTATTTCATGTCCTTTTGCCCAATTCTCTATTTTTCTGTCTGCAATGGCTTGTTGAATAATATTTCCGACAGCAGTGGCTTCTGTGAGTCCGGTAGTGACACAGATGTTTATTGCGTCTGCTATATATTGGTTGAGCAATTCATTTTGACTGCCGCCACCCACTATGTGCAATTTTGTAATATTTCGCCCTGTACATTCTTTTAACTTATCCATTACAAAATAATACTTCACGGCCAAAGATTCCAAAACACACCTCACATATTCTCCTTTGGTCTGAGGGATGGTTTGATTAGTCTGCTTACAGTAGGTTTGTATAGCTTCGGTCATTGATATAGGATGAACAAACAATGGATGGTCGCTATTCACCACCGAGCCAAAAGGCTTGGAAGCGGAGCATTCCGAGAGTAAAAAATCATAGGAACAATCTTCTTCGTCCTTTTCCCATTCTGCAATCAGTCGTTGGAGTAGCCACAATCCAGTGATGTTGCGCATAAACAGAATCTTATTGTCTACACCTCCTTCGTTGGTAAAATCGTTCTGCATTGCATTTCTGTCGAGAATAGGACAGTCGGAAAGAATGCCAAGCAATGACCATGTGCCTGAACTCAGGAAGGCCCACTCTTCTCCCTCTTCGGGTATGACCGCTATGGCACTAGCTGTATCATGCGAACCGACAGAAAACACATTGATTTCCCCTGCTGCTGTTTCGTCTGCAATTTCTTTGCTGAGTACACCCAGCAGAGAGCAGGGATTGATTGTTTCTTGCATCAGGCGATAGGGTAGAGCGAGCTTTTCAAAAATGTCTGTGTCCCATTTTTTTTCTATTGCATTCAACAGTTGAGATGTAGATGCTATTGTATATTCATTTCGGGCAATACCCGTAAGAAAGTAATTTATAAGATCGGGAGTAAACAACAGCTTTTCTGCACATCCAAGAGTGGGGTCTTCTGTTTCTTGTTGGCTGAACAATTGGAATATTGTATTTATTTCCATCTGTTGAATTCCGGTTTTTTTATACAGCTTTTCTTTGGAGATGATCTCTTCCACTCTGTCACTCATGCCCGATGTACGACAATCTCTGTAGCATACGGGGTTTGACAACAATCTGCCCTTATCGTCCAAAAGCCCATAATCTACCCCCCATGTGTCGACTGCAAGGCCTCGTAAAGAATAACCTTTTTTTATGGCAATGCTGATTCCCTGTTTGATATTGCTGAATAAAGATGGGAAATTCCAATAGAGGGTATCTCCTATTTTTACAGGATGATTTGTGAAGCGGTGCACCTCTTCCATCTCTATTTTACCATTCTTTATTGTTCCAACAATTGCCCGGCCGCTGCCCGCACCTAAGTCTAAAGCTAAGTAAGCCATAGTATTCTTATTTGCCGGATTTACCTAAGATATAGATATTGAGATCTTGTATTTCTTCTTCTGTAAGAGTGAGATAGTTTCCTTCGCCGGCATGTACAATTATACTGCAAGCCAGTTCGAAAAATACTGCTTTCTGAAAAGCATCGTCAAAATCTTTTCCACATACGGCTTGCCCGTGTTTACTCATCAATACACAATCGTGATTGGTAAGTGCTTTGGTAACAGCATCTGCTAGCTCCTTAGATCCCGGTCTGAAATACGGTATTACCGGAATTTCACTACCACAGTAGCATGGAACTTCTGCAATAACATTGAAACTTGAAGGTTTATTTTTCATACAAGATATTGCAGTTGCATATTGCGATTGAAAATGCAGGACTACATTCATGTCTGTGCGTTGGCGTAGTACGCCCAAATGGAAAACACTCTCCATCGAGGGCTTAGGTCCGTCTATTCTCTGTCCGGTAGAGATGTCGCATATTGCTACATTTTCTTCAGCAAGTCGAGGTAGCCATGATCCCGTGCCAGACACTAATGCCGTATTCTCTTCTACACGCCACGAGAGGTTGCCACTACTACAAAGTTGTAAACGTTCTTTACCTACACGATGAGCTTGTTCTATAAATTTTGCTATTTGTTCTTTTGTTATCATTATTGTTGGATATGTGATTGAGTCTATATTTCCTTTAATGCCTCATTGAGGGAAAATATACGTTCAATCAACTGCCATTTTTCTTCCGATCGGTTCGATGTTTTCGTTATTTGAAACCGGGAGGTAAATTCTTCCCATTCAGCTTGCCGTTCATAAGTTGCTAATTTGCCAAAAGCACTATCCCACTCAAAGTCGGTTGGTGTTTCTATTATCATAAAAGCCGTATCGTTGATAACATATATTTCCATGTCGATAATACCCGCTTTTCTGATTCCTACAGGTATTTCTTTCCATACGTTTTTACTCTTATGCCAATATTTGTATTGATTTATAGTCTCAGAGTTGAGTCTGATAAATTGACAATAGCGTTTTGTCTTGCCAGATGATTCGTTGATATATCCCTCTTTCAAATCCATTATTTGTACTTATTTATGTGAGTTATTAGTTGAAGTCTTCTATTGTAGCAAACTTTTTAAACTTTATCTATAAAGGAAAAATCCTTTTAGACAGAGTCGAAAGTAACAATCTAAAAAACAGGAAAAAGTGTAACTTTTGTCACCTTTTAGTTAAAATCAACTGTAATTCGCTTTGTATTGTTTACTACCGCCCTGTTTTAATATAAGAGCGGTAGTAAAAATAAGTAAAATTATGGATTTATGAGTCTTGTTATTATTTATATAATGGTCCGTAGGTCTGACAAGCCTTGTAGTCGGAGCTCTCTTTATTCATGCCAAAAGCAGTCCATGCCGCAGGGCGATAAATATTTTGATCGTCTACATTGTGCATACACACAGGGATACGGAGCATAGAAGCAAGGGTGATGAGATCGGCACCAATGTGTCCGCAACTGATAGCACCATGATTTGCTCCCCAGTTGTTCATAACGGAATATACGTCTTTGAAGTTAGGGTCGTTGGTCAAACGAGGTACAAACCATGTGGTAGGCCAGCCTTTGTCTGTTCTGTCATCCAGAGTTTTGTGTACTTCCGGATCTAGATCGACAGTCCATCCCTCGGCTATTTGTAGCACCGGGCCAAGACCTTTCACCAGATTGAGACGAGCCATTGTGCAAGGCATTCCTCCTTTGGTCAGAAACTTGGATGAAAAACCTCCTCCTCTGAAATATTCACGGTTAGCGGGTATCCATTTTGTTGCATCAAGACAAGCTTGAGCTTCTTTATCGGCGATGTCCCAGAAGGCTTTCATTGTAGGATTACCTTTGCTGTCGTTTTGGTAACCGCATCCGTCAAGGGTAGCCGCTCCGGAATTGATGAGATGGATCATGCCGCCGGAGGCGAGTCCTTCTAGTTTCTTTCCTGTTACACGTTCTACTGCCTCGGGACTCCAATATGTACGCACATCGGCAAATATCTGAGCGGTGTGAGTCAGCAGGTATCCGAATAGCATCGTAGTTCCGTTGAGCGCATCATTCTCTGTTGCTAGGATGTAAGGCGCACGTATGCCACTCCAGTCGAAAGATGAGTTTAGGATAGCTTCCGTGAAGTCTCCGTTAGGATAGAAATCTGTCCATTGGCGTTGCCCCTGAAATCCTGCTGCAATTGCATTGTGTCCGAGAGCTTCTTCGCCGAATCCCATTTCTTTAAGTTTGGGGTTACCAACCATGAGGTCGCGCACAATGAGAGTCATTTTTACGATAAACTCCCAATCTTTGTCTCTGGCTGCCTTGTCTTTCTTCAGGTCTGGTCGGTTTATATTGTCTTCGCCTTCTTTACAGTTATTTTTAGCCCATGCTAGAGCTTTCTCAAACTCGTCTTTGTCGTATATGCCTTCTGTCATTCGGCGAATGATCTCTACTTCGTCTACTCCTTCGCATCTCATTCCCAGGTATTCTTCAAAGAAGTCTGTGTTTACGATCGAACCGGCGATTCCCATACACACCGCTCCGATAGAAAGATATGACTTCCCCCTCATCGTAGCTACGGCCATACCTGCTTTAGCAAAACGGATAAGCTTTTCTTTTACATCGCATGGTATTTCTGTCGTTCCGGCGTCTTGCACATCGTGTCCGTATATGCCGAAAGCGGGTAATCCTTTTTGAGCATGTCCGGCAAGTACTGCAGCCAGATAAACGGCGCCGGGGCGTTCTGTTCCATTGAAGCCCCATACTGCTTTTACTGTATGCGGGTCCATATCCATGGTTTCGCTTCCATAGCACCAGCAAGGGGTTACTGTAATGGTAACTCCTACGCCTTCTCTTCTGAATTTTTCGGCACAGGCAGCGCTTTCTGCCACACGACCGATAGTGTTGTCTGCCACAACGCATTGCACAGGCGTGCCATCAGGATTCTTTAAGTTTGTCGTTAATAGGTCTATTACGCTTTTTGCCATATTCATGGTCTGGTCTTCGAGAGATTCTCTTACTCCCCCCATTCGCCCGTCTATGGTCGGACGTATGCCTATTTTAGGCCATTCGCCCTGAAATCTTTTTCTTGTCATGGTTATTTCGATTTAATTGTATGGTGTGTTTTCTCTTTTCAATGGTTAGGTAGTAGCTTCTACTCAAACTCTATTTTCAGTACATAGATTGGAAATTGAGTTTTCCCTACCCTGTCGAATTGTATATTCAATCCTTCTGCGGTTTGTGACCATTTTATAGATTTATTGTTTTCCAGCAATTTGATGTTTTTTATTTTTTTATCTTTATCTATAGATTTGATTGTATAGTTCTTGTCAGCAACATCTCTTGCAATGGCATATACTGTTTTTCCGTTCGATGTAAATCTTATATCAGGGATACGGCTTTTAGGCGTTCCGTCAAATTCGGCATCATGGAAGCCTGTCTTAAGAACCTCTTTAGGAGAATCGGATAAGTCTTCTCCAAATACGATCCAAGGTTTTGTATTATAGATGGCTTCTCCGTTCGATTTTAACCATTTGTGAAATGCTTCGAGTCCGGGTTTCGTCTGTTTCGGGAAGTTACCTTTTCCTGTTGGCCCGATGTTTAACAAGAGGTTTCCTCCTTTACTTACTATGTCTACTAAATGGCGGATCATTTCCTCCGGGGCTTTATATATTGTGTCGAATTTGTTATATCCCCAGTTTCGCCCCATTGTGAGACAGGCTTCCCATGGACGATTGTCTATTTTGTCCATGAGCTTTTGTTCGACAATGGAATAGTCTCCCAGTCCGTTTCCTATCCGATTGTTTATTAAACAGTTTGGCTGTAGAGTGTTGATCAATTCTTTTAGCTCCCTGCTCTGATCTTTTGTTATCAGTTCGGGGGTATCGAACCATATTGTAGCGATGTTCCCATATTCCGTTAAGAGTTCTCGAAGTTGGGGTTTTACTTTTCGTTCTACATATCGGGATAAAACTTTTCCATCTTCGTCTGGATAGTCCCATGTATTGCTTCGACCGGCTTTTTCAGGCCAGTTGGTCGGCACGTCCGGATCTTCCCAGTCTCGACCAAGAGAATAATACAGACCTAGTTGTATGCCTTCTTTTCGACAGGCTTCTGCCAGTTCTTTCAGAGGATCTCTTCCGAACGGAGTTTTCTTCACGATGTTGTAATCACTGCATTTAGAGTCATACATTGCGAATCCATCGTGGTGCTTGGTCGTGTACACGATATACTTCATACCCGATCGCTTTGCGGTTTCAACCCATTCTTTAGCATCGAAACCTGGAGGGTTGAAATCGTTGGCTAACAATGCATATTCTTTCAGAGGTATTCGTTCATATAGCATGAAGTGTTCGCCTCCCTTAGTCGGCTTTCCTTTCCATTCTCCTGCGGCCTGAGAATATAGCCCCCAGTGTATAAACAGACCGAATTTCTCGTTTCGGAACAATTCTATCTCTTTATTTGATGTTTGCCCGTTTATGAGTATGGGGATGAAAAAACAAAGAATAGTAAGAATAGATAATGATTTATTCATGATTTTAGTCAATTTGATTTTTTTATCATAACAAATATATAGATAGTAGTCAACAATCGCTTTCACTATTCCGACGAATAAATAATACTTTTTCGATCTTGTACTTAAACAATGTGCTATTATTCACTATAAATAAGTATATTTACGAGATGTAATATATGGTATAAAAACGATACTCGTATATGTCTGAATTTAATCAAAACCTGGATCTGATACTGCTGAATATTGGCTATTCCGAATTGAATGCAAATTGGAACTGGACGAAAATTTATAGCCCTTTTGCCCGTATATATTATGTTGAAGGGGGAGAAGCCATAACGCGGTTTGGTGATAAAACTTATTTGCTGAGGCCCGGACATTTGTATTTGACACCTCCTTTTACATTACATGATGATGAATGTGATAGTTTTTTTGCTCTTTATTATATTCATTTTTATGAAAAGGTAATAAATCAGGAATCCTTATTTGATAAATATACTTTTCCTCTCGAAATAGAAGCTTCTTCTTTAGATTTGGCTCTTACAAAGCGTCTTTTACATATAAACCCGGACAGGTATTTGAAGTATTACGATCCCAAGATTTATGATAATCCACCTACTTTTTCCCAGTATTTGTCGGATAGTAATAAAATGGAAGCTCACTACGCTTTAGAGACTCGAGGGATATTGTATCAGCTATTGTCGCGGTTTGTAGACCATGCAGAAGCTAAGTCTAATAACATTGATGTTCGTATCAACAACGCTTTGAAGTACATACATGAGAACTCTAATAAGAATGTATCAATCTCGGAATTGGCAGATATTGCTTGTATTACAGAAGATCATTTTACCAGAGTATTCAAGCGTGAGATGAGTTGTACTCCTGTAAAGTATATCAATCAGAAAAAAATAGAGAAGGCACAGCTACTACTTCTCACAACAAGGATGTCCATATCTGATATTGCATTCGAATTATCTTTCGATAATGTGTCTTATTTTAATAAGATATTTAAGCAACATGCAAATGTAACTCCTAGCGAATACAGGAGAAAGTATAGTAAGTAATACCTCTTATTCCTGCTCTATTGTTTCTGCTTCGGGAATAGTAGAGCGCCCTAATCTGTTTATGACGGGAATGAAAAATGCAACCACTCCGACAGCAACAGTGGCTACTCCTGCAACAATGAATGCGTTCAGTAATCCTATGCGTTCAGCAATGAAGCCGGTAGCCAATAGTCCTGGGATTGTAGGCATAAGGCTTATACTGTCATAAATAGAGAATACGCGTCCAAGTGCGGCAGGATGAATTTTAGTCTGTAAGATAACAATAAATGTACTCCAGTATATTGATCCTGCTATACCACCGATGGTAGTGAGGATTGAAAAAAGAATAAAAGCGGATGTGGAAAGTAGACCCGATAGCCAAAAGGAGAGCCCGACTATTATGGTCATTACATTTATAATATATATCTTATTGATTCTCTTCATGAACTTCAGGCTTACGATAGCACCTCCTACTAGCATTCCTGAACCCCATGCTACTTCGACAATTCCCATTTGAAAGGCGTCTCCATTGAAATGATTGATAGTCATAAGCGGAAATAATGCCGCTACGGGTACCATAAAAAATGTAACAATAATGACACATACCAGAAGATAAGAAAGCCCCTTCTCCGCAAACATATGTTTTACGCCTTCTTTTATCTCTCCCAATACATTGGGTATTACGCCTTCTGCTTTTTTAGGGTTAGGTATTGTTACAAATAAGAGTGAGGTGCAGGCTATTGCAGCACCTACTACATCGAGTAACATTACGTAAGTCATGTCAAAGAATGCAACAAATACGGCTCCAAGAGCAGGGCCTGCAATGTTGCTCACCGACTGAATTATCTGGTTTATTCCTGCTACACGCATTAATTCGCTGCTTGGTGCAAGCAATGGAACCGAAGCTTGCATAGCTGGAGTATGAAATGCACTTCCTGCCGAGCGAAGTGCTAAAAGTCCATACACTTCCCATATTTCTATTCTGTCGAAATAAAATAGCAATGCAAGAATTGCCGAACAGAAAGCGACAAAGCTATCAGCCAGAATCATAGTCCGACGGCGATCCCATCTGTCGACGAATACTCCGGTAAACAAGCCCAGTATAATGAAAGGCATGAGAGTGGCAAGCATTGCATAGGCCAGGACTTCTGCCGATCCGGTTTTCGTACTCAGCCAAAATACTACAGCAAACCCTACTATGGAGCTTGTGAGCATAGAAAAAAACTGTCCGGACCATATTATAGCAAATGTACGTTTCCAATTATTCATAAATAGTGTCTGTGAGTAACAGGTGAGCCAATGTCATCTGTGTGGGGTTTGCGTTTGTTTAAACAATTATGTCTGTAAATTGATTAGTTTTTAAGGCTTTTTAGAGATTCTTGTTTTTTATATTTCTGCCCTTCCTTTTTTAGGGGTGGCAAAGATATATGATTTTTATCGAATTATGCCGATTGCTAATTGATCTTTATTTAAAAACAACTATTTACATACATTGTGCTCCTGTGGCCGTTGGTTGATCGATCTCTGTAAAATGTGATTTTAACTAAAACCTGACAAAGTTGTACCCTTTTATCCTCCTTTCGTAATTGTCGTTATTCATCTCTCTTAGCTTCGTCTAAGCTCTCAGGTAAGGGGGGAAGAGTTGTATAATAGATAAAGTTTTTTTATTTCGACTGTGAATCTTTTTTTACATGAGATACAGTTTCAATTACTTATTCGCATAAATTAGCTTTTTAAGCTCCCTTTTATTAGTTGCATAGACAACAAATATTTGATTATCAGGTATATAAATGTAATTATTTAGGCTGGTTTCTTTTGAAACTAATTTAATACTTCTATCTTTGCAGCCTCATTTAACTAATTTTACATATAATGAATAAAGCGAAATTATTATCTCTTTGTGTCCTAGCCTTATCTGGTGTCCTGCCCGCTTTTGCAGGAGGAATATTGACTAATACAAATCAAAGTGCCCACTTTATACGTATGGTTGCCCGTGATGCTTCCTTGCAGATAGATGCGGCTTATACTAACCCTGCCGGATTGGTTAAACTGGAAGATGGCTTTCATTTTTCGTTCACAAATCAAAGTGCATTTCAAACTCGTACAATAACATCTACATTTGCCCCTTTTGCTGGCTTTGGAGATAATGCAACTAAGAAATTTAAAGGAACAGCTTCTGCTCCTATTATTCCTAGTTTGCAGGCTGCGTATAAAACGGGAAAGTGGGTTCTTTCGGGTAATATTGCAGTAACAGGAGGCGGAGGTAAAGCTACATTTAATGATGGTTTACCTTCTTTCGAATCTATGATTGCTACAATGCCTTTAGCTATATCGGCGATGGGTGTTCCTACTGATAAATATTCGGTAGACGCATATATGAGAGGGTCATCTTTTATATATGGGGCACAACTCGGAGGTAGTTATGCTATCAATGATATGTTTTCTGCATACGCAGGTTTCCGTCTTAATATTGTAAATAATGGTTATGAAGGCTATTTGAAAAATATAAAGATTAACCCTAAGCATCCGCTAGTAAATCCTACAGGAGGAATGATGCTTGCTACAGATTTTCTTACTGCTGCCGGAAAACCTGAAATGGCTGCTTTGGTTGCAGATAGAGAAATAGATAATAAACAGTCTGGTTGGGGGGTAGCTCCTATACTTGGTCTCAACTTCAACTATAAGGCTCTGAATATAGGTATGAAGTATGAGTTCAAAACAAGTCTGAATGTGGAGAGTAAAACTGTTGATGGAAAAGATGCCGGTTTGGCTCAGTTTAAAGATGGTGTTAATACTCCGCACGATATTCCGGCTTTGTTTACTGTTGGTGCATCATATCAGATAACTCCTCAGTTGCTGGCGAGTGTAGGATATCATCATTTTTTCGATTCCGATGCAGATATGGCTGATGATAAACAAAAATTTATTAATGGAGGGACAAATGAATATCTTGCAGGATTAGAGTTTCGTGTAAATAAAATGTTTTTAATCAGTGCCGGTGGTCAAATAACGCGTTATGGCGTTACTGATGACTATCAAAAAGACTTGAGCTTCTCTATCAATTCCTACTCTATAGGACTTGGAGGAGCAGTGAATGTGGCTAAGAACGTTATGATAAATATCGGCTATTTCTGGACTACATACTCTGATTGGACAAAAGAGAACTCTAAATATGCAGCAGTAGTAGGATCTAATCCTCCTGTTTATATTTCAGGAAAAGATGTGTTCTCTCGTACGAATAAAGTATTTGCTGCCGGAGTAGACTTTTCTTTCTAATCTTACACTTTTACATACACACTACTTATATTATCTCATTCGAGAAATACGGGCATGGAGGGGTTCTCTTCATGCCTGTTTGTTTTTTTGTAATATCATAAAATAGTTATTGTCTGGTTTTTATTGGAAAAAAATATGTAAATATTTGTGTAATTAGCTGATAATGTCTACATTTGCAACCCGAATAAAGCGTGAAAAGGAGCTTGTTTTGATGGCAAATAATTGATTGTCATCGAAATAGCTTCGGTTTATTGTGGTATTCGTATAGTAAAAATGTATAATAAAAATTGAATTTAAAGTTCTAAAGATTTAAAACAAGATGCCTACAATTCAACAATTAGTAAGAAAAGGACGGACTGTTTTGGTTGAAAAGAGTAAATCTCGTGCATTAGATGCATGCCCTCAACGTAGAGGTGTTTGTATCCGTGTGTACACTACTACTCCTAAAAAACCAAATTCAGCGATGCGTAAGGTAGCACGTGTGCGTTTAACAAATTCTAAAGAGGTGAATGCTTATATTCCTGGAGAAGGACATAACTTGCAAGAGCACTCTATTGTACTTGTTAGAGGTGGTCGTGTTAAAGACCTACCGGGTGTTCGTTACCACATTGTTCGTGGTTCACTGGATACTGCAGGTGTAAATGGTCGTACACAACGTCGCTCGAAATACGGAGCAAAACGTCCAAAACCAGGAGCACCAGCTGCAGCAGCTAAGAAGAAATAATTCTGCTCCTTAACCGAGTTTTTTAATTAAGTATTAAAACGGTTTAAGTTTATTGGATAGGCAATATACAGGTTGAGTAAATGATTCGGCGGAATCGTTGAAGACGCTAAAAATTGGCAGCCAAAAACAAAAACAAAATTTTTAAAAACAAAAATGAGAAAAGCAAAACCAAAGAAAAGACAGATCCTCCCGGATCCTGTTTTCGGTGATGTAAAGGTTACAAAATTTGTTAACCACTTGATGTATGATGGTAAAAAGTCTACAGCATTCGATATCTTTTATTCTGCACTCGAAACTGTAAAGAAAAAATTACCAAACGAAGAAAAATCTCCTCTCGAAATATGGAAATCTGCATTGGATAATGTAACTCCACAAGTAGAAGTGAAGTCTCGCCGTGTAGGTGGTGCAACATTTCAGGTTCCTACCGAAATCCGTCCTGATAGAAAAGAATCAGTTTGTATGAAAAATCTTATCCTTTATGCTCGCAAGAGAGGTGGTAAGACTATGGCCGATAAATTGGCTGCAGAGATTACAGATGCGTTCAATAATCAAGGTGGTGCATTCAAAAGAAAAGAAGATATGCACAGAATGGCAGAAGCTAACCGTGCGTTCGCTCATTTCAGATTTTAATAAGTAAGGAGTAAAAAAACGATGGCAAAAGGTTTAGACGCATTAAGAAATACAAGAAATATCGGTATCATGGCTCACATCGATGCTGGTAAAACAACAACATCTGAGCGTATTCTTTTCTATACAGGGTTGACTCACAAAATTGGGGAAACTCATGATGGTACAGCCACTATGGACTGGATGGATCAGGAGCAAGAACGTGGTATCACTATCACATCTGCTGCTACCACCACACAGTGGAAGTACGAAAATGAAACATATAAAATCAACTTGATAGATACTCCCGGACACGTTGACTTTACTGTAGAAGTAGAGCGTTCTTTGCGTGTACTAGATGGATCTATCGCTACATTCGACTCTGTTGCAGGTGTTGAACCTCAGTCGGAAACAGTGTGGCGTCAAGCAGATAAATATGAAGTGCCACGTATCTGTTACGTGAATAAAATGGACCGTTCGGGAGCTAACTTTTTTGAGGTAGTTCGTCAGGTTCGCGAAATGTTAGGAGCCAACCCTTGTCCTATCCAGATACCTGTAGGGGCTGAAGAGACTTTCAAAGGGATCGTAGACTTAGTGTCTATGAAAGCTTTGTATTGGCATGACGAAACAATGGGAGCTGACTACCATGTGGAAGACATTCCTGCCGATCTTTTGGCTGAAGCCGAAGAATGGAGAGAAAAAATGTTAGAAGCTGTAGCTGAATGTGATGATGTATTGATGGAGAAATTCTTTGATGATCCGTCTACTATCACCGAAGAAGAAATTATGGTTGCTATCCGTAAGGGAACACTTTCTATGCAGATCACTCCTATGTTGTGCGGATCTTCATTCAAAAACAAAGGTGTACAACCTCTATTAGATGCAGTTTGTGCTTATTTACCAAGCCCGCTTGATACACCAGCGATTGAAGGAGTTGATCCTCGCGATCCGGAAAAAGTGGTTGTTCGTCACCCAAGCCCGGAAGAGCCATTCTGTGCCTTGGCGTTTAAGATTGCTACAGACCCATTCGTAGGCCGTTTGTGTTTCTTCCGTGTTTACTCTGGAGAGTTACATGCAGGGTCTTACGTTTATAATACACGTTCGAGCAAAAAAGAACGTATCTCTCGTTTGTTCCAGATGCACTCTAACAAACAGAACCCAAAAGAGGTTATTGGTTGTGGTGATATTGGTGCGGGAGTAGGGTTTAAAGATATTCGTACCGGAGATACACTTTGTGACGAGAATGCTCCTATTACCCTAGAGGCAATGGACTTCCCAGATCCGGTAATTGGTATCGCTATTGAGCCTCAAACACAAAAGGATGTGGATAAATTGGCTAATGGATTAGCTAAATTAGCTGAAGAAGATCCAACATTCCGTGTACATACCGATGAAGATTCTGGTCAGACCATTATCGAAGGTATGGGTGAGCTTCATCTTGATGTATTGATCGAGCGTTTGAAACGTGAATTTAAAGTAGAATGTAACCAAGGTCGTCCTCAGGTGTCTTATAAAGAAGCAATTTCTCAAACAGTTGAAATTCGCGAAGTGTATAAGAAACAATCCGGGGGTCGTGGTAAATTTGCTGATATAATTGTTAAAGTAGGTCCTGCCGATGAAGGTTTTGAAGGTGAACTTCAATTCGTTGATGAAGTAAAAGGAGGTAATGTTCCTAAAGAATTTATTCCTTCTGTACAAAAAGGATTTGCTGCTGCAATGAAAAATGGTGTTTTGGCAGGCTATACTCTCGATAAACTGAAAGTAGTCTTAGTCGATGGTTCATACCATACAGTAGACTCTGACCAGTTGTCGTTTGAGCTTTGTGCTAAATTTGCTTTCAAAACAGCGTCGGAAAAAGCAAGCCCTGTATTACTTGAACCTATCATGAAGCTGGAAGTAGTAACTCCGGAAGAAAGCATGGGTGATGTAATATCAGACTTGAACAAACGTCGTGGACAAGTTGAAGGTATGGAATCGAGCCGCTCAGGAGCACGTATTGTAAAAGCTAAGGTTCCTTTGGCTGAAATGTTTGGATACGTAACATCTTTACGTACCATAACTTCAGGTAGAGCTACATCGGCAATGACATTCTCTCACTACGAAACAGTATCTTCGTCTATTGCACGTCAGGTATTGACCGAAGTGAAAGGACGTGTAGATTTGATAAAATAAAAAAATGCAGACTGTGGTTAGTAAATGACTCTTAATCACAGTCTGCTTTTTATAAGTAATATTTTTAATAATTAATTAAACTGACAATGAGTCAAAAAATTAGAATTAAACTGAAATCTTACGATTACACTTTGGTAGACAAATCTGCTGAGAAAATCGTTAAAACAGTAAAAGCTACAGGAGCTGTAGTTAGTGGTCCAATTCCATTGCCTACTCACAAACGTATCTTTACTGTAAACCGTTCGACTTTCGTAAACAAAAAATCTCGCGAACAGTTTGAGCTTTCTTCTTACAAAAGATTAATTGATATCTACAGCTCAACAGCTAAAACAGTAGATGCTCTTATGAAACTTGAATTACCAAGTGGTGTAGAAGTAGAAATCAAAGTTTGATGAATTTTTATATTGAATTAAATAAATAATTAGAGAAATGCCAGGATTATTAGGAAAAAAAATCGGAATGACATCCGTTTTCAGTGCCGAGGGAAAAAATATTCCATGCACTGTTATCGAAGTGGGTCCTTGTGTAGTTACTCAGGTTAAAACGTCTGAGAAAGATGGTTACGAGGCTGTGCAGATAGGCTTTGCCGAAAAGAAAGAAAAGCACACCACAAAACCACAGATCGGACATTTTAAGAAAGCCGGAGTTGCACCTCAAAGACACTTGGCCGAGTTCAAGTATGAAGAGAAATACAATCTGGGAGATGTTATCACCGTAGATGGAATGTTCTCTATGGACGATCCTTATGTGGACGTAATTGGAGTATCAAAAGGTAAAGGATTTCAAGGGGTTGTTAAACGCCACAATTTTGGTGGAGTTGGACAAGCTACTTTGGGTCAACACAACCGTCTGCGTGCACCGGGTTCTATCGGAGCTTGTTCATACCCTGCAAAGGTATTTAAAGGAACAAGAATGGGTGGTCAGATGGGTAACAAGCAAGTTACTGTGCAAAACCTCGTGATCATTAAAATAATACCGGAACATAATCTTTTGTTGATTAAAGGTTCAGTACCGGGAAGTAATGGTTCAATCGTTAGAATAGAAAGATAATGGAACTGAATATATTAGATAAAAGCGGTAAAGATACCGGCAAGAAAGTAGTATTGAATGATGCTATTTATGGAATAGAACCTAACGAGCATGTTCTTTGGTTAGACATCAAACAGTATCTGGCAAACCAACGTCAAGGTACTCACAAGACTAAAGAAAGAAGTGAACTGTCTGGTAGTACACGTAAGCTGATCAAACAAAAAGGAGGCGGTGGCGCACGTCGAGGCGATATCAAATCTCCGCTGTTAGTTGGTGGTGCACGCGTATTTGGTCCTAAACCAAGAGATTATAGCTTCAAATTAAATAAGAAAGTAAAACAACTGGCACGCAAATCGGCTCTTTCAACAAGAGCGAAAGATAATCAAATCGTTGTAGTAGAAGATTTCTCTTTCGAGGCTCCTAAAACAAAAGATTTTGTAGCGCTAGTTCAAAATTTGCAAGTGGCTGATAAAAAGATACTTCTTGTTTTGCCAGACCAAAATAAAAATGTATATTTGTCGGCTCGTAATTTGCAAAGAGTACAAGTTGTAAGAGCTTCTGACTTAAATGCTTACTCAATACTTAACTGTACAAGTTTAGTATTGGCTGAGTCGTCGGTAGCTATTATAGATAATCTTTTAAAAGCATAAGGAGGTAAATATTATGGGAATTTTGATTAAACCAATATTAACAGAAAAGCAAACAGCGATTTCAGAAAAATTTCCGAATCGTTATGGTTTTCGTGTTGCTCCTAGTGCAAACAAAATGGAGATTAAGAAAGCAATAGAAGAAGTTTACGGCGTGAAAGTTGAATCAGTAAACACTCTCAACTACGCAGGAAAACGTAAAAGCCGTTATACCAAAGCTGGTGTGATAAACGGTAAAACTTCTGCTTACAAGAAAGCGATAATCACCCTGAAAGATGGTGAAAGTATAGACTTTTTTAGCAATATCTAAATAGAAAATGGCAGTACGTAAATTAAAGCCCACAACACCGGGGCAAAGACACAAAATTATTGGTACATTCGAAGAAATCACTGCAAGTGTACCAGAGAAATCTCTTGTAGTCGGCAAAAGTGCGTCTGGTGGCCGTAACAATACCGGTAAGATGACCATGCGTTATCTCGGAGGCGGTCATAAGAGAAAATACAGGCTCATAGACTTTAAGAGAACAAAAGACGGAGTACCAGCTTCTGTGAAATCAATAGAATACGATCCGAATCGCTCGGCTCGTCTTGCTCTATTGTATTATGCAGACGGAGCAAAGACATACATCTTGGCGCCGCAAGGATTGGTAGTAGGTCAAACAGTGATATCCGGAGAAGATGCTGCTCCGGAGGTAGGAAATGCATTGCCTTTGGCAAAAATTCCTATCGGTACAGTTATTCACAATATAGAACTTCGTCCTGGTCAGGGAGCTAAGATGGTTCGTTCGGCAGGAGCTTTTGCTCAGTTGACTTCTCGTGAAGGAAACTATGCAATCATAAAAATGCCTTCCGGAGAAACACGCAAGATACTTCTTTCTTGTAAAGCTACTATCGGTAGCGTAGGTAACTCAGATCACGGACTTGAAAAATCAGGTAAAGCGGGACGCTCTCGTTGGCTTGGTCGCCGTCCTCATAACCGAGGTGTAGTAATGAACCCTGTCGATCACCCGATGGGTGGTGGTGAAGGTCGTGCTTCAGGAGGTCATCCAAGATCACGTAAAGGATTGTATGCTAAGGGTCTTAAAACAAGAGCTCCTAAGAAACATTCTTCTAAGTACATAATTGAAAGAAGAAAAAAATAATAACCTGATTTAATAAAGAAATTATGAGTCGTTCGTTAAAAAAAGGCCCGTATATTAATGTTAAGCTTGAGAAAAAAGTCTTGGCTATGAATGAGTCAGGGAAAAAAGCTGTAGTTAAGACATGGGCAAGAGCTTCAATGATATCACCGGACTTTGTAGGTCACACTATTGCTGTTCACAACGGAAATAAATTTATTCCTGTATATGTAACAGAAAATATGGTAGGACACAAACTAGGTGAATTTGCACTTACTCGTACATTCCGTGGACACGGTGGTAACAAGAAGAAATAATTGAAGTGCCATTAATTAATAAAAAAAAGAAAACATTAATATGGGTAAAAGAAAACATTTAGCAGCTGAAGCAAGAAAAGAAGCTCAAAAGACTGTTTCTTTTGCTAAGTTGAACAATGTGCCGACATCTCCTCGAAAAATGCGTCTTGTAGCAGATATGATTCGTGGAATGGAGGCATTCAGGGCACTTGGCGTATTGAAATATTCAAACAAAGAAGCTGCTGCTAAAGTAGAAAAATTATTACGTTCAGCTATCGCAAACTGGGAAGCTAAAAATGAACGTAAAGCAGAAAGTGGTGAGCTATATGTGTCATTGATAAACGTAGATGGTGGAGCAATGTTGAAAAGAATGCGTCCTGCACCTCAAGGTAGAGGTTACAGAATACGCAAACGTTCAAACCATGTTACACTTCACGTAGATACACTTAATAAAGAAAAACAAAATTAATCGGCAGATGGGACAAAAAGTAAATCCAATAGCAAATCGTTTAGGAATCATCAGAGGATGGGACTCTAACTGGTATGGAGGCAAGAGCTACGGAAACACACTGTTGGAAGACAGCAAAATCCGTAAGTATCTCAATGCCCGTCTGGCCAAAGCTAGTGTATCACGTATCGTTATCGAAAGAACACTTAAACTTGTTACTATTACAGTTTGTACAGCTCGTCCGGGTATCATTATCGGTAAAGGCGGACAAGAAGTAGACAAGCTGAAAGAAGAGTTAAAGAAAATTACAGATAAAGATATTCAAATCAATATTTTTGAAATCAAAAAACCCGAGTTGGATGCAGTTATTGTAGCTAATAACGTAGCCCGTCAGGTAGAAGGTAAAATAGCTTACCGTCGTGCTATCAAAATGGCTATCGCTTCAACAATAAGGATGGGTGCAGAAGGTATCAAGATTCAAATATCAGGACGTTTGAACGGAGCAGAAATGGCTCGTTCGGAAATGTATAAAGAAGGACGTACTCCACTACATACATTCCGCGCCGATATAGATTATGCACATGCCGAAGCACTTACAAAAGTTGGTTTGATTGGTATTAAAGTGTGGATTTGCCGTGGAGAAGTTTACGGCAAGAAAGACCTGGCTCCTTCATTCGTAGCCTCTAAAGAAAGCGGACACTCTGGCAACAGAGGAGAACGTCGTTCTAACAACAGAGACGATCAAGGAAAAGGTTTCAAGAGAAATAAGAGAAAGTAATTAAAAAAACGTTCGAAGTAAAATGTTACAACCGAAGAAAACAAAATTCAGAAGACAGCAAAAAGGTCGTATGAAAGGCAATGCTCAAAGAGGGCATGAACTAGCTTTCGGTTCGTTTGGCATCAAAACCCTTGAAAACAAATGGATCACAGGGCGCCAAATAGAAGCGGCTCGTATTGCAGTAACTCGTTACATGCAGCGTCAAGGACAAGTTTGGGTTAGAATTTTCCCAGACAAACCTATCACAAAGAAACCTGCCGAAGTACGTATGGGTAAAGGTAAGGGATCGCCGGAAGGTTTCGTTGCACCGGTAACACCAGGTAGAATACTATTCGAAATCGAAGGAGTATCTTATGATGTAGCAAAAGAAGCATTGCGCCTAGCTGCACAAAAGCTTCCTGTGACTACTAGATTTATAGTACGCAGAGATTATGACTTAACTCAAAACGCTTAAGAAGTATGAAAATTGCAGAAGTAAGAGAACTTTCCGACAAAGAATTGAAAGAAAGACTAGATGCTGAAAGAGTAGCATTAAACCAATTGGTGTTAAACCACAGTGTATCTCCATTGGACAATCCGATTAAGATTAAAGAAAAACGTCGCGATATCGCACGTTTTCTTACAGAATTGCGCCAAAGAGAACTAAAAAATAATTAAGAGCTGATGGAAACGAGAAATTTAAGAAAAGAAAGATTCGGGGTCGTTTTCAGTAACAAGATGGATAAAACCATTACTGTGGCTGTGAAATGGAAAGAAAAACACCCTATTTATGGAAAATTCGTTAACAAAACGAAGAAATATCATGCTCATGACGAAAAGAACGAGTGCAACATTGGCGACACAGTACGCATCATGGAAACTCGTCCGTTGAGTAAAACCAAGAGATGGAGATTAGTAGAAATAATCGAAAGGGCTAAATAATTATGATACAACAAGAATCGAGACTAGTAGTTACTGATAACAGTGGAGCTAGAGAAGCATTATGTATCCGTGTTCTAGGCGGAACAAGAAGACGCTACGCGTCGGTAGGGGATGTGATTGTGGTTGCTATCAAAAATGTGATCCCTTCGAGTGATATTAAAAAAGGTGCTGTAACAAAAGCAATAATCGTTCGTACAAAAAAAGAAATTCGTCGTCAGGACGGTTCTTACATACGTTTCGACGACAACGCTTGTGTATTGTTAAACGCAGCAGGTGAAATCAGAGGAAGCCGTATTTTCGGACCAGTTGCCCGCGAACTTCGTGCAACTAACATGAAAATAGTTTCACTAGCACCAGAGGTACTATAATCCAAAAAATAAAAGCAATGAGTAAATTACATATCAAAAAAGGCGATATAGTATACATTAATGCTGGTAAGAATAAGGGTGAAACTGGACGTGTACTAAAAGTGTTTGTTGAAAAACAACGCGCAATAGTAGAAGGTTGGAACAAAGTTACCAAGCATACTAAGCCTAATGCGAAAAATACGCAAGGAGGAAGAGAGAAAGTAGAAGCTCCTATCCATATCTCGAACCTGAACGTAGTAGACCCTAAAACAGGAAAACCTACACGTATCGGTCGTAAAGAAGTGGATGGTAAGCTAGTTCGTTACGCTAAAAAATCAGGGGAGGAAATTAAATAATGAGCAATACAACAACCCTCAGAGCAGAATACAAAGACCGTATTGTAGCTTCTTTGATGAAAGAATTCGGTTATAAATCGAATATGCAAGTGCCTGTTTTGAAAAAAATCGTTATCAACCAAGGTCTTGGTATAGCTGTGGCAGATAAGAAAATTATCGAAACAGCAGTTAATGAAATTACCTCTATTACAGGACAAAAAGCTGTAGCAACATATTCTAAAAAGGATATCTCTAACTTCAAGTTGCGTAAGAAAATGCCTATCGGAGTGATGGTTACACTACGCAACGATAAAATGTACGAATTTCTGGAAAGACTTGTTCGCGTGGCATTGCCTCGTATTCGCGACTTTAAAGGAATCGAAAGTAAGTTAGATGGCCGTGGAAACTATACACTGGGTATTGAAGAACAAATAATCTTCCCTGAAATTAATATTGATAATATTAGTAAAATTCTGGGAATGAATATTACCTTTGTAACTTCCGCAAAAACAGATGAGGAAGGCTATGCTTTGCTCAAAGAATTTGGGTTACCATTTAAGAACGCAAAAAAAGAATTGATATAAGATGGCAAAAGAATCAATGAAAGCTCGTGAGGTAAAAAGAGCTAAGCTTGTTGCTAAATATGCAGCAAAAAGAGAACAGTTGAAAGCCGAAGGCGATTACGAAGCTCTACAAGCTCTACCTAAGAATGCTTCACCTGTACGTTTGCACAACCGTTGCAGTATCACAGGACGTCCAAAAGGCTATATACGCCAGTTTGGAATTTCCCGTATACAGTTCAGGGAAATGGCTTCTAAGGGATTAATACCCGGAGTTAAAAAAGCAAGTTGGTAAGAATTTTTTTTTAGTATAGAATTAAATATTGTCCCGATAGACGGGATTAATTTAAATCAATTTAAACATGACAGATCCAATAGCAGATTATTTGACGCGTCTAAGAAATGCCATCATGGCAAATCACCGAGTTGTTGAAATTCCGGCGTCAAATTTGAAAAAAGAGATTACAAAAATTCTCTTGGAAAAAGGCTACATTCTTAACTATAAGTTTGTAGACGAAGGACCTCAGGGCTCTATAAAAATAGCCTTGAAATACGATCCTGTAAACAAAGTAAATGCGATCAAGAAACTGATTCGCATATCTTCTCCAGGTCTTCGTAAATATGTAGGGTATAAAGAAATGCCTCGTGTTCTTAACGGACTAGGTGTAGCTCTAGTATCTACCTCTAAAGGAGTGATGACAGACAAGGAAGCGCGCGAACTGAAAGTTGGTGGCGAAGTAATGTGTTATGTTTATTAATTAAGAGGGAGGATAGTAAGTTATGTCAAGAATAGGTAAATTACCCATCAATCTTCCTGCCGGAGTAACAGTTACTGTAGGCAAGGATAACGTAGTTACAGTAAAAGGACCAAAAGGAGAATTATCGCAAGAAGTAAATCCTGATATTAAAGTCTCTGTTGAAGATGGAGTGTTGTCAGTAACACGTCCATCAGACGAAAAAGCTCATCGCTCTCTACATGGATTGTATAGATCTTTGATCAACAACATGATTATAGGCGTTTCTGAAGGATATCGCAAAGAATTGGAATTAATAGGGGTTGGTTACCGTGCTTCAAACACAGGTCAGCTTCTAGAACTTTCATTAGGTTATACTCATAGTATCTATATGCAGTTGCCTGGTGAAGTAAAACTAGAAACAAAATCTGAAAGAAATAAGGCACCTCTAATTATTCTAGAATCTTGTGATAAGCAACTGATCGGTCAGATTTGTTCGAAAATTCGCTCATTCCGTAAACCTGAACCTTACAAAGGAAAAGGTATACGCTTTGTAGGTGAAGTTATCCGTCGCAAATCAGGTAAAGCCGCAGGTAAATAATTCATAAACTGTAGTAATCATGGTAACAAAGACAGATAGAAGAAATAAAATAAAACTACGCGTACGTGGAAAGATCTCCGGAACTACCGAGCGTCCGCGCCTGACAGTATTCAGAAGCAACAAGCAAATATATGCACAAGTTATCGACGACTTGACAGGTAAAACTTTGGCAGCAGCTTCGTCTCTTAAATTAACAGACAAAGCTCCTAAAAAAGAAATAGCTGCAAAAGTTGGCGAACTAATTGCTAAAAGTGCTCAAGAAGCTGGCATCACAACTGTGGTATTTGACCGTAACGGTTATCTATACCATGGCAGAATCAAAGAATTGGCAGATGCTGCCCGTAACGGTGGACTTAAATTTTAATAGAAATGGCAGGAGTTAACAATAGAGTAAAATCGACTAACGACATCGAACTAAAAGATAGACTAGTAGCTATCAACCGTGTTACTAAAGTAACAAAAGGAGGTCGTACATTCAGCTTCGCTGCTATCGTAGTTGTAGGTAACGAAGATGGTATCGTAGGTTGGGGATTAGGAAAAGCCGGTGAGGTTACAACAGCCATTGCTAAAGGAGTTGAAGCTGCAAAGAAAAACCTTATAAAAGTTCCTGTACTAAAAGGTACAGTTCCTCACGAACAAATCGCTCGTTTTGGTGGATCTGAAGTTATGATCAGACCAGCTGCTCCGGGTACCGGAGTGAAAGCGGGAGGTGCGATGCGCGCTGTGCTTGAGAGTGTTGGAGTAACAGATGTGTTGGCAAAATCGAAAGGTTCGTCAAACCCTCACAACTTGGTGAAAGCTACAATCGAAGCTTTAGGTGAGTTGAGAGACGCATATACTGTAGCTCAAAACAGAGGTGTTTCGATGGAAAAAGTGTTTAAAGGTTAATTTGCAAAGAAAATTATTATGGCAAAAATTAAAGTTAAACAAGTAAGAAGCAGAATCAACTGCCCTAAAGATCAAAAACTGACTTTAGATGCTCTTGGTTTAAGAAAACTAAACCGAGTGATAGAGCATGAAGATACACCTGCTATCAGAGGAATGATCAACAAGGTTCACCATTTGGTAACTATTGTAGAGTAATTTAGTTTATAAGATAAAAAATATAAAATATGAGTTTATCAAATTTGAGACCTGCAGAAGGATCTACCAAAACCAGAAAAAGAATCGGCCGTGGTACGGGTTCAGGTTTAGGCGGAACTTCCACAAAAGGTCATAAAGGGCAAAAATCCAGATCAGGTTATTCTAAGAAGATCGGTTTCGAAGGAGGTCAGATGCCTATTCAACGCCGTCTTCCTAAGTTCGGTTTCAAAAGCTTAAACCGCATAGAATATAAACCTATCAATCTGGATGTTTTACAACGTTTGGCTGAAGCTAAGAATTTGGCAAAAATTGATGTTCAAACATTGATTGATGCCGGATTTATTTCAGCAAAACATTTAGTGAAAATACTTGGAAACGGAGCCTTAACAGCTAAGTTAGATGTTGAAGCTCATGCGTTTTCAAAATCAGCAGAAGCAGCTATACAAGCAGTAGGTGGAACCGCAACAAAACTGAAGTAAGATGGGATTTATATCAACACTGCAAAATATATCGAAGATTGAGGACCTTAGAAAAAGGCTCCTCATAACCTTCTTTTTCGTAGTGATCTATCGCTTCGGAGTTCATATAATCCTTCCGGGAGTTGATCCTTCAGCGCTTGATGCGTTGCAGGCTAAAACTTCGGGAGGTATACTTGATATCCTTAATATGTTCTCAGGAGGGGCATTTGCCAATGCATCTATTTTTGCATTAGGTATTATGCCTTATATTTCTGCTTCCATCGTTATGCAGTTGTTGGGTATGGCATTGCCATATTTCCAAAAATTGCAACGTGAAGGAGAAAGTGGACGTACTAAGATGAATCAGTATACACGTTATCTGACTGTTGCTATTCTATTGTTCCAAGGTCCGGCTTATTTGATGGGCGCACTTGGTCAGGCAGCTCCTACTACATGGGACTTTGTTGTTCCATCTACCATAATATTGGCTGGAGGTAGTATGTTTGTGCTTTGGCTGGGAGAGCGTATTACTGATAAAGGGATTGGTAATGGTATTTCATTTATCATCCTTGTTGGTATCATTGCTCGTTTGCCACATGCTTTGATTGGAGAATTTACTTCCCGATTGAGCAGTCAGGCTGGTGGATTGATTATGTTCTTAGCAGAAATAGTATTGTTGCTACTTATTATTTGTGGAGCAATATTGTTAGTGCAAGGAACACGTCGTATTCCGGTACAATATGCTAAAAGAGTTGTAGGAAATAAACAATATGGTGGTGCACGTCAGTACATTCCTTTGAAAGTGAATGCTGCAAACGTGATGCCTATTATCTTTGCTCAGGCAATTATGTTTGTTCCTATTACACTGGCTGGATTCTCTACAGAAAAGACAGGATTTGTAGGCTCGCTTACATCTCACGATGGTGTTGCATATAATGTTTTGTTTGCCCTTCTTATTATAGCGTTTACATGGTTCTATACAGCAGTAACCATTAACCCTGTGCAAATGGCAGACGAACTAAAGCGTAATAATGGATTCATACCGGGTATCAAGCCGGGTAAGAAGACAGCAGACTATATAGACTCTATAATGTCCCGCATTACTTTTCCGGGTTCATTATTTTTGGCATTAGTTGCTATTCTTCCTGCCTTTGCCAGCTACTTTGGTGTAAGCCGTGAGTTTTCTCAATTCTTTGGAGGAACATCGTTGCTTATTCTTGTAGGGGTTGTATTGGATACATTACAGCAGATAGAAAGTCACTTGCTGATGAGACACTACGATGGTTTATTGAAATCCGGAAGAATTAAAGGACGTTCAGGTTCAATTGCAGCATATTAAGGAGGTTTAGATGATATTTCTAAAGACAGACGAAGAAATCGAATTGATGCGTGAAGCCAATCGCCTTGTGGGGATGACCTTGGGCGAAATGGCAAAACATATTAAACCGGGAGTTACTCCGGCTCAATTAGATAAGATTGCAAAAGAATTTATACACGATCATGGAGCTATACCTTCTTTCTTAGGATATAAAGGAGCTCCGGGTAGTGTAGATTTTCCAGGTGCAATTTGTGCTTCGGTCAATGAACAAGTCGTACATGGTTTTCCTACCGACTATGTTTTGAAAGAAGGTGATATTATTTCCGTTGACTGTGGAACTGAAAAGAACGGATTCTGTGGAGACTCAGCTTATACGTTTTGTGTAGGTGAAGTTGCAGAAGACGTTAAACGGTTGCTGAGAACAACGAAAGAATCGCTTTATCTGGGGATAGAAAAAGCTGTGGAAGGAAATCGCGTAGGCGATATCGGAGATGCAGTACAAACATATTGTGAGAAAAAAGGCTATTCAGTCGTACGAGAACTTGTTGGTCATGGTATAGGGCGTAAAATGCACGAAGCTCCTGAAGTACCAAATTATGGTAGAAGAGGAACAGGTCCTTTGCTCAAAAAAGGGATGTGTATCGCAATAGAACCAATGATAAACATGGGGAGTAAAAATGTCGTTTTCGAAAGCGACGGATGGACTGTAAGAACCAAAGATCGCAAACCTTCTGCTCATTTCGAGCACACGGTAGCTATTCGACAAGGTAAAGCTGATATATTATCTACATTCGAATTTGTAGAAGCTGTTTTGGGGAATAACGGAATTTAAATCTTTAATAATATTTATGGCTAAACAAGCAGCAATAGAACAAGACGGAGTCATAGTAGAAGCACTATCCAATGCTATGTTTCGTGTCGAGCTAGAAAACGGACATGAAATCACAGCTCATATTTCGGGAAAAATGCGTATGCATTACATTAAAATATTGCCGGGAGATAGAGTACGTGTAGAAATGTCACCCTATGACTTGTCCAAAGGACGGATTTCATTCAGATACAAATAAAAAATAAACAAAGATATGAAAGTAAGAGCATCACTGAAAAAGCGTACAGATGACTGTAAGATCGTCAGAAGAAAAGGTCGCTTATATGTAATAAACAAAAAAAATCCTAAGTTTAAACAACGTCAGGGATAATTTATTAATTTTGCAAATTAATCTAAAAAATATATGGCAATAAGAATAGTTGGGGTCGATTTACCACAAAATAAGAGAGGCGAAATAGCCTTGACATACATTTATGGTATCGGACGTAGCTCTGCTAACAAAATCCTCGCTGAAGCAGGAATTGATAGAGATATCAAAATAAAAGACTGGAATGACGATCAGGCAGGAAAAGTGCGTGAAATCATCGCCGCTCAGTTTAAAGTAGAAGGAGACTTACGTTCAGAAGTGCAACTTAATATCAAGCGATTGATGGACATAGGTTGCTACAGAGGTATCCGTCACCGTATCGGTCTGCCTTTGAGAGGTCAAGGTACTAAGAATAATGCCCGTACACGTAAGGGTAGAAAGAAAACTGTTGCTAACAAGAAAAAAGCTACAAAATAATTAATTTGATATGGCAAAAAAAACAGTCGCAGCGAAAAAGAGAATCGTTAAAGTGGATGCTACAGGACAGGCTCATGTACATTCTTCTTTCAACAATATCATTATTTCGATCACGAATGGCGATGGCCAGGTTATCAGTTGGTCGTCAGCAGGGAAAATGGGTTTCCGCAGTTCAAAAAAGAACACCCCATATGCAGCTCAAATGGCAGCACAGGACTGTGCTAAAGTTGCATTTGACTTAGGATTGAGAAAAGTAAAAGTATTTGTAAAAGGACCGGGTAACGGACGTGAGTCTGCAATCCGCACAATCCATGCAGCAGGTATTGAAGTAACAGAAATTGTTGACGTTACTCCACTTCCTCACAATGGTTGTCGTCCTCCAAAACACAGAAGAGTTTAATCAAATTTAAAAATTGGAACTTGAATTGTGAATTTGATTGCAACGACCCTCTCTGTAATCGCGGCTGCACAATTTTAGCTTTCATCAATTATTAATTAGAAAAGAAATGGCAAGATATACTGGACCAAAATCAAAAATCGCCCGTAAATTCGGAGAGCCAATATTCGGACCTGACAAAGTTCTTTCTAAAAAGAATTATCCTCCGGGACAGCATGGTAACGGAAGAAAGAAAAAATCGTCAGAGTACGGTATTCAATTGCGTGAAAAGCAAAAAGCAAAATATACCTATGGTGTTCTTGAAAAACAATTCCGTAACATGTTCGACAAAGCGCTAGCTTCGCGTGGTATTACCGGTGAAGTTCTTTTGCAAATGTTGGAATCGAGACTAGATAACGTTGTTTATCGTCTGGGAATTGCACCTACAAGAGCAGCAGCCCGTCAGCTTGTTTCGCACCGTCATATCACCGTTAACGGATCTGTGGTAAATATACCATCATTTGTAGTTAAGCCGGGACAACTTATCGGAGTTCGTGAAAAATCGAAATCTCTTGAAGTTGTAAGTGAAGCATTGTCTGGTTTCAACCATAGTAAATACCCTTGGATCGAGTGGGATCAAGCTTCTCTGACAGGAAAATTCCTTCACATACCAGAGAGAGCTGATATCCCTGAAAACATTAAAGAACAGTTGATCGTAGAGTTGTATTCTAAAAATTAATTAAATTCATGGCTATATTAGCATTTCAAAAACCGGATAAAGTATTGATGTTAGAATCGGATGAGTTTTTCGGAAAATTCGAATTCCGTCCGCTAGAACCCGGCTATGGTATTACCGTAGGTAATGCTTTGCGTCGTATTCTGCTTTCATCTCTTGAAGGTTTTGCTATCACTTCTATAAAAATCGACGGTGTTGAGCATGAATTTGCCACCGTGCCGGGTGTTATAGAAGATGTTACAAATATCATTCTGAACTTGAAGCAAGTACGCTTCAAACAGATAGTAGAAGAGATAGAAAATGAGAAGGTAAGTATAACTGTCTCAGGTACTGATGTATTCAAAGCTGGAGATATAGGAAAGCATCTGTCAGGATTTGAAGTATTGAACCCTGACTTCGAAATTTGTCATTTAGACAAGAATGCAAGCTTCCAAATCGAGTTGAATATTAACAAAGGCCGTGGATATGTACCTGCCGATGAAAATCGCAATTTGTCCGACGATGTTAATGTTATAGCTATTGACTCTATTTATACTCCGATCCGTAATGTAAAATACTCTATCGAAAACTATCGTGTAGAGCAAAAAACGGACTATGAGAAACTTGTTATAGAAATAGCAACTGATGGATCTATTCATCCAAAAGATGCTTTGAAGGAAGCTGCTAAAATTCTTATTCATCATTTTATGTTGTTCTCAGACGAAAAGATTCTGTTGGAACAAAATGAAGTTGACGGAAACGAGGAATTTGACGAAGAAATACTTCATATGCGTCAATTGCTGAAAACTAAGTTGGCTGATATGAACCTTTCGGTTCGTGCACTTAACTGTTTGAAATCAGCAGAAGTGGAAACTTTAGGTGAGCTAGTGCAATTCAATAAGAACGACCTTCTTAAATTCAGAAACTTTGGTAAGAAATCTCTTACCGAACTTGATGAATTGCTGGACAGCCTAAGCTTGTCTTTCGGCATGGATATTTCTAAATATAAATTAGATAAAGATTAGTAAGCGACATGAGACATAATAAAAAATTTAACCACTTAGGACGTACAAGTTCACATAGAAATGCTATGTTGTCTAATATGTGTTCGTCTTTGATCCTAAGCCCTAATAAGCGTATTTTTACGACTGTAGCTAAGGCTAAAGCTTTGAAAAAAGTTGTAGAACCACTTATTACTAAATCTAAAGAAGACACAACTCACTCAAGACGTTTGGTTTTCCAGGATTTGCAAAATAAGAGTGCTGTGACTGAGCTTTTCCAAAACGTATCTCAGAAAGTAGCTGACCGTCCGGGTGGATATACTCGTATAATTAAAACTGGTAACCGTCTGGGAGATAATGCAGCAATGTGTTTTATCGAGTTGGTAGACTACAACGAGAATATGCTGAAAGAGAAGAAAGCTGCTTCGAAAGGAAGAACTCGTAGATCTAAAAAGGCTACTACAGAAAATGAACCTGTAGCAGCTAAGGAAACTGCTAAAAAAGCTAAGGCTGAAAAAGCTGAAGAAGTAGTAGCAGAAGCTCCTGTTGAGACACCTGTTGTTTCTGAAGCGCCTGCTGTTGAAGGAGAAGAAACTCCTAAAACAGAAGAATAAGTAAGACGAAATTCTTATAAATAGAAAAGGGATGTATTTTATCAATACATCCCTTTTTGTTTTTTTAGTCCTCTTTGGTTATAAAATAAGAGCGGCTATCTTGGAAAAGATAGCCGCATTAGAACTCGGTTAGTTCTTGAATCTCTTATCATGGGGAAGTGCGAATCTCGCTTCTTTCCCCATAGTTCTACAAATTTCGTATCAAGGTTGGGAAGTCTTAGGAAAGCATCATGCTATATTTTGTGCTTTCTATATATAAGATGCTAATATCATAAAAATGTTGCATTGATGTTGCTGAAAAAGTGAATATATTTTTATTTATTTTCTATTTATTTGTGTATGTTGCTTTTTATGAGCTTTTTATGAGCTTTTGAAAAATACTATTTTATATTAAATTTTATTGTGCTGCTTAATCCTGTTTCATCAACAACGGTCAAAATATGGGTACCTTTAGCCGGAGAATACTCCTTTTTATGGAAATATTCAGTTTCTCCGATATACTGACCATCTAAGTGCCAAAATACTTTGTTTTGAGGAGATCTATGTGCTAATTCAAAGATCAATTTTCCGGGAGAACCATCCAGCTGTTTAGGTAAACTTATTATAGCATTAGGGAAAGGGTATATAAATTCCATTAACTTAATATCGGAGTCGTCTTTACATTCGGGGGAATAAGGCGGGAGAGGCTCATAATTTGAATGCTGTTGTTTATAATACCATTCCCATGTAGGAGGTAGTACAAACCATGAGATATGGATGATCCCTCTGCTACCTGCGCAATCATTATATACTTGAAATTTTCTGTCTTCCGAGAGATGTACAAGCTTGTGATATGTACATACAGCACCATCCCGACCTTTTTTAGATACCCATACAGTATCTATTTCTGCTTCCGGGCAATTCATGCTTTTCAGACATCCACTTTCGTGGCATACTTCTACTTGCACCAAGTCCTGATCGGGTCTTGTAAACCAACGGCTCTGAGGGAGTGAATTGAATATGTCGAACATTACCATTCCTGCGGTTCGGGCTCCCGTAAGTCCGGGGCGTCCTTCTCCATCGGAATTGCCAACCCACACTCCTACTACATATTTGGGGTTTACTCCGACTGCCCATCCATCGCGAAACCCAAAACTGGTTCCGGTTTTCCATGCTATTTTTTGTATAGATGGAATGGATTTCCAGTCTATTTCTTCGGGACGGTTTACATTGGTAAGGGCTTCGAATGTTTGCCATATAGCTCCTGCCGAAAAGAGTGGATTACGATTGCGATCTCCCAGTTCATTATTGTTTTCTTGTAGTATGTATGCCGGAGATTTCATATCATAGTATCGTCCTTCTTCGTTAAATATATTTAGCTGCTGAGCCATTTGCAGATACATGTATGTTATGTCCCAAAGCTTGCCTTCTGCTCCTCCTAAAATTAGGGAAAGTCCGTAATTGTCGGCAGAACGGTTCAGAGTAGTCATTCCTGCTCTTTTCAATATATTGTAGAATTTAGGGACATTATATTTACGTAAAGAGACTACGAAAGGAACATTCAGCGAGCGAGCCAATGCTTCGGATGCATGTACAGCCCCATCATATTGCAGACTGAAGTTCTTAGGAGCAAAGCCGTTCATGTTGATGGGTACATCGGGCAATAACTCGTCGGGTAGCAACAGTCCTTCCTGCAACATAGCGCAGTAAAGAAACGGTTTCAAGATGCTGCCTGTACTTCTTGACGCCTGTATTATATCTACCTGATTGGCTGAGATATCTTTTTCGAAGTCTACATTGCCACAGTAGGCTATGACTTCATTTTTCTGTACATCGAATATTATTGCAGCTATATTATTTATTCCGTTTTGCGCAAATTCAGCATTCCAGCGACTAAGGATAGACTCGGTACGCTCTTGCTGGTGCTTATCTATTGTAGACACGATGTGCTTGCCTCCTTGTTCCTGATAGAGCTTTGTTACCAAGTGTGGTGCTATTTGCGGCAGTGCTTGTGGCTGAAAGGGTAGGGGCTCTGATACAGCAAGTTCGTAATCTACTTTATCTATAATATTGCGGTTGTATAATTGCTCCAGAAGTTTATTCCTTTTGTTCAGTAATTTGTCCCTGTTCTTGTTGAAATGCATCAGTGAGGGAGAATTGGGCAACACGGCTAGAGTTGCTGCTTCGGCCCATGACAGGGTTGCTGCCTGATGGGCAAAATATCTCCACGATGCAGCTTCTATACCCACTACGTTACCCCCCATAGGGGCGTGCGATGCGTACAGATTCAATATGTCGTCTTTAGAATACGAAAACTCTAGGCGGGTAGCAAGTATAGTTTCTATCAGTTTTTCGCCAAATGTGCGGCTTTCTTTTCGCGACAGGCGTATTGTCTGCATAGTTATGGTGCTTGCGCCACTTACGATGTGTCCACTGCTTATATTCTGTTTAATGGCTCTGCCTATAGCCAGAGGATTAATGCCCCAATGCTTGAAGAAGTGCCTGTCTTCAAATTCTATCAGGCATATTTTATATTTTTCGGGTATGGAGTCGGAGGTAGGAAAGCGCCATTGCTGGTCGTCGGCAATACGTGCGCCTAAGAGGTTATTATATCTGTCGGACACTACGGTACTGTATGGTACATGAAAAAGAGGAGAGGGCAGGCATAGGATATACCAAATAAGTAATATCAGACAGATTGGTATTCCTATCCGGTATTTTAGTTTGCTCTTTTTATATTTCTCAAAAAGACTGTTACTGTATTTTTTTATTATGTGAAGAACGTTTTTTACCACTCTTTTACAGAGATTTACTTTTTCTTGTTGCGCTTAATGAACCATACTATAATTCCGATAACAAATATAATTGGAATTACTAAAACAATGATTCCTATGATGCCGAAAATAACAATTTCGCTTGTCCCCAATCCATCTATCATAATGTAAAGTCAGTTATAATTAGTGTTTATTGTTAAAGGTAAATATTTTCATATTATATCTTTACTGTAAATGTACAAAAAGAAAGGAGAAAGTTTCTTATTTTTGTACAATTGTCAAATGTAAGATGGAAAAAACGGCGTCAGGGTTTAGTATTTGGAAAGTATTGCTACCAACCTTTATAGGATTGGGGGTAGTTGCTTATATGTTTAGCCGAGAATTCAATATTGACGATCTGAATCAAATAAATATAACGGGTAATACTATATTCTGGATTCTTGTTGCTTTTGCTTTCATGTTAGGGCGAGATATTGGCTTTACGATCCGTTATCGCTATCTCACAGAAAAGCAGCTTTCGTGGATGCAGTGTATTAAGGTTACTCTATTGGCCGAGTTTGGTACAGCTATCACACCTTCTGTCGTGGGAGGTTCGAGTATGGCTGTTCTCTTTTTGGCCAAAGAGAATATTCCTGTGGGGCGAAGTACGGCAATGGTGTTTGTTACATTATTGCTCGACGAGATGTTTTTTATAATAACCTTTCCTATCTTGCTGCTGTTTCTCCCATTTCATACTCTTTTCGCTGATCATACAGCTTTGGGGTCGGGCGTGTTGGTGCTATTTATTGCAGCGTATATTATAAAGATGTTGATATGTACACTTCTTATCATAGGTCTTTTTTTCAGGCCTCAGGCTATACGCTGGCTGATAATAAAGATTTTCCGTTTGCCATTGCTTCGCCGCTGGCACAAGGGAGCGGCAAAAGCAGGTGATGATATTATTGTTAGTTCGAGAGAAATCAGAGGAAAAGGTCTTTCGTATTGGTATCCTTTGATAATAGCGACTATATTGTCGTGGTGCTCTCGTTATTTGGTTGTGAATGCTATTTTTATGGCTTTCTTCGAAGTGCATGATAATCTGTTGATTTTTGCCCGTCAGTTTGTGATGTGGGTAGTAATGGTGGTGAGCCCTACACCTGGAGGAAGCGGATTTAGTGAGTTTATATTCAAGCAATACCTCAGTGAGTTTATTCCATTGGCAGGGGTTGTTCCTCTGATTGTATTACTATGGCGTTTATTGACCTATTATAATTATTTGTTTGTAGGGGCTTTGATTGTACCCCGCTGGGTAAAGAAATCGTTTGGAACAAAATCGGTTAGTAGCTGACCTTATCAGTTACCAGTCTGTTTATCTATACTTAGGAGTATATTGTTTTGGTAATACAGAATAAACAAGGGATAAGAAAACGAGGTGAAAAGTGTACAACTTTGTCAGGTTTTAGTTAAAATTAGAATGTGAAATGAAAAGAATTGGTCTGTTATTTTTGTTTGTAGTATTTCTATGCTGTACTATCTCGGCGCAGATAGTGGATACAATAGAGGTGTTTAGTCAGAAAATGGGACGTAATATCAAAAATGTAGTTGTTCTACCCCAAGGTTATGATAAATCAGCGTCTCGTACATATCCCGTAGTATACCTTCTTCATGGTTATGGTGGATCATATGATACTTGGGTAAGAAGAACAAAGAAATCTCTACCTCAGGAGGCATCAAAGTGGCAGATGATTGTTGTATGTCCCGATGGTCAGAACAGTTGGTATTGGGATAGTCCGATCGATCCTAAAATGCAGTTTGAGACATATGTAAGTTCTGAACTGGTAAACTATATTGATGCTAATTATAAAACAATATCTTCTTCCAAAGGTCGTGCTGTCACAGGATTTAGTATGGGCGGGCATGGTGGCCTATGGTTGGGAATAAATCATCCCGATGTATTTGGTGCATGCGGCTCTATGAGCGGAGGTGTGGATATACGTCCTTTTCCTAACAATTGGGATATGAAAAAGAGGCTTGGAACATACAAAACTAATACTGCAATCTGGGATAGTTATACTGTCATAAATCAATTGGATAAAATAGAGCCTAATAGTCTTTCTATTATCATAGACTGTGGAAGAGACGACTTTTTTTATCAGGTAAATGAAGAGCTACATAAAGAAATGCTGTATAGGAATATTCCCCATGACTATATTATACGTCCGGGTAAGCATACGCACGAATATTGGAATAACGCAGTAGATTATCAATTACAGTTTTTCTCTAAGTTTTTTGATCAGGAATAATTTCTTTTCTTTGTTTATAAAATATACAATGGCAGGATGAAAGATGTTGTTATTATAGATAGGCAGGATATTACACGAATAGGGATAGAAGCTCTTTTGGCTGAGACCAGAAGAACTGCTTCTGTACAACACGTGGAAACAAAAGCCGAATTGATAAAAAGGCTGGTTGTAAACTCTCAGGTAGCTATTATTTTGGATTATACTCTTTCTGATTTTGCCAGTGTGGATGAGCTTCTGAATGTAGGATATCGTTTCCCTGATACACGTTGGTTACTCTTTTCGGAAGAATTAACAAATGAATTTCTTCGACGGCTGGTCTTTAGTAGCGAAGCGTTTAGTGTTGTATTAAAATCATGTGATCTGGATGAGATTAATTTGGGATTGTTACATCTTCTTAAGGAAGATCGGTTTATCTGTGCGCGAGTGACAAATCAATTACTCCAGACTCAGAAGCCGGCATCAGACACACTGGATCATATTCTTACGGCTACAGAGAAAGAAATATTGAAGGAGATTGCATTGGGGCACACGACAAAAGAAATAGCTGCTCATCGTAATATAAGCTTTCACACGATAATCACTCACCGAAAGAATATATTCAGAAAGCTGGAAGTGAATAACATACATGAGGCTACAAAGTATGCTATGCGCGCGGGATTAGTAGATATGGCCGATTATTATATTTAATCGAACTCTAAGTAAGGAGTCAGGCGTAGTATATCCTTTTCTGGAAACTCATCCAGTAAGGTTAAACGTTTGATAGATTCTATACTTCCTTTTCTTTTTCTTATATCTATTATTGCCTGTGCCTGTTTGTAGCTTATATAGGGGTGTTTGTTGAGTTCTCGAAAGTCAGTAGAATTGACCTTTATTCTCGACACTTTGACCTCTATTTTTATGTACGGTACAATATCGTTGAAGAGAAAATCGTCCATTCCCCATACTTCTTTTAGCTGGTCTATATAGCAGAATCCTCCCAGAGAGTTTCTGTATTTTACAATCCTGTTGGCGAATCCGCTACCTATGCCGGGGATGGTCTTCAATGTTGTAGTGTCTGCACTGTTTAATTCGATTGTTTCTCCTTGTTTTAGCTTTTGTAGGCGTGGGGTGTACTTATAAGGGTTATTGTGTGTGTTGTTATCTATATATTCGGTATGCTTGGTCTCTTTTAATCCTTTCTGGAATTTTTCAAATAAGAGTGTTTGTTCTTGGCCTTTTTCATCTGTGTCTGTTTGTTTTTGAGGCCGTGTCACCAAATAGAAAACGCCGCTTATACTTATAAGTATGAGCAGTAATATAATGGCGGTTTTATCACCTTTTTGGAAATAGAAATAGTTCTTCCAGTTCATGTGCAGGTTTAATTAATTCAACGTCTAAAAATAATAAAAAAGCCTATAGAAAGTGCATCTATAGGCTTTTAATAATATTTTGAGTAGAAGAGCAACTACCAGCCTTTTTCGCTTAGGTATCTTTCTGCTTCTATAGCAGCCTGACATCCTGTTCCTGCTGCTGTTATAGCTTGTCGGTAATGAGGGTCTGCTACATCTCCTGCGGCAAACACACCTTCTACACATGTTCTTGGTGTTCCGGCTTCTGTGATAATGTAACCTACAGAATCCAAATTGATTTGCCCTTTAAATATGTCTGTGTTTGGTTTGTGCCCTATAGCAAGGAAGAATCCATCTATTTTAATATCGAACTTTTCTTCATTGGCTTCTCCCTGATGTTTCACTATATGAGCACCTTCCACTCCGTTATCTCCAAATAGTCCTACTGCATTACATTCGAATAGAATTTCTATTTTCGGGTTCTGTATGGCTCTGTCTTGCATAACTTTTGATGCACGAAGGAATGGCTTGCGAACAATCAGATATACTTTCTCTGCCAATCCTGCCAGATAAATAGCCTCTTCACAGGCAGTATCTCCGCCTCCTACTACAGCTACAGTCTTTTTGCGGTAGAAAAATCCATCGCAGGTAGCACAGGCAGAAACTCCCATACCGGCATATTTGGTTTCGTCAGCTAAACCAAGATACTTGGCGCTGGCTCCGGTTGCTATAATTACGCTATTTGCTTCTATTATCTTTTCTCCATCTATAGTTACTTTACGAGGATAAGAGTTGAAGTCAACACTTGTAGCAATACCAAAGCGGATATCGGCTCCAAAGCGTGATGCTTGTTTTTTCAGATCTTCCATAAGTTCGGGCCCTGTGATTCCTTCTGGATAGCCTGGGAAGTTTTCTACTTCGGTGGTAGTCGTCAACTGTCCTCCGGGTTGTATTCCTTCATACAACACAGGTGAAAGGTTTGCTCTTGAGGCATAAATAGCGGCTGTATATCCCGCAGGACCTGATCCAATGATAAGACAACGTACTTTTTCGTTCATATTATTACAATTATATGTTTTGTTTATATTTTATATAAAGGTATAGAATGTATTGATTTTGCCCAAATTTATCCGGTTCTTATTTTTTATTAAGCAATAAACAATATCTATTTTAGCGAAGGTCTATAATTTCGACTCTTGGATAGTCTTTTGCATTGAACTGAAATATTGAATCCTGTATGGAGGTTCCTGTTTGATAGTTCTTTATGGTCAATATATTCTCAATACCTACCTTGTCTGTCAGTGTTATTCTCCAAAAGGTGCTACTGGCTTTGTTTACTAAAACTGTAATCTTGGTAAACTCTGATCCTTTCTTTTGAGGGATAAGGTCTATTTCTTGTAACAGTTTTCCTGATATACGTTTTTCTCCTTTATAATTAAGATTGAATCCTTTTTTATAGATATTGAAGAGTACAGACGGGCTTATTGCCTGAAGTTCTTCTCCTGTAGGGGTACTAACATTTACTTCCTCAGTATCTTTTATATATACCCATTGAGTAGTTCCATCAAACCATGTGATGGCATCAGGTATTTCTATTTTGAACTTATTCCCTTTCATGTATGCTTTACCATCATAACTATATGTTGATTTTGCTTTCGTATCTTTCGAATCGAGGGTAAATGTTGCGGTTACACCTCCGGCATTGTTATATGTCTCGGATGCTTTGTCGAGTATAGCCCGCGCATTCTGAGCTGAGACTGATAGCGAAAATACAGTGAAAATGGCTGTGGCTAATAATTTTATCTTCATATGTTATATTGATTTACTTATCTTCCTTTGACTATTGCATATAATAAAGGTTTAAAGATGAGAGTTTGTTCATCCTTACATAAACGAGTTTAATTTTTGCTCAAGACTATATTCGTCAGCAATAAGGACATCACGGGGTTTGCTTCCTTGCACAGGACCTACAATGCCTGCTGCTTCGAGCTGATCCATCAGTCTGCCTGCACGATTGTACCCGATTGAGAATTTACGCTGAATAAGGGAAGTGGATCCTTGTTGATGCACTACTATAAGCCTTGCAGCTTCGTCAAACAGAGGGTCGCGATCGTTGAGGTCTATATTACCTATCCTTTCTTCTCCAGCTTCGCCAACATATTCAGGTAGTTCGAAAGCACTGGTATATCCCTGCTGGTTACCAATATACTGGGCAATACCTTCCACCTCAGGTGTGTCCACAAATGCACACTGAATACGTACTAGGTCGCTTCCTTGCGAAAATAGCATATCTCCTCGTCCTATAAGCTGATTAGCTCCCGACATGTCGAGAATAGTGCGTGAGTCTATCTGTGATGTCACCCTGAAAGCCATACGTGCAGGAAAGTTCGCTTTGATAGTACCTGTTATTATATTCGTGGTCGGACGCTGTGTTGCAATAACCATGTGCATACCCACAGCTCGCGCTTTCTGAGCTATACGTGCTATCGGCATTTCTATTTCTTTTCCGGCAGTCATTATCAGATCGCCAAACTCGTCTATGATGATTACCAGATAAGGTAGAAAACGGTGTCCTTTCAATGGATTTAGCCGGCGTTTACGGAACTTCTCGTTATATTCTTTGATGTTACGCACACCTGCATTCATTAGCAGTTCGTAACGGTCGTCCATTTCTTTGGTCAGAGAGTTGAGCGTTTGAGTTACTTTACTCACATCTGTGATGATTGCTTTTTCGGCATCCGGTAGCTTTGCCAGATAGTGCTTTTCTATTCTTGAATAGATATTGAATTCTACCATCTTCGGGTCTACGAGAATCATCTTCATTTCTGCCGGATGCTTCTTGTAGAGCAGAGAAGTAATTATGGCATTGAGTCCTACAGACTTTCCTTGCCCTGTTGCTCCTGCAACGAGAAGGTGTGGCATCTTGCAAAGGTCAAACATGAAAATTTCATTTGTAATTGTCTTGCCTAGTGCGACAGGGAGGTCATAGTTACTCTCCTGAAATTTGCGGGAAGCAATTACCGACTGCATGGAAACTATCTGTGGATCTTTGTTCGGAACCTCTATCCCGATTGTACCTTTTCCCGGCATAGGTGCAATGATACGAATACCTAGAGCCGAAAGGCTTAGAGCGATGTCATCTTCCAGATTCCTTATTTTAGAAATACGCACTCCTGCTTTGGGTACTATCTCGTATAGGGTGATTGTAGGCCCTACAGTTGCCTTTATGGAAGTGATTTCGATACCATAATTCTGTAATGTTGTAATAATTTTACTCTTATTGGCATTTTGCTCTTCCATATCTACTCCTTTCCCAGTACTGTCATATACTTTCAACAGATCTGATGATGGAAAATGAAAGTTTGAAAGGTCTTTTGTCGGATCATAATCTTCCATCTCTTCCATTCCTTCTTCGGGAAGAATATCGTCGATATTTTCTGTGGTATCCTTTTGTACAAGTTCAGATTTTTTTTCTGTATTAGTCGGCTCTACGAATTCTTCATCTTGAGGAATAACGATTTCAAAATCCTGATCGACTATGAGGGTTGTGTCGGGAACTTTGTTCCGAGAGGTTTCGACAGGAATAACTTCTTCTTCGTAATTGTCATTTCCATTTTCTTCTTTTTTCTTCCTTTTGAATAAGGATAGCCAATTCTTTTTCTCTTTCACAGGCTCTTCTTCCTCCTCTTCTTCATATAGATTATCCAATTCGGGATCTATATCCTCGGGAGAGTTACTTTTTAAAGGATTCTTGAATAGTCCTCTGAAAAACTCCATTGAAGCTTTTTTTGTGATAACAAGAAATATAATAAGGAGTAATACAATAACCATCAGTACGCCAGGAATCCCCAATGCTGCCTCTAGCGTTTGTTCTATATAATGTCCGTGTGCCCCGCCCCATATAATGTGACTGTCGGGGAAAATACGTGACAAAAGAAACGCACTTGTTATAGATCCCCATATCATGGCAAAAGCCAATAGGAGGAATGTGCGGATAGCAGAAATATTGACTACTCTCATCAGTTTCAATCCCATGAGTATAAAATATACAGGGATGAGTAGAGAGAAGATGCCAAACCATTGATTGATAAACTTCTCGGCTAGAAATGCTCCTGCAACGCCTGTCCAGTTGCTTATGACCTGTTTATGTGAAATGAGATCGAAAAAAGACCTGTTCACAACTTTACTTTGGTCAGCCGCTCCCGTTGCAAAAAATGAGATTTCACCCAACAGTATATATGCACCTATAAAAGCAAGGCATACTCCTAAAAGGAATCGAGTTCTCTCTTTTTTTACAAATTCGAAGAATGAATCTATTTTACTATCTTGTTTTTTCTTTTTTTGAACAGGTTTCTTTGCCATAAGGATTATGTGCAGATTTTTTTTGAAAATCAAATTAAGGTCATTGACCTATTTTACTATTGTCTTTTATGTAACAGCTATGATTAAGTTATAGTTAAATACAATTGTACTAAATATTTTCTGTTACTCATATAACAAGCAAAGATAATGCTTTTTTCGTGAAGGTATGATTTGTTACTTTCTTCTTTTCTATCCAATAATAAATAAAAAAATATGAAATATTCATTAAACCTTTTTGGTCTTTGATAGTCTCATTTAACAGTTTAAATGATGTAGTTCATATAAAAGGAGATAATGAAAAAGAGTATTCCCCTCATTTTGTTTTTTTGTATCTTTTCTTCTTTAGGTATTTTTTCCCAAACCGTAAATATTACAGGGACAATATTTGATGAAGGAACAAAAGAAGCCATAGAGATGGCTAGTGTTAGGGTATTGAATGTAAAAGACAGTAGTTATGTTGCCGGAGGGGTAACAAATGAAAAAGGGCGATTTAGTGTGGCTGTAAAATCAGGGCAGTATATAACGCATATATCTTTTATAGGATATTTGGAACAGTACTATAAAGTAAATACAAGCCAGAAGACTTCGGTGGGAGATGTTTTTCTGAAAGAAGACGGTATTCTTCTAAAAGAAGCTATCGTGGAGGCTAAAGCTCCTGAAATTATTGTAAAAGGGGATACTGTAGAGTATAATGCCGATTCATATAAAGTGCAGGAAAGTGCAGTTTTAGGCGACTTGATTAAGAAAATTCCTGGAGCAGAGATTGATGCCGATGGTAAGATTACAGTAAACGGAAAAGATATATCGAAAATACTTGTCGATGGTAAGGATTTCTTTAGTACCGATCCTAAAACGGCTTCAGAAAATCTTCCTGCCAGAATGATAGAAAAACTACAGGTTTTGGATCAGAAGTCTGATATGGCATTGCTAACAGGCTTTGACGATGGAGAAGAACAAACGGTGATAAACCTTATTGTGAAACCCGGAATGAAAGAAGGTGTTATGGCAAATCTTTCGGGTGGATATGGAAATAAAGATAGATATGAGTCTAACGGTTTTGTAAACATAGCAAAGAATGATAACAGACTATCTGCTTTAGGTAATTTTAATAATACGAACAATGTAAACTCCGGCATGGGCGGTGGTCGCCGATGGGGCGGCGATAGAGGGCTGACCGAAACAACTATGGGTGGTGTGAATATAGCAATGGAGCCATCCAAGAAGTTTAAATATGATGGAGATATTCAGTATAGAGGTACTGATAATAATGTAGAGTCAACAACATCTACGGAATATACCAGTAAAGGTATAGGCGAAGAAGAAACATCAACTCAGAATAATAATAATAAAAATCTGAGTGGAAGATTTAAGTTTGAGTGGAATCCTAATGAGAAAACGAGTATTATCTTCCGACCAAATGTGTCCTATTCTAAAAGTTCGAAATTTTCGCTTAAAGAGACCGATCGAGTAAATCAGTCCGATTCTCAAGAAGATTTTTCGGCTGAAAGTGAGTCGGCCTCGAATGGACACTCTCTTAACTTGAATGGAAATTTGTTAATTAATAGGAAGCTTAGTGAAAAAGGCCGTTCTGTTACCTTGGAATTATCGGGAGGTATTACAGATGGTTCTACAGATGGTTCTACCTATACTGCTACAGATTATTATAATTCGGGTTTGTCGGAATTACTAAACCAAGTTTATAATCAAAAAAATGATAATAACAATTGGCGGGCTCGTGTCTCTTATTTGGAACCAGTAGGAACTGGTAACTTTTTAGAATTGGCTTACAATATAAAGAATACACATTCGGAAACGGATAAAAAAACGTATGACATTGATGCTTCTAAAAATCAGACTTTATCCGAAAATTATACAAGGACAACTAAAAACGACTTTTTAAATCAGAATGTATCTTTGAGTTTCCAGAGTCGTAGACAGAAATATAACTATACTATTGGTGTCGGCTTAGAGCCTTCCCGTTCTCAAACCTCAGTGGAAAAGCCAAATGAGGAACAAAATCGTTATGCAGCTCGCAATTTTTTGAATTTCGCACCTAGATTAGAGTTTAATTACCTTTGGGATAAGCGTCATAATTTAAGGTTGAGATATAATGGGGAAACTATCCAGCCGACTACTGATCAGTTATTTGATGGTTCTTTCAGTAATGAAGGAAATAACGAGGTTGTCGGTAATCCTAATTTGGAGCCCGGTTTTCAACACCGATTAAATATCCGTTATCAGAAATATACAGCAGAGAAAGCTTCCTCTATTATGGGATTTGCAAATTTCACTTATGCAACAAATGATATAACTAGCATTAGTTCTTTTGAAGGTAATAAGCGAATAACTACCTATGAAAATATTGATGGGAATATGACAGGTAGGTTAATGATGATGTATAATACACCCCTCAGAAATAAGAGTTTTTCGATCAATGCCCGTACATCAGGAAATTACAATAGAGATAACACTTTTATTACCGCTCAAAATGGAGGTGATCCAACCAAGAATACAGCAAATACCTATAGCATTGGTGAGGGATTGAGGCTGAAGTTCAATACCGATAAATTTCTGATAAATAAGATGTGGGGTATTGAAGACGCTTTCACATTCAATATTGGAACTAACTTTACCTACGAGAATACAAGAAATTCTGCATTGTCAGCTCAAAATAATAATATTAAGAATCAAGAGATATACAATTATGGAGGAGGCGCAGACCTTCAGTGGTTCTTGCCTCTTCGCTTTGTGTTGGAGTCGGATGTGAACTATTCATCAAACTCAGGCTATGAGGGAGGATATAAAGAGAATTCTTGGGTGTGGAACGCTTCTTTGGCCAAGGAATTCAATATCAAAATAAAGTCGAAAGAAAATGTAACTACTCTGCCTGCTACTCTTAATTTTAAAATATATGATATATTACAGCAAAGGAGTAATATATCTCGTAGCTCCAATGCAGAGAGAATATCATATAGTACTTACAATACGATAAGTAGTTATTTTATGGTCGGACTGACGATTCGTTTCCAATCCTTCAAAGGAGGTGCTAAGCAATCTGATTTCGATGAAGGAGGAGGTGAAAGATTTAGAGGCAGAGGCCCTGGTGGAGGAGGTCGAAGATCTGGTGGACCAGGGGGAATGTTTTAGATATAAGAAAAAAAATCGCAATTATTTAGTTGCGATTTTTTTTGAGATATAGCTTTGTTATGGTTTATGCTATATACCTATATATCGGTATTGAGATTCTTTCCAATACCTAATTGTAGTGATTTGGAGAAAGAGCTTTTTTTTATACATTTGCAGCCGCTAAACAACTATCTATATGAAAAGTAAAATTGCCCTATTATTCATTTTTACAGTGTTTTATATCTCTTCGAATGCTAGTCTGGCACCTACCGATGCAAATATTTTTGGACATGTAACCAATCGTAAAACAGGAGAGCACATAGCATATATTAATGTTGTGATAAAAAATACAACTATTGGTATTGCTACAGACGCTACCGGTCATTATGCCTTGAAGAATCTGCCCGAAGGAAAATTTATAGTAATTGCTGAAGGGATTGGATTTAAGCCTCAAGAAAAAGAAATAGAATTAAAAAGAGGAAAGTCGATAGAGGTAAACTTCGAAATAGAAGAAGATGCACTTAAACTCAGTGAAGTTGTTGTCACCGCAGGCCGTACCTCACAGAAGAGATCGGAAGCTCCGGTAATTGTAAATACATTGAGTACAAAAATGCTCGAAACCACCCAATCTGTCGTATTAGGTGAAGGTCTGAATTATTGTACAGGACTTCGCTATGAGAATGATTGCCAAAATTGTGGATTCTCTCAGGTGCGAATGAATGGACTTGAAGGCCCATATTCTCAGATATTGATTAATAGTCGTCCTATATTCAGTGGTTTGGCAGGAGTGTACGGACTGGAGCTGATACCAGCCAATATGCTCGAACGTATCGAAGTAGTGAGGGGTGGAGGATCTGTTCTTTATGGATCTAATGCAATTGCAGGAACAATAAATCTTATACTAAAAGATCCCAAAAGGAATTCATTCGAAGCAGGTTTTAATACATCTCTGATTGGAACAGGTGTAAGCGGCTCTAATGGGCCTACTGCCGATTATAATGCTACTTTCAATGCTTCTCTGGTTACTGATGATCATAAGACCGGGATTGCTGTGTTTGGAAATATGCGCGACCGAAAAATGTTCGATGCCAATGGAGATGACTTTTCAGAGATTGCTCCTATGAAAAATACTGTAATAGGTACACGCATATTTCATCGTCCGGGTTATCGGAGCAAGCTTAGCCTAGACTTTTTCAATATACGAGAGGAACGCAATGGAGGAAACAAACAAGACTATCCACACCATGAAAGAGATATTTCCGAATCGGTCAAACATGATATGAAAACAGGGGCTCTTACTTTTGAACAATATTTGAGAGAAAGTGATTTACTTACCGTTTTTGCTTCAGGACAGTATATTGACCGGGATTCATATTATGGTGCGAACCATGCACTCGATGGTTATGGTAATACTAAAGATAAGACATATAATTTGGGTACTCAGTATAAGGCATCGGTTACAGACCTGTCCACAATAGTGGGTGGCGTGGAATATACAAGTTCGCATCTGAAAGATAAGAAACTAGGCTATCCTGAAGTTGACAGCGATGGAAAACTTACCGGAGAACATATTCCTAACAGCATTGTTTCCGATCAGTCTTTGTCTACAGCAGGAGCTTTTGCTCAATATGAAATAAAGGTTAGTAAATTTAAGTTTCTTGCCGGAGCAAGGGTTGAACATTATTCGGTAAATGATAAAGCCGGAGACAGTGACAAATCCGGAACAGTGTTTGTGCCTCGTGCCAGTTTGATGTATGATATTACTTCCGATTTCCAAACTCGTTTGGGTGTGTCGCGCGGATATAGAGCACCTCAGGTCTTTGACGAAGATTTACATATAGAAACATCCGGCTCACGCAAAGTGATAAATAAGAATGCTCCGGATCTTAAGCAGGAAAATAGTACAAGTGTTACATTATCGTTCGATTTCAATAAACCTATCGGTACGGTTAATACTAATATTTTGGTCGAAAGTTTTTATACTAAAATACATAATCCTTTTCGTAACGATATAGGGGAAAAAGACGCTGAAGGTGTTGTTATCTATACTCGGGAAAATTCTAAAGGAGGAGCCGTTGTACAGGGATTGAATCTGGAAGTGAAAATAATGCCTTCCGAAAAGCTTAATTTTGCTGCAGGTTTTACAGTCCAATCCAGTAGATACAAAATAGCAGATGATAAATTCGGAGAAAAGAAGTTTTTTCGTACACCGGATAACTATGGTTTTCTTACAATGGATTGGGAATTTGCTCGCAATTTTGGAGTATCTCTTACCGGGAACTATACTGGGAAAATGCTCGTGCCGTACTTTGGTCTCAATGCCCCTGTTATAAATCCTGATAGGGCTGCGGATGAAGATGAGGAAAGGGCAGAACTGAAAAAGTCTAAAACCTTTTTTGATGCAGGTGTTAAGTTTCATTACGATATGAAGATCACAGGTGGAGTAACAGTAGAATGGTTTGTCGGAATGAAGAATGTATTCAATTCTTTCCAGTCTGACTTTGACAAGGGTATCGATAGAGATCCATCTTATATCTATGGGCCAAGCTTACCTCGTACAGTGTTTCTTGGCTTTAAGATAGGTAATCTGCTATAATCAGATTTAGATATATGGTTTGAGGGTGTGCCGGAAATAGGTGACACCCTCTTCGTTGTTTAAGGGGGGGATATTCTTTTTCTATAGATCAAAATAGCTTGTTTGTCGATTACTGTTGTGCCAACAAATAAGCATCTGTATTTTTGAATATAGATTTTTAAAAGTTATTCATTATGAAAAAGTTAATATTAGCCCTCAGTTTAATTTTTGCAATAGGACTTGTCAATCCCGTCTCTGCTCAGAATATTAATATAAATGTAAATCTGGACAAACAGCCTGCTTGGGGACCTGTGGGATACGACTATGCAGAATATTATTATTTCCCGGATATCAATGTTTATTTTGATATAAATAATTCTCTTTTCTATTATCAGTCGGGTAGTAACTGGATTTCAAACAGATATTTACCGGATAAATATAGTAAGTATGATCTCTACAGTCTTTACAAGGTGGTGGTAAATAACAATCAGCCATGGCAACAGAATAAGACCCATAAGAAATCATATTCTATGTATAAGGGAAACAAAACACAGGAAGCGATCCGTTATAGTAACAATAGTAAATACAATACCAGTAAGAACAATAGTAACAGTTGGGTGGATAACGACAATTTCGGAAATAAAAACAACAAGAAAAATAATGCTAAAGAGAATAGCAGCTCAAAGAATAAAGTAAGTACTGATAATAATAGAGCAAAACAATCGAAAGGCAATAATACACGTAGGTAAATAAGCATTAATTGGTTTTTAATGGGTAAGAAATGGGGTGTGCTAAATAACTTTGGCACATTCCATTTTTGTTTTGCGCAAGAACTTAATAAGTGTAATAATATAGATACAAATAATGAACTAAGAACTATTATCTGTATTTTTGTACAAAACAAAATATTGTTATGAGGAAAAATCTATTGCTAATATGTGTTCTTGCAACTTCTGTATCTCTTTTTTCACAGGAATATCATTATAAATTTCGTTTATTACTGAAAGATAAAGGACAAACACATTACTCGCTGGATAAGCCCGAAGAATTTTTGTCTGTCAAAGCAATAGAGAGAAGAGCTAAATATGGAATAGCAATAGATTCGACTGATTTGCCTGTTTCCGATAAATATATCAAAACTATAGAATCTTTGGGTGGAGCGATAGCATCGAAAAGTAAATGGTTGTCATCAATAACTGTTCACTGTGAAGATTCTTTGCTAGTAGATAAATTGAAAGAACTACCATTTGTTGCTGAAGCCATTTTTGTATGGAAAGGGGCTGCTGCTGTTGATAAAATGCAAACAGATTCTGTTATTAACTATCCTGCTGAGGAGACAGTCTCTTTCGGAAATTATTATGGAAAAGGGTTTGATAATATTAAGCTTAATAACGGACAATATCTTCACGATGCCGGATATAAAGGTAAAGGAATGGACATTGCAGTTATTGATGCAGGATTTAATCATTTTCCGCAAATTGAAATGTTGAATAACCTTGATATAAAAGGAACTAAAGGGTTCATATATCAGCATCAGGATCTTTTTTCTAATGCTAATCAACATGGTTTAAGCGTTTTGTCGTGTATCGGAACTAATAAGCCTATGCAGTTTGTTGGTACTGCTCCTGAGGCTAGCTTTTGGCTACTGAATACAGAAGATTCGAGGAGTGAATTTCCTGTCGAAGAAGACTATTGGGCTGCTGCTGTCGAATATGCCGATAGTGTGGGCGTATATGTTGTGAATACTTCTCTTGGCTATAATAGTTTCGATAACCCTGCCTATAGTTACACTCATGCAAGTCTTGATGGTAGAACTGCCTTTATTACACGGGCAGCAAATAAGGCAGCAAGTAAGGGGATGCTTCTTGTTATAAGTGCAGGCAATTCGGGTGATTCGGAGTGGAGAAAAATAACCCCTCCTTCCGATGCTGTTAATGTGCTTACTGTAGGAGCAGTCCAGCGCGATTCGATTGTTGCTCGTTTTAGTTCGAGAGGTATGACAGCCGATCTGAGAGTGAAGCCCGATGTTATGGCTTTAGGTGTCGGTTCTACTGTCGTTAATGATAACGGACTCGTTAGTCGTAGTAGTGGAACGTCTTTTTCTTCCCCCATTATGTGTGGTATGGTAGCATGTCTTTGGCAAGCTTTTCCGGAGTTGAATAATAGAGAGATAATAAATATTGTGAGACAGTCTTCTGACAGATACGACTCTTTTAATGAAGATTACGGCTACGGTATTCCTGATATGAAAAAGGCTATGGAACTAGCCCGAAGCAAGGTTAATCAGAAAAATATACAAAAGACTGTAATAATACCCTTAAAAGCAGAACCAAAGAGAAAATGAGTGAAGCAATCTCTCTCTACGAACTAAATAGTCTGATAAAAGGAGTTCTTTCCAGCTCTTTGCCGGAGATGGTTTGGATGCGTGCCGAGACTAGCGATGTGCGGGTAAATCAGAATGGCCATTGTTATCTGGAGTTTATAGAGAAAGATAGTAAAGGACGTACGCTTTTGGCTAAGACCAGAGGAATGATCTGGGCAAATACTTTTTACATGCTGAAAGCGTATTTTGAAAATGCAACCAAACAGCCATTCACTTCGGGGCTGAAAGTGTTGGTGCAGGTGAGTATCGAATATCATGAACTTTACGGACTTAGTCTTACGGTTCACGATATAGATCCCGGATATACATTAGGAGATCAGGCGCTGAACAGGGCTGCAATATTAAAGCAATTGGAAGATGAGGGAGTACTCTATCTCAATAAAGAGCTGGAACTGGCTGTTCCTACCAATCGAATTGCTGTTATTTCCTCTCCCACAGCAGCTGGCTATGAAGATTTCCAGGATCAACTGAAGAAGAATAGTCAAGGATTTGGTTTTTATACCAAGTTGTTTCCGGCCATTATGCAAGGAGAAAGGTCGGAGAGTTCGATAATATCAGCATTGGAACGTATCTATGAATATATGGATTACTTCGATGCTGTGGTAATTATCAGGGGGGGGGGAGCCACCTCCGATCTTAGCAGTTTCGACTCTTATCTATTGGCTGCCAGTTGTGCACAGTTTCCTCTACCTATAATTACTGGAATTGGTCACGAGCGTGACGAAACAGTATTAGATATTGTAGCTCATACACGGGCAAAAACGCCTACTGCTGTGGCTGAATTTTTGATTGATAATATGGTGGACGCCGCAGAAGAGTTGGAGGAAATAGCTCATTCCATCGTGACTTCTGCTTCTCGTCGCTTACAGGATGAAGAGACAAGGCTTGCTGTTTTTGAAAATCAGAATAACTTTGTACTCAAACGCTGGTACAGAGAACAAGAGGTTATTCTTTCTTCGGTAAATAATTTCTTGTTTCGAGGTTTACAGCGGATATTGAGAGACAATCAAAATAAGGTTGCCGGATATCGGGATTTACTGACTAAGAGGATGCAACAAAATACCAGAACTTTTTCAGAAAAAATAGATTATATAGAAGAAGCTCTGAAAAAAAACACTCAGCAGATAATGAAACAAGAACTGTCTCAATTAGAAGTTTTTGAGAAATATTTGGAGTTGTCTTCACCGGAAAATATTCTGAAAAAAGGCTACACTATGACTATTAAGAATGGGCAGATAGTGAAAACAAAAGATGTGTTGGCTGTTGGTGATAAGATAACGACTGTATTTGCCGATGGAGAAATAAATTCAATAGTAAACAACTATGAAGAATATAAATAAAAAAGCATTATCGTATCTGTTTCCTTTCGATTTTAGCGATGGATTCGTGCAGATTGGTACACGGTCGGGGATAGGATATGCAGACAAATCAGGCGAGCTGATTATACCGTGCAGGTACAATCTGGCTTATCCCTTTACCGAAGGATTGGCTTATGTTGTGAATGGGAAAAATAAAGCCTTTATAAACAAGTCGGGTAACGAAGTTATTGATCTGCTCGGTTATGACGAAGCCGATTCTTTTTCTGACGGTTTTTGTGCCGTTATGCAGGATGGTAAATGGGGATTTATAGATAAATCGGGAGAACTTATCATTCCATTGGCTTACGAAGAAGTCAACTGGTTTAGTGAGGGCTTATGTGTGGTTTTCAAAGAAGGAAAAGCCGGAGTTATAGATAAGCAGGGTAGGGAAGTAATCCCCTTTATATATGATGATATTATAGCCTTCAAAGAAGGTGTTGCTGAGGCTTATCTGGACGGGAAAGCCGGCTGTATTGATTCTCTTGGTAATGTTGTAGTACCTTTTATATACGATTCTGTCGGTGAGTGTAACGAAGGGTTGATGGTAGTGGATATTGATGATAAATACGGAGTTGTAGATAAAGAAGGAAAGGAAGTAATCCCTTTGATTTACAATGATGCTGCATATAAGTATTCCGATGGGCTTTTGCCTATGCAGCAAGGAGGAAAGTGGGGATGTGTTGACCAAGAAGGAGAAGTGAAGATTCCGTTCCAGTATGATGGAATGCGTTTCTTCTCTGATGGACTGGCTGCTGTATGTATTGGAAAGAGATGGGGGTTTGTAAATAAAAACAATGAGCTGGTAGTACCTGTTCAGTATAAGAAAGTCCATAATTTTTCCGATGGGTTGGCTTTTGTCGAAGGCGAAGGACGCAGGGCATATTATATAGACAAACACGATGAGGTAAATATTATGCTTAGACAAGAATACACCATCGTAGAGAAAGTAAAAGCATTGGTGATTGTTGCTGCGATAATAGGCTTTATAGCTATATTGTTGAGTAAAATATTAGAATAATAAATGTATGGCTAAGAAAGAACAAACATACGGAGAGGCAATGCAGGAGTTGCAGGATATAATGTATCGTATCGAAAACGAGGATCTGGATGTGGATATATTATTAGATGAAGTAAAAAAAGCAGCAACCCTTATTAAGTTCTGTAAGGATAAGTTGCAGAAGACGAATGTGGAAATTCAGAAAATACTGGATAAAATAGAATAATGCAAAATAATATAATTATAGTAGCAGGAGGTAAAGGCTTACGGATGGGAGGCGATTTGCCTAAACAATTTATTCCTCTGGCAGGTAAGCCCGTTCTGATGCATACTATAGAAGCCTTCTATACTTTCGATAAAGGGATGAATATTGTATTGGTACTCCCTATATCTCATCAGGACTATTGGGAGAGCTTATGCACAGAATATGGATTTGAGATTCCTCACATTGTAGCAACAGGTGGTGAGACTCGTTTCCATTCAGTGAAAAATGGACTGGCTATGGTTGAAAGTGGATTAGTCGGAGTGCATGATGGGGTAAGACCTTTTGTTTCCGGCGATCTTATAAAACGTTGCTTCGAAACGGCAAAGGAGTTTAAAGCTGTTGTTCCGGCTATCAATTCTACCGATAGCCTTCGTGAGATGGTAAATGAAGAAAGAAGTAGGATAATTGACCGTACCATAATACGTTTAGTCCAGACTCCACAGGTTTTCTGTGCCGATATACTCAAAGCTGCTTATGAAGTAGAATTTAAAGATTACTTTACGGATGATGCTTCGGTAGTGGAAGAGCTTGGGATTGATGTTCACCTTGTAGAAGGAGAGGTTTCTAATATAAAAATAACGACCCCTTTCGATCTGAAAGTTGGAGAAGTGATAATAGGATAGAGTAGATTTTATCTATATAAGTAAAAGATAAAATTTAATGTAACATCTTTAAATTATAACGAACAGTAAATGTTATTATTTGGATGGATAATAAATAGGTCTAAGACCTTAGAAATAAGATAGCAAAAAGAGGTGACAGTAAAGAAATAGATATAAACTGTTACTTTCGTTACTTTTTAGTTAAAAACAATATGGAACAAGATATAGATTCTTTGTATTACAGTGCTGTAGACCTGTTGAAAAGTATGATCAGCACCCCTTCTTTCAGTAGAGAAGAACATAATGTTGCCGAAATTATTATGGCCTCTATGAAAAGTATGGGATTTGAGCCACAACGGAAAGGTAACAATCTGTGGATACAAAGCAAAGACTTTGATTCTGATAAGCCAACAATATTACTCAACTCCCACATGGATACTGTACGTCCTGTATCTGGTTGGACTAAAGATCCTTTCGTTCCCGAAACCGATGATGATATATTGTACGGTCTGGGGAGTAACGATGCCGGTGCCAGCCTTGTGTGCCTTTTGCATGCTTTCTTTTGGCTGACAGCTAAGAAACAAGATTACAACCTGTTGTTTCTTGCATCGTGTGAAGAGGAAGTTTCGGGTAAAGATGGGGCGGAAGCTGTTGTACCTGAACTACCCGCAATAGAGTTCGGTATAGTAGGAGAGCCGACCCAAATGAATCCTGCCATTGCCGAAAAGGGGCTACTTGTTCTTGATTGTATATCTTATGGTAAAGCAGGACACGCTGCCCGTGATGAAGGAGATAATGCGATCTATAAAGCATTGAAAGATATAGAGTGGTTCAGAACATTCCGATTTCCCGAAGATAGCGACTTGTTGGGACCTGTAAAAATGACTGTGTCGATGATAAATGCAGGCACACAACACAATGTTGTACCCGACAAATGCGAATTTGTTGTCGATGTGCGAACTAATGAATTGTACAGTAATCAGGAGGTATATGAGATTATAAACAAGTATACAGACTGTGAAGTGAAGCCTCGTTCGTTCAGATTGAATTCTTCCCGTATAGCGCTCGAAAACCCGTTTGTGCAAAGAGCTATAATGATAGGGAAAGAGCCTTACGGTTCACCGACTTTATCGGATCAGACGTTTATGCCTTTTCCTACTTTAAAGATGGGTCCGGGAGACTCCGCCCGATCTCACACCGCCAATGAATATATTCGATTGAGTGAGATTCGTGAGGCTATAGAGCTTTATGTCAAGCTCCTCGATGGTTTACGCTTCTGACTCTTCGTTGGCCTGATTCAGCAGTTCTTTTAGTTGCTCCTCGGTATGATCGAGTTGACGCAAAGGAACAGTTTCCACTTCGGCTAAAGATGGGTCTATATCGTACATCTGTGTGTCGGATGTAGTCAGTTTCTTTACAAAGTTATAGCAACCCAGAGTAATTTGGCGTGAAGGGTTCATGTGCACATTGCGGAAAATTCGGTCTACTACCATAAATTTAAAGTCGCCACGTTTTTCTGTCGCTTCCAGCATAGATGGATAGCGACTGTTGAGGTCAACTAAGCCATGACGTTCCAGTTCGTTGGCTATTAGATTTACATACTTGTCGGTGTGAATACCCAATTTAAAACCTGCACGGATATTGATCCTGAATATCTTTTTAGGGGCATAGACTGTCGTTTCGTAGCTAAACTCATAAGGCTCGTCTGTCCTTTTTATTCTTATGAACCAATATGTGTCTGCTCTTTTTGGCGTTCTTTTAAATAGTGAATAAGCGATTTTGCTTTCAAGAAAGTTTTTATTGTTTGCCTTCACTATATATACAAGGTGAGTTGCAGCCTTAGGGATGGAGGTATCTTCGCTTATCTTTAGTATCTGATTAATATACTGATCATCGACCTGATCGTAAACTGTATAATGACGTTTTATTCCGCGTCCGTTGTACCACGAATACATAAGGAATACAAGTACGCTGGCTATCAAAATAGGAACAAAGCCTCCATGCGCAAACTTTTGCATATTAGCTATAAAGAAACTGAATTCAATAATGACAAAGAATAGTGTAAGCGGTATGCTGAACCAAAGAGGTTTGTTGTTTTTTGTAAAATAAAGAAATAACAGTACACTAGTCATCAGCATACTTAGGGTGATGGCAAGTCCGTATGCAGCCTCCAGTTTCATCGACGACTGCATGGTAAGAATAATGATTATGCATAATATCATCATCATATAATTGATGGATGGTATGTATAATTGTCCCTTTATATTGGTCGGATATTGTATTTTTACATTAGGCCATATGTTGAGGGATATTGCCTCGCTAATTACAGTAAAAGAGCCGCTTATGAGTGCCTGACTAGCAATTATAGCAGCTAATGTTGCCATCAATACTCCGATGAGGCTAAACCATTCGGGCATCATAGCAAAGAATGGATTGATGTCGTGTGTTACATGATGACTATTGATAATCCACGCAGCCTGTCCCAGATAGTTTATTATCAGTGCCGATTTTACATATATCCATGATATACGTATGTTTTTTAATCCGCAATGCCCTAAATCCGAGTATAATGCTTCTGCTCCTGTAGTACAGAGGAATATAGCTCCCAGTATGAACATCGTTTGTGGAACCTCTATCAGAAAATTGATTGCATACATAGGATTGAAAGCCCGAAATACACTGAAGTCATGTATTAGCTGACTTAGGCCGACCGCAGCCATCATGGTAAACCATGCAATCATCAAAGGGCCGAAGTATTTGCCTAAAGATCCTGTACCGAAGGGTTGAAGAAGGAATAAAACAAGTACTATAGCGATAGTAACCGGTATAACAGGAATATGAGGTGCTATTGTGTTTAAGCCTTCTACAGCAGACATTACTGTCATTGCAGGAGTAATGATTCCATCGGCAAGGAGTGTCGCTGCTCCTATACCTGCAAGAATATAAGCCCAACGGTATTTTTGGCGTATAAGGGCATACAGAGATAAGATTCCCCCCTCTCCTTTATTGTCGGCTCTTAAAGTAATGATAACATATTTGAGAGTTGTTTGTATGGTTAAAGTCCATATAACACACGATACAGCCCCCAGTATATAATCGGGTCTGCTTAGCTGTCCTGCCGGAAGTGCATTTAGTACCGCCCTCATTACATATAAAGGAGACGTTCCTATATCACCAAATACAATTCCAATTGCTAAAACAACCCCCAGAGCACTAAAGGGGACTTTGTGGTTTTCTTTCATTTTTATCTATAGTTGAAAAAGTTGCATCCAAAAGTACAAGTTTATTTTATATGAGAGTACGTTGTATGGTTAAAAATACTTAGCGGATAATGCTCACGTTAATCTAAAAGTTTTTAATAAAATTTGTTTGTATATATTTGAAATAAAGTTTATTATTCCTCTTCAAATTGTTCTTTGTATAACGAATAATATTTCCCTTTCATCTCCAGCAGTTCGTTATGGCTTCCTTGTTCTACAATTTGTCCATGTTCCAATACGAGTATCCTGTCTGCGTTTTTTACGGTAGATAACCTATGTGCTATAATCAGGCTGGTGCGCCCTTCCATTAATTTATCTAATCCTTTTTGAATGAGTATTTCGCTCCGGGTGTCTATGTTACTTGTGGCTTCATCTAGAAGGAGAATGGCCGGGTCGGCTATTGCTGCCCGTGCAATGTTGAGCAGTTGTCTTTGCCCTTGACTAAGATTGGCTCCATCGTTTTCCAACTGAGTTTCGTAACCTTGTGGCAAGCGTTTGATGAAAGAATGAGCTGCTGTCAGTTTTGCTGCCTGTACTACTTCTTCTTTTGTTGCATTTAGCCTCCCAAAGCGAATGTTGTCACATACAGTACCTGTAAACAAGTGGGTGTCTTGAAGTACAATAGCCATGGATTGTCTCAGGCTGTCTCTCTTTATATCTTGTATTGATATGCTGTCTATTGTTATCTCTCCCGATTGTATATCGAAAAAACGGGGCAACATGTTTAGTATTGTTGTTTTTCCTGCACCGGTCTCACCGACCAACGCTATTTTCATTCCCGGAGAAGCATGTAACGATATACCTTTCAGTATTGTCTTTTCTACTTTGTAGCCGAAATATACATCCTGCATCCTTACATCCCCCTTAATATTGGTCAAGGTTTTTGCATGGCTGTTGTCTGCCTCTTCGGGTTCTTCGTCTATCACCTGAAATATGCGTTCGGCTCCTGCAATAGCAGCCTGAATACTGTTGTAGAGGCTGGCCAGTTCATTTATCGGTCGCCCAAACTGACGTGAATATTGAAGGAATGCAGCTAGTCCACCGACATCGAAACCTCTGAAAATGGCAAGCAAGGCTCCTATTATAGTTATCACTACATAGTTTAAAGTGTTTAGGTTTTGCATCAGGGGCATCATCATTCCCGAGTAGAATTGAGCTTTCTGCGATTTGTCTTTCAGTTTCTGGTTTAAGGCCTCAAAATCTGTTTCTACCTGTTTCTCGTGTCCGAATACTTTAACTACTTTTTGCCCGCTTATCATTTCTTCTATGTAGCCATTGGTTTCACCTAAAATCTCTTGCTGTGCTTTGAAGTATTTACGGCTACGCTTTACAATGGTTTTTGCACTGAAAAACATGATTGGAACAGTAATAAGGGTGGCAAGTGTGAGTATAGGACTGATGTAAAGCATCAAAATAAAGATACCAATTACCATCAGAGCACTTGAGAGCATATCGGAGAGGCTGTCGGTAAGAGCATTACTTACCTGATCTATGTCGTTTGTGTACCGACTCATCAGATCGCCGTGCTGATGTGTGTCGAAGTATTTTATAGGCAGATGTTCCATCTTTCTGAAGAGGTCGCTCCGCATACGGGTAACGGTTCGTTGACCTATCTTATTCAATAGCCTGTATTGGATATAGGTTGCAACTACCCCCGTAAGATATACAATACCCAAAAAGAGAAGTATATTCACCAGTCCGCTAAAGTCTCCGGGAATGATGTAGTCGTTGATTATTGGGCGCAGCATGTAAGAGCCGAGCAAGCTGGATGCGATACTCACTATAATAAGAAAGCCTATGACGAAGAGTAAACCCTTGTCGCATGCCACATAAGATATCAGTCTCCTGAAAGTCTTTCGTCCTTCTACAGCTTTTCCGCTTTGTTTGTAACTATCTCCGTGTGCCATATATCAAAATGCGACTTGTTGTGAGTTGTAAATGTCCTGATATATATCAGAGTTCTCTATTAGTTCGGCAGGAGTTCCTATTGCATTGATCTCGCCATCGTCGAGTACAATAACTCTGTCGGCCGATTGCATTGTGTTGATTCTCTGAGTAATGATAAATACAGTAGTATCATTCAATAAACTGTTCAGGTTCTGCCGTATCCTTTGTTCGGTCTCAGTATCTACTGCACTTGTACTATCGTCTAGTATAAGAATCTTAGGCTTTCTTAATAACGCTCTGGCTATACAGATGCGCTGCTTTTGTCCTCCCGATATATTGATGCCTCCACGTCCGAGCATAGTGTCGTAGCCATCAGAAAAAGACATGATGAAATCGTGTGCCTGAGCAGCCTTTGTAGCTTCTTCAATTTCATCTTTCGTAGCATCTGGCTTTCCCCAACGGAGATTTTCTATGATGGTGCCTGTAAACAACTCGTTCTTCTGGAGTACCATCCCTATCTTGGAGTGTAGTTCGTCCAGATTGTAATCTTTTACATTCACCCCGTCTATTTTTACTTCTCCTGCGGTTGTATCGTATAGCCGGGGAATAAGTTGAAGCATAGAGCTTTTTGCTGCCCCTGTTGCTCCTACTACAGCTATAGTCTCCCCTTTTTTTACCTTGAAACTAATATCTTTTAATACGTCTGTTTCTCCGCCGCTGTATCGGAAGAATACTTTGTTGAATTCAACGTCCCCATCAGATATTGTATGAGTATTTGTTAGTCCTTCCCGTGTGTTTGTTAAGGATGGTTCAGTGTTTAATACTTCGAGTATTCGTTCCGATGAGGCCGAAGCCCGTGCTATTCCCATGATGACCATAGAAAGTAGCATGAGAGACATGAGTATTTGTACAAGGTAGTTGACGAATGATATCAATTCTCCTACTTTGAGTTCTCCGGTTATAACTTTTTCCCCACCAATCCAAAGTATAACAATAACAGATATGTTCATTATCAGCTGCATGGCAGGAAATATAGAGACTACAATATTAGAAGCATTTATTACCATATCTCTTAAATCTGCGCTTCGTTTTTCGAACCTCTCAGTTTCGTAATCTTCTCTTACAAAAGATTTGACTACGCGGATGTTTATCAAATTTTCCCTTACAAAAGCATTTAGCTGGTCTATCTTTTGCTGTACTTTCATGAACATCGGGAATCCTTTACGCAGAATGAGATACACACTGATTGCCAGCACAGGAATAGCTCCTATCAAAATAAGGGCTAAATCAGTATTGATGTTGATAACAAAAAAGACAGCCATTACCAGCATTAGTGGCGAACGAAGCATGATGCGCATCGACATTAGTACAACTTGTTGTATACGGGATATGTCATTGGTGAGTCTGGTTATTAATGATGCTGAATTAAATTTGTCTATTTCGGTAAATGAAAGTTGCTGTATTTTGTCGAAAAGAGATGATCGGAGATCTGTACCAAAGCCAATAGAGGCTTTCGAAGAAACAGAGACATTAATAATACTCATAATTAAACCGACAACAGATACTCCTACCATGTATGCTCCGAAATGGACGATTACCGAAAGGTCTTTTGTCATCACTCCATTATCTATAATCTTAGCCATAAATAATGGCTGTATCGTTTCGCAAATGACAGCAATTGTGATAAGTAAAGGGCTTATCAAGAGACTGTTTTTATATTTTCGGAGTATTTGCCAATATTTTCTCATTCATTATTATTTTCCCCTGCAAATATATATCTATTTTGTACAGAAAAGAGATTCCTTACGATAGATTCTAATAAAAGCCCTTGTCGAATGATATAGTTATTTTCGATATTGTATTAACAAATATCTATATTTTTTGATAACGTGACAATATATTTGTAATATTGTATTCCATATTGTTCGCAATATTATAATCATCAAAATATCATCATTATGTTAAGTAAAAAAATGGAAGCTGCGCTGAATGCGCAAATTAATGCAGAATTTTGGTCTGCATATCTATACTTGTCTATGTCTGCTCATTTTGCAGCTGACGGAAAACCCGGTTTTGCTCATTGGTTCAATACTCAGTTTAGCGAAGAGCAAGGACATGCTCTTAAGATTTTTAGCTATATAATAGAAAGAGGTGGATCTGTAGAATTGAAGCCGGTGGCTAAAGTGCCGCAGTCGTGGAAAACACCGTTGGCGGCATTTGAAGATACTCTCAAGCATGAGAAAGAGGTAACTAAAATGGTTCATAGTTTAGTCGCTCTTGCAAAAGAGGAGAATGACTATGCTACAGAGAGTTTTCTGAAATGGTTTGTAGATGAACAAGTAGAAGAAGAATCTACAGCACAAGGGTATATAGATGCTCTTACAATGATTAAAGATAATGGTTTCGGTATCTATACTTTAGATAAAGAGTTGAGGTCAAGGGCTTAATCTTTCAGAAAAAAGATATAAAGAATGCAATCTCTCTGATATTTGTCGGAGAGATTGCTTATTTTATACAGCTGAATATTATTTCTCAAAGCTTTATCTATATGTTGATCAGTTAGCGGTGATCAGTCAGCAGTAAATAAAGTGGAAAAGATAGCAAGTAAAAAATAGATGAAAAAGAGTACAACTTTGTCAGGTTTTAGTTAAAAAGACCCTCCAACCTGCCCCGAATGGGAGGCTTAGGCAAAGCCAATAAGATGGGATAATGGCAAATGAAAAAAGTATTATAAAGATGTACAAGTTTGTCAGGTTTTAGTTAAAATTGTACTCTGGAACTAAAAGAAAGAATCGCTCAATTAAAATTGATGTAGTCTTGATAACAATAGAACATATTTCAAAGTCATATAAAGATATAGAAGCATTGTCCGATGTGAGTTTTTCTATGACCAAAGGAGAGATTGTTGGCTTGCTCGGTGTGAATGGGGCGGGAAAGTCTACTCTTATGAAGATACTGTCGGGCATTGTTTCTCCTGACAAAGGCTCTGTAACATTTTTTGAGGAAAATCTTTTAGAAGGCTCTTCTATGGTGAAGCAGCGTATAGGATATCTTTCAGAAGATAATCCTTTGTACGAAGATATGTATGTAAAAGAGTACCTGACCTATGTCTCTGATCTGTATAGGGTGGATAGGAGCAGGGTAGCGTTTGTTATAGAGGAAATCGGTTTGCTGAAAGAATATAGAAAGAAAATTAAAGACTTGTCGCGTGGAAACAGGCAACGGGTAGGAATTGCTCAGGCATTGGTTCACGATCCTACATTTCTTATTCTCGATGAAGCGACTTCGGGGCTAGATCCTAATCAGAAAGAAAGCCTGAACAATATACTAATAAATATATCAAAAGATAAAATTATTTTGTTTTCGACTCATATCTTATCCGAGGTAAAAGACATCTGCTCTCGCCTGATCCTTTTGGACAAAGGAACTCTTGTTGCAGACAGAGAAATATCGGAGATAGATTCAGTAAAGGAAACCTTTCATATATTGACTAATGAAAATAATAGCAGATAAAAATATACCTTACCTAAGAGGTGTTGCAGAGTATTATGGCGATGTAACATATCTTGATGGTTCAGACTTTTCTTACGATACTATCAAAGATGCAGATACTCTGATTGTGCGTACAGTTACTCATTTTGGCAAGGAGATATTGGAAGGGACAAAGGTCAAGCTTATTTGCTCGGCTACGATAGGATATGATCATATTGATACTACCTATTGCGATACACATGGTATTGCATGGCGAAATGCTCCGGGGTGCAATTCCGGCTCAGTGATGCAATACATTGTTTCTTCGTTGATTGTATTATCTCGCAAAAAGGGATTTGACCTTAAAGATAAAACGATAGGGATAGTTGGTGTCGGCAATGTTGGCAAGAAAGTAGCAAAAGCTTGTGAGATTTTGGGTATGAAAGTCCTGTTAAATGATCCGCCTCGCCAATTTTCTGAAGATAGTATAGACTTTGTCAGTCTTGAAAGAATAAAGGAAGAAGCAGATATTATAACATTTCATACACCATTGTTTCGGGAAGGTGACTATAAAACTTATCATCTGGCAAATACAGCCTTTTTTGAATCTCTGGCAAAGAAACCTTTCATCATCAATTCTGCCAGAGGTGCTATTGTGGATACGAAATCAGTAAAAGAGGCTGTAAAGAAAGGCTTGATATCAGGAGTTATTGTCGATTGTTGGGAGAATGAACCTCTGATAGATTTGGAATATATGCAAATGGTAGATATTGCAACCCCTCATATTGCAGGCTATTCTGCTGATGGTAAAGCCAATGCAACTCGTATGTCGTTAGAATCTATTGCTGAGTTTTATAATTTAGACAAAACTCCTATAGTAAATGTTGTGGAGCCGGAACCTCAGAATCCTGTTATTGATTTGGATAAACTAGATTCGAAGAATAGGGTATATGATGCAATATTGAACACTTACAATCCAATGAGAGATTATTCTGCTCTTACAGCATCTCCTCACTCTTTTAAACAACTGAGAAACGAATATCCGTTGCGCAGAGAGTATCTGGCATATACAATTAAGAATGATTCAAAAGAAGAGGCTGAATTGTTACTGAAGTTGGGATTTACACAAAATGCCCCATAAAAGGGCTATAGTAGACTTTCACGGGGCACTTTATTATGTATAGAAACAGAGGTTAAGAAAGTATGATATAAAGAACGGGAACTATAAAGCCCAGTAGTAAATACCACTTTCCTCGACCTGCAATACCATTCTTTCCTTTTACCATGATCAGACCGGATAGAGCAAAGAAAATAAGGGATACGGCAAAGAAATCTGCCATCACACTCCAACCTTTCACTTGATTGTAGTGCAGTTTATTTATCCAATAAACAAACTGTCGTTTGCTATGTTTTTCATAATCGAGTGTTCCGCTATCTGCATTGTAAACACCAACTCCACCTTCCAACATTAGTCGTAGGTGCTGATCATCAATTGGTAGTATTTTGCGTAAAGGAGGTACATCTTTCCTGTCATTCCACCAGAATGTCAGTTCTTCAGAATTGAGCCCTTTCTCTGCTTGTAATGTTACCTCTTCAGTGTGGAAAGCAGGATCTTTACCATTCATATGGTTTAGCAAGATTCCTGAAATTGCGTAAACCAGACTGACACCGACCATCAAGAAGCCTAAGTCTCGATGGATAATCCTCGCCCAACGGCGCAAGCTCTTATTGCTCGACGATACTGAATTCTTCTCCATCCATGTAGTAAATGGCGTAATAATCTTTATTGTTCTTCTTCATCCAGTCGCGCATCTCATTGATATTGGAAAGCTCAGCCTGGCATGTTTCGGCAGAACCATCTTCTTTTACTTTCTTGTCGTTTACATCCTTTTCGTATTGGTCTATATATTCTTTAGTCAAGCGGCGTTCTTTTACAATACCTGTTATTGCCAGTTCCGAACCTACCAATTCGCGGTTGAATCCTCCAATATTACCTTTAGCTTCTACGCGCATAGATACGTTTTCATTATCTCCTACAATGAAACAACGTTTGCCTGAATGTTTACACGTGTGAGTTACACTACCTTTCACAGTTACCTTTTTGTCGACAAGCTGATCAGCTACCGCAAGAAGACTGTCTAAAGGGTAAACAGCAAGATCTGATACTTGAGCTACAGAAGTTGAATCACTATCATTTCCTTTGTTGTCTGCACTTTTGCTTGTACAAGAGGCGAGACAAATAGCCACTATGGCTAAGAACATCATTTTTTTCATATACTTTATTTGTTTTTTGAATTAGGCAATATTAATAGGGCTATTAAGCCTGCTACACCAGTTAAAAGAATATATATCCCATTGAAGATTTTTTTCTTGGGAGAACCTGAGACAAAGATAATAATTGATAATCCTAAAATTATATTTACAATAAACCCATAAATACCTGTATAGTGGAAATAAGGTTGTATATAGCTACTTTCTGATTTTTCGAATGTCAAGTATAATGGAAAAGCCCATTTTGATACTGCATCCCATTTACCGGATGTACGATCTATAGTGTGCTCTGCAATTCTTTTTAGACTTTCAGAGTCTAGTGCATAATTCTTTTTAGCAAGAGGTGTAACAACGGAAACTGTCCAGTCAAACATATTACCCATCAGTATTACTTCGTCTTTTTGTATATCTATCGGATCTATATCCAGTTTTACGGTTTTGTACTTGGACCCATCGTTTTCGATAATATAGATTTCACCTTGCTTACTGAAAAGGAAGCCATAGAACCGTTTGTCTGCAACTTCCAGCATTGAGAAATAAACAGGTTGTATTTTTTCTCCAATCTTTGTGTTTTTTACATAAGGACGGCCATTAACCATCTTTATGTGAAATAGTTGATTATTAGCATCCAATACAAAGTATCCTTCATCGTAGGGTTTGCGTGGATTTGGATTTCCAGCAAGCCATTGGGCAGGATATTGAAAACCTTCCTTATCAAAAGCCTGTTGGAAAAGTTGGCTTTTCTCTGTTTCTAAAGTATTTGTTTGTGCATCAATAAACTCAATGCTGTTTTTTAGACGGAACACATCGTCTGGGATTTCTAGCCCTACACGTTTAGGCATGGTTTCGAATAAAATATAAAGCCCATTAACCAGCGTATTTATATCTGATGGTTTATATTTATAGACCACAGATTTAGCACGAAGTATCTGCGGAGTTATTTTTTGTCCATTGATACTGTCAGGTAGTTTTCCATCGGTCATCAGTTGACGATAGTTGAGCATTGGCATTAGAGAATCAAACTGTGCCGTATTATACTTGTTCCCCTTCAAATCCTCCATCGGAAACTTTTTGTTCTTATAATCAATTATACCAATATCTTTCAATATAGTACTGTAATAGACAAAGGGATACTGGTCGGATGTATATGTTGCTTTATGTATCAAGGCAGGAACGGCCCACATCCCAATTAGTGTAATGAATAGTAGTATTGCTATATAGATAATATTTTTCAACTTCATTTTTGTAACTTTCTATAGGTTGATATTCCTTTATTGTGCTCCATCCTTGAAGCGATACATAGAGTAGAATGGGAAGAAAAAGCAGACAATCAGTATTACTGTCAGAAACGGAATGAAAGGTGCGTAAGCTCCCGAAGCAGAGCGTATAAACAAGAAGGAAAGAAATGCAACAGAAGCTAATGCATATCCTATCCGTTGACGCCATACTGGCTCTAAGCTTATCCATGACGCTAGTAAATATCCGAACACTCCGGCAAATAGGTGTGGTAAACTGTTCCATATCATACTTTCTATGATTTCTTTCGGATAATAGAACGAGAAAGAAAACGATAATATAAGATAACTTAGTGAAAATATAAACAACAATATACTTACGCCGAACATGAGTAGAGTAATCATAATCCTAGTCTCAGTGAGAGGCAGGTGCAAAGTTAATTTTAGGCGTTTATCCTGCATTTCGGGAGCAAATTGGGCAATGCCTAATAGAAGACCTGCTAGAAGAGGTATCCATTGAGTAAAGCTAGGCAGAATAGGCATATCTTTAAGGATAACAGTTGCCCAAGTCTGTACAGCGCCTCCTACACGAAATTGTTGTCCAGTGTTTATCAATGAGTAAATAATCAGGGCAACAAAGATAACCCCAATCAATGTAATCACACGTCGGGTTTTAATCCATTCTTTTAATAAAAGAGCTTGTATCATATTCTTATTAATATTTACCTGTTAAACCAATGAAAGCATCCTCTAGTGTGAGCGCCTCTTCTTTTATATTGTTTGTGTTGAAAGAAGCTAATTTCTGACTTACAGCTTCTATTCCGTCAAAGGAATAAGTTTCCCAAGCCGAACCTATTTGTTCAGTATTCCATAGCCCTTCTATAGTGCCAATTTCATTTGTTTCGGTAGTAAAACGATATCGCTTAAATTTATTCATGATGTGGCTTGTAGGTTGATGAAGAAGTATTCTGCCATAGTCGAGAATGATACAATCATCAATGAGCATTTCCATATCTTGAATAATATGAGATGTGAGAAAAATTGTTTTATCTTCGGCTGTTGCGTATTCTTTTAGATACTCAATGAATAAACGGCGATAGCCGGGGTCTAGTCCCATAGAGAAATCGTCGAGGATAAGCAAATCGGGATTTTGTGCAAATAATAGTCCTAAAGCTACTTGAGAACGCTGTCCACAAGACATAGTGCTTATCTTCTGGGTTTTCGTTACTTGTAGCTTTTTTAGTAATTCATAATAAGCATCTCTGTTCCAATTAGGGAAAAACTTGCTATAGAATTTCTCTATTTGTACAACATTGAGATATGTATGTTGGATATGACCTTCAAGTAAAAGTCCTATGCGAGCTTTGGTTTGTGGAGTAAAATGTTCCATCTCCTCTCCAAAGATTCGGCACATACCTGATTGTGGGCGCAAATATCCATTGAGAATATTAATAATAGTGGTCTTTCCGGTTCCATTTTTTCCAAGTAAACCGAGTATTTTCCCTTTTTTGACCTCGAAACTTAAATCTTTATAGATAAGTTTCGCCCCATAATAGTGGGTTATTTGGTCACATTGAATGATTGTGTCCATTACTGATTCTTTTGTGATAGTTATTCTTAGTGATTTCTTTTCTTAGTCGTTCCCTAAAATCCAACTCCTACCGATAAAGATAGTTCATTGAAGGTTTTGCCAATATATTGGGGCGAGAAAGCATTTGTCAAAGCATAATTAAACTGTGCGTATCCTTTCATTTTATTAGGAAGCAATCTTGAATAGCGAAATCCAATATTTCCCTGAATATGTTCCGTAGTAAGGTACTCGAATTCTCGATAGATATAACGATCTAAACTGACTGTTTTGGATTGTCCTTGGGCAGAAGGATCGTAGGTTCCATCTTTCTTTTCGTTTCCTCCTCCCGAATGATAACTAAATCCAAGAGTAAAACTATATTGGTTTCTCGATTTTATGATATTACGACTGGCAGATACTGCTGCATACCATTGATTAATATCTTGTTTCCGGTAATTAGGATAAAAGGAAACCGTTTGTTTCATACTATTTACGGCAGCATTAATGTTTAATATCCATGTGGGCAAGTAGTTTTCTACTCCAAGATATGCAGTGTAGGCTCCCCTTAGTTTCCAGATAGTTTTATCCAATATTGGGGTTTGTGCAACATGTTTGATAACAGTTTCTCCATTTGGTAACGTGCTTTTCTGAAAAGAGTTTTCATTATTGATGAGTGATTCCTTATTTATATTAAATGAAAGTATATGTTTGTTCTTCCTGTTTAGTAAAGATAAGTTTCCTCTGTATTCAATTATCTTTGAATCGTGTTCTGTATATACTCTGTAAGAAGTCCCTCGTCTGCCGAAATATCCGTCGCGCCATTTGGCTGTTAGTTCATTGAGAAATTGTATTTGTGAAGTAGGTGTAAAATTTAACTGAAGCGATGCTCCATTATGTTCTTCAAATAAAGGTTCACCTTTGGAATCCTTTTTTGTATAGTCGCTACCGGTGCTAAATAATTCCTGATAACCAATGAAAATGCCAAAGTCTATTAATGAATTAAATTGTTGATCTTTATTTCCGTATGATTGAAATCGTATATTTTCTACTCTGCGCTGATATGTGTAATTAATTCCTGCTTCCCAGAATGGAAATATACGGTAAATGGCTCCTGAAGAGAATGTTAAATCCATCTCCTTGTTGTCGTGACGTAAATCTTTGAACTTAGTATAATTGGATGCTTTATAGTCGAGCTTTGCTCCGATATTTAATTTCGGCAAAAGTTCGACGCTAAAACCTCCTGTAAGCCGGTATGTGTCTAAAGCCTTATCTCCTCGTGTGCTATCTGCAAACTCTACTATATTGAATGGATTTTTATATGGGTCGATGAATGACGATCCCCCCATGTTTTTACCTTCGAAACGATTGTATTTTACCTCTCCATAAAAAACGGTTTTCGGGTTCAGACGGTATAGGGATTTAACCTCGCCTCCATATTCGAAACTATTGTCTGATTGGAAATAATTAGTGAATTTACCGTTATTTTTGCCGAAATAGACTTCTGCATATGAAAGACTATTGACGGTGAAAGAATAAAGCCCTGCTGCATTATTAGAATGCAGCCAGGGATTTGAATCATGTACATACTCATAACTTTCCCATCCTGTTTTGTTGGATTGGGCTACTAATACATTTGGTAGCCAAAATGTAGAGAGAAGTAAAAAAATAGTTATATTCTGTACCTTTTTTATCATTATATTATGCTTGTTGATCAAATTAATCTTTTAACGAAGCTTTAATGCGTTGATGGAAATCGTTAGTAGAGTTGTTGGTATCTTTGTATTTAATATGTGCTCCTTTCTTTATGGAAGCTTCCGCATCTATTCCACTCGGATCAGTAGACCCTTCTGCTTTATCTGTTGTACCTAACGAATAGTTATAAACCAGTTTGCCGGCATTGCTTTCAATTGCTTCTGTTGCTTCTTTATCTACATTTCGGTATATTGAGTATCCAAAGCCACCGATCATTGCTACATGTCCTGCATCTACAGTGGGTGTTAATCGTTTAAGACCGTCTACGCCTTGTCCTTTTACTTCTACACCATCGAGAATCCAATCTGTCGGTACTTTCAGACTGATTGATGTAGTGCTTCCGAAATAGTCATCTCTATTGTTAGCATTACTGGCAAAAGCTATTGGTGTAGTTCCTTTCGTTGTGAAAATAAAGAAAGTCGGAGAAACTATACTTATCGCCCAAGCGTTCCCCGCCCCATAAATAGCAGCCGATAAACGATGGCTAGAAGGAATTTCTGTAGACGGAGAGGGGTAAACGGTTACATTAGTAAATTGTCCTAGAATATCATACGTACAATAATATTCGGAGTTTGCAAAATTGATAGAATTACTATAGGTTTTTGTATTGTCAACAGCATTTTTTAGTGCGATTACGATTTGTTTTCCTGCTGCTATTGAAACCGTATTGTTAAAATACCAAATAGCTGTACCAGCAGGTATCCAACCTTCTGCTTCATAAGAAAGCTTTCCATCTGTATAATACTTATTGGAGCTCGTAAAGTTGTAAGGGATTGTTGTTCCTAATGCCACATTTTCCAGTTTCAATTCTATATCTGAATTATTGTAGAGAACAACGTAAGCATCGTTTATAAACTTTCCAGAACCATCATCTTTCTGACATCCTCCTGTATACAATTCTTTAATGATTATCCCTCCTTTTTCGGAAGCTGTCAAGGTCAATGTTACTGGAGTGGAGCTTATCCAATTACTGCCTACAGTAAAAGTCTGATTTCCATTTAATAAAAAAGAGTTTCCGTCAATAGCTCTACTCTCGGTTGCAGATACATTGTAAATACCTGCTGCTACTTTAAAAGTGGCCTCGCCTGAAGCATTTGTTTTACCGGTATAAGTTGTTGTAGAAGTTGTATTCACTAATGTTATATTCGTATTTTCTACAGGGGTGTAACCAGTAGGATAAGCAAGATTTATGGTCACATCATACGTTAGATACTCATTGTTGTCGTCACTGTCGCTACAAGAAGTTCCGATTAGTAGAACAGCTATAAGTAGAGATAATAATTTTTGTAAATTCATAACTTGTTTTTTTATTGTATTTAGTAAAGAGTTTTTTATAGTTTGATCCGTAAGGTTAAACCATAATAAAACTCAGGAATATAACTTGATCCGTATAAAGAATATTCACTATCATTTTGTTTGTTTTTTACTTTGGCTACATTGTTAATAAAATTATTTGCAAAAAAAGATATTGAAATGTGTTCTCCCATCTCCTTCGTTACATTCAGGTTAGCAGAGAAATAAGCAGATATATTCGTTGGTCTGAAGTAATAATTAGTATTTGTTTTAACTATCATTTTAATGAGTTCGCCGTATAGAGTCTGATCATTAGTTTTTGCCCATAATAACTTTTCTGCAAAAGGAATTTGCGTGTTCATGTCGTCCAAACTTATATAATATAGAGGGTAAAGTGCTACAAAATTGCCTCCTTTATATATATCTGTTACTGTGCCGGAAGGTAGATAGTCTGCTTTGTCTTCTAGGGCATAACTGCGAGTACCTGTTGCCGATTGACTAAACATTTGTTTATAATTATACAAACAACTTTCTATTCGGAGAGAAATAATTGTGCGTATTGCCGGAATATGAGTGCTGACAGACAGATTATTCGTTATTTTTTTTGATAAGCTGCCATTTGCAGCATTGGAAGAGCCTTCGTAGAACCCAACATATTTATAAGGAGTTTTGTCTGCCATATTTTGGCTCGAATTAGGCATACTCGCTACTAATCCGGTTTCTAATCCTTTGTAATAATTATATGATCCGTCTATCTGAAAAGAAGTATGAATAGCTGAAATTTTTCCGAAATTGATAACCCATTCTAATCCCTTTCTAGAGAAACTGTCTCCGTTATAATAGTAACTGCTCGAATTGAAAGTTTTTCTTTCAGTATATGCTAATTGCTCGCTGGGTAAGCTTCCCGTTAAGTCTGATACGGTAACAATACCTGTGACTCTATCTATTGCGTATGATCTATTTGCATGTGGTATGGAGACTTTACCCATTTCCGTCTCGCTATCTGTAAATCTGTACGAATAGGGAGTGTACAAGGTGGTTAAAGTATAAGGATCAATAGTTTTGTTGTTGTATGCTGTAAGTGAAATGTTTACTTGTCCTATACGAGCGTTGAACTCTAGCTCTATTAAACGACTTCTTTGCCATTTCAGATCGGGATTGTAAATGGTTGTACTTGGTGTCGTATTATATGCATAATAGGTTGTATTATCAGGTGTAGGAGGTGCAGAAAAAGCTAATCTGTCCTGATAAGTAGGTGTAGGGTTTAGTATATATGAGGAAGGAAGTTTGACTGCATCTCCAAACCCGAGACGCAAACTCATTAATGAGAGAGTGCTTTTGGAGCGATTCCAGAATGTATATTTCGCGCTAATCCTTGGGGATAAACTGCTGACTGTTCCATAATCAGAGCCTTTTATATATGTTAAATCGCTACGAAGGCCGATAGAAGCTCTAAGTGAAGTCTTTCTTGGTAAGACAAAGTTTATCTCGTCTTCCGCGTAAATTGCCAGATTATTAACTGCTGATTGTTCGTCGTATCTATATTCTCTCCATGTAGGAGCATAACGCATATCAGTGTAATACTCACCTCTTCCTAAATTACTTGTATGGTTAAAATCAACGCCAACCATAGTCTTATTGATTATTTCTTCGAATTTTCGAGTCCAATTTGCCTTTAGTTTGTTTGTGTAAATAAGAGGCTTACTATCTTCGCGTTTAATGTAATACCAATATCCTCCGGGTATTAATATGATTTCAGTATCAGGGTTTACATCATACAAGGCTCCCATAAAATGTCCTTGTTCCATTGTATGTATAGCAGGTGTTGATGTTCCATTATCCTTGTTTGTTTTTTTTTCTGTCAATAAATCCGAATAGCTGAGGGTACCTGAAAATTCTAATTTGGTAATCCATGATTTGTTAAGTAACCAATCTAATTTCACATTCAGTCTAAGTGCATTATCTCTTTCTTTTGTATAGGTGTCTATAAAGGCATCGGGATCGCCATGGGAATCATAGCCTCCAATATTTCCTGAAAATCCAATAGATAAGTTTAATGGATTATTTCGATTTTTATCGAAGGTTTTGGTGTAGATAAGTGAGAGGTTGTTTCTATCATAAGTCGTATAAGGAGATGCAATATCTGAATTAGATTTTGTATGTTCAAAACTAGCATTCATTATTCCGCGTTTACCACCAAGATCAAAACCCTTATTGAACGAGATTGATTTAGTATTTGGTCTGGTAGATAATTCTACATTTAATGGAGATTTACCTCGCTTCGAATTTATTTTTATCATTCCGTTTGATAGATCTCCGTATTCAACGGAGGGAACACCTGTTATAATCTCAACAGATTCTATATTGTTTGAGGCTATACTGCGAGTATCAGCACCCTTTATTTCTTTTATAAACTGACTATTACTGGATAGTCGAACACCGTCGACCTCAACAGCTGTACCAAAGGAGGATAATCCAAGCTCGCCTGTCCCTGTCGAACGAATGTCGAAGTGATCTGCTCCACTTCGACTGACTGCTAAATTTGTTTTTTTGCTAGTCTGGCCTCCGGGCAGGAGTGCTGCAATCTCAGTAATGTTCAATACCTGTAACTGGTCTAATGCAGCCCGCTCTATAGTGTAGGCTGTTGTAAGATCTTCTGTTTTTTTCTCGGCAGTTACAACGACCTCATTTAACAGTAAGTTATCTTCTGCTAAATAGAAAATCAGGTCGTCTTTATTTTTGTCAACTTGTATTTTGAATGTGCTTTTCTCATATCCGAGAATTGAAAAGCTTAAGTCGAAAGTTCCTTTTGGAATATTTTTGAGAATAAATCTTCCTTCGATATCAGAATAAACAGCTAAACTGAGGTCTGGAATAGAAATAATAGCGTACTCTATTGGAGTTTGTTTTTTTTTGTCTAAGACCTTTCCTGATATTGTATAAAACTGGCAATATGCAGATTCAATAATGCATATGAGTAAAAAACAGAGTAATAAACTCTTTTTCATTAATTTTATAAAATGTTAGAGGCGCAAATTTAAATATATGAAAAGAAAATTTCAATACCACTATGTAGGTATTTTTGTATCAATAAATACCATGTTGTAGGTATTCTTTTGTTGTCTTAAATTATAATATATCTAGATTTTAGTTTGGCTAAATTGCAATATCAATTGAATTTTTAATCTTTTTTATCTTCTCAATTATGATAAAAATATATAAAGACGGGACAGTAATTACATACTAAATTTGGATTTGAAAAGAAAGAGCAGCAACTGAAGTTCGAGCAAACAAGAAAAAACTTATACAGGGATATTATTATAATTTTGACTATTGCAATAATTTTCTTTATCTTCCTTTATCGTGTAAAATACTCAAAGCAAAAACTGTTAAATACGGTGTATGTATTTTTATGAAAATGTATTCAAAAGACATCGTAGAACTTTTACATGTAGAAAATACTACTGTCAGATAGATAAACTATTGCGGTTACGTATGTTGGGATCTTGTTGATCGTACAACTTATTTGTTAACTGTGCAATAACCTTATTGCACGACAATACAACTAGAATAATTATGTAATTAGATAAGATGAATAAATCAGTGTTATAGAATACTTAGATAGAATTGCTTATATTATTGATGATATAGTCGAATGTTTCAGTATTAATCTTGTCGGAGACATATTCTTTGCTACTTATGTTTTCTTCTTTGTAATAGATACGAGCCATAATTTTAGTCCCCATATGCTATTTTTCTTTTAGTCATAGGCAGGTTAATAATTTTTTGAACAGTAGAGCAAGTGGAATTTCTATATCTAATGATGCGTATGTTCATGTGACAACTCCCTATGGAGCTAGTCGTATTCTAAAAGACGGTCTAAACCCTCAAATATCAGGATTTGTTACTAAGTGGAAGCATGTAAAAGATGTTATAGAATCAGCGGTTTTTAATACAAAATTATATAGTCAAAAACTATGGCCGTAAACACAAGGAAAGTTGGATAACGGATTTCATTATTGATACCAATTGGCAATATAGTTTTTTAGTAATACCTAGGGATTTCCTATCCGAAAAGGATTTGGAATCATTAATGGATGAAGATGGATTCTTTGAAGATGATATTTGTTGGATGAGAAATTCAATATCGCCTCTCTTTTTCAGGGATATTATTAATATTATATCCGAAGGGAAACCATGGAGTAAGAATTTATTGGTTTATGGTGATTTAGGATCTAATTGTTTCGAAATATTAAGTATAAATAATATTGTTCAATCCGTATCATTTAGAATTGATTTTACTAGTCAGGATGAAATTGTATTAAGTAAGATTACTGAATTCTGTATTTTAAAAGGATTGATAATTTTAGATGAGAGCCTAAACATTATTCCTTTAAATATAGAAACTATAAGATCTGTGATTCTGAATGTACTACAAGTGAGAAAATATAATTTATCGTTAGATAATGAAGGAACTAATTGGCTTGTACTTTTAGTCATATTATTTAACTTAGGATTGCAATGATGTATTACGTGTCTTTAATCCCCATTTTTTACATATATTATTTGGCTAACTGTACCATAAAACATTCAGCTTGCTCTGTTCGAAACAGCCATCCTTTGCAACAAAACGGCTGATTCGATTTATTAGTACTAATCGGACTCTCCAATGTAATAAGAATCAATAAAAAGTAAGTTATTGTATTTTAATAACGGTTACGCTGGAAGGGCTTGTATTATCAAAATTTAAAACTCCATCGTACCTAGTTCCATCCTTATACCTCTGTGAATGCAGAGTCAATATTTGTCCCGCCTCTACTTTAATATAAGAATTTGAATTAAAGGCAAACCTTCCATCAATATTAACACTACTTGGATTATATTGAGGCACGAGAGTAATAATCTTAGCCGAAACTAGGATTCCATCTAGGTTAAAATAAATATAATTACTCAGTCTTGATTCATCTTTTGCCGGATTTTGCTTTAAAGCAAGATTTACCGATACAATGTAGAGTCCGGCTTTTTTGATTTTGAGCTTGTGATCATCTATTCTTTCGAAAATAGACGGATCATCATTAAACTTCTCATTATTGTAAATATCAATAGTTACAGGGGTTGCCACTGTGGGAGGATTAAAGTTAGTTGTGTTTGATAATGAATTGGTAAATTTAATAGCCTTTGATCTTGTTACCCCAATCGTACTTGGGATAATCCATTTATTATTTACCCAAGCATAAACTCCGGGAATAACTATATTATTGCCTGTACCTGCTCTGACCGTATTGAAGACAAGAGTACCATCAGGGATATTTCCGGCCAGTGGTGATTTGTCACTTGCCCCTGCCAATTTAACCCTCGGTATTAATACCCCTTTATTTGTAGATGTAATATCTAAGACAGATGACGATATTGGGTCTGTAGTCCCAATTCCGACCTGACTAAACATCTGAACTGTAAAGATACAATTTATTACAAAACTTAATATTGTTCTTTTCATACAACTGTTTTTTCTATTAACGAATACGAAGTATAGCTATACTGGAATCTCCACTTTGAAAGAATGGAACTATGGCTGTGCCACCGGAAAAAGTACCTGTTGTTCTTTTTATTTTAACGCAGACCAAGTCTCCATCGTTTAGTTCTAAATATTCAGTAAAAGCATGCGAGAAAAGACCTCTGCCTCCAGCCACACCAGCCGTGTATCCAGGAGAAAAGACCTGCTCTGTCCCAACAGGATTTCCATTAATGTATATCCTGGCACTTAAAGAGACTCTTCCGGCATTACCTCCACTTTTTCGGTTAAAAGATAAAAGACTTGAGATAGAATATAGTCCAGGCAGATTAATTTTCACTTCCTGATTCACTGGATTCACTTCGTAAATAAGTGGATTTTCATTGATAATTTTATTGCCAAATAATTTTATGTTTTGCCATGAAGTCGTATTATAATTGGTAGAAGTCTCAGTGTTTGTATACTTCATTAATATATTGGTAATATTCGTATTTAAGTTTGTCCATTGTTGATTTTCTACACTCCACCAATATAATCCTGGGGAAATCGTATTTGGAAAACTTCCTGCTGTAGCTGTATTAAAAACCATTGTTCCGGTAAGTATTGATGTCGGGAGGGGAGATGTTGAATAGCGAGATGACAGAGTTACCCGAGGAAACAAGACTCCTTTATCCGATGCATCTAATTGTAGAGCAACTCCATCTCCGATTATTTCTGTACCTATTCCTACCTGCCCGTGTGCTGTATAGGCAAATAACGACATTAAGAATGCAAGACATAAATATATTTTTTTCATGCTTATCTGATTTTTTCTATGGATATAGTTGAAGTATCGGGATTTTTAAAATAGACATCTGTTCCTGGGTCTAATTCATAAGTTTTTACCCTTAAGGTGTGTCCGGCAACGTTTATCGGAACATAGATTATAAAAGATCTTCCGTTAGGAAAATATGCCTCTTCTCCTCCTTCACTATCCCATCTTCCCGGAATATATATATTATCGGAAACAATATCGTCTGTATTATTTACAACGACTTCAATACCGAAATTGTCTGCCCCTCCATCAGATGCTAGGTCAAGGTTTAGAATCACTTTGTAATATCCGGTTTCATTAATTCTTAGAGTGGAATTATTTACCTTTTCATACAAAGATGTATTGTTGTTGAATCTGACATTTGCAAATAAATCGGCATAAATTCCACTCCCGCTATTGATATCTGTTTTGGTATCCTGATTCGAAAACATCGACGTTGCACTAGCATTCTTCTGAGCCATTCTGTGCCAATTCGAATCTGTATTATCCCAATAATAGAAGCCGGGGATTACTGCAGTTTCCCCCGCCCCGTTTGTAGCAGTATTATATATCATTAACCCTGTTGCAGGGGTACCTGTAGCAGGAGAGAAGACAACAGTAGATGAGAGCGACAACCTGGGAAAAAGAAGTCCGCCATTATAAGAAGTTCCCTTCAGAGGTGTACTTTCTACCTGCAATATAATATTGGGATCTGTCACCTCAGTACCAATTCCCACCTGTGCCAATATATTAGTAGCTATTAGAAACAATAGTATGCTTAAAATCGATTTACTCATTATTTAATTATTTTTACTCTAAGATTGGTGTGTAAAATGCTTATTTGTAGGTAAATATGATGTAATCATATTTGTTGAGATTGCCAAAAGAAAACCTGAAATATCTCATCTCAGGCTCTCCAAAAGACAAACTATACAAATTACAATTAAAGTTTCCAAAAAATAAGAGATGTTTTTTGTGGTATCATTTGAAAAGGTGCTGCACGGAGACTTCCTCTAGCCATTTCGGGGGCACCCCAACGTATACAAACCTGATCATCTTTGTTTCCACTTACTGTAAGGGTAACAGAGGCTGTCATTATTCTGTTAGCTTCTGACTCTTCAAACGAAGTCAGATTTATTTCTGAAACATCAAGTACATCTTTGACTGCGGTAGAAGCTCCTTTCATCGCCCATAAATACCCGACAGCTCGAGTATTGCTATTAGCAGACTGTTTCATATATAGCCTAAAGGATAGGGCGAACGATCCTGTTTCGGGCAAAGTGATATATTGTAAAGCTTTTTCCTTTGTGGCCGGATTGGCCCAAAGCAAGGCAGTCGATTTACTAGGATTTTCATAGGCTTTTGTATCTGTCACAGGATCAACATATCCAGTTCCTGTAGAAGTTGTTACCCCAGCCCACAAGTCGCGATACTCGATGACAGATATAAATTCCTTTTCTAATAGTTTATTCCACTGATTATTGTAGTAACTATATAGACCGGACTTCATTGTCGCATTGTCGGTTGTGTTATAAACTACCATTCCATCCTCTGGATTCGGTACTGTCTCTATATCATTAGCGCTTCTCAATTTTACTCTGTTAGGTAAAAAAGCACTATTGGCTCCACCTAGTTTGAGTTGTGCACTGGAGTCAGCATCAGGAATAACTCCAATACCTATGTTGGAACTATTAAGAGACTGGTTAATAACAAGATCATCACCCGTTTTATCCTTAGGAATCGAGCCCGTCTTTGGATTATTTCCTAGTCCGTCGATATGTAAAGCTCCTTTTGTATTGTCAGTTTTAATACCTACCTGTGACTGCACATATATTACATTCGAACAGACTATCATAAATAATATTAATATTCTCATTTCTAAAACTCTTAAAAAATTATTTTATCAGCCAATAAGCAAAGGATGTACGGTTGGCCACCATATCCTGACTTGATATTAATTTCCAAACTTGAGTATCAGGACCAGTATGCCCAAACCGTATAATAATAACATCCCCTTTGTCAAGATAAGTCGTTGTTAGCATTGGGGAATAGGTTCCAAACTTACCATTTGCTTTTACGACTGTCATCCGTGTTTTATCCATTAACACCTCTGCTCCTATACCTCCTTTTTTCTTAAATAAATATATATAATAGTCACCGTATCGTACTGTTGTATTGGTGGCTATTTGTCCATACAAACGGAAAACGAAAAGATATCGTCCGGCTTCAGGAACAACAATATCTCCACCAGTTATACCTATTTTAATGGCATTGGCACCAGTAGTTTCATTCGAAAGCTTAGTAGATGAAACATTTTCAACTATATTTTTGATATTCGAAGTCTGACCTCCACTTACGATTTCTTTATCAACAAGTCTCAGCCATCTTTTATTTACATTCATATATGTACCAGGGCTAACAGCTTCTTCTCCTACTCCGCTGGTCGCAGTATTATAGATAATCATACCATCACTCGGCAAAGGAACAGTAGTTAAATCCGAAGCAGACGTTAGGGCTACTCTATTTAGCAGTAATGCTTTATTGGGGTCATTTAACTCAAGCGAAGCCTCTCGTTCTGGGCTCAATTCTTTTCCTCCTATTACAAGGTTAGCTTCAGAATTCTTATTCAGCCTGAATATGAGATCGTCTTTTAGCTTATCGCTATTTTGAGGATTAACAGAAGGATTATCTCCTTGTGCATCCACATTTAATATTTTAATCGGGTTATCTGTCTTTATGCCTACCTGAGCTATACATGATCCTATAGACAAAAGCGATAGGCATAAAAACGTTATATATCTGTTCATGTTTTTTGTTTTCAAATTTTCCAAAGTACGACTGAAGTCTCGTCAGGTAAGAGTGTCCATATAGAAGATGTATATGTAGATATAATGAGGGATATCTTATCTCCTTTTTTTGCACCGAATCCCAAGACTATAGGATAAGTAGCATATCGCCCTGTTCCTTTATATGCCGCAGGATTTATTTCAGCGATATCCAAAATTGATTTAGTACCATCGTCAGCTATCGAGACTACTGCGATATATACTCCCATCCTCGAATAACTCTCTAGGCGAGGAATGTTTTTAGCTGTAACAGTTCCTACAAGACTAATATTCATAGAATAAGCAGCCTCTGTACCTATCTCTATAATATCAGACGAAGTAGAAGCTCCATTAAGTTTTAGAGATAAGGGAGCATAGCCATCAAGGTTTGTATATGAAGCTACTGTAGGCACAAGCAAAGCTGTAGATAAAGAAAAAGAATGATAGCCTTGTTCTCCCAAAGATTGTGCGACTAGATAAATCCATCTGTTTTTACTTGCATTAAAAACATACAAACCCGGAATTACATTGTTGGGGGGCGACCCACCCATACTTGTATTGTAAACCATCATTCCATCCACTGGATTTGTTATGGGGTTGCTGATACCAGCTCCAGTGCCACGTACATCAGTAAGTTTTACTCTGTTGGGCATGAATGCTTTATTTCTCCCGCCCAGACTTATGGATGATGATGGATAGAAGATATCATCATCTATGGCTACTGAAATACCATCATTCCCATCCTGATCTATAAGAACTCCCTTTGTAGTGGATAAGGGGTCACTTTTTATCTGTAATATGCCCTCGGGTGATTCGGTGTTTATTCCTACCTGAGAATAAGAATAAAAGGGGATGGTGCTTATGAGAAGTAAAGATAATATTTTAATAAAAAATTCCATTATTATAATTAGTTATATATAGTTGAATTATTGTATAAAATATGTTCCGGAAACAACAATTAAATCTCCTGTCTGGATTGTTCCTCTATTAAGAAAAGTCCCTACACTCTCTCTTACATTCTGGATATAGATGCTTCCGTCAAAGTCTATTTTGCTTTCGGCTGTGGTTGAAATAGCTCTTACTGGAAATTCAGCCAAACAGTTGATATTTATACCGTTCGTGCTAGCCAAAGATGAAGCTATCGGTTTATAGGCTGCTTTGTTTGTAGCATTAGTGATGGCAGCTACCATCAATGGATGGTTAGTAGCATTCCAAGATTGGATTGCAGTTCCTGTCCGTTCCAGTTTAATTATAAAGTTAACCACTTTTCCATAGCTATGGAAATCTTGATCTTTTATAGACCAGCCTGTCTGAGCTGTCCAAAGATTATTCAGTTTCTCTTCTGTCATAACAAAAGAGCTAGATCCTGCTCGTACCCACTGGGTTCCGGTATTATAATAACAACCGGGGAAGACCTCATCGTCTACATCTGCTATGTTATAAACAAACATACCTTTAACATGAGCTTTCAATGGATAAAAGTTAGTCAAAGCCTTTAACTCGACACGAGGTAATAACAGCCCTTTAGTAGAAGGTTGTTTATCTCCTTCTTTGAGGTCTAACAGGGCATTATTATCCGGAGTAATCCCTGAACCGATTGTTACTTGTGCTTGTGCTTGTGTATTGAGGAAAAAGATTCCAATTAGCAATAAAACGGCTAATTTAATTTTAATAGTCTTTTGTTTCATAACGTCTTATGTTTAATATTTATGACTGTATTGCATATCAGACTTTTCTATAACAGGGTTATAAATAATGTCTGATCTTAATAGAAAAGCTTTTTGATGATTTACCGACTTAGAGTAGGACTTATTCTTTTAGATGTAGATATGTGTAACTTTTGCTTTCTGCTATTTTGTAATATATATTTGTAGTTATGTCTAGTTTCGTTTTGCAAAATACTCTAATTTCGAAGAAGAGTAAGGGATATCCTATTTAGTCTAACTTTTTTCTAAATTGGCATCATAATATTGTAAATTCATTGTTCGAACAATATATTTCTGATAGCCAACCGAATATATTAAACCAAAATCACTTATATCATATCTGAAGATAGAGGTGACACACAGTGATTCTTTTCTCTAGCCCGTTTTTCCTTGCCAACATTTGGTCCTTGTTGAATTGAAGTTATATTCGTACTGATAATACCAATAGCTTCTATTATTACTAATTTTTCAAATGTAAAAACTCTCATTCTTTCGTCTGTTATTATGTTGTAGTAAAGTAAAGTCGTTCTTTTGTGTCACAAAAATAAATGTTCTGTATGGATATTTTATATTTTATTTTTTTATAAGATATAATAAAAAATTATAGGCACCGTCTTCTTTTCTAAATATCATTAGAAGAATTTAGCCCTCTTTTCGTTATGAGCACATGGGGTATAAAATACTAATTTTGCTTTAATATTATCAATTGTCTACTATCCTTTATGTAAATTCTATATCTGACAGTTGGAATTAAGATTTTTGACTCAAAAAGGCACTCAAATATTAGCTTATTGTTATATATCTCATATTTTTTTGTAATTTGCCACGGATTAATTGATTAAAGATTAACGAAAAACTAATAGATAGCGATGTTTAATTTTAGAATCAGAGTATTTCATTCTGTTGCTACCAGCTTAAGTTTCTCAGAAACTGCGAGAGAGTTAAATATAACACAACCGGCAGTAACAAACCATATTAAAGAGTTAGAGAGTGCATTGGGTATAAGTTTATTTTATCGCGGACAAAATAAAATATCGTTGACAAATAGTGGTAAGATTTTGTTGAAATATGCAAAACGTACCATTAATGATTATAAAAACCTTGAATACGAAATTGGTATAGAAAAGAAAGCCTATGTAGGACGATTGAAAATAACAGTGAGTACCACTGTTGGCCAATATATATTACCTCCTGTACTAGCTAGATTCAATGCACGTTTTCCTGATATTAAGATATCTCTATACAATAGTAATACAACAACATTAGAAAATGACTATATCTCTAACGATGCAGACTTGGGTATAATAGGAGGAAGTATTGGTCGAAAAGAATTCAAACACATTCCTTTTATGAAAGATGAAATAGTTGCTGTGGCACATAGCTCTCAACCAATCTCTAAGAAAGAGCAAATTAGTATAAATGAGTTGATAGAAATACCTTTGGTCTTAAGAGAAACAGGTTCCGGTACATTAGATATTATTACAAAAGAATTGCGAAAGCAAGATATAAAAACGAAAGATCTAAATATAAAAATGTATTTAGGAAATACAGAAAGTATTAAATCTTTTCTGGCAAATGCGAATTGTCTTGGTTTTGTATCTATCTATTCTATCAGCAAGGAGATATCCCGTGGTGAATATCAGATTGTAGACATTCAGGATTTAAATATAACGCGTACATTTAATTTTATATACCCTCAAGGATATCAAAACAAATTAAGAGATATGTTTATAGATTTCTGTATCTCTGATATGAGATAAACTTATTAAGTTTCCCTTGTGTCTTTATTACATCCAATTTGTTATTAGAAATGCAGGAGTCAAACGTACTATTTTGATTTTTAAACAAATAGATCGTGTATAGATGTTGGATCTTATTGAAGAGTGTAAATCTTCAGCATAAAGTTTACAAGTGGATTGAAATACACTGAAAAATATATTCGTGCAGTAGATTCATTAAAAGAAAAGGCTATAAACTGCCGGAAATCAACATAAAATAAAAATCAATAACTAGAAATAAAGGGCAAATTATAATATATAAGACTCCGGATAGCAATACACAACGCGATGTTAAGTTAGATCAAGACACAGTTTGGTTATATCAGAACCAAATAGCAGAGTTTTTGGCACAAAGTGATTTGCAATAACTAACATTGAGCGGTAAGATTAAGGTTATTTGCTAATGAGAATTTTTGAAAAAATCTTATTTGATGGAAAAGCACTTTGAACCATTTTAATTAAAATATATGAAATCGTCTTGTCATTAGAGGTTTATTTTCTTATCCTTTCAAATTTCTCATAACTCAAAGTTTTTAATTCTAAATATTGTGTTGCAATTATATTATGTAATGTTTTACACCCTAACAAAAGGAAAAACTCCTGATTTTTCAGATGAAAATCAGGAGCCTTAAGTACCCCTAAGCGTTCTATTCTCGAACCAATTTCTTGAAGATTTGGATTTGATTTATGAATTGAGAGAGTGGATTCCTAAACCATAAGATTAGTCTATTTATATATACGAGAGGCTCGAAATATTGAACCTTTACTTAGACTTTTTAAAAGTGATTGATTTTCTCTAATGTTCAGCAAATATTATGAAATTATTGAAAGATATAAAGTGAATAATAACTTACTTATATTATACTTAAAATGTTAATTTTGCACATAATAATAAAGTATTTAATTATGCAAATAAAATTAAAGAATCAATATAAATCATTATATCCTTTTGAAAGTGAGAATTTATCAGATTTCTCTGTGATAACAGGGAAAAATGGTAGTGGAAAATCCCAATTGCTTGAGCTATTGTATTATAAATCTCAAAATCGAGCAGAAGTCAACCAGATTGATATTAGTATAATTCCTTATTTTAATAAAATTCAATTTGAAGGTATTTCTAAACAATCAGCATTCAAAATTAACCATGATGAATGGAAGAAATCTTTGAAAAAGACTGTTGATTTATTTATAGTAATGCCAGAGGAAGAAAAGAGGTTTCATGCTTATATGATTGAGAATAATTTAATTGATAAGATATTAGCAAATAATTATAGAGAAGTACTTCTATCTGAGGACGAGTATTGTTTTAATTTAATAGAACAAATAATAAGAAAAAAATCACTTTCTCTTTATTATTCTCATAGAGAGCAGAATCCCAAAATTCAGAAACAAGTAACAGTTCTTAACAGTACTTATTTTCAAAAAAATATATTGAAGGCTATTTTGTTAGCAAAAGAAGTTGCAGCATATCTAGAAAAGAAATTCTTTGACCTCAAAGAACATGATTTTTACACAACTCCAATTAGTGAATACTGGGTTGATGAGAATGACTTATTTCAATCGAAATTGGAGATTATTTTTTATAATTATTCGAGAAGACGCCATAAAAATGATTATGAGTTTTATAGAAAAGAAAAGTATAAGATACCTAATAGCTCTATTTCTGATTTGGACTTTATAAAAAGATATCCAGAGCCTTGGAAAACAATTAATGATATTCTTGAAAAATATAATATTGATTTTTATTTTAAAGGATTAGAACCTGGTCAATTTACAGAAGATGTAAATATGGATAATCCATTGCATAAAAAATCAACAGAAACTCAAATCTTATTTGAAAATCTATCCTCTGGAGAAAAAGTAGTAATTGGTCTGATATTAAAGTTATTTTTAAGTGACTATTATGAGGGGAAATTAGAATATCCTAATCTACTATTACTAGATGAACCTGATGCTCACTTACATCCAGAAATGTCGAAACTTTTGATTGATATACTAAATGAAGTATTTGTAAAACAATTAGGAATAAAAGTAATTTTTTCAACTCATTCACCTTCAACTATCGCTTTATGTCCAGATGATTGTATTTATCAGTTAGAAAATGGAGAGAACACTCAACTTAAAAAAATATCAAAAGATATTGCCTTAGAACTTCTTACTAGTTTTATTCCAACGCTAAGTATAAACTATAAAAATCACAAACAAGTTTTTGTTGAAAGTCCTACTGATGTGATGTATTATCAAGGCTTACATGATAAACATCTACAATCGAATAAACTAGATTATAGGTTATATTTTATATCTAATGGATATGGTAAGAGTAATTGTGACCATGTATATAAGATAGTTGAAGAATTAAGAAAAAGTGGAAATGATACATCTTTTGGAATTGTCGATTGGGATTTAGCAAACAAACCTAATGAAAACATTTTAGTACATGGACTAAATGAAAGATATAGTGTTGAGAATTTTATATTAGACCCAATTTATATATATTGTCTTTTGATAGATATGGGGGACGCACATAAAACATCTGAAAGATTAGGATTAGAGCTGGGATTCAACCAATATTTATTAGGATATAAAAGTGAAACTGAATTACAAAGATATGTAGATTTGTTTTTTGAAGATTTTACAAAAAAATATCCTGCATTTAATACAAATGGTGAAAAAGTTGAATGGAAATATTTGAATGAAAAAAAACTTTTAATTCCTAAAGAATATTCCTCAATGCAAGGTCATGAAATTGTAACTAAAATAAAAGAAATTTATCCTGCTTTTGGAAAATTCAATAATGAAGGAGATTTACAAAAAGCATTATATCCAATCATTCTTAAATGTTATCCATTTGTTCCTATATCTACAATAAAAATTATTGAATCACTATCTAAAAATTAGATGTTTTTTCACTAACTATTTACTATTAATATTAAAATCTTATTTTTTACTAAAGAAGTTTCATTTCTCTATCAAGAAGGGAAATATGTAGCCTGTGGACTACACTAATAATGTTTAGTATAGTTCACTTGAAAAATAAGAAGTTTAATTATTAATTAAAATGAATAGTTATGAAAACAAACATTTAAAATTTGATACAGTAAAAATAAGAACCAATAAAGAATACTTGAAAAATACATTTATTAAATTTAATCCACGATATAAACCAAATGGAGATTTAATAAATACATTTTATAATTCAAAAGATGATGATAGATTTATTCCTTATAATTTATATATTGGAATTAGTGATAAATCATTAACATTAGAATTTTCATTTAAGGTATTATTAAATGATTATCCCAAACTTATAACAAAAGATTCTTTTAAACAATGCTTAGAGAATATCAACCAACTTGTTATTTGTAGTCTCGATGTTGATTCTATTGCAGAGGATTGTTATTTTTCAAAGGTTCATATAACCAATGGCATAAAATATGACTTGACAGACAACATTCTGCATAGTCTTAATTCATGCGTTGATAATTACAGACGCTTTAAATGGGAACGTTATAGAAAAGATGGAATACGTTTTAATAAAGATGTAAAATCAAAATCCTGCAAAGAATCCATTGTCATATATGATAAAGAAAAGGAGATTATAAAGAATGATGATTTTCTTTCAGTCCTTAATTGTCCAAACAAAGTAATAAGTTATTTTGATGGTGTCACACGTTTTGAAATGGAATTAGATACTCCCAAGAAAATATGTAATGCACTAAATACAGATACAAGCCATATAAGTGAGATATTCAGTTCAAATGAAAATCCTTTATTAAACCAATTCAATAAGATTTTTGAAAAAACAGAAATTGAGAATAAACAATATATTACCAATTATGAAACCTATGCAATGAATGCCATTATTGACAAGCATAATGGGGATATTAAGAAAATAGAGCAAGAGATGAAAGACCTTAACATATATAGTAAAAATTCTCGTAATGGTTTGTCTGAAAGAATGAAAAAAATAAAAGTACTTATACGGCAACGAAACGAGCGACTATATAAATCCAGTGGAATATTAGCTGATATAAGGCAAAAACTAAGCGATAAGTGACTTTTTTAGAGGTACTTTGACACCTCAACATAGGTCTTTTAATCTCTGAAATGTGCTATTTACGTTAATTTTGGCGTGTATCGCTTCATTAAGATTATCTTATGTTTAAATTAGAATTTTGTAGCAAATTAAAAATGTATCAAAATAATCTTGAAAAAGACCTTTTGATACATTTTTATTGTTATCAATTTAATCTAAAAGATTAGATTGATTATTCAATCCTTTTATAAGTAGTCGTAATGTAACCTGATGAAAGAGGATTTCTTACCTTTGCTGTAAAGGTGGTTTTATTAAGTTCAATAATCTCAGTGGTGAAAGATAAACCTAATTTCGAAGCGTAGTTAAATGTTTTATCGTTTATTGTCCAAGTACCAAAATCATCATACTCATCTCCGTCACCATAGCTATAAGTCCCATCGGATTTAATATTGAAAATCCAATTTTTTTCGTCCTCGTCTACACCTTGAGGTGAGCTTTCAATTTTCCATTTACCAACAATCAGAGATTTGTTATTGCTATCATTATCTTCATCATCTTTACTACAAGATGATACACTGAGCATCAAAAACGATATTACCAATAAAGTAAAATATTTTAAATTATTCTTTTCCATAATATTATATCAGAGTATAGTTTGTGATTAAAGTTTATAGCCGATTGTTAACGTTGGGACACTCTGTGAACCCGATTCACTCATGGCACTGTATTTGAATTGAAATCCAGCATGAAATTTATCATTGATATCATACCGACCACCAAGACCTAAATTCAGCCCAAACTTTGTTTCGTTGTCCGCACCACTGCCTTCCCATGAATTAATTCCAAAACCAATGATAGGAAATACTTTAACCTTGCTGCCAATGCCATACAATCTGTGGTAATCAAAGTTGATTTCTTTTAGGCTTACCCCATCTTTTTTAAGATAAGCATTGATAGATGGCGAAAATTCGTGTTTTTTACCAGTGAGGTTAAAAGTAAGCCCAAAGCTCATTGTTTCAATTTTAGAACCGTACAGGAGATTAGCTTGTAAAGAATTTTTAGTATCCTGTGCTTGAATACTACCAAGCAAAGCGAATACCATTACTAATGGAATGAGAAATTTTTTTATGAAAATTGATTTTAATTAATTAAATACATACTAGTTATCATAAATGATAACTACTTGCGAAGATAATAGCATTTTCTTTAGTTATCAAATATGATAATTAAAGAATTATGAATAAAGAAGATTTGTTGATTGCTATAGGTAAGAATATCAAAAAGATACGAGAAGAAAAAAATATTAGTCAAGCAGAACTTGCAGCAAGATGTAACTATGAAAAGTCTAATATGAGTAGGATTGAATCGGGAAAAACGAACCTTACTATTGGTACATTGCTGAACATTGCTGAATCATTAGATACAACAATTATACATATCATTGATATAAAATAGAACCTTTATGCAGAACGTTTCTTTTGTTGTAGCACACCTTTTCTAATCACTGCCTTATCATTAACATACTTTTCATTCAATCTACGATTATATAGAGTTTGTAGCGCTATTCCTATATCCTCTTTGCTTAAAGTGTCATAGATAGCTTGTATGCTACCAAAATAGTAATGTCTATCAGTAGCCAATATATGAACATGGATAACCTGTCTTTGTTGTAATTCTTTTTCTTTCATTCTACAAATATATACAAAATAGTAAATATAATTAAAATAACTACTTTTACATTTGGTAAATATACTTAATATAATTACTTATGATTAGTAATCATAAATGATAATAGAATGAAACGAGTAGTTATATATGCAAGGGTATCAACTTTAAATCAGGACTTCAATAGACAGATAAATGACCTGACTGATTTTGCAAAACGAAATGATATGATAGTAGATTGTGTATTTGCAGAAAAAGTTAGTGGGACTAAACGCCAAGAAGAAAGACCTGAACTATTGCGTATGATTGATTATGTTAATTCTAACAAGATAGAAAAGGTTTTAGTTAGTGAAGTATCACGCTTGCATCGAACGCAATTAGGGTTACTTGAAACCATTTCATTACTTAATGAGAACAAAATATCTGTGTATATTCAAAATCTTAATATTGAAACTCTGACAGAAGATAAGAAAGTTAATCCAATGGCTCAGTTATTAGTTTCTTTATTATCTGAAATAGCTAACCTTGAAAAAGGTAATATCAGGGAGCGTATGCAATCAGGATATAAGGCTCACTTAGCTAAAGGTCTTTCTGTCGGTCGTAAAATTGGTTACAGAAAAGATAATGAAGCAATGAAAGAGGAATATACAGAAGACATTAAACTTTTGAGAAAAGGATACAGCCTAAGAAATATACAAAAAATTACAGGTACCAGTGTAAATACATTGCGTAAAGTAAAAGCCATAATGTAACAATAGGGTAGGTATACCATGCCCCCACCCCTACCTACGTATCCACCTGACTAAAAGATTAGAAAACACTACCCCCTAAAATCGAGTACATTATCTTGCGTAAATCTCTCTTCAAAAATTTCAGAAAAATTTTTAACAAAATTTGGGAATTGATTTTAATAATAGTATAATTGCAAAAAAGTAATCAAAAAACAGCATTATGAATAATCTGCTCTCAGTGGAAACATTGGGGGATAGGCTTGTATTGCTGTTTTTTTATTTGTGTTAGATATTGGTTATAGTAAAAATAATGATTAAAATAAAATGTATGTAATGATATATAAGGGATTTATACAAGAATGTAGATTGTTTAAGAACGCACTTTGAGGCGTTAGTCTATGATAAACCCAGACGCTTACTTGTAGCGAATACAGGTGCAAAAATAAAGATAGTAAAATCTTTATCGATGTTAAGTTTAGAAACATGTAAGAGTATTGTAAATGAAGGTAAAAGAAAATACACAAACGAAGAGATAAAGGAAATAAGAGAGTTTTTATATCTTCTTGCTAATCTGCAAGTTGAACAGGGAGAATACGATAATAATAATGAATTAAATTAAGAGAAATATGAATGTAATAATATATTGTCGCGTAAGTAGTGACGAACAAGCAAAAGGATGTAGTTTAGATTATCAAGAGAAAGCGATGAGAGAGTTTTGTAGAAAGAATCAACATAATGTAGTTGATTGTTATAGAGAGGATGAGAGCGGAAAAGATTTTGCACGTAGACCTGAGATTCAGAAAGTCATGAAATTTTGTAAATCGAATAAAAATAAGGTAGATTTAGTTCTATTCTTGAAATGGAATAGATACTCAAGAAATATGCAAGAGGGGTTAAACAATATAGCCTTCTTTAAAAAGCTTGATATAAGAGTAAATGCAGTAGAGCAATATTTGAATTGGGAAGACAACCATTCTAAAATAATGTTAGCAGTATATCTAAGTGAAGCCGAAGTTGATAATGATAATAGGTCGGATGGAACAAAAGATGGAATTCACCAGTCATTGGAGAGAGGAATATGTGCGAATAAAGCACCAAGAGGGTATAAGAATGTAAAAATTGATGATTATAACAAATACGTAGAAATAGATAGAGTGAAAGCACCTATAATACAATGGGTGTTTTCAGAAGTTGCTAAAGGTACTCAATCTCCAAACTATATAAGAAAATTGGTTGAAAGAAAGTATAATTGGAAGATAAACAAAAATTCATTTATGGATATGCTTAGAAACCGTTTCTATATTGGTAAAGTACGAGTGCCTGAATATAAAGGTATTCCTGAACATTATGTTGATGGAAGACATGATGCTATTATAGATAAAACGATTTTTGAGAAAGTACAAGAGGTTATAGATGGCAAAAAGAAAGGTTCTCCAAAACTATCAAGAAAAATAAACCCTGATTTATTTCTAAGAAAATTTATTTGCTGTCCTGTTTGTGGTAAATCAATTACAGGTGCTACAAGTTCAGGTAATGGTGGAAAATATACTTATTACAACTGTAGCGTTGATGCAAAACATTTTAGATGTCGGGCAGAAGAAGCAAACGAATTGTTTGCTAAATACCTATCTTCTTTAAAACCAAACGAACCTATTTTAAGACTATATAAAGAGGTTTTAAAGGATATTAGACAAGATGGGAAGTTAGATATTCAGAAGCAGATAGAAGGTCACAAAGACGAGATATTGAAGATGAAAGAACGTTTGTATAATCTTGAAGATAAATATTTAGATGCTGATATAGATAAAGAAACCTACTATAGTGCCAAAGAAAGGTTTAACAAAAACATAGATATGCTTGAAGAAAAGATAGATATTCTTGAAAACCCTAACCGTGCAAATATCGAACCTAAACTAACATCCTCTATTGACCTGATAAACAATATGGATTACTATATTCGAGATGCTAAAGTAGAAGTGAAATGTAAGCTGATAAGTTCGATTTTTCCCGAAAAAGTCGTATTTGATGGAAAAGCATATCGAACCAATTCTTTGAATAAAGTTTTAGATTTAATCTATCAGCAAACCAATGAATTGCGGGGAAAGAAAAATGGGAAAAACTCAAATAATTCGAGTTTTTCCCACTTAGTACCCAGAGCCAGTACAAAACCTGCAAATCATAAGAAAACAAAAGAAGTTAACATCCTTAATAATCAGCTAATTGTTGTTTTATAAACAATCTGCATTTTCCTATAATTACCCTTGTTTTGCTAATATTTGCACCTTATTTGCGCCCCAATAAAATCTTTTTATTACCTTTGTATATAAAGGAAAACATAAGATAAACAATAAGTTACATCATGGCAAAAAATGACAGCAAAGTAACAGACAACCCCAAATTAAAGCAAAAAAAGCTTTCAGACGGACAATTGTCATTGTACTTAGAGTATTATTTGGGCTATTCTAAGGTTGAGGATAAGGTAAAGATTGACCGAAGAAAAGAATCTCTAAACCTGTATATTTGGGCTACACCTCGCACAACAGAAGAACGTTTAACTAATAAAGAAACTTTAGAGTTAGCAAAAAAGATTAGGAACGAACGAGAGCAAGAGTTAAGAGAAGGAAAGTTAGGATACAGACTATCAAAGGCTAAAAATGTGAATTTCCTTGACTATTTCCAAACCTACATCGACAACTACACCAAGAAAGATGTTAGAATGCTGATAATAGCCCTCAACCGTTTCAAAGATTTTCTTTCAATAGAGTACCCTGTATTTAGAACTTCTATAAAGCCTGAACAGTTAAGCAAAGATATGATGTTGTCTTTTGTGGAATACTTGCAAAGCAGAAGTAAAGGTGAGGGAGCAAAGAGTATATTTCAACGGTTTAAAAAAGCGGTTTCTTATGCCGTTGAACACGATGTAATAATGAAAAACCCTTGTAAAGGGGTGCAATGCAAGGTTGATGAACAAATTTTAAGAAAAGACGTGCTGAGCGTTGAGGAAATGCAACAACTAATAAGCACCACCTACACGGAGCAAAACCAAGATGTAAGACGAGCGTTTATTTTGTGCCTATATGCAGGAATACGCTTTTGTGATGTAGTGGAGTTGAGGTATGGCAACGTGGATTACTCAAACCGTTTGCTAAAGTTTGAGCAATCTAAAACCAAAGGCGGTAGCTCAAGCAGTGGTGTCGTAGTACCTCTTAACGACAGCCTAATTTCATTGATAGGCAAGCCTTCAACAGAGGGGGCTAAAAATGAAAAAATATTTAACCTGCCAAGCCATACAATGTGCTTAAAAGCGTTGAGACGTTGGACTGCCCGTGCCGGTATTGATAAGCACATAACGTGGCATAGTGCCCGTCACTCTTTTGCGGTTAATATCCTCAACAATGGAGCTAATATGAAAACCGTTGCAAGCCTTTTGGGGCATAGTGGACTGAAACACACGGAAAAATACACACGAGCAGTAGATAGTTTGAAAGAGGCTGCAATAAACAGCTTGCCGACATTGGAATTATAAAATCATATCTTTTGAGTTATGGGACATATAGCAAATATGGGGCATAGTTTAGATGCAATTAAATACATAGTAGATTTACACGTAGCAATAGGATCATCACCATTCGTAGATATTCATATAAAAGAAACATATCCTTTTTTTGATGAGGATGCTTATAAACAGGAGGTGGAAGATTATCTTATAAAACACAACAATGATGTCTTGACGAGAATATTGAAGCAGCACTTATCCACATGTGAACAAATCATTGAAGAATGGGAAGGACGATTAGAATTATGGGAAGCGCGCTCACGATTAACAGATAAAGAAAATGGTGTAGATATAGACAGTAATGTCTTTTATGACATTTATTGCATTTTAGGAGGGAAAAGAAATAATATCCGACATTTTTACGGTGATATAATGCTTCTGAGAAATAAGAACGGAAAGATAGAGGAGAGAAATCCGTTTATGCCATTTACATTGTTTGATAAGTCTTGGAGTGAGTATAATCCTGAAATACGATCAATACCAGATACAGATAAAAAAACATTGACTGTGCATTTAGTACGTAATGCAGAGTATATAAGACGTTTTTTGAGCGAATCTGTTGTTAGCAAGGTGGAAGGTGTACAGGCGATAGAAAAGCCTCTACAACAAATGATAATTCCTAAAAATGTTTTGACATGGCTGCAAGAAAGCATTTGCACCAATGGTAAAACTTATATTGAAGATGCAACGGCGAAACGTTTTAAATGGCTACAAAATAAGCAACTTGCAAGGGAGTTGCTAACACACGAGAAAATAAAAGGTAGCCTAACCAACGCAGAAGTAGAACGACAAACTCCCTATATTTTTATTTATCAAGAAACAAACATCCCTCTAAGATTGGCTAAAAACAAGTATGCAGCAAGTATCGATAGCGAAAAATTAAGAGATTATTTAGCGACTCTGCAAGTGGCTGATTTATAACATATAAGTCTATGTGCGACCATTGGGCGACCTGCCGCAGGTCGCTTTTTCTTTTGATAATCACTTTGTTACGATTGCTTCATGTGCTTACCTTTGCCCTTGTTAGTTAATGCTTGTGGAGTTACAGCCACCCCCATTGACAACATGGCAAGGGAGGGGAAGTCTGTAACCTTACCCCATACCACCACCAATCCATAAATAAATTTTGAATTATGGAAATCGAGAAAAGATTAGAAGCAGTTGAGGAAACCATAAAAATGACAGGATTAGTCACTAAAGAAGTGCTTACGTTTGCAGAGGCAGCACAATTTACAGGACTTTCAAAAAGCTACTTGTATAAATTAACAAGTGGGCAGAAAATACCACACTACAAACCAAGCGGTAAATTGTGTTATTTCAATCGTATAGAATTGGAAACATGGCTAACACAAAATCGTATAAGCACCTCAGCGGAAATAGAGGAACAGGCACAAACGTTTTGTATGCAAAATAAGTTAGGCAAACATTCAAAAGGTAGGAGGTGAATATGGCTAACAATGAAGTAAATAATGGGATGAAGAATCTTCATCCCAACTTTGATTATAGCAAAATTACTCCCGATGTTATCAAAGCTGAAATGTTGCAGTTGATGTCTGAACCACCACGAAAAACAAAAGCTAATATTCTTAAATCACTACTTGAGCAAGTACAGCCGATTGATTTTGTAGAAATGCAATACCCAAATTTACCAGCCGAAGAACGTAAGGAGAAAAAAGTAAATCGTTCCGAAATCAGAGTTTTGACATTAGACGAAATTTTAAAAATCGCACAGGCGAATAATTGGGCGTTGTGTAAGCAAGGCGGGTTTTGTTACTTATATAATGGAGCATATTGGGAAATACTTAACGAAGACGATTTAAAACATTTTCTTTCAGACTGTGCCAAAGCAATGGGCTTGCGACAAACACTTGCTGATGATTACAAATTTGTCAAAGAACTTTATGAGCAATTCTTATTTTCAGCACACTTGCAGCCTCCCGAATATGACAACGATACAGTTTTAATCAATTTAGCGAATGGAACATTTCGTATAAGCACTCAAAAACAGGAACTTATCTCTTTTTCGGCGACACATTTCTTAACCTATCAACTACCTTTTGAGTATGATAAACAAGCTACTTGTCCAATATTTACTCAATACCTAAACCGTGTTTTGCCCGATAAAGCAGCACAAGCAGTTTTGGCAGAATATGCAGGGTATTTGTTTATACGGCACGGTAGCGGATTGAAATTTGAAAAATGTCTAATCCTTTATGGTAGTGGTGCAAATGGGAAGTCAGTATTTTTTGAAGTATTGACGGCGTTGCTAGGACGTGAAAACGTAAGTACTTACACGCTTTTCGAACTTACGGACAAAACAGGTTACTATCGGGCTGAAATTGCAAATAAGCTACTGAATTACGCAAGCGAAATCAGCCGAGAAATGAATACCGATTTGTTTAAAAAACTTGCAAGCGGCGAAACGTTTACCGCACGAAGTCCATACGGAAAGCCTTTTGAAGTACAGAATTATGCAAAAATGATTTTCAACGCAAACGAATTGCCAAAAGATACTGAACAAACAAATGCTTTTTTCCGTAGGTTTTTAATTGTGCCGTTTCTTGAGACGATACCCGAAGCAGAGCAAGACAAAGAACTACATCGAAAAATTATTAATAATGAGCTTGCAGGAGTATTCTTGTGGGTACTTGATGGCTTGCAAAGGCTCTTATCAAACAAAAAGTTTACAGACTGCCACGCCGTTACCGAAATATTGAAACAATATCAAGCCGAAAGCGACAGCGTGCAAATGTTTTTGAGTGACAATGATTATCAATCAAGCAATAGCGAAACACGTTTGTTAAGAGAGCTTTACAGTGAATATAAAATGTATTGCAGTAATGATGGATATCGTGTATGTAGTAATAGAACTTTTGCTGATAGGTTGCGGAAGAAGCAATTTAATATCTATAAAAGCGGCGAAAGGCATGTTTATATTGAAAAATCAAACAAATACATTATTGAAAAGAGTTTTTAATCAAAGTCCAAATCGTCCGTATCGTCCTAAAAATATAAAAGTTGGGCGATACGGACTGATTGGACGGTAAAATCAAACAAATATGAAAAAGTCAAATAAAAATTATAATAAACAACTTACTGAACTACTAGACGAAGTACAGATTTTAGATGACCTTGGATTATGCAGGCTTATTTGCGATTACTATTCCAAATATGAAAGCCCAATTTATCCCTGCCATCCCGAACTTTTCAAAATGGCAGTATTATCAAATGAGGGACATAAAATTTATTGCACATTATCTCAAAATTGGGAAAATCGTGTCCCATATAGGCGAATGGCTACTTTTTCGATGGACTTAAATTTTAAGACATTGGTTTTTGCCGCTTCTTGGGATGGGTTTAGTACGATGGCGAGACGTATAGAAAATTTAGCAACAAAATGTACATTAAAAGTATTTGCAGTAAAAAATAGAGATGAAGATTTGAATAAAGAAGTCATTCTGCAATTGATTGATTGGATAGAAAACGATACTATCCCTGCTGAATGGGTAGAAGAGGTCAAATACAAAACCATAAAACGTTAATTCTTTGACATGAAAAAATATAGATATTCGCTTGATAAAAGCAGTAAAAAATATATTTGCCCAAAATGTAGACGTAAAGTCTTTGTAGTATATATTGACAACAATATAGGCAACCCGTTACACTCAACCGTAGGCAAATGCGATCGTTCCGACAATTGTGGATACCACTATGCACCGAAACAGTATTTTATCGACAATCATATTTCTTGCGATAGCAAAAAGGAATATCTACAACGTTCGAATCCAACGCATAAGCCTAAGCCCTCTTTTATTGATATAGAGTCATTAAAAAAAACTTTATCGAATTACGAGCAAAACCAATTTGTCCAATGGTTGGCGGGGATAGTTGGTGAGGAGCAGACACGTGAAGCAATCGAGCGTTATTTTGTTGGGACTTCGCGAAACGGCGGCACTTGCTTTTGGCAAATCGACCTGCAAAGGAAAATACGAACGGGGAAAATTATTGTGTATGGCGAGGATGGACACCGACGTAAAGATATTCTGCCGCCGGTACAATGGGCACATAAAGTTTTGGGAGCAAACTTCATCCTTTCTCAATGCTTGTTTGGCGAACATCTTTTACATGATGCTACGAAAAAGGTTGCGATTGTTGAAAGCGAAAAAACGGCGATAATAGCAAGTATTTATTTACCTGATATGATATGGCTTGCTTGTGGTGGAAGCGAGGGATTGAACTTCGATAGATGCTCTGTATTGAAAGGGCGAAATGTAGTACTCTTTCCCGATAGTGGGCAATATGATAAATGGAGCGCAAAGGCAAAAGGGTTATCAAGAATATGTACCGTCTCCGCTTCTTCACTGATTGAAAAGCAAGCCACTGAACAGGAACAGGAAGCGGGCTTTGATATTGCCGATTATCTTATACGATTTTCACCTCAACAATTAGAACTAACTGACCTTGTTTTTTCAAAAAAAATATTTGTACCTTTATCGTCAATAGAAAATCAATTTATTAAGAAACAGATATATATATAAAACATTAACATATTGGATAAGCATTAGCTATCTTCTTGCGTCCCGAAACTTCGACACTTTCTGATGCAGACAAGAGTAAGCAAATGTCCACTATACGTGGGCTTTACTTGTTATTTGTCTGCAAAGGTTGTCGAAGACCCCGGGAGCAAATAGCGGTTTAGTCCACGTTCTTTTTGTGGGTATACTTAATAGTATGGCGATATTGGTAACGGCTTACCTTTTTCATTTAATAACTTTAATAATAATGAATATGAAAACAATTAGTTCTATTCCACTCTTATTGTTGCTATTGGTCATTGCGCCTTTATGCACTTACTCACAATCGGACGCAAATATTAAGCCAATTAAGTCTTCATCGGGTGAAAAATGGGGCTATCAAGATGCACTTGGTAATTGGGTAATCCAGCCACAATTCTATTTCGCAAATGAATTTGACAATAATGAGATTGCAATTGTTATCATTGAAAAGGGAAAAAATGCCGAGTCTATTTATGATTATTCGTCTATGTTTATTGACCTTAACGGAAATCCTATTATTAAATACAGAAGTTCTGTCCCACATTTCCATATGAATAAGCGATATGATGAAGCTCTTAAAACAGTAATGAAGCGCAAGGTAAAAGGATTGTATGATGATGTATATAGACAATTAGCTAAAGCTGACTCTATTATTAATCAAAAAATATTACAAGATAAGAGAGAGCAAGAGATAATACAAGAAAGAGAACAAGCTCGGCAGGATAGTATTCTAATGGTACAACGCGAGCAAAAAAGGCTCGCAGATAGTATTATGATGGTCAAAAAGAGGCGAACGGATAGTATTCGACAGGCACAAGAGAATAGGATAAATGCAATGCCGTCTCTGGAGGAAGGTATTTCTCTCCATAAAATCAAGGTTACAGGTCATGGTCTTTTATTAAGTAAAGACAAGACTTGGAGAGAGTATACAATTAGGATGGATGATTTTAATCGGATTCTCATAACTTATGAGGGAAATACAAGAGTGCGAGGCGAGTTAGATGTATTGAAAGTAATATACGAATCCGATTGGAAATTATTGTCAGATGACTTATTTCATAGTGTAGAGATCGCGAAAGCGACGACAGAAATATCTCGGGGCGCACGTACTAAAAAGTTCGGCGTATTTTCGTTTCTTTTCACGCTAAATCTTGATGACCTCGACAAAGTATTCACGGATGAAGAAACACTACTGACTGTGCAAAATTCCATATCTCAAATTGAAAGGTACATAACATCATTTATAAATCATTATAAAGGTGCTGCCCATATAGTTGAACCACTGTTTCAAATGCACCCAAATGACAGAAGTGGTATTTCGGTAGGTATAATTGAAAAACAGGGCAGCAAGGAGGGGATTGAAATTGGTAATGCTAAACGTATGTGTGCCGAAGCGAGAAAAAAACTCGACGCAAAGAAGGCTATTGAATAAATTGATTAGGTTTCCGAAAATCCCTTTGAAAATTTTTTACGATGTTCCTGTGGCTTGGAGGTTGGTCAGCCGCCGACCCCCTGCCGCCTGTTTGGATTTCAATATTCGCAACTTGCCGCCGAAACTTTAATAAATAGCCTTTGTGAGCATATATTTCTGCGGCTGGGAGTCCAACCTTTAACGGTTATTAGGGCAAAAAGGGGCAAAGAAACACAATGTTTAGTTGTAGTGAATTGACATCTAGGTAATTACGCCTAATCTCCTGCGGGTGAGCATTCTACATTGTTATTGGTCAGAAATTGATGCTAAAGACCGTTCTTGCTATGTTCTATTTACTGTTTTGATTGTATAAAGTCAGGTAGTGAAAATTTTATGGCGTTGGAAAAAGCCGCAAAAAGCAGGACAAGAACAAAAAATGATTGTATTTGGAAAAGTTGGATTCTGATACTTGGTTAAAATTTGCACCCTATTTGCGCCCTGGCAAAATCAAAACACCTGTTAATCAAATAATTAACAGGTGTTTATTGTACCCAGATCCGGTTTTACATAGTCAAAATATAACGAATTAGATTAAATCGAAAATAACATATAAACATTTGATTTACTGCTATTAGGATTTGATTTTGATTGAATGTGTTTGGATGTAATTTTTGTTGTTTTTATAAAATGCGGACACATTGCGGACACAGAATATTGTTTTTCCGAATCTTTTCTTCTACATTTGAAGAAACAAAAATCCACAGCTATGGCTCAAACAAACTACTATCTGGGAAAGACAACTAACAGTGCCGGAGAATCAGAAATAAGTCTACGATTATATGTTTCCCGTGACATTCGTATTCGTGTAGGTTCCGGCATTTGGATTGACCGTAAACGTTGGGGGAAGAAGAACGATATTAATATCCCCCTAATACAAGGTGTTGAACGAGAAGTGCTCCTTGATAAGCGTTCCAAACTTAAAGTATTGACAGATTTCCTTGAAAATATTATTAATACCAACGAGAATAAAAGTGCCATTGACAGAAGCTTTATTGAAAAACAAATCAAGAAATTCCATAAACCGACGCGCAAAGCTGCCGAACAAGCAGACGATTCGTTTTTCGGGATTATGGAAAAGTACCTTGCTACACACAAGTTGTCAGAATCACGCCGTAAAAATTTCAAGGTCATTATCCGAAGTATACGCCGTTTTGAATTATACAAGCGTAAAAGTACGAGAGGATATAAGATAACATTTACAAATCTAACCCCCGAGACCCTTAGAGAAATAGAATATTATCTTAGAAACGAAAAAGAAGCTTTCTTGAAATACCCGGATATATATGATCAAATCCCATATTCAATAAAGGAAACCAATAAAACTCCAACACGTAAACGCCCACCGATCTTAGACGAGGAAGGAAACGAAGTACCAAAAGGTATGCCTAAATCGAGAGGGCAAAACTCCGTTGCCGATATGTTAAACCGCTTTCGTTCCTTCATTATATGGACTAATGATAACGGTTACACGGCTAATAACCCGTTCAAGAAGTTCGCAATAGGTGATATAGTGTACGGGACACCTATATACATAAGCAACGAAGAGAGAAAAAGGCTATATGAAACCGATATGAGTGATAATCCGGTATTAGCAACACAAAGAGATATCTTTATTTTCCAATGCCTTATTGGTTGTCGGGTCAGTGATTTAATAAAAATGACTCATAAAAATATAATTGATAATTCAATAGAATATATACCGCGTAAAACCAAAGAAGAAAGGCCCATTACAGTACGTGTTCCACTCAATCAAACAGCATTGGAAATTATTGAAAGATATAATGATCCGGCAAGAGTAGCTTTGTTCCCTTTTTATACAGAACAGAAATACAATGTAAAAATAAAAGAAGCTTTTAAACGAGCCGGGCTTGACCGTATGGTCACTACCATAAATCAAAAGACAAGGGAAGAAGAGCAAAAGCCTCTTTATGAGGTTGCATCTTCCCACATGGCTCGTCGTACATTCATAGGTAATATCTACAAGAAAGTCAAGGATCCCAATTTAGTCGGGGCATTAAGCGGACATAAAGAAGGCAGTAAAGCTTTCGGAAGGTACCGTACAATAGATGATGATATGAAAAAAGAATTAATAAACTTGTTGGACGATTAATTTTTTGTAAAATAATCGTATTTTTACTTTATATAATAACTTGTAGTCAGTTACCTATGGATTACCGGAAGATAAACAGTCATGTCATTTTACTACTGGTCGTTTTTATTGTCGGTGTGGCTATTGCCATGTTAAGCAGATTAATTATCCTTGATAAAGGTGTGGATACCGGTACGGCAAATATTATTTTTGTAATAATTCTAGGTGTATGTATTATAGCCTATCTGGTAATTATAGCAACTTTGGCTCATGTCATAGTTCCGTGGATTATGCAGAAACTCCCCGAACGCAAATATATTATCCCTTCAGAAGAACAACAGGCTACAGAAATTACTAATGAAAAAGAAAAACCGGAAGGAAAGGAACGGCAAGAAGAAGCACAAGCACTGCCCGAATTAACGCAAACCCAAGTGATAGAGACAATAAGGCAAAATTCTGAAAAACGTTATATTGAGAAATTGTCCGCACAAATCCGGACCTTCCAAGAATATACACATCTGACGATGGCTCCATATATAGCGGATGATGAATTATTACGGCTTGATGAATATATTGAATATTACGCCCGAGAAGAGTCTTTACCCAAAGATATAACACCTATCAAACCTAGAAAATTAAAGAACCCCGATATATTCCATTTCGGTTGGAATATGGCTCATTATTTTGAGATAGGCAAGAAATACGAAGTAGTTCCTTGGTTACAGGCTGTTTTTATAAACTTACAAGAATTGGAAGATTCATATATTAGAGGTAAGCTTCATGACTCAAAGACCCAGGAACATACCATTCCAAATATTGATAATATCCCTAAATTTTTAGAGAAACAGAGCCAATAAATCCGTCTAATCGGAGATAATAAAGAGATTTTTGAGAGATTCCAAGAGACTTTGTGCTCTGAAGAGTCTCTCTTTTTATTTGCCTCGGATTCGATCGAATCCAGAGATAAATAAAGTCTAATTAAAAAATTTCCGATTATGAATTACCGTGATTTATTGAATTCCGGGGAGAATGTCAGCGTTACAGTTAAACTGGAAGATTTACGCGAAGTGTTTAAAGAAATACTTGGTGGTTTAAAACTCTATCCGAAGAGTAATGTCCCTACCGAAGAATTTCTAAGCCGTAAAGAGGTCTTGAATATACTCAAAATCGACTCCTCTACACTATGGAACTGGGAGAAGACAGGCTATATCAGGTCTTTTCCCTTTGGTGGTAGAAAACGTTACAAGCGGGCAGATGTAGAAGCAATACGTACAGGCCGGAAAGGAGGGGAGCATGGCAAATAAAGAGAAATACCTCCGTGTTGGCACCACCTTATATAAGCTGGTGCATCGTCCCCTTATCAGTGGAGACTATATTGAAGAGAAGATTCCCTGGAGCTATGAAGTCCTTCGTCAGGATTATGGAAAGAACAATCTGCCCGATATTGAAAAATATGATGGTTTTTGTATTATCCCAAACCATACCGATTACAAGCAGGTCTATGGAACATACCTGAATCAATATGAGCCAATTAATCACACTATCGCTAAAGGCGAGTTCCCTTATATCCGAATGTTCCTAGAGCATATTTTTGAAGAGCAGCTAGAGTTGGGGCTGGATTATATTCAACTACTTTATACCCACCCTACTCAAATGTTGCCTATTCTTTTACTGGTTTCCAATGAAAGACAAACAGGAAAGACTACTTTCTTACGCTTCCTGAAAATGGTATTCGCTAAAAATGCCACATTTAATACAAACGAGGATTTTAAGAGCCAGTTTAATGCAGACTGGGCAAACCGACTGTTGATTTTGGTCGATGAGCTTTTATTAAATAAGATGGAAGATACCGAAAAGATCAAGAACCTGTCTACCGCAAGCGATTACAAAGTGGAGGCAAAAGGAAAAGACCGGAGAGAGATCGAGTTCTTTGCCAAGTTTGTACTGTGTTCGAATAACGAAAAGAATCCGATCATTATTCCGAAGGAAGAAGTCCGCTTTTGGGTTCGTAAGGTTAGGCCTGTAAAGAAGGACATTACTTCTCTAAGAAATTTGATGGCTAAAGAGATACCTTATTTTCTATACTTTTTACTTCATCGTGAGTTATCATCCCAACACGAATCCCGAATGTGGTTTAACCCTATATTATTGGAAACTCCTGCCCTAAATAAGATTAAGAAGTATAACTCCAGCAAGATAGAGATTGAAATGGCCTCCTACTGTAGTGATGTCATGGAACTGTCCGGGCTAAACACATTTCAGGGTTGCCCTAAAGATTTTCTCGATGTGATCCGCAATGCAGGGCTAAAAGCCGATGTCACCCAGATTCGGAATATACTGAAAGACAATTGGGGGCTTCGTTCCGATCGTAACAGCGACTATACCTTCTATTGGATTGGCATAGACGGAGAACTTATCCCAATGAAAAAGAAAGGGAGATTTTTAGTGATAGAAAAAAGCCTAGTAGACAAAGTTCTGTTGTAATGTTCTTTATGATTTATAATCAACTATAAATCAATGAAAACAATCAAGCAACAAGTCCACAACAAGCACACAACAAAAATGAACTTGTAGTAAAATAGATAAACTACTGCGGTTACCTGTGTTGGGAGCCTGTTGACCGTACAACTCATTTATTAACTGTGCAATAAGGTTATTGCACGACAAAACAACTAAAATTATGTCATTTGATAAGATAAAACAAATAAGTATCAGAGAATACTTGGATAGAATCGGAGTAAAACCCGCCAGAGAAAGTGAATATAAAGGTATGTATCATTCTCCGCTCAGAGAGGATAAGAATGCCAGCTTTAGTGTAGACTACATTCGCAATGTATGGTTCGATCATGGGCTTGGCGAAGGAGGAAGTATTATCGATCTGGTAGCACGGATAGAGAATTGTTCTATCGGAGAAGCTATATCCAAGCTGGAAAATCAAACCGGAGATAAACAATCCAATCCTTTTTCTTTTCATCGGAATACCATTCCTGATATAAAGGTCAATGAGAATAATACGACAAAGTCGAATATAGCTATACAAAACATTGTACCATTGTCACACCCATTATTACTACAATACCTGAAAGAGCGACAGATAGATATAAACATAGCCAAAAAGCAATGTGAAGAAATACATTATGCTGTAGATTCAAAGGAATATTACGCCATTGGCTTTCAGAACGACTCCGGAGGATATGTACTACGCAATAAATACTTCAAAGGCTGTACTTCCTCCGATATAACAACCCATACCAGTATCGACATGGGTAATAAAGAAGCTTGTCTTGTATTCGAAAGTTTTACTGACTACCTGTCTTATTTGACCCTGAAAAATCAGGATCGGCCCAAACAGGATGCCGTTATTCTAAACTCGGTGCATAACCTATCCAAAGCAATAGATTTTATCAAATCTCATAAACAGGTATATACCTATCTGGATAATGATGATGCCGGACGTAAAACAACCGAAGCGATAAAAGCAAACTGCTGGGAGAATACCGTCTCGGATCAGTCGACACACTATGCTAAATATAAAGATCTGAATGACTATTTGTCCGCAGTAAAACAGGTTCAAAAGCCCGTGAGAAAACAATCAAATCTGAGGATGAAACGATAAAAACACCTGTGGCAGATGTCCCTATGCGACTACAGGAATTTAGCGTAGCAAGTTTATGTTCCGGTCATACCGAAACCACTTGCTTTCCGCTTCCGTTGGTCGCAGAAAGGTAAACATCCCGCTGGTCTGAGGGGTATAATGATTTAAAACAAAAAGGAATAGAAAATGATGAAAGATTATAATCCAAATACAAAAAAAGGAGGTCGCCCTCCGAAAGCTTTTGGGCAGAAAAAGAGTTACCGTGTCAACCTCAAACTTATGACCGAAGAGTATTATTCGTTGATCGCCAAGGTTAGGAAATCCAATACAACTATCAGTAGTTTTATCCGCAGCTGCCTCCAAAAAGGTTATGTAAAAGAACGGCTTTCTGTGGAACAAACCGGATATATCCGCCAGCTTTCAGGCATGGCAAACAACCTGAACCAGATAGCCCGACAGGCAAATATACAAGGCTATACATCGGTCAGGACAGAATACCTTGATCTTGCCGCACAGATAGATGATATTATAAAAATGATAGCTCCATGATGGCAAAAATTGTAAAAGGCAAAGGTTTTAAAGGCTGTATCAATTATATCTTGGATAAGCAGAAGGAAACGATTCTGCTGGATGCACAGGGCGTAAGGCTTAAGAGCAAAGAATCAATTATTAGAAGCTTTGTCGTACAGGCAAAGCTGAATCCCGATCTGGCCGTAACCGTCGGGCATGTCTCCCTGAATTTCTCCGCTCAGGATAGAGATAAACTTAGCAATGAAATAATCATCAGGATTGCCAGGGAGTATATGCAGCGAATGGGGATAAAAGATACCCAGTATATTCTCGCTCGTCATTTCGACAAGGAGCATCCACACGTACACCTATGCTTCAACCGGGTGGACAATATGGGCAAAACCATATCCGACAGGAATGATAGGCTAAGGAGTGCCGATATGTGCAAGATACTGACCCGCAAACACAGCTTGTATTTCTCTCCGGGGAAAGATAATGTCAAAATGGACAGGCTCAAAGAGCCTGACAATACCAAATATGAGATATACCATGTGCTGAATAACCTTGTACCGAAGTGCAAAGATTGGAGCACGTTGCTATCTGAGTTGAAAAAGCAGGGGATTGAGACTAAATTCAAGCATAAGGGCAAGACCGATGAGATTCAGGGCGTGACCTTTACCAAGAACGGTTATTCTTTCACCGGATCTAAAATCGACCGGATGTTCAGCTACTCAAAGATTGATTGTCAGCTAAACCAGAATATAATCCAAAGCCATGCCGATGTACAATACAGAAGTAAAGATACCCAGCAAGCCCAACAACAAAAGGCCGGTACAGACGTAGGGCTTCTTGGAGCAGTAGGAGATATTCTGGATAGCATGTCACAATCAGGAAGCGGATGTATACCGCTACATGGAGATGATACCGAAGAAGAAGCTTTCCGTAACAGGATAGAATATGAAGAAAAGAAACGCCAGCGGAAAAAGAAGGGGATAAGAAGATAAGAGTATTAACTTAAAATGAAATAAAATGAGTGATATATCGACAGTAAGTGCCATGTTTGAAGAGATCAAACAGTACTTAAAAAAGCTTGATGCCAAAACATCGGAACAAAAAAACACACAGCCCACAAGTGCGAATGGCTTGGATAAAGTAGACATAACAGAATTAAAAGAAGTAATCAGCCATTCCGAGGATAAAATCATATCCGCAATAGAAGGTCTGAAAACGTGTTTCAGGAACGAGAAACGTAAGACGGAGCTTATCATCAGTCTTGATCCGAAGTCAACGCCGGGAGCTTTGGCTATTACGGGTTTGGTTATGCTGCTGATTATTGTCCTGTCCCTCTTCTATAAGCAGTGGGAGCAAAACGAGAAGCTCAAAGACAATGATCTGAAATACCGCTATGTGTCAATGAAAGGTGAGATAACTACCGATAAAATAGACTGGCTCGAAGGCTCTTTTCCTAATAACAAGGATAGCATCAAGGCTAAAGTTCTGGAATACGAAGATGCTGTTCAGAAGCAGTCAAAGGCTATCAAACGGAAAAACCTGAATGATGAAGAAATGAAAAATCTGAATCAGAAAATTGATAAACTGAAAGAATAACTTTACCTGAGAATAGAAAACCGGAATAGTCCCCGATAAAAAATATACGGGGACTATTTTTTATTATCCGAATTAATATGCCAATAATTGAGAGAGCAGTTTTCTCAAAAAGGAAACATGCTCTATAACATAACTTTTTATTAACATAAGTTCGGTAGATTAAGTTAATTTTAACTCGGAAACCAAAACATCAGAACACTTTTTATCTAGCAAAATCCTACTGCCTAATAGGTAATTTGATTAAATCGCAGTTTTTAATATAAATCTGAATATCGAAGGAATCAAAGATTAAAGCCAATTATCTATTATTATACAGACTATAAAATCAATAAATACAAGTTGCTTTATCCTTACAGGAAATATTATCAATATAAACTAAATATTGTGCCTAATGAAAAAAACTATATTGACCATACTTCTGGTGATGGGAATGACATTTCCCGTCTTCGGCCAGCTGAACAGTGTTCACAACCATTTCCGCCCCGGCGATATACTGATCAAGCAACAGGTCGAGTTTATCGATGCAGGAGATTCAGGAGTCAACAAACTCTGGGACTTCAGCAAAGTAAAGACCATCAATGATGAATATACCCTGACTTACAGTCTTCCTCCTTTACTGAATGACTCTGTCTATATCATGGGAGACATGTATTTCTTAAAGAAGGATATTCGGGATGATGAACTTATAGTAGGTACAGAACACAACACGATGTACTACTATCGCCTAACAAACGACTCCCTTTTGCAGTTAGGGCACGAGAACCCGACCATCAAGCTGGCATATACCTCTGCGATGCTACTGATGCAATATCCGTTAAATTACGGGCAAACAGTTGTTTCGGATTACAAGTCCAAAGGCATCTATTCGGCAACAGTAGATATGCAATCACAGGGAGTGATGGTTACTTCTGCCGATGCCTACGGCAAGATGATCTTTCCTTCGGGAGATACCATAAGCCCCGTACTCAGAGTAAAAACCATACAGACTATTTTAGATAAGTCGGCTTATACACAGAACCCTGAGAATATCGACCAGACTATCCAATCACAGGACAAAGGTATTCAACTGGAAACCTATCGCTGGTACAGCAAGGGTTACCGTTACCCTGTCTTTGAGACGGTAAGCAGTACCAACCTGAATGACAGTATAAGGATATTTGCTACCGCTTTCTACTTTCCTCCGCAGGACCACCTGTACTTGGATGCCGATCCGGAGAATCTAGCTTTATTGGACGAATTATGGAAAGAGCCGGAAAAAGATAATCAGACAAGCGATCCGACAGCCAAGACCGTTACTTTGGAAAGTCTGATGAATTGTAAGATTTATCCGAATCCGGTAGAATCGCAGATGAGTCTGGAATATGACCTGAAACAAGATGCCAAAGTAAGTTTCGAGCTATATTCAATTGAAGGTTTACCAATCCGGAAGGTCAAGGCTCAACAGAAGACCGCAGGACAATACACCGAAACAATCGATTGCTCAAGTCTCAGGCCAAACAGTTATATTCTGAGGATTACTGCAAACAATCTGTTTGTAAATGAAATAATTATTAAAAAGTAAAAGAAGATGAAAAAAATCACAAGCATAATTCTTTTAGTCTTATCTACATTCAATTGTTTTTCTCAAGAAGATAAAATAAAAGCACCAGAGATAATTCCTCCGTCTCCACATGTTCGCAATTTTCTGAAGTATGGAGAAATTCCAGTTTCGAATTATACTGGTGTTCCTAATATAAATATTCCTATCCATACTATACAACTAAAAGATATAGCATTGCCTATAGTTTTATCATACAATGCTTCAGGAATTAAGGTAGAAGAAGAAGCCAGTAGAGTTGGCTTAGGCTGGGTGCTCAATGCTGGAGGTATGATTTCTGTTACAGTAATGGGAAAACATCATGATTTTAATGAATGGGCTTATTTTAATGATGGACGAGATAATTTACTAAATGATTTAACCGGAGCTACATATCTTTCTAATTTTATGTTCACAGGTCCCAAAAATGATCTTCCTATTTCCTATGCACTTTCTGGCATGTCTATGGATATTCTATATAGTGCTATTATTTCGGATGATTTCGGTTCTCCATGTGATCGTGGGACTGAATTAGCTCCAGATGTTTATAACTATAACTTTGGAAGTTATTCTGGTAAGTTTATTTTTTCACATTCTGGTAAAATAATAAAAGAAAAAGAAGATAACGTTTTGATAATTCCAGAGAAAGTTAAAGACCAAAGTGGATATGATATTCTAAAATCATGGAAATGTATTACGCCCGATGGTACAATATATCATTTTGAAGTAACAGAGAAGACGACCTACACAGACCGTCCTAAATCTGAGAATTATAATAGCTGTTATTATTTATCAAAAATAGAAACAGTAAATGGTTCTGTTATTAATTTAAACTACAAAAAGTCTAGATCTTACTTAGGACGTTTTCAAAAAACCGATGATTCCGAAATCATGTCCTATGGATACGCCTATTACGAGGTTGTATTCCTCGACAACATCAGTTATCCTGGAGGTAAAATTAGATTCGATCATAAATATGATAGAGAGGACTATCAACCGGAACCGAGATTATCCGCGATTTACATAGATGATGAAAGAGATATTAATAAGTCCGAGTGGATACTTGACCATGAATATTTTGTAGCAAATAAAACTGAAATAGATTACCCTACTTTGTCTAAGTTGAATTGGCATATAACAAATAGTATCTATTACAATGACTCTTGGAATAACACTTTTTATACTGAATCATGGAATAAGAAGAGACTTAAATTAAAAAAGATAACCCATACTAATAGTGCAGGGAATATTTCTCCTGAAGTCTATAGTTTGTATTACAATGAGACTAATATACCGACAAAACTATCTGCATCTATTGATCATTGGGGGTATTATAATGGAGCGTTGAATAAAACTCTTGTTCCTGGTTATTTCCATGATGTATCTCAGAAAGACGGTGTAATAGACGTTCGTCATCAAGGTAGAGATGCTAATAGAGAGCCGAATAGCTCTTATAATCAGGCATTGATTCTAAAAGAAATAGTTTATCCAACAGGAGGGAAAACAAAATTCACCTATGAATCTAATCAATATAAAAACAATAATTTTGAGAATGACCCATACAAAAAGGATTACATGTATAGACTGAGTACTGCTGAACTTTCAGGCAATCAAAACCGAGGACTGAATAATATACCTTTAATGGTTGAATCTTTTACAGTTTCAGGCACTTCTGCAAGGATGTGTAATCTAAATGTGCTATTTTTACTGGATAAGAATTTGTATTCTGGGGATCCAAGTCTGAAATTGAGTATTAAAAAAACACAGAATAGTTCCGAAAAATTTTGGGAATACAATTTCAATTCGCTTATTCTTCCCAACCCTCCAATAACAAAAGATACAGAAGTTTCTAAATATTTTGACAATATATTATTATCCCCTGGAACCTATGTGATAATGGCGGAGGGCACATTATTTAAGCAGTTAAGATCAATAGATATAAACGTTAATAGCCTGGAATATCCAGATGAATTTCTCGAAAAGAATCCTGTTGGAATAGGTGGGGGGATAAGAATAAATAAAATAGATTTATTAGATGTTGATAATCGCTATATTTCAGGAAAGGAATATTGGTATGTTTTAGGGAATCCAACTAGTAGCGGTGTCCCATTTGGAGAGACATCAGGGAAGTTGATGTTTTACCCCAGATATAGAAAAGATTATAAAACAATAGGAACTAATGGATTAAGAGGTGGTGGCTACTCTGTTGGTTATTCTACTGTTCATATTATAGACTATAATAAATTAGGGTCTCAGATAGGCAGAACAGTTTATGAATACATAAATATACCAGATAAGGTTATAAACTATTCATGGATAAATAAGTACGTTAGCTATGATTCAGCTCTAAAATCAAAAGACGAAAATCCTTCTGGTCTTGATGGTTATAAACACTCTGAGAATGGGACTTTGCTGAAAGAATCCAAAATGCTTTTAAAAAACAATAGATACCAAGAACAGGAGGTGATAGAATACAAATATCTAGGATTAGGAGGGGGACCTTATATTGTATGGGGTGTTCGGAAAAATCAACCAGATGCATGGAGGCTAATTTCCAATGGTATGGTACCCTGTATCAACGATCATAATCTAGATTTTTTGCGTAATGTTTTAGATGTTGATTCCTACAATAGTTATGCCCATTCCACAGAAGCTTGGGCATACCTTTACCCAGCTATAAGACCAATGCAATACAAACTAAAAGAAAAGATTCATAAGCTATATGAAGAAAATGGTGTTGTTGAAACTATTACAAATTATGATTATAATTTAAAAGATCAGCTTATAAAAGAAACTTTAAAATCAAATTCTAAAGAACTCAGATCTATTGATTACAAATATCCTCCTGATATAAGCTCTAATTCGATTGTCAATAAATTGACGGAGGCTAACCGTATCAACGTCCCTGTAGAAATAAAGCAAACCATAAATGGACAGATTTTTCAGACAATAAATGAATATGCACTATTTAACAATATACCTCAATTATCTATTGTTGAAACAAATACTGGTGCAGATAGAGCCATTGAAGCTCGAATTAGATACCATCAGTATGATGTCTACGGAAATCCTATACAAGTAAGTATGTATGGGGGAATGAATGTCGTTTATCTGTGGTCTTACAATGGACAGTATCCAATAGCTGAGATTAAGAATACAACTTATGCAGATGTAGTCAGTGTTTTAGGGCAAAGTTTAATAGACCGTGTCACAAGTTCTTCTGTTCCATCAGATGCAGATATGTTGGTTGTGAATTCTTTACGCAAGAATACAACTACGCTAAAAGATATTCTAATTACAACCTATACATATAAACCTCAGGTGGGTATAATCTCAGCTACAGATTCTTCAGGAAAAACCATTTATTATAGCTATGATAAATTTGACCGCTTAAAAGAATCTTATATTGACGATGCTGGAAAAAAGATAATACAAGCGTATGATTATTTCTATTCAAAATAATACTTCTATGAAAAAAAAATATATATACATATTGATCTTATTTCTTAGTATAGTAATTCGGGGGCAAAGTCAGATTATACTGACAAATCCGCCTCAAATTATTGATTTAGGTACTGTTGAAAAAGATATTTATAGTGATTATGAGCTAAGATATATAACGGGTAGTCCAGGGTCATTAGAATTTACTTTTAAGCTTGCAACAACAACGAATGTATTCTTTAGAATTGATAAAGTTGGTTATTTAGGGGGAGCGTCTATAAGTACACTGTCCGGAACTCCGGCCACCTATGTCAGAGGTGCGGATGATCCTAATTATATAGGTGGATCAACAGAACCTAATTATAAAGAGTGCGAATATACGTGTTACCCTAATTCGACTTATAAATACTTGGTATATGGAATGAGTGCTGAACAAATTGCTAAAATTAAAATTAGGGGAGGGCAATATATTGGAAGTGATACCAATACGGAGAATAGTACGATGAATTATATTCTTACATTAATTCCCCAGAAAGAAGTTTCTTCGATAAACTATAGCAATGGAACTGTAGGCAATTATTTAGATAATAATGACATATTGATGAATATTCAGTATTTCGATGGTTTGGGCCGTCCTGTACAGTCCGTTCAACGGGGTATCACTCCCGACACTTTGGATTTGGTAAGCATTCAGGAATATGAAGCTTTCGGCCGGGAATCCAATGCTTGGTTACCGGGTAAGGCTACTGCTTCTAACGGAGCATTTGTTTCAATAGAAACAGCCAAAAGCTATGCCAAATCCTCCAATGGCGGAGACCTGAAGCCTTATTCGATGCCAGTCTACGAGGCCTCTTCGTTGAATCGCGTCTTGAAACAATTTGGTCCCGGACAGGATTGGCAGAACAATAGTAAGGCTGTAACGACAAGCTACCTTACAAACAGTGGTACGACAGAGGTCTTATCTTGTGTCCAATACACCAGTTCTTGTGGTATAAATACAGTTATAACTAAAAGCGGAAAATATGCACCAGGAGAACTTTATGTCACAGAAGCAAAGGACGAGGACGGAAATACTTCCTATGAATTTAAAGATAAATTGGGTCAGGTAGTACTTACACGTCAAATAAATAACAATCTTAGTCACGATACTTATTATATATATGATAATTTAAGGAACTTGAAAATGGTATTGCCTCCTATAGCCTCTGATATGGTCAACACAGATGCTGCACAGCTAAATGCCGATAGTTATGTTCGTGTTAATTTGGCCTATATCTACCAATACGATAACCGCAACCGCTGTATTGCCAAGAAACTTCCCGGTTGTGATTGGATATACTATGTTTATGACAAAGCCGACCGTCTGATCTTTACCCAAGACGGGGAGCAATATAATAAAAGCCCGAAGGAATGGACATTCTCTATTCCCGATGTCTTTGGGCGTGTTGTATTGACAGGCACCTGCACCAACAACCTTGACTATTCGGCTAATCCCTTTGCAAACATCGTTGTAAAGGCAAGCTATAATACTGGCCGTACAAATCCGTCAAACAGCTATACGGTTACAGGGGTCACTCTATCTACGCCAACGATGTTATCTGTTAATTTTTACGATGGTTATGAATTTTTAGGTATTACGGGAGTACCCAATACCGCTGACACGCAATATACTACCGAGGCAGGTTACGGAGTCTGCTACGGCGATCATCAGGCAGCTAACAAATACAAGAACAAAGGTCTGCTGACAGGAGCGCTAACGGCCCAGATGAAATCTGACGGGTCGGTTGACCCTGTCTACCTTTATTCGGTGATGTACTACGATAACCGAGGCAGAGTTATCCAAACCAAGAGCAACAACCACCTGATCGGAGGTATCGAAAAGGAGTACATCGCTTACAACTTCACAGGACAGCCGACTCAGAGAAAATATGTGCATCTGGCAACGGGCAAGAATACCCAGACAGAGGTCTATGCTTATACCTATGACCATGCCAGACGCTTAACCAAGACTACCCACCAGTTGACAGATGGCACAACAGTTAAAGATCAGGTTACTCTTGCTGAAAACAGCTATGACGAACAGGGAAGGCTGAAGGCCAACAAGAAAAATAATCAGACAAACCTGAATACCACTTATGCCTATAATGTGCGTTCATGGACAAGCAACATAACCAATACGCATTTCAATGAAGCATTAACCTATAGCTATAGCGGCAATATTTCATCCATGCAGTGGGGACAGGCCGGCAAAAATCGGAAATACAGCTTCACCTATGACGACCTCTCCCGCCTGAAAGCCTCCACCTATACAGGCGATGGCAATTTTAATACAGCCTATAGCTACGACAAGCATGGCAATATGATGACTATGCAGCGTTACGGGCTGACTGCCGCCGCCACTTACGGGGTAATAGACAACCTGACGATGACCTACACAGGCAATCAGATGAAGACCGTCAATGACGCTGTAGCCGATATAGCCCTGAATACCTCGATGGACTTTAAGGATTACAGCAATGCAGCCACAGAGTATACATACAATAGGAACGGAGCTATGACCCAGGACTTAAATAAAGGTATATCATCGATAAGCTACAATAGTCTGAACCTGCCCCTGATGGTGGATATCAAAAACAAGACCACCGAAGGACGTAATGAATATACTTACTTGGCATCAGGACAAAAGTTGAAAGCCGTTCAAAAATGGAACCCGAACTATTCGACTACTCCGGTTATCGGCTCTACCATCAACATGGCAGCACTGACACAAAGCCAGACAACGGATTATGTAGGAAACATTATCTACGAAAACAACACGTTGAAAAGAATATTGGTAGACGGAGGCTATTATGAAGCAGGAAATTACTATTTTTATATTCAAGACCATCTGGGTAACAACCGGATAGTAACCAATGCAGCGGCATCGGTGGTGCAGAGTACGCAGTATTACCCTTTCGGGACATCGTTTGCAGACGCAACAGCAGCAAACACCCAGCCGTATAAGTACAACGGCAAGGAATTGGATGCACGTAACGGACTGAATATGTATGATTACTCTGCGAGGTGGAAGGATGATTTTAGGTTTACTACTATCGATCCACGAGCAGAGAAATACTACTCTATATCTCCGTACGTTTATTGCGCCAACAATCCGTTGAAATACACAGACCCAAATGGAGATACGATTAGAATTAGTATTTATGATGCTACTGCTCAAACAATAAATTCTTATTATTATGGAGCAGATGCAAATGGAGATTATGGATTCATTGGAGCTAATGGTGCATTGTATTCAGGAAATGATGCTTTTGCAGGTTCTCTCACAACCGCTTTAGGCAAATTAAGAGAAAAAGGAGCAGGCAGAGCTCTTGTAGATGATTTAGCTAATTCTACAAATACTGTAACGATTGGCAATAGTAATGGAAATGGAAATGGAGCTTATACTAACTCTAATGAAATCCGATGGAATGATGCAAATGCAAATCCATACTCACCTCGCCCTGGATTTGTTGGATTAGGGCATGAGATGGGACATATACAAGCAGCATGGAATAACACGACATTTCCCGGAACAATGCCTACCGTGAACGGAATAAAAATAGATGATTCTGAGATATATACGACTCATATAGAAAATCAGATAAGAGCAGAACATGGAATTTCATTAAGAACTCATTATGTCTATGATACTAATGGCAATGGTATTAACTCTACCCGAGTTATAAATGCAACAACGTCTGCCAGTTTATTCTATACCCAACAACAAACTCATTCGGCAACACGAATAGTAAACGGTTCTCCGGTTGTTACAAATACAATAGTTAATGTTCCATTTGTATATAGAGGTTACTAATATGATTTACAGATTAATTATACTTATAGGATTTTTCTTTCTTTTAACAGGAAAGGCCAATGCTCAATTAGATAAGCCAACACTTAAAGTTATTTACAAACAACAGAAAAACAAAAATGATATTTTAGGTGTTGCCAATCGATTTGATTTTGCACGACAAGAATTAAATAAACTAGATAGTTTATCTTTTATTAATCAGAAGATGGATACTGTTTATTTATTAGAAACGTATGATATGGAAACTGGTATATCTTATGGGAGTATATGGAATAAATGTAAAAGATTGAATTATACATATTATCATGGAGGGGTACTAGAATTTAAGGCTGATGATTTTTTTGCTCGATATATGAGAGCACTAGTATCGGCATGGGATATTGATGCTATTAGAAAAGAAGAAAAAAGAGGTTCTAAACCTATATCGCCTAATGACATATACGCTACTCGGATAATTATTGGTAAAAAAACGAAAATAGATTTTTTTACATTTAATGAATTCTCCGATTTATGGATAGACGCTTCTGAATAGGATAATTTGAAAGATTAAAATTTATCAATACCGACCCCCACTTCAATGAGAAGCGGGGGGTATTTTGTTGCTGCCTAGGTTCATAATCTCCTAAGCATACCTATCACAAGGCCAATGTTGTATATATCTTCTTTGAGTATTTGGACGTAAGTATATAGTTCTTTATTAAAAATACGGACACATTGCGGACATGGATAATAAAACAAAAACGCTAAATCGTTATTTTAAAATGATTTAGCGTTTTCAGATCGTACCCAGAGCCGGGATCGAACCGGCATGGAAGTGAATCCACTGGTGTTTGAGACCAGCGCGTCTACCAATTCCGCCATCTGGGCTTGTGAGGTGCAAAAGTACACATATTTTTGATATTTCAAAGCTATTAGAGAAACTTTTTTGATAAAAGAGTTACATATTTTTTACACCTATTGTTGTTCTTTTGTTTTGTTTGTATTTTAGTAAGATGTAACTTTGCATAAATTCTAAAAAAACATGAACAATAAGAATAATTTCTGTGTGATCATGAGCGGCGGCATAGGAAGTCGCTTTTGGCCTTTTAGCCGTGAGGCTCGTCCAAAACAGTTCCTCGATTTCTTTGGCACAGGGCGTTCCCTATTGCAAATGACCGTTGATAGATTCAAGAAGATACTCCCTGTTGAGAATATTTATATTGTTACTAATAAAGAATATTCGCAAATGGTTATGGATGAGTTGCCTGAACTGAATTCTAATCAGATCCTGCTTGAGCCAATGCGTAGAAATACCGCTCCATGTATTGCCTTTGCAACATATCATATCAATTCTTTTGCTCCGAATGCAAATATTGTAGTAGCTCCGTCTGATCATTTGATTTTGAAAGAGGAGGAGTTTTTGACAATAATACAAAATGCCTTGTCATTCGTAGAAAAGCATAATACTCTATTGACTTTAGGAATACGTCCAAGCCGTCCGGAGACTGGATATGGTTATATTCAAATGAGTGAGGAGAGTCTGGATGGGGTTACCAAAGTAAAGGTTTTTACAGAAAAGCCAAATTTAGAACTCGCAAAAGTCTTTTATGAAAGTGGAGAGTTTCTATGGAATTCAGGCATATTTATCTGGAATAATAAAACAATTCTTGATGCATTTCATCAATATTTGCCAGAGATTACAAATCATTTCGATCAAGGATTAGATTATTTTGGTACAGATAGAGAAAAAGAGTTTATAGATGAGAATTTCCCATTTTGCCCTAATATATCTATCGATTATGGTATAATGGAAAAGGCAACAAACGTGTATGTACAGGCAGCTGACTTTGGTTGGTCCGATTTAGGTACATGGGGTTCGTTGTACGAAATATCAGACAAAGATGAAAATGCAAATGCAGCATTGATTGCCAATACATTATTTTTTGATAGCTCAGAGAATGTCGTAACTCTTCCTGCTGGAAAACTAGCTGTTATACAGGGTATGGATGGCTATATCGTTGCAGAGGCTGATAATGTTTTGTTGATTTGCAAGAAAGAAGAAGAACAACGAATTAAGCAGTTCGTTACAGACGTAAAGCTAAAATACGGAGAGAAATATATTTAAAAGCATTAAAATGTCAAAAGAATTAATTCCCAACCTGCCATATTTGGTAGCAGATATTACACTAGCCGATTTTGGCAGAAAAGAAATAGAAATTGGCGAACACGAAATGCCGGGGCTAATGGCTCTTCGCAAAAAATATGGAGAGTCGAAACCTCTGAAAGGAGCCCGTATCATGGGATCGTTGCACATGACTGTACAAACAGCTGTGTTGATAGAAACCCTTAAAGAATTAGGTGCTGACATACGTTGGTGTAGTTGCAATATATTCTCTACTCAAGATCATGCCGCCGCTGCTATAGCTGCTGCCGGAATACCTGTATTTGCATGGAAGGGTGAAACTCTTGAAGAATATTGGTGGTGTACCGAACAAGCTTTGAGTTTTCCCGGCGGTAAAGGGCCCAATCTTATTGTAGACGATGGAGGGGATGCTACTCTTCTTATTCACTGGGGATATAAAGCCGAAGAAAAACCTGAATTCCTCAATCGCAAAGGTTCTAACCACGAAGAACAAGTCGTAATAGATACCCTGTCGCGTATACTCAAAGAAGATAGTAATCGTTGGCATCGCACTGTAGCCGACTGGAAAGGAGTTTCGGAAGAAACAACTACCGGAGTACATCGTTTGTATCAGATGATGGAACGAGGCGAACTTTTGATTCCTGCCATCAATGTCAATGACTCTGTTACAAAATCGAAGTTTGACAATTTGTATGGTTGTCGTGAATCTCTTGCTGATGGTATCAAGCGTGCAACAGACGTGATGATAGCAGGCAAGGTGGCCGTAATAGCCGGATACGGAGATGTGGGTAAAGGTTGTGCTCACTCTATGCGCTCATATGGTGCTCGTGTTATAGTTACTGAGATAGATCCTATTTGTGCTCTTCAGGCGGCAATGGAAGGGTTCGAGGTAACAACAATGGAAGAGGCCGTAAAAGAAGGCAATATCTATGTAACTACTACAGGCAATAAAGATATAATCACAATAGAACATATCGCTCGCATGAAAGATCAGGCTATTGTATGTAATATAGGGCATTTCGATAACGAAATACAGGTAGAAAAACTTGTGAACTATCCAAGCATTAAACATGTCAATATAAAACCACAGGTAGATAAATATACTTTCCCTGATGGACATTCTATATTCCTTCTTGCTGAGGGGCGTTTGGTGAACTTAGGTTGTGCAACAGGACACCCGTCTTTCGTAATGAGTAACTCTTTTACTAATCAGACATTAGCGCAAATAGAATTATGGCTGAACGATTACGAAGTAAATGTATACCGTTTACCTAAGCATCTTGATGAGGAAGTTGCTCGTTTACATCTTGAGCAAATAGGTGTAAAACTATCAAAACTGAGCCAAGAACAAGCTGATTATCTGGGAGTGCCTGTAGAAGGGCCTTTCAAACCGGAACATTACAGATATTAAAATTCTGTTGCCAAAATAAAAACAGGCTGATCGCACATTGCAGATCAGCCTGTTTTATTTTATACTAAGTCGTTTTAACTGTTAAATGCTTTGTCCATAGCAGCGGCGGCCTTGCGCCCATCGCCCATCGCCAAGATAACGGTTGCGCCGCCTCTAACGATATCGCCTCCGGCATATACTTCCGGCAAAGCAGATTGCATTGTTTCTTGATTTACAATTATAGTACCCCATTTCGACATTTCCAAGCCTTTGAAGGTGGAAGGTATAAGTGGATTTGGAGATACCCCGACACTAACAATTACCTCATCTACATCAATCCATTCAGTAGCTCCTTCGATAGGTCTGGGGCTTCGGCGTCCGGAAGCATCCGGTTCTCCAAGTTCCATCTTTTGTAAAAGCATTCGTTGCACATGCCCTTTCTCATCTCCTTCGTAGCGTATCGGATTGTGTAATGTATGGAATTCAATACCTTCTTCTTTGGCATGCTTCACTTCTTCAAGGCGTGCAGGCATTTCTTCTTCCGAACGACGATAAACAACCATTGCTCGTTCTGCACCTAAGCGTCTTGCTGTGCGCACAGCGTCCATCGCAGTATTGCCAGCTCCTATAATTGCAACTTTCTTGCCTTTCTGTACCGGTGTGTCACTCTCCGGGTTCGATGCATCCATTAGGTTTACACGTGTCAAAAATTCGTTTGAAGACATGACCCCAATAAGGTTTTCTCCCGGTATATTCATAAAGTTTGGTAGTCCTGCTCCACTGGCTACGAAAATACCCTTATAGCCATCTTCCAGTAAATCTTCACGAGTGATAGTTTTTCCGACAATGCAGTTGTTTATGAACTTAACTCCCATCTTACGAAGTACCTCTATTTCTACTTCTACAACACTGTTTGGTAAACGGAATTCGGGGATGCCATATTTTAGTACTCCTCCTATTTCGTGAAGGGCCTCAAATACAGTTATATCATAGCCTTTCTTCGCCATATCTCCGGCAAATGACAAGCCTGCAGGCCCAGAGCCTACTACTGCTATTTTTATCCCATTGGCCGGAGCTAATTCCGGTAAAGACATCTTTCCGCTTTTTTGCTCATAATCGGCAGCAAATCTTTCCAGATAGCCTATCGCAACAGGTTCTTTTTTCATTTTCTGTATATATATACATTTTGCCTCACATTGCTTTTCCTGAGGACAAACACGTCCGCAGACAGCAGGGAGAGCACTAGTTTCTTTCAGAACTTTTGCCGCTTCAAGAAATTCGCCTCTCTCTATGTTTTTTATGAATGTAGGAATATGGATACCTACAGGGCATCCTTCCATACAAGTTGGATTGGCACAATCGAGGCAGCGGGCAGCTTCAAATACAGCCTGCTCTTCTGATAATCCTAGGTTTACTTCTTCTTTTAATGAGTGGCTTCTATATTCAGGATCTAATTCTGGCATGTGAACGCGGGCTCTGTCACCACGTTCTTTTGCTTTCATACTTCTACGAAGTTCGTCTCTCCACGGTTCATTCCTTCTGGATTGAATATATTCTTGTTCTGTCATAATTTTCCGGTGATAGTAGTTAGTAGTGAATATAGTATTAGTTGTAGGCTCTTAGCCTCATGAGCATTTCATCGAAATCTACTTCGTGAGCATTAAATTCAGGTCCATCTACACATACAAATTTGGTCTTTCCTCCAACAGTTATACGACATGCACCGCACATACCTGTACCATCTACCATTATTGTATTGAGAGAGGCCATTGTAGGCACATTGTATTTCTGTGTGAGTAATGAAACGAATTTCATCATAATGGCAGGTCCTATGGTTACACATAGATCAACTTTTTCGCGATTTATAACCATTTCAACGCCATTAGTGACAAGACCTTTGTTCCCATAAGAGCCATCGTCTGTCATAACAATAACTTCATCTGAATATTCAGCAACCTGTTTTTCCAGTATAACTAAATCTTTACTTCGCGCTGCAAGGACTGATATCACTTTATTCCCGGCTTTTTTCATTGCTTCTATTATGGGCAGCATAGGTGCAATACCAACACCTCCTCCGGCACATATTACTGTTCCATAGTTTTCTATGTGCGTGGCTTGTCCCAAAGGACCTACAACATCGGTTATGTAATCACCTTCGTTCAGTGCACAGATCTTTTTCGAAGATTCTCCTACAGCCTGAATTACAATGGTGATTGTTCCTTTCTCTGTATTTGAGGCGGCAATAGTGAGGGGGATGCGCTCTCCTTTGTCACCCACTCTGATGATAACAAAGTGTCCGGCTTTACGGCTCTTAGCGATAAGAGGAGCTTCTACCTCGAATTTAACTACATTTTCAGAGAAATACTCTTTAGCTACAATTTTGTTCATTAAGCTTGTTGTTTAGAATATATGTCTTAAATAATTAGCGTTTGATAACATTTTATCAAAAACAGGTCATGAAAAGCAAAGTTACGACAAAGTTTATATCTATAAGAATAACTAAAGGATAAATATATCCTCCGACTCGTCATTTTAAAGATTTTGATAAGAAATCTATGATATTTCCATAACCGTCTATTCCCAGTTTCTTTCGAACTGATGATTTTTTCATTTGAATAGTATTCACACTAAAATTCATTATGACAGAGATCTCTGTATTGCTCAATCCGGCATATGCCAAACAGCATATTCTAAATTCAGATTCGTCCAGCTGTGTGTATTTGGAGCGCAGGGCTGAAGGGAATCCTTTATAAAGTTGTTCCATTGTCAGATAGATAAGGTCCCAATCTATTGACTTCTCATTGTATACTATTTCATTTACTTTCCGAAGAAGTCGTTGACCTTGTTTTTTCTCGTCTTCTCTCAAATGCGTTTCTATCAAAGCAACTTTTTTCAATATGTCGAAATGTTGTAATAATACCTTTCTGAAAGAATTCTCTTTTTCATTGAAGCTATCTGCCAAATCTTTCATATTGGATATTTTGTGTTCGGCATCCGATAGCGCCTCTTTGTTTTTTACATTTTTCCAATAGAAGACAATGACCATTGCTAATATGAAAACCAGAAGAATGAGTATTATCAGGAAAGCCGACTGTTTTTCGATCAATAAACGGTTGTTTTCGTTCTGAACTAACTCGAAATTGTATTTTTTCTGAACATCAAGTATTGCTTGATTATTCTTCTTTTTTATTACTTTGTTTAGTTCCTTGGTGTATTCTTTATGATAAATAAGTGCCTCTTTGTAATTACCAGTGTTTTCCTCTATGTTGCTTAGTAATTGGTAAATGCCATATTTTAGAGAGAATTCATCTTCGGCTTGTATGAGACTCAATGATTTATTCAGATAAGACAGAGTAGAATCTCTGTTGTTTTCTTTATTGAAAGAGTATGCAATATTGAAATATAATTTTGCCTTTTGTCCATTTGTGGTTGCATAACCTATAGATTTCTTGAAATAATCCCTTGCCTGTATAGTATTGCCAGATGTGCTAAAAGCTGAGCCAATGTTTTGTAGGATAAATACAAACTCGGATGAGTCTTTGTGTACTGTGGCCAGATGGAGGCTTTTGTCATAGTAGAAGAAACTGCTGTCAAGTTGGTTATTCACAAAATAAGACATCCCTAACTTATCGAAAGATATTATCTCATTCTTGTAGTTACCCGATTCTTTGAAATATAAAGCTGCTTTTTTATATCTGGAGATAGCTTCTTCGTTCATTAACTGAGCTAAGTATAAATCTCCTACACAGTGTTCTATGAGGCCTTTTAGGGTATTGTCTCCATACTCTTTTGCATAAGATTCAGCTTCCAAATAAGCTGACATTGCTGCTTCTTTTTCATTCTTTTCAGCTAAAATGAGTCCACTATAGAAAGAAGCTAGGGCAGCTTTGTCTATTTTTCCTGTTTTTTCGAAATATTCTTTTGCTTTAAATACTAGGGTGTCATCTGCAATGCTCCTGTGAGTCTTATCTTTTGCCTGAACACTAAGTAATATGTATTTATTAAATGCCTCCTCACTTAGCTCTTTAGGGTGCACCTCTATTTCCAATAAATGCAATGCACTATCGGGGCTTTGTGTCATTAGCTGTTCAGCACGGTCTAAGACAACTTCACTCTTGTTTTCTTGTATGCTGCAAAAGGTAAAACCTAATAGGAAAACAGAGATAATTAAAAGGCGAATCTTGGTATAAAACATTGGCAAATTTTATTTCGATATGAAAGTACAAAAAGAATCGATTAGTAGATGTAATTTATGAAAAAAATACGAAAATAGAGATTGTGGAAGATCTATATAGCTGTTCAAATAATCTATATTTGGTCTAATTCATATTGTTTTAAATGTTTGATATATATATAATTATATTTTTTGTTTTAAATAAAAATCTATATTAATAAAAAAAACATTGCTTTTCCATTCTCTTAGAGTTAGCTTTGTTACAAACGACAATATAATTGCCCATTCTAAATCTAAATTTTCACAATTATGAGAAAAATTCATCTATTGCTTATTCTGGCATTTTCCCTTTCTTGTATCTTATGTACACAAGTTCATTCTTTTAATAATCTTAAAGATCAACTTTATATTTTAAAGGATGACGAAGAGTGGGATGAAATATTAGCAGAAATAATGACAGGTACAGGTAGGCCAAGAGCGGCTTCTGCAAGAACTGCGTCTGCTGCAACATCCTCTGTATCAACCAGTATTCGCCCTGTAAGGATATTTAAAAACGCATTTTTCCTAAAATTAAACTTGTCAATTAGTGAAACAGTAGCAATAAAGATAACCGATACAGATAACTCTCGCGTTTACTCTACTAAGTTTGTTCCTGGAAAATCTAACGATATTTTAGTAAATATTGCTGGATGGGAAAGTGGAAAATATAATATCACATTTACTAATACTTCAGGTGTGGTTATTGCTAAAGCAACAGTGGAAATAAACTAGAAGAATATTAATGATAAAATTCCCTTAAACTTAGCTTATTTACAATTATTTTAGGGAAGTCTTTTGCAACAGATTTTTGCAAATAGCAATTAGAAAAGAGTGAATCTTGGAGATTCGCTCTTTTTTATGTCTAAAACGGAGCTATATGCAATATTCTCGATATATTAAAATCTATATTTGTTATCTGTATTTGTCTTGTTAAGTTCAATGAAACAGTGAGTTATGCTTGTGTTGATGCCTAAAAATCTATACTGAGAAAAAAACTATTGTTTTCTTGTTTTCTAAGGACTAGCTTTGTTGAAGTATTCAAGAGTTAGAATTTAGTTTGGGAAAACATAATATATCTTTATACTTATCAATTACTGGATTGATATTATTTAGACTTAGCTTATTTACAATTATTTTAGAGAAGTCTTTTGCAACTGCTATTTGCAAAGAACAACATGGGAAAGAGTGAGTCTTGGCGATTCGCTCTTTTTTGTTATAATATTATAGAGAAATTGTATAGGTGATTAATGATAAAGTAGGTATTATTTATTCTGAGAATGCAATACTTTATTCTTAGGAATAGTAGCAACGAATTCTTTCAGATAAAAAGGTTCGAAATAAGCTGTGTCGACAAATCTTTTTTCGCTATAATCTTTGTTTGCTAGCTTTATCATGTCTTTTGCATGAGGGTAAATATTTTCTAAAAATATAGCATTCGAATGTTTTAATATATCTCTACATTTACCAGCTCCATTGCCGAAAAATAAAACTTTGTTTTTATCCAAAATATCGGTAAACGAATCTTCATTTATAATATCGGCAGATACCGGGCAAAGTTCTTTCAGGTTACTATCTAATAGTACATCGTAAACTTCCATTCTGCGGGCATCTATCATTGGGCAAAAAACAGAGGCTTCATTAGTGTTATTATTGTTCAGTACACCTGAAGTCATTATGTGAAGAGTGTTAATTGCTATAAGAGGAATCCCCATGCCAAAACAAAGACCTTTTGCTTCCGATACACCGATGCGTAGTCCTGTATATGATCCCGGGCCACAACTAACGGCAACCGCATCGAGTTTTATTTTCTTTGATCGGAGGTGGCGTACAGCTTCATCGACAAAACTGCCTAATAACACTGCATGTGAAGGGCCTTTCAGCTCCTCTTTCTGAAATATTACATTGTCGTTGTCGGACACTACTACAGAGCAAACCTCTGTTGCTGTTTCTATATTTAAAATACAAGGCATAATATCTATATTATAAAAAAACAAAATTAGACAATTTCTTATAAAAATACTCTATACACATAAATTCAGATGACAACATTAATTCTTTTTTGTACATTTGGTCTTAGTATTTTGAGTATGTAGGTAAACAATACTCGTCAAAAAAATGTTTTTAAGAAATAACAATTACGAGATATACTATGAGTAAAAAGAAGGTAACTCACAAAACCGAAAAAAGAAAAACAAAAACAGATATAATACATACTGTTGTAAATTTTTTCAATAAACATTCGGAAGAATCATTTAGTTACAAACAAGTTGCGGAGAAACTGGGGCTGAAGAAGCCCGCAGAAAAACAACTTATAAATAATATACTATACGATCTGTTGGAAGACGCATTTATTATAGAAAGTGCACGTGGTAAATTCAAATCAAATAATAGAGGAATATTTTTAGAAGGCTCTTTCGAAAGAAGGAGTAATGGAAAGAATTTCTTTATTGTAGATGGAGATGATGAAAACGGACATATTTTTGTAGCAGAGCGAAACTCTGCTCATGCAATGAATGGAGATCGGGTGAAAGTACAAATGCTGGCTAAACGCAAAGGACGTGATCCTGAAGCAGAGGTGATAGAGATTCTGGAAAGAAAACAGAGTACGTTCGTTGGTACTCTCGATGTGCAAAAGCAATTTGCATTTTTGGTGATGGATAGTAAAATATTGGCTAATGATATTTTTATTCCGAAAGATAATTTAAAAGGAGGCAAAGACGGAGATAAGGCTCTTGTCGAAGTCGTTGAATGGCCTAAAAAAGCAAAAAATCCGATAGGGAAAGTTGTAGATATATTAGGGCAGGCCGGAGAGAACAATACAGAGATGAATGCTATTTTGGCCGAATTTGGTCTTCCATATAAGTATCCGGAAAAGGTAGAAGATGCTGCTAATAAAATTTCTGATGAAATAACAAAAGAAGAGATAGCAAAGCGTGAGGATATGAGGACTACTACAACCTTTACTATAGATCCCCGTGATGCAAAAGACTTTGATGATGCCCTTTCTATCAAGCAACTTAAAAATGGCCGTTGGGAAGTTGGTGTACATATTGCTGACGTAACTCATTATGTGCAGGAAGGAGATGTAATAGACAAGGAAGGAGAAAGCAGAGCTACTTCAATATATCTTGTGGACAGAACAATACCGATGTTGCCCGAACGATTGAGCAATAATTTGTGTTCACTACGCCCCCATGAAGATAAATTGTGCTATTCTGTTGTATTCGAACTGGATGAAGATGCCAATATAAAGAAACACCGTATTGTTCGTACTGTAATTCACTCTGATAGACGATTTACATACGAAGAGGCTCAAGATATAATTGAAACAGGTGAAGGCGATTTTAAGGAAGAAGTCTTAAGATTAAATGATCTTGCCAAGAAGCTAAGGGCGAAACGATTTGATAATGGAGCTATAGCTTTCGACAGGCATGAGGTGAGATTTGAGATAGACGAAAAAGGGAAGCCTATAAGCGTCTACTTTAAGTATGCGAAAGAATCTAATAAGTTGATTGAAGAGTTTATGTTGCTTGCCAATCGTACTGTCGCCGAATTTGTAGGTAATGTGCCTAAAGATAAGACTGCAAAAACTTTTGTCTATCGTGTGCATGATGTGCCGAACAGTGAAAAGATGGAGAACTTGTCAGAATTTATATATCGGTTTGGGTATAAGATAAAAGTTGACGGGACTAAAACTGCTATTTCCAAGTCTATAAATCACCTGTTGGATGAAGTGAGTGGAAAACCCGAAGAAAACCTGATTTCTACGATAGCCATTCGTGCTATGGCTAAGGCTATATATTCTACAGTGAATATTGGGCACTATGGTTTGGCTTTTGAGTATTATACTCATTTTACGTCACCTATCAGGCGCTATCCGGATATGATGGTACACCGTTTGTTGACGAGATATCTCGATGGAGGCAGAAGTGTAAGTAAGCAATTGTACGAAGACAAATGCGAACATAGTTCTAATATGGAGCAGTTGGCAGCTAGTGCAGAGCGAGCTTCGATAAAATATAAACAAGTGGAATATATGTCAGACAAACTTGGACAGGTGTTTGATGCAGTTATATCAGGGATTACAGAATGGGGATTGTATGCCGAAATTAATGAAAATAAATGTGAGGGTATGATTCCTATTAGAGATCTTGATGATGATTTCTATGAATTTGATGAAAAAAATTATTGTCTTCGTGGACGCCGTAATAAACGTACGTACAGCCTTGGAGATTCGTTGAAAATAAAAGTGGCAAGGGCAAATCTGGAAAGAAAGCAGTTAGACTTTGCTTTAGTTGAGGATTAAAGAAAAAGGCTTCCCTAACAGGGGAGCCTTTCTTCTTTTTGTAGTTTGATAGTCTCCACAAAGTATATATTTCGACTTCGTATTTAATTAATTTGCTTATCGGGAAAAATATATTACTTTAGTATTTCCAATTATTGATTTAGACAAACAAAGACACAAAATATTCTATTTATTTTAATAACTATTTTATTAAACTTAACACTATGAATAAGTATTCTATTAAGGCACTTATTGAGGAAACTGCTCAAGACGAGTCTAAAAACGATTTTTTCCAGTTGGAAGGTCCATATATGTTGGAACTCAATATCAACAATCAAACTACAATGCTGAAAAAAGGAGCTATGGTGGCTTATACCGGCAATATCAAGTTTGAAAGAGAAGGTATGCTCAGTAAAGGTATAGGCAACTTGTTGAAAAAAACAATGTCAGGTGAGGGCACTACTATGATGAAAACTAGCGGAACAGGTAGAGTATATGCCGCAGACTTCGGTAAGAAAATCCGCATACTATATCTTGAGAATGAAACAATAATAGTGAATGGGAATGATATTCTTGCTCATGAAGATTCTATAAAATCGGATGTAAAGATGATGAAGAGTGTTGCCGGAATGGTAGGCGGTGGCCTTTTTCAGGCTCAGCTTAGCGGAACAGGACATGTAGCAATAACTACTCACGGACAACCTCTTACTTTGTTGGTGAAACCGGGACAACCAGTATTTACCGATCCTAATGCAACTGTAGCATGGTCTGGAAGCTTGTCGCCTAAGATGAAAACAGATATTTCATTGAAAACATTGATCGGAAGAGGTAGTGGAGAAAGCTTCCAAATGCAATTTGAAGGAGATGGTTGGGTAATCGTTCAGCCATATGAGGAAGTATATGGTGCTGCACAATAAATAAACTACTTCCTTTATAGGATATTAATGATAAAAAGAGCTATTCAAAAATGGGAATAGCTCTTTTTTATGCTCCTTACTTGAGTATTATCCTACACTACCTTCAAGGCTTATTTGTAATAGCTTTTGTGCTTCTACAGCAAATTCCATTGGTAGGTTTTGCATCACTTCTTTTGCATATCCGTTTACGATCAGTCCTACAGCCTCTTCTGTGCCTATTCCCCGTTGATTGCAATATAGTATCTGATCTTCGCTTATCTTAGAAGTCGTAGCCTCATGTTCTATAATAGCACTCGGATTTGCAATGTCAGAATATGGGAAAGTGTGCGCACCGCATTTATCTCCTAATAGTAAGCTGTCGCACTGTGAATGGTTGCGTGCCCCTTCTGCCTTAGAAGATACTTTTACTAGACCTCTGTATGAATTTTGGCTAAATCCTGCCGAGATACCTTTCGATACAATACGGCTTCTGGTATTTTTGCCAATGTGGATCATTTTTGTTCCCGTGTCGGCCTGTTGATAATTGTTTGTTACGGCCACAGAGTAGAATTCACCGATGGAATCGTCTCCGGCAAGTATGCAAGAAGGATATTTCCATGTTACAGCAGAACCTGTTTCTACCTGTGTCCACGATATTTTAGAGCCTCTGCCTTTGCAAATGCCTCTTTTAGTTACAAAGTTATAGATACCACCTTTGCCCTCTTTGTCGCCCGGATACCAGTTCTGTACTGTAGAATATTTTACTTCTGCGTGATCGAGAGCTACAATCTCTACAATAGCAGCATGTAGTTGATTCTCGTCGCGCATAGGTGCGGTACAGCCTTCCAGATAGCTTACGTAAGAATCATCGTCGGCTACGATCAATGTACGTTCAAATTGTCCTGTATTAGCTGCATTGATACGGAAATATGTTGATAGTTCCATAGGGCAACGCACACCTTTTGGTATATAAACGAACGATCCATCGCTGAACACAGCAGAATTGAGCGTGGCGAAGAAATTGTCACGGTAAGGAACCACCGAGCCTAAATATTTTTTTACCAGTTCGGGATGATCTTGTACAGCATCGCTGAAAGAGCAGAAAATAATGCCTTTTTCGGCAAGCACTTCTTTAAATGTTGTCTTCACCGACACGCTGTCTACTACTGCGTCTACTGCCATACCTTGTACTCCGGCAAGTATTTCGCGCTCGTGGAGAGGAACTCCCAGTTTGTCGAAAGTCTTTAAAAGCTCAGGGTCTACTTCTTCGAGGCTTTTTGGACCATCTTTCTTTTTGGGTGCAGCAAAATAACTGATGCTCTGATAATCTATTTCGGGGATATTAAGATGAGCCCACACCGGCATATCCATTGTAAGCCAATGGCGATATGCTTTCAGCCGATATTCCAATAGCCATTCCGGCTCGTTTTTCTTAGCCGAAATAAGACGAACTACATCTTCGTTGAGCCCTACTGGAATTATCTCTGTTTCTATGTCTGTTACAAAGCCATATTTATAATCACCCGAGGTAACTTCTTCTAAAATTTTATCTTGAGTTTCTTGCATGAATTTTTTTATTTAAGCCTTTGTTTTTTCTTTATCAGAATTTTATCCTTCATAATGAATAATCAGGCTGGTTAATTACCGAATTGCAAAGATAAGATATTCTGATTACTTATAAACATATATAAATATTTTACATCACTCATAGAACAGCTATAATACAGCTATTGTTTATAGATTTGCTTTTTATAACTATTGAGAGTTTGCTAGTGGACTTATTTTAAACGTATGTATCTTCGATTCGAGTTAAGAGTGATTTTAACTAAAACCTGACAAACTTGTACACTTTTTATTCGTTTTTTCTGTTGTCATTTTTTTTCTTTCTTTTATTAGGCTCCAGCTTACTGTCGATTTATAGATAAACTTTTGTTATCCTAACAATGGATCTTCTTCCGGTATAGCTAAAGTTATGTTTTTTGTCTCGACTGTTCTAAAAACAATGAAGGTTGACTCGTAACTTATAAGTTTTCTCTACCTTTGCATAGTCTTTAAATAAGAATAAATGGAAATCCTCCCAACAAGTCCTTATATGCAGTTTTCGCGCAAACAGTGGGCTGCCCTGCGCGATTCGGAGCCAATGACGCTTACTTACGAAGAATTGTTGACTTTGCAAGGTATCGATCACGAGTTGTCTATTGATGAGGTCGAGGATGTTTATTTGCCTCTTTCCCGTTTATTGAGTTATTATGTAAATGCCCGTACTAGCCGTCAGACGGTTTTAATGAAGTTTTTGAAACAAGAATTCGTTAAGATTCCTTTTATTATAGGTATTGCAGGTAGTGTATCTGTTGGTAAAAGCACCACAGCACGCGTGTTGCAGGCGTTGCTTAGCCGATGGAAAGAGAATACAAGGGTAGCATTGGTGACAACCGATGGTTTTTTATATCCTAATGCAGTTTTGGAAGAAAAAGGCATTATGCTGAAAAAGGGTTTTCCTCAGTCGTACGATATAAAACATCTGCTAAAATTTGTAACTGATATAAAATCGGGACAGAAAAATCTTCGAGTACCCAAATACTCTCATCTTATTTATGATGTAATACCTAATGAGTTTCAGATTATAGACCAACCCGATATCCTCATTATAGAAGGATTGAACGTTTTGCAGAGCGGCATGGATTATCCTCACGAAAGGCCTCGTAGGTTTGTTTCCGATTATGTGGATTTCTCCATTTATGTAGATGCCGAAGAGACAAAATTGGAAGAATGGTATATTTCCCGTTTTATGAAGTTCCGAAAAGGGGCTTTTACCAATCCCGACTCTTATTTCCATAGCTTTGCGCAGCTTACAGAGAAGAAAGCTATAAGTACAGCTAAAACCATCTGGCGAGAAATAAATCGCAAAAACCTGCGCAACAATATTCTACCCACTCGCGAGCGAGCCAGCCTTATATTACATAAGGGAGAGAAGCATGCTGTGGATTATGTCAGCCTTCGTAAATAATTGTGATTCTGTATTAAAGAGTTTGTGAAACCTCTCTGCTCTTTTTTGTGGTAAAAAAAGCAAAGAGGCTATATTAGCTTGTTATTTTACTGAGAACTGGTGAGAGGTCTTACTTTTGAATACTTCTCCCGGTCTGAGGATGACACTCGGATATTCCGGCTTGTTGATACTGTCCGGAAAATGTTGAGTTTCGAAGCAAACGGCAGCTCGTGCCGGATAACGATGCCCGTGTTTTCCTTCGAAGTTGCCTGACATCCAATTTCCTGTATATACTTGTACTCCCGGTTCTGTGGTGTATATTTTCATTTCTATGCCACTCTTCGGAGAGTAACATTCGACAGCCAAAGCCATCTCTCCATCCTTCTTGTCGAGAACAAATGTATGGTCATATCCTTTGCCAAAGTGCAATTGCTCGAAGTCGTTATCTATACGTTCCCCTATAGTGTGAGATGTAGTGAAATCGAACGGTGTTCCTTTCACCGGCTCTGGTTTACCATAAGGAATTGCTGTGTCGTCTGTTGGCAGATAATGTGATGCTTGTATGGTTAGTATATGATCGTTTACACTAGAGTCCCCTTCTCCCGAGAGGTTGAAATAGGAGTGATTTGTTAGGTTGAGTATTGTTGCCTTGTCTGTAGTGGCTTCGTATGTAATATCCAGACTGTTGTCATCTGTCAGCTTATATGTGATTTTTACGCTCAGGTTGCCGGGGAAGCCTTCTTCTCCATCTTTCGATAGGTATGTTAACTCTATTGTCTGGTTGTCCGTCTGCACAGCATCCCATACTACAGCATTGAAGCCTTTTAGTCCACCATGTAGATTGTTTGGCCCATTGTTGATTGCTAATTTGTATGTTATTCCATCGAGAGAAAACTGTCCTTTTGCTATGCGGTTCCCTGTTCGGCCACACACAGCACCGAAATATGGTTCTTCCGAATTGAGATATTCTGCGAGATTGTTATGTCCTAAAACTACATCGGTAAGTTTTCCTGTTTTGTCGGGTATGGAAAGAGAGACTATTTTTGCTCCATAATTTATTATGGTTGCTTCCGCTCCTTTACTATTTGAGAGGATGTACATTTTTACTTCTTTTCCGTCTACTTTTTCTGAAAACCCGTCAAGAGCGAGCCCCGATTTGGTTTGGTTTGTTTGCATGATATTATATTAATATGTTTTATGTGTTCAATAGTAAAAAGCAAGATATACTATCTTCCTTTTACTTAACTTTTTTAGTGACAATCAACATAGAGTGTTTTCTGTAATGGGCAAATATACAATAATAATTTGCCATAGAAAGATGTTGATTTATCTATATACTAAGTTATTTATTAAAAAATATGAAAATAATACTAAGACAGCTATTTATTTTGTTTCTTTGCAGCGAATTTGGGTGTGTTGTACCCATGCTATTTTGCTTCTTTAATTGTCTCAGTACAATATGTCGGATAAACGTCAGGTTAAAACAGTATCGTTATTTACATCAGGGGTGATTACTACCATTAGTATTACTCTTGTACTTTTTCTGTTGGGACTCACTGTTTTAATAGGATTTACAGGTAAGGGATTATCTTCTTATATAAAAGAGCGGATGGGGATTTCTATTGAGCTTGCCGGAGATATGTCCGAAGCTGCCATTGCGAAGACTAAAGCTAAAATAGAGGCTATTCCTTATGTTAAATCTACAGCCTATATTAGTAAAGAAGAGGTGAAAGCCGAATTGTTAGAAAATTTGGGCGGCGATCCAGAGGAAGTTTTGGGGTACGATCCGTCGAAAAGCTATTTTGATGTATTCATCAAATCACAATACGTAAATACTGATAGCATAAAGAAAGTAGAAGCAGCCTTTAAAGATTTTAAATTGACTAAGGGGTTATCTTTTAAAGAAGAAGATATTGCGCAGGCAAATCAAAATTTATCTAAAATAGGCTCTATTCTCCTTGTTTTGGCTGTTATACTGATTGTTATATCATTTACACTGATTCGCAATACAATACAATTAAATATCTACTCCAAGCGTTTTATTATCAATACAATGCAACTTGTTGGTGCGACGAATGGCTTCATTCGGCGGCCTTTTATTTTTAGCACAGTAATTTCGGGAATAATTGCGGCTATATTAGCCAATGTGGCCATTACAGGTGTCGTATATTATTTTACCCGCGAATATCCTGATTTGTTGTCTATTGTAACTATGACAGAGTTAGCTATGGTATATGTGGCGGTTTTGATTTGCGGTGTGTTAATTACGGTTTTGGCAACGATATCCGCTGTAAATAGATATTTGAAGATGAAAACGAATAAACTTTATCACGTTTAAAAGATATGGATAAAAAAGATTTTGCATTTGCTAAGCTGAACTATATCATTTGTATAGTTGCAATACTGCTTATCATAGTGGGGTTTGTGCTTATGACAGGGCCTTCATCGAGTATAGAAGGAGGCTTTGAGCCCGATATATTCAGTACCCGCCGCATAGAGGTTGCTCCGATGGTTTGTTTTGTAGGATTCTTATTAATGATTGTCGGGGTACTATATCCTCGTCCGAAAGAGTCTTCAGAAGAGAATAAAGAACTAAACTAAATTCAAGCTTACAATAAATGAGTATTATAGAGGCAATTATTATTGCTATTGTAGAAGGACTAACCGAATTCCTTCCAGTATCTTCTACTGGTCATATGATTATCGCACAAAGCCTGTTGGGTATAGAGAGTAATGAGTTTGTGAAAGCTTTTACGGTTATTATCCAGTTTGGAGCTATTTTGTCGGTTATAGTATTATACTGGAAACGTTTTTTTCAATTAAAAGAAACCCCGTCTAAAGATAAATTAGGATTTATCAAATATTTCTTGATAAAATTCGAATTCTATTGGAAATTGCTGGTTGCATTTATTCCTGCTGCTGTTTTAGGACTCATTTTCAGCGACAAAATAGATGAGCTGTTGGAGAATGTAACCGTAGTTGCTGTAATGCTTGTGCTAGGTGGAGTTCTTATGTTGTTTGTAGATAAATTGTTCAATAACCCTGTAGAGGGAGAACAGGAAGTAACCTATAAGAATGCTTTTATCATCGGCTTCTTCCAATGTATAGCTATGATCCCGGGTGTGTCTCGCTCTATGGCTACTATCGTTGGGGGGATGACTCGGGGATTGAGTCGAAAAAATGCGGCTGAGTTTTCATTCTTTCTTGCCGTACCTACTATGGCTGCTGCAACAGGGTATAAACTATTGAAGCTTATAACTTCCGATACAGGTTTTGGTTTGTTGCAGGAAAATATAGGAGTACTCATAATAGGTAATGTTGTCGCTTTTGTGGTAGCCTTGCTTGCTATCAAATTCTTTATTGGATTTGTAACTAAATATGGTTTTAAGTTGTTTGGGTGGTACCGTATCATTGTAGGTGGTATTATTTTGATACTACTTTTTTCCGGATATGAATTAACTATCATCTAATGGATTTTATAGAAGGAGAAATTTTATATATAAATAAGCCTCTTAACTGGACATCGTTTACTTTGGTACGAAAATTGCGTAATAAAATATGCAGAAAGCTAAACGTTAAAAAGCTGAAAGTAGGACATGCCGGAACACTTGACCCTTTGGCTACTGGAGTAATGATAGTATGTACCGGAAAGAAAACTAAATTGATAGAAACTTTCCAATATCAGACAAAGGAATATATTGCAACAATAAAACTTGGAGAGACAACGCCTTCTTTCGATTTAGAAACAGAGGTTGATGGTACGTATCCTACAGAACATATAACCAGAGAACTGGTAGAAACAAAACTTGTTCAGTTTGTAGGAGAAATACAGCAAATCCCTCCTGCCTATTCTGCTTGTAAAGTTGAAGGAAAGAGAGCCTATGATCTTGCGAGAGAAGGGAAAGAAGTGGATTTGAAACCAAAACTGTTGGTTATAGATGAAATAGAGCTTCTTGAGTGCGATTTGCCTATTGTAAAAGTAAGAGTAGTTTGCAGTAAAGGGACATATATCAGAGCCTTAGCAAGGGATATCGGAAAGGCTTTAAATTCTGGCGGACATCTCATTGCATTGGAACGTACCCGTATAGGAGAGGTCACATTAGACCAGTGTATTAAGGGTGAGGATATTGAAGCATTTGTAGATGCTTTGTTGATTGACTAAAATAGAAAAAATAATAACGATAATAAAAAATGAAACTTTCTCAATTTAAATTTGATCTTCCGGAAGAGCTCATAGCTTCTCATCCGGCTAATAATAGAGATGAATCTCGTTTGTTGGTCTTGAATCGTAAAACTGGAGAAATTGAACATAAACTCTTTAAAGACATTATTAACTATTTTGATGATAAAGATGTTTTTGTTTTCAACGATACGAAAGTTTTTCCTGCACGCCTTTATGGAAATAAAGAAAAAACAGGTGCTACGATCGAAGTGTTTTTACTTCGTGAACTAAATGAAGAATTTCACTTGTGGGATGTTTTAGTAGATCCTGCACGTAAGATTCGGATTGGAAACAAACTGTATTTTGGAGACAATGATGCCATGGTTGCCGAGGTTATTGATAATACAACATCTCGTGGACGTACACTACGCTTTTTGTACGATGGGCCATCTGAAGAGTTTAGACAGGCTTTGTATGCATTAGGCGAAACTCCGATACCGAAATATTTGAACAGAGGTGAGGAAAAAGAAGATAAGGAACGCTATCAGACTATCTTTGCAAAGAATGAAGGTGCTGTTGTAGCTCCTGCGGCAGGATTGCATTTTAGTCGCGAACTAATGAAACGTTTAGAGATAAAAGGTGTCGATTTTGCTTATGTTACGTTACATTCAGGCTTAGGGAATTACAGAGATATAGATGTAGAAGATCTTACCAAACATAAGATGGATTCTGAACAGCTTCAGATCACTCAGGATGCCGTAGATGTGGTAAATAATGCCAAAGATAAGGGACATCGTGTTTGTGCTGTGGGTACATCTGTGATGCGTGCTATAGAAACAATTGTGAGTACCGATGGACACCTGAAAACAAATGGAGGGTGGACTAACAAGTTTATTTTTCCTCCATACGATTTTGGTATAGCAGATTCTATGGTTACTAATTTTCATCTACCTCAATCTACACTGTTGATGATGACAGCCGCTTTTGGCGGATATGATCGCATAATGGATATTTATGAAAAGGCGATTAAAGAGAAATATCGTTTTGGTACATATGGCGATGCTATGCTTATAATCTGATGATATTAGAAAAAGAGAATTTGCATGATGTGTTTTTAGGTCTCGGCTCTAATTTGGGAGACAGAGGCGAAAATCTTGATCATGCTATAAACAATATAGAAAAGCGGATTGGTGAGGTCGTGTCCACCTCCGCTTTTTATATAACAGATCCTGTTGGGTTTGAATCAAAAAATCAGTTCTTGAATGCGGTCTGCGAAGTGAAAACTAAACTAGATCCTTTGATGGTTCTTAAGGAAACTCAGACCATTGAAAAGGAAATGGGGCGACAGATCAAGACCGTAAATGGAGTACATGCGGATCGAGTTATTGATATAGACTTACTTCTGTTCGATAACGAAACATACGATTCTCCTTGTTTAGTATTGCCTCATCCTCATTTACACGAACGGGCTTTTGTGCTTCTACCTTTAGCTGAAGTTGCCGGCAATTATGTACACCCTGTATTGCATAAAACGATTAATCAGTTGAAGGAAGAGTTGAAGTAAGCCTGTCCCTTTCTTTATATATTTTTAATGTTCTTCTTCTGAATGAACGAAATATGCAGGAAAGCATACAACACTCTCATTGTGATATCTGTCGGATGCTGTTAAAAAATAATAGAATCCAAATTCTCCAATACTAGGAAGGAAAGAATAGTTATTTGCACGTAAACCTGTTGTAAGAATAAAACTAGGGTTTTCCTTGTCGAATGTTTCAGTTGCAGATACATAAATATTGTAAGTGAAATCTTCCGTACTGTCCGGAGCTTCCCATGCTATGTTCAGATAACCTTCTTTGTCTTTCTGTATTTGTAAGTTTGTAGGTGAATTTGGAGAAACATCGTCAAGCCATGTTAAAGGTGGAAGTTTGGCTGGAGTAGGGTAGTAGACCTGTATGGAATCTCTTATCCCTTTGAGGTTGCTCAATACGTTGCCTGTGCGGAAGTAAGCCTGTCCCTTCACTTTGTTTTCCCTGATGTATTTCATTTGATCTTGAATGTCCTTTAGTGGCCAATTCTGCTCATCCATCTGATAAACCCCCAATCCCGGAACTACTATACGTCCGTTACTGTTAGCTACCCAATCGTCAAGAAACGGATAAAAATAACGTTCGCGATGATACATCATAGGAAATACCAAATCGTGTTTGCCACTGCGCATCCAATAGCCTGCATCTTGAAATACAGTTTCGTAGGCAGTCCACCCATCGTTGCGTGATATTTCGGGAAGTACTTTGTAACGTCCTAGAGGGGAGCTGCTAACTTGTACCCACTTTTTTATATCCTTTACTTCGTCATATACTTCCGTTACCAGTGTATTTATATTTTCTCTTCTCCAATCTTGCAAGGTTTTCCCGTTCCCATATTTTTTATATGTGTCATCATCCGGAAATTTACCCGTGTTGCTGGGATAACGTATATAGTCGAAGTGGATACCGTCTACATCATAATTGGAAACTATTTCTTTTACAATAGAACGTATCCTTTGTCTGCTTTCTGGTCTTCCGGGGTCGAGATACCATCTGTCCTCTATTGCTTTATAATAGTCAGGCTTATCGTTTACTATTGTTGCTTTCCTTCGTTTACCTTTTCCGGTGTACTTTATTGTGGCCTTTTCCATTGGGTATGTAATCAGCCATGCGTGACATTCCATTCCTCGTTTGTGGCATTCTGTTATGGTAAAATCCAAAGGATCAAAATCTTCAGATTGATTAAAGAATGGACTAAGACCTTCTATCTTAGATTTGTAAAATACTCTTCCATGTGCTCTTGTCTGGAAGAGTACTACATTAAAATTGTCGTTCTTAAGTTTGTCTAATATCTTTATCAATTCTTCTTTCTGTGCAGATACACTTGCACCCTGAGTTGGCCAGTCAAGTCCCCAATTGGTTGTTAACCAGACTGCCCTGACTTCTGTCGCCGGAGCTTGGGGATAAGCAAAGATTGAAAATAATGATAATATGATTAAAAGTTGTATACACTTCATTCTATAATCCGCTAAAGTTTACATCTCTGAAGAGAAGCGATGGTATGCGCCACGATGAATTTAAACGTGGATCGTTTCCTATTTCTTCAAGAGTTGACCATAAAGAGAGAATATTGCCGGTTATGTTCATCTCACTAACAGGGGTAGTTGCAATCCCTTTTTCTATAAGGAAGCCTTCTACCCCAAAAGAGAAGTCTCCTGTAGTCGAATTACTGTTCCCTCCATTAAAGCCGGTTATCCATATTCCTCTTTCTACAGATTGTAACAATTGATCGAAGTTTTTGTTGCCCAAATTTGTTTGTATTATAGATGGAGAACCTATTGTCGGGCTCATATCCATTTTCAGAGAGTTGTATGTGTCTATAAAATAAGAACTCAAGACTCCTTTTTCTATGAATGTATGTTCTTTGGTAGCAATACCTTCTCCATCAAATAGCCTTGCTCCAAATGCACGTTCCAGATGAGGAGTATCTTTTAGGCTCAACTTTTCGGAAACTATTTTTTGTCCTAATTTATCTATCAAAAACGAGTTCTTTTGTTGTAGTGCAGATCCATACATTGCACCGATTAGTGGCGAAAGCAATCGGGATGATGTCGTATTGTCCAGCAACATATCATATTTGCCAGATTTTATTTTTTTCTGTCCTATTTTTCTTAGTGCCCGTTCCAATGCTTTTTTACCAATGCCTCCTTTTTGTAAGTCAGCCCAATAGATTGCACTGTCGTACCAATAAGATTCGGCACGTGCATCACCATCGGTTTTCAGCGAAACAGATACAGAAACACTAAAGGCAGAGTCTATGCTTTCTGCTTCGAAGCCATTGCTGGCTATCATATATTCTGCTCCTACGCCATCGTCGTAAGAAGATGATATGGAGATTATGCGCTTTTCTGTTTCGTATATTTCTTCTATTGCTTGTTTGGCAAGTCCTAGTTTGTCTTCTGTGTCAATGGAGTCGAATGAAGCATCGTATAAGTCGAGGTCTGTATTGTCTGCTTTGTAATATCTCGACGAATCGGGCAGTTGGCGACATTTGTCTTCGGACAGATAGCGTGTAGAAGTAATTCCGTCTTGTATAAATTTCTCTAATTCGCTTCTTTCTATTCTATTGGTAGAGAAGGATCCATATCTGTTGTCTACAAACAATTCTATGTAGAGCTTGTTTTCTGAGCTCTGATGCAGCTTATCTAGCTGAGTATCTCTGTACTCGAACGAATTGTTATTTGCGGTAATAATTGAAACTCTCACCGATTGGCATCCGTTTTGCAGGGCAAACTGCATTGCCCATCGGGCTGTTTCTTTATGTTGTTGGCTTATGTTGTCCATGTTTTATTCTCCTCCTACAGTTAATTTGCTTACCAATACAGATGGAAGTCCTTGCCCTACAGGGGCACCTTGTCCATCTTTGCCACAAGTCCAAGCTCCTTCGTCTATTTTCAGGTTATCTCCTACCATTGTTATGTCGGAGAGTGCCTTTGCGCCGTTACCGATTATGTTTATATCCTTTATTGGTTGGGTAAGTTTTCCGTTTTCTATCAGGTAACCTGTCTTAACGAAGAATGTAAAGTCTCCGGCTCCTATCTGTACCTGTCCATTTGTGAAGTTGTCTACATATACTCCCTGTTTTACAGATGCAATAATATCTGCTTCCGGTATATTCCCCTCTTCCATATACGTGACGCGCATTCGAGGGATAGGTGCAAATCTGAATGATTGACGTCTTCCGTTTCCGGTAGGTGATACTCCGTAATATTTAGCACTGATACGGTCATGCAGATAGCTTTCCAAAACACCGTCTTTTACTATATACGTTTTTTGACTGTCTATACCTTCATCGTCGAAATTTATTGCACCACGTGCAAATTCGATAGTACCATCGTCAACAACGTTTATGTTGGGTGAACATATCTGTTTTCCTAGTTGCTCCGAGAATATGGATACTTTTTTACGGTTGAAGTCAGCTTCGAAAGTATGTCCGATAGCTTCGTGTAGCAATATACCGGAGCTTCCTGCTCCCATAACCACAGGCATTTCACCCCCTTTAGGCTTTACAGCCTCGAACATAAGAGAGGTTTGGGTAACAGCTTCTTTTGCTATAGTTTCTATCATTTCCTCAGTCAGAAACTCAAAGCCTTTACGATATGCACGTGATGAATAACCGTTCTCAAGTTTACCGTTCTGCTCCATTGTGCAAGATCCGGACATGATACTCATCGGACGGTAGTCCCATGTTAGTGTTCCTTCCGAATTGAAGAACAAGATATATGATGTAGAATCACTCAGATTTACAGTGGCTTTCACTACCCTGGAATCGAGTGAGAATATATAGTCGTTCAGTTTCTGTACATATCCTTTTTTATCTGCAACAGATACATCGAGCCAAGGGTGAGATACCTTATAGTAATTCTTGTGATGAGTTTCTTTTACCTCGATAGGGTTTTCCATCTTAGTGGAAGAAAGTGCTATGCTGGCAGCTGTCCTGGCAGCTTTCAGAAGATCCGAAATGTTTGTGTTTTCCACATATGCGTAGCCTGTCTGGTCTCCAGACACAACTCTGACTCCGGCTCCATAGTCTATATTAGACGATGCTCTGTTTACCTCTCCATCTCGCAAGCCTATACTGTTGCTATAGGTATGTTCGAAAAAGATGTCGGCATAGTCCCCTCCTTTACTCAAAGCCTCGGCAATTACTTTTAATAAATCACTTTCTGATACAGAAAAGTGTTCGAGCATAAATTGTCTGTCTTTATAATTCATCGTCTATAATCTATAATATTTCTGATGTACTTATTTTCTTAAAGGTTTTTATCTGCCATATAAACATCATGGCAGTCAATAATGTTGCAAGGAAATCAGCTACCGGTATTGAAGCCCATACTCCATTCAGTTCGAAATATTGAGGGAGAATGAATAGTGCAGGCAATAATATCAAAAACTGGCGTGTAAGGCTTAAGAATATTGATTTTCCTGCCATACCTATACATTGAAAAAAGTTGGTGACCACTATCTGAAACCCTACCAACGGCAACATAAGGGTAACTATGCGTAAGGCTTTAGCCGATTCGGCAGCTAATGGAGGAGAGGGGTTGAATGGTTTTACTACTATTTCGGGTAAGAGCAATCCTATTGCCAGTCCTACGCATCCTATAATGATACCTACCTTGATTGTATAGTTAAGAGTTTCTTTTACCCTTGTTATCCTTTTGGCTCCATAATTATATCCTACTATAGGTTGCATACCCTGTGTTAGTCCTACCATTATCATTATTATTATCATAATGAGAGTGTTTGCAATTGCAAAAGCTTCTATGGCAATGTTGCCTCCGTATGTCCTGAGCTTGTAGTTGATAAAGAAAACAACTATGGATGATGCTACCTGAATAAAGAAAGGAGACATACCGATGCTTGTTACTGCCCACACTATCTTCGGATCTAAACCTATGTTCTTTCTGCGTAAGCGTAGCATGCTGTTTGCGTTCATGAAGTGATACATAACAAAACATAACCCTATGAACATGGATATAATGGTTGCAATGGCAGCTCCTTTGATTCCCCATTTCAGCACAAAAATGAAAATAGGAGCAATGATAATGTTTGCTATAACTCCGATCAGCATTGTGTACATTGCTTTGGCCGGATAACCGGATGCCCGCATCATGCTATTGAAGTTGAAGCACATAGTGAGAAAAATATTCCCCGGAAGATAATATTGCAAAAACTCTTTTGCATAAGGGAATGTTTCTTCTGTTGCTCCTACTGTTCTTAGTATAGGATCGAGGAATATAAAGAGTAATGTAACCAATGTGCCCGTAAATAGGAGAGTCATAAGGAAAGAATTTCCAATGATTTTTTCAGCAGTTTCTTTATCTCCTTTTCCTAAACAAATGGAAATTCGGCTGGCAGAACCTGCCCCAACGAGCATACCTACAGCAGCGGTAAGATTCATTACGGGCAAAACTATGCCAAGCCCACCTATAGCATGGTCTCCCAGATCGGGGCCGTGTCCTATATATACACGGTCTATGATATTATACAGAGCATTAACCATCGTTCCCACGATGGCTGGCAGAGCATATTGCCAAAGTAATTTGTTTATTTTTTTGTTCTCAAGTTCGTCAATGTTTGCGGTTTTCAACATTCTGATTATAGCTTATATCGTTAAGGAGATCAGTCTCCCATCTTTAATAGGATGCAAAGGTACAAATTCTATGCTTAGTATGATGATATTCTTAAATAACAAAATTCTTATTAATTTACTTTCATTAGAAAAGTGTTATGAACACTATTGAGCCTTATCTGTAATAGTAAATAGTGATGATGTTTAGATAGGGTAAGAACGAATATTCCATCTTGTTTATAAAGAAATCTATAAAGTTTTATCTCCTTTTCTTTCTGTTTCGTGTTATATACTTAGTCGATTTATTTTATATACAACGTTTTATTGAAAAAGATAAAAATAGGGGATAAAATATATTAAAATTCAAATTGTTAAATTATGAAGGAATCTAGGCTCTTTTGTTTATTAAACTAGGATAGAATGTTGGATTGTAATTATATTTTTTAACTTTGCGAGGTTATTCTTTTATGAAAAGAGTTTATAGTTTGTAAAAAATAAAATCTGAAGATAGATTGATAATGAATATATTGGAATTGAGCGAACAGGAAATAATTCGCAGACAAAGTTTAGAGGAATTAAGAGAGTTGGGAATAGAGCCGTATCCGGCTGCATTATATGATGTAAATGCATACTCAAAAGAAATAAAGGAAAGCTTTAAGGATGATGAAGAGCGCCGTTATGTATCTGTAGCAGGACGTATAATGGGACGACGTATTATGGGGAAAGCTTCTTTTGTAGAGTTGCAAGATACAGAAGGGCGCATTCAGGTATATATATCCCGTGACGATCTTTGTCCCGACGAAAATAAAGATTTGTATAACGTTGTTTTCAAAAAACTGCTTGATATCGGAGATTTTATTGGTATCAAGGGGTTTGTATTTCGTACACAAATGGGCGAAATATCTATTCATGCCGAGGAATTAACTGTTTTAGGTAAATCTCTACGTCCTCTACCTGTGGTAAAGGTGAAGGATGGAGTGACTTATGATGGCTTTACCGATCCTGAGCAGCGCTACCGTCAACGCTATGTAGACCTAATCGTGAACGATGGAGTGAAAGACGTTTTCCTGAAACGAACTAAAGTGTTCAATTCAATGCGTGATTTTCTCAACGGCCATGGATATATAGAAGTTGATACTCCTGTTTTGCAAAGTATTCCGGGAGGAGCTACTGCTCGTCCTTTTATTACACATCACAATGCTTTGGATATCCCGTTGTATCTCCGTATTGCAAACGAACTTTATCTGAAACGTCTGATTGTCGGTGGGTTCGATGGAGTATATGAGTTTTCTCGTAACTTCCGCAACGAAGGAATGGATCGTACCCACAATCCCGAGTTTACAGTAATGGAGTTTTATGCAGCCTATAAGGACTATAACTGGATGATGGATTTTACAGAGCGCATGCTTGAAAAAATCTGTACAGATGTGCATGGAACTACTAAAGTGAAGATGGGAGAAAATGTTATTGACTACAAAGCACCATATCCACGTGTGACAATGATAGATTCCATAAAGCATTTTACTGGTGTTGATATCAGTGGTATGGATGAATCTCAGTTGCGTGAGGCTTGTAAACAGCTTGGAGTGGAAGAAGATGCTACTATGGGGAAAGGAAAACTGATAGATGCTATCTTCGGCGACAAATGTGAAGGAAATTATATACAACCTACATTTATAATAGACTATCCTGTGGAAATGTCTCCACTGACAAAGAAGCATAGAAACAATCCTGAACTTACCGAGCGTTTCGAACTGATGGTGAACGGAAAAGAGTTGGCCAATGCCTATTCGGAGTTGAACGACCCTATCGATCAGCGTGCCCGTTTCGAAGACCAGCTGAAACTGTCTGAAAAGGGAGATGATGAAGCTATGTTCATCGACCAGGACTTCTTGCGTGCTCTCGAATATGGTATGCCTCCTACAAGTGGTATCGGTATCGGAATGGATCGTCTGGTGATGTTTATGACAGGACAGGAAAGTATACAGGAAGTTATGTTCTTCCCTCAGATGCGTCCTGAAAAAGTAACCAAGAAAGATGCTGTTGCAAAATATGTTGAATTGGGAATCGCAGAGGATCTGGTTCCTGTGATACAAAAAGCCGGTTATGTGACAATAGAAAGCATGAAAGATGTCAATTCTCAGAAGATAAGACAAGATATCGGCGAAGTGAATAAAAAATATAAATTGGAACTATCTCTGCCTTCGGTAGAGGAAGTTGAACTTTGGGTGAGTAAAATTAATTAACTCTCCGATTTATAAGTTGTAAAATATGAGTTTTCCCGGTAAAATAGCGGTACTAGGCGGTGGAACATGGGCTACTGCATTAGCTAAGATTATGCTGAATCATGAGAAGCATATCAACTGGTACATGCGCCGTCCGGAACAAATAGAAGATTTTAAGAAAACAGGACATAATCCGTCTTATCTTTCCAATGTGGAATTTAATCTGGATAGAATATCTTTCTATTCGGATATTACCCAGGTTGTTGAAGATTCCGATACTCTGATTTTGGCAGTGCCGTCACCTTTTCTTAAAAGTCATTTAGAGAAGTTGAATACAACTCTTACAGATAAGTTTATAGTTTCGGCTATAAAAGGAATCATTCCTCCCGAAAATTTATTGGTTACGGATTATTTAACGCAATATTATAATATTCCTCCCGAAAATCTTGCTATCGTTGGAGGTCCCTGCCATGCTGAGGAGATAGCTTTGGAGCGCCTTACCTATCCCACTATAGCATGTGCAGATATTAAGAGAGCTTCGGCCTTGTCGGGTATATTCAATAATAGGTTTGTGAAAACATCCATTTCGCAAGATGTGGCAGGTATTGAACTGGCTGCTGTGCTTAAGAATGTTTATGCTATAGCATCGGGTATCTGTCACGGTTTGAAATATGGGGATAATTTTCAGGCAGTATTAGTCTCTAATGCCATTTCGGAGATGGAGAAGTTTGTAGATATTGTTTCTCCTACCAATCGCAATATTCAGGATTCTGCATACCTTGGCGATTTGCTGGTGACAGCTTATTCAAGTTTTAGCCGCAATCGGACTTTTGGTTCTATGATAGGTAAAGGATATTCTGTAAAAGCAGCCCAGATAGAAATGGAAATGGTTGCCGAAGGTTATTATGGAACAAAGTGTATCAGCGAAATGAATGAAAAATACAGTGTAAATATTCCGATTGCAGATATGGTATATCGAGTGCTGTATGAGAATGCTTCTGCCAGAGAAGAGGTGAAAATATTGAGAGAACAAGTATTAAAATAAACAATGGTATTATGGATAAGGTTATCAAATTAAACATCAGTAAAACGCTAGGCTTTATAAATCAGGCTGATATTGACAATCAGGCTGCTACAGCTAAAAAATGTAATCAGGCATTGCATGACGGATCGGGCAAAGGAAACGACTTCTTAGGTTGGCTCAACCTGCCTTCGTCTATCACCGATGCCGAATTGAAAGATATAGAAGATACTGCTGCTGCACTGAAAGCAAAATGTGAAGTGATTGTTTTAGTTGGTATTGGAGGAAGCTATCTTGGTTCGAGAGCAGTTATTGATTCTTTATCGAATGCCTTCGACTGGTTGCAGAAAGATCGCAAAAATCCGGTTATTCTATACGCCGGAAACAATATAGGCGAAGACTATTTAGTCGAACTATTGGCATACCTTAAGGGGAAATCTTTTGGTATCATCAATATATCTAAATCGGGAACTACTACCGAGCCTGCTTTGGCTTTCCGTATTCTCAAAGCGGAACTAGAAAGTACTGTAGGAAAAACTGAAGCGAAAAATCGTATTGTAGCCATTACCGATGCTGCACGTGGAGCTTTGTTTACATTGGCTACAAAAGAAGGATTTAAGAAATATGTGATCCCAGACAATGTAGGCGGACGCTACTCCGTACTCACTCCTGTGGGTTTGCTTCCTATCGCATTGGCGGGTGTAGATATCCGTCAGTTAGTGGCTGGAGCAGCTTTTATGGAAAAAGAAACAGCACCTAGTGTACCTTTCGAGAAGAATATAGCAGAGATATACGCTGTTACTCGTAACGAACTTTACAAAAAAGGGAAAAAAATAGAGATACTTGCAAATTTCAATCCGAAATTGCACTATATCGCTGAATGGTGGAAACAGCTTTATGGCGAAAGCGAAGGTAAAGAGCATAAAGGTATCTTCAATGCTGCAGTAGACTTTACTGCCGATCTTCACTCTATGGGGCAATGGATACAGGAAGGAGAACGCTCTATTTTCGAAACTGTAATTTCTGTCGTTCAACCAAATGAGACATTGAATGTACCTACAGATGAAGAAAATCTTGATGGTTTGAACTTTCTTGCTGGTAAACGTGTCGATTTTGTAAACAAAATGGCCGAACTGGGTACTCAAATGGCTCACGTAGATGGGGGAGTTCCTAACATAAAAGTAGAAATGCCTAAGTTGGATGCATACAGCATCGGGCAGTTACTATACTTCTTCGAAAAAGCTTGTGGAATTAGTGGTTACATTTTAGGTGTTAATCCATTCGACCAGCCGGGAGTAGAGGCATATAAGAAAAATATGTTTGCCCTTCTCGATAAACCGGGATTTGAGAAAGAAAGTGAAGCGATAAAAAAACGCATATAATATAATGCAAACAGACAGGTAGTAGCATTGCTGCTACTTGTTTGTGTTTTGTGTTCAGAGTATAAAGAAGGAAAAGTAATGGAAAATAAAAGGCATTTACTGGGAATGACTTTGGAAGAACTTCAAGAGGTTGTTCAGGAGAGTAATCTGCCTAAATTTACAGCCAAGCAAATAGCTGACTGGGTGTACAAAAAACGTGTTTTGTCGATAGATGGTATGACAAATATCTCTGTGGCAAACAGGGCTTTGTTGTCCGAGATGTATGATGTCGGCAGATATACTCCGATAGAATATCAGCAATCTGTAGACGGCACAGTAAAATATTTATTCAGAACAGAGAATGATAAACTTATCGAATCTGTGATGATCCCTGAAGATGACAGAGCAACGCTTTGCGTATCTTCGCAGGTAGGGTGTAAGATGAACTGTCTGTTTTGCATGACAGGGAAGCAGGGGTTTAATGGAAATCTGACTGCTAATGAAATATTGAATCAACTTTATTCTGTTCGCGAAGCAGAAGGGTTGACCAATGTTGTGTTTATGGGAATGGGTGAGCCTTTGGATAACTACAAAGAACTGAAAAAGACACTCGATATTATGACAGCCGACTATGGTATGGCTTGGAGCCCTAAGCGTATAACAGTTTCTACCACCGGAGTCACTCCCAAGTTGAAACTCTTTTTGGACGAAAGTTCTGCGCATTTGGCTATAAGTATACATAGTCCGCAAAAAGAACAACGGTTGTCTATAATGCCGGCAGAGAAAGCTTTTCCTATTGCAGGAGTAATGGACTTACTGAAAGAATATGACTGGACAAAGCAAAGACGATTGTCTTTCGAATATATAATGTTCGATAACTTCAACGATACATTGATACATGCAAAAGAACTTGCCCAGATGTTGAGAGGTGTCGAATGTCGGGTTAATCTGATACGGTTTCATGCTATCCCGAATGTTGATTTAAAAACATCAACTAAAGAGAAGATGGAAACATTCAGAGATTATCTGACTAATAAGGGTGTGACATGTACAATACGCTCTTCACGTGGTGAAGATATATTTGCAGCATGTGGCATGTTGTCGACTATGAAGAGTAAAAAAGAATGATATATCTACACAGATTATGATAAAAGTAGGAATAACACAAGGAGATATAAACGGGATTGGCTATGAAGTGATTCTGAAAACCTTTGCTGACATACGTATGGCGGAGATGTGCATTCCCGTATTGTACGGATCAGTAAAAGTAGCGGCATTTCATCGTAAGGCAATGGAACTACAACCTGTATCTTTCAATCAGATAGGTAATGCTAAAGATGCTGTTGAAAACAAAGTAAACGTTGTGAACTGTGTCAACGACGACATAAAGATTGAGTTAGGGCAATCTACTACTGTAGCGGGAGAGGCTGCATATTTGTCTTTAGAAAAGGCAGTGGCAGATCTTAAAAACGGAGTGATAGATGTACTTGTAACAGCGCCGATCAACAAACATAATATTCAGCGTGAAGATTTTCATTTTCCCGGACATACTGAGTATTTGGAAGAACGTTTTGGACAAGATGGCGATAAAAGTCTGATGATTCTTGTTAAAAATTCGCTTCGGGTTGCTTTGGTTACCGGACATATTCCTTTAGCCGATGTACCTACAGCTATCTCGAAAGAAAAAATTATAGAAGCAGCTACCCGATTCGAACGAAGCCTGAAACGTGACTTCAGAATAGGGAAACCCCGTATTGCGGTTTTATCATTAAATCCTCATGCAGGAGAGAATGGCTTGTTGGGCACGGAAGAAAATGATATAATTACTCCTGCCATAAAAGAATTACAAGATAAGAAGATACTCTGTTTTGGACCTTATGCAGCCGATGGCTTTTTTGGTTCAAGCGAATTCACTCGCTTCGATGGCATATTGGCTATGTATCACGATCAGGGGCTTGCTCCATTCAAGACTATGGCTATGGAAGACGGAGTGAACTTTACGGCAGGTCTGTCGATTGTTCGTACATCACCGGCTCATGGTACAGCTTATGGCATAGCGGGACAAAACCTGGCATCTGAGGAGTCGTTTCGTCAGGCCATTTATATGGCAATAGATACATTCGAAAACAGGAAAGAATACGATAAAGCATATGTGAATCCGCTTAAGAAATTATATTATGAGAAAGGCGGAGATAATGAAGTACTTGATTTAACGAAAGAGGAATAATGGATTACGCTATAATTGCAGCAGGAGAGGGTTCTAGATTAGCTCAGGAAGGGGTAACTTTACCTAAACCATTGGTAAAGCTCAACGGAAAGGAGATGATCCGTCGGTTGATAGATATATTTCTGAAAAATGATGCTTCTTCCATTAGTTTGATAGTGAATGAAGAGATGGTACAGGTTCAAGAATATGTTGCTGATATTAAGCTTGATATTCCTTTGAACGTGATTGTAAAATCTACTCCGAGTTCGATGCATAGCTTTTTCGAGTTGCGCAACTTTCTAAGGGAAGGGAAATTTTGTCTGACAACGGTAGATACAATTTTTAAAGAAGATGAGTTTTCCCATTATATAAAGAGTTTTATCAATGACGAGAAAAGTGATGGTATGATGGCTGTTACAGAATTTATTGATGATGAGAAACCTCTTTATGTAGATGTAGATGCAGATATGACTATAACAGGCTTTCTCGATAAGTCTGATTGGTGTAAATATATATCGGGTGGTATATATGGGTTGACACCTAAAGCAATAGATACCTTAGAAGCTTGTCTTGATGCGGGGCAGTCACGTATGCGCAACTTTCAGCGACAATTAGTTGCTGATGGACTGAATCTGAAAGCTTATCCGTTTGAAAAGATTGTTGATGTGGATCATGCCGGAGACATCAATAAAGCCGAACTCTTTCTGAACAGTTAATAAGAATAAATGGACCGAACTAAAATAGAACAATGTCGAAAATAAGAGTAGCAGGAGTTAAAAGAAAAACTAAATATTCCCCAAATCATATAGGAAATGATGGAATGATTTTTAGTCTTACAGCAGAACATCTCAGAAATATGGGGTATGATGTTGTTGAATTTACAGAAGCAGAATTTGTTCTGAGCGAAGAAAAAGAAAACTATATTTTCAATATGGCTCGAGACAAAGCAACGATCAACCGTTTGAAGCAATTTGAGAAAGCAGGGGCTATGATTATCAATCCTGGAACAGGAGTTGAAAACTGTAAACGTGAAGCCATGACTCGTCTATTGCTGGAAAATGATATTCCTTATCCGGCAAGTGTAATTGTAAATGTAACAGACGATCCCACTCAGGGGCTTATAGATATGGGAGCAGAAGCATTTTGGATCAAAAGAGGAGATTCTCATGCTATACACCGTGAAGATGTTACATATGCCCGCAATATTCCTGAGGTAAAGTCTATTTTGCAGGAATTTGCTTTGCGTGATATTCCTAATGCTGTAATAAATGAGCATTTGGTCGGCGATTTAGTTAAATTTTATGGAGTTGCCGATACTGACTTTTTTTATTGGTTCTATCCTTTCGATTTGAGCCATAGTAAATTTGGATTGGAAGAAATAAATGGTGCTGCACAGGAATTCTCTTTCGATGTTGAGGCCTTGAAAAAAGCCTGTGATAAAGCCGGAGAGGTATTGGACGTAAAGGTATATGGTGGAGATTGCGTTGTCGCTAAAGACGGATCTTTCAAGATAATAGATTTCAATGATTGGCCTAGTTTTGCTCCATGCAGAGATGCTGCTGCATCTAAAATAGCTGAATGTATTCATAAACAGATAATTAAAAGTAAGTAACCTAAGTTGGTACTATAGATGGAAAAGCAACAACCTTCACTAGAGTCTACTCTGAAATCTACCGATACGGAAGAATTTATAGATATTCACTTCTATCGTCCTATAGGGTATCGTTGGGCTTTACTCTTTCAAAAACTGGGAGTAACGCCGAATGCTGTTACTATTGCTAGCATATTTTTGGGGGTTGGTGCAGGTATCTGTTTCTATTTTGATGATATATGGATATCTCTTTTGGGTATTTTTCTTTTAGTGTGGGCTAACTCTTACGATAGTGCCGATGGTCAACTAGCACGTATGACTAAGCAATATTCCGCTTTGGGACGGGTGTTGGATGGCTTTGCCGGAAATCTCTGGTTTGGCTCCATATATGTTGCTATATGTTTGCGTCTCTACCCCGAATGGGGCGGATGGATTTGGGTACTTGCATGTGTAACAGGTTACTTTCACTCGAAACAGGCCGAAATGGCCGATTATTATCGTAATGTACATCTGCTTTTCCTAAAGGGTAAGGCAGGGAGTGAACTCGATAATTCTGTGGAACTTACCGAGAAATATAATCAGCTTTCGTGGGGTAAGAATTTCTGGTCGAAACTGGTTGTATTCTTCTATCGTAACTATACAACCGATCAGGAAAACAGATCACCCAAACTACAAAAAATGATGAAGGTATTGCGTGAAAAGTATGGAGAAGTTGCTCCTGAGTCTTTTCGTAGTAACTTTAGAGAGAAGAGTCTTCCTTTGATGAAATATACGAATATATTATCTTTCAATACAAGGGCTATTGCTCTCTTTGTTTCTATTCTAATTGGCTGGCCATGGCTTTATTTCGTGTTTGAATTGACTGTGTTGAATATTTTACTTGTCTATATGGTAATGAGGCACGAAAAGATATGTAAAAGTTTTATTGTAGAACTTAAAGAAGGAAAATATAAATAATCATGTTCGATCTGAATAGAGTAAAGGGGATAATCTTTGATTATGGAGGTACAATAGATAGCAATGGAAAGCATTGGGCCGAAGTTTTATGGGATTCCTACCAAGAGCACAAAGTGCCAGTGACTAAAGACCAGTTTCGCGAAGCGTATGTATATGGAGAGCGTTATTTGGCAAAAAACTATGTGATAGAGCCTCATGATAATTTTTATATTCTCTTGAAAAAGAAAGTCGATCTTCAGATTAATTATCTTATAGATAACGGATTACTTCTTGTAGGAGATAAAACTGACGCTTATAGCCTTGCTATTTCAAATCAATGTTATACCTTTGTTCAAGATTTAATAAGTAAAGAGAAACCTTTACTCGGTGCATTGAAAAGCCGTTTCCCTATGGTTTTAGTTTCTAATTTCTATGGAAATGTACAAGCTGTGCTCAGCGATTTTGGTTTACTTGAATATTTTGATGATATTATAGAATCTGCTGTTGTAGGGGTTCGCAAACCTGATCCTGCTATTTTTGGGTTGGGAGTTGAAAAATTAGGACTGCCCGGAGATTCTGTAGTCGTTATCGGCGATTCTTATACAAAAGATATTGTTCCAGCCGAAAGAAACGGATGTCAGACTATCTGGCTCAAAGGTCCGGGTTGGGGAGACGATGACGAAGATGCTACAGCAGATCTTATTATAACAGACTTCATGGAGTTGAAGACTGCCTTTCAGCTGATCTGAAAGACATGCTGTTGTACTTATTGATTTTGGTAATAATATAGAGTTGGCCGATTGCCTGTTTTAATAATGGAAGCCGTTTGTATGGCGGAAAAGCCTGGGTTAGGAGAATAAAATGAAACAAGCATCTCGACGAATCTGTACTATTATAGGGTTTTATGGAAATAAGGAGATAATATCCTTACCAAGTAGAGCCTGTGTGTTTAAAGGATTGCCGCGGGTTGCGGTGTATTTTAAAAATTTAAATTAAAAAAATGGAAAAAGTACAAGTGAAAGAAGCCAAAGGAAAACTTGGTATTCTAACTGTCGGTGTTGGTGCTGTAGCTACTACATTTATGGCAGGAACGTTGTTAACACGCAAAGGACAGGGTGTTCCTGTAGGGTCAATAACTCAATTGGCTACAATGCGTTTAGGAAAAAGAGAAGAAAACCGCTTTCCTAAAATTAAAGATGCAGTGCCTTTGGCCGATCTTCAAGATGTAGTATTTGGGGGATGGGATATCTTTGAAGATAATGCATACGAAGCTGCAAAACATGCCGCAGTTTTAACAAACGAAGATCTTGATAAAGTAAAAGATGAACTGATAGCTATCAAACCAATGAAAGCTGTTTTCGATCAGGATTTTGTAAAACGTCTTCACGGTACATGGGTGAAATCAGCTCCTACAAAATGGGATTTGATGGAACAAGTGAAACAAGATATCGAAAAATTCCAAAAAGACAATAATTGTGACCGCGTGGTTGTTATCTGGTGTGGTAGTACAGAGGTATTTACTCCTCTTGGAGAAGTACACAAAACTCTTTCTGCTTTGGAAAAAGGATTGAAAGAAAACCATAAAGATCTTGCACCTTCTAATATTTATGCTTATGCTTGCGTATCTATGGGAATACCTTACATCAATGGTGCACCTAACCTGACAGTAGATATTCCTGCAATGTGGGAACTGGCTGAAAAAACTCAGACTCCTATTTGTGGAAAAGACTTCAAAACTGGCCAGACAATGTTGAAGACTGTATTGTCTCCGATGTTGAAGACTCGTATGTTGGGTCTTAGCGGATGGTTCTCTACTAATATTCTTGGAAACCGCGATGGAGAAGTACTTGACGATCCGGGATCATTCAAAACAAAAGAAGAATCTAAATTGTCTGTTATCGACAATATCCTTCAACCCGAATTGTATCCGGAACTTTATGGAAACGTTTATCATAAAGTTCGTATCAACTACTATCCGCCTCGTGGCGACGATAAAGAAGGTTGGGATAATATCGACTTATTCGGCTGGTTGGGTTATAAAATGCAATTGAAAGTAGACTTCCTTTGTAAAGATTCAATCCTTGCTGCTCCTTTATGCCTCGACCTTGTCTTGTTTACAGACTTGGCTAAGCGTGCAGGTATGAGTGGAATTCAAGATTGGTTGTCATTCTACTTCAAGAGCCCAATGCACGAACCAAATAAGATTGCAGAACATGACTTGTTTATCCAATATGTGAAGCTAAAAAATACTCTTCGCAAAATGATTGGTGAAGAAACAGTTGATTTTATCGACTAATATAATATTTACAAAAGAGGGCGCTTCC
>NZ_CVRP01000012.1 GCF_001261735.1 Dysgonomonas sp. BGC7 | reverse complement strand
ATATACCCTTATGGGCGCACGTGTATATGCTCCCTGCCAATGTCCTCATGTTTGAAAATCATGTAGGGCTGTCCGCCATATCCGAACCGTTCCATATACTCACGCCCGATGTCGGCAAGCTGATTATCGGTCAGCTTATCGTCCGGATGTGGATTGAGTGAAATGTGGATAACAGGTTTCGATGTGCGAATATGTGAAGGCATAAACCGCTCGAAATCTTGCATACAATCGGATACATTGAACGTTCCATCAGTGGGTTCGATGACTAAATTAGTAGCCAAAACTTTACCTAAACCTTCGTCTACTTTCTCCTGATTGTAGGTAAGTGCACCATATAAACTGCTTCCGTGGCTAAATTTGGCAACCATTTTTAGAGATGTTTAGCCTTAAATTGTTCGCACAACTGTAGCACTTCGTGCCCGATTCCCGCCAGTTCAATGGTTGCATTTTCCAATTTATAGAGCAATGCCAGTGCTTTTTTCTCTCCAAAATTGGAATGTAGCTCCTTCACAACTTGATTGTAATTGATTCCAATACTTCGTATTTGTGAGTGTAAAGCGGTGAGCTTTGCAATAAATTCTACTGCCGAAGCATCGGTTTTTACTACACGAAACTCATCCCCAAAGATGCGGGCGGCGATAAATCCGGACAAGGATTGTACGCCTGACTGCTCGTATAAAGCAAGGAATCCGGCATGTTGTTCGTCGGTTAGGTTCACTGTCAGCCGATGCTTTGCCGGGTCGTTCTTTGGGGGTCTGCCCCCTTTTCCCTGTTTGAGGGGTACTGTTTTCTCTTCGTTCATAACATTGATTTTTCTTAGTGGTTTATGAACGTTATGGGACGGTTCATGCCGTCTTCATTTTTCCCGACTTCGGAGAGGAAAATACCCCTCTGGAAGAGCAAGGGTTGTGTGCTGCAAAATTCATTTTGCGATGCACTCAACATACCTTGCTATTTGCCCAAATGCAAATACATTTTGCCCGTAAAGGGCATCATCCTATCCCGAATGTTTCGGGGTATAAGCCTGATCCCTGTCAGGTATTTTATGAGTGTCGGAACTCTATTTAAAATAGACATGAATACCCCATAACGTTTCATGCAGCAAAGTTATATCCTAAAATAATCAACTGAAAATCAACAAGTATAGACAAATGCGGACACAAGCTTCCACCTCTCAAAAACATAGTGCAAATATGAAAAAGATAGATTTTATTTGTCGGAGAATTGATTGTACGGCGGGATATAGAGCCCTACAATCAGTCGTACCAAAGGAGGAATCTATGTGCGATTATACAGAGGTAAAAACGTACAATGAAAGAATGGTTGGATAGTACATTTTCAGATACATAAGTAATGTGTATCGTAAGTAATATCAAACGAACCAATTTACGAAGCAACCAACCTAAGAATGTTAGTCTGTTGCAACCTCCCAACAGCGAAATATCTCAATAGACAGTTGGTTGGTTGTACCACTATACAGAGGTTGTTACCTGAAAACAGATATACCACCGAACGAAAGTTGAGACATAAAAAGATATGTATCCCCTTGGGTACGGCTATACGAAAAAACGATTGTACCATTTAAAAAATTAATTGAAATGAAAAAGAAACCTATTTATGTGGCATTCTCAACCCAAAAGGGTGGAGCCGGAAAAACAACTCTTACTGTATTGGCAGCTTCTTATTTACACTATGTAAAAGGAAAGAATATCGCAGTGATTGATTGCGATTATCCTCAGTATTCCATTGCAGATATGCGGGAGCGGGATTTTAAGATGTGCGAAAGTGACGAGTATTACAAAGGGATGCTCTATGAACAGTTTGTCCGTTTGGAAAACAAAAAAGCCTATCCCATTATTGAGAGCAATACCAAAGAGGCTATTGCCGATGCCGAGCATCTGATTCCACAAGGTGATTTTGATTTTATATTCTTTGATCTGCCGGGAACACTTAACAATGTAGATTTAATCCATACCCTTGCACGAATGGATTATATTATTGCTCCCATCGCTGCTGACCGTGTAGTGATGGAAAGTACACTTGATTACATGGTAACTGTGCGTGATGATATTATTGGCAGTGGCAAATCCGATATTAAGGAGATCTACTTGCTCTGGAATCTGGTGGACGGACGGGAGAAGTCCGAACTCTACGAAGTTTATGAGGCAGTTATTAATGAATTGCAATTTACAACCCTGAATACATTCATCCCCAACAGTCTACGATTCCGACGTGAACAATCCGTCAGTCATAAAGCTTTGTTCCGATCTACTTTATTCCCTGTCGATAAAACTCTTGTAAAAGGCAGTAATATAGATGCTCTTTCAGATGAATTGCTCGAAATTCTAAAGTAATGCATTATGGAAGAAAAGAAAACCGATACGAAGTTGAATGCTCAGGACATCATTGCACGTACAGGCAGAAGGGAACGTAAGTTACAGGCTTACTCTCCTGAATCTGTACCAATAGAAACAACTAAGCCAGAAGAGCAAATCGACGAACCAATAGAAGCTCCTGCAATAAAAATAAAACAAGATATTCCACGTGAAGAATCTCGGAAGCGAAAAGCTAAAGTACAGATAGAAACTGATTATCAGAGTCTTTTTATCCACGAGTCGGCAATAGCTGCACGAAGCGGAAAAACAGTTTATATCTGTAAGGAACATCACGAAAGGATCATTAAGATATTGCACGTGATAGCCAAAAATGATGTTTCCCTGTTCAGTTATATTTACAATGTTCTGGAATATCATTTCACTACTTATCAGGAAGATATAACTGAACTGTATGATAATAATATCGAGAAAATATTTTAATCAAAAAACAATGAAAAAGAGAAAGAAAATTAATAAAAGAATGACTCCTAGCGAGACTTCTAATGTAGCGACTTCAACGGCTGTTCAACAATATGAAACTTATTTTTTTAAAGAAGTCCAAAATAGAACCAGAGATCGAAAAGTAGTCTATATCCGAAAAGAGTTCCACGAACGTATGATGCGTATTGTACGGGTTATAGGTGAGAACGATTATACCTTATTCGATTATCTAAGCAATGTATTGGAGCAACATTTCGATACCTACCAAAACGAGATTACCGAACTGTATCGTAAAAAGAACACCGATATATTTTAGTCATGAAACAATACATTATATCAGCCATCGTGTTGTATGCATTGTTTGTTGTCCTTTATCTACTTCGGGAGCGGATGCAAAAAAGAAAAAAGAATGCAGCGAAAAAAACTGTTTTCAATCCGTTTCGTGCAGCACCCAAAGAGGATATTATCGGCAAAAGTAAATTTGACCTTAGACAATCCCGGACAGAAGCTACCACTCTGATTAATAATAAAAAAGAGAAAGAAAATGCTTCTATATTTGTCGAGGAAGAAGAAAAAAAGACCTCGGCGACAATCCCTTTGGATAAACTCGATGAAGTCTTTTCGAACGATGATTTATCAGACAAAGATTCAAATGAAATCAATTTAGAGATTGAGAACACTCCCCCCGAATTTGAGCCTGACAATGATTCAGAAGAAATAGACGAAGATACTGAAGGGAGAGCCTGGGTTTCAATGGCATCGGGGCTTGACTTCAATAATTTGGCGAGTATGATGCGAACGGTGGAGACACCCGACAATGCTACATCCGAAGAAAAAGAAGAAGCCGGACGGGTATTGGTCGAGATACGCAAGACCGATATGTTTGAACAGGTTGTGTCGGGTAAGCCCAAAAAGAAAGTGGTCGTTTCGTCACTTATGGACGATTACTTCTCAGCCTTCCAACGTAAACAAAGAGAAGCAGAAGAAATAGTGGAGCCGACAGTCAAAGCTCCAACTGATTTTAATGTACGCAATATGTAAAACAAAAAAAGTAAAAAATATGAAAGAGCGAGATTACGGTTAGCATGCGTCAGCCTAACAAAACGGTCTACGACCGCACCACTAAAAAATCAAAGTTAAACAACATTATTCATTCAGTACAGGGGACTATTCCACCCCCTGTACTATTAATCAAAAAACGTATGACAAAGAAAAAAATTCTTCTGTCAGCAGCCTTTATCATGGTTGCTGTATCATCTGTATTCGCACAAGGTAACGGTATCGGAGGTATTACCGAAGCTACCAATATGGTAACTTCCTACTTCGATCCCGGAACAAAACTCATCTATGCTATCGGAGCCGTTGTCGGTCTGATCGGTGGTATAAAAGTCTATAACAAATTCTCATCAGGTGATCCGGACACCTCTAAAACTGCTGCTTCGTGGTTCGGTGCGTGTATTTTCCTTATCGTAGCCGCCACTATTCTACGCTCTTTCTTCCTATAATCCATTTCAAAAACGATACGGAATGGAGTATAATATTAACAAGGGCATTGGCAAAAGCGTAGAATTTAAGGGTTTGAAAGCACAATATCTTTTCATTTTCGCAGGTGGTCTACTGGCTGTATTCATAGTTTTTGTGATTATGTATATGGCTGGAGTAGACCAGTGGATATGTATCGGTTTTGGCGTTATCGCTGCTTCCGCATTGGTATGGCTGACTTTCAACCTGAATGCGAAATACGGAGAACACGGGCTCATGAAGTTGCTCGCCAAACGGCAACATCCCCATTTTCTGATCAATCGCAAAAATTCCCGTCGCTTGTTCCAATGCCCTAAAAAGAAGGAGGTCTGGAATGCGTAATACACTAAAAGCAGCTACCATCGAAAGTAAATTTCCTTTGCTTTCGGTTGAACACGACTGCATCATCAGTAAAGATGCGGATATAACGATAGTCTACCGTGTGGATCTGCCGGAACTGTTCACTGTAACAAATACCGAATACGAAGCCATACATTCGGCTTGGACGAAAGCCATTAAGGTTTTACCTGATTACTCAATTATCCATAAACAGGATTGGTTTGTCAAAGAGAACTACAAACCTGCTACCGATAAGGAGAATATGAGCTTTCTATCCCGTTCATTTGAACGTCACTTCAACGAACGTCCTTTTCTGAATCATACTTGCTTCTTGTTTTTGACCAAAACGACCAAAGAACGGATGCGGATGCAAAGTAATTTTTCATCGCTCTGTCGGAGAAACATTATTCCCAAAGAGGTCAATAAAGAAATGGCAGTACGCTTCTTAGAGGCAGTCGGGCAATTCGAGCGAATTTTGAATGATTCGGGATTTATTACGCTGACTCGTATTGCTTCGGATGAGATAACGGGAACAGAAAAAGAAGCGGGGCTGATTGAAAAATACTTTGCCCTCTCATTGGAAGATACCACTTGTCTGGAGGATCTGGAGTTAGGAGCAGACGGCTTACGCATCGGAGATAAAACGGTATGCCTGCATACTATTTCGGATGTGGAAGACTTACCCGGAACAATCGGAACAGATATGCGATATGAAAAGCTATCTACCGACCGGAGTGACTGCCGCCTATCGTTTGCCTCTCCTGTGGGATTATTGTTGTCTTGTAACCATGTATATAATCAATACATTTTTCTGGACGATTCGGCAGAAAACCTGCGGCAGTTTGAAAAATCTGCCCGTAATATGCAATCCTTATCGAAGTACAGTCGTGGAAACCAAATCAATAAAGAGTGGATCGACAAGTATCTGAACGAAGCCCATAGTTTCGGGCTTACTTCTGTCAGGGCACACTTCAATGTGATGGCATGGTCTGACGATGCAGAAGAACTCAAGAATATCCGTAACGATGTAGGTAGTCAATTAGCTCTTATGGAGTGTAAACCACGACACAATACGGTCGATGTCGCTACACTCTATTGGGCAGCGATGCCGGGCAATGCGGGTGATTTTCCAAGTGAAGAAAGTTTCTACACATTTATAGAACCTGCTTTGTGCTTCTTCACAGAGGAAACAAACTACAAGAGTTCTCCGTCGCCTTTCGGTATCAAGATGGCAGACCGGGTAAGCGGAAAACCCATCCATGTGGATATTTCCGACCTACCCATGAAGCAAGGGATTATCACGAACCGCAACAAGTTTATCTTGGGGCCTTCGGGTAGTGGTAAATCCTTTTTTACCAATCATATGTGCCGCCAATATTGGGAACAAGGGACTCATATCGTGCTTGTGGATACGGGAAACTCCTATCAGGGACTTTGTAACTTCATCAATCGTCGTACCAATGGAGAAGATGGGGTGTATTTCACATATACCGAAAAAAATCCTATCTCATTTAATCCATTTTATACCGATGGTGC
>NZ_CVRP01000011.1 GCF_001261735.1 Dysgonomonas sp. BGC7 | reverse complement strand
TTATCCTCTATGATCGTATTCCCGAAAATATCTTCTTTTATAGTTTTTCTGTTACCCTTGTTGTCTTCTATAATTTTATTTCCGAAAATATCCTCTTTAATTGTCTCTCTGTTTCCCTTATTATCTTCGATAATAGTGTTTCCAAAAATATCTTTCTTGATTGTTTTTTTATTCCCTTTATTGTCTTCTATAATCGTATTCCCAAAAATATCTTTTTTTACAGTAACTCTTTCGCTGTTTTGAGAAGACATCCTTGTAGAAAATAAGAGAATCGCAATAGTTATGGCTAGATAGTATTTCATAGATGTAATGTATTAAAATTAGACATCAATCTGCTATACTAATGTAGACATTTTTTATTTACGAAGGTTTAACTTTTAATGATTTATTTCTTCAAAGCTTCTATTCTTTGCAGAAGGGTAGGGTGTGAGTAATGGAAAAAAACGAATAAAGGATCGGGGTTGAGATTGCTTAGCGATTTAACTGATAGTTTCTTTAGTCCGCTGATAAGTGGTGCTGCAAGTCCGAAGCTGGCGGCATATGCATCTGCCTGATATTCGTTCTTGCGACTTAACATGCTCGAAAATACACCTAGAAAGAGAGATACAGGAGTAAATAGGACAGAGAATGCAATTAGTCCGAGATGAAAAGAAGTCTCTTTTCCACCCAAAGCCATGGCTATATCATGATTGTAGAGAAGAAGTGACAGCAGAAATAAAACAACGCCTGTATAGAAAATAGATATAGTCATTCCTTGCAGAGTATGCTTCTTTTTGTAGTGCCCTACTTCGTGAGCTAGTACGGCTACGATTTCGTCAGTAGAAAGATCGTTTATTAGCGTGTCGAACAATACTATTCGCTTTTTTGCTCCAAATCCTGTAAAATATGCGTTGGCTTTTGTCGATCTTTTGGAGGCATCCATTACATAGATATTATTAATGGCAAATCCGGCTTTGTTGGCAAAAGATTCTATTGCATCTCTCAGATCATCTTGCTCTAGTGGTGTTTGTTTGTTGAATAGTGGTACTATGATATTGGAATAAAATAATGTCATAAACAGAGAGAAGGCTGTGATTGTCCCCCATGCATATAACCATGCGTATTCGCCCAGACTTTGATAAAGCCATGTGATAAGAGCCAGAATGGCTCCGCCTAAAACGATGGTTAATAATAAGCCTTTCAACTGATCGAGCCAGAATATTTTTTTTGTGCTTTTATTGAATCCGAAACGCTCTTCTACTACAAATGTCGAATAATAATCGAGTGGGAGAGTAACTAGGTCGTTTAATATATAAATAACGCCAAAGAAAGCTAAAGTGAGTAGTATCTCATTGCTTATGTATTGTCTCAACAGGTCGTCGAGCCACCCGAAAAGACCGAGTGTCAGTACAATTAATAGGACTAAGAACGAAACGAGGCTGGTATAGAGCCCCAACTTACTGTTTACTTTCTGGTATTCTTGTTGTTTGGTATAATCGCCTTTGTCGTATATCCCTTCCAGCTGAGGAGGAATAACAGTACTCATGAGCCTTCGGTTACGATAAGCCAAATATTGAGTCCATACGAAGTCTAAAACGACTATAAAGATTATGAGCAGGAAGTAAACGTTTCCGTGAAGCATTCTATAATTTAAAATCTTTACATTACTACTCTCGAGAATGGGGCAGCATCCATCGGGCAAAATTCTTTATCTTCATACTTGAAATACCCGGTCATGGCTATCATGGCTGCATTGTCTGTAGTATATCCGAATGGCGGTATATGAATTTTCCATCCGAAACGCTTTGCATGATCCTCGAATGCGGCGCGTAAGCCAGAGTTTGCCGAAACACCTCCCGCCACAGCTACTTCATTTATCTTTAGATCTTTTGCTGCCTTTAGTAATTTATCCATCAGTATCTCTATAATCGTTTTCTGAAGAGATGCGCACAGATCTTCTTTATTCTCCTCTATAAAATTAGGATTGCTTTTCAGCTCATCTCTTAGCAGATACAAAAAAGAAGTTTTTAGTCCGCTAAAGCTATAGTCGTAACCCTGTATATGAGGTTTGTTGAGTTTAAACTTATCAGGATTTCCTATTTTGGCAAGTCTGTCTACAACAGGGCCTCCGGGATAGCCTAGTCCCATCACCTTCGCACATTTGTCGAAAGCCTCTCCGGCAGCATCATCGATTGTCTGCCCGATAATTTGCATGTCTTTATACGACTTGACCAGAATTATTTGTGAGTTTCCACCCGAAACCAATAGGCATAGGAACGGATATTTCGGCTGATTATCGTCTTCTTTATTCTCTTTGATAAAGTGCGCCAGCACATGTGCGTGCAAGTGGTTTACGTCTATCATCGGAATATCAAGAGCCGAAGATAATCCTTTGGCAAAGGAAGTACCAACCAACAACGACCCCATCAGTCCCGGCCCACGAGTAAAGGCTATGGCCGTAAGTTCTTCTTTGTTTATGCCGGCTTTCTTCAGTGCCTCATTTACTACAGGGATTATATTCTGTTGATGTGCCCTTGAAGCTAACTCGGGAACTACTCCACCATAGCTTTCGTGTACTTTCTGACTGGATATAATATTAGATAGAAGAACCCCATCCTGTATTACTGCCGCAGCAGTGTCGTCGCAGGAAGATTCAATGCCAAGTATAGTTACCATTTGGTATAATGCCTTTTTTTATTTAAAAAAATCAAGATGTATATAAACACCCGAATACGTTATATTGTTTGAAATACTTTTTTCATGTATTCCATTTCTTTTTTTATTTGATTAACACCGATAAGACCTCCGGAAGCACCGGTCGAGGCTTTTTTTATTTCAAGTTTCAATAGTTCAGGATTGTTGCTATCTATAGCAATCTGAAATTTGAAATATTTACAAAATGCGCCAAAAAGTAAGCGCATAGTGCGACTTCCTTTTTCAAAAACACCATTTCCCAAGTGTTTATAACCTAGCGAAATTAAGGAATCGCTTACAGCTTTTTCTAATTCGTCAACTGAACAGCCGGAGTATGAGTAAACGAATCTTTCAGACGACTCGTAGTCAGAACTTTTGAAATAAAGCATAATCTTTTTCGTTTATAATTTTATAGTTAATGTTAAGACATACAAAGTTAAGAAATATAATTACCTTCGCAAAGAACTTATTTTAATATGGTCAAATGAAAAATATAATATATCTCATAATATTTACGGTCGTTTCATTTGTCGGCTGTTCGGGAACTACAAAGGAAAAGAACGGCTTAGGTGAAAAAGAAGATATTGTAATAGTTCGTTTCGATAGAGAAGTATATGAGTATTTAGAGCATCCTGAGTCGATTAAAGAAGCTGCACTAAAAGAGAAATATCCTTTATTGCTCCCTGCCTTTGGAAGAATAGCGATGGACAACAGCGATCCTGTTACATTCTATCCGTCTCTGAGAGAATATTTTTCTCATCCTATACTTATGCAGATCTATAAAGATGCCGAGTCACACTATACCGATGTAAGTACTTATGAAAAAGAGCTTAGTGAGGCCAATGTTCTTGTTTCTCAATATTTGTCTGGTCGTAAACTGCCCGAATTGGCTATGCATGTATCAGGATTTAGAGAAAATGTGATTGTCTTGAATAATCTTATATCCATATCTATAGATAAATATCTGGGTAGTGAGTATTCGATGTATAAAGAGTTTTTTCAAGTATACGAACGTGAGCAGATGAAGCCCGAATATATAACACGCGATTATCTGAAAGCATGGCTAATGAGCGATGTCGTGAAAATGGGAACAGAGGAGCAAAATTTATTATCAACTATAATTGCCGAAGGAAAGACCTTGTATGCACTATCTATGTTACTTCCCCAAAAGGAAGATGGATATTATATCGGATACTCAGAAGATCAATTGATATGGTGTAAACAAAATGAGAAAATACTGTGGCAGACTGTTGTTAAGCAAAATTATTTGTTTTCTGCTGATAATATGGTGATTACACGTTTTGTTAATGATGCTGCTCATACGTCGATTGTTTCACCCGAATCTCCCGGTAGGGTAGGATGCTGGCTGGGTTGGCAGATCGTGAACCAATACGCTAAAAAGAAAAACGCATCATTACAAGAAATACTTAATACTGATGCTCAAACAATATTGAAAGAAGCAAAATATAACCCCTGATTAATTCAAAAAAAGTGTACTGTTTTCTTACTCCTCTACTTATCTAACGTGAGTTGGGCACTAAAGTTATTAACAACCTGTTTAAAAATATAATATTGAATTAAGGGTTATTTCTCTTATCTTTGAGTAAAAAATAAGAAGATACATTTCTAATAAATGGCTGACGCAAATAATAATAAAAATCAAGGAAGGCGAAAACCGAAAGAAACCAACTTAATGCCCGATATAGGAAGAATACAACCTCAAGCTCGGGAGCTGGAGGAAGCTGTTCTGGGTGCATTAATGTTGGAAAAAGATGCTTATTCGCTTGTTAGTGATATTTTGAAGCCTGAAAGCTTCTACGATACAATACATCAAATAGTATATCATGCAATACTGAGTCTGGCTGTGCGTCAGGCTCCTATCGACATGCTTACTGTAGTAGAAGAACTAAAAAAGGAAGGCCAATTGGAAGCTGTTGGAGGTCCTGTTTATATAGCACAACTAACAGAGAAAGTGGCGTCTGCTGCACATATTGAGTTCCATGCCCGCATTATTGCACAAAAGTATTTGGCGAGAGAGCTTATATCTTTTTCTTCGCAGGTAACAAATAAAGCTTTTGACGAAACCTCCGATGTAGACGATCTTATGCAAGAAGCTGAAGCTCGTTTGTTTGAAATATCGCAGGGTAATGTAAAAAAAGATTTTACCCAGATAGACCCTGTCATTAAGGAAGCGTTGGATTTGCTTGATAAAGCCGCTAGTCGTTCGGATGGTCTTAGTGGCTTACAAACGGGATTTACGGCTTTGGATAAAATGACATCGGGTTGGCAAAACTCCGACTTGGTTATTATAGCAGCTCGTCCGGCAATGGGAAAAACGGCATTCGTTTTATCTATGGCAAAAAATATGGCTGTTTCGTACAAATATCCTGTAGCATTGTTTTCTCTCGAAATGTCGAACGTGCAGTTGGTAAATCGTCTGATAGTGAATACTTGCGAGATACCGGGCGAAAAGATTAAGAACGGACGTCTGGAACCTTATGAATGGGAACAACTCGACTTTAAGATAAAAGAATTGTATGAGGCTCCATTATTTGTAGACGATACCCCGAGTTTGTCTGTGTTTGAGTTAAGGACAAAGGCTCGTCGTTTGGTACGTGAGCATGGTATCAAGATGTTAATTATTGACTATTTGCAGTTGATGAACGCAAGTGGTATGAATTACGGTAGCCGCGAGCAAGAGGTGAGTATGATATCCCGTTCATTGAAAGGTCTTGCCAAAGAGCTTAATATTCCTATCATTGCCTTGTCGCAGCTCAATCGTGGAGTTGAAGGTCGTGCAGGAGCGGAAGGTAAACGCCCTCAGTTGTCGGATTTACGTGAATCGGGAGCTATTGAGCAGGATGCCGATATGGTCTGCTTTATACACCGCCCCGAATATTATAAAATACTGGAGGACGATAAGGGAAACTCTCTTATCGGGCTAGCTGAGATCATTATTGCAAAACACCGTAATGGTGCCACAGGAGATGTACTGTTGAGATTTAAGAGTGAGTTTGCCCGATTCCAGAATGTTGATGATGACTATAATTTTGGTGCAGGTCAGAACTTTACATCTAAAATAAATACAGACGCAAATCCATCCTCTTCCGTTTCAGCAGGATTTGATCCTATGTCGGGAGGAGGGAACGACTTTGTTCCGTTTTGATATTATCTTTTCATTGCATTTTACGATGGATGGAATAGAGAAAAAGCTTATAAAAAAAGACCGGACAGTTCAACTATCCGGTCTTTTTTTTGATTGCATAAGATAAGGTTTATTTGGTGATTTCTACATCATAACTCTTCCCATCTTTGCATGTAAATTGTAGAACAGTCTCTTTTTTAGTACTGTTTAATACTTTGCAATTTGGAGTTTCTTTTATATTCCATTTGCCTTTCAATGTTATTCTAACAGGAATCTCTTTACTCTCATTATCTTTCCAAGGGCGTGAATAGATACTACGTTCTGTTCGTTTGCCATTCTTATCGAGAGCCTCATCCGAAGCTCCTCTATAAAGAGCTAAATCAGGATTGCATACAGTCAGTATCGTCTGTTGTTTGTCTTGTTTCAACATAATCAAACATGCTGTATCCACTTTTTCAATAATGCCCTCTTTTATTCTATCCAGTGTTTCGAAAACAATAAATGAAGTTGTATTAGAAATTATGTCTTTTACTATATGTGCATTCCTGTCTTGTCTCAATACTTTGTAGTCAGGTTTCTTCGCAAATGTTTTCATTACGTTTTCTTCTGTGCCGGGAATAACTACATACTCATAAGATTTACCTTTGGGAACTTTACCATGATCAATCGTTAATGAAACCCAATTACCTTCGGTTTCTTCTCCTGTATTCTGCTTTCGGGAATATTGAGGAGAATTCTTTTCGAAGCGTATATAGTCTTTATTCTTTTTGCTAGGAATATAATAACCCGTGCCAATGTGATCGACTATATAATTGTCTTTTAGTAAATTATCGTTCCGATAATAATTGTTGTCTTTCTCTGTTACTGCTAACTGAAATATTGTCGTTTCGGTATTATAGTTCGCATTGTTGTTTTCGATGTCTGTACCTAAACATATTATTTTGTTGTCGAAGAAGTGATATGATTTGCGTGCTCTGTGCGAACCGTTGTATTTATCATGTTCGTGGAGCTTCATCCCAAATGCTCCATTCTCTTTCTTTTGAGATATTCCTCCGGCAAAAGCTTCATCCGAATATAGCATTTCCTCGAATCCTGAATATGTATCAACATTCAGTATATTGGCCTTTATCTGTTCTACAGGGAGATGGATTGCTGTCGTTCCGGGTATACGCCCCCAGTCGAATCCTTCTTGTTGCCAGCCGCTGGTAGTGGGAGTTACAGTCTCCTTGCCCTTCGCGGTCATTATTTGTAAACTGCCATGTGCCAAGTACCTTCCATAAAGATTCTCTTTGATATAATGTTCGGCAGCCCACAGGTAACGAGAGTGTCCACGTACTACTGCTGCCCAGTTACTTCTGCGTTGAACAGATATACAGCCATATCCCAAGGCGATGTTGCCTCTCGGATTTTCTTCTGCTTTAATATCTTTCTTTACCAAAGATTCATATATGCTCTTTTCTGTTCTATTAAGTGTTTTCGGTACATACTCAGGAATATCGCTATTGGAGTCGTCTCCTGCCAGACGTAAAAAGGCTGCGGCCATTTCTTCATCTGTTACCTTTTGCTTGTTGGGTGTGCCGGCCATTGCCATACGGGCAAAATGGATAGGAACAAGCTGCCCTCTACCATCAGGATGGCGCCCTGACATTGATAGCGGAAAATGTTTTTTGTTACAATAGAAACGCATTGTAAGAAGAGAATTCTTTACTGTTTGGTGTGCAATTTCCGATACGGAAAACTCGGTATTGCTTAATACGTAAATCATATCTGTTGCTCCGGTCAAGCCTCCTACCGCATACGCCGGATAATTATTGCAATGATGAAAAATAGCACCGTCGGACTTGAAAGAACCTGCTAGTCCGGGTGCAGGCAGACAACCATTATCTATCCATCTCGAAAAAGATTTAAGATACTGCACCTTTTCAGGAGAATCGTTCATAATGAGAATACTAGCCATTCGTCCGCTTGTAACAGTGTTGAACGAGTCTATATCCATTCCCGGCATAGATGGTTTCAGATATACTTCATTGGTCATAGCATACCACTGCATTGTTTGTCTTGCTTGTTCCAATTTGCCGGACAGAGACAACACGTTTTTCATCAGAAAATATGCAGTATAAAGATTACGAAAACTGTAGCCATAATGGGTGAAATTTCCTAGGCAACTGCCATATACAAAGCCTTGATCGGTAATATGATCGTAGAGATTGAGAAAAATATTCTTCAATTCTTCTTTTGTCTCAGCATCTTTAGCATTATTGTATCCTGTGGCAACTCGATTCATGAAGTCGAAATAGTCTTTTACCTCTATTCCTTGCTGTGTTATCATATTCTTGTCCCAATTAGGGATAAGTCGTTCGTAGGCTTCGGCTGCTCTGCTAAAAAAGATAGGTAATCCGCTTATTTTTCCATCTGTATATTTTATGTCATATTTTAGATAGGTTTGCCGTATATCCTGCATGTCTTTATCTTTGAACAAAGAGGGGGTGTATATCAGCTCTCTAAAGCGAGATTCTATCTCATTAATTTCTTTTCGTTGCTCAGAAGATACCACATTCTTCAGTTGTATATCCGGTTTCAATAGTGATCTTTTCAAGACTACGAGCCAATGGCTATTAGTCTCTGCATTCACAAAAGGTACTTGCTGATCGGCTGTCTGATGGCGTCTGTCCATTTTTGCAGCTGTAAGTAAGTGATCTATATACAAGCTTCCTTTTACGTCTGGAGCTGTAATTCTTATTTCGTTCATACCTTCTTTAGGAGAACCTGCCATATCGCGTTCGTAGCATACCCATGCTGCACGCCAACCCGAATAATTGATGCGAAAAGGGAAAGAAGTATATTTACGCCCATCTTTAAGAAACTCGAACTGTATAAAATCGTCTATCGGATTTTCATTATAAATCCATATTATAAAAGTAGAGAGATAGGTGTCGATTCCACTAGGATCTTTTTTCTCGAATTTCAAATCTCTTTTTATACTTAACGTAGCATTTGGCTCGAATGTCCACTGTAAAGAGTTTTGTCCATCTTTGTAGTGCTTGTCAGATATTTTTAAGTCAGACTGCTTACATGAGATGAAGGACGGAACTTCCTTTTCTTCAAATGATAGAAGTCTTTCGCTTTGCACTATTTGAGAGTGGCATACGTATGGAACAATGAGAATGATAACCGTAAATATACTTTTCCAAAAATTCATTATGTCTTGCTGTATAATAATTATTTACAATCCAGATTTCTTTTTCTCATTAGTGCTTCAAGAAAATAGTAATCGGCGTAGTTGAGTGGAACGTCTATTTCTGCATCGTGAGGAATACTACCTACCGAGTGCATCAGAATGAAATTACCGTTAGTGCCTACTATTGCTCTGTATGCGTCACTGGATAGAGAAGCCATAATCTTATCTGCCGTTTTCTTATATTCTGGTTTATATTCGCTAAGCTCATACAGTCCTGATGCTATTACGGCAGCTGCCGAAGCATCACGGGGCTCGTTTGGTATATTTGGCGCATCAAAATCCCAGTATGGAATAAGATCGGCAGGCATATTTTTATGATTGAATATAAAGTTATAAATTTTTTCTGCCATTTCAAGATAACGAGGATCTTTTGTTTCTCTGTAACATACTGCAAATCCGTATAATCCCCATGCCTGACCACGAGCCCATGCCGATTCGTCGGCATACCCCTGTGCTGTACATTTACCTCTTACATCTCCGTTTATTTTATCATAGTCTACTACATGGTAGCAACTGTTGTCTTTTCTATATTGATGTTCCATTGTCGCATTTGCATGGCTGATGGCAATATGCCTGAATGTAGTATCGTTAGCCATTTTGGAAGCTTCGAAAAGAAGTTCGAGGTTCATCATATTATCAATAATAACCGGGCACATCCAGCCTTTAGTCCCTTGCCATCCTCTGTCTTCGTCCCACGATTGGATGACTCCGGCAGCCGGACGAAAACGAGTAGAAAGAGATTTAGCTGCTTCAATAATTACATCTTTATAAGCAGGGTTTTGAGTGAGTCTATAAGCATTTCCATAACTGCAATATATCATGAAACCTATGTCGTGGTGCCATTTAAGGTATTTGACTGAATCCAGAGCTTCTGTATATTTCGTTCCTGTTGTTTTCCATTTCTCATCCTTGGTCAGTTCGTACATATACCACATACTACCTGGAAAGAAACCGCTTGTCCAGTCGTCTATCGGAATATATTCTATTTTGTTATTGTAGACAGTCCTCGGATTTAGAATTTTTCCTGATTCTTCGATAAGTTTTACTTGAAAACCTAATTGTTGTGATGCAATATCTACGTTTTCTGTAATTTTTTGACAAGTAAACGTTTCTGATGTTTTATTGTCTGTATTGCATGAAAATATCAAAAAAGATATACTTGCGATTAATAAGAATTTTTTCATGTGTTTCTTTTCAAATATATAAAAATTAGTTTTTTATAGGGTAATAGTCTCTCTTTATAATACCGGATATAACAGGTAACCATTGATTTGAATATCCGGCATTATAAAAAATCTGATTAAAGATAAACTTTGAAAACTGTTAGTCTATTACTTTTAGTACAACCTCTCTGACTACTTCCGATGTTGACTCGAAATTACTATTACGTCCAATCACAGTCACTACATAAACGCCTGTTGTATCGTAACGATATTTGTAGCTATCCAGTCTTGTAGTTATCGTTTTAATTCCTATACCCGAATCAGGAGTACGAGCGTTGATAATAAAGGGGTTAGATACAAGCCAGTCGTGGTTTAGAATACCTCCGGTCGAAGTAGAGTGGATTCTTATTTTAGGATCGGAAGCGTTGGAAATATTACTAACATTCCAAACACCAGGAGTTTGGTCACTTACAGTATTATAAGCTGCATTTCCTACAGCATACATATCGAGAGGCGTAAAACCCATATTAACAGCTTTGATGTTGGATTCGATACCATTCGATATTAGAGTGTTCACTACTTTAAGATCGTATATTTCCCATACAGGTTGAGCTGATGAATTATCTGTTGTATGATATTCGAATGCAACAGTTAATCGTTGCTTACCTAAATATTGGTCTAACGGAACGTTCACACGAGGAGATGCTCCTCCCGGTTTTTGAGGTATTTGACATAAATCAGTTATGTCTATCCAGTTTGTTTTTTCTACAGCTATAGAGTCTGTTTTTTTATTGTTTTTTACCATGCCTGTAAACTCAGTTGATATATAAACCTTCAGAGTGCCGGCTACAGTGGCATTAGAGCCATATTGTGTTTTTGTAGCCAATTCCAGTCGTGAAGTAATTTGGTCTACTGGAGACTCGGTCAGATGACGTTTACTATATTCTCGACCATTTTCTCCACTATAGAATGTTATAAAATCGGGATTCCCTGAGAAGTTGAAGACAACGTCTGTTGATCTTTTTACCACCAAAGTATCTCCGATATTATATGCTTCTTCCGATGTTACTTTCATATCTAGTTTTACATCTTCGTCGAGCCTTTTATCACATGCTGTTAACAATAGGGCAAATGTATAAGCTGCCAATAAATATATTTTGTTGCGCATAATATTTCTATTTTTTTATATTAAATAGTTTTACCAACCAGTATTTTGTGTTATAGCTTTGTTGGTAGATATTTCCCAATCGGGAATAGGAAAATAAACATAGTTAGGTGTTACTTTATAGTAGTTTGCAGCATATCGGTGTCCGCTATTCCATCCTTCACGAGATGTATAGTTTACCATGTCTTGCATTTTTGAGTAAAACTCCCCCCAACGAATGAGATCCCAACGGCGCAATCCTTCGAAGCATAGCTCCATTGCTCGTTCATCTTTTACTGCATCTCTAAATTCTTCGGGACTTAAGCCTGATAAAGGTGTTTTGAGTCCGGCTCTGTCACGTACTTCATTTATACACTCATAAGCTAATGTAGTAGGTCCATTAATTTCATTTTCGGCTTCAGCTAACATAAGTAACACATCGCTATAACGTAGTATGGGAAAGTTAATAGGTGTGTAATTTTTGTTCTTTGGTGCTACTACCTCATGCTCGCGACGGTATTTAGCTGCACATCGAGTTTTGTTAACGCTTTGTGTTGCTGTGTAGTCTGTACAAGGCATGCCATCTACGCTGGTTAATCCGTCAGGGCGTTTTCCATCATAGTAGATACGTCCTATGACAGGAGCAGGTTGTCCTGCACCCGGAGATGTTCCGTAATTATACTCGTAAGGAGCTATATTCCAGTTTCCTCTTTCAGTATCTTTGGCCTTTTCGTACATTTCGTATAGCTTAAGAGATGCATAAGCAAATCTATAGCTGTATCCGGGATTTTTCATTCCTATTTCATTTTTGTATGTGTCTGACGCAGAATAGTCCTGAGTACTTCCGAATCCTATTGTATTCCCGATTCTTCCGGCTGAATAATTAGGGGAGTTTACTCTGTTTCCTGCTTCTTCGGCTTCCCACATACTTTCGCGCATACCGCTGCTGTTATATTTGTCTTCACTCAGATCGAGAAAAACTCTGCTGTATGAAGGTGTAAGGTCGTGTAACTTACTCAATTTTACTTGCTCTGCCCAATGTTTAGCCCGTTCGAAGTATTTAGGAACATTTGCATCTGCCGGCAGATTGTCTCGATAATGTTCTCCTGCTCTGAAAAGATAGATACGAGCCAAAATTCCTTGTGCTGCTGTTTGGCTGATTGTTCCCATATGACCGGTCGATTTACCCTCTGCTGAGATCGGATTCAGCTCATCTGCTCTTGACAGAAGAGGAATTGCAGTTTCTATATCTGTTATTATTTGGTCATAAATTACTTGTTTATTAGTACGAGGGATGCTTAGCCCTTCTACACTTTTGGTAGACTCCAGCTTGAATGGAACATCTCCCCAACCTTGTATAAGGTGAAAATAATAGAATGAACGAAGAAACAGCGCCTGAGCTTTTACTTTTTCGCGTGCAGTAGAGCTTATTTCTGGATTCTTGTCTGCTCCTTCAAGGAGCATATTGGCTCTGTTTATGCCTTCGTATAAAACTCTCCAAAATGTAGTAATATCTGCTGTTCCACTATTTGCATTAGCACACAATATACTTGTATAAGCAGTAGAACGCTGATAGAATGTAAGATCGTCACCTCCTGCTATATACAGAGGATAATAACTGCCATAAAAGAACTCTTGCATAAGAGGGCTATACACGCCTAGCAAGAAACTGTTTAGTTCGTTTTCGTTATTAAAATAGGTTTCGGGAGTCAATTCTCCGTTTGGTTCCTTGTCGAGGAAATCGCTACACGATGTGATGCTTACGACCAGAAACAGGGATAATATAATATATTTTATAGTTTTCATATTTCGTCTTTTTTATATTAAAAACTAAGATTTAATCCAAAGTTGAATGATGCTGATCGTGGGTAAGCAGAGAAGTCGAGTCCCGGAGTAAGAGCATTATTCTTAATTGATACTTCAGGATCGTAGCCTGAATAATTTGTAAATGTATAAAGGTTTTGAGCCGATACATAAACACGAGCTTTGCTTATTTGCAATTTCTTCAATAGTTTGGCCGGGATGGTATATCCTAGTGCTATAGTTTTGATACGAAGATACGATCCGTCTTCGACTATACGTGAAGACATAACCAAATTGGAAGAAGATGAGCTTACTCGAGGAATATCACTATTCGGATTGTCGAATGTCCAACGATTGGCATAAGAAGCAAACTGATTTAAGTCTTTTTTCTTATTGAACCCGTTTTCGAACATCAAACGATTCGCATTTAATATATCATTTCCGTAACTCCATTGTAGGAAAACACTTAAGTCGAAGCCCTTATACTCAAAGTTGTTTGTGAAACCTCCAATATGCTTAGGATCTCCACGTCCGATAATAGTACGGTCGTTAGAGTCAATAACCCCATCTCCGTTTATATCACGATATTTAGGATATCCGGGTTGAGTATTAGCTTCTGACGAATAATTAGCTATTCCCGGTTTTAATATATAGTTCCCTCCTACATAATCGAACTCTTCCAATTTATACGTACCATCATACAAGTATCCGTACATCATGCCGATAGGCATACCCACTTTGGCAATATAACTTGGTGTGGAGTTGAAATTCTGGTCGAATGTAGCAATAGTTGTTTTTGACTCTACATTTTCTGCCAGATTTAAAACCTTATTAGTATTAAATGCAATATTGAAGTTAGATGACCATTTGAAATCTTTTGTATTCACATTCATTGTATTAATTGTAAATTCCCATCCTCTATTACGAACTTTACCAATATTTCTCATTGCGCCTCCGTATCCGGAAGATAAAGGTAGTTCTGTAAAGAACAATAGATCGGAGGTAGTCTTGTCATACCAGTCTGCTGTGAAATTTATACGATCTTTCAAAAAAACTAGGTCTATACCTGCATTGGTCTGTGAAGTTGTTTCCCATTTCAATCCTTTGTTAGGAAGGCTGATAGGAACTACACCTACCGAGTTTACATTATTGCCTACAGGATATACTCCATGCGAAACACCATTAGGTGTGGTATAATTTCCCGAAGTAGCAAAAAGCATATCCAGACGAGCGAATCGGTCGTAAGCCCCTATACGGTTATTACCAGTCTGTCCCCATCCGAAGCGGAATTTACCAGAATCTAGTATCGTTTTTTTGTCTTTTAGGAATGATTCTTCAGTAAATGTCCATGCGGCTGACATGGAAGGGAAATATCCCCATCTGTTACTTTTATCAAACTTAGAAGAACCGTCGGCACGAAACGATGCTGTAAGATAATATTTAGAAGCATAGTCATAGTTGAATCTGCCTAAATAAGATAATAGTGACTCACTTTGTATAACAGCATCTATGATACTTGGTGTTCCTTGATCCATACCTGCCATACCAAGAGACTCGTAAGGAATTTGTATTGTCGATACGCTGTTGTATTTATATAAGGATTCTTGTGCAGTAATACCTGCTACTCCGTTTATATTATGCTTTTTGTTGAATGTCTTGCTATAAGATATGGTATTTTCATTCAGCCACGTAGCCTTTTCTGAAGTTGTAAGTGTTGCATTCACTCCACTGGTCGATCCTGGATATCCATAGCGGGTTTTAGAGTTGTTGAATGTTTCGCCACGTCTGTTGTCTGTGGTATATCCTCCCGAAACTTTTAGTCTGAGGTTGTTTATTATTTCGTATTCGGCAAAACCGTTAAACTGTAGATAAGTTATATAGTTTTTCCGATAGTCATTTTGAAGAGACATAATAGGATTGAAACGATAATCGTTTACTGTTTCTATGCCCTCATCCCTAATATTGTCTAGCAGGCTTGACAAAGGTGTACTTGGTTGAGTTACCGGGCGATATCCCCATACACTATAAAAGAGGTTGTTCATCCCGCTATATGAGTTCTGCGAAGGGCTTGCTCCTGTGGTTACCGATCTGTTGTAATTGACTGATAGGTTTGTGTTAAGTTTTTTCTTTCTTACGTTAAACCCAAGTCGTCCTTGCATCTTATTATAGTTAGATCTCAAAACTATACCATTTTGGTCAAAGTACGATAGAGAAGCATTATATCTGGCTTCTGTAGTTCCTCCTGTGACTGACAGATTGTGGCTCTGTTGCCAGGCATCGCGAAATATTTTGTCTTGCCAGTCGTATTGAGGAACATTGCGATAGTCTTCGAGAGAATAAGTATGTCCTTCGTAAGTTTGGTAATAACCAAAATTTCCTGACATTTCTGCTGTTGTATATATTTCCGACTGAAGTTTTACAAACTCATAGGCATCCATCATCTTTATTTTGTTGGATAACCATTGTACTCCTGCACTGAAATCGTAATTGATTTGAGGTGCTCCTACTTTCCCTTTCTTCGTGGTAATCATAATCACACCATTAGCTCCACGAGCTCCATAAATAGCTGTGGCTGATGCATCTTTTAAGACATCGATAGATTCTATGTCGTTAGGGTTGATAGATGCACTAACTGTTGGATCTTCTACCGGAAAGCCATCAATAACATATAACGGAGAATTCTCTTGTGTGATTGAGTTATTACCTCGAATAACTATATTCATAGTTCCTCCGGGAGTACCTTCCGAAGACGAAACCTGAACACCTGCAAGACGTCCGGCCAAGGCTTGGTCGAAACTAGGAACAGGGGCTTTGAGCATATCATCCAGATTTGCTTTGGCTACAGATCCTGTAAGGTCGCGTCTGCGGATATTCTGATAACCTATAACCACAACTTCATCCAAAAATTTGGAATCTTCTACCATTGCTATAGACATCGGTTTTGCTGGGGTTACTTGTTTTTCTAATGGGGTATATCCAACGTATGAAAACATCAGTATATCGGTTTTCTTAGCTACGCTGATACTGAATTTTCCGTCTATATCAGTTACAGTACCCTTTTTCTCATCATTTTTTACTTTTATAGTAACACCTATGAGAGTTTCTCCTTTTTCATCTACTACCTGACCGGTGATAAGCACTTGTGCGCTTAAAGTGGAGGTTGAGAAAATGAATAAAAAGAGGAGAATAGTTTTAAATAACATTCGCTTTTTTTTCATAAAAAATTATTTAAGGTTATATTTTGATTGTCTAAAATGAAAAGTTGATTGATGTTTTGTCATACGGTTTTAGTTTTTGATAGTGTTTTAGTTTAATATATAATCTTATCAGATAAGATCTTTTCTTTATACCATGGATCTCCGGCCTCTTTGAGCAATAGGCCCATTTGCTTGCAAAGTATTTCGAATTCAGTTTTATGTTCTTCTACTGACAGGTTATTTAATTGATAAGGATCTTGTTTGTCGTCAAAAAATAATATGTCTTTTATTTGTTTTTTCTTGTCTATTGTGATGGCTAAAGTATAGCGTTCTGTCTTTATTCCTCTTGCTACTGGAAAGTATGATGTGACTATTCCTTCCTTGGTTTTTTCTCCATCCACATTTCTTATATAGAGAACTCCTTGAGGCATTCCTTTTTTTGAGTTTTTTCTTTTTAGATAGCTTGATAGGTCTTTACCTTGTACTTCTTCAGGTATTTCTTTCTTTAATCCGGACAGAGACAATAATGTTGGCATAATATCCGGCGAGGAGAGTAACAATGGGCTCACCTGTGGTTTCAATACTTTAGGGTAACGTACGATGAAAGGTACATTCATCGACTCTGTGTATGGAGAGTTTTTGGGATCCAGTACATGACTGGCCATTGTTTCTCCATGATCGGAAGAGAAAACAACAATAGTATTTTTGTCTAAGTTCAATTCTTTTAAAGCTTCCAATACCCTTCCAAATTCTCTGTCTACTCCCGTTACGGATGCAAAATAGAAAGGTGCACACTCTTGTTTTTCTTTCAGAGCAGGATTTACATTAGGACGTATTAATAATTCGCTGAGTGGTATATCTTTATATAAGTTATAGTCTTCCTCCATGCAATCATTAACCGATCTGTAGGGACTGTGAGGAGGATTTATACTCCAAACCAAGAAGAATGGTTTGTCAGCACTACGTTTTTCTTTCAGATATTCTATTACTTTGTCGGCCTCATGCTTAGGACTCCATTCTTTTATTTCGTGTTTTTTTCCCTCTGTGTCCCAATAATGAGGCGATTTGTGTACATCGAAAGTTCCATAAGAGTACCAATAACTAAAGCCATGACGATGTTCTGGAGATGTGTAGGCATCCCAGACCGGTTTTTCGTCACTCACATAAGTTCCCGGATTCTGAGGATTGTTAGGGGTTGGAAAATCGGCATGATACTTTCCTATATAGGCACATTGATATCCGTTGTTGTTGAAAACATCGCTGATAGTAGTTGCTTCTTTGTTCAGCGAACTGATAGGTCTGCTCTCATTACAGTTGAGGGTTATACCGCTTTTGTCAGGGTACATTCCTGTAAGGAACATCCCTCTGTGCGGACTGCTAAGAGGGCAATTGCTTTGTGCAGAGGATAATACAACCGATTCTTTTGCAAACTTATCTATATTGGGTGTATGTACAGGATCGGCAACAAAGTCTACATGCTCCTTAAACCCTTTGTTGTTCCAGAACTGCATAGCATGATTTCTGAACTGATCGGGGAATATGTATATAACATTTGGGTGTTTGTCTGTTTGAGCATATAAGCTTCCTGAGAAACAAATACCTGTTATTACTGATGATATTATTGATGATTTAGTCATAATTCTCTTTTGCTTCGATGCGGGGTTGCTGATGATTTTATTGCCAAAAAATAATCTTAAGAGTTTTTTCTGTATCACATGCAAAAGTATTAATTGCTATTCCAATAATATAAAATAAGGAATATTGTGTTTTTTTTACTTTCATGATGATATTGCAGGTTCTTTACATTCTTATTTAAACAAAAGTATATTATAAGATGTCATAATAGGGGGTAAAAAATGGTAAAAAACGTACAAAATAGTCCAAGTTGCGTAATACTATCTTCTAATACTTTCTGGTTGTTAATTTATGTTAATATTTTCTGTGTGCCTGTATTAAAAAAAGAAAATGGAGTATAAAGAGGCCATTTATGTCATTTCAAACTATTAATATTGCATTGCCTAGTTGAAATAATACTATGTATATTAACCAGTAAAACATAAGTCCCGCAGAGGGAGAAGGAGGACGATTGCAAAAGACCCTTTTTATAATAATATTTAGCTGTATATTTTCTAATATCTTGGCACAGGATATTACATTCCATCATTTAACTACAGATGATGGTCTTTCTCAGTCTTCAGCTGTCACCATGTATAAGGATGAGATTGGATTTATATGGATTGGCACCCGAGAAGGTCTCAACAGGTATAATGGTAATGGTATAAAAACCTACAAGTTGAGGAAAAATGATCCCAATAGTTTATTTTGTAATAATATATTCAGACTAGCAGGTGATCAGAAAGGTAAAATATTTGTATTAACCACAGAGGGGATTTGTGAATATGATATGAAGCATGACAGGTTCACTACTTTGTGGGAGGATGTGGATATTACTGCTGTGCATTATCATAATAAACTGTTTATTGGTAAGGGTAATGAGGTATATACCTTTGATGATAAGACCGGAAAGTTTGAGCTGTATTATCACTTCAATTCTCCCAAGTTGTCTATCTCTGCTTTACATATGGACGAATATGGAACTTTATATGTAGGTACAACAAATGATGGAGTCTATATCTTAAAGAGTAATAAACAGATAGAACATATTATTTCTATAAAAAGTAGTATTGCCGGTATTTATGAAGATTCTTCCGGTGATATTTGGATTGGCAGCTGGGAACATGGGTTGTTTATGATATCTAAGGGAAATGTGACAAACTTTGTGAATAATGCGAATGACAGGAATAGTATTATGTCCAATTTTGTCAGATCTTGTTGTGAAGATAATCAAGGCAATATCTGGATTGGAACATTTACCGGACTGGATAAATACAATAAACATACAGGAGAGTTCAGGCATTATCGAGTGAATAATAAACCGGATGGACTTACCAATTCTTCTATTTGGTGTATTATAAAAGATCATCAGGGAACATTGTGGCTTGGGACTTATTTTGGTGGAGTAAATTACTTCAACCCCGAATATGAAATATATACATGGTACAAACCTGCGTTAGATGAAAAAAATGGGCTGAGTTCACCTATTGTCGGGCGAATGGTCGAAGATAAGCATAAAAATCTATGGATCTGTACTGAAGGCAGTGGAGTAAATGTATATAGTAGAACCTCTAAAACATTCAAGTGGTATCGTCCCGATAGTAAGGGGAATAGTATTTCCGAAAATAATGTGAAGGCTATATATTATGATAAAGAAAATGACCTTATGTGGTTTGGTACGCATTTGGGAGGTCTGAACCGATTGGATCTACGGACAAATAAATTTACTCATTACCGGCATAGCCGCACCGATTCTACTTCTGTGTTCACAGACATTGTTCGCGATATTGAACCATATGACGATAAGTTGATTTTAGCCACTGGCAATGGTGTTTACATTTTCGATTCCAAGACAGGAAAGAGTGTTTCTTTATTCAAAGATGACAAAACCAATCTCTTGGTCAAAAATGTATTCGATATCTATGTAGACCATAAGAAAACGTTATGGATTTCTGTTTTAGGAGAAGGTGTGTTTGCTTATGATTTTATTACTCAAAAGTTGATTAATTATCGTCACGATCCTGCTGATCCTAAAAGTATAAGCAATAATAATATTAATAGTATAACGCAGGATAGTAACAATAATCTTTACTTCTGCACCTCTGGTCGGGGATTGGATATGTACAGATACGAAACCAATGATTTTGAAAATTTCGATTCTCAGGAAAATGGTTTATCCAGCGACTGTGTGTATAATGTCTGTGAATCTCGTCCCGGTGAACTGCTTGTTATCACCAATATGGGATTCTCTACTTTCGATCTGGAGAAAAAGCAGTTTCACAACTATAGTAAAAGAAATGGATTTCCTTTGTCTGCTGTTAACGAAAATGCTTTATATCTGACTCAGGATAAGGAAATATTTCTCGGGGGAGTAGAAGGAATGGTGTCTTTTCACGAACGAAATCTTAGTTTTACGAAGAAGCCCTATAATATTGTTTTTTCAAAGTTATTTATCAATGGAGAAGAAGTGAAGACCGGAGATGAAAGTGGTATTCTCGATAATTCGTTTTCGGAAACAACTGCTATTACATTGAAAAGTAATCATTCGATAATTAATATTGAATTTGCAACGTCAAATTATATTCTGGCCAATAAGGATGAATTAGTATATCGTCTCGAGGGCTTTTCTGACGAATGGACACCCGTACGAGACCTAAATAATATAACATATACTAATCTCAGTCCGGGAAAATATGTGCTTACCATCAGAAGCAGCAATCCCGATAACTCTAATGTGGAGGAAGCCAGCCTCAATATAGAGGTATTACCTCCATTCTATAAGACAACATTGGCATATTTTATTTACATTATACTTGTTGCCTCTATTTTGTTTTATTTTATCCGTTCCTATAAGCAGCGAATAAAGTTGCAAGCGTCTTTGGAATACGAACAGCGACATTTACAAGATATTGAAGACCTGAATCAGGCTAAACTTCGTTTCTTTACAAATATATCTCACGAATTCAGAACCCCGTTGACTCTTATTGTGGGGCAACTGGAACTTTTGCTGAATGTACAACGTTTCACACCGGGGGTATATAATAAGATATTGAAGGTATACAATAATAGCTTGCAGATGAAAGAGCTAATCTCCGAATTGCTTGACTTTAGGAAGCAAGAGCAGGGACATATGCATATAATTGTCTCTGAACACAATATAGTGGACTTCTTGTATGGAAATTATTTGTTGTTTGAAGAATATGCTGCCATGAAGCAGATAAATTTTATATTCAATAAGAATGATGAAGATATAAAAGTATGGTATGATGAAAAGCAAATGCAAAAAGTCCTCAACAATCTTCTATCCAATGCTTTTAAATATACTAATCCGGGTGACACTATTTCTATAAACATAATAAAGACTGAGAAAGAAATAATAATAGAGGTAACAGATACAGGGGTAGGAATAGCCGGTAAAGAATTAAATAAAATATTTGAGCGTTTCTATCAGATTGATATGCCCGAATCGGCAAATACAGGTACTGGAATTGGATTGGCATTGTCGAAAGGTGTTGTTGAGCTACATCATGGCGAAATAGAAATAGAGAGTTCACTGAATGAAGGTTCGGTCTTTCGTGTAAGATTGAAGCTAGGGAAAAGTCATTTTTCCGAAAATGAAATAAGTGAAGAGGGAGGTGATGGTACAAGTCTGGATGAAAATAGACAGGACCTACCTCTTGTGCAAACCGAAGAACTTGAAGATGCTGAGAGCGACATGTATTTGCAAGAGCACATAAAAGGAGCAAAAATGCTGATTGTAGAGGATAACGAATCTCTCAGAGACATGTTGGTTGGTATCTTCGAACCGTTTTATGAAATTGTAACAGCCGCCGATGGAGAAGAAGGTTTGGAGAAAGTAAATGCGGAAATGCCTAATATAGTACTTAGTGATATCGTAATGCCAAAAATGACAGGAACAGAATTGTGCAAAAATATAAAATCGAATATCGAAACATGTCATATTCCTGTCGTATTACTCACTGCTAGAGCTTCTGTAGAATATAATATAGAGGGATTGCGTATAGGTGCAGATGATTATATTGCTAAACCATTTAATGTAAGTATTCTTATTTCCAGATGTAACAATTTGGTAAATAGTCGTATTGTTCTTCAGGAGAAATTTAGTAAACAGCCACAGGTTACACCTCAAATGTTAGCGACTAATGCTCTGGACAAGAGTTTTTTGGATAAGGCTACTTCTATAGTCGAAAATAATCTCGATAATTCCGAATTCTCAGTAAATGATTTTGCATCGGAAATAGGAATGTCCCGTTCCAAATTGTTTACTAAGTTGAAGAGTATTACAGGGCAGACTCCTAACGACTTTATATTGATAATACGCTTGAAGAAGGCTGCCCTTTTATTGAAGAACAATCCTGAACTGACTATCTCCGAAATATCTATAATAGTAGGCTTTAATTCTCCCCGTTATTTTAGTAAATGCTTTAAAGATATCTATCATATTCGCCCGCTCCAATATAGAGGTGATAATATAAGTGAGGAATAGAGTTCTGTAACTATCTGTTGATTCTTCTATACTCAGACGGAGTTGTTCCTGTTATCTGTTTAAACATCGTACTGAAATAGCGCTGATAGGTAAACCCTGTTTCGTAGGCTATTTCAGTGATGCCATAGTCTGATTTAAGCAAAAGGAATATAGCACGCTCTATTCTCAATTTATTTATGTAGTCATTTACTCCCATATCAGTCAGGGCTTTTACTTTGTTGTAAAGAGATGCTCTGCTCATAGCCATATTATCGGTGAGGAATTTTACATCCAGATCAGGATTACTCATGTTAGTGTCGATAAGGCTTTTCAGTTTGGTCATAAATTCTTCATCCGCATTACTGAATGTAATATCAGCCGGGGACAGGCCGTCCACACTTTTCTTATATTTCAATTTTATAGCTTCTTTGTTTTTCAGAAGGTTTCTTATTACTGCGATCAATACCTTCACATCAAAAGGTTTAGACAAATAGGAGTCTGCTCCTAGTTTGTACCCTAAATAGGTACTGTCCGCATCGCTGCGTGCAGTTAATAGAATTACTGGAATATGACTTATGTCTATGTTACTCTTTACATACCGACAAAGCTCGTAGCCATTCACTTGAGGCATCATCACATCACTTACTATTATATCAGGATGCTTATCTTCTATTTTGTTGATTGCGTCTTTCCCGTTTTCTGATGTATATACATTTTTGAAAATGTTACTTAAAGAATCTTTCAGAAAATTACGAAAATCGGCATTGTCTTCTACAATTAGGAGGGAATATGAATCAGTAAGGAATATAGAATCGCTAGACCCTTGTGTCGAAGCTATTTCATCTATAGTTTGTTCTATTTCCGAAACATTTTGTATTTTCATATTGGGTTGCAATGGGAGTTCGAAGAAAAATGTAGCGCCTTGCTCGTTGTTGTATGCACCTATTGTTCCGCCTTGTTTCTCTATTAGTTTTTTCGCATACGAAAGTCCTATACCACTTCCTTTCTTGTTGTGATTGCCTTGATAAAAACGGGTAAATAGCTTATTGATATCAACATTGTTCAGTCCTATTCCCTGATCGGCGATAGAGATTTTTGCATTATTGCCTTCATTGATCGTAGATACTGTTATTTCGGTATCGGGTTCACTAAACTTTAATGCATTCATCAATAGGTTGGAGAGTACAATTCTTGACTTAGCCTCATCCAGCCATACCTGCTCTATGCTGTTGTCGAGATCGTAGATTATTTTGATGTTTCGTTCTTCAAATTCGGTACTGAAATCTTCAATTATCTTCTTTATCCAGGTATTTAATGAATGGGGAAACATTTGTAATGCTTCCAAGCCTGCTTCCGACTTGTTGATGTCGAGTACCATATTGATGATGTCTTTCATCTGTGCAGCTTGTCTAAATATGGCTGAAAGTTGCTTCTTTAAAATATTGTCCTTTATAGCATCGTTGTTGTCCAGCAATCTTTTCAGAGGAGCATAGATAAGTGATAGAGGGGTTCTTAGTTCATGACTGATATTGATAAGGAAGCGTATTTTTTCTTCGTTTATAGTCTGTTCGTATGCCCGCATTCTCCATTTTAGCCTGCGTTCTTTTTTCTTTATAATCGCATATGAAATATAGATGATAAGAAATATAAGACAGAGTAGAGCCATACTGAAAAACATTGAGGTCTTATACCAGGGCGGCGATACAGTAAGTGATACTATCGTTACCGGATTAGTCCATTCTCCACTTTTGGTATTGCATGAGACTTTTATCAAATAATTTCCGGGAGGAAGAAGAGGCAGGCTTAGGTTATGATTATATGATTCTATATACAGATTATTTGTACCCTCTATACTATATCTGAACAAAGTTTTCTGAAATACATCTTTTTCGTTCAGGTTCACTTTTATCTCCAACGAAGTGTAGCCGGATGGTACCGAGAGAATCTTATTTTTATCTCTCTTGCTCAGATAGGATTTTCCATTGAGTATAATATCCGATAATTGTATGTTGGGATGAGTGGCGTCGTCGTACGAGATATTTTTGTTTATCTTCACAAGGCCGTTTGTTCCTCCCAGATATATGTTTTCTGTGATTGAAGGCTTTTGATACATAAACAGTACTTCATTAGAAGAGAAGCCATCCGATTCGCCCCATATTATAAATCGTTTTTCATCTATTATGTAAGAGAAAAGCATATTTTGCGCACTGATCCATAATTTACCGTTTTTGTCTAAAAACAAGTTGGATATATTGGTAAATAGGTTGGTGTCTATTCGCTTTTGTACATTTCTGTTTATATCAAAATAGCTTAAACCCTGATTGGAGCCTATCCAAAATATTCCTTTGCCATCGTAGCATGCCGAGTTTATAACTTCCTGAGGTGGTAAAGAAAATAATATACGCAGGCTATCATCCTGTTGTTTGATTTCGAAGACCTGATTCTTTTTTATTAGAAAAGAACTATTTTTATCAGTATATGTAAGATACATTGCACTCGGATTTATCTTATTTTCGTCTACTTTTACATAACTGAAATTTTTCTTGATAGGATTATATATTATTGCTTTTTGAGAAAGGATGTAGATTTTGTCATCGGCTACCCGATGTACCAAAGGAAGGAAGCCTGAAAAACATTCTCTTGCATTTGTTGCTTTGTCTATAATTGTAAAAGGCTTGTATACTCCGGTCGATTTATTGAACGAAAACACTCCTTTGCCATATACGGATATTAAAAGTTCACTCTTTGACAGATCTGTGATAGATGCTATCTTATCTCCATATGTAGATGTGAAATGTTTAAACTGTCCTGAATGAGGATTGTATGCGTTTATTCCGCCACCATCCGTTCCAATCCATAATATTTCCTCCTCGTCCTCAAAAAGGCTTATTACGACCTTTTCACTGATTCCGTTCGTGTTACTCAATGTTACATCTTTATATACATTGATGTGTGTCTCTTTTATTCCCAGCAACCCTCCTCTTACGCTTCCTGCCCATAAGTTGTTCCCTCTGTCGTTATACAATACTGTGATAGAGTTTACAGGAAGAGAAGCAGCATCGCCGGGTATATGCTGTATTGCAGAGAATGACTTATTCTTTTTGTTCAGTATATTTATTCCACCGCCGTCTGTTGCCATCCAGATATTTCCGTCCTTTTCGGTTATATCCAGAATAATATCGTTATTTAGTTGTGAGTTTTCAGTTGTATAGTGTGCTATTTGTTTGCCGGTGTGGTCTATACAATACAAACCTTTCTTATAGACGGATATGTATATATACTTGTCATTGTCAACGTACATAGACATAAGACCGGGAAATGTGCCAAAAGACAACTTGTTTATTTGTTTATTCGGCAGGTCACATAAGAATAGCCCTTTTTCTCTGGTTCCTACCAATACTTTGTTTTCTTTTGTTTTGTGTAGTTCTATAATATCATAATCCTCAGATACGTTGAAATCGTCAATACCTTTGATAAATATATTCTCTATTTGTTTTGTATCATATCTGTATTTGTAAATGACCTTTTTCCCTCCAAAGATGATACCGTTGTCAACAAGAGCTGAGGTAAAGATAGCCTCTTGGGTGATTAATGTAAATTCATCTTTTTCGTAACTGTACATGGCTAATCCACCATTCCCCGATATCCATATATTCCCGATCGAGTCTTCTGCAATATGATAAATATAGTTTCCCGGTAGAGATTTCTTATTCTTCTTGTCGTTGAAATACGATTTTAGTTCGTTTCTGTCAAGGCTGTTTAGCCCCGATCGGGTACCAATCCATAAAATACCTCTGTGGTCTCTCATCAGTGAAGTTACACTCGACTGAGACAAACCTTGTTCTATATTAATCTGTTTGAAATAATAATTGATCTTATTATTTCCTGTTGTAGTCAATGAAAACAATATAGATATAAAAATAGATAATAGGCCGGTGTGTTTTTTCATACATTAAGTACGTATTAATATTTAATGCCGCATTTTAAAAACCCTAACCAACAATTAGTGCTATACATGAATGAGCAAAAAATAGGTTTGAGACCTTAACGGAAGCCTCCCCTCAAAACTATGTCAAATATAATATAAATAAATAGTAGCAAATGTCTAATTATACAAATCAGGATGTATTTTAGACGATACAAGACTTATTTAACATTATCAAAGAATACTTTTACATACATAAGTAATGATGCCGTTAAGCGAAGATTTTCTATAAGATCTTTAAAATACTGAAGAATGAAAAACAAATTGTGCATAAACCTCAAATGAAAATTTCTATGAAAAAACTTTATTATCTTCTTTTACTGGTCATATTTAGCTGTCCGGCTTTTGCCCAGCAGCAAATAATAAATGGCCTTGTTCTGGAATCTCCTTCTATGGAACCGTTGCCCGGAGCTTCGGTTGTAGTAAAAGGAACCACCAACGGACAATCGACCGATATCAATGGTAAGTTTACGATTAAGGCTTCTTCTGGGCAAGTCCTAGTCGTCTCTTTTATTGGTATGGCTACACAAGAAATAGATGTAACACAGAATATGTCTTCTGTAAACATAACATTGTTGCCCGAAACAATGGATATAGACGAAGTCGTCGTAGTCGGATATGGTACTACCCGAAAACGGGATTTAGCAGGAGCCATCACTTCTCTAAAAACTAACGAGATAAAAGCCGGGGTAGTAACTGATATGTCCCAATTTCTGAAAGGACGTGCGGCAGGAGTACAGGTAAAACAAAACTCTTTAGAGCCCGGAGGAAGTATATCTATACGGGTTCGTGGAGCTTCGTCAGTAAGTTCTAATAACGAGCCGCTTTATGTAATAGATGGTTTTCAGACAGATAATTCTTACCAAATAAATCCGGAGGATATACAATCTATAGAAATATTAAAGGATGCTGCAGCAACCGCAATTTACGGATCGAGGGGCGCAAACGGAGTAGTTCTTATTACTACTAAAAGAGGAGTAAGAGATCAATATAGTGTTGAATATTCTTATAATTCTTCTATCAAAAAATTGAAGAACCCATGGGAATTGATGGGAGCGAGAGATGTGATTAATTATAATATGAAGGTTTGGGAAGATAATGGGAGTTCAGGAAATCCACCATATACAGAAGAACAACTTAAATATACAGGAGCAGGTGCCGATTGGCTGAAACTGACTACACGCGATGGGCAGACTCAGAGCCATCAGGTTTCTATCAGTGGAGGTAGTGATAGGATGACCATGTTTATTTCAGCAAACTATACTGACGATGAGGGAATTCTTTTAAATACAGATTATAATCGCTTTAGCGGTCGTATGAATCTTGATTACAAACTAAATAGCGCAGCTCGTTTTGGAGCAAGTATGTTTTTGGTGAAAAATAAGAAGACATATCAGAATATGGGAACTAATGCGGCGAACAATAATATCATGTACCGCATATTTATGCTCTCACCTTTGGTATATCCTGATGGTATGAATGTATTTGGCGAGAGAGAAAGAAAGCCGGCTATATTTGATGAAATAAATGATCTGGATCAAAAGCAGACCGGTAACAATGTATATGCCACATTGTATAGTGAAGTAGATATTCTGAAATCACTTACAGCGAGAGTACAGTATACATATAGTCACGACCAGTCGAAACAACAACAATATTATCCTCAGTCTACAAATGTAGGATTGGCCGAAGGAGGAATAGCTTTTATTTCTAACGAACAATACGATAAAGGCCAATTAGATGCACTACTTACATGGCATCAGAAATTTGCAGATATGCACGACATAAAGTTATTGGGAGGTTTCAATCATACCAAATTAGTAAGTGAGGCTAACGAGATGCAGGCAACCGGTTTTTCTACCGACCAGTTTGGTTACAATAACATTGGCTTAGCTCAAAATATAGGCTGGATAGGTTCGGGTAAGGCTGAGAACACTAAGCAATCATTCTTTTCACGTCTCGAATATGTATTGAATGATAAATATATATTTAATGCCTCTTTCAGAGCCGATGGAGCTTCTCACTTTGGTGCTGGCAACAAATGGGGATATTTTCCTTCAGGATCTTTTGCGTGGCAACTTGGAGACGAATCGTTTATGAATTTTATTAAACCTACATTTTACGATCTGAAACTCAGAGCTAGTTACGGAATAACAGGTAATGACGGTATACGTTACTATCAGTCTTTATTCCAGTTTTCGGTGCGAGACGTATATTTAGGTGGCGATGTGTTGGTAAAAGGTATGTTTCCTTCCAATCCTGAAAATGCTAATTTGAAATGGGAGTCTACAGCACAACTCGATTTAGGAATTGATTTTTCGCTGTTGAATAAGCGTATCGAGGTCAATTTTGACTACTATCGTAAAAAGACAAAAGATTTATTGAACCCTATAGCTGTTTCATCTTCTACAGGTGGATTGACTACTATGATGGGAAATAATGGGGAGATAGAAAATAAAGGGTTCGAATTATTTGTGAAATCAAACAATCTGAAAAGTAAAGACTGGAGTTGGTCTACATCTCTTAATCTTTCCCGAAACAAAAATAAGGTGCTGAAACTGAATAAGGGTGAAGCTCGTTTCGAATCGTTACGTCCTCATGGAAATTATGAATTTCAAGAATATGTGATGCTCAAAGAAGGTTTTCCTCTAAGCTCGCTATATGGATATGTTTTCGATGGCATAATTCAGACAGGAGAGACTTATTCTGCTCAACCGACTTCTGTACCCGGAGATGTTAAGTTTAAAGATCTGGATGGAGATGGCATTATAACTAATAACGACCGAAAGGTAATTGGAGATGGCAATCCGGATGTAATAATCGGTTTAGGAAACAATTTTACTTATAAAGATTTCGACTTCTCATTCTTCATAGAATCGTCCATAGGTAATGAACTGCTAAATCTTACTCGTATTCTGCTCGAAGATCAGAACAGATTACAGGAATCTGCCGACAGATGGACACAGCGAAATCCATCTACAACTATCCCTCGCAACGGATATAATAAGTTTGCCGGCATGAAGTATGGTTCTTATATCAATTCACGTTTTGTGGAAGATGCCAGCTATGTAAGACTTCAGAATATAGAAATGGGCTATTCTTTACCATTACGAAAATGGGGTAATATGAGCAAATATATTAAAAATATGAGGGTATTTGTCGGTGCTCAGAATTTAATTACTATAACTGGCTACAAGGGCTTCGACCCCGATGTTAGTACCAATGGAGGAAGTGCTGTGTCACAGGGGCTTGATTTTAGTTCTTATCCGGCATACAGGATGTTTAATTTCGGAGCAAAAATAACTTTCTAAAACATTAATGACTATGAAAAAAATATATATCACCATATTGTTTCTAGCCGGAATAATATATTCGTGCAACGACTTGGATGAAGTAATATATACCTATACCGACCAAAATGCTTTTGTGACTCAAGATAATGCTATAGAAGCTGTAAATGGTATCTATCAGCCTTTACATTCCGTATCGGCAAGAGCTATTTTCTATCTCAACGATATGACTACCGATGCATGTTTTAAAAAAGAAATGGATACAGAGCTGCTAAATGAGCTGAAAATGAGCGATAACGGTGATGTTGCCAATTCTTGGTTAGGGTACTACCAAATGGTGGGCAGGGCTAATATCGCTATTGATAATATTCCTACTATACCCGACGAAAGATTTGTCGCTGCTAAGCCTGCTAAAAACAGACTTATAGCTGAGGCTCACTTTATGAGAGCATTTGCCTATTATCAGTTAACCGATCTGTTTTATACAGTGCCTCTTATTGTTAACAGTAAGATAGCTGTCGACACCAAGATTCCGCCATCCTCTATCGAAGATATTGAGCAGCAAATAGAATATGACTTGCTGATGGCAAAAAATTCTCTACCTCAAGATTATGGTACTACGGCAGATGCAGGGCGTCCGACTTTAGGGGCCACCTATGGTATGCTTTGTCGATTATACATGCGTGCTGCCGGTAGAACCAGACTTAATGGAGGAGATGCAACGGCTAAATGGCAATCGGCTTTGCATTATGCAAATGAAGTATTAACACTGCGTGATAAAGGCGTGTATTCGTTGCAGCCAAAAGTTTGGAATGTATTTGATCCGTCGAAAGACGAGACTTTATACAACAATGAAATTCTTTTTGCTGTACGCTCACGCAAAGATCTGCCAAATGGAAGTTCTGATATAGGGATGAATTTTACTCCTTGGAATTACGACATGGGTTGGGATTTGTTTAGTGTTCCTCTCGAACTTGCTTGGAAATTTGATAAAGCCGATCAGCGTTTTACAGAATTGTTGGTGACAAATTTTAAAAACGTATACGATGAACCTATCTATTATAGGATACCTGCATCTATAGAAGAAGTAGGAAAAGTATATGCTTTGAATGTTCCTTCCGCTGGGGAAAGGACTCTTGAGTTAGATGCTGCCTATACCAAGAAATATAAATATTTGCGTCCTGGAAGCTATAATTATAACACTAATAATAATATGGTAATCTTGCGTTTAGCCGATATCATCTTATGCAAAGCCGAAATATTAAACGAACTGAATGGACCATCTCAGGATGCCTTGAATCTGGTGAATAATATACGTGAACGTGCTTTCCAAAACACCACGCATAACCTACAACTGATAAACTACACTTCGAAAGAAGGGTTGCGTAGCGCTATCTGTGACGAACGTCTGTTCGAATTAAATAATGAAGGTTCGAGACGTCCCGATCTTATAAGAATGGGGCTGTGGAAAAACCGGATGGATGGCTACATCGCTCAGATCAAGACAAAATCGGAGTGGCGCAAGCAGAATAGTACAGATCCTAATGCCGATTTTAGTTCCGAATGGAAAGTCTATCCTAACGATTTGAAAGAAAATGATATAAGGAGATATTTCCCCGTTCCTAAACGAGAGTCGGATTTGAATCCCGCATTACTTAATTGCCGAACCTTTACCAAATAAAAAATAAATAAAAATAGAGAAATGAGAAGTATTCTGTTACTTATTACTATTCTGTCTATCATGTCAATACCTGTTGTAGCTCAGCAGACTAAAGACAACCGCTGGGATTTCGATTCGCTTGATGGGTGGGTTTATGCCCATCAGGATGACAATCCTAACAATCAGACCGGTATAGAAGATTGTAAACTCCGTATATACACCAGAGCGGGTTCTGTGGATAGAAAGAAAGTACGCACTCTTGACAAAATATATACTACGGGACGATATACATGGAGAGTCTATATCTCGGATATGGGTATTGGCGATCAGGCAAGTATAGGGGCATGGGTATACCATGACGATGAACACGAAATAGATTTTGAAATAGGTTATGGTAAGAAAGAAGTCAGAGATCAGCTCAAAGCCCAATCCGACGATTTGGTTGCATATATGACTACACAGGCTAACCCCTTTCAGTCTACCCCCGTACTTCTGAAAAAAGGATGGCATACGTTTGAGATAGATCTGACTCTTGTAGAGGGTAAATATTTGGTGCAATGGATTATAAATAATGTAGTGGTTTCGTCTGTACAACAAACATATGGAACAGAATATCCATTCTTTATATACTGTAGTGTCGAGAATCTTAAGTTTATCGGAGACCATATTTCTTCGAAAGAGAATTATGCGCTTTATGACTATGTAAAATACGTGTTTCACGATTGATAGAATTAACTTTTAATGAAAATAATATGAAAGAAATATACAAATATGTACTTGCAATATCTGTGATCGGCTTTCTGGGGCTGAGTACAGCATGCAATGATGGAGACAAAGACAGTCTTTACACAGACGATCCCGGCACTGCTGTAAAACAAGGAACTTACAATGAGGCTAAGGCTAAAACATGGGATTTTAATACTTTAGATGGGTGGGTGCATGCTAATCAAGGAGAAAATGCAGATGTTCCACAATCCTTTATAGAGGATGGCAAGCTTAAAATATTTACCCATGCACGTACACAAGAGCGTAAGAAAGTGCGAACCCCTCAGCAATATGGGGCAGGACGATATATTTGGCGTGTATATGTTTCCGATTTAGGTATGGGAGACAGGGCTAGTATTGGAGCTTGGCTTTACAATGATGACGAGCACGAGATAGACTTCGAAATTGGTTCAGGAACTGCGGCCGATAGAGCAGAACTTAATGCAGCAGATGACGAAGTCGTTGCTTATATGACCACTCAGGCTAATCCGCACAATCATGTGAAAACTAAAATAAAGAAGAATGCATGGCATACTTTTGAAATAGATTTGTCTTTAGTGGATGGAAAGTATCTTGTGAAATGGATCATTGACGGAGCTCCGGCTGTACTTATACAACAGACCTTTGGTGAAGAATATCCTTTTTTTATATTTTGCAGTGTCGAGAATCTGAAATTTGTAGGAGATCATTGGCCTAAACAAGACAATTATGCACTCTATGACTATGTGAAATACATACCGTACGATTATGCAATGGAGCCTGTAACTCCGACAGATCCAATAACTCCGGTTGATCCGGAACCGGAACCTATGCCGGACGAAACTGTTATATGGGATTTTAATAACATTGATGGATGGCAGCAGAGTAGTAATATTGGGGCTGATGGAAAAGACTTCATAAAATTCGAAAATGGAATAGTTTCTCTCACTATCGATCCTGCTTATGTGGGTATGAGCCGAAATAATCTGGAATCGCTTACTGCCTATGGTACGGGTAAATATGTTTGGAAAGTAATAATTCCTGAAATGGAAACTGCCGCACGTTTTACTACAGGTGGTATGTTGTACACATCTAATGAAGATAAAGGGTATCATGCTTTAGGTATGACTGCCATGTATGGAACAGCAGGCAACAGAGCCGATTATAGTATTCCTGCCGATAAACTGGTTCTGCGCCTTTCTTCAGACCAATCTCCCGAAATGGAAGTGTATAAACCTATTGCACCGGGTGAATATGAGTTTGTTATCGAGCTGACTGTCGTAGATGGAAAATATAAAGCTAGCTGGTTACTTGACGGAGAATCTATTTATACAAAAGATCTATGGTATGGTCCTTCAGATGTAAACTTCAAAATAATATGTTCGTCAGGACAGTTGAAGTGGTGGGGAGACAAAGATATGACTCGTAGTAATACAGGCAAATTCGACTATGTGAAATATACTTCATATTAATTTGAACAATAAATGTAGCTACCTGAATAGAAGAGGGTAGCTACATTAAATAAAGAGAACTATTATGAAATTATTGAAATATACTATACTAATCTTTGCTGTGATACTTGTATCATGTTCTGATGAGCAAAGCGGATCTGTAGCTCCGGCAGAACTTATAAAATCGGTAAATGCCTCTGTGAACAGCAGTAATGCCCTCAGAGTAGATGTAGCTATTGAATTTCGAAAGAAAGTTACTTATCAGATTGAATATTGGAAACAAGGCAGCGATAAGAATAAAAAAACAACATTGGCTGTAGATGCTTCTTCTTCGGCTCTGTCTACTTTAGTCTTTTTAGAACCTAACATGTTCTACGATTTTCAGATTCTGGCTTCTACTGAAAGTGCCAGCACGATATCGGAAGTCTATACATTCCGTACCGGAACACTCCCGGGCAACATATCGACATATACATTGCCTGTAGATAATATGGAAACTGATTTACCCGGTTATATATTGTTAGCAAAAAGAGATAGTCCCGGTTTTATCGCTGTTACCGATACAAAAGGCACTGTAGTATGGTACGAAAGTGTACCTAAGGGTGTGAGGGTTGTTAACTACGATCCAAAAACAAAGTATTTTGTGGCCATTACAGGTGGGAATTCCGAAAAGGCATATGCCGGAGATGGGGTTTTCGTTGTAGACCTTTGTGGAAATGTGATCTTAGACAGAGAATCTAAAAAGCTTTATCCTCATCACGACAGTCGTCTATTGCCCGATGGAGATATTATTCTGGTAAATTATGTGCCTAAGAAATATGACTTGTCTTCTCAGGGTGGTGGAACAGAGGATATTGTATGGGGCGATGGATATACTATTATGGATATAAATGGTAACATAAAGAAACAATGGGATTGCTTTAATGAGTTAAACCCACAAAATGATCCGGATATAATGAAGACGAAAGGAGATTGGTTGCACGCAAATTCTGTCAACTACGATTCGGAAGGTAACTATTATATGACATTCAATGCTCCCAGCGAATTGTGGAAAATAGACAAACAAACAGGTGCAGTCTATTATCGTGTTGGCCGAAAAGGAAATGTTGCAATGGATGCTGCGGGCTTTGCTAATGGCTTGCATAGCCCTTATCTCCTTGATGTGAACAAGATTCTGGTGTTAGATAACGGCAGCAATACAGGAACATCCCGTGCACTAGTCTACTCGGTTGATCAGACTGCAAAGAAAGCAACAGTCTCTTTCGAAGTTGCTTTTCCTAAAAAGTATGGATCAGCCAACAGAAGTAATGCTCAAATAATAAAAGATAACCTTATTGTGCTTGGATCCAGTACAGCAATGTCTGTCGTATTTACCGACTTTGAGGGAAAAGTATTGCGCGTTATCGGATGTAATTATCCTCCTTTTAGAGCTGATTATATACCGGAAATTAAATATTGAAAAACTAATTATACATAGAATATCATGCGAAGATTCTCTTTATTTACTTGGGGCATTATACTTATTGGCCTGACTATATTTACATCCTGCCAAAAGGAAACAATAACGGCAGATTATAACGTTATCCCTCTGCCTCAGCAAATTGAGATGAAAGATGGTAGTCCATTTATGATTAAAAAATCTACAGTTATTGTATTTCAACAGGGAAATGAGAAATTGAAAAAGACAGCTGGTTTTCTTGCTGAATATATTCTTTATTCTACAGGGCTATCCTTGTCTGTAACTGATGAAGAAAGACAGGAAGATGCAATCGTTTTGAAAACAAATTTTGCGAATGCAAACAGCGAGGCTTATAAAATTTCGGTCGATCATAGCCATGTCATTATAAATGGAAGTAGCGAAGCTGGTACGTTTTATGGTGTGCAGACTTTGAGAAAATCTATAACAGCAGAGACGAAAGATAGGAATGTTTTACTTCCGGCAGTAGAAATTACGGACTATCCCCGCTTTGCATATCGGGGGATGATGCTGGATGTTGCTCGCCATTTTTATTCGGTCGAATTTGTGAAGAAATACATAGACATATTAGCATTGCATAATCTCAATCGTTTCCACTGGCATCTGAGCGATGATCAGGGGTGGCGTATAGAGATTAAGAAACGCCCGTTACTTACTGAAGTCGGATCGAAGCGAAAAGAGACTCTCATAGGACTTCTATATGACAAGCCTCAGCAATATGATGGTAAGCCTTATGGCGGATTCTATACACAGGAAGAGATTAAGGAGGTAGTGAAATATGCTGAAGAGCGTTCTATCACTGTAATTCCTGAAATAGATCTGCCTGGTCACATGCTGGCAGCACTCACTGCATACCCTGAATTGGGATGTACAGGTGGCCCTTACGAAGTAGCTACCAAATGGGGTGTCTTTGATGATGTGTTATGTGTTGGCAATGATGAAGTATTTAACTTTCTTGAAGATGTATTTAGCGAGATTGTAGAATTGTTCCCTTCCAAATATATTCATGTTGGAGGAGATGAGTGCCCCAAAACCAAATGGAAAACGTGTCCTAAATGCCAAGCCAGAGTAAAAGCGCTGGGTTTGAAAGCCGATAAGGATCATTCAGTGGAAAATAAATTACAAAGCTATTGTATTAGCCGTGTCGAAAAATTTCTGAATAGCAAAGGACGTGAAATTATAGGATGGGACGAGATTCTCGAAGGAGGATTGGCTCCGAATGCCACAGTAATGTCGTGGCGGGGAACCGAAGGTGGAATTGCTGCTGCAAGGCTGCATCACGATGCTATAATGACACCTCACTACAATCTGTATTTCGACTATTACCAGTCGGAAGATAAAGCGAATGAGCCGTTAACTATCGGAGGCTATGTACCTATCGAAAAAGTATATAACTATGAGCCTGTTCCTGAGATATTGAGCGATGAAGAGAAAAAATATATAATCGGAGTGCAGGCTAATATGTGGACCGAATACAGAAATACGGATGAAGGTATCGAATATATGGTTTTGCCTCGTATTGCGGCTTTGTCAGAAATACAGTGGACAATGTCTGAGAAGAAAAATTATGTATTCTTTTTGTCCCGTTTGGGCAATCTTTTTTCTTTTTACACTAAGGCAGGATATAATACGGCAAAACATGTTTATGAAGTATATGCAAAAATAGATAAAGACAGGGATAATAAGAGTATGTCAGTTACTCTGGCATCTGTAGGTAATTCACCAATCTATTATACATTGGATGGTACTGAACCTACCAAAAACAGTGTGCAATATAGTGAGCCTATTCTCATCTCTACTGATACTCAACTGAAGGCAATAGCACTGCATCCTGACTATAAGAGTAAGGTATATACCAAAGACTTTATTTATAATAAGGCAACATTGAGTAGCGTTTCTTTATTAACCAATCCTAATCCGAAGTATACATATACCGGAGCTGCTCTTCTTACAGATGGTTTTCGCGGCGGTGTCAACTATGATGATGGCACATGGGTAGGATTTAGTGGAAATGGTATGCAGGCGGTTGTCGACTTAGGTACAGGAAAAGAGATATCGTCTGTTCGTGTAGGTACTCTTGTAAATACTACCGAATGGATTTTTGGAGCTACAGGTATTGTTGTAGAGGTGTCGGATGATAATAAGGTATTTCAAAGAATAGCTCAAAAGACATATCCTGTGGTACCAGTAGATTTTAAGCCTCAGCCTGTAAACACAAATATCAATTTCAATCAGGTTAAAACCCGCTATGTGAAAATAACAGTAGAGAACACAAGAGATATTCCTTCTTGGCATGATGGTAAAGGTCAGAAGGCCATGCTTTTTGTAGACGAGATAGAAATTAATTAAGATAAAAATCCGTAAATATACATGCTATAGCAGATTCCTGTTACGGGATTATTCTTTCTCTTTTAATTAATAAAAGTGAATTTTTTGATTAAATTAACATTATAGGTTTTTGTTCGTATCGGGCTTGAAATTATCTTTGTGACTCATTAAATAAAACAAACATATGAAACAATTAACAGACAATTTGAATGAACTGTTTGCCGAGTTTGCAAAAGATGCAGCATCGCAAGTAGAAAGTGGAAACAAAGCAGCCGGTACACGTGCAAGAAAAACGTCTTTGGCTATCGAAAAAGCATTAAAAGAATTCCGTAAAGTTTCGGTTGAAGCTTCAAAGAAATAATAGCTGTTTCTAAAAAAACAAGAGGCGTCCGATTTAGGGCGCCTTATTTGTTTTTATATGTGTATTTTCCTTAAAGAGGAATCGAAGCTTGTTTGTACCAAGTATTATCATTATTTTTCGACAGTCTTTAAATAATGGCTAAGTATTGATTTTCGTATTTTCCTGAAATAATAAATTAAACATGTCTGCATACGCTAACTTCATATCTCCCTTTGCTCGTCCTTTATATGTAATGCTTAAACCGATAGGTGCGGTATGCAATCTGAGGTGTAAGTATTGTTATTATCTGGAGAAGAAAGATTTATATCCCGAAGCGAAAAATTATGTGATGAGAGACGAAATACTGGAAAAGTTTATCGAACAGTATCTCAATTCGCAGACAATGCAGCAGGTGCTTTTCACTTGGCATGGAGGTGAAACCCTTATGCGCAATAAAGATTTTTATGTGAAGGCATTGGCTTTTCAAAAAAAATATGCAAGAGGTAGGCAAATAGATAATGCTATACAAACCAACGGAACATTGCTGACAGACGACTGGTGTCGCTTCTTTAAAGACAATAATTTCCTTGTAGGTATTTCTGTCGATGGACCTCAACATTGTCACGATGTATATCGTCGGACAAGAGATAATCGTCCTTCTTTTTTCAATGTAATGAAGGGTATCTCTCTTCTCAAAAAACATGATGTAGAATTCAATATAATGGGAGTGGTGAATGACTATAATGTCGATTTTCCATTAGAATTTTATAACTTCTTTAAGAGTATAGATTGCCATTATATTCAGTTTGCTCCCATCGTTGAGAAGATTGATGGTAAATTAGCGTCATGGAGCGTTCCTTCCGAAAAATGGGGAGACTTCCTTATTGCTATTTTCGACGAATGGGTAAAAGAAGATGTAGGTAATTACTATATACAATACTTCGATTCTACTCTGGCCAATTGGGTAGGGGAGCAACCCGGAGTCTGCACTTTAGCTAAAACATGCGGACACGCCGGAGTAATGGAGTTTAACGGCGATGTATATGCCTGCGACCATTTTGTATTTCCCGAATATAAGATAGGTAATATAAAAAATAATACGCTCACAGAAATGATGTATTCCGAGAAACAGGTTAATTTCGGAAACGATAAGTTTGATAAACTTCCGGCTCAATGTAAAAGTTGCAATTTCCTTTTTGCCTGCTATGGAGAATGTCCTAAGAATAGAATAATAGAAACTGCAACGGGCGAAAAAGGACTAAATTATCTATGTAAAGGCTATTACAAATTCTTTAATCATGTAGCCCCTTACATGGAATTTATGAAGAATGAGCTGAAAAATCAGCGTTCACCAGCCAATATAATGAAGGCTCTGAAATCCGGCAGTTTTAGATAGATATATCCATAATTAAGATATAAAAGCTCATGAATTTCTCATGGGCTTTTTTGTGTTAGTATATAATAGAGAATATGAAAGAAAACGGCTTGTAGTTCAGGATTAAAATATTCTGAAGTTTATCTCATAGTGAAACAAATGTGACAGATTATTTGTTTTTAAGAGTATACATTTGTCTTGTAAAGTTATAAAAAACGTGAATCGGTAGTTGAAATTATTTTTGTGCAGTGTATAATCACTATTCATTATTGGAATCAGTAAACTTTATCTGTAAAGAAAATATCTTTTTCCGTATAATGTTAAAAGTGACAAGTGAAAAACCAGAGGAAAGTGTAACTTTTGTCACTTTTTAGTTAAAATATAGACTGCAGCTACGGATAAAATAGTCATTTTAAAGGAAATCAATTTCTGATTCGCATTAAAAACAATTAATTATGAATGATATATTTGAAAAAGGTAAAATTTTAACATTAGAAGCTCTTGTCGATTACTCGGAAGGTGGTATTGTCAGCAAACAAATTCTTAAGAGCAGTGCCGGAAATATAACTTTGTTTTCTTTTGACAAAGGGCAGGGGTTGAGTGAGCATACTGCTCCGTTCGATGCCATGGTGCAAATACTGGATGGAAAAGCCGAAATTAGAATTGGGGGTACACCTTTCCTTTTAGGACAAGGGGAAACAATCATTATGCCTGCCAATATCACACATGCTTTATCGGCAGTAGAAAGATTTAAGATGTTATTAACAATGATTAGAGGCTAAAACATTATGAGCGAGATTATAAATAATTCACAGAAAAGGAAAGAACTGTTGAAGCATCTTATCCTTCAACTTCACAATAATGAGGCACCCGAGGTGGTGAAAAACCGATTGGTAGAATTATTGCGCTCTGTACCATATAACGAAGTTGTAGAGGTAGAGCAAGAGCTTATTTCGGAAGGATTGCCCGAAGAAGAAGTTTTACGCCTATGCGATATACATGCTATGGTACTGGATGGCAATATAGATACATCGGCTGCAAAAACAGTGCCTGCCGGACATCCTGTCGATACTTTTAAACGTGAAAACCGAGCATTGGAAGAGTATATACAGAAAGCTAAAGATTTGTTCAATAGAGGAAATAAGCTTAAGGATGAGGAAGTAAAAGGATATTTACTGCAATTGAAAGGAATCTTCAATTTTCTGTCGGATGTAGACAAGCACTATAAAAGAAAAGAATATCTTCTGTTTCCTTTCCTGGAAAAAGCTGGTATAACAGGGCCTCCTAAAGTGATGTGGGGCAAACATGACGAAACACGAGCTCTGTTAAATGCAGCACATGAAGCTCTTTCTTCGAATGAGGATGTAGCAGCAGAAGAAGTGCCCGAACTTATATTGATGCTCCTTCTGCCTGCGGTGGAGGCTATAGAAGGTATGATAATGAAAGAGGAAGAGATTTTATTGCCGATGAGCCTCGATACGCTCAAGGATGAAGATTGGTATCAGATCTATCGCGAAACACCTCAGTTTGGTTTTGCACTGTACGACCCTCAGGATGAATGGAAGCCCGCCGAAATAGAAGTGAGCGAGCCTGACTATATCGAAGGAGATGCTATTCGGGTTTCGTCCGGAAGCTTTACTGTAAAAGAATTGGAAGCAATGTTTAGGATGTTGCCTGTAGATATCACATTTGTAGACAAAAACGATAAGGTTAAATTCTTTTCGCATGGAACTAAAAAAGTGTTTGACCGCAATCGCTCTATAATAGGCAGAGATGTACGACTATGTCATCCTCCCGGAAGTGTACACATTGTAGAGCAAATAATTAATGATTTCAAAAGCGGTAAAGAAAATAAAGCGGCATTTTGGATATCTTCATTTATGGGACAGTTCGTTTATATAGAGTATACTGCCCTTAGAGGAAAAGATAATGAATATTTGGGCGTAATGGAAGTCACTCAGAATATAACAGAAATGAGAGCTTTGGAAGGAGATCAGCGATTGCTTTCATATGCAGATAGGTGATGAAGCTCGACATCAATCTGCAAACGAAGGTGGCAGCCTTACTGGAAGATTACCCCGAACTGGAGAGTAAACTTATAGAGCTGTCTCCGGCTTTTGCCAAGCTGAAAAACCCTGTGCTTCGCCGTACCATAGCGAAAGTTACTTCTTTGCAGCAAGCAGCTTCTGTGGCAGGTATAGTGCCAGCACTACTTATACAAGAACTTCGATTGGCAGCAGGTTTGTCTGTCTTTCAGTACAGTGGCGAAGAGGGTGGGGTAGATGGTACGGAAGCAATGCCTGACTGGTATGATGAAAGCAAAATCGAGATTCGTTTCGATGCTCGTCCATTGATAGAGGCTGGAAAAGCTCCTATGCAAGATATATTGAAACTGTCTTCAGAATTAGAGAAAGGTTCGATAATGGAAGTTGCAACTCCTTTCAGGACTATTCCTGTTATAGATATTCTCAGATCGAAAGGTTTTGCTGTATGGATAAGAGATGACAATAGCTTTTTTGTGTACAGATAAGCATATATAATTGAGAGAAGAAGAAAGCCTGAGATGCTATTCTCAGGCTTTCTCTGCTTTAATACAATTTATTTTATTAGCCTTTCCTTAAAATGTAAAACCCATGAATCATCACGACTCACAGGTTTTGGATTGAAGACAAAATTTGCAAAATCCTTTTTGAATTTGCAAGATACTAGAATGGAAAAACCATCTAATCTCACGACTTATAATTTCCCTTTTTAACACAAACTTTAAAAAATTACATTATGACTTTTGTCATAATCAATTTACAAACTACATAACTGTCCTTCGGGGCTCATTGTAAGGTTATGTATACCTGTTTGTGCCGAGGTATACAATACTTGTTACAGTCCCCCTTTATCTTCGTAATATTGGTAAGAGATAATAGAATTGGTGAGGAAGTCGTTCAACCCCTGTGCCGAATCTGTAATATTAGCTCTTGTTCCTATATATATGGCTTTGCCACTTTGCATGCCGCTGCTATTTTTTCTTCTGAATTTGATCTGTATATCTTGTTGCGATATAGGTAGATCTTCTATAACAAAATGTAGTGTTACAGTTTGAAAGGTCTCCCTGTTGTTTACAGTTTTGAATGCTAAACGTCCTATGCGGGATGCTTTCAAATCATTATTTATAAATATTCCTCCATTGTAAGATACCCAACCATTAAGATAACTGCTTCCAGTCTGATATTCTTTCGAAACGATGGTTTGTACTGTAACAATCAGCCGGTTTTTATTGCTTGTAGGCGTTACTGAAAAAGAATTACCATATATATTCCAGACCTGATCGTTAGAGGTTAGAGTTAGTCCTTGAGCTTTTGGTACAGAAATGGATTTTGTTTCTATCAATATAAATTTATTCTCCTGAGCAAGAGGAATACTTACTACTTCCCAAACGGGTTTGAGTGAAGAGTTTATACGAAGAAATTGTCCCGAAACAGAACCTTGTGCTAGAGTTGTGCTTCTCCATTTGCTTCCATCGTTAATACATACTCCATCCGAATTGCTTAAGCTATAGACCATCATTCCCTCCACATGCTTAGATAGAGGTGCAGCTTGTGTGCTGTTGGTAAGGTTTACCCGTGGTAGTAATAGTCCTTTTGTAGAACTTCCGTCCATTGCTTCTTTTAGGTCTAATAATGCGTTCGGATTTGGAGTTATACTGGCCCCTATTGTTACTTGCGATTTGACAGATACCGAAAGATAACAGAATATTATAAGTATGTAAAGGGCTTTACCCTTGTATGATGCTCTATTTTTCATAATACTGATAAGATAAAGATGCCGCTCCGGGAGAATTGGTGTTGAAGGATTTACCTATATATAGGGGAGAGTTGTCTGCTTCGTTAGGAGAGCTATTTCTACGTATAAATGCTATATCTATAGTGTGGGTACCTGGTTGTAGGCCTTGGATAACAAAAAATAAAGTTTCGGCTTTAGATAGTTCTGCATCATTTCCTGTTGCATTAAGAGTACCTACCCGAACACCTTTTAATAAGTTGTCGATAAATATACCTCCGGCATAGGAAGTCCAGCCTGCTACTCCGTATTGATTTTGTATAATAGAAGTCTGAATGAATAAGACTAATCTGTTCTCGCTTGTATTTACCTTAATTGTAAAGGGGGTAATGATTGATTTCCAGTTGCTGCTTGTAGTCTTAGTGAAATTTTCATCATATTTGTCACTACCCGAGTTTGAACTTATAACAGGTCCTATATCTTGAGTAAAAGCGCCTACTTCTATTAGTTTATATTCTCCATTTCTGACTACCGGGATGATTTTTGTAATCCATTTTGGAGTTAATGTTTCTTTATCTATAACCAGAAACTGCCCTTGGCTGCTTCCTTCTGGTATTTCGGCAGAAATCCATTTGCTTCCATTGTTTTGATATAATCCGGGTAGTAAAGTTGCATTTGTTGTAGTGTTGTACACCACCATACCTTCTATATGCACAGCAAGAGGCGATGGATTTGTAGGGGCTACCAACTCTACTCTGGGAAGTAATAATCCTTTGGTCGTGGTAGTTCCCTGTTCTCGAAGCTCGAGCATTGCATTTGCATTAGGTACGCTTGTTGAACCTATTGTAATCTGCGCATTCATTTGTACGTATGCACATAGAAGAAGATTCAAAATTATTATTTTATAGATGTCTATCATTACTATATTGTGTTGGTTATAAAGGGTCGGATGTGGGATCTTCGTAATATTGTAAATATATAGATGGTCTTGCCATAAAATCATTAAGGTTTGTTGCTCCCGAAAAAGGAGTTCCTACATGTATATTCATACTGCTAGTCGTACCTTGGCTACTTCCTAATACTCTTGTTACCGCAACTCTGACTATTTGATCTCCCGGTGTGTCATTTCCTATATTTTCTACTATTCCATGTACAAAGAATGATGTGAAATTTGAAGCGTCAGTACCTATAATCTGATCAATGTTTGCTACTTTTAGTTTCGAGTTTATAAACACTCCTCCTGCATACGATACCCAGTTTTCGGAACTTGTATTGGCTTTTTGCACCACAGTTTGCATTGTTATATATAGTCTATTTCGCTTATATTTAGGTTGTATAACGAAGTCTGTTCCTAACTGTTTCCATTTACTGTCGAATGTATAACCATTGGCACAAATTGTCAATCCGTTGTTTGTTGTTCCTAGTTGAACACCGCCCCCTTCCAGTATATGAATATTTGAACTTGTTAAAACATAATTGTCATTTTTAATATCTGGAATATTTAGGGTTACCCATTGAGGTTGAGAACTGGATGATAGGGCTAGTACTTGTTCTGGTAAACCTCCATCGGGTAATCCCATGCGAAGCCATTTTGTTCCGTTATTGTAATATAAGCCTTTATTAACATCTGCTACAGTTGCTGTATTATATACGATCATACCGGCTACATGTGTGCTGCACGGGTAACTGTTTGTAGATGCTTTTAACGAAACTCGGGGTAATAAAAGCCCTTTGTTCGATTTCCCTGTAATCTGTTCTTTTAGGTCTAACAGGGCATCTGTGTCAGGCTCTAATGCGGCTCCTATTGTAACTTGTGCGTTAAGAGTTGAACTTAATAATATTATTATTATAAAAAGTATTGAACTTTTTATTACTTTACCTTTATCTATCATATCCTATTGTAAATAGTTTTATAACACATGTATTAAGTTGAGAAGTCTTAAAAATTCTTGTGCAAACCTATAGAAACTCCATGTTTTTTTTAGAACAATAATAGACTATTTTGTTAGTAGATATTTCTATTTTGATCGGTTGTAATTTTATTGTATCGTAAAACGAAAGATATGATGTCTAAATTTGCTATTTTGTGTCTATTTGATGTCATTCACTCTTAAAATGCATTTTTATAAACGATAAACGAGTAATTAGTGGTGTTAGGCTGGCATATCTTGCGTTTGTGTTTTTGTTATTTATTTTTGATTAAATCGAGGATAGATTGATTTAATAAAGGTTTTTGTTATATATTGTGTTGAGGTAAGCTTGATTTTAAAATGGTTTTCTTAATACTTATCGTCTCAAATTCTCTTTTATTATATGATTACTAATCTTATTTCATTTTTAATCCTCTGAAATCCAATGATATTAAATTTTCTTCTGAAAAAACTTCTCAAAGCTATTGCAGAATTGAAATCCTTGTCCTATCTTTGCATCGCATTTGAGAGGAAATGCTGCTAATAAATAGCAAAGCAAAATGGTGTGGTAGTTCAGTTGGTTAGAATACCTGCCTGTCACAAAGTAACAAGTTTAAAATACAACTCAATATATCAAGCAATTACAATGAAATGTAGTTGCTTTTTTCTTTTGGTTCAAACTATAGTTCAAACAAGTGCTCTTTTCCAAGATTTTTGGATTAATAATTTATTTTTCTTCTATAACTAAATGTTTATTCTGTAACATATATTCAGCTTCTTCTTGCATATCTAAAACTGCTAAAGTATGATACTTTGAAAAGTCAGGATGTAAGATTAATAGTACCATCTTTTCAATTTTTAGATCATAATATTTTTCCAATATATATTTATGAATATTTTGTTTTAAACATGCTTTGTGATATTCACTATTAGGAGTCTTATTCATTTCATGTAACCCTGTACCAAATTCTCTACATGGAATTACATCTCTTTCTTCATCAAATAATTTATTTGATCTAATACAATCAACCATATAGTAAAGTTCTGCATCAGGCTCTTTGAAAACTATATCAACTGAACCTATAACTTCATGTTCAGGACTATATATAAGCCAATCTGTTTTATAAACAGAAGGTTTTATTTGTTTGTCTGCCAGATTTTTAAAAATTGAAAACTCTTTAGATATATCATATCCTCTATTAGAGACTTTTATATTCTGGCTATAAAAGTTGAAAGAATATTTCATATCAGTTTCTTTATTTAGAAAATAATTTGCAATTTGCATATGTAGGTGTCTTCCTAATTCTTTTGCCAGATTGCCATCATGTTTCCATCTATCCTTTATTTCTTGTGTACTACAATTTTCTTGAGCAGCTTTCCTTTTTGCATTTTCTTCTAAATTGAAAGGAAAAAAGCCTCCTATTATATCTCTGACAGGGGTTAAAAGATATTCTTTATTATGGTAGTATGAATCTGTATCTCTATGATAAAACAGATAGTAATCTCTTTCTTTGATATTTCTAAGATTATGACCTTCTAGTGAGATTTTTTTTATATCACTATTGTAATTATTACTTTCAAGGTCAATAAAAGGATCTATTTTTTCTACAGGAGAATTATCTATTATTACTTCTGTTTCATCTTTAACTGATTCAGCTGTATTTTCTTTTTCAGATTTTACTGTAGTATGGTTTGGTTCACTCTCAGATAATTCATTATTAATATTTATGGAAGGTTCTGAATCTTTAATATCATTTTCTATTTTAACCTCATTAGTAGTTCTTCCATTTTCAACAGGCTCTTCTTTAGGGGCAGTCTCCCCATCTTCTTTCTTAGGTGGTTCTGGTTCTTCAATATTTTTTTTCTTTTTCTCAGAAAATAATCTTGTCAGAAAAATTAGTATAATGCCAACTAATAATACAATCAAAAGAATTTGTTCAAAAGCCATAGTATAAGATTTATAATAAACTATGATAATATCTACACAAAAATAGTAAGTAATATTTAACATTTCATTAAAGACTACTTACTATTTCATTTAACTACTACAGAAGGTATATTTATTTTAAGTTGTGATTTATAATATTTCTATATTTCCTTAAAAATCTCTTCTTAATAGCCCAACTATCCTCTTCCCTTCCATCAGATGATTATCTAAGTTTTCATCAATATAGAATAAATCCGTGTAGGTCTTATTATTTAATTTAAAGGTCAATTCTATTTCTTCCATTTTCCTTTTCTGACCTTTTTTATAATATATTTCCTTTTCCCCTTTCTTTACATATTTTTGTTCAGATAAGTGAATATAATCTTCAGGATTCTCTATACCTGTTAATTTGAAAAAGGAGTTAATCTCTCTAATAGACTGATTATTCGTTATAAATTGAACCAGACAAGGAGATATTAAATTACATTCTAAATTTGAGGCTTTTGAAAATAGAAATCCCATATTACCAATACTTACAAGTAATATGGTCTGATTCGAGTTTCCAAATCTAGCTGAAACATTTTTTTTTATTCTAGCTTTTATTTTTTCTGAAAATTCTATTTTCATTGTCTCTGCTTCTTAATTATATAAATAGCAATTGATTCTATAGTTACTTACTATTTCATTATATAAATATAAATTTTATTCTTTTAGGTTTTTATAAGCCAATAATATTTTAATAGGTTCTCTCATTGCATCTTTCCACAGAGGAATACAGTTGCTGATAAATAGATTCTCCATTCCAAAGTAATCTTTTAGATTCAATTCTAATGGAGTTTTATAAAAGGCTGCTGTAACTTTAGGAAAGGCATAAGTTGAGTTTTGGGTATATTTTCTTAGTTCATCTCTAAATAAATCTATCCTATTAGAAAAATATTTATCTGCATTTATACCATTATTTCTAAACAAGCCTTCATATTCAGTATTTATAAAATCTTCAAAATCTGGAAGGTTCTGCACAAATAAAGAATGTATTTCACTGTTATCAGTTGTTTCTTCTGCTAAAACTAACCATACAAGAATGAAAAATAACATATTAGTTTCACAGGAAATCATTTTCTCATTTTTACCTGTTTCTAATTCAGATGTTAAATCAGATAGCTCTTTTACTAACAGTATTAATCTTTGAGAAATTACACTATCTATATCTTCTGTAGATTCTTTTTGATTTTCAATAGATTGAAGTCTTTTTAACTTTTCTTCTTTTTCAGCCTCCATATCTATTGCTACATGGATTTTATTAGAATATGGAATTATTTCCTCCTTTTTTTTCTTTCTTTTACCTTTTATCCAATAATATAAGCCAAAAATTCCTGCTATAAGTAGACCTTGTAATCCTCCAACAAAAAAAGCTTCACCTGTACTTGAATATTTTAATAGTATAGTAAGTATCATAATTAATTAAATGTGATTGAGTTAATAATGTCTTTGATTGTATCTTTTTCTTGATTATATCTATCTTTTGAGATAGTGAAGGATATTATATAGGCTATGTTCTCCTTTTTAAATATATATTGGTTTTGTATTACAGGATAACCTTGCATAGTACAACTAGTCAATAACTCCAAACATTTTTTCCCTCTAAGTTTTGTCATTTCTTTAGATAGAATTTTATAATCTGGAAATACTTGCCTCATTTGCTTTTCTGAATTACCTGTAACAGCAGAAGAAAGATCTTCACCTCTCAATGTTACAATTATATTCACATTGCTTCTGAACTTATCCCCATTTTCAGGTTCTATCATTATAGCAGAAACTTGTGGATTAGGTCTTTCCATAACTTCCCATTTTTTAGGATATGCAATAGTAAATGTTCCTAAGCCAGAAACAGAATAAGTTTTATACTTCTTTGTATCTAAGACAGGCTTGTCCTCTGTGAAATCCTCTGGTTCTGGTTCTTCTTGTTGGGTTGTAATCTCTGCATTTTTCTGATTAGAAGGCTTATAATCACACTGTGTGAATGTAAACATGGTTAAAACTGTGATAATTAAAATTTTTCTCATACTTTTTCTTTTTTTAGTAGCCATACCTACAAAAAGAAGATGTGGCTTATCACTTAGATTGGAGTCCTAGGTATACCACTACCCACATCACACAAAATAAGGAAAACCACACCTATAAAAGATGTAGCACCTACTTTGTTACTGTTGTGATGTCTTGATGTGGTATTTTAGGACTGCACGAGTAAAAAGCAAATACTTCTTTCTAAAAATATGTCTTAGTTAAACTTATATATTCATTCGCAATTATTTAATTTTCAGTTATACTGCAAAAATACAAGATTTAAGCAGATATACATCAAATATTCAATTACTTTTTGAATTAAGTCCTTCCAATTCATATATAGGTGTGGCTGTGAGTTAGGGTAATAATAAATTCATTAAATAATACTTTCTCTATTTACTATTTCTTCTTTCTGGTAGGTCTATCTTCATAGCATATTACATACATAATGATATATCCTATAATAATGTGACCTATTATTTGTAAAAATGTTCGCATAAAAGCATAATTAAAAAGCCCCATCCATTACTGAATGAGGCTAATACAACAATAATAAAAAAGGGATAAATTTCTAATTGCATTACATCAGCAATCAAAAGCTATCTCTTTTTATCCTAATATCTCACTTAGATTCTTTGTTTTTATAAATGTAAGTGAGAGGGTGATTAATCCTTATTTCTTTATTATGATTTTGGACAATTCATTCATTGCTAATTCAGAGGTTTCTCTTGTACATGGTGTCCCTGGCATTGGAAAGACAAATACTTTAGAATTAAAATCTGAATCATATTGAGGGTTAAATCCATAGTCAGATTTTATTTTAAATCCATGTTTTATAGATAAGATTTCATCTAAGACTTTTTTATAGACAAAAATAATTACCTTAGGTTTATATCTTTCAATTATCTCCAAAATTCTGAGATAGCCTTCTCTATATTCTTCTTTAGAAGGTTCATTGCCAAAATCTCTTGGAATCTTTACTATATCTGTTATACCATAATTGTTTTTTAACAGATAATTATCCTCATATTCACCATAAGGAACATTTAATATGTGATAATCAGCTAACTTATTCCAAAACATTCTACCTTGCTTACCCTGAAAATAATGACCTTTATTTACACTTATAGTTGCAGGAGTTTTTGCAATAAAAAGAATGTCTAAATTTCCACTTTTAGGAAGAATATCTTCTAATGTCTCATACTGCTTCCCTTTTTCTAAAATGCATGTTTTATAATTCATGGTATTCAATATTTATATTTCTCATAAAAATAGAAAATTTCACTCAATAAACCATCTATATTCTCTATCTCCATGCAAAGCCCTATTAATGCCTTCCAATAATTCAGTTGCATTCAAAGACCTATCTAATATATTATCTATATAACTGTTCTTATTAGCCCCTGTAAACAGATTATAGACCTTCCAGAGGTTAATAGCATCTGTACCTTCCTCTATTCTGAAATTCTTATCATTGTAATAGGCTTTGGCTACTGCATTGATATGAGTATCTCCAAACTCCATGTTAGGTAATAGCTTCTTTTGTGCATTAGGTAAGCATTGATAGAATTTACTTTTACCAATCAACTGTGCAAACTGATGTTCTGTTAGATAAGAGTTCTGAAAAGAAGACATTAATTCCAGATGCCTGTTAGGGTTATATTGCTGAAATAGTAATAATGTAGCCTTAAATAATTCTTCCAAACTCATAACTCTTAATTCAGACTTATACCCATCTGTAGATACACATAGATTTGTACAGACTAGATTTTTAAAGCCTATAAATATCTTGAATTTCTCTATACTCTTTTTAGAATAGAGGTTTTCATGGTTTAAAGCTCTTACTCCACCAATGGAAAGATTAAGCCTGTTTCCTTCTATATCCTGAAAGATTGTAGGTACTTCAAAGCAGAAAGCCATCCTTTCATAATAGACAGTCTTATCACTCTCTAAAAGCTGACTGACAGGTTTATTTATAGCTTCTGGAACTCTTCCCTTCACTACATGAGAAACCCTTATGTCTGGCTGTAAGATTGTCTCATTTGGAAAGAAACTACTTGCAGCATCCCAAACAGTTTCTATGAAATTAGTATGGCTGATAGTAACCTCATTATCCTTAGAGAAGACAGGTACAATACATTCATGCTTCAAATGATGTAAACTTGCTTCTTTGGTATTGGCTTCTATAAAAGGGCTTGGATTGTTGTCACAGATATATGTATTTTCTATTGCATTTTGAAGGGGAAGGGGTTGAGGAATCATTACATCTGTATGATTACTCTTTACTGTAATTAATTGCATTGTTTCCATATGGAGTAAATTTTTTATTAGTGATTAATATGCTCACTTTGTTTCTATATTATTTATATACCTAAGTGAGCAGAATATACTTTAAAATAAAAAGGGAAGACCTAAATCTTCCCTGTATCTAGTTATTATAATACTGCTAAAGTCATGGCTTTGCTTTCTCCCTTCTGATGCAGAAGATAAAACATTTCTCCTGTCTCAGAAACACATACTTGTGATATTACAGGATTATTCAACTCCCCTGTTTTTACTTTACTACTGCAAGCCCCTGTTTCAAATCCATAGACAAAGAAGCATTTCCCTGTAGCTTCATTTTTCTTAATCTCAATTTTTTCTACATGGTGGTTTTGCTTAAATTGGCTCACACTCCAACTTTCTAAAAATGTTAGTCCATTCATAATTCTAAATATTATTGTTGTTGTGCAGGGGGACTATCCCATCTCTGCAAAAGATGGAGGGGGTGTAGTTTGATTATTGAGTGCTTGTGGATATACAGAATCTTTTTGAAAAAAAAATAATAAAATTTTTTCTTACAATTTTTTAAAAGAGTAGAAATAGTTAAGTTATACTAATGGTAGAATTTAAGCATTTACTCTAATTCTTGTGAATTCACATTATTATGGGTTGATTCATGCACCTTTTTATTCAGTTCTTTAGTTCCTAACCAACTGCATTTTAATACTATCCCTTGACTAAAGTCTTCATGTCTGCTATTGGTAATATCTTCTGAAAGAGGTGTTATATAGCCTTTCTCAATCAAAGATTTTTCATATTTTAGATACGAGTTTCTACTTATATTTAAAGACTTTGATATTTGACTCTTATTGAGTCCAATGTTAAAAGAGTTATTTACACTCAAAGAGGATAAGCCAATTATAATACCTTTCTCTGTAGGAGTAAGATTTGTATCTTCCAATATTTCTTTACTTATAATTCTGTAATTGGTTTGAGGTTGAGGTAATATATACTTGTTCCTCTTTTTTATCTGGCTATCTGGAAATTCTGTATATTCTTCTATTTCACAGAATTTTGTACTTCTTAATCTGGGAAGGAACTTATCTTTTATATAGGCAAAGGATAATCCTGTAATTTCAGCTAACTATTCTCTTGTAGAATTAGTTGTGTAGTCATCTTTAGCTGTCAGATACATACAAGTAATAGTGTATAAATCTTCTGGTTTAAATATTTTTCCTGCTTCATTTGGGATAATAGTATAAGACTTCATCTCATTTACTTTTGCAGGGTGTTCAAAACATATGCTATACTATATTACCTACTTATTATATACTATATTAAATAGTAGGTAGTATAGTATGACATACAATTTGCATACCCTTAGTTAAATGAAATCTTTTGAATCTATTCCCCTTAGAATAAAGAGGCATTTCTATAGAATAGTCTATCTTCTTGATTTAGAAATACAAATATAAGTAAAATATTTGAATTTTCCAAATATTTAAAGATGTATTTAATTGATAATAAGCAGTTTAATTAATAACGAAATATCTCAAAAGGTTATTCTCTTTCTTGCCTATAGAGGTCTTTCTCTCTTCAAAATTGAGAGGATTTTCTTTTATGACTACATAGCTCTGTCTTGGTCTTGAGACTTCAAAATAAGCCTTAAATAAGCTGATAGAGGTTCTTGGTTTTATAGTCTTATGAAAATGATATTTGACTATTGGTTCTATCTTCTCATGTATTTCTTCTGGTGTATATTCTTTGCCTGTTTGAAAGGCTTCTCTCATACTTATTCTTAGAGGATGATCTTCCGCCAGACACCAGAACATAATTGTATTGTTGAGACTCTTAAAGGCTTTTATATTCTTGTGTCTTATTTCATAGAGATAGTCCAATAGTTTGTCTGATTCTACATATCTATGCAAATATCTAAATCTTTCAAGAATAGGTGTTTCTTCTTTGGTGCAGGTTCTTAACCTCCCAGATATATACTGATTAAAAACTTTAGGTGTAAGTTTCTTAGCTTTCTTTTTTAAGTCTGATACTAATGCAGCCTGTAATGAATCTATTAATTTTTGTCTGTCCTCTGTGAGATAACTGTCTGCTCCTTGTTCTGTTGATTTTTCTTCATCAGTTCTATTATCTTCATATTCTATCTCTGTGACCTGATGTCCTTCTGAAATTAGAACTTTATACAATTTCTCTTGATTAATATATAGTTCATTGAATAGCTGTTCCCTTTCTACCAGAAAATCAATATTAAGGTAGGCTATATCATATTCTCCTCTATTAATAGTAGGTCTTATAAGTCGAATTGGCTGACCTCTGAATGGGGTTTCAAGTGCTTTATCCAATATGGCAAGTTTCATTACATTGAATAAATCTATTAAATCTTTATCTTCTCCCTGTATAATATGGGCTGCCTTTATCAAATCCAATACCTTATTAGCTTTCTTTATCAGTATATTTCTATAATTTGCTGTAGACCTTTTAAATTGAGGTTCATAGCTAGTAGTATTATAGATTATAGTATCACTTAATATGCCATCTTTAACCCTGCATCTTCCATAGATTTGAGTTATCTTTTTTGTAGTAAGCATTTGGTGTGCATACTTTACATTAGAAACAGTTATAAGATGGTATGTATCATTTATATCTATTCCAGAGAAATAACTGCAAGTCACAAAATTTATTCTCTTGGGTAGGGTAGAATCATCATTCAATGGGTAATAATAAGCTCCTGCATCATTCCTGCTTGATTCACTGCACATAATAGCACATTCCCTTTGTATGGGTTCATCCAGCATAGATATAATATTCTTTACCTGTGAGACTGTATTATAGGCTATCAGTATCTTATCTTCTGGATACTTTTTTATTTTATCTATGACTGCATGATTTATGCTGTCAGACTCATTGATATGTATAAGGCTTATATCTCTTTTCTTGTGGGACAGTTCTTCTATTTCAAATTTGCATTCATTCTGGAATAGAGGATTAGAGAATTCTCCCATTGTAGCAGTTACAATACACCTGTTCTTTACATCAAACTTAAAATAGTGGTCTATTACTGTTTCTAAATTAGGTCTGTAGTTACTGTCTGCTTGAAGAAGGTCTATTTCATCTATCATTAAGAAATAGTGTTTATAGGCTTCTTCTCCTAGTATATTCATTAAATAATTTAAGCTGTCTGCTACAACCAAAAACTTTAGAGATTGAGTAGGGTTTTGCTCAATATATTTAATGATCTCACTTCTACTTACCCTGTCTCTAAATTCTCCTATGGAAGTACCAATATATAGTACTTTTTTAGGATTCAGATTGTTTTCAGCCCACTTAAACTTACTATAGGCTAGTTTCTTGGTGGGTACTACTATTATTGAATGTCTGGGTGCTTTGAGTTCTAAGGTTGTTGCACCTACTCCTGTAGCTTTCTTGTCTACAATGCCATGAGGCATCTTTTGGATAAAATTAGAAAGTCTGTATTCTTCTGAGAAGAAATTGGATAAACTTCTGGTCTCAATATAATCTTTATGAATGGAAGTGACTGTTTCTTTTGGATTTGCTCCTGCCAGAGTATCTAAGATTGCTTCTGAAAATAAATCCTTGACTTGATTTTCTACTATAGCTTTGGGTGTTGTTTCTTCTTCTTTTGCTGTCCCATACTTTTTTAAGTGTTCAAATAAGTCTGTAGTTTTAGCCATTTTATTTTTAGATTATCTGAGAATGTATTTTGTTCACTTAGGTTTTGAATATCACTAAGATGTAAGTGTTTTCCTCATGGGGTAGACTATTGTAATATGTAAATACAGACTCTCTCTCTGTAAAAAATACTATTTTATTGATTAAATTAAAAATAAACCATATTTGATTTTGGAGTAATCTTATATTCTTCCTTTTCTTTGATGATTTCCCATATCAAATCATATAGTTCCAGATACTTTATACTTTGTTTTCTGTCTTTTATGGGGTTGTTTATATTGGGAATATCAGCTATTACTTTCTTACAATTATTATTTTCGTATATTTCTAAAGAGCTTTCAAAGCTTGGTGATGTTATAATTATTTCAGGGTTATCCCATTCGATTTCAAATTTAGATGGAAAGCTTTGAAAATTAATGCTTTTATACAATTTATAGACCCTTTTATAGTCATTCTCTTTTAATTTTATAGAGTATTCTTTCTTATCTATTATATAGCCTTTTGTCAAAATAGAGTCATCATCATAAAATTTAGATTCTATAAGGGATTCTCTATAAAACAAACCCTTTTCTGAATTATAAGAATCATTTGCTCCATCATTTATTATAAAGTTGAAATTGGAAGGCACTTCATTCTGATATTTACAGGAATGATATAATAGAGATGTAAAAAGTAATAAATATAAATATTTCATTTAACTTAGATTAAGTTATGTAAAGTAGAGACAAATGAATACTTTTTTCCATAAACTATATTTGTAATATTCTTTCTAGACAATAAGTGCATATGAGGTTCTCTCTTTTTTATATTAAACATTCATTCTATCCAAACCCATTTACAGATAATCGTGAAAATGTTTTCTTTTCTAAGTCAAATAATGCACCCCAAAAACCATCACCTCCATCACAAGCTATTATTGGTTTTGTTTTCCAATCTTTATGCCAAGTTTTGAAACTATCTTGTCCATATGAAATATCAATTAAAAATGCATTTATGTAGATATACTTTCGACTGTTAATTACAACTCCAACATATTGAAAAGCATAATCATCAAGTTTGGGGATTTTCCACCCTTGTAAACAGCATTCAGTAGCTTTTATTGATAGTATTTTTTTATAGTTATCTTCTAGTGAAGCTATGTCTGTATTTGTTAAATCAAAATACTTTTCAATATTTTCAGGAACACTTCTAGAGCATTGAACCATCATTATCTTACCTGTTTCAGAAGGTAAAGCTATGCTATATTGAGGTTTAAATTCATACTTAGAAGAAGTTTGAGCATACAGATGAACTCCAAAAAAGAATAGAAATATTAGAATTATATTTTTCATAATAAAAGGTCTAAAAGTTTAAAGTCTTATAAAAGTACTTATCCTTCATAAATAATTCTACATACTATGTATTTTATTTTTATATTATCTGAGACTATATATTGCTCACTTAGATTTATAAATATTATTAGAAAGTAAGTGAGAGTTTAGAATCCATTGAATAGGAAAATGCTTTCATCATTTATTGACAGATCATTTTCTATTTCATTCAATGTTTTATAAATATTTTCATGATTAAGAGGAATAGCTATTCCAGTAAAAAGAAAATTAGAAGATTCTATTCCATGATTTATTAATAGAAAATTATCCAAAGAGTTATATTTATTTTGAGCATCACAATCAATAGGGTAGTTATAATTGAAATTTTCAACATCAATTTCTTTAAACTCTTCTGACTTAATAGATTTTCTTACTAGGTTACTTTGTTTGTTAAATAAAATTTGACTCACAACAATGATTTGACTTATATAATTGCATGCAAAATATATATAATCCTCTCTATGATTTTGAATAATTAATTTAAGATTAAGTCCATAATCTAAATTTCCTTTAGGAAGTTTATTGATAGCTTCTTGAAAGTCTTTATGTTCAATGCTTTCACTGTCCTTTCCTGATTGAGTAATAATCAGGTAGAAGTTTCTGCCAAAAGAAAGTTCTTTTCTCTTTATTAACTCTTTTTCAGGGATATGAGGCAGTTGTTGTTGTGTATAATTGTCTTTTGAAAACTCAAGATATTTTTTTATAAATTCATACTCTATTGTATTTCGAAAAGTTTTATAATCAATGTCATAGTATAAATCTAAGACATTTTCAAACTTTTCAATATTAGGGTTATTATAAATTGCAAGTAATAAGTTATCTCTATTGTTTCCTGCATCCCTATAGATAAATTGTGCTGCAAAATATTCTTGTAATGATTTATGAGACCACTTATAATATATACCATCTCTTGCAAAAAGAGGAACCATTGTTGTGATATCTTTTAAAAAATCATCACTATGAAACTCTATTCCTACACAAAACTTATTACATTCATCCAAAAGAGATAAAATTTCATCTTTTGAAAATTCTATCTTTTGTCTTTTTAAACAAAGAAATCCTAAATATCTTAATGTTCTGTCAAATTCATCTACACCTAAATTCGTATATTTATCATGAGTATAAGATTCTCCTTTTGTTATATCATGCATTTCAAAATAAGCATCAAAAACTTGCCTGTAAAACAGGTGTTTTTTCAAAGGAATTTTTTGTTTGTATTCAAAAGCTGTGAAAAGTAAGGATACTAGAAGAGGGTTTGTAAGAAACTCTTTTATACCAGCCAAATTTGTTTCTTCAAGCTTATTTATTAAAAGAGTTGATATTTTTCCACTTTTATCGTATTTTTTTAACAGTCTAAATGCTTCTTCTTTAGTTAGTGGTTCAATATTGAATTCTTTAAAACTACCAAAACTTGCTAAACTCTGCTCAGGTCTAGATGTCAATATGAAGTTATTCTTCTTTGTCTTATTTATAAAATCCTGTATATCAGCAGTTACTGTGGATTTGTCATTTATTGAAATTTCATCATATCCATCTAAGATTATAATAAATCCTCCTTCTGCTAATAACTCTAGAAATAGAGTTTCATCAAATTGTTTGTTTATTGAACTAAGTTGTTCATAAATTTCAGATATTAGACTTTTATCTTTTGATAATCTTCTTAGTTCTATAAAAAGAGGTATTCCTGAGTGTTTTTCTACAATGTCAAGAAATATTCTTTTCATTAATGTAGACTTCCCCATCCCAGCTGTATCTGTTATCAAAATATTCCTATACTTACTTATAAGTGCTTTAGGATATGAATTAATTTTAATTTTCTTCTTTTTTTCATTATCTTTTTGAACTATACTCAGAGGAATATAAATCTCTTTTAATGATTTATTAGTATTCTTTAATGCTATTGTATTTAGACTAGATAATTTATCATAGGTTCTAGCGAAATACTCTCTAAAATGTTTCTCTGTTGGTACGAAATTCTTCTTATAGTCAAGTTTTGCTTTACTTGTAAAGTTCTTAATGAATGGTATTACTAATTCTTTCATAAGGGTTGATACGACCTCTTTTAAAGCTGTTTCTTCCATAGATATATAGGTTATGTTTTTAACAAAAATAGTTTATTTTGTTAGAATATCTCTACTGTTTATATTATTTATATTTTAGTAAAGATATTCTTCATTGCTACAACAAATTCTTCATTGCTTCATCAATCTGACTATTTTCAAAGCTATCTAAATAAATCTGAGTAGTTTTTAAATCTGAATGACCTAAAGTCTCTCCAATCAAAGCAATATTTACACCAGAGTTCTTTAATACAGTAGCATATGAGTGTCTACTGACATATGTTGTTAAATTTACTTCCACACCTACCATTTGAGATATTATCTTTAAATATCTATTCACTTTCAATATGACTTTTTTCTTTCTATTGTATTGCTGCATTTTAGTTTTATGTATGATATGATTGAGGATAGGAAAGATATATTCATTATTTGAATCAATATATTTCCTCATAATTTCTTTAGCTTCATCAAGAATAGGCACATTAATTTTTCTATGAGTTTTCTGTCTGGTGTATATAAGCCTATCATTAGCTATATTACTAGCTTTTAGATTTGCCATATCAGAAAAACTAATGCCACTACAAAAATAGCTGAACACAAATAAATCCCTACTCAATTGAATGTATTCTTTCTCTTTAGATAGGTCTAGATTCATAATGAGCTTAATATTATCTTTTGAAATAGCTCTTTTATCTGTTTTAATACTGAATTTAGAGACTTTAAAATCATTGAAAGGGTAAGTTCCTTTTTTAGCATATTTCCTTTCTATAGCCTTATTATAGGTACTCCTCAATGTCCTAAAAAATAAATTCATAGAGCTTTCTTTACAATTTCTTAATCTAAGCCATTTCTCATAACTTAATAAAAACTCCATATCAATATCTGAGAAAGGAATATCTAATTTGTCTTTATAATAGCTCTCCAAAGACCTCAAAGAATCTTTATATACTCTTGAATTACCAATCTTTCCAGCTAGTTCCATTTCTTCTATAAGCTCACTATAAAAATCATGAACAGTTTTTACTTTTCTTTCTTCTTTAGATTTAATTAGTGTTGAGGCTGTAAACTCTTTTTCCTCTGCTTTTAGCTCTAGGATTTGCTTCTGTAGTTCAGCTTCTTTATCTATGATAATCTTTAAAATATAGTCTCTATTAGGACAATTTGTTTTAGGTCTATTCTTATCAAAATCCCAATAAATAGGATTTACTGATATACCTAAACTCTTATACTTTGTTTTTCTGTCTTTACAAACCCTAACCATTATAGGACTTTCTCCATTTGATAACTTCTTGTTTCTGTAGCATACTACATTTACTGTTGTACTCATGACTTAATAATTTAAGTCTTGGTTCAAACACTGGTTCAAACATAATCTTCAAAAGCCTTTATTTATGAAGGTTTTTATATGTTTTAGTCTTCCTCAAAAAATCAAATATATTTCATTAAGATAAACTCAATACTTAGTAGACTTTATTAATATTCTCCCTCTTAAACTCCTTTCTATTCCACTAATCTCAATCTTATTTCATTTTTAATCCTCTGAAATCCAATGATATTAAATTTTCTTCTGAAAAAACTTCTCAAAGCTATTGCAGAATTGAAATCCTTGTCCTATCTTTGCATCGCATTTGAGAGGAAATGCTGCTAATAAATAGCAAAGCAAAATGGTGTGGTAGTTCAGTTGGTTAGAATACCTGCCTGTCACGCAGGGGGTCGCGGGTTCGAGTCCCGTCCATACCGCCAATAATCTAAAATCCTCGGAATCAATCGATTACGAGGATTTTCTTTTTACAAACTGGGAACTGAACTTTAAGCCATACAACACTGATAATAAGTCTGTTATTCTATTTAAATCTTCATTTTGGCCACATTTCATTGAAAATACTGCGATTTTCGATAAACTCTTCAGTGTGCTAATCATGACCCTTTCTTATTTTATCAACAAATAGGCCACTACTACACAAATGGCTGGACAAATGCGTGTTATATGATAATATTGCTTGATATGAGCCTTAAATATAAGGTATAAGATAGACGACTGCCTCGATATTGCAGAAATATTCAATAATTGCTATTTGGTGGAGCAGGCGGTGGAGATGAATATTTAAATTTTGTATTTCCCTGTAAACAAAGCAGATATGAGCTACCTGCGAGTCCGACAGGGACCGAGAGGTAATTTGACGTATAGAATAAAGCGATGTTAAACCTGTTGACAAATAGTGGTTTATGAATTATTAATCTATATATTTCCAATAAAAAAGTTATGAGAAGTACATTTAGCATTTCTTTTTTCGTGAAGAAAAGTAAGGAAAAGAAAAACGGGAAATCCCCTATCGTATGCCGAATTACAATTAATGGAGACAAGGTTGAATTAGCTACACAATTAGACATTGAAGCTCCAAAATGGAGTGTACCAAGCAATCGTGCTATTGGGCGCAGTAATGATGTTAAGTTTATCAATGAAACTTTAGATTCGATTAGGATGAGCCTACATATTGCTTATCGAGACTTGCACGAACATGGCGATATTATTACCGCAGATTCGGTTAAGAACACTTATCTTCAAATAGGGAGATTCCCACAAACGCTATTAGAGTTATTCAAAAAACACAATGAAGACCAATTTGAATTGATTGGGCGAGGAAAATCAGAATCGACGTATAAGAAATATGATTTATCCTATCGCCGACTTAAAGAGTTTCTTAAATATAAGTATGGAAAAGAAGATATTTTTCTAGACCATTTAACACTGGGCTTTGTAAATGACTATGAAGTATATTTAAGGACAAAATGTTACTTAGGTCACAATACGACATTCAAGATGATCCAATATCTCAAACGTATAGTTAGTTATGCTCGCAATTTAGGTCTTATTCGTAAAGACCCATTTTTTCAACACAAAATTAAGTGGAAACATTCCGATCCCAAATATCTCACTCATTTTGAATTAGAGTCAATCATTAACAAGGAAATCACAATAAAACGATTAGCTGTGGTAAGGGATATTTTTGTTTTCAGTTGCTTTTGCGGATTATCATACATAGACACTCTCAATCTTACACAAGACAACATAGAAAAGCACGATGATAGATATTGGATTGTAACTCGGCGCATAAAGACAGATAATGACGTCCGGATCCCGCTTTTTACCATTCCTAGGAAAATGATTGACAAGTATGCTAATGAGAATGGTATAAAGTTGCTTCCGGTTATGAGTAATCAGAAAATGAATTCATACCTGAAGGAACTTGCTGACATATGTGGGATTCGCAAGAATCTGACATATCACATACAAAGACATAGCAAAGCCCATTATTATCTATTAATCAATCGATTACGCAGTGTTTGACCTTCAATAGGTAACGATTTAGAAACCAGCTTAGTTCTTAGATATGCTTAATTTCCTCACTATACAAAGAGCTACTTATCTTTAGCAAAGATATAAAATGCTTTATTCTAATGTTTCTTTTTCTGTACTTTTTTCTAATTTTCACTTGAAGAAGTTGGTCGCAAACTATAGATAAGAATTCTGTTGTATATGAACAAGCATTTCTATACAATTTTCATTTCTTCAAAAGGTATTTTGCATGTCTTTTGGGGCTTTCTAAGAATATATACTTTCATATGCTCCCTTATTATTTCAGAATTTTATTCCTTTCAGCGAGATTCAGGTTGATAGTATTACCAAAATGATCGAATATATCAATGTTTATGCTAAAGTTATAAATAAAAAAACGAAAATATTTTAATAAGATATTACAAAACAACAAATAAGTCGATTTGTTTCCGTATCTTACATGTCTAACAATATAGTTTTTATTGTATCTTTTCTTCACAATGATTTGCTCCGCCTCTGTTAGCGGATCTTCCCATCGTCAAAATCGACAGCAAAATCAACTCGCTTGTTTATAGTATTAATCAGTTATGAGAGCCTATAATGCGGTTGATCATAACACATTTTTGTAAATAAGATGAAATCATTTTTTATAGGGAATATGGAAGTAAAACTTCCGGTTATCCAAGGAGGAATGGGTGTAGGAGTATCTTTGTCAGGTTTAGCATCGGCGATGGCTAATGAAGGAGGTATAGGTGTTATATCATGTGCTGGTTTAGGTCTCATTCACAAAGGTCACGGAAATTTCATAAAGAATAGTATTTGGGGCCTGAAAGAAGAATTGCGTTTAGCCAGAGAAAAGACAAAAGGTATAATTGGTGTCAATATAATGGTTGCCTTATCTAATTTTGCAGATATGGCACGTACCGCCATCGCTGAAAAAGCAGATATAATATTTGCAGGTGCAGGACTTCCGTTGGATTTACCATCCTATCAAACTGCCGATAGCAAAACTAAATTAGTGCCTATTGTTTCCTCAGCCCGTGCCGCAAAGATAATTTGTGAGAAATGGTATAATAACTACAGTTATTTGCCGGATGCGATAGTTGTAGAGGGTCCAAAAGCTGGAGGGCATTTAGGATTTAAAAGAGACCAACTTGATAATGAGCAGTATTCTCTTGAACAAATAATTCCAGAAGTTATAAAAACGGTAGCTTCATATAAAGAAATAAAAACGATATCAGTTATTGCCGCAGGTGGGATATCTTCAGGAGGGGATATATACCGTTTTATCGAAATGGGAGCATCAGCTGTACAGATGGGAACAATATTTGTTACTACAGAGGAATGCGATGCTTCAGAAGCCTTCAAGCAGGTCTATCTTACAGCTAAAGAAGACGACTTAATGATAATCAACAGTCCCGTAGGGATGCCCGGGCGTGCCATCAAAGGAGAATTTCTCAAACGTGTTTCCGAAGGGTTGGAAATACCTAAAACCTGTCCTGTACATTGTATAAAGACTTGTGACTATACTAAGAGCCCCTATTGTATAATGAAAGCATTATTCAATGCATCTAAAGGCGATATGAAAAAAGGGTATGCTTTTGCCGGAGTAAATGCACATCTGGCACAGAAAATAAGTAGCGTTAAAGAAGTTGTGTGCAAATTGAAAGAAGAATTTGCTATAGCAGAAAAAGTAGCATTATCAGCAATAGTTCTATCTCATGGATGATAATTTGATAGAAGAAACCGTCAAAAGATACATCAGAGAATATGATCGTTATAAAAAACTGGCCGATATAGTTTTTGATATATGCCAGATCATAGTCGAAAAGAATCTGACTGTCAGAGCTACTGTTCAACACAGAGCTAAAAGTCCGACAAGTCTGACAGAGAAATTAAGGAAAAGCAGCAAATACCAAACTGTAAACAGTGTATTTGATGGAATTAGCGACCTTGCAGGTGTGCGTATTATAACTTATCAGGAAACAGACAGGCCGAAAGTCGTAGAGGAGATTCGGCGAACTTTTATTGGTAAGGGTAATGATAAAATCAGAATTGAAGTTAAAGACAAGAATGGCGATAATGGCAAATACTATAAAGCGACTCACTGTCAGGTAGCTTTACCTTCCGAGTATCTGACAGACAATTTCAATTTGAAAAATACAACATGCGAAATTCAGGTTTGCAGTTTGTTGTCGCATGTATATAATGAGATCGAACATGACTTACAATATAAGCCCCGGAAAGGAAATTTATCAAAAGATGAAAAGCTTTTGATCGATCAGTTAGGGCTTATAACAAAATCGGGAGATATAACTATTCAACGATTATTGGAAGCTACAAATGAAAGATTGAAACTTCAGGAAGGTGAGTTTGTCGATGTACATGATTTTACTGTGAGAATGGGAGAATTTCTGAATATTGGGGAATTATTTGCAAATAATGCGGGGTTATTATACGATGAGTTTTTAAACTTAAAATTGGATTCTCCCGAAACAATTATCTCTGAACTACTTACTAAAGGGGAAACTCTTATTGATGTTGCAAAATATGAATATGACAAACTGACCCAATATATAGCAAGAAGAAATATAAATATAACAATAGATAAAACATCTTCAGACCTCTTGTTATTAGTTCTATTAAGAAAAAAAATTATAACTATACTTAAAGATCACCCTGTTATTTCGGAAAATGATCGTTCATCCCGCTTATTGCGAATAGCTCAAATATATAAAGATATGGTTTCTGAAAAACAGATGAAATGATAGCTATTGAACAACTCTTTCGTATTTGTAAAAATAGAAAAGGCAGATTAAAAAAAACAAAAATGGCAGCAAAACAAAGCTCTTCGATAAACAGGAAAGAGGGCGAGATAACTCGCTCTGAAAGAACTTCGGCCACTCAGCAGGCTGAATCTGTATTGAAAAATGTAAAGGAAAAAAATGGGTCTGTTATTCATGTCATAATTAGCGAAAGGACGACAATTGAACTGCCGGCGCATTTGTCTCAGGAGGAAATAAATGCCCGAGTGGATAAATATATCAGATTGCATAAATCAAAGATATAAATCGCAGAACAGCTATTTCTATATAAACAAAGATATTTTAGCAATAATATGGTAACATCCAATTTGAAAAGTGGTCTAAGAGGCATGATGAATGCTATAAGGATCGGCCTAACCAATAAGGATGTCTCCAATAATAATTAATAATAAAAAGAATGAACATTTACGTATCGAATCTAAACTTTAGTACAACAAGCGAGAGTTTACAAGAGTTATTTACAACCTATGGCGAAGTAGAATCGACTAAGATTATTACAGACAGAGAAACCGGAAGATCGCGTGGATTCGGCTTTGTTGAAATGCCTAATGATGCAGAAGGGCAAAAAGCTATCGATGAGCTAAACAATGCTGATTATGAAGGCAAGACGATTACTGTAACTATTGCTCGTCCTAAAACGGATAGAGCTAGCGGAAGTTATAACAACCGTGGTGGAAATCGTTACTAATCAAACGAACTGATGTATAATTTCAAACGGGTAGGTGTAATTACTTACCCGTTTTTTGTACTCATTTAGAATATAAAACAAGATATTTTATATCCTCCTTCAAATAAGCCTGAATAAATCAGCATATTACAATCAAATAAACACTCCTATGAAGATATATATCAAATATATGGTTAGTCGCCGTTGTATAATGATGGTGAAAGCCAATCTTGAGGAGATTGGAATCAAATATTCTAGCGTTCAGTTAGGCGAAATAGAGACTTTAGAGAAAATTTCAATTCAACAGCAAGAGCAGCTTCGTACAATACTATTGAAATCGGGACTTGAATTGATGGATGATAAAAAGGCAATCCAGATAGAACAAATAAAAACTATAATTATAGAACTTATACATCACTCTAGAGAAGGATTAAAAGTAAACTTTTCTGATTATCTGAGTAAAAAATTAAATAACAACTACACTTATCTAGCCAATTTATTTTCGGAGGCTGAAGGTATTACGATAGAACATTTTATTATTATACATAAAATAGAAAAAGTTAAAGAATTAATTCTTTATGATGAATTGAACCTTGCCGAAATTTCCTACAAATTACATTATAGTAGTGCTGCTCACTTATCCAATCAATTTAAAAAAGTGACCGGATTAACTCCTACTTTTTACAAAAACCTTAAAAATAAACGTCGCAATAATATTGAGAATTTATAAAAGCCTCCTCCAAAGGCTTTTATTTGACCGTTGAATGAAGCTTTTATGTTTATTCTTCTAGAGGCTCTATAATTCACATATTGTTACTTTCTAATCCACATGTCCACAAAATGTTCTGTACAATCATTCTTCATATGTAGAGTGTTTAAATCATTCTGCTTCTGCCCATCTAAAATAAGATAGGGTTCTATAGAATCTTCGCCTCGATTGAACGTAATATGATAAACAGTGTCTTGAAAACGATAATGTACTTTGTAACTATCCCATTCTTTTTTCAGATGAGGAGTTAGATGTAGTTTCTCTCCCACACGATTGAGACCAAGCAATGTCTCTGTCAACAGCCGATACATCCACGATGCTGAACCTGTATACCACGTCCAGCCGCCTCGTCCGAGATGCTGAGGGTTTGTGTACACATCGGCAGCTACCACATAAGGCTCAACTTTGTAAATGGCAATAACTGCTGCTGTAGCCCCATGTTGTACCGGATTCAGTAAATCGAAAAGCTCCCATGCTTTATCTGTTTCTCCCATCATAGCAAAAGCCAACGCTGTCCAGATGGCTGCGTGAGTATATTGCCCTCCATTTTCACGGACTCCCGGAATATATCCTTTTATATAACCCGGATTTAGAGATGATTTATCAAATGAAGGTGTAAACAATCGGATAAGTTTGGCTTCTCTTTCGACTAGCTGCATATCAACTTGCTTCATAGCCATTGCCGAACGCTCCTTATCTCCTGCACCACTAATTACCGACCAACTTTGAGCAATAGAATCAATCCGGCACTCTTCATTCAAGACAGAACCGAGAGGACTACCGTCATCAAAAAAGGCTCGACGATACCATTTGCCATCCCAAGCATGTAACCTGATGTTTTTTTGCAATTCTTTTGCTTGATTTACACAGTACTGAGCAAAAGATTCATCATTGCGAAGCCTTGCCACATCCGAAAACTTGATTAATACATCGTACAAAAAGAAACCAAGCCAAACGCTTTCACCTTTCCCTTCTTTTCCTACCAGATTCATACCATCGTTCCAATCACCGCATCCCATGAGAGGTAAACCATGTACGCCGAATTTAAGACCGTACTTAATACTTCTCACGCAATGCTCGTAAAGGGATGCTGATTCGGCTGAATGATTGGGCTGATCGTAATATGATTCTTCGTCTGCCCGTAGCTCCCGACCTTCGATAAACGATACAATCTCACCTAAAATGTCATTATCCCCAACACTCGAAATATATTGACATACAACATAAGGCAACCACAAATAATCGTCCGAAAAATGCGTTCGAACCCCTCTGTTCATCGGAGGATGCCACCAATGTTGCACATCGCCTTCGGTAAATTGATGCGCGGCTGCACGAAGTATTTGCTTTCGGGTTATATCGGGTTCAACATGAACCAGAGCCATTACATCTTGCAACTGATCGCGGAAACCATAAGCTCCTCCCGATTGGTAGAATCCTGAACGTGCCCAAATACGGCTACTCAATGTTTGATATAGCAACCAACCGTTAGCCATTACATTGACAGTAGAATCAGGAGTATCTACTTTGATTCCACCAAGTGTTTGATTCCAATAATTACGAACATTATCCAATGTTTGTCGTGAAGATCCTATTTGTCGATAACGACGGACTAATTGTTTCATCTCCTCTTTATTCTGAGCAAAACCTAATTTGAAGCGAGTTTCTTTGGTTTTTCCTTCTGCTAAATCAAAAACAACTTGAACAGCTCCACAAGCATCAATGCCTGCTCCTGTTTTTCCTGATAGACGAGTATGCTTCATCGCATCAGGATCAGATAAACTTCCATTTTGTCCAATAAATTCTTTTCGGTCGCCTGTCACTGTTCGGGACTCATTGACATCTATAAAAGCAATCTTTCCTGCGAAATCTGAGTTATAAAAATTATGAGCAAAAAGCACTCCTGTTTCTATATCGACTTCTGTCTGAGTATGTAAAAGGCTTTTAGATTTTTTCTCTGCCAATATCCATTCATAATAGCCGGTAACAGATAAGTTCCGCGGACGATTGGATAGATTCTTTATTTTTAAGATTGTGAATTTTATTGATGTGTCCAAAGCTACATACATCCATAATTCTGATTCTATTTCATTTTCAGTATGCTCAAAAACAGTGTAGCCAAAACCATGTCGAATAACATAAGGGGTATTTCCTCTTGCGGGATAAGGTGTTGGTGACCAGTATTGTCCTGTTTCTTCGTCGCGAATATAAAAGGCTTCACCTGATGAATCCTGTATTGTATCGTTATGCCAAGGTGTAATACGGAATTCATGTGCATTTTCGCCCCAGGTATAAGCACTTCCACTCTCAGATACTACCGTTCCAAAATGTTCATTTGCCAATACATTGCACCAAGGAGCCGGTGTCGATTCTCCCGGTTTTAATGTAATAATATATTCCTGCCCATCGGGAGAAAATCCACCGATACCATTTGAAAGAATAACATCATTGGGTACAAAGCTTGTTATACTCACCTCTTCGATAGCATGTATTGGTTTTAATATCGGAGTTTGAACATCCGTAGTTAACTTACCTTCCATTTGGTCGAATAATGTTCCTTGCTCATCATCGATTACAATTCGGGCAACAGACTGAAGGAGTAATATATCTTCGTGGGGCATATGCTCTACACGTCGAACAAAAATGCCACCTTGCTTTTCTAAGAATGTAGCTTCTACGCCACTATGTATCAGGCTTATTATCTCATCATACAACGATTGGCGATACACTGATGTATCTTCGTTCAATATAACAAGGTCGATCACTAAACCTTTCATCCGCCAGTAAGCATGCGCCAAAACCAATTGACGCACCAGTTCTATATTTGTTATATCCTTTATTCGTAATAACACTAACGGAATATCACCCGAAATGCCATAGCTCCACAATCCGCTTTGTCCGCGTTTGTTATGTTTTATAGTATTTGGATCTGTCCTGAACAAAGGATTTGCATAAACCAAAGATCCTGCCATTTTCGCAAAAACCTGAGCTTCGGTCTCGGTGATATTAAGTTGGTAAAGAACCACCTGACTGTGAGTCCATGCCAATTCGAAAGCACGATCTGTCATACGAATATTCTGGTATTTATCCGATAGGGACAATGCTCCTAAATGGGTTTCGGACATACCTAGTAGTACATATACTTTTACACTCTTTCGGGCCGGGATAACAATCGACCGTCGCAATGCAATACAAGGGTCAAGAACAGAACCCTCACTATTTGATAACGTTCCGGATTGCCTCATTGCCGAAGGCTTTGCCAATGAATGTCCACGACCAACAAAAGAAGCCCTGTCAGTTTCGCACGAAACGTCATTTTCCTGATCTTGCCCGGATAACAGCAAATGCAGCAAGTATGGTGGGGCTTCCTCCTGCGAACGGGGACGACGGGTACACAATATGGATGAGGCTGCTGCATTGAATTCGGTTTGTACAAACAAGTTATTGAAAGCGGGGTGTGCTTCATCTGCATCTTGTGATGATATAACTACTTCGCTGTATGTAGTCAGTTCTATTCTCCGTGACTTATTGGTATGGTTGGTTAAGGTTATTCGCCTCAGTTCCAAGTCATCTTCGGGTGAAACACAGATGGTTGTTCCTACTTCTAATTTAGAATGTTGTTGTTTAAATTCGGCATAAGCCTGAGTGAATTTTACGCTGTAATCATCAGAAGAACTTGGTATCGGTTGGTTTCCAATCGACCAGTATTCTCCTGTATCAACATCGCACAAATAAACAAACAAGCCATGACAACCTGCGGTTGCATCTTCACGCCAACGGGTGACAGCTAAATTATTCCATCGGCTGTAGCCTCCACCACTGTTATTTATCATTACCTGATAACGTCCGTTAGATAGCAAGTTGATTTCGGGTGGTATGTTTTTATTATCGAAAACTCGAGTATAACTTACACTGTTAGATAATAACGGATTAGTCCCTTCGATCTCAAATTTAGAGTCATCCGATATAACATCGATCTTTATATTATGAGGATTTTTTTCCTGTAATAAAGGCTCAAAAGCCTTAATCATCGGGCAAGACATAAAACGCTCCTGCATCTTATTTCCTTTCATTATGTTGGATATCGATACAAGTCCCATACCTTGATGATGTGCCATATAGGAGTGAACAGCTATGCTTGTTTCATTTAACGGCAGATGCGATGGTGTATAATCCACAGCCTCGTAATAACCATACATGCCTTCAAAGCCGTCATCAGTAAGGCGTTCCAAGTTTTCGCACGCTTGTCGCGAATTAACCATCAGAGCCAGAAGAGTGGCATAAGGTGCAATCACCAGATCTTTTGACAGACCTCGCTTCAATCCTAAACTTGGTATCCCGAAAGCTTTATATTGATAATTGAATTGAGTATCAGTACGATTTAATCCTGATTCTGAAATTCCCCAAGGAATATTGAATTTTTTACCGTATTCGATTTGCTCATAGATTACTCCTTTGTAGGTTTGGTCGAGCAATGTTTGCTCATAATTTGGCATAACCAGCAGTGGCATCAGATATTCGAACATAGAACCGCTCCATGAAACCAATATCGGTTTTCCCTGCGAAAAAATAAGTAATCTGCTGAGCGAAAACCAATGCTCTAACGGAATTTGTCCTTGGGCTATAGCTACATAACTGCATAGGCGCGCTTCGGAAGCTAGCATATCGTACGAACCTTGATCCATCCGTTGTTCGATGACATTATATCCGATCGAGAATAACTTCTTTACCGGATCATACAAAAAGGCAAAATCCATTTTGGCAAAACTATCACTTTGCTGTGCCAGAACATTGACAATACGTATTCTTTGTTTTGCATTCTTTATTGCATCCTTCATACAAGCCTGCCATTGTGTTAAGTATTTTATTTCTCTATCGGCTGATAAATTATCTTTGCTGGACAATTGCTCTAATACAGATTGAATTTGTGAACAAATACCGGTAGTTTCTAAATTGGCTATTTGTGTTAACGTAGGCACATAATCTAAAGCTTCCAGTGCAGATATTATATGATTCATCTGTACATCTGCAATACTTTCTTCCGATCTTTCAACAGGAACAGAAAGTGATATGGCAAGCCAAGGGGCAAGAAAAAGCATTTCATCAACATATTCCTTGCAGTTTTTCTTTAATACCGCACCCCATGAGTTCAGTATGGCATCGTCGGATGATAAAGTATTATTGATCTGTCCGATTTGTTGTTCTGCCGATTTTAAAAGGGCAAACGCAGCAGTTAATGTTTCGGGCAAAGGCTTAGACAATTCCTTTTCGAATAAAATCAAAGCCTTGTTTTTGCAGTCAATGTTTCTCATTGTCTGTACAGTGTCAAGCATCCCTTCGAAAATAACAGGCTTGTAAATATTGTCTTTTTCTAATTCCCTTAGCCCTTGGGTGAGTGTAAGCAAATGCCCTGCCAGATTACCACTATCTACACTCGAAACATACAGCGGGAACATAGGCTCAAGTGTTTCAGTATTATACCAATTATACAGATGCCCCCTGTGTTTTTGCAGTTTTGTCATAGTATCAAAGGTCAGCTTAGTTCGCTCTACAAACTTTCCGGCTGTCAGGTATCCTAAATCAAAAGCGGATAAATTGGCTAATAACGACAGACCTATATTGGTAGGAGAAGTCCGGGAAGCAATAGCAGGATTAGGTGTTTCCTGAAAATTGTCGGGTGCTAACCAATTCTCTTTTTCATTAACGAAAACTTCGAAAAAATGCCAGGTTTTACGGGCTATACGGTGTAATAGAAGATCTTGCTCATTTGTTATTTTAGATATTTTGGGGATTATAGGACAACTTGCACGCCATGCGATATATGGAGCAATTATCCATATAAATAAAAACGGAGAAACGTATAGTAAGATCGGGTTGTATATACCTAACGATATTCCGCACAGAATAGCCATTACAGGCGAAAACCACATCCTGTTATAGAATCCCGATAGTGTATTAACTGCTTTTTTCTCTACATCGGCAGAGGTTTGCCATTGCATCAGATGTTTATGAGATATAGTCAGTCGCCAAAGAGTGACAATAATTGCTTTTACACAGAGATAGGCTTCGTATGGGAGAACAACTAATGCAAATAGAACCTGCTTGAATTGATGCATGCTTTTTTCTAAGACCTCCCATAAATGGAGTTTCCACGATTGGTCTTTTGCTTTGCGTAAAGAGCTGGTTGTATTCTCCAATACAAAAGGGAGAACGGTAATGAGAAGTATCAACAATAGACCTGACCAAAGTTTTTGAGGAAACAATATGGCAAATCCGATCAAGAATAACAATGTTGCAGGCGAGACTATACTTCGGCGTAAATTATCAAGTATTTTCCATTTGCTTAAACTCGAAATAGGATTTTTGGAAAAACCTTTACCCGAATTAGGAACGCAAGGCAATACCCATTGTAAGATTTGCCAGTCTCCCCGTATCCAACGAAAACGACGGTTTGCATCCATATTATAACCCGGGGGAAATGATTCGGAAACTTCTATATCGCTAACAAGTCCGGAGCGTATATAGGATGACTCCAACAAATCGTGGCTAAGTATTTTGTTCTCAGGAAAACGGTTGTTTAAGCTGGTTTCAAAAGTATCTACATCATAAATACCTTTACCCATATAAGAACCTTCGTGAAACACATCCTGATAGACATCGGATACGGTTCGGGTGTAAATGTCAATACCCGAATCGCCTGTAAACAAGCGTGAGAAAGGGGAACATTGACTGCTTACAAGATTGGACGAAACACGGGGTTGAAGAATACCATAACCCCTGACTACAACATTTCGTTTCACATCAAGTTCTGCCTGATTCAGTGGGTGAGCCATTGTTCCTATCAGTTTATGAGCGGTGTCGGGAGACAATTGTGTGTCTGCATCTAAGGTTATCACATACTTAAAGCTCGGCAATATAGATCGGTCTCCTTCAATGTGCGAGAAGCAATTGTTTTCCTTCCCTCTTAGTAGTGAATTAAATTCCATTAGCTTACCCCTTTTCCGCTCATAGCCCATCCACGTTTTTTCTTTCAGATTCCATTGACGAGGTCGATGAAACAAATAGAACAGAGTGCCGTTATCAATCTTGTACTTTTTATTGAGATTTTCAATTCCCAAACGTGCCAGATTGAGCAAAAGATCATCGGAGGCCTCTTTCTCTTTAGGAGCATCCGGAAAGTCTGTCAATAATCCAAAATGAAGATTGGTATTTCTATTCGACAGATAATGAAGTTCCAATTGGGAAATTAAACTATCAACATTTTCCTCATTTGAAATGATGGTTGGAATAACCACCATTGTGCGGCATTCAGTCGGTATTGATTTGGAAAAATCAAGTCGGGGCAGAATATCCGGTTTTGCAAAAAGAGTAATTATCCAATTGACAAAAAATATAGCAAATTGGTTAATGAAAATAAAGAAAAGGAACGATAAGATTATAAAATGCCAATGTGTTATTGATATTTCTTTGGATTGGAAAATAGAAACAAATAGGATAAATCCAAGTATAGATATTATAGCTATAGATCCGGCATAAATAGCTAAAGGAACACCTCTGAATACATTTTTTATTCTTGTAGTGATAGTCTTTTTTACATCAATTTCTTTGTTGAGTAAATATTTTCCATTACCTATTAAAAAATAGCCCACATGAGCTTGTTGTGTGCCTGTATCTTTATACAATTGGGTTAATGTAATTGCAGATTGAGCGATTTCAATCTCTGATCTAAGACTGTTTTGTGCTAATGATTCTATAATATGTCGATAATGATCACGAGTATTAAAGTCCATAGATCCATAAATTCCAGCTGGATCTTTAAGTAAAATTTGCTCTACAATACTTTGTCTTTCAACAAATATTTTCCAGTCGGTTGTATTTATAAACCGGAGACTATTTATGATATGACTGACAGATAATTGATTTACTGCCTGATTTTGATTTTCCTGATAAATCAGCTCGTCTATGAAAAGTCCATCTTCCGCCAGTTTTTGTTCGAGCCAATTGCGGGCTATTTGTAATGCCGAATTTTGAGACGATAACCGTTGACTGAATTCTGAGACAAAAGAACCGGATGTCGGGATATCGGAATGTGCCATATCAGCTACTATCTCAATCAATTTAGAGGGCTTTTTGAGAGCAATATCCTCCAGCTTGTCGACCCACATTTTTGCTATATCGCGATGTTTCGTATTTAACTGTAATCGAGTTGCAATACGTTGCAAATTTTCGATTAACGCTAACCGTAACATAATAGGGATTGCCCAGAGCTCTCCTATCTTGAGGGCAGATTTTATTTGGTATGCCTTATAAAAAGCAGAAAGTGATTCTATATCAATCTGAGAATCTGTATGGGAGATGAGTTCTATGACTGAAGAATATATACGGGGTATCCCTTTATATTCACCTTTCAAGAGGCAAGGAAGTTCTTGGTTATATTCCTTGGGGTAGTGATGTCGGGCTAATAAAATATGCTCTTCAATTAAATAGAAATTGTCAATCATCCATTCGATAGCGGGAGTTACATAACTTCGATTGCTGCTTGTTAACATTTCATTATTGAAATCGTGCAGAATAACATCATTATAATCTAATTGCTCTCGCAGATAATTACTCTGTGTACTCCCTGTTGCCTGATGATCCTCTCCAAGTGCTTTCGAATACTCTGCCAACTGTTCTGTATTAAACAATTCACCGTAAAAAGGTTTATTATTGACTTTGTGTTGGGATTTCTTATAACCTCTAAAATCTAACATATTTGTTTCTTCTGTTTATTTTAAAGGTATGCCGATTTATGGGAATTTGTGTTACATAACATTTTCAATAAGTTACATAATTCATAGATAAAGCCATGAAAACGGTTGAAACTATTAATTATGTAACTTATAGTTTTAATTATGTAATATATTTTCGATAAGAAATCCTGATCTTGAAAAAGTATTTAAAACAAAAAAACTATGTCAAAAGAACAAAAAGGAAAAGATAGAGCAGACAGAAAAGCTCCTCAAAAGAATTTAAAAGAGAAACGAGCGGATAAGGCTAATAAGCGAGCAGAAAAGAATCGCAAAGGGTTGGATGACTTGAAAAAATAACGATTAAAGTTTGGGCTTTATACTAGGTAGGAGTGAATATATCCTAAGGAGAAGAAACTGACTATAATTCAATGTCTTGTGCTTTTAAAAAATTACTTATACTAAATGCTTAATATACTGATGTTAACGCAAAATATTAATATGTTGTAATTTGCTCTATTTTTCAGAGCAAATTTTTCAGATATATTTGGTAACTATTATACTTCTTCGTTTTGCACCATTTTGCTAACTGTAACTCTAAGCAAATGTATATGTTTTGATATTTATTAACGATATGATTCTTAGATATGCTCTGATTTACGTTTTATTGACCTTACACACAGGAAGACATATAGAAAACTTTTATCAGCTATTAATCAGTAGATTACATAGCCTTCATTTCTCGATAGGTAACGATTTAGAAACCAGCTTGTCTCTTCGATTTGCTTAATTTCTTAACTATATTAAAGAGCAACTTATCTTTTATAAAGATAGATAATAACTCTCAAATTTCCCCCAATTTCATAATGTTTTATTTTTTCAGAATCTATATCTGCTCTGTTTTTTATCTATAATTTCAGATATAAGCGACACTTTTTATTGATCTCTGCGGCTCACAGAAAAAATAATTCCCTGTGTCTTGTAGAAAGTTTTTTTATTTTAGTCATTGAAACAACCATAATCTATGGATAACCATAGTATAAAGAACCTACAAGATTTTTACCGAAAGATGGGTATTGAAGAAACATCTATTGGTGAGGCGAACGGTTTTACGATACACCGAGTACAGAAAAGCTTCAAAAATTTGCCTTACCGCTCAGAGCATTTCAGACCAAATTATTATAATTTTCTGTTCAGTAAAGATGGTGATGGAAGCTATACCATAGACGATCATGTATTTCCAGTCAATAACAGAACAGTATATTTTACTAATCAGGGAAACTTCCGTACATTTGAATGGATACGTCTTTCTGATGCCTATCTTATTACTTTTGATGAAACTTTTCTCAAAGAAAATACAGATAAGGATATCTTTGAGAAATTTCCTTATCTGCTAACAGAAACAGTACGTCCAGGCACTTTAACTCCTGATCAATTTGCTCGGGTAGAAAACCTATATAGACTGATCGAACAAGAATTTTTGTCACCGTCACCGTTTCAACATAAGGTTATCGGCAGCTTATTGATGAGTCTTCTTTGGATGATAAAAGAGTATTGTTATCTGGATTATAGCCCTATTTATGAAGGCAATAGAAGATCTCAGATCGTAAAGGATTTTAAGGTCAATGTAGAGCAATATTTTAAGGATATTCTTAACAGTAAAACAGGGCAATCGATGCGTGTACAGTATTTTGCAGAACTACAGTATTTACACGTAAATTACCTCTCCAATGTCATCAGCAATAAAACAGGCAAAACAATGTTGCACTGGATTAACGAAAAAGCCATTTCCACAGCCAGAATTCTATTACAAAATTCAACACTCAGTATTAAAGAAATTTCGTATAAGATGGGATTTTTGGAGAGTGCTCATTTCAGTAATTATTTCAAAAAGCAGACTGGAGAGAGTCCTGTAGCTTATCGAAAGCGAATGGTGAAGTAATTTTTTACTAATCTTTAAAATTCGCAATTCTTAGTTTGATTTTTGTATCAATTGGATATAGGAATTTGTTCATCTTTGTATTACAAAATTAAAGACAAATAGAGATGAGTACATTATCAGGTAAAACAGCCGTAGTAACCGGCTCTTCAAAAGGCATCGGAGCTGCCATTGCTCAAAAATTAGCGAAAGAAGGTGCCAAAGTCATTGTTAACTATAATGGCAACCAGGCTGCTGCCAATGCGGTAGTAGAAACAATTCTAGTCAATGGTGGTGAAGCTTTTGCTGTACAAGCGGATGTAAGTCGGAAAGAAGGAGTGATTCGCTTATTTGATGAGGCTATTGCTCAGTTTGGTCAAGTAGATACTTGGGTAAACAACGCAGGCGTGATGCTCAATGCCATGATCAAAGATTTGACTCAGGAACAATTTGAAAAATCTATCGATATTAACTTCAAAGGTGTATTTTATTCTTTGCAACAAGCTGCTACTAAATTAGCAGACAATGGAAGTATCATCAATCTTTCTTCTACTGTAACCAGAACGATATTTCCGACATACGGCATTTACTCTGCTACGAAAGCTGCTGTTGAACAACTATCACGTGTGTTTGCAAAAGAAATCGGACCGAGAGGTATAAATGTGAATTGCGTATTGCCTGGTCCTATCGCAACGGACTTATTTTTGACAGGAAAGTCGGAAGAATTAATTGCACAGATTGCCTCTACCAATGCTTTTAAACGTTTAGGGACACCAGAAGAAATCGCTCAAGTAGTGACTTTCCTTGCATCCGATGAAGCTAAATGGATTTCAGGACAGAGTATTGGTGCCAATGGAGGAATGGCCTAAGCTTTTTTCAGAACCATAGATATAGTATGACATGAAAGACTCAGAATGCACATTACCCAAAAAGTGTATCCATGTGATATAACTAATGAAAATCAAACCTCTTGTATAACTAAACTAATGATGCTAAATTTGTTATTCAAACAGGAAAAGAGCCATAACAATGAGTAATACTATATTATCTGTACTTGATCTTGCCTTGATTAACCAAGGGGATACTACACAGCAAGCTTTAGAGTCTGCTGCAGATTTGGCTGTGTATTTAGAACAATTAAATTATAAACGTATTTGGTTTGCCGAACATCATAACTCAATTTCAATAGCCAGTTCTGCTACAGCCTTGGTGATTGGTTATGTGGCAGGCAAAACCTCCTCGATAAGAGTAGGTGCAGGTGGTATTATGTTACCTAATCATTCACCGTTAGTAGTAGCCGAACAATTTGGCACTCTGGCTACACTATATCCAGATCGAATTGATCTGGGATTAGGTCGAGCCCCAGGTACAGACCAAGCGACGGCTTTTGCTCTTCGCAGGCAGAATATGAATGCACATTTTAATTTCAAAAGTGAAATAAAGGAGTTGCAAACATACTTTAGCAGAGATAATAGTTCGGCTAAAGTAAGAGCTATTCCCGCAGAAGGCGTAGATGTCCCAATTTGGATATTAGGCTCAAGTACTGATAGTGCCTATCTAGCGGCAGAACTTGGCCTTCCCTATGCGTTTGCAGCTCACTTCGCACCAGCACAACTGTACAATGCCATAGAAATTTATAAAAGAGAGTTTAAGCCTTCCCATGTATTGGCTAAACCTTATGTTACGGTAGCTGTAAACGTGATAGCTGCTAATACACAAGACGAAGCGACTCTATTGGCAAAGAGCCAACAGATGATGTTTCTTAATGTAGTTACTGGTCAGCAAAAATTATTACAGCCACCAACTGAACTTCCAGATATCTATTATCGTCCGGATGTAAATAGGGTTGTCGAAAATATGTTGACTTGTACTTTCAAAGGAACAAAGGAAACTTTAAAGCCTGAACTCAGTAAATTTATAAAAGAGTTAGGTCTTGATGAACTTATCGTAGCTAGTGCTATTTATGATAAACAGGCTAAGAAAAAATCATTTGCTATTCTCAAAGAAGTAATGGATTCGCTGTAAAATATGAAAAGAAGACAATAAAACAGGTCACTCCTAATAAAGTTGTATACTTTGGCTACCAGATACAAAGGGGGATTATTTAAATTTAGTTAGTAATAATTTCATCGACTATATCTTATTCACCTATTTCTTCTGTGAAGGGAAACAATTTTTATCCATTTTTACTGCGATATTCTATTGAATAATCAGTTCCTGTCTTTACTGTGTCATTCGTAAAGTTATATATTGTAAGGGCAGAGTTTATCAGCATCGTTTCAAATATAGAATCACTTAATGATATTTTCCTTATCTGTATTATCTTTCTTCTGATGTCCGTTTATATTGCTATTCTTGCTGTTACATTGTGAAAATATAAACGCTAAGAATAATAACAAAGTATACTTCATATCTATATTCTATTAAAACTACAAATATAAATCGATAAGAATGTCAGGTCCTTTATTATCGCTTTATAGAGATTAATATCTGGTTGTTCCTAATGCAGCATTAGATGGAAAGATTAAAGTTTTGGAGTTCATGATTAAGTAAATTTAATGAGTGTTTTTTTATTATCTCTTATAAAAGCGCTGCAAAATTATTGTTCCTTCCCTTAGTTTAAATTAAGTAGATACTATATATTGCTACAATTATGCATTGAATTTTATCAGGATATATCCCGATGAACATCATATCTTAGCCAAACAAGACCGGCTTCAAGCTGTTTTATATTTTTTAATTCTAGAGATTGTCCATTAGAAGGCAAATCATTATCGTTACCCTTGTATTCAAAAATTGAAGATATTCCTGATAACCCATCAATACCTGGATAGAGTAAAATACTTACTTCATCAATTAATCCAGCTTTTAAGAAAGCTCCATTTAAAACCCCTCCTCCCGTAAGCATGATACTCTTAATTCCAAATTCGGAATACAAAATTGACATTGCAAGCTTTAGATCATTACCATCCTTTCCTGCAAACAAGTAAGATATACCAATACTCCTAAGATAAGCCAAATAATCTTCAGGTACGGATTCACCTAAAATCAAAATAATGTTATCCCCTTCAAACTTATTGATGGGAAAGAATACTTTGCCTTTTGAATCAAAGATTACACAAAATCGTTTACTACTTTTTTCTCCTACAAACACAGATCGATCTTCTGCCGGAATATTCGTATCAGATTTAAAAACTTCAGTCAATCCCATTGCCTGAACAGTCGCTCGCCCAATCATCCAAGCGTCCGACATCATTTTTTTATCTAAATCTAGATAAACATCCAAAGCCAAATCCTGATTATCCGTATTATAGAGTTTACTGTAACGTTCGATCTGCAGCCTGCCATCAATAGAACTAATCATATGGCAAATTATTTGAGGTCTCATAATAATCTATTGTATTTTTTATAATTAAAGAAAAATATCAAACTCTCCAAACTGGATAAACAATTTTAGATAAAATATCTTTTAGATTTCCCTGAACTTTATTTATCCTTAAATTTGATTATATATAAGAACAAATATAATTCATTTAACTGATATTCTTTTTGACATTTACTCTTTTTTGTTTACTTAACAAACCATTGTATTATAATATTACCCAATAATTTCAGATACAAAAAGAGACACAACCTTATTTAATTCTCAAGTTCTTTTTCTATAGCTCTATATTTGAATACGCTCATTATTGTATTTAATAAAATTAGGGTTATACCATCTTTCACTTTGGTATAACCCTGACTGTCTATGTAGAGAATATATAGATATATATTTTTTTTAATACGATTTTATTTTAAAGTTTTACTTTTTTTGCTTTTCCGTTATATGTAATTTTTTTAGTGAACTTATCGGATTGTTGACTTCCGATTCCATTTTTAGCATCAACTAAGATCAGATTGAATGTTCGGGATTTAAGCATGCCGGGAAACGCTCCATTCCGATCTCCAATGGTTAATGTTTGTGTGGCATCATTCCACTCAAATTTAATGGTGCTATACAGGCCTTTTTCATAATTATAATTATCATTTTCATCTTCATACATCACAAATTCACCATCTGTTCCCGGATAGATTCGCACTTCGAGGTTATCCCAATTCTTCTGAGTAGAATATTGTACTTTGGGTCCGAATGGAACAATAGATCCTGCACGTATATATAGGGGAATAATATCTATTGGTACTTCTTTTTGGATTGTTTGCCCTCCATTAAGAGTCTCTCCCGTCCAAAAGTCAAACCATTTCGAGCCTTCAGGTAAATACACGTTCTGTGTTTTTATTGTACTGAAATTTTCTTTTGGATTTTTCCATTTGTTTTCTGTACTTGATACGTACATCGGATCAGTGACAGGAGCGACCAAAAATGATTTTCCAAACATATATTGATTTCCAATATTGTGAACATTTGTATCGGTATTAAAATCCATATATAAGGCACGCATCATCGAACTCGCATTATTCGTTACCTGCCATGCTGTTGAATAGATATAAGGTAATAGTGCATAACGAAGATTTATATATTTTTCTTCCGAATCGTAAGACCAATCCCCTTTTTTACCCAGATTGTAAATTTCTTTTGATACTCCACTTCCGTGAGAGCGTTGCATCGTCGTAAATGTTGCATACTGGAACCAACGCGTGTACAGTTCCTGATAAGCTTTATTGGCAACCTCTCCTTCATAATCCCAAAGAAAGAACCCACCAATATCAGTGTTCCAATAAGGAATGCCGGTAAGAGAGAAATTCAAACCTGTAGGAACTTGCTTTTTTAAGACTTCCCAAGTTGAGCGGATATCACCTGACCATATATTGGTTGCGTAGCGTTGTTGTCCTGCAAAAGCGCTGCGGGTTAGTAACAAGGCCCGTTTATCTGAAGTGTAATTGCGTTGGTTTTCATAAACACCTTTATTAGCCATTAATGGATAGGCATTTACAACACTCCGGTAAGTACCCATAGCCGTCGGAATATCAAAATCTTTGTCTTCCGCATCCAAATGATCCGGCTCGGTAGAATCTGTCCACCATCCATCAATCCCTTTACTTGTCAGCCCTTTGTTAAGATAATCGGTAAAAAGTTTTCGAGCTTTCGGATTATAAACATCGTAAGCCCGAACCCCTCCATTTCGTGGCCATGTAATGAAGTCGAACAGAGCATTCATAGCTTTCAAGTCTTTATATTGCTTGGTGTCTTGTCCGAATGATGCCCAGATAGAGATCATGATTTTAGCATTTTTTTCATGTATATGGTCTATCATTTTTTGAGGCTCCGGAAATTCCGGATTATCGAAATTCATAGAGTTCCAGTTTGAGTCCGGTCCCCAGTATTGCCAGTCTTGGATAATACAATCCAAAGGAACCCCCAACTCCCTGTATTTATCGACTACTTCCATCGTTTCCTTTTGTGATTTATATCGTTCGCGAGATTGGAAAAAACCATAAGACCAAAGCGGGTACATTGGAGCTTGGCCTGTCAATTCCCGAATCTGGGCAATAACACCGTCCGCACTGGTTCCATACATAAAATAATAATCGATGCATTCACCTACCTCCGATTCAAAGGCCATTTCCTGAGGATTATCGGTAAACGTTGTCGGAGAGTAATTATCCCAAAACAACCCATATCCTTTAGTCGACTGTATAATAGGTATATAAGCGTATCCTCCTTCATGTTGCTTTTGACGCATATACATCTTCTGATTACGTTGGTTCATCTGACTTGTTTGTGTCTGCCCCAATCCGTAAATAGCTTCTTCTTTTTCCAACAAAAAAGCTTGACGTGGACTATAAGTTTGATTTCCGGCATCGGTAAACGGAGAGAATTGTGCGCCGTAATCTTTTTCTGTAAAGATTATTTTACCCTGCTTGTCCAGAAAAGATATTTTTCCTGTTTTTTTATTATAATTTACTTGTAGGTTATTACTTTCGATAACAATGATATCTCCCTGCTCATCCACAGATAATTCCACCTGATCAGGAGTCTTGATTACAGAGAGGCTCTTTTTGGTATAACTACTATTTTCGGGAGTTTTATAAACCCTGACACTATTGGGCGAATAGAACTCAATCTGTACATCTAATCCTTGTACATTGCTCTTTATTCCATGCAAGGAGCGTTGAAAGATTTGCCCACTTATGCTCATCCATGGAGAACATACTGTAATAGCCAATAACAATAGATTAGCTTTTGAGAAAAAAGGAACTTTCATGGTTATAATAAATTAAAAAATTAGTTATGACAAAACTATGCAGATCTTGTTAAAACTAGACAACAACCATGTTGAAACGGATAGTAATTATGTTGATTTTTTCATCTTTTCAGCGTATTCGGACGGGCGACAGCCATACATTTCCTGAAAACATTTACTCATATAACTCGAACTGCTGAATCCTACTTTTTCAGCAATGTCGGCAATGGTCAGTCCTCCTTCCTGAAGGAGTTGAGCTGCTTTTTGCAAACGTACATTGCGTATAAACAGGGATGGTGATTTATCTAATAAAGCAATCAGTTTACGATATAGTCCTGTGCGATCCATGCAAAGGTCGCGACTAAGCATTTCTACAGAATAGCTTGTGTCATTCAGGTTTTTTTCAACCAACTCCATCGCGCGAGTTAAAAATACAGTGTCAGATGCATCGAGATTATTGCCTTCAGGAATGGCTTTTTGGTGGTTATCTTTTGAAGAAGAAAATTTCTTCTCTTCTTCAAGCAAGTTATTTTGCTCTATCAGGTTTCGTATACGCAGTAAAAGTATTTCTTCCTTGTGTTGACGTTCCATCTTTTTACGAGTGTAATAAATATAAAGCCGGACACTCATTGAAACAATCAGAATAAAGAATAAACTGTAAAAAACATATGCTGCAGTAGTTTTCCACCAAGGTGCATCAATAGTTAGATTTATTTCCGTTACAGTACCATTCCATTCTTGACCGTTTGGTGATGCCATCACTTTGAATGTGTATTTTCCGTGGGGCAGGTTGGTATATGAAGCCAGAAGAATGCCCTCTGAATTAGCTTTAACTTCTCGCCAATCGTTATCAAGCCCTTCCAACCTGTAGCGATAATTTGTTTGGGAAGGATTCAAATAATTAACGGCAGAAAATTCAAATGTCAGAAAATTCTGGTTATAGGAAAGTTCCACGTTCTTTACATACGGTGTTGTTGTAGGCAAGATAACACGTCCTGCGTAAGTTTTTTGAGGCTCTACTACATTTCCGTACAAATAAAGATTCGTGAAAATTGGGCTGAAAGGTATTATAACGGAAGAGGTCTGCTCTGGGCGGAAGATATTAAACCCGTTGATGCCCCCAAAAAAGAGTGCACCATCAGAGGCTTCAAAAATCGCATTGTTAGTATATTCTCCGTTGAGTGTTCCATCGTAAGTATTGAAATTTATAAAATTAATTTTTTCTTTTGCAGAATCTACCTGAATATTAGATATACCATAACTGGTGGTTATCCAAAGGTTACCACTTCGGTCTTCTAATATAGCGTGGATAGAGTTATTGGCCAACCCGTTCTCTGTGTAAAAAGTCGATTCTTTGTGTCCTTCCGGTTTAAACAACTTTAAACCATCCTCGGTTCCTGCCCATGTCCATCCACGAACATCAGTATGTAAAGATGTATAGGTATTGCCTTTAAAAATATGTGATGGCTTTCGATCCAGATTTTCCGACACTTTTTTTGGTAATGCCGATAAAGTAACAGGCGTCATGTAATTTTTATCACTTAAAAAGTTATAAAGATAAATGCCCGAATTGGATTTTATATATATGTTTCCATCTCCACTTTCGGCAAAAGACTGTATAATAATTTCTTTTGTTGATAAATCAGGGAAATAAGTACGTCCGATATAGTTGAATTTATATCTTGCCGGATGGTGGTACAGTAAACCCTGGTTAAGAGTCCCTAACCATAAACCTCCTTGTTTATCATAAAAAAGTGTACTGATTTCAGTATTGATAATGCTTCCGTCAAAAGTTTTTAATACGGGCAAATATTCTTTTTCTCCATCCTGACAATTAATAATCCATATCCCGGTAGCACAACTTATATAAGCTGTTTTTTCCTTTATAACTAATGTATTAAGCGTATAATCTGTTTCGAGTATCTTCTTCCATGTGAGAAGTTGGGGATCAAAAAAGAAAAATCCCCCTTTGCTGCCATTGCGCAACTGATAGAATCCATTATCTGCGTGAATTATCAGAGATGTGCTGTTGTAATATGCTTGTTTATTCTTCGGGTATGCGGCTTTTCGGTACAATTCTTTTTTGGCTTTCAAGTCATAACATATTACTTGGCCGGAATTGTAAAACAAATACAAATTATTTTTGTCGGTTGCTAGATCTTGCAAATCACCTCTGTTTGCAGTAATATCAAACATTTTAAAATCGTCGTTCCATAATTTACCGGAACTAAGCATCCACAAACGTCCCGCAGAATCCATAAAGAAGTCGTCTACAGTTTGTGAAAGCCCTCTGTTTTTGAAATAAAGATCTATTTCTGCAATATACTTTTCCTGATGTAAGTCTACACACATTAATTTACGCGAGTCTTTTATCCAAAGTAGCGAATCTCCACCCTGATAAATTCGGTAAAATCCATTGTATTTGGATAGAGGATAGATGTCTTCAGGCATTCGGTGAATATATTTAAACTTTGCTCCGTCATATATATTCAGATTTCCACTTGTCGTGAAAACCAGACGTCCATCGGTAAGTTGTGAAATATAGCGAATCTGATTATCACTTAATCCATCTGATACATTAATCGGAGTGAATACAAAATTGCTTGCGTTGACAACACAGACTGTCAACAACATGAAAATAATTGTATTTAGAAGTCGATTCATTCCATAAAGATAAATGTTTGTGAGAAGAGAATCCAGTTTTTTGTAAAATTCACAAAAAATAATGTCCCACAAAGATTCCGTTGATGGCAGTTACCGCAGCCATACTTAGCATACCGAATAATGTCGGGATTAGCATCTTATAATACAAAGAACCGACATTATTCTTTCCAAAATCTAACGTTTTGTTGTCTTTTACCATCTTATTACCTATGCGAAAAGCTTGGTAAAATTACAAAGGTATCTTCTTTTCACACATGCTTTTTTATTTCCAAATTAGGTGTTTTTCGATACTCTCCTGCTGATTTTTAGTCAGAATAACTACCTTTACCGAAAATCACTTGATGGAGCGTACGGACAATAAGAATCATTCTTATGCCGGAGAATACAAACTAACCATATCCGACATGAAAGACTGTTGTGGCAAGCCTTTTGACACAGCAGGATGTTCTATTGTTCTTGTTCAACAAGGTTATGGGATTGTGAAAGTGAATAGCATGCAATTCCCTTTGAAGGAAGGAAGTATAGGTATTTTATTTTATAATGACAATGTTGTTTTTGAGAATGTATCCAACGGATTTAAGGCTGGGATTATATCATTACCATACAACCTTATAGAAGATATCGTTTATAAGGTAACGACAAGCAGATTATGGAATTTTATTGATGCCAATCCTTTCTTCCAAGCCAATGACCGACAGTTGTTTTTACTAAAAAACTGGTGGCAGCAAATGTCATGGACGATAAATCATTGCACCATTTCGTACCGGAAGGATATGCTAAAAAATCATATTCATAATTTGTTCATGGCAATCGATACGGAGCTCCAATTGTCAGGATTGGATGATTCACAGAGAGAAAGTAACAGGGCACGGATGTTGGTCAATCAATTCCTTGAACTGTTGGCAAAGCATCATTCCAATTACAGGGAGGTTCAGTTTTATGCTGATAAACTTTGTATTGCCACTTCCTACCTGTATAAAGTAACAAGCAGGGTTTTGGCTGCTTCTCCAAAAGAGTTGATTGATAAACAGGTCGTCGTTGCAATTAAAGAGATGCTCATTAATACCGATTTATCCGTAAAGAGTATCGCATCTGAATTACATTTCAAAGATCCTTCCTATATGTGTCGTTTTTTCACACGCATGACGGGAGTATCACCCATCAATTATCGAATTAAAACATAAATTTAAAATGAATAAGATTATATTAACTGGTGACCGTCCTACAGGTCGTTTACATTTAGGTCACTATGTTGGCTCCTTGAAGAGGCGGGTAGAACTTCAAAACTCGGGTGATTATGATAAGATTTATATTATGATTGCCGATGCCCAAGCACTTACCGATAACGCTGACAATCCGGAAAAGGTTCGTCAGAACATCATTGAAGTCGCTTTAGATTATCTCTCTTGCGGTATTGATCCAACCAAGAGTGTAATTTTCATTCAATCTCAGGTCCCCCAACTTTGTGAACTTTCGTTTTACTATATGAACCTTGTCTCTGTATCTCGTTTGCAAAGGAATCCTACTGTAAAATCGGAGATTCAGATGCGCAAGTTTGAGGGCAGTATTCCTGTGGGATTTTTCACTTATCCCATCAGTCAAGCTGCGGATATCACCGCTTTTAACGCCACGACTGTACCTGCAGGAGAAGACCAAGAACCTATGTTAGAGCAGGCACGTGAAATTGTGCGTCGTTTTAATAATGCTTACGGAAATACTCTCATTGAACCGGAAATCCTGCTCCCGGAAAATTCAGCTTGTTTGCGTTTGCCTGGAACTGATGGAAAAGCAAAAATGAGCAAATCTCTTGGCAATTGCATCTATCTTTCGGATAGTGAAGAAGATGTACGTAAAAGGGTGATGGCAATGTATACAGATCCCGAACATCTAAGGCTGGAAGATCCCGGAAAGGTTGAAGGGAATACGGTATTTACCTATCTTGAAGCTTTCTGTCGTTCCGAACATTTTATTGCCTACCTGCCGGAGTATGCAAACCTTGATGAACTAAAAGGTCATTACCGGCGTGGAGGTCTTGGAGATGTTAAAGTGAAGAAATTTCTTAATGCTGTATTGCAAGAAGAACTTACTCCTATACGCGCATGCAGAAAAGAGTTTGAGAAAAATATTCCTGATGTGTACCGGATACTTAAAGAGGGCAGTGAAATAGCTCGCGAAGTAGCAGCATCAACTCTCTCCAATGTTCGTAAGGCGATGCATATTGACTATTTCGAGGATAATGATTTGATTCAATCTCAATCTTTTAATTATGGAAAAGCCAGATAGTTATGGTCATATTATAGAGACTCTGACTAATTTGAAGATTGGTTATAGATGCCTGTTACATTCTCCCATTTTCAGTATGGAAGAGGGGGAGAATATCGCCCACCAACTGGGCGTAAAACCCAGCAAGTGCTTGTTTCTATGCAACAGACAACAAGAGTATTTTCTGTTAATGCTTCCCGGAGAAAAGAATGCTCCATTAAAAGAGATATCAAAACAGATCGACAGTTCCCATCTTTCTTTGACCTCAAAAGAAGAGATGGAAAAAATGATCAATACCCAGCCCGGTGCGGTCAGTCCGCTCAGTTTAATTTATGATAAAGAAAATAGAGTACAATTATTAATCGATGAAGATGTAATTCAGATGGATTATATTGCTTGTCATCCTTGTATCAATACATGTAGTTTGTCGATTAAAATGCAAGATATCTTAAAAATACTACTACCAGCAATAAATAAGGAGGATTATAGAATCATATTTAGTGACTAATAGTTTGTTATAATATTCATACATATGTGTACAGATAAAAATATTCCTTCATTATTTCAAACCTTCAGAAACCCTGAATTTATCAGAGTTGTGAGGTTTGGGTGATCAATTATTTCATGCTGAAATAGTGCCAAGGGTTAACTGTTTTTTACAGGTTTGGCTTCGCATAGCTTATTATTTTTCATTATCTGCGTACAGATAAGATGAGATATTTAATGAATAATTAAATATCTCATTTCTATCAAAGAAACGTTTAATTTCAATTTCTGCCGCCTCTGGGGAATCTGAAGCGTGAACGATATTCTCCTGTATACTAATCGAGAAATCGCCTCTTATCGTTCCTATTGAAGCATATTTTCCATCTGTACTTCCCGTTAAAGATCTAACAACGCTAATAACATCAATTCCAGTCCAGCATTGTATAATGACGGGACATCTTTTCATCGAATCTTTAGTCTGCTTAAAAAAAGGTTTATTTATCAGATGCCCATAATGAATATTCAAAATTTCATCACTAAGCTGCATCATTTTTATACCGACTAATTGTAACCCCTTCCGTTCAAAGCGCTGGATTATTTCACTTATCAATCCCCGTTGTATAGCAGAAGGTTTTAATATAACCAGAGTTTTCTCCATTATTCCTTTTTTATGTCATCCTCGTAAAACAAGGATGGTTTTATTAGATTCTACCAAGAATTTTCGAGAAACACTTGGTGCAAATATTCTTTCGAAAAGATTTCTTTTGCGGGTATTTAAACAGACAACTGTAATATTTTCTTTTTCTACATAATCATTTACAGCTTGAGGCACATCCGGAGATTCAATCAGCTTATAATCTATGTTTAGTTGCGGATACTCCTCTCTAAAATGCGTACAGATACTTTGTAATACTGTTTCTGTCCAAACTGCACTCTCTTCTTTATTAGCCATAATATTGTTGACATGCATTAATGTTATTTTAATGTCTTGATAAGAAATAAAATCATTAATGAGCGAATTGAATGAGTTCAAATCTTTTGTTAGAAGACTGGTTAAAAAAACCACATGCTTTATGTCTTTTGCTGAATTAATTGGAGAGCTTTCGGGAATAGCCAACACCGGAATATTAACCATCTCAATAACATCTGCAGTTACATTTCCCAATACGGATGATTGATTGTTATTTTTACCTTTTGTTCCTAAAATTAAAAGAAACGGTTTGTATTCTTTGACAAAAGATTCAATCTCTTCTTCGACAACCCCTTCTCTAAGAGAATAGGAATAATTGATCGAATCCCATTTTTCCGTAGCTATTTTATTATCAATTTCTACGCAAAGATCAAGCATCTGTTTTCTGGTTTTATTTAATAATCCCTCATGTGGACTCTCTTTTAAACTATCTGCGAATGGTATGTGCGACGGATAATATATATTATGATAAACATGAAGTATTTTAACTTTGGCATTGACCTCTTTGGCAATACTGAAAGCTATCTGGCAGGCCTTTAATGAATAATCTGAAAAATCCACTGCAACAAGAATCCGTTTGCGCCCGTCATCGATTGCCTGCGTGGATTTGTCATCATAATTAAACAGACGATTTTCTTCAATAATGTTTAGGGCCTTTGACAGGTCAATATTTCGAACCTTAACAGAATACCTGTCGGAGACAGACAATCCGGAAACAGGGTGCTCAATCTTCTCTAAAGATACTGTTATCCCGTAACTTTCAAGAACGTTCTTTAAAACTTTGGCCTTGCCGACAGTATGTATTGCCAAGGTAAGCAGTTCATCATTCATAATAAGATTATATATTGTTTAAAAACAAAGTTCGACTAAATAAGCGGATTCAAAATGACCATTTTGCCGACAATTATGTCCGCATTTGCTATTAATTCAATATACGAGAATCATCCCAAATGAACACTTCCGAGGTCAACTGGATCACTAGACTATCTCATAATCTTAAGACTTTTGTAATACAAATAAAGATATTTAGGTATCGCCCGTAACAAGAGCAAATGAAAATAACATTCTGGATATACTTATTCTTATGTTTATCAATAGGAATAACAGCACAAAATAAAGAGGTTCACGTTATCGATGCGGCAGTGCCCCTAATGAATGCGATTGGTGTTTATATTACTGAAATAAAGACTAGGTAAAGATCGCCATCTCGGAGTATAACGGATAAAGTGAATTATACATTGTTATTGAAGGTACAGGTAAGATTTACTTGATTATAATAAATATACGATAAATGTCAGGATTGACTTTTGTCTAAAATCTGATCTTAGAAGTTTATTTTAACATACTAAACGAATATACCATGAAAGTCGCAATATTTGTAAAGAATGAAAGAATGGCTCGCCCCAATAGCGAAGCAATGTGTGCCCTGATATTTAATATAGAAGAAGGTAAAATTACAGGTATGGAAGACGTTTTTCTTTACAATATGACTGTAAATTATATATCACTTTGGCTATTGGCTAGAGATATTAATGTTTTTTATATCCTGGATATAAAAGAGGAAGATAGGTCTTTCTTCAAAAAAATAGGTATCACGGCAAAAACTTTTAAGGAAATTAATGATGGCCATATTTTCTGGGCTTTTATCAAGTAATCTTATATGGTTCGGATCAACAACCGTAGTCTTGAGAATTTTAACTGTCCCGATAATTTTTAGGCGTCATTCCTGTATGTTTCTTAAAGAAACGTCCAAAATAGGATGAATTCGGGAAATTCAGTTCTTCCGAGACTTGTAGTACTGTTAGATTTGTCGACTTTAAAAGTACTTTCGCCCCTATTAGAACTGCATCTTCAATCCATGAATTAATAGACCTCCCCGTTACTTTTCTCAATGTGCTGGATAAATATTTAGGTGTAATGAACATTTTATCAGCATAATAAGAAGAGTTTCTTCCATTTTTATAATGATCTTTCAATAGTTCCAAAAATTGATAAACTATTTCCTCTTTTCTTGATGTTGGCTTTCTCTCTTTAAAATTATAGTCTTGTTCTGTATATAAAACTGCAATTTCCATTAATAAAGAATAAAGCAAACCTTTAATAATCTGTTCAAAGAGTACTGATTTTTTATTATTAAATGTTTCAATAATAAATGAATGATATCTGAGAAGATTTTGTATATCATTACCAGAGAGGTCGAGTATAGGACTTTGAGCGATTCTTTTAGGTAGATCAAAATCCTTAGGAAGAGGAATATCCGATAAAAAATCAAAATCGAAGGCCAATAATTCGATGAAAAAATCATCCGTATGCTCTACACTCTCTGTTATTTGATTGGGCAATATTGTTAAAACAGAATTCTCTTTTAAACAGTACTCTTTAAAATCAATTTTAATCTTTCCGGAACCCTTTAAGCAAATAATAAATACAATTCCTTTAAAAGAAAAAGGGTGCTCTAAATTAATATCTAGAGGCTTATCATTGCTGTTGAATAATATGAAATTTTTTATCACATAGGGGGTTCCGGGATTAATATCGGAAAAACCGAATGATTCCAATTTATTATGTATCATAAAGCTTCTATTTTACCTGCAAATATAGGAGCTTTATCTAATGGGTTAATACTTAAATCTAAAAAAAAGAGCGAAAATGAACATATTTATCGCAGAATAGATTATTGATAATAGAGATAATAGAGGGATTTTTGTTAAAATATAAAGTATGACTTTCAAATTAAAAACATGGCATTTTTTATTGGCTATCATTATATTGGTGATGGCTGTGAATATAATATCCTTAATCCGAGACAAGCCGCCTGAAAATATAGAAACTGACATAATAGAAACGGTGGAAAGTTCAGATATAGAAAAAATAATATCGAATCAGGCATGTGCTGTCCTATTTTGTAATCCGGAATCGGATGCAGAAAAAATTATTTTACATAATTTGAACAGGTTGAACAACGAAAATAGTTTGAAAACTAAAATCTATTATGTTCCGGTTCATAATACTCTGTATCTGAAAAATGGTAGCATTGTCTCTGGCACCCCTTCTATTTTATTGGTTAAAGAAGGGCGTGAAATAAACCGGATAATGGGAATTGTTTCTTATCCAAACCTTAAAATGATTATAGAACGGTTTGAAAATATTAATAAACTTTAAAGATCCAATTATGTTAAAAAATGACATCAGAATAAATTCAAATTTTATATGGCAGTTATTAACCGAAAGAGAAGTTCTGACAATACGAGAAATTCAAGAGTTAACCAATTTTGAGGAGAATATAATATATATTACTCTTGGATGGTTAGCTAAAGAAGACAAAATACAGTTTACTCTAAAAGATAACACTATTTATATTGAATTACCGGAAACATTTCATGAAAAATTTTACTAAATCAATTTATCTAAGTTTTCGATGAGGATAAAATACGAATTATTTTTTTTACAGGATAATATGAAAGCATTCATAAAATTAAACTTAAAGACTTTGTTTGGAATGTTTATAGGCTTTGTCTCAGGCTATATTCATTGGTATTACTGGGGATGTTATTGGGGTGTATATCCAATGTCCTCCGAATGTTGGTTTAACTGTTTTATCGGAATACTATTCGGTGGATTCATAATTAGCTTAACAGAGAAAGAAAATATATAAATCAAAGATTTCTCTAAATACGGTAAGTTTAAAGAAAGACGCATTCAATAATGAATGCGTCTTTCTTGTTTTTAGGTTTTTGTTAAAACTCCAATATGAACATAAATGAGGACGTATTGATCAATCGGATATAATTTTATTTTATTAAAACGCACGTAATAGACTCGTATTTGCCATATTATAAACATTTTACATTAACATGGGATAAGAGTTTAATAAAATTGATAAATAGCCAAAATGGACACTTATGAGGTATAAATGGATATAAGTCCTAGACCAAAATAGTTCATATTTGCAAAGTCAATCGGAGATGGTTATAGGGAGCATTTCCGTAATATATTAATCTCCCATATAAGTAAGCTTATAATAAAGATATTCGATTATGAGAAATTTAACAACCCCAAAATGGCAGTTTTCCAAAGTCGACAATTTAATGTGGAAAGTAACAAAACTATTGACTAAAAAGAAGAAAATGATATTAGATGAATTCGAATTAACATGCTCGCAATACGATATTCTGGCAGCTTTATATCAGTCTTCTTTACATGGTGATAATGGAGAGGTTATACAGATCAATTTATCGGAAAAAACCCAGATCGATCCAATGACAACTTCAACAATCTTAAGAAACTTACAGAAAAAAAGACTTATTAAACGGGAAAGAGGCTTAATCAATACACGCACAGTTGAGGTAGAACTTACTCCGGAGGGAAAAGAGTTATACGATAAGGCTCAGCATAAAATAGAAAAAATGAGATCAGATCTTTATCAAAGTGTTGATGAAAAGCAGTTTACGTCGATATTATTAATATTAACAGATAGATTAATTAAATAAATCAAATTATTAGATTATGAATTTTTTAAAGATTGTTTGTGGAGCTTCGGCTCTAGTATTTTTTGTAACATCATGTGGGAACAGGCAAGGTTCATCGGAACAGGCACCACCTCAAAAGTATCCTACAGCCATAGTCAATAGACAAGACGCCGAATTGAAATCTGTTTATCCCGTAACAATCAAGGGGAAAGAGGATATTGAAGTCCGGCCACGTATTGATGGATTTATTGAATCAATCTATGTTGATGAAGGAGCCGTAGTAAAGAAAGGGCAATCATTATTCCGAATTAACTCACCTCAGTCCGAACAGGCCTTGACCAGTGCTGAGGCAGCATTGAAAAGTGCACAGGCACAAGTTAATATTGCCAAAGTTGATGTAAACAGGATAAGACCCTTAGTTGAGAAAAATATCGTAAGTATGGTACAACTTGAGACTGCACAAAGCACATATGAGTCTGCACTGGCAACCCTTGCTCAAGCTGAAGCTACCTTGAAGAATGCCAGGGCAACAATGAGTTGGACCAACGTAACAAGTCCTGTTGATGGAGTGGTCGGGACAATTCCTTATCGTCAGGGAAGCCTGGTCGATAAAAATAATATACTTACAACAGTAGCCAATACTAGTAATGTCTTTGCTTACTTTTCTTTAAATGAGAAAGAGTTGTCTACATTTTTGGATAATCTGGAAGGAACCACTCAAGCAGAGAAAATAAGGAATGCCCCGAATGTTATCCTAACCTTAGCTGATGGTACTATTTATGGACAGACAGGGAAAATTGAGACTATTTCCGGTACCGTAAATACGACGACAGGTACAGCCAGTTTCCGTGCAGAATTTTCCAATATAGAAGGGAAATTAAGAAGTGGCACAAGTGGTAATATATCTATTCCCAGACATATAGAGAATTCAATAATAATACCACAAAAGGCAACTTATGCACAACAAAACAAGGTATTAGTTTATTTAGTACAAGGTGATTCTGTTGTGCAAAAAGTTATTTCGGTACTACCGACTCCAGACAGTAAAAATTATGTGGTCACAGACGGGCTGAAAGATGGGGATAGAATTATCACCGATGGTATTGCAACACTTAATCATGGTAAAAAAGTAAGTGTAGAATAGTCTTTTCAAATTATGCTTTATTACATCAGTAAATCTAAAAGCATCTAATCTAAATATTTAGTAAAAAAACAGCAAACTCTTTTTCAGAAAGAGAGGAAGAACGTTTGATTTAAAAACAGAGAAATATGTTAAAAACATTTATAGAAAGGCCTGTTTTATCTACCGTAATATCCATAGTTATAGTAGTATTGGGTATTATCGGTATCGTAACATTGCCGGTAGAGCAATACCCTGATATAGCTCCACCCACAGTCCAAATTTCAGCACAATATCCCGGAGCAAATGCTGATGTGGTAATGAAGAGTGTTATTATTCCTATCGAAGAAGCCGTAAATGGTGTAGAAGGAATGACTTATATGACTTCCACGTCATCAAATAGTGGACAGGCAAATATAACAGTTTATTTTACGAAAGAGACCGATCCTGACATTGCAGCGGTAAAAGTCCAGAATCTTGTTGCCACAACAAATTCCCAGTTACCTTCCGAGGTGAACCAGATAGGGGTAACAGTAAAAAAACAACTCAGTAGTTATATCCTTATGATGAGTATTTCATCAGATAACCCTGAATATGATGCAGAATTTATCCAGAATTATGCGAATATAAACCTTATACCGCAGATCAAACGTGTCTATGGTATTGGGGATGCATCCGTTATGGGAGCAAAAGACTTTTCGATGCGAATCTGGTTAAAGCCGGATGTTATGGCCACTTATAAAATAAGCTCGGGAGAGGTTATTGCCGCACTTCAGGATCAGAATGTGGAGGCCGCACCGGGAGAGCTGGGACAAAATAGTAACCAGACATACCAGTATACTTTAAAATATACAGGACGATTGGTTGCAGAAGAAGAATTTGCGAATATAATTATCCGTTCTGAAAATGATCACGTATTGAGACTAAAAGATGTTGCAGATGTGGAATTAGGATCACTTAATTACAGCGTAGCATCTCACATGAATGGAGATGAGTCTATAATGATGATGATCAGCCAGACAGGAGGAACAAATGCTCAAGAGCTTATAAATAATGTAAAAGAAGTCGTTAATAAAGCATCTGAATCTTTTCCTCCGGGATTTCATATTACCTATATGATGGATTCCAATGAATTTTTAAGTGCTTCTATCGAAAAGGTATTACATACATTTGTAGAAGCATTATTATTGGTATTCCTTGTCGTTTTCATTTTCTTACAGGATTGGAAGTCGACTCTGATTCCGGCTATTGCTGTTCCTGTAGCCATTATTGGTACTTTCTTTTTCTTACAGGCTTTAGGTTTCTCAATAAATATTCTGACCCTCTTTGCCCTTGTCCTGGCGATAGGGATAGTCGTCGATGATGCTATTATAGTCGTCGAGGCAGTCCATGCCCAGATGGAAAATGGTGAAAAGGACCCTAAGAAAGCAACTTTAGCGGCAATGCAAGAAATCTCACCTGCGATTGTTTCTATAACCTTGGTTATGGCTTCTGTCTTTATTCCTGTCAGCTTTATTGGAGGAACCTCCGGTGTATTCTTCAAACAATTCGGTTTGACACTGGCTATTTCTATAGCAATCTCAGCTATCAATGCTTTGACATTAAGCCCCGCTCTGTGTGCCCTTTTTCTTAAGCCACACAAAGAAGGAGAAGAAAGCAAAAAGAAAAACTTTTTACAACGATTTTTTTATGCCTTTAATATTGGATTTAATGCAGGTACACAGAAATATAAATCATCCTTGCAATTTCTAGGAAAAAAGAACCATCGTTGGATAACCCTTGCTATTATTTTTGTATTCTCTTTTGTATTATATGGGATGATGAAAATGATTCCGACCGGCTTTGTACCACAGGAAGACGGAGGTGGAGTAATGGGTGTTATTTCATTAACTCCGGGTTCTTCTCTGGAAAGGACAGATTCTGTAGTCAGACAAGTCGCCCAAATCGCAGAAGAAATAGAAGGTGTTGAATTTATTCAGGATCTGACAGGTCTAAATATACTTAATGGTTCAAGTGGAGTTTCCAGTTCATATGGCTCTATGGTTATAAAATTGAAACATTGGGACGACAGAGAATTGTCAGCATCAGAGGTTGCTGCTATTATGACCGAAAAAACAAAAAATATACAAAATGCAACATTTATGTTCTTCGGGATGCCAACTCTTCAGGGATTTGGAATGAGTACGGGAGTTGAAGTACAACTCCAAGATAAAACCGGAGGTGATATCCAAAAGTTCTATGGAATAATGAATGATGTTTTGGCCAAAATGAATGAACGGCAGGAAGTAATGGTCGCTATGACCACTTTCAATCCTAATTTCCCTCAAAAACAAATTAATGCCGATATGGCTAAAATTAAGGCTGCCGGAATTACATTGGCAGATGTAATGAATGCTTTACAAGCAAATATTGGTAGTATATATGCTTCTAACTTCAACCTTTATGGTAAGCAGTTTCGTGTAATGGTACAAGCTGCTCCTGAATACAGAGAGAAATTAGAAAATATGAGTGGCATTTATGTACAGACCAGTTCCGGAGAGATGTCCCCTGTTACAGAATTTATAACCATATCTGATATTACAGGACCTCAGATGTTGAGCCGCTTTAATATGTTCCAGTCAATGGATCTTACCATTGTTCCTAATTTTCCGAATGGATACAGTACGGGAGATGTAATCAATGCTTTTGAAGAAGTTTCTAAGGAGACTCTTCCTGATGGCTATTCCTTCGAATATTCAGGTATGACACGTGAAGAAACCGGGCAAGGTTCTCAGATAATATTAATTTTTGCAATCTGTCTGATCTTCGTTTATCTGTTGCTTGCCGCATTATACGAAAGTTATATCCTGCCTTTAGCGGTATTGGCATCATTACCGATCGGCTTAGCTGGCGTATTTATTTTCATAATGATCTTTGGCTTGAACCAGGGTATTGTAAATAATATCTATGTCCAGATTTCTATGGTAATGCTCATCGGTCTGTTGGCTAAGAATGCAATTCTTATAGTAGAATACGCCATTCAACGTCGCCAACAGGGACAAAGTATTGTCGAAGCAGCTATTAACGGAGCCGTCGCACGTCTGCGCCCGATTCTTATGACGTCATTCGCTTTTATCTGCGGTTTATTACCATTGATGTTTGCCAATGGAGCAGGAGCAATCGGTAACCAATCGATCGGAATTAGTGCTGTAGGGGGAATGTTTGTCGGAACAATGATTGGAATATTGGTAATTCCAACTTTATACATTTTATTCCAAAGCTTACAAGAACGCTTAAGCGGGAAAGATCCAAGATCCAATAACAAACAATTAACTGAAGAATAATTATGAAGAAAAAAAGAATAAAAGGAATTATCTTATCAGGGTTTATTGCCCTGATAGGACTTTCTTCCTGCCAGGTAATGAATAAATATAAAACACCGGATATAGATAGTGAAAATCTCTTTCGGGATAAAAATTCGTCAGATACAACAACTATAGCTAATATATCTTGTCTTGAATATTTCACAGACCCTATTTTACAATCTTATATAGAAGAAGGTCTTAATACCAATTACGATATGTTGATTGCTACAGAGCGGATAAAACAAGCAGAAGCAAACCTTGGTATGGCCAAAGCAGCTTATTTTCCGGATGTGGCATTAAGTGGGCAGGTACAACATAATCGAAATAGTAATGGAACAAAGGGGAAAGATGTTCTTGGATATCATTCTACAGATTATAGTCTGGGCATTGCTGTGACATGGGAAGCTGATATATGGGGAAAGTTAAATCGCCAATCTAGATCTAAATATGCAGAAATGCTCAATAGTTATGCCGGAAGGAATCTGGTACGAACATCTTTGATCGCTAATATAGCGAATACATATTATTCCTTATTAGCCTTGGATGAACAACTGAAAGTTACTGTAGAGATGGTAAAGCTTATGGAAGAGAACCTCATTACAACAGAAGCATTGAAAGAAGCAGGCAAGGCGAATGGGGCAGCTGTAGAACAAACAAAGGCTTCTCTGCATAGTGTGAAAATTTCAATACCTGACTTGGAAAACAATATCAGGCAATTAGAGAATTCGATGTGCGTTATGTTGGGGCGGAGGCCAGGTACTGTATCAAGGACTTCTTTAAATCGTCAAAATGTACCGACACAATTATCATATGGAGTTCCTATGCAAATGTTGGCAAGACGCCCTGATGTTCAGCAGGCGGAACTTTCTTTCCGGTCTGCTTTTGAATTAACTCATGCGGCAAAGGCTAATTTCTATCCATCAATTAAATTGACATCCGGAACAATTGGCTATGCAAATAATACTTTAAGTAATTTCTTTAAACCAGAAAATATTTTCGCCAGTATTATAGGTGGACTTACACAGCCTATATTTGCTAAGAAGCAGTTAACTACTCAATATAAAATAGCAAAATATGAGCAGCAGGCAACATTACTCACATTTGAGAAAACTGTCTTGGAGGCAGGACAAGAGGTGTCTGACATCATGAATACCTATGAAAGTTCTTTGAAAAAGACTCAGAATAGAAATATACAGGTAGAATCGTTAGTCAAGTCCGTAAGTTATACACAAGAGTTACTAAAAGCTGGTGAAGCAAACTACCTGGAGGTATTAACTGCACAACAAGGTCTTCTGGAGGCTCAACTTAATCAAGTTAGTGATAAATTAGAACAGCTTCAGGCCGTTTCTAATCTTTACCGGGCATTAGGTGGAGGGATTGAGTAAGTCTCAACTTCAGTAATTGTTTAATATAATAATTGAATAGACATGTCGAAGGAGCAGGAGTATATGCTGCCCTTATATTGCTTTGAAGATATTTTTGTTATTGACAGAAAGTTTATAAATAAAACTATTAACTAACTTAAAATAAAATATTTAAATTATTGAAACTAAAACTAGCTCCATAATTCTAAAGGCAATGGGGGGATCGTTGAAGATGAAGTAAGGGGCTGTACAAAGAGAGTACAGCCTCTTATTGTTAAAAAACATAATAAAAAAAATCCATGAAAAGACTAGTTAACACTAAGTTATTCTGTCTACTGAAGAAGATGGACGGAACATTTAATCCCAGTGAGCAGGAGATTGCTCTGGTATACGATGAGTTTGTACACTCTGTTACTTTAATTTGCACCTCTTCGAAAAAAGGTATTCCTGCTTATTTTACAATTCATTATACCTGTTTAGAATTGCAACGATTACAAACTTATCTCAATGGTGAGAAGTTGGGAAAAAAAATCTATAATTTTAAATTATATCACTCATTGTCTGTCGTTTCTTACTGCTGCTCTAGAATGGACAGAGCACAACCATGAGCCTGTTTCTACCGATACATATCACAAAACGAAATTATCTTCTTCAGGCTATTATATATGGGGAGGGTCAATTACAGACCTTATTGAGTTAGCGATAGCTATTTATAACATCAAACTGATTCGTAAGGCATCTGGTAAACTAATTAGTTTTGCTGAAATTATCCACGGCTTGAAACTGATTTTCAATATCAAGATTCCTAAAAACATTTACAGTCGCAAAACTCGCACAATGGAACGTAAAAAAAATTCTTCTTCTATGTTAGAACGACTTCTGGCAGTCTATAAAAATGAAGTAGATCAGCTCTATAAATAAAACAAGATTTAAAATCAATAAATTATTCGCTAAATGGTGGTACTTACAATGGTAGGTACCACTTTTTCTATTTCAGAACCGAATAAACTTGTAGGAAACACAAATAAGTAAAAACAATGGGATATGGAAAATAATGATTTGATAAAATGGATGCAAAAATGGTTTGAACAATTCATGGGACGTTTTGACCGATTGGATAAATTTATGGATATAATGAGTGGACGACATAACGTACTGAACGGAGAACGGCTTTTAGACAATCAAGACTTGTGCCAAATGCTGAATGTAAGCAAACGGACATTACAGCGTTACCGCTCGGCTGGAGAACTGACCTATATAACCATCCATCACAAGATATTTTATACAGAGAAAAACGTAGAGAAATTCATTCGTGATCACTTTAGAGATAATCCTGATGAAGAAACGGTGGAAAAAGAATAAATAAAACGACCGCAGAATTATTATTCTACGGTCATATTTATTTACATTTTCATGCCTCTTTTTTCTTCTTTTGGTGGCGGACTGCCCACCGATTCAATAACAAACCTGTCACCCATAACCTCTTTCACTCCTTGCAAAGTATTCGGCATAGGGGTATCTTGAATCGCTGTTGATTTTGGATTATTCTGAGATTGAACCTGATTCTTTTCAGAAACATTTTCTTGTCCCTCACTTTGCTCGATGGGCTTCAGTGACAACTCTATCTTACGCTCCAAAGCAGTGAGTTCTGTTTTCAAATCCTTTAAGTCGTTCTCTTTCGACCATACGCTTTCGACTACTTGCCTGAGAATCGGTACATCCTGCATTCGCTTATCGGTATCTGCTTGGTACTTTTCCAAAAGTTTGGGCATACTATCGAGAGCATTCAGAAAGTTCAGTGAAGCAGTTTTGGGGTCTGCCGCCAAACTCCCGTAATTGTAGTTATAAAGTATCTGCCCCTCGCCACGTATAAAAAAACGGTTTTGTATCAGATCAAAACCATCTTTGTTCGTAGTTTCGGATTTTACCAATAAGTCAAAGCCATATAACGAGCCGATTTTCTCGTGTACCCCGTATGTACGTGTTTTGTCTGCTATTTCGTTCAACTTTTTACCTATAGCAACCGGATCGGCAGCTTGAAATCCATCCAATTTTACAGGATTGAGCCGCGAGCCATCAGGAGCAGTTTGTACTCGGCTATTGAAGGCCTCCACATCTTTGGTGATGCGATCAATATATCCCTTGTTGGATTCTACCGTCTGCATGATATTTTCCAACTTGTATCGGCTCACTGATTTACCACGAGCGAAAGCCTGCTTTTCACTATCCAAAGCAGCGATTTTCTTTTCAATCCTTGCTTTTTCTAACAATTCGGTGTTACCCGACAGGATAGCTACATATTCAGAAAAGTTCATGCCGCTTTTCTCATCCATACTGCCCTCGTCAATGGTACGAGTACCCAAATTATTATTTTTAAGCTGTTTAATGAATAACTGCTTGTTGTGAAGCAAGCCAAACTTATACGCATCGAGTGATTTTTCTACGGCATATATTTTCACATCTACTTTATTATCAGCATACAGTTTCGCTATTTCATTCCCTTTACGTATTGCCCGTCCATCGCGTTGCTCCAGATCTGACGGACGCCACGGTGCGTCCAAATGATGAATAGCTACCGCCCGTTTTTGAGCGTTTACTCCTGTTCCCAACATCTCGGTAGAACCGAACATAACACGGATTTTTCCCTCGTTCATATCCTTTATCATGGCTTTACGTGCCCTCTCGCTGGTAGCTTCCTGAATAAATCTCACCTCAGATGCAGGGATGCCGTAATCCTCCACCAACTTGCGTTTAATTTCGGTGTAGGGACTCCATTGCCCCGGTTTGTAGGTTCCCAAATCCGAGAATACGAACTGTGTCCCTTTCTGGGGATTGTATTTTTGGTAATAGTCCGCTATTGAGGCGGCACAATGGCTCGCTTTGTTGTCTATATGGTCGCCATACTTATCAGGATCTATCATCCGCATATCAAGCGACATCTTACGGGCATAGTCAGTCGCTATCAGCATTTTTGCTTTTTCTTCCCGTTCCGATAGCGGTGCACGTCCCAAAAGAGTGGCATTGCCTGTTTTGGCAAACTCCATCAGCTTACCGATAAACTCCTGCTGGTCAGGTGTAGGTGGTATGTTGTGCAAAATTTCATTCTTTTCGGGGCGGTCAATACCAATATCCTGTGCAGTACGGTAGTCGGTAATTTCGGAATAGAAAGAAGCCAGCTCCGGGACTTTGATAAAATAGCGGAAACGTTCTTTCTGCACGATCTGGTTGGTAACCGAAAACTCGTAATCTTTGGTTTTCTTGGCAAAGATAGCTGCCCAAGCATCGAAGGTATTGATGCCTTGTCTTTCCAATTCCTTGGGACGCAAATATTTAAATAACAGATATAATTCGGTCAATGAATTGGAGATCGTTGTTCCCGACGAATAAGTAGCCCCTAAATCCTTGCCTGTACGTTCCTGTATGGTACGCAAGGCAAAAAGCATATTGAGTGCCCTTTGTGAACCTTCGGTATTCCCCAAGCCTGCCACACGGTCATGACGGGTGGTAAAAGTCAGATTTTTAAATTTGTGAGATTCATCTACGAACAAATGATCGATGCCGATCATCCGAAAATCCGACATATTATCCTTGCGGTTTTCGATTTGATGAGCTACTCCTTCCAATTTTGTTTCAAGGTTAGCTTTGCGTTTCTCACAACCTTTCAGCATCCCTCTTGATACCTCCTTACCCTGTGAACGCAGCACTTCGAGATTTTCCTCCACACTGTCGAGTTCAGCTTGTAAGATGTCCCGCTGTATCTCCGGAGATTGTGGTATCATACCGAACTGTTCATGTGTTAAAATAACCGCATCCCAATTGTTGTTTTTCATTTCGTTGAAAATACGATTGCGGTTCTGCGGTGTAAAATCCTCCTTGCCCGGATAGAGTACCTTGGCATCAGGGTATGCCGTACAAAAGGTTTGAGCAATTTCGTGAACATTGGCTTTCAGTCCTGTGATAAGGGGTTTGTTCACTAATCCGAGCCGCTTCATCTCCATTGCTCCACAGCACATAATCAGCGTTTTGCCACCTCCCACTTCATGGTCGATTATGCCACCACCGTTCAATTTAAGCAACCAGATGGCATCTTTCTGGCTCTTGTATAAATCGGGAATACCTAAACCTTTCAGGTCGAGTCTGGGAAAAGTCTGGTGTGTGCCATCGTATTCGGGGCGTACAAAACAGTTGAACGTGCGGTTATACATATCGGCAAGTCAGTCTTTAAATTCGGGAGTCTGCTCTCTGAGCCATTCCGAAAAGCCGTTACGTATCTCATCTATTTTGGTATTGGCAAGCTGAATCGCTTCTCCGTCCCGTACCTTTGTCTCCTTGCCATCTACTCTGACCGTTTTTGTAATATCGGGAGTTGTATCGTGCAAGGCATGACGCATCAGGGCAATACCATCAAAGGTGCGGCTTTCTCCCTTGACAGCATACTGATCACTGATCTTGGCATTTTTAGTATTGGCATTTATGCTGAATTCATCTCGGCTCTGTGCATAATGTATATTGACGTCCGTTTCAAAGAGGTGTGAAGCAAAAGCAGCATAGATACCCGAAGGTATCCATCGTTCGCCAAAGTTGAAATCCAAATCGTCGAAAGCTATCGGTTTGGGTATGGCTTCCTGTAAAACAGTCAGAGATTCTTTGGCTGCTTTATGTTCTGGATTGCGGTCAATAAAGTTCTGCACCTCATCTGCTTTTGAGATAACATTGCCCGATATAAACTTATCCGCTACTTCATAGCCTCCCACAAGAGGATTGAAATAGATCTTACCTTTCAGTTCATCAAGTATTCCCTCTTGCGTATTAGTCGTTAGAGAAACCATGTAGTCCAAATTGACTGTTCCATATTTATTGAGACTGGAGACAAGAGCTTCGTATGCATTATCCACTTTCGAAATCTCATCGGGATTGAAGGCTACGGGACGATCAAAGATGTCCGCCTTAATCGCTTTGCCCTCCCGATAACGTACCAACGAAAGTATTTCTCTCCCTGCGGCATCCATCTTGATGAGGTCGAGATTCTTTGCATCGTTCAAGTTTCCGAATTTTTGTGTAAAATCATCATACAAGCGATTGAGCATTTGCCGTAACGCGGGATTCTCTTTCAGTGTATCGGCTTCGTTGTTGTACAGATGGTTGTAAGTATCGCGTATCTCGATATAGAGTGATGCCCGTTTTTGTTGATTCGGTGGCAATTCCAACGGATGAAACATCGGTTGATGTCCGTCCATATCCCGCAGGTAGCCGATACGATTATCCGCATCAGTAACTAATGAGCCATCCTTATAATGTTTCGGTAATCCGGTTTCGGGTATTGGCATCGGGATGGGTTTCAATCGTTCCACCTTTTCCTTGTCCAAACGTTCTGCACGTTGTTCGGGTGTTTCAGTTGGTGTACTTGCTGTCGGACTTTTAGGTTGTACCTCCTTTTGCTGGCTGGCTTTAGGTTGTGTTATAGGCATACGGCGGCGGGAACGCTTCGGCTGTTTAATCTGGGAACGTTCTTCGGCTGAAAAACCAAACAAGTCGTACAAGGTAACAATCGGCTGTTGCTGCATATCAGGTGGCGGTACTTCCTTTTGTTCTATTACTTCTCCGGTATTCGTATTTACAAACAATCCGCTGGCTTCATCCTTGATGATTGTATCTTTTTTCTCTGTTGTTGGTACAGCCTTCGTCTCTTCTTTTGGAGTGGCAATGTGTGATTCCACAACTGCTTTTCTCCCCTGCTCGGACAGTTCCGCCCATGCTTTGCGGTTTCTGACTTCTCCAAAAGGATGGAAAAGGACTAAATCTTCTTCAATAGGTTCATAAGCCGATTTTGGACTTAGTTCTACCATATCCGAAACAGATATTTCCTGTATGTTTTTTGGCTCTTGGCTTTGTTCTATTGTTTCGGATTGTTGTACTGTCGGCTGTGTCAGAAAATCCTCCACTTCTTGCCAAAATGGATTAAGATCATCGGGAAAATGAGTTTCATCTAAATTGGGTGTTTGTTTTATTTCCGCAGTGGGAGCTACCTGTGACTGTAATTGTTCTGCTGCACTCTGTGCATGGCTTTGATAATGCTGTACATCTAAATGTTGAGTAAAATCTTCATTCAGCATCCGATACAATGTGGCGGCAATGGCTTCCGTTCCACCCGAATGAGTAAATTCCATTGCAGGTTTTCCGTAAGGGTCAGTACCTACTTTTACATCGGTCTGTATCACTCTGTCAAAATCTTTGAAGAGGTTATTTACTGATATACCGTTAGATAGTTTCCGGGATTCTATAAAATCCTGTTGTCTTTGACTCGGTAAAATAGTTGTATTCTTGCGTTGCAAGATAATCAGATCACTACCAACTTCTGTTCCTGCTTCTTCTGTAAACAGATTATTGGGCAGACGGATAGCCGATACGATATGACAACTGTTCATCAGGTGTTCACGAATGGGTTTGTTCTGCTCCGAGTTAAGTACGCTTTGCGAAGTGATAAAAGCGATCAATCCACCCTCACGGGCAGCCATCACACTCTTGGTGAAAAAATAATTATGAATTGCTTTTGTCGATTGGCTTACTGCGGGTATCTCATGTTTGGAAAGCAGAGGATCAAATACAGCCACATCCCCGAAAGGAATATTGGAGGCTATAACATCATAATGTTGTGAGTAGCGACCTTCCATCTTCTCATAGCCTTCAATCCGTATTTTATCCTGTGGGTGGAGGTGTGAGAGAATCTTACCCGTCAGCAGATCTTTTTCAAATCCTGTTACTTCTGCATCGGGAACGGTTTCTTTGAACGATGCTATAAATGCTCCGGCTCCCGCACTCGGTTCAAGAAAACGTTGAGGTTTGATACCACTGTTATTTAGCGCAAGTGCCAACGCATCAATAACAGGCTTGGGTGTATAGAAAGCGGTCAGCACTGAATTTTTAAGCGAACTTACATAACGTTTATATTCGGCATCGTCTTTCGCTCCATCCCGTAGGACTTGATGTAATTCAGTTACAAGTGGGAACAAATCATGCTCAGAGGTTTTCCAATATTGGATATCTTCCGATTTGGCAGCAGGATTCAACACGGCTTTTATCCCTCCGAAACCGGAATAGGCTGCCAGTTTTATTTTTTCATCATCGGTAGCCTGCCTTTTCTCTTTATCGAGAGCAAACGCAATGCGGATTGCCTCGATATTATCCCGAAGATGAGCTTTCTTATTGTAAGCCATTTTCGAGAAGTATTTGTATTTCGCCAGTCAGCTCCGTGTAAAACTGATTGTACTCTGGTGTATCGGCAAAATCGTCAGACAAGATGTATTTTTGAATCGTATCCGTAAGGCGGGATAATAGCTCCATTGCTATGCCTTCGGCTTGTGAAGGGTTTACTTCTTCGGAAAATTCTTCCCAGAGGATAGTTACAAGGGTTCGGTAAGTGGAGAAGATCAAGCCTTCGTATAAGACCTTTGAAGAGAATTCTTCTGCATAGTCATGGGTATGCCCTGCTTTTATAGCTTGGCTATACACTTCTGCTGCGGCATCACCACGTACAGCAATAAAGTCATTGTCAATTGCTTTGTCGGGGTGTGTATCACGTAGGTAGGACAATAGGGATAGTCGGAAATAGGACAGTTCTGTGACTGCCGTCTTTGGTTTTGTTGCCATATCATTGATTTTTTAGTGGGGGCGAAGACCCTTTTGTTATTGCTTTTGTGAGAGTTAGATATACCAATAGGCTTAGACCTAATGATATACCACAAAGCATTTTCTTTAGCTTATAGTTTGGGAAAGAAAAAGGCATCCGGAGCTTAGCCCCGGATGCCACCACTAAAAAATCAATGTTAAACGACTATTCCGAATCGTAGAACAAAGACCTTTCAGTGGCAAATATAGTGAAATTATTATTTCAATGGTCGCTTCTTTCTTGGTGTCATTGCGTATCCAATCACTTATATTTAAATTTGTATCATTAATTAAATCGTAATATCAATAAGCAATTGTCATGTCTTTACCTGATGTCCGAATAGATAAATTGAAAGAATCTGAATATGAAGAGGTCGCTGCTATTTTAGTAGATGCTTTTGAATCGAATCTTGCTTATGCTTCAATCTTCGTAAATAAGGATAAATTGCGAGACGGTTTGTTTTGGTTATTTAAGACCAATCTATACCTGATAAACAGAAGACAAGCTGTGACAAAAGTTGTTAGAATGAAAAATTCAATGGAAATAATAGGAGTATTTAGCTTATTACCTCCCAATGGAGTAAAATCTGAATTTCGTGATTATTTCAAGATCGGATTACCCCGATTTATTATGAATTTTGGATTCTCTGCTTTACGCACAATGCTTAAGATGGATTCTCTAAATAAACAGCTTCTGACAAATGCTATCGGAACCAATGAATATTATTATTTGTCGATGGTTGCTGTAAAAGGCAACTATCAGGGCTCCGGTATTGGTTCTTATATGATTGACGATTGCTTACAGAAATTGAGATCTATAAATCGAATATGCCATATTGTTGGTTTAACAACCCAACTTCCGGAAAACGTCACTTTTTATACCCGATTAGGATTCCAGAAATTGGATGAAGGTGAGATTCAACTGAAGAAGGGCTGTTATTACAACTATAATATGAAATTGGATCTATAATTTACTTCGAACGTTTCTTCTTGTGACCTTCTTTGCGTGTTGGAAACTCAAAAACCGTTTTGTAGTCCGCATCAAATTTTACGATGGCATCAAAGGTACTTCCGGTCTTAGAACTTACGAACCCTTTTATCAGTGCAGTCTTGCCATTTATCAAAAGATCATCGAGTTGTCCGTCCGTCAGTTCTTTCTTAGCAATGGTTTTAAATACGGCCAGTCCGCAATTTTCATCCTTACATTTTACCACTTTGGGATAAAATACCACCTGTCCGTTTTTACACTTAGGACAAGAACAAGTATTGTAATTATCCGTGCGTTCGATGACTGTAGAAAGCAGTTCCGTAGTTATCTGCGAGGCATAGATTTCTATTCCTTTGTGGAAGGTAACCGCATCCATATCTCCCGAAGCTATTTTGTTTAAGGCTTCCTCCCATTGTCCTGTCATAGCTACATCGGCTATCTTCTTGTCCTTGACCGCCAGATAGACCACCAGTCCTTTATTGGTCGGAACAAGAGATTTTTTCTCTCTGACGATATACTCACGGGAAAACAACGTTTCGATAATGGATGCACGGGTGGCAGGTGTTCCGATACCGCATTCTTTCATTGCCTCACGCTGTTGTTCGTCCTCCACCTCTTTGCCTGCTGACTCCATATAACTAAGCAAACTTGCCTCCGTATGCAATGGGCGGGGCTTCGTCTGCTTTTCTTGAATCTCGCAATCACGAACAAAAAGATTATCTCCCTCCAGAAGAACAGGTAAAGTGATGGAATCCTCTTCATCGTTTGGCTCGTCTTTAGTATCAAATACCGCCCTCCAGCCGGGGACGAGTGTAACGCTTCCTTTGCAGGAAAAGTGTACGCCATCGGTATCAAGTGATACGGTGGTGTTCTCTTTGATGCAACGTTCGCCAAAGGCTTCAAGCATACGTCCGGCAACCATATCGTAGATAAGCTGTTCGTCTTTGGGTAAATTGCCTGCCGGTTCTTCTGTGATAATCAGTGCATGGTGGTCGGTCACTTTAGCATCATTGACCGAACGGGTATTGAGTTTGGTATCAAATCGTCCATCAATATAGGACCTAAAAAGTGAGTGCGAACGAAGTGTAGCGATCAGGTGTGGTATTTCCTCCAGCACATCTTCGGAAATATAACGGCTCCCTGTTCGTGGATAGGAGATTTTTTTGGCTTCATACAGACTTTGAGCTATAGTCAGCGTCTTGTCCGCCGAGAAACCGTACTTGCTATTGGCTTCCTTTTGAAGTGAAGTAAGGTCATACAGCAAGGGTGGTTCTTGTTTGACTTCCTTTCGTTCTACTGCTGTAACGAGTATCTTTCCTGTGGCTTTTACCTTTGCTGTAATCTCTTCAGCCTGACTTTTGGTATCAAATTTATCTACTGAATGAGTCCAGAACGATGTTGCTTCTTTTTCTGCCTGCAATTTCAAGCGAAAATAGGTCTGTGATTTAAACTCTTTATTTTCCAGATACCGACTACAAATAATCGCCAATGTCGGGGTTTGTACCCTGCCAAGTGACCAAACACCATACCCTGCCGAGATTGAAAGAGCCTGACTGCTATTGATGCCTACGAGCCAGTCAGCGGTGCTGCGAGCTTTGGCGGAAGCGTACAGATTGTCATATTCAGCTCCGGGACGAAGGGTTTTAAAGCCGTCTTTAATGGCTCTGTCGGTAAGCGAGCTGATCCAAAGCCTTTCAAACGGAAGGGTGCATCCTATATATTCATATATATAGCGGAATATGAGTTCCCCTTCTCGTCCGGCATCAGTCGCCACAATTATAGATTCTCCACGATGGAATAACTCGCGGATAACCTTTAGTTGCTTCATCACTCCAGGATCATTCTTATACTCCTTCCCCTCTTTGACCTGTCGAGGCAAGAGTTTAAATTCTTTTGGGAGTATCGGTAGGTTCTCTTTTTGAAAGCCTGTGATACCGTAATGCTCCGGCATAGCGAGTCCGATCAGATGCCCGAAAGCCCACGTAACGGCATATCCATTACCTTCTATATAGGATTCTTTTTTATTGTTTGCTCCGACTATGGCTGCTATACTTTTAGCCACAGAGGGTTTTTCCGCTATTATTATTTTCATTGTAACATTGATTTTTTAGTGGTTGGGGTCGCAGACCCTTTTATTATTTTATATTTCTACATTTTTCGTCCTTTGCTTTTCTTCGGGGCAGCAGGAGATTGTTTTTGTTCCTGTTGCTGCTCCTTTTTCTCAACTTGCTTGGCGGTGGGCTGTGTCTGACCTTGCTTTAGCGGTTCTTTGGAATATTTAGTTGCCTCGTTGGTCTTGCCCTCATTATTGACAGCCACCTGAGTTTTACTCTCGGCAGCAGGAGTCACTTTCTGAGAATCCTTAGCAGCTTGCTTCGCTTCAATGGCTCGAACTTGATCGGGATGTTTCGAAGTATGGCGAACTTTATCTCTGCTCTCGTCAACCCATACCCATGCATTGTACTTCTGTCCTTTCTGATCGGTAGCTTCTACTTTTTGTGCTCCCGAAGCATCAGCTTGTTGTTGTTGTTTCGGACGGGATTGCATGCCCTCAACAAAGATTGGTTCTTTGTTACACAGCTTGGTAAACTCTTCTTTACTAAGCTGTATGCCACCTTGCTTAGAATAAATCCATACCTCATCAACTTTACGGGCTTTGGGTAATGGCTTTTCCTGTGCTTGTCCTTCACTCTGTTTGGCTTGTCGCTGTTCCTTGTGCTGTTGCCTTTGTTCGTCACTGAACTTAAAATCAAAATTCTTATTGACGGCATTGAACTGTACGAAGCGGTCTATCTTCTGTGGTTCTTCTCCCGGTTTTACCTTCTTATCCATGCCCTCAACCCATACGGCTTTACCTTCTCTCAATCCTTGTTGTTGTTCGGGAGAAAGAGGGGCATTTTTCAAGGTTTCGGGGATATTGATTTCGGAGATGGGGACAGCTTCGAGTCTATTCGTCATTTTGTCGAGAGATACAAGCGAAGGAATTTTCTCTCCTCCGGCTATGGGTTCTAATTCATAGACTCGTGCACCATGCCCTGTCTTTTGGAGTTGCTCTTTGTCCTGCTCGGAAAAGCTTATTCCCATGAATGGTTTGTCAAAATCGGGCTGTTCCTGTTTGGGATGGGTTACCAGCTTGATGCTACCATCCTCCTGTGGTTCCAATGATAAGCGAGCCTGCATCGGGAACTCATTACCGTCAATAGTCGGTTTGATATCGACCAATCCGGGTGACTTATGCCCATAAACCATTGCTTTGAGGGCATCTTGCAACTTCTCACCCGAAAGCCCCAGCTTCTCTGTATCTTTCCAATTGAGTTTATTGAGATCTAAGGGTTGAAACTGACCTGTTAGCTCAATATGTATCTTTACCTTACCATCAAACTTAAGGCGATACGGATCGAGAGCTTTATCGGTATGATCGATACGGATAAGTTTGTCAAGAAAAGCAGCTATTTTATCTACGGCTGACATCCCGACAGCATAAACCCCTGTATGTGACGGGTGATTGAACTGTGCCGACATCTTTTTGAAGAAATTTTCCAGAAAGTTGCTGTTGGTATCAACCTTTAAAAACTGGTCGGCATTCGCTTTGGTGGGTTCAACGGTTTTTAATTTACCGTCCTGCTCTCCTGTGATGACTTTTAATTTGCCATCTTCGCCTTGGGTCAGTAAGACTTTAGGCTCTTCGGATTTCACTTTGTTTTGATCCATAATAAATGATGTTTTTATTCTGCATTAACATTAATGCAAAGCGAAAATACATCTTACTAATAGACTGATTGCAAGGTTTTAAAAAGGTGGTAGCTTGTGTCTGGGGTTGTCTATGCGCAATTGGTGAATATGGTGTTTTTACCTCCTATTCTTATTGTTTAAACTGAAAAATGTAAATAGACAAAACTATAGAGTCTTGCTTTCATATCTGTATCAGTAAAATACTCTATCTTTGTGATAATCCTATAAGTAACAAATAATGAAAATCGAAAAAATAAAAGAACTGATCCAATCCTGCAACATCAATTTCTTAATTGGTTCTGGCTTGTCACGTCCATATCTGAATACTTTAGGTGATATTGAAAACTGGCTAACAGAATTAAATAAAGAGGATAATAGTCCTCAAAAAGAGATTATACGAGCTTCAATATATGCGAAATATTTTACTGATGTAATTAAGCCGAATCTTCAGTCTGAGATTGACGATGATATCGTTGGTTATTCTGACGATGTGTTAGGGGTTTATCGGCAATTTTTAATTCTCTGGAATGATATTATTGTACGCAGAGCAAGCAGGCTGCACAATAAACAGATCAATATATTCAGTACTAACATCGACTTATTTGTTGAGCGTGCCGCAGAAAAAACAGGAATAGAGTTCAATGATGGTTTTAAAGGTCGAATAAATCCGGTCTTTGATGAAGGTAATTTTCAAAAATCATATACAAAAACAAGTACTCATTATCAAAACATATCGGAAATTCCTGTTTTCAACTTGCTAAAACTACATGGATCAATAGATTGGAAATCAATCGGAACAGATATAAAACAATTATCTCATGATAGTTTGTTAGAAAATGTGCAAGTGACAAATAAAGCCTTACAATCTATTAAGAAAGATGTACTTATAAAAATAGATAAAAAAGAGACACTTGCAGAAATAGTTGCTAAAGCAAACTCGCTATCTAAAATAGATAAAAAAGCAATAAAACCATTTACTGACAGTTACGACAAGTTAGTTGTTATAAATCCGACCAAACAGAAATTTAAAGACACAGTTCTCGACCTGCATTTTTATGAACTGATGCGAATATATTCTAATGTATTAGAAAAAGAAAATTCGCTATTGTTTGTTATGGGATTTTCGTTTGCTGACGAACATATCTCTAAAATCACAATGCGAGTAGCTGACTCTAATCCAACATTATTGATTATTATATTCTCTTTTTCAGATGATGAAAAGAGTCAGTTTGAAGAATATCTTAAATTGAACAATGGGAAATCAAAAAACAATAACATTCTGATTGTTACTCCTTCAAATTTTATCGAAACTAATGCTGAAGGAGATAAAGACAAGTTAGCTAAGCTAAAAAAGAATGTGGTAAATTTTGATTTTAAGACCTTAAATGCAGAAGTGTTCGAACAAATCAGCAGGATGATCCCCATTAACAATAACAATGGACAATAGAGTTGATAATATATTACAGGAAAATTCTATTTTTAGGATTGGGACTGTCTTTTCTGTGGAAGGAAGAGAAGTTAAAGTTAAGGTTGATAAAGTAAAGAATGCTTCTCACTTGCTATATAAGGGAAGTCTAATTAAGAATGTATCTGTTGGGGGGTATGTAAAAATAGAAAAAGGCTTTATTTCAATCATTGCTAAAATTGAAGGGGAATCTATTAAAGAAGAAAAGCTGCCGTTTATACAAGAGTATGGAAAAGAAGAAAATAAAATAAACAGAATCCTCAATGCTAAACTGCTTGGATATATTGAAAATGCAAAGTTTGAGCGGGGTATAAAAGAACTGCCACTCATAGATAATGAGTGTTTTCTGCTAAATAGTGAAGAGTTTAAACAAATTCACCAATTTGTTAAACAGGATGACAAACCTATTCAAATAGGCACTCTTGCTTTAGAGAGGGGGCAGGAAATATATGTTGGTGTTAATAGCCTATTCTCCAGTCATATCGGGATATTTGGAAATACGGGAAGTGGTAAGTCTTATACATTGGCTAAAATATATAGGCAACTATTTAGGGCATTTGAAGATCAGGATAAGTTTAAGAGAAATGCGCGATTTCTGCTTTTTGATTTTAATGGTGAATATAATGGTGACAATGTAATTATAAGCAATAAAAAAGTCTATAACTTATCAACGAAGGATAGTACAGGAAAAGACAAACTTCCTTTTTTTGAAAATGACTTATTAGATAAGAACTTGTTTTCCATACTGGCAAGTGCATCAGAAAAAACACAACAACCATTCATTGGGCGAACCCTCGAATTTTATAAAAAAGTTATGGGTGTAAATGATTCTTTAGGCTACTTTCATAATATTCTGAGAAAGCGAATAGAGGAAATTTTATGTATGTCAGACAAGGTACAGTCTAAATTACTATTGGATTACATAGAACAGATTTTACCTAAATACATTAATAAAGATGGTGAGGAGGGTAGATTAATTGACGATTTTGCGTGGAGACCAGATAAATTCTGTTATTACTTGGGAGATTTTAATAATTACCAATGTTTTATTGAAAATAGAAACTTTGTAAAAGAAACCAAACTTTATAAACAGGTTGAACAGTATGAATTTGAATCTGATTTCATTTCAAGAATCATACACTTTCTATATCTTCAACTCATTCATGACGTGCTAACCAATAGGGCTAATAACGAGCATATTGCCCCTGCTATAAACAAATTAAAGAGTTTCCAAAAAGATATTGCTAAAGTTATAGAAATCAAGGATAGTGCTATTGACTTTTGGGATAATGATTATTTGGCTGTTATAAATCTCAATGAAGCAAATATCAATATAAAGAAATTGATACCGCTCCTTATTTCTCACAAATTATACTCAGAACACAAAAATCATAAGACTGACAATGAATTAGAAAAGTCATTGAATATCATTATTGATGAGGCACATAATATTTTATCCTATGAATCTCTTCGGGAAAGCGAATCATGGAAAGATTATAGATTGGAAACATTTGAAGAAATAATTAAAGAAGGACGAAAATTTGGAGTTTTTCTCACTATTGCAAGCCAAAGACCGTCTGATATATCCACTACTATTATTTCTCAACTTCATAATTATTTTATTCACAGGCTCGTAAATAATAAAGATTTAGATATGGTCGAAAAGGCTATCTCATACCTAGATCAAGTGTCAACGGAGGCCTTACCTATATTGGGAACGGGAATGTGTATTTTGTCTGGTCAATTGGTTCAAATGCCTGTAATAATATCAATCGACACCATTGAAAGCCAACATAAACCCAATAATGAAACAATCAATTTATTGAAAAACTGGGAAGATTAATTCATTATACATTAGTAGATTATGGCAATACTGAGAAATTGTTTTACACAACCGACGTTAGAAGGCATTTCTAAAATTCTTGGAGATACAAGTTCAGGTTTGACTGGTAGTGAAATACAACACCTATTGGCACAAAGTAAAATAGCCGATGCATCGCCCACTTCAACTAAATGGAAAAGGATATACGATGCTTTTGCTATTTATCAAAATGAGAATCGATGTTCAAATCACATATTGAACTTTATCGGACTCGCATTAGCTCCTGCAAAATATGTCAATAACCCAGAAGTCTTTGCTGAAAAAAGAAATCAAATCAACCAACAATTAAGCTTTATTGGATATCAACTGAATGAAAATGGAAAGTTTAGCGAGATAAAACAGGCATCTACAATTTCAGAAGCTCAAAGAAAAGCAGACGATTTGAAAACAAAATTAGAGCAAAGGAAGGCGCATCGAGAAATTTTCAATTATTGTAAGGAAGAATTATTAGCTGAAAACTATTTTCATTCTGTATTGGAAGCTGCAAAAAGTGTGTTTGATAGAATAAGAGAAATATCCGAAGTTCGAGAAGATGGTGGGAAATTGGTTGATTCTGTGTTTGGAGGCGATTCTCCAATTCTCATAATCAATAATTTCGTGTCAGAAAGTGAAAAATCAGAACATAAAGGTTTTTCTAATTTGTTGAAAGGGTTGTATGGAATGTTTAGAAACCCAACAGCTCATGAAGTTAAAATAAAATGGGAAATAAATGAAGAAGATGCATTAGATATAATGTCCTTAATTTCTTATTGTCACAAAAGGATTGATAATATACATAAAATACGATAAAATATAATGAATCGAATAATACTTATTGGTAATGGTTTTGATCTTGCACACGGGATGAAAACAGGATATGGGAACTTCGTAGAGTGGTTATGGGAGGACTTACTTACCGATAACTTTGAAAGACCAAGTTATAAAGATCAGATTGTTGTCGATAAACGAAAAATGATTCGATTTAGAGCTTTTCTTTATGATGCAAAATTAAGAGAAAAGGGTTATCCTAGAATTTATGATGATAAAAAATTCCCAATTTCAAAGCTCCTCCATTTTGTTTTTGCTCTTGATAATAATAATGATCTAGATGTCGGTTATCATGATACCCCATTCGTTTTTTCTGAATATTTCGAAAAAGGAACAAACGACTTATTGATAAGTATAACACGAAATTATGTAGATAAAGGATGGTCAGATGTTGAGCAAGCTTATTATGATAAACTGCTTGAATTTAATAATGATGAAGAGTCTATAATTAATCTAAACCGAGAATTTCAGCAAATAGAACAAGCTCTTATTGAATATCTATTAACCTTGCCCAAACCATCTAAAGTAGAAGGGATGAGTGATATTATACTAGCCCCAATACTCGGTCGTGATATAAAAGAGCTTTACAAGAAAGACTTCAAAGATGATTTGACCTCTAAAATTATCAATTTCATGAATACACCGGAAAGAAAAATTTGGTTAGAGGAACGATCATCACTAGCCCAAAAATTTAGATTAGGTGGTACATATGAAGGATTTAAAGACTTTAAAGATTGGTTTATAGATTATCTCTCTAAAATGACAAGTAAAGAGGTGAATACTGATGTAAGTGATTTGATATCTGAACTATTATCCCCAGATAAAACCACTTTTCTGACATTTAACTATACAGATACAGAGGAGCTATATAGATTTGAACACCAGAGCCCAATCTCAGTCTCATTTAATTCATCCTCAACAATTCATATACACGGAAAACTAAATGATCCATCTAATCCTATAATATTCGGGTATGGGGATGAATATGATGACGAATATAAAAAACTAGAAAAGTCAAAAATCCCTCATGTATTAGATAATATAAAATCAATGAAATATCTGGAAACAAATAATTATCGAAAGTTAGAATCATTGATAAATGCTGCACCTTATCAAGTTTATATTATGGGGCATTCATGTGCTTTGTCAGACAACACTTTGTTGCGAACTCTATTTGAACATGAAAATTGTGTGTCGATAAAACCTTATTATTATCAGAATGAAAAAGGATGGGATAATTATGGAGATATAATTCAAGCTTTATCCCGATGTTTTACGGATAAAAGTAAGTTGAGAAGTGTTGTTGTGAATAAAACATTTTGTGAACTATTGCCTCAAAATAAAAGATCGTTTAGTTAACAAAAAAACAAACACCCAATTTTATATATTGAATGTTTGTTTTTTACTATTTAATTATTATCACATTTTGTACACCGAACGGCTCTTATCGTTTACTCCTCCTTCGGCAACAAATGTCGCAGATTCTCATCATAGCGAATTCTCTCCAATTCCTCAACTACAATCTGTTTCGCCTCAGCTTTGATGCGGTCATAATTTTCTTTAATCATTTCCTTCATACGGTCTACTCCGTTCTCATCTACAAAGTTAGTGATGACAGGTATTTTCTTGTACGCTTTAGTTTCGGTAGCTACACGTTCATTATCTACCACAATTTCGCAGTGAAAAATCTTTTGCTCTATCCGCTCGTCGAAATTATCTGCTATCGCCCCAACAAACATACCCTGTGTCAGATTGGATATTTTGGATGCTGGTATCAAACTATCCATTTGTGTAGAAATGGAAGTCGATTTATCGTTGCGGTTGATGGTCATAGATTGGCGTTTCTGCAATACTTTACCAAAACGGTCAGACAAGGTCTTCGCCGTATCTCCGACTACCTGCCCCGAAAATATATTACCTACTGTGTTCATCACTACGGCGGCCTCTTTGTCTCCATAGTCTCGCTTTAACTGAGAAAAGTCCTGAAACCCCAACAATACGGCAACCTTGTTGCTTCTGGCAGTAGCTATCAAGTTATCTAATCCTTTGAAATAAATAGTCGGAAGCTCGTCAATAATAACAGATGATTTAAGTTGTCCCTTCTTATTTATCAGTTTCACAATACGACTGTTATACAATCCAAGTGCTGCTCCGTAAATATTTTGTCGATCAGGATTGTTACCTACTGCCAATATTTTAGGATCATCCGGATTGTTGATGTCTAATGTAAACTCATCACCCGACATCACCCAATATAATTGTGGACTAATCATACGGGAAAGTGGTATTTTAGCGCTTGCAATTTGCCCTTGAAGCTGGTCGGCAGCTCCAGATTTCCATGCGTCCATAAAGGGAGAAAGGTAGTTTTCGAGGTCTGGGTACGAAGTCAGAATCGGGAAAATATCTTCATAACTCTTGTTTAAAAACTCTATGGCATGAGGAAAAGTACAATATTTACCATCCTTGTAGATTCGCAAATACCATATAATAGCGGCGAACAGAATGATCGGAGATTCAACAAAAAAGTCTCCTTGTTTCTGTACCCACGTTCGGTTTAAATTTAACATAATTGTGTATGCACTTTCGTAGGCATCCGAAATATCATCCATGAAAGAGGGATTAATTGGATTGCAACGGTGGCTACGACTTGGATCATCAAAGTTTATCACATAAAAGGTCGGTACTTTCTTATAACCTTCTCTATTGTTTAACAGATGGTTATAAGCAATAGTCGAAAGGTCTGGAAACTTGAAATCGTAAATATAGCCTGTATAACCTTTCTCAATTTGTTGTTTGATAAATTGATTTACAACGGCATAAGACTTACCCGAACCAGGAGTACCCAATACGATAGCTGCCCGAAAAGGATTTACTACATTAATCCATCCTTTCCATTGCTTCTTTTTGTACCAGAACTTGGTAGGCAGGTTTATCGAATAATCGTTTACCATCAACTTGGTTTCCTGCATAAACGATTCATTTTCGTTATTAAACGGATCGTCCATTAGGTTGTTTTTGAGTAAGCGGCTCATCCATGTACCCGCCATCAATAGTAATATATATCCCACAGCAATGGTGAAAATATAAAAACCTGCATTGGCTATTTTAGGAAGAGGCAGATACAGAAGCCACCAATTCAGAAAGAAAAATACAAATCCTAAAACAAGACATACATAGATGTGATTCCATGTAATCTTTTCCTCCTTTACTCCCTTTATACCTAAACAGGACAAAGCAAGAAAGACTACAGAAAATATTTTCGTCCACAAGATTGAGTTGAATAATCCTGCGGTACGATTAAAATTCATTAGTATTTTATCTACCACCCCAATATTGATTCCCCACTCGTGGATTGCCTGATAACAGAACCAATAAATATTCATCAGCACGAACAAAATACTGATCGCCCTCATAAACTCCATGACTTTGGCAAGCCCTCTCAAATCATCTTCGTTTTGCATCGTTATTGAATTTTAGATTGTTTATAATTCATTAAAGAATGCGAATGTAAGTAGAGGTTTAGAATATTATACTCGATTTTAGTGAGGTGGTAGCTTGTGTCTGGGGTTGTCCTATATATAGCGTTATGTATTGAAAATAAGAAAAATATCGAAGCTATTTATTAACTTTGTCTCAATAATATAACTTGGTATGGAATTAACAAGAGAACAATTAAAAAAGATACAATCAACTATAAATTTCCTTATTGTCAATTATGAGGAATTTGCCGATTATGGGGATGAGCTTATACTGACAGATGAAGATATTGAAGGATTTGTAAAAGAAGGTGGTTATGAATTGCCAAGTTTTCCTTTTCCCGGAGAACAAGAAGATATTGATATTTCTATCGAAGAGTTTTTAGAAATAGCAGACGAAATACCGACAATAAAAACAGAAGATCATTCAATTATAAAGACAAAACACTTACGATATTATATTGTAGAGGCTATTGACTCAAATTATGACCACATAATTAGCACAACTTTAGGAGCCTTTAGTACAAAAAAAGACAATATTAATATTGATTTGGTTTCGGATAATTTCATTATTGGGCTTGCTGCTACTGCATTAGGAGAATATGATAAAAATTATTATGGAACTTTCTCCCCTTATCTTGCAGTTGAACTTAAATATAATACAAATGAAGTATTAAACAAAGAAGAGGAATTTAATCTTGTAAAATCATATATATTTGAAGTTGCAGATAGTACAGGGATAGCTGTAACCTTCTCTGAAATAAAAAATCCACTTTATGATTATGAAGATTTACAAGATGAAGAAGGAGAATATAATTTCAGTAAATTAAGAGATATTGAACCATATAATGAAGGAATGAAGTTATTTATTTCTGCATTACAAATTCAAGAAGCGGAATTGCGCTTTTTAAATTTTTATAAAATCCTTGAACATTTTGCTCCTGTCGCAGTCAATATAGAAGCACATGAGCTAATGCGAAAAAAGATGGATGCTCCTAAAAAACAGTTTGAGAATGGAGATTTTATTCGCTCTATATTTGACCTTGCAAAATCTATGCGAGCAAAATTTAATGATGAAGACCTTATTAAATCAACATTTATTAACTGCTTTGACTTTATTGGTCTTTTTGATAGATTACCTGAAAAAATTAAATCAAAAGTAAAAAAACAAATTAATTTACAAATTATTGATTATTCAATAAATAAGCAAAGTCTAACAACAGCGGCAAATATGGTTGGCAAAATTATATATGCAACAAGAAATAAAGTTGTTCATGCCAAATCAAATTATGAAATAACAGATAATGAATGCGATAGTGCTGATCTTGAAATATTGAACGAATTTATGAAAGAAGCCTGTTCTCAATCTATACGATGGTATAATAGACAGCCTCAACACTTAAAATTATCAGTTATTCAATAAATAATTAAATATAAAAAACAAAAAAAGAGGTAGCATATCTTTACTAACCGATGAATAACAATGTTTTATTGAGATTGCCAATAAGTAAATAAACTTACATCTGTCTTCCATATCTTCGTTTCTTCTTCCTCTTACGTTTTAGGCTCGATTGTTTATAGTCTGTTCCTTCGATTTCGGGAGTAAAGACAGAAAATAAACTCCCCACCGGATCGTTCGTTTCGGAGTGTGTTGATTGCGATTGCTGATTGGCAGTTGGTTGCTTATTATCGGAATGTTTCAGTGCTGGTGCTTGCAGATTCTCGCGAGGTGAATTATCTGCAAAGCGTTCATTGAGAACATTTGCCGAAAACTCCTTACCCAAACGAGAACCGTTAAGAACTTCCCTCTGATTATGGTCGATAAATGTAGCCCCATAGATGCGTCCTTCATCGCTCAGTCGTAGCACAAGGTCGATACCTTTCTCCCGCAAAGCTGCTCGGAGCTCGCTCTCTGTGCGGGTGCTTGCAAAGGACGCAGAAACAATAGCACGGGTTTGTTTGGCTATGCCGTTTGCCTTGATTGTTTCTTTTGACTTATCAAATCGTTTTTCCAGTCTATCCAAACCGTGTTCCTTACCAAACAAAGAGGATTTTAAAGGTGTACCGACACGATTGCCATCACTGTCCAATGCCGAATAGACCAATCCCCGATATGCTTTACCCTTGTTTTCTCCTTTTATTTCCTCTACTCCTATATTATATAAGGAAAGTAAAGCACGATATTCGCCTAAAGTCTGAAAAGAATACATTTCAGAAAGCGGTTTTATGACGTTAGCCACCTGTTTTTTTAAGTTCCCCTGGCTAACGTCTATTGGAGCAAGTTGCCATGTCTCACCCTGACTTTTCTCTTTCCGGTGCAGACCGTACTTTTGTTCTAAAGAGTCGGTGATTTTCCTGCTGCGTTCGTAATTTTTGCTGTCGCTGATTATCGAGCTATCGGTGCGTACACGGGTCGAAACGATGTGTATATGTTCTCTTCCAATGTCCTCATGTTTGAAAATCATGTAGGGTTGTTCGCCATACCCGAACTGCTCCATATACTCACGACCAATGTCGGCAAGTTGCTGATCGGTCAGTTTATCGTCCGGATGTGGATTGAGTGAGATATGGATAACAGGCTTTGATGTGCGAACATGCGAGGGGATAAATCGCTCGAAATCTTCCATACAAGAGGCAACATTGAACACTCCATCATTAGGTTCAATGACCAGATTGGTCGCCAAAACTTTTCCTAAACCCTCATTTACTTTCTCTTGATTGTAGGAAAGTGCACCATACAAACTGCTTCCGTGACTAAATTTCGCAACCATTCTTAGAGATGTTTAGCCTTAAATTGTTCGCATAGTTGCATCACTTCCCGTCCAATTCCTGACAGTTCAATAGTTGCATTTTCCAATTTATAAAGCAATGCCAATGCTTTTTTCTCTCCAAAATTGGAATGTAATTCCTTTACAACCTGATTGTAATTGACTCCAATACTACGTATTTGTCCGTGTAAAGCAGTGAGCTTTGCAATAAATTCTACTGCTGAAGCATCCGTTTTCACTACACGAAACTCATCACTAAAGATGCGGGCAGCGATAAATCCGGATAAGGATTGTACGCCTGACTGTTCATACAAGGCTAAAAAATCGACGTGTTGCTGATCTGTCAGGTTCACAGTCAGTCGATGCTTTGCCGGATCGTTCTTCGGGGGTCTGCCCCCTTTTCCCCGTTTATCGGGATTCCTTTTTTCTTCGTTCATAACATGATTTTTTTAGTGCGGTCGCAGACCGTTTTATTATTTAATTTCTGCACACGATGGATTGTTGTGCGGATTCTATTTTCCCGACTTCGGAGAGGAAAATACCCCTCTGTAAGAGCAAGGGTTGTGTGCTGCAAAATTCATTTTGCGATGCACTCAACATACCTTGCTATTTGCCCAAATGCAAATACTTTTTGCCCATAAAGGGCATCATCTTAGCCCGAAAAATTTCGGGATATAAGCCTGATCTCTGTCAGGCATTTTTTGAATGTCGGAACAAACTTAAAACCGATATGAATCCTCTTTCACGTTTCATGCAGCAAAGTTATATTCTAAAATAATCACCTGAAAATCAACAGGCATAGACAACCTTGGACACAAGCTGCCACCTCTCAAAAACATAGTGTAAGTATGAAAAATATAGATTTTATTTGCCGGACAATTGATTGTATGGCGAGATATAAAGACCTACAATCTGTCGTACCAAAGGAGGAATCTATGTACGATTATACAGAGGTAAAAACGTACAATGAGAGGTTGGTCGAATAGTCCATTTTCAGATACATAGGTTGTGTGTATGGTTTGGAAAATCAAACCAACCAATTTACGAACCAATCAACCTAAGAACGTAAGTCTGTTGCAATGTACCGCTATAGAAATAGCACAACATAGGGCTGGCTGTATGTACCGCTATACAATAGTTGGTTGCAGAAAACAAACGTACCACCGTACAACGATTGAGACTTAAAAATATATGTATCCCCTTGGGTACGGCTATACGATAAAACGATTGTACCATTAAAAAAATAAATTGAAATGAAAAAGAAACCTATTTATGTGGCATTCTCAACCCAAAAGGGTGGAGCCGGAAAAACAACTCTTACTGTATTGATAGCTTCCTATCTACATTATGTAAAAGGGAAAAATGTAGCGATAATTGACTGTGATTACCCGCAGCATTCTATCGCAGATATGCGGGAGCGGGATTTTAAGATGTGCGAAAATGACGAATATTACAAGGGAATGCTGTACGAACAGTTTACCCGTTTAGAAAACAAAAAAGCCTATCCCATCATCGAGAGCAATACCAAAGAAGCTATTGCTGATGCTGAACACCTGATTCCGCAAGGTGATTTTGATTTTATATTTTTTGATCTGCCGGGAACGCTCAACAATGTAGATTTAATCCATACGCTTGCACGGATGGAGTATATCATAGCTCCCATTGCGGCTGACCGTGTGGTGATGGAGAGTACACTTGATTACATGGTCACTGTACGTGATGATATTATGGGCAGTGGAAAATCCGATATTAAAGAAATTTATATGCTTTGGAATCTGGTGGATGGACGGGAAAAATCCGAACTCTACGAAGTATATGAGGCGGTGATTAATGAGCTGGAGTTTACAACCCTTAATACATTTATCCCCAATAGCCTGCGATTTCGACGTGAACAATCTGTCAGCCATAAAGCCCTATTTCGATCCACACTGTTTCCTGTCGATAAGTCTCTTGTAAAAGGTAGTAATATAGACACTCTTTCTGATGAATTGCTCGAAATTCTAAAGTAATGCACTATGGAAGAAAAGAAAACCGATACGAAGTTGAATGCTCAGGACATCATCGCACGTACAGGCAGACGAGAACGCAAGTTACAGGCTTATTCTCCCGAACCTGCTTCGATAGAAGGAGCAACTAATCAAGAGGAGCAAGTTGAAGAACAAGTACAACTACCTGTAACCGAATCCATAAAAGAACTGCCACGCGAGGAACCACGTAAGCGAAAATCAAAAGCACAGATAGAGGCGGATTATCAAAGCCTTTTTATACATGAGTCGGCAATAGCTGCACGAAGCGGAAAAACGGTTTATATCTGTAAAGAGCATCACGAGAGAATCATTAAGATACTCCACGTCATCGCCAAGAATGATGTTTCCTTATTCAGTTACATCTACAATGTTTTGGAACATCATTTCACTATTTATCAGGAAGATATAACCGAGCTGTATGATAATAATATTGAGAAAGTATTTTAATCCAAAAATAAAAAACATGAAAAAGAGAAAGAAAATTAATAAAAGAACAACTCCTTGTGAGACATCAAATGTAGTTCGTCCAACAACGGTTCAACAATATGAAGGTTGTTTTTTTAGAGAAGTCCAAAATAAAACCAGAGATAGAAAACCAGTTTATATCCGAAAGGAGTTTCACGAACGTATTATACGTATTGTACAGGTTATCGGAGAGAACGATTATAGTTTGTACGATTACCTAAACAATGTATTGGAACATCATTTTGATACCTATCAAAGCGAGATTACCGAATTGTATCGCAAAAAGAACACGGATATATTTTAGCCATGAAACAATATATTATTTCAGCCATCGTGCTGTACGCACTGTTTGTCGGCTTTTACCTACTTCGGGATCGGATGCAAAAACGAAAAAAGAATGCTGCTAAAAAATCGGTATTTAACCCATTTCATGCAGCACCAAAAGAAGATATTATCGGCAAAAGTAAATTTGACCTGAGACAATCGCGGACAGAAGCTACCACTCTGATTAATAACGAAAAAGAGAAAGGAAATGCTTCTATATTTGTCGAGAAAGAAGAAAAAAAGACCTCGGTGGCAATCCCTTTGGATAAACTAGATCAAGTTTTTTCGACAGACAATAGAACGGAAGACAATTCAGATGAAATCAATTTAGAGATTGAGAACACTCCCCCCGAATTAGAGCAGGACTATGACGACGACAGTGATTTAGACGAAGAGGAAACAGAAGAAGATGCCGAAGGGAGAGCCGGGATTTCAATGGCGTTGGGACTTGACTTCAATAACTTGGCAAGTATGGTGCGAACGGTAGAGGCTCCCGACAATGCAACATCCGAAGAAAAAGAAGAAGCTGGACGGGTATTAGTCGAGATACGCAAGACCGATATGTTTGAACAGGTTGTATCGGGTGAACCTAAAAAGAAAGTAGTTATATCCTCACTTATGGATGACTATTTTGCTGCCTTCCATCGCAAACAACAAGAAGCCGGAGAATTGGAGGAACCGGTAGTCAGAGCACCTAAAGAGTTTGATGTACGCGGATTTGCGTAAAGTAGCTAACAATTAAAACAAAAGAGTATGAAGCAAAAAGACTATGGTTAGCGTGAATGTGCGTCAGCCAAACAAAAGGGTCTGCGACCCCCACTAAAAAATCAAAGTTAAACAACAATTATTCATTCAGTACAGGGGACTATTCCCCCCCTGTACTATTATCAAAAATCGTATGACAAAGAAAAAATTTCTTCTGTCAGTAGCCTTTATCATGGTTGCTGTATCATCTGTATTCGCACAAGGCAACGGTATCGGAGGTATTACCGAAGCCACCAATATGGTCACTTCGTATTTCGATCCGGGAACAAAACTCATCTATGCCATCGGAGCCGTTGTAGGACTCATCGGAGGAATCAAAGTCTATAATAAATTCTCTTCCGGTGATCCCGATACGAGCAAAACAGCCGCTTCGTGGTTTGGTGCGTGTATCTTTCTGATTGTCGCTGCTACGATTCTACGCTCTTTCTTCCTGTAAGGGTCTCAGCCCCCTTTATTATTCATTAAATACGAATAAGAAAAATGGAGTATAATATAAACAAGGGCATTGGCAAGAGCGTAGAATTTAAGGGTTTGAAGGCACAATACCTTTTCATCTTTGCAGGAGGTCTACTGGCTGTATTCATCGTATTTGTAGTGATGTACATGGCAGGAGTAGATCAGTGGATATGCATCGGTTTCGGTGTTATCGCTGCTTCTGCACTGGTATGGCTGACTTTCAACCTGAATGCGAAATATGGAGAACACGGGCTTATGAAGTTGCTCGCCAAACGGCAACATCCCCGTTTTCTGATTAATCGTAAAAATTCCCGTCGCTTGTTCCAATGTCCTAAAAAGAAGGAGGTACGGAATGCGTAATACACTCAAAGCAGCTACCATCGAAAGTAAGTTTCCCTTACTTTCGGTTGAGCACGACTGCATCATCAGCAAAGATGCGGATATAACGGTAGCCTACCGTGTCGATCTGCCGGAGCTGTTCACTGTTACGGGTAGTGAATACGAAGCCATACACTCGGCTTGGACGAAAGCCATTAAGGTGTTGCCCGAATACTCGGTTATCCATAAGCAGGATTGGTTTGTCAAAGAAAACTACAAACCTGCTACCGATAAAGAGAACATGAGTTTTCTATCCCGCTCATTTGAACGTCACTTCAACGAACGTCCTTTTTTGAATCATACTTGCTTTTTGTTTTTGACCAAAACGACAAAGGATCGGATGCGGATGCAAAGCAACTTTTCATCGCTCTGCCGAGGGTATATCATCCCTAAAGAAGTCAATAAAGAGATGGCGGTACGCTTCTTGGAGGCAGTCGGACAGTTTGAGCGGATTTTAAACGATTCGGGATTTATTACACTGACACGCATTACTTCAGACGAAATAACGGGAACGGAAAAAGAAGCCGGGCTTATTGAGAAATACTTTGCCCTGTCATTGGAAGATACCACTTGTCTGGAGGATCTGGAGTTAGGATCGGATGGGCTACGCATAGGAGATAAAACGGTATGCCTGCATACCATTTCCGATGTGGAAGATTTGCCCGGAACAATCGGAACAGATATGCGATACGAAAAGCTATCTACGGATCGGAGTGATTGCCGTTTGTCCTTTGCATCGCCTGTGGGTTTGTTACTCTCTTGTGACCATGTATATAATCAATACATATTTCTGGATGATTCGGCAGAGAACCTGCGGCAGTTTGAAAAATCTGCCCGTAATATGCAATCGCTATCGAAGTACAGTCGTGGCAACCAAATCAATCGCGAGTGGATCGACAAGTACCTGAACGAAGCCCATAGTTTTGGGCTAACTTCTGTCAGGGCACACTTCAATGTGATGGCATGGTCTGACGATGCGGAAGAACTCAAAAATATCCGTAACGATGTCGGCTCACAGTTGGCTCTCATGGAGTGCAAGCCCCGCCATAACACGGTGGATGTCGCTACACTCTATTGGGCTGCGATGCCGGGCAATGCGGGTGATTTTCCGAGTGAAGAAAGTTTCTACACGTTTATAGAACCTGCCTTGTGCTTCTTCACAGAGGAAACAAACTACAAAAGTTCTCCCTCGCCTTTTGGTATCAAGATGGCAGACCGGGTAAGTGGAAAACCTATCCATGTGGATATTTCCGACCTGCCCATGAAGCAAGGAATTATCACGAACCGCAACAAGTTTATCTTGGGACCTTCGGGTAGTGGTAAGTCCTTTTTTACCAATCATATGTGTCGCCAATATTGGGAACAAGGTACTCATATCGTGCTTGTGGATACGGGGAACTCGTATCAGGGGCTTTGTAATTTCATCAACCGTCGTACCAATGGAGAGGATGGGGTTTACTTCACCTATACCGAAAAAAATCCCATTTCATTTAACCCATTTTATACCGATGGTGC
>NZ_CVRP01000010.1 GCF_001261735.1 Dysgonomonas sp. BGC7 | reverse complement strand
AATCACTCAAACATTTTGTTCTCAAGTGAAAGTGGATAACTACAATTTGTAGAATATATAATAATTCAAAAATTAGAATTTTAATGTAGTTTTACACGAAAAAGGAAGGGTGTGCCAAAAGTATGACACACCCTTTACTGAATTTAGTTTACTATATTTTATTCGTTTATTAATTTAAATAGCTCTTCAGCAGCTTCACGAGGACCATCCTTCGATTTTCCATCTATTGCAAGAGATGTATGGATTTCACCAATCAGAACTCCTGCATTTTTCATATCGTTGAAATATGATCGTACAAGTTTTTCTGTTTGTTTTCGTTCTTGTACCGGGCCAAATGGGTTTGCAAAATAAGATTTGACTAATCCTTTCTCTGTTGTTGTTCCTTTAGCTTTACGAGCGCCATCTTCGAATACAGTAATTGCTTCGTCTAAGTTGTCATAAATCAGAATTTTCTTATTTGCTTCATTATAATTATTTGCATAAAGGAAATAATCTACCGGATATCCTTTTGATATAATTTCGTATGTAGAAATAGGAATGGTAACTCGTGCATTTATTCTGTCCATGTTAGTATATACACCTTTATCTAATTGTTCAAAAGCATATGCAGGATCTAAGTCGTCTACACGGACAAATGCTCCAATTTCAGTTCCATAGGCTTTAATTGTACCATCTTCTTCTTTTTTGAGGTACCCCATATCATCGAAAATAACACGCATATGTCGTATATAGTTTTCATTCAATGTGCGGAAAGCTTCAAGGCTTTCAGACTTGCCCGCACCACTATCGCCCATTATAATGATATTAGACTCTTTTCCATTACGAAGAACTATATTTACCATAGCTCCATGAATAGGTAAACGTTTTTGTTCTATTTGCTTTACATTATGCAATGTAAGGAGCATCTTCTTCATGTAGCCGAAATAGTCTATATCGTCACAATAATTTGCATAGCCGATAAGAATATCATTCTTTTTGTCCTTGTAGTAGAATGTGCGTTTTTCTTCATGTCCGTCAGGATAACCGAATACATATATCATATCTGGTTTTTTTCCGATATATTCGGTCTCAGTTGCTAGCTCAAATAGGTTAGCCAGCCCGATTCCATGTACCATAAAGTCTTTATGGAAATATACGAAAGTCAGCATATTGCCTACTTTTGCAGGAAATACATACCAGTCGTCATCATTTAATACTATGTTTTCTAATGGATTTTGATCGTGCTCTTGAAATATACCGTCACGTGTATTTTTCTTTGTATATGATATATATGGGGGTTGAACAACAACTGTACTAATGAATGGAACTGAAGACAAGCCGTTATATTCTATTGGACAATTCCAGTTAACATCATTAAGTGTGAGACCTGCGTTTGCTCCTACAGTCGATTGTCTGTAGATTCTGGTTTCTTGTCCATTTACTGTTTCCTGAATTCTTCTTCCTGTAGATAGAACTAAATCGTTGAACATATCATTTGCCTGAATGAAACGTACATTTTGCAAGCCATTTCCAACTCGAGAATTTCTCACAATAGTATATCTTTCTAATCTTTTCCAGTAAGCTACTAATAATTCTGTAACTTCTATAAATAAGTCTTTATCTTCAAAGAATTTAGAATATTTATTGTCTACAGCTACGACTTCTTTAATATCAAAAACAGTAAGCAATTTAAATACTTCTATCAAAGAATCGACAACCTCGTCTTCATTTCCAAAATGATCGATATAATAGTCATATATAACTCGTTCATCTTTTTTTAATACTTGTTTTATAAAGGATTCTATAACTCTTCTAAACCCATAACTGTTCAACAATTTTTGCTTTGTATCGCAGTATTTTAGGGTGAAATTAATCATAGCTCTTCCTCTTGAAAGCGTAAATTCATGTAACATAATGTTCTATATATAGTTAAATTAATACAAATAGGAGATTTCCATATGTCTATCTAAACAAAGATAAAGATTTTATTTAACTTTTTAGTTATTTTGATAGGTTATAAATAAGCTCTTTTTGTTAAATAATCTTTTCCTAATTATAAATGTTTTAGGACGTTTAAACTAAAGCTTTACTGTATTGTTCTATAATAAACACCTTTGCATATTTATTTAATCAATATAAAATCAAAAGATATGGCAAATTCAAACATTACAAAAATTCTGGGAAATCAGAGCGAATATTTGCTCGGTCATGTTAGTAAAACAATAGATAAATCTCTTATTCATGCACCTTCACCAAATGTGATAGACAATATTTGGTTAGATTCGGATAGGAATATACCTACCCTAAATAGTTTACAACATTTATTTAATCATGGTCGATTGGCAAATACAGGTTATTTGTCTATTCTACCTGTCGATCAGGATATAGAACACTCTGCAGGAGCATCGTTTGCTCCTAATCCTATTTATTTTGATTCGGAGAATATAGTTAAGCTTGCTCTCGAATCAGGATGTAGCGCTGTAGCTTCTACATTTGGTGTTTTAGGATCTGTTGCGCGTAAGTATGCTCATAAGATACCTTTTGTAGTAAAGATAAATCATAATGAATTATTGTCTTATCCTACTGCTTACGATCAGGTATTATTTGGAACTATAAAAGAGGCTTGGAATATGGGTGCTGTGGCTGTCGGAGCTACTATATATTTTGGGTCGGAAGAAAGTCGCAGACAGATTGTTGATATAGCTAAGGCTTTTGAATATGCACATGAATTGGGAATGGCGACAATTCTATGGTGTTATCTCCGAAATAGTGAGTTTAATAAAGACGGAGTTGATTACCACAGTTCGGCAGATATGACTAGTCAGGCAAATCATATAGGGGTAACAATTAAGGCAGATATTGTAAAGCAAAAGTTACCTACTAACAATGGTGGATTTAAAGCGATTAATTTTAGTAAATGGGACGAACGTATGTATACAGAGCTTGCTTCGGATCACCCTATTGATCTTTGTCGTTATCAGGTTGCCAATGGATATATGGGACGCGTAGGTCTTATTAATTCGGGAGGAGAGTCTCATGGAGCTTCCGATCTGAAAGATGCAGTCTATACAGCTGTTGTAAATAAAAGAGCAGGAGGTATGGGATTGATATGTGGAAGAAAAGCTTTTCAGCGTCCTATGAAAGAAGGGGTAGAGCTTATAAATACAATTCAAGATGTATACTTAGATAAAGATATCACATTAGCGTGATGCTAATGTTTTTTCTAGTAGTGTTTTTATTATAGTTGCTTAAGATGTCCCTGCGCTTTTGTGCAGGGCTTCTTTTTGTCTGTAAGTTTGAGAAAAATAAAATAGCCATTTCAATACCTTGAAATGGCTATTTTTATTATAAGATAAAACTTCCGCCTTATGCTTTTCCTGCACTACCTAACACTTCTTCAATTTTGTGTTTGTATAGTTTCTTCATATTATCGCGAGCAGGACCAAGGTATTTACGAGGGTCGAACTCTGCTGGTTTAGTTGCAAATACTTCACGAACTGCAGCAGTCAAAGCTAGACGGCTATCAGAGTCGATGTTGATTTTACATACAGCAGATTTAGCAGCTCTGCGAAGTTGTTCTTCCGGAATACCAATTGCATCTTTCAATGCACCTCCGTATTTGTTGATAGTTGCAACTTCTTCTTGAGGAACAGAAGATGCACCATGAAGAACGATAGGGAATCCTGGAAGTTCTTTTTCTACTTCTTCTAGAATATCGAAACGTAGCGGTGGAGGTACTAAATGTCCGTTTTCGTCTCTAGTACATTGTTCCGGAGTAAATTTGTTTGCTCCGTGAGATGTACCTATAGAGATTGCCAACGAGTCACAGCCTGTTCTAGTCGCAAAGTCAACAACTTCTTCAGGTTGTGTATATGTATGATGTTCTGAAGATACTTCGTCTTCTACACCAGCCAATACTCCAAGTTCACCTTCTACAGTAACGTCAAATTGGTGTGCGTAATCTACAACTTTCTTTGTAAGAGCTATATTTTCTTCGTAAGGAAGGTGAGAACCGTCAATCATAACAGAAGAGAAACCTGAATCGATACATTCTTTACATGTTTCAAATGTGTCACCATGATCTAGATGTAGAACGATTTGTGGTTTTTCCCATCCTAAGCTTTTGGCGTATTCTACCGCACCTTGTAGCATATAGCGTAACAAGATAGGGTTTGCATATTGACGAGCTCCTTTTGATGCTTGTACAATTACAGGAGATTTTGTTTCGGAAGCAGCCTGTACAATCGCTTGCAATTGCTCCATATTGTTTACATTGAAAGCAGGAATTGCATATCCTCCTTTTACGGCTTTTGCAAACATTTCTCTTGTGTTTACTAATCCTAAGTCTTTATAACTTACCATTGTTCTTGATTTTATAATTAAAATAATTGTGAGTATTATTGATCTCTCATTTCATTGCAAAAATAACAAAAAAATATGAGAATAAGTTGCAAAATAAACATTTAATAACCTTTTCGCTGTCATTACCACAGTGGAGTAGGGTATTCACCTTTATCTACTAAATTTTGTAATTTTTCTACTACACCTTCTCTGTCTTCTGCATAAGTAACACCAAACCATTTAGAAGGGGTGTCAAGTACTTTTACATCTGCTGTTTTATTAATAATAAGGTGGTCCACCATCAATGGAATAAAATATTCTGCTTTGTGGTTGCCTATATTGGCTTCCAGAAAATCTATAAAATATTTTTCAGAATATTCGAAATAATCAGGAGTAAAGCCCCACATATTCATTGATACCGGAGTGTTCTCTGGTAGTTCAAACCAATAATTTTCAGCATCTTTATATTGTATCTTGCCCTCTTTGCGTTCAATGTGAGTTCTTTCTACAATACTTGTTAGAAAGCCTTCGTTATTAGCTTCGCAAACACCACGTGCTACAGCGCCACTTTCCGAAAGGGTATTTTGTAAACGATAGCCAATCATACAGTAATGATTTTGTTGTCCGTTCATTTTGTTCAGTTGTTCAGCTAGTATCGAATAACTTTCGCGACCATAAAAGTCATCAGCATTGATAACAGCGAAAGGTTCGTGTATAACATCCTTAGCCATCATAACAGCGTGATTAGTACCCCAAGGTTTTACTCTATCAGGGTGAAGGGAGTATCCTTCGGGAAGCATATCTAACTCCTGGTAAACGACTTCTACGGGTATGTGTTTTTCGTACTTAGATATTATTTTTTCACGAAATTCTTTGTCAAATGATTTTCTTATAACGAAAACTACTTTTCCAAATCCGGCTCTGAGTGCGTCATATATAGAATAATCCATAATAGTTTCTCCGCTCGGACCTAATCCGTCTATTTGTTTCAGGCCTCCGTATCGGCTACCCATTCCTGCTGCAAGGATATACAAGGTTGGTTTCATAATGTAATTATATTTTGGTTAAAATTTTAAGCCACAAAGATAGCTTTTTAACCTGTAAATAGGGTAAAAAACAGAGATATATCAATTAAGAATTTATTAATAGTACAAATCAGCAGTTTGGGGTCTTGAAAAATAACCGTTTTGTCTGTTTCCATAAAATATGATTTTAACTAAAACCTGACAAAGTTGTACTCTTTTCTATTCATTTTTGCTTTTTTACTACTATAAAGACTTTATTTTCTTTTATAGATAAAATTTTGTGAAATTCGGCATACCTACCTGAACATTAAATTGGATTACCTATTCAGACATTTAAAATGGTAAAAAAAGAAGATAGTACTTAAAGGAAATAATATGTATTTTTTCATCTTTACTCTTATGTTTGTGTGTATTGTAAAAAACTGATACCTTTGAATCCATAAAATTAATAAAAACTATGGAATAGGTATAACCTTAATATACTAATATATATTGATGGAATACGGATTGCAGAAGTTTCTTCAAAAAAATATTTATGAAATACAAATCTATTATGGCATTATTATGCAGTGCTACAATGATTGCCTGCAATTCGGCTGGGAAAAAGGCAGATCAGACAGATGATGCTCCTGTGATAGGGAAAGCAACCGTGAAGGTAGAGAATGGTATTATGACTCCTGAGGTGTTGTATAGCTTTGGCAGAGTGACCGATGTACAGGTATCTCCTGATAAGTCGAAATTCTTATATGGTGTTACCTATGTTAGTATCGACCAGAATAAGACTAACCGAGAATTATTTTCCATGAATCTTGATGGTTCGGATAAGAAACAGATTACCCAAACAGCCAAAAGCGAAAACAATGCTGTTTGGATAAAAGGTGGTGCGAAAATAGCATTTCTAAGCATTGAAAGTGGCTCTTCGCAAATCTGGGAGATGAATGCTGACGGAACAGGGCGTAAACAGATTAGTGATATAGAAGGAGATATAAACGGTTTCACATTTTCGCCTGACGAGAAGAAAATAATGTACATAAAGAATGTGAAGTTTGGAGAAAGAACTGTCGATAAATATCCGGATTTGCCTAAGGCTTCGGGACGCATTATCGATGATCTTATGTACAAGCATTGGTCGGAATGGATAGAGGAGATACCTCATACATTTGTTGCCGATTATGATGGTAATGAACTGGAAAACAGTATAGATATTTTGGGTGATGAACCATACGAATGTCCTATGCTTCCATTTGGGGGTACAGAGCAGCTTGCATGGAGCCCTGATAGTAAATCTATAGCATATACCTGTCGTAAGAAGAAAGGGGTGGAATACAGCCTGTCTACAAACTCGGATATCTATCTGTACAATCTGAAAACGAAAGAAACTGTAAACCTCACTGAAGGAATGATGGGGTATGATACAAATCCTATGTTTTCTCCCGATGGTAAGTATATGGCTTGGCAAAGTATGGAAAGAAATGGATATGAATCGGACAAAAACAGATTATTTGTGTTAAACTTGGAATCGAAGGAAAAAATATATGTGACTGAAAAGTTTGATTATAATACCGATTATATTGCTTGGAATGAAGATAGTCAAAGCGTGTATTTTATATCCTGCGTAGAAGCTAAAACACATATATTTAAAGCATATATTCATACAAAAGAAATAAGTCAGCTAACGAAGGGAGATTTCGATTACGAATCGTTTGGTATTGCAGGTGATAAGTTGATTGCCTTGCGTCACTCTATGTCGAAACCGAACGAAATATATTCAGTGAACACAACTAGCGGAGAAGCTAAAGAATTATCTCTTGAGAACAAGGATATACTCGATCAGTTGACTATGGGCAAGGTAGAAGAGCGCTGGATAACAACTACAGATGGTAAGAAAATGCTGACTTGGATTGTTTATCCGCCAAATTTCGATCCTAATAAAAAATATCCTGCACTTCTCTACTGTCAGGGAGGCCCTCAAAGTACTGTCAGTCAATTTTGGTCGTATCGTTGGAATCCTCAAATGATGGCTGCTAATGGTTATATTATTGTGGCTCCTAACAGAAGGGGACTACCTGGATTCGGTCAGGAATGGCTGGAGCAAATTAGCAAAGATTATGGAGGTCAGAATATGAAAGACTATTTGTCGGCTATCGACGAAATGGCGAAAGAGCCTTATGTAGATGCTACAAAACTGGGATGTACAGGAGCTAGCTATGGAGGATTCTCTGTTTATTGGCTGGCAGGAAATCATAATAAGAGGTTCAAAGCATTTCTGTCTCATGCAGGTATCTTCAATTTGGAAGCACAATACTTGGAGACCGAAGAAATGTGGTTTGCCAACTGGGACTTGGGTGGTTCGTTCTGGGACAGAAGCAACTCTATAGCACAACGTTCTTATGCAAACTCACCGCACAAGTTTGTAGAAAAATGGGATACACCGATAATGATAACTCACGGAGAATTAGACTATCGTATTTTGGCATCTCAAGGTATGATGGCATTCAATGCTGCCAAGTTGAGAGGAATACCTGCTCGTATGCTTATTTATCCTAACGAAAACCATTGGATATCGCAACCGCAAAATGGAATTTTGTTTCAGCGCGAATTTTTCCGTTGGTTCGATACCTATCTGAAATAAATGAAGAGATTAATCTTCACAGAAAAAGCTCATGGATAATATTCCGTGAGCTTTTTTATTCCTTTTTAGTGAAAGTATTGATGTGCTTTCTATTCTATTTCGCTTATAGCCTTATCGAATTCGGCAATAACGCTTTCTATATCGTCTAAACCTACCGATATTCTGACAAGCCCCTTCGAAATATTTGCTTTCTTAAGTTCTGCATCAGAAAAAGAGCGATGCGATGTTTTTGCAGGGTAGGAAGTAGATGTGGAAACTCCTGCAAGACTAGGCACTAATTTGATTGTTTTTAGATTTCGTAAAAGTGAATAAACAGATTTCTCTCCTCCTTGAAGTTCGATGCTTAGCATTCCTCCAAATAAGTTGTTCTGAAAGTTCTTACGAGCAATAGAATAGGTGGGCGAAGAATCTAAACCGGGATAATAGACTTTAGTTACAAAAGGATTATTCTCGAAATACTTAGCCAGTTTTATTGCATTCTGTGAGTGTTGTTTTACCCTCAACTCTAACGTTCGTAAACTACGAACGAGCAACCAAGCATCGAAAGGGCTTAAAGTAGGGCCATATAGCAAACCTGCAGAATAAATCCGATCTATATTTTCTGTACTCGATACAACTATTCCGGCAGTAACATCACTATGCCCGCACAAATATTTTGTTGCGCTATATACCACAATATCCGCACCTAACAACAGAGGCTGACATATGATAGGGGTAGCAAAGGTATTGTCCACAATCAATTTGGCATTGAAGGAATGGGATACTTTGGCTATGTGTTGTATATCTATTGCTTCCATAGTAGGGTTCGATATTGTTTCCACATATACAGCACTGGTGTTTGGTCTGAAATATTTAGTAATATCTTCGTTTACAACATCAACGAAGCTAACTTCGATACCAAACCTTACCAATTCTGTTTTTATGAATTGGTAACTACCACCATAAAGCACACTGGCTGCAATAACGTGATCTCCCGCTTTTACCTGCGAAATAAGGCTGAGAGCGATAGCTGCCATTCCTGAGGAATAAGCTAAAGCCCTTTCTCCCTCTTCTATATTAGCCATTATCTCGGAAAGAGCATCATTTACAGGATTTCCATTACGGGTATATATATACCCGGAGGCATCGCCTTCATATACTGCATCGAGAGACTCTACATCGTCGAATGAAAAGACAGAAGTCATTACTATCGGAATAGTCTTGCTTCTGGATACTGATTCTGTATATTTCTCGCCCGAATGTATGAGTTTAGAAGCAAATGATTTCATCTCACCCGAATTGTCTGATTTTTCTGAAGTATTCTTTTCCATTATTTTGATCCGTAATTACGAATATGTACCCAATCGGAGTATTCTTCTGAGTTTGTTAATATATTTTTTTCTTTTAAATATTTTCCTTTATTCATTCCGTATATTTTGCGATCTTCTCCTATCGGACAAACTTTTATGCAGACTCCGCACGGATAGGTGTATCTCTGCTTCAATTCTGCATGATATGCAGCACATTTACGTTTGTCCATATCAGCAATTAGGTTTTTTGTTGTTGTAAATGCCGATGTTGGACAACATCTTTTACACATCAGGCATTTAACACACAGTTCTTCTTCGTACATGGAGTCTGATTCTATTTCGGCATCGGTAAAAACAGAAACGAGCCTCACTCGTGGCCCGTACTTTTTTGTAAGCAAAGTGTGATTGTAGCCAATAGTGCCAAGTCCTGCATATTTGCCTGCAAATACATGAGAAAATGCAGCTTCTGGTTTGTCTATAAGTACCGAAATATCTCCATAAGCATCGCGTGGGAAAAATACGGATTTAAAGCCTTTATTATTAAGGAATAAGGATGTTTTGTATGCAATTTCGTCCAGTAATCTATTACTTGTAGTATATAGTTCCGAATATACGACAGATGGTGTTGTGTCCAACATCGGTATAAAAATAGGTAATGCAAGTACAATAACCGTTCTGGTAAAAGGAAATACTTTTTGAGGAAAGAAACATTCAGGCATCTCATTATATTCAACCCACCTGTCTACTGAGGCAAATCCTATCAGATCAATACCATGTAATTTGGCCTGAGAGGTTAGTTGTTTTTTTAATTTTGAGCCTGTATATTTATTGGACATTTTTTACCAGCCTTTTACCGCTCCTCCTTTAAATGCTTCATTTGCGACTTTTTCTACCTCGTCTGATTGGTACGATTGTACAAATTTCTTTACTTTATCCTCATCTTTATTATCTTCGCGCGATACAATGAGATTGACGTATGGTGATTCTTTATCTTCTGCAAAAACACCATCTTTGAGTAGCAATCCCGCTTGTCCTGCAAAGTTATTGTTGATTACCGAAAGTGTTACTTTCGCATCATCCAAAACTCTGGGCAATTGAGGAGCTTCAAGTTCGAGGATCTCAAACTTCTTGGAATTTTCTACAATGTCTACCAGTCTGGGCGTTGTTACTCCATCTTTCAACTTTATAAGTCCTACTTTTTGCAGTAGTAGTAAAGCCCTGCTACTGTTTGCCAAATCGTTGGGTATGACGATAGTACTGCCATTTTTTAATTCGTCGAGTGTTTTTATCTTTTTAGAATATCCTGCCATTGGATAAACGAAAGTGTTGCCTACTACTGCAAATTTGTATCCACGGCGAGAAACCTGTTCGTCTAAGAATGGGCGTGTCTGAAAAACATTTAAGTCTATATCCTCCTGATCAAGAGAAGTGTTTGGCATTATGTAATCGTTGAACTGAATTAACTCAACCTCCAATCCATATTTCTCTTTTGCCACTTTTTTTGCAGCCTCTGCAATAACAAATTCGGGTCCTGATGCTACTCCTACTTTAATATAGTTTGGATCATTCGTTTTTTTATTTCCGCACGAAGCAAATGATATGACAAGAGTAAATGCTAAAAAGACAAGACTTAAATTTTTCATAATCATAATGTTAAAAACTTTTTGCAAGAGAGGTTATTAATCTATACTAATATATGCAGTAACAATCAACAACCTCATCCTTTTCATAAAAATAAAATCAATATAGTAATTTGCTCATAAAATTAAACTATTTAAGGTCTATAGCGTCCGGGTGAGGATAAATTTTTTCCAAAAAATATCGCATTTGTTAATATTCGGCCTGTACTAAGCCAGTAACCTCTGAATGTTGGAGACTCTCCGAATAGGACAATAGAACCTCTACCTTTGTTCTCGAATACAATGAGTGGAGCATTCTTTAGTAATTCCTGATTCTTTTTGGTCAGATATCCACTTATCTGAGGCTTATCTGTCAACTGTAGTACTGTAGCATAATTACTCTTAGGTTTCGGTAGTTTATAGTTACCTGCTTTAATAGCATAAGTGTCTCTGGAAAGGATACCAAAAGAAAGAGGATTGGTTATATCAAGGTCGGCATTGAATATAGCGCCGCCGATACGCTGAGGCCCTTCGTTCTCACGTTGCGAGTTGTAGTCGAGTCGTTTATATTCATTTTTACCACGAGCCGAAATACTGTCAGGAATAAATTCAGTAGCTATTTTATTGTCTATAGCCCATTTAGAAGCTCCTTTAGCTGTTATTAATGTACCTCCATTGGCAACCCATTGTTGTAGTTTGCTGATAAACCGAGGAGACAGAGAGTTGTAGTTACCGTCGGTAAGAATTATAGATGTGTAACGATTAAGGTCTGTTCGGTCAGCTGATGATATGTCTATTTTTGTAAGAGGTATATTAAGTCTATTTCCTAACAAGAACCATGTTTCGCCTACATCAGTCCAGTTTATTCCTTCGCCTACCAGTGTTGCTACTGTCGGTTTGTCTATTTTTCGAATATTGTTACTACCCAAATCTATACCACTGGTACTTGTTCCTGTGCTAACCCCTACAATCTTAATATCTGTAAGTGCAGCGGCTTCAGATACTATTTCATATAGTTCTGAAGAAGAGATATTCTGATATTCTACCGGAATTACGATTGCTCCTTTATTAAACTTATATACAGTTCCATTTGCCGATATTGAGAAATCTTTATATGCTGCTTTAGCAACAATTCCTTTGTCTAATAGATAATATAATGATTTAGATGCTAAATAGTCTGTGTAGTCAAATATATAAGCATAATCGGACTTTTGGCTTACTCCTCCTTTTTTTATCTGAGGGATATTTAAAATCTTGTTGCCTTGAGATACTGCTCCCTTAACTTTATCGAAAGGAATGCCGAAGCCATGTGCTGTACTCCATGCTGTAATATCCATGAAAATGCTATCTACAAAGTTGGTGTTCTCTTCAAATACAGCATTCAATATTCTGTATTGAGCCTGCGAAACAGGTATTACATATGCACTGCCGGGTTCGAATTCTTTTCCGTTTTGTGAATATTTACTTGATAATTCATAGACATCTATTTTGTGACTAAGCAGATGTTCTAAAAATAGTTTGTTAAGACTATTGTCATTCTTGTCACCGAATACTATATACTTTTCTGCATTTTTGTTTGCCAAAGTCAGCGCGCTGACAAAAAAGTCTTTTTGATGCTTTAGTAATACATCTTTTTCTGCAACAGCTGCTTTTATAGCTACAATACTGGTTACTACATTATCTTTGATATTGCGGGAGAATTTTCTGACACCTACTTCCGTCTCAATTTCTATTCCGGCCGAGCTGCCCACTTCGAGTGTTGTACCTACTCCTCCCTGAAAATCGGGATATGTAGATCCATAAATAGGTGATATGTTGTCGAAATCTTCTTTGGTGTAATAGAGAGATCCTATCTTGTCTAAAGACTGTGAGTAGTATTTTGCTAACAATGGATTCAATATATTGTATGTAGCTTCCGGAATGCTTGGGTTCCATGTGCTGCGAGGAGGTGAAGGCTCAAAATAATATGTGCTGTTACTTCCCATTTCGTGATAATCTGCATATATATTAGGATACCATTTGTGGTAAAACTCTACACGAGCTTTACTTTCTACATGCACCAAAGGAAACCAATCGCGGTTAAGATCTGTCCAAAAGTGATTTCCTCGATGTGGAGTAAAACCACCTGCATGTTCTATATCGTTAACATCGGATATGGCTGGTGTCGATTTGAATGTATTGAAATATGATGCAGCCCGGTCCCGTCCGTCAGGATTTAGGGCAGGCTCTACTAGGATAACAGTCTCTTCCAATTCTTTTAACGTTTCGGGATTTGTCGATGCTGCGAAATAATATGCAGCCAATATTGCAGCCTCTGTTCCTGCAATTTCACCCCCATGAACGTTATAGCCTAAATGTACGATAACCTTTTGATCGTTAAAACTCGAAACAGAGCTTTTAGGATCTATAAGTTTCAAGTGATTTTGACGTATACTTTCTATATTTTTCAGATTGTTAGGGCTTGTTATAGTAAGAACAATATGATCTCTGTTTTCGTAAGTTCGTCCAATAGTGTCGAGATGCGTTCTGTCAGACAATTTTTCCAATAGTTGGTAATATTCTACTACTTTATCGTATCGGGCAAGAGAAGTCCCGATCGGGAAACCGAAAAACTGTTCGGGTGTAGGAATGGCTGAATTGAATTGACTGTCTTTTCCAAAATAGTATTCATTTTGGGCAAAGGAGTTCAGTACTGCTATAATTAGCAGAAAAGTAATGATTAATTTTTTCATATTCTATTTTATTTAAAGACCCCTAAACTCAAATTGCCGTCGGAGAAAGAGGTGACGATTATATCTTATTAGAAGAAAATCTCAGGCTTGTAACCTACAAGCCTGAAATACTCTTTATTTGTTGAGTGAAAGATATTTATTATTCAATTGTTGTACTTGAGCCAGTAATACATCTTTGTTTATACGAAGAAAACCGTAATCGTGGTTGTACTTTTGTCCTTCAGTCAATACCCATTTTATAAAATCTTTAACTTCTGGGTTCGCATTTGCTGCCTTGTTTACTACCAAACCGATTCTTTGTACAGGAATCAGATCTATGTCTTCGTTTTCTATAAGTGTTAACACATCGTCTATTGTTGCACTTTCCAGTGTTGCTCTATGTTCTTTTTTTATGTCGAGAGGTAATAATTTTATGTCATTCTTCAACTGTCGCGAAGAAAGGTCGTATAGGTATGACAAACTATTGAACGAAACACCTTTACTATCTTTTTGTATTGCATTTAGGAGAAAAATGTCATCTCCGGCTATTCTTTTTCCTCTCAGATCATTGGTTGCATACCCAAAGTGAGATGCGAAAACTGTAGCTCCCGATTCTTTTTTATTTCCCGAATAGACAATAAATTTATCGGCTAGTTTAGATGGCTTGTTGTCTTCGTCAGATAACAAATCTCTTTCGAAAAATATTTCTTTTAACTTCTTTTTGTTAAACTTCTCTTTTTCAAGATTGTCTATATAAGCATAATCTTTAGAAACGATCGGTAATAAAGCGTATTGGACAATGTAAAAGACTTCTTTTCCTTGCAATACACTATCCGGTTTGTTGGTAGTAATAATTTCTATATCTGGGTTGTTCTTATTTTTTGTAGCTTCTTCTATATGTAAATCAGAATTGTTGTTTTTATATTCAGACACCCATTTCGACAATAGTGGCGAAACTAACTTTTCACTTTTTATAGATATTGTATTTTGTGCTTTTACCGAAAAAGTGATTACAGATAATAATAGTATATAGATAATTGTTTTTACAGTTTTCATAATTCAGGATTTTTTATGTATATATGATTATTGATATTGTTAGTTGGATAAACAATATCAGACTATAGATAGTAATAAAAGTTGTAAAGGGAGAGTAGTATCAACAACAATGCATTCGCATAGAAAGGAGAGTAGAGGAAAGTATAGATGCAGGGTGGGGTAGAGTGATGATGGAAATAATATAATCAGCTTCTTTTCCCTGAATAGAAGCCTGCTCTTCGGATCTTTTAGAACCAATAATAGTGTTTCTGATAATTTTCATTTTTTCAATATTCTATAAGATATATTTATAAAATTATTTTACACAAAGTTATGAATATGTAGTCCTTACGAAATACCATAATCGTGGTATTTTGTAAGGACTGTATATCTTGAATAGTTAAAAAACATCCTCATAGAGCTATGTTGACTCTTAACCTAAGTAATTGTCCAAAGCATTTTCGAGATCTGAGATTAAATCTTTGGCTTCTTCTATACCTACCGATAAACGGATGAGTGTATCGGTAATACCGATTTCCTCCCGCTCTTCTTTCGAGACAGAGGCATGTGTCATCAGAGCCGGTAGTTCTATAAGAGACTCTACACCTCCAAGGCTTTCGGCTAAGGCAAACAAATGAAGCGACTCTAAGAAATGTTTAGCATCATTGAGCTGCCCTTTTATCTCGAAAGAGATGATACCTCCCGATCCTTTCGATTGTTTTTTCGATAACTTGTACTGTGGATGGCTTTCGAGACCGGGATAAATCACCTTTGTCACTCTAGGATGATTTTCTAAGAAACGACTAATCAAAAGAGCGTTTTCCTCATGCTTTTTCATACGCAATCCGAGTGTTTTTATTCCTCTTATAGTCAGGTATGAATCGAAAGGAGAAAGAACAGCCCCAACGGCATTCTGATAATATTGCAACTTTTGATACAGATCATCGTCCGATACCATAACCGAACCACCTAGTACATCGCTGTGGCCTCCTATATATTTTGTAGAACTGTGTAAGACTACATCAGCTCCAAGACTGAGAGGGTTCTGGAAGTATGGCGAAAGAAATGTGTTGTCTACCACTAAAATCAGATTATGCCTTTTTGCTATTGAAGAAATTGCTGAAATATCGGATAGCTTTAGTAACGGATTGGTCGGAGATTCTAGCCATATCATTTTCGTATTAGGTTTTATACTCTTTTCTATACTCGACAGGTCTACAAAGTCGGCATATGAGGCTTCTATCTCGAAATCGGAAAACACTTTGTTGAACAGCCGTTTGGTTCCTCCATACAGGTCGTCCGATGCTACGATGTGGTCACCTGCTTTCAACAAGGCAATTATAACGCTTGATTCGGCAGCCAACCCGGAGCTGAACGCTAACGCATAGTTTGCATTCTCTAATGCAGCCAGCTTCTCTTCCAATGCCTTGCGGGTAGGATTCAATGAACGGGTATATTCATATCCTGCTGTTGGTTCTTCTACTTTTTCGCGTGCAAATGTTGTAGATAGGTGTATGGGGACAATGACATCGCCTGTTGCACCTTCTCTGAAATTGGGCTTTTCTCCTACGTGGATTGCTTTTGTTTCAAATCCGTATTGATTATATATATTTCCCATCTTTTTTTAATTTAACAATTAATGAGAATGAAGGACTAACTTTATTTAAAACAACTACTTATTCTATCTTTAGATAGTCTTATTTTAACTAAAAAGTAACGAAAGTAACAGATTCTGTATGTTTTTTTTATTGTTACTTTCAATATTATAAAAAAGGTATTTTCTCTATAGATAAAGTTTTAGTTTCTATTTAAATAGTCCTAGCTATTCGCACTAATAAATATTTTTAATATTGTTTTAGCTTAATGCTTTAGCTATAGCATCGTTATTTATTTTGGTGAGTATGTCTATTTTGGTAACTAATCCCATAAATACACCTTTGTCTCCTTCCAGTATAGCAACATAGCCGTCGTTGATAATGCCTATCAGCCGTTCGTAGCTTGCTGTATATGGTATGGTTATCAGTTTAGTAGTCATTATCTCCGATACCAACGTACTGCTGTTATGCCCTTCTGTATATGCTTTCAGCAGATCAGAGTCGTCTATAATTCCCACGGCTTTGCCACGCAATAAAATAGGAAGCTGAGAAATGTCATATAACTTCATTTTTTTATATACAGTGAGTAGGCTATCTGATGGTTCGGCATATATTATTGATTTGTCTTCGGTACTGCGTTGAATAAAATCTCGAAGATCGTGATACACTTCTTTTTTCTCCATCCCATTGTCGCGCAACCAATGATTATTATACATTTTCGATAGATATTTATTGCCACTGTCGCAAACAAATGTTACTACCCGTTTGGGTTCCTTTTGTTCTCTACAGTATTTGATAGCGGCAGCAAGAAGAGTCCCTGAAGATGATCCGGCAAGAACTCCTTCTTTGTTAAGAAGCTCATATACACTATCGAAACTCTCTTTGTCTGATATTGAATAAGCCTTTTTAGTTAATGAAAAGTCTGCTATTGACGGGATAAAATCTTCGCCGATACCTTCTACCAGCCACGATCCCGAATCGGAGCGAAGAATCCCTTTATTAATATAATCGGCAAGAATAGATCCATTAGGATCTGCTAAAACAAATTCAGTTTTGTCTGTTACTTTCTTGAAGAAATGTGTAAGACCTGTCAAGGTTCCCGATGAACCGACGCCGACAACAACGGCATCTACATCCTGTTCCATTTGTTCCCATATCTCCGGACCTGTTGTAGTTTCGTGTGCCAGAGGGTTAGCGGGATTTTCAAACTGATTTATATAATATGCGCCTGTGTCTTTTGCTATGCTTTGTGCCAAATCCTGATAATAATCAGGATGTCCTTTTATTACGTCTGAGCGTGTAATAATAACTTCTACTCCCAAAGCTCGGAGATGGTTTATTTTTTCCTGACTCATTTTGTCAGGAATCACCAGTTTCAGTTTATAACCCTTCATTTTTGCTATGAGAGCCAATCCCAGTCCAGTGTTACCCGCCGTTGCTTCTATTATAGTGTTTCCGGGTTTCAGTTTTCCTTCCTGTTCGGCAACGCTTATCATTGATAAACCTATGCGGTCTTTTATCGAGCCCCCCGGATTTTGGTTTTCGAGCTTGACAAACAGTCTGCACTTGCCTGTGTCTATTTTTGTTATTTCTATCATGGGCGTGTTGCCCACCATATTAAGAACATTATTTACAACATTATTTCTTCCCATAATTATTGTGTTTACTTGTGTGAAAATTTAAGTATTGGCTGCTTTTATATTCAGCCAATACTTTTTCTTTTTTTAGTATCCCGGATTCTGATCTACATCAGGATCGGATAAGATATCCGATGCCGGAAGAGGAAATAGCCAATAGTCCGTATTGGTTAAGCCTAAAACTGCTCCAACCCTTTTTGTTCTCACCAGATCGAACCAACGATGGGGTTCGAAAGCGAATTCTATACTATTTTCATTTTCTATGGCAAGTATAACTGCTTCTTTGTTGTCACTGTCAAACTTAGGAACATCAGCCCTGTCTCTCACTTCTTTCAGGTCGGATAAGGCTCCCGGTAAATCTGTTGCTGATTTTTTAGCTCTAGCCTCGGCTCTTATCAGATATAATTCTGCTATACGGATAACATAGGCCGGATCTGTACTTGTAGATACAGTATTGTACAGAACCCCATAAACAGAATTTCCGCTTCCTGCTATAAGAGACTTGCGTGTACCTCCTATATTAGGGTTGTTTAATTGGGTTACCAATGTCTCGGATGGCTTCAATGTATATTGTCCACCGACAGTACTCGGATACCATAGGTTCCAATAACTATTCTTGTCGTTAGATGTAAAAGTTAATTCAAATACCGATTCTCTGGATAAAAATGGAGAGGAAAAGAAGGTGTTGAAAGGCTTAACCAACGAATACTTGGAGCTGCCTATAACCAGAGTTGCATATTGTTCTGCCTCTGTCCATTGTTCGCGATAAAGATGAAGTCTGGCTCTTAAAGCTCTGGCTGCATTCTTTTGGGCACGGTTGCGTGTTGTTGTGTCGTCTTCAGGCAACAATTCTTCTGCTTTTATCAGGTCTTCGAGTACGCGGTCATATGTCTGTTGTAATGTGCTTCTTTTGATACCGGATAATGTACTTAGATCTTTTGTCGGGTTCTGTTGTATTTGTACACCTCCCCATCCTCTGGCTAAGTCGAAGTAAGAAAGAGCTCTGATGAAATAGGCTTCACCTAGTATTTTATTCTTTTCGGGAGTAGTAAATAGCGGGTCATTAACACTCCCTATGGCTGCAATGATAGAGTTAGCTGAGTTTATTGCAGAATAGATAGTCTGATATACGGTTACTGTACCTATATTGTCAGGAGATATCGAGTTCTGATCTAGCTGTAGATACTGGCTCAGTGTTCCATTGTACGATACATTATCTGCCGTTATAGTACCTAATGTAATATAATAACTGGAGTAATAGTTCTGAACAGAATTGTAAGCTCCTATAATAGCAGCGTTTGCTGTCTCTTTGTTTGTAATAGCTATGGTTGATGGAATTGCATTTGTCGGTGACAAATCCAAAAAGTCGTCGCATGCTACCTGAAATAAAGATAATGATACTGCAAATGTGAGAATTAAATTACTATATAATTTTTTCATTGCTTTTGTTTTTTATTGTAGTAAATACTGACTCCTTTAGAATATTGCATTTAGTGTAAGTTGAACAGTCCTTGGTTGAGGTACTGTAGCCCAGTCGTAACCGTAGGTGTTTTGGCTACTACTTTGTGCATTAACTTCTGGATCGAGTCCTTTATATTTTGTGATAGTAAAGAGATTGGTAACCGATACCGTTGCTCTGAGTTTACTCAGATGAAGACTGTTTGTTACCGACTTCGGTAAATTGTAGCTCAGTGCTATATTTTTCAGACGGACGAAAGATCCGTCGCTCAGGTATCTACTGCTCATATTTGCTACATTACCTCCATAGTTATTTGCAGCACCTCCATTTATTGTGGGGTCTCCACTATAGGTTGTCAGACGTGGTATGTCTGTAATATCACCGGGCTTTTGCCATCTTTCCAGCTGGCGAGGTATAAAGCCTATATTATTCTGTGTGCCGCCATGTACCAGAAAGAAATCGTGCATACTCAATATTTTGTTTCCTTGCTGAAAGTATAGGAAAACATTCAGAGAAAAATCTTTGTATGATATTTCGTTAGTGAGACCTCCTGTATAGTTAGGCAAAGCGTTACCTACTATTTGCCTGTCTGCAGAAGTGATGAATCCATCTTTGTTTACGTCTTCATATACAGCATTTCCTGTTTCGGGATCTACGTATAGTTGTTTATACAGATAAAATGAATTTACCGAATATCCTTCCCGTAAAATGGAGGCATTACGACCTGATGCTCCTAAAGTAATGTCTGAAGCTAATTTCTCTATCTTATTTTTGTTCCATGATATGTTAAACTCGGTATTCCATCTGAAATCTTTTGTTTTAATATTTGTTGAACTTATTGCGAGCTCCACTCCACTGTTTCTTACAGCACCATAGTTTTGCAGAAAGGAAGTAAATCCGGAACGATATGGGACAGGTACATTAAGAAGAAGATCGTATGTGTACTTATTGTAATAGTCGAAACTGAAACTTAAAGCATTTTTAAGTATTGCAAAGTCGAAACCCAAATCGAGTTGACGAGTCGTTTCCCATGTGAGGTCGGGATTGGCCAACTGAGAAGGAGCAGTTCCTGCAGTTTCTATATAGTTGGCTCCTGCTGACCACAGACCTAAAGCAGCATAAGAGCCTATACCGTTTTGATTTCCTGAATATCCAAAACTACCTCTAAATTTAAGCGCATCGAAGAAGTGAGTGTCTTTAATGAAAGTTTCTTCTCCTGCATCCCACGTAAGACCAAGCGATGGAAAATATCCCCAACGGTTATTCTTTCCAAACTTGGAAGAACCATCAGCTCTTATGCTTCCGTCTACTGTATATTTATGGTTGAAGGTATAACTGGCTTTACCGAAGAATGAAACCAGCCGACTTTCCGATTTCGATGCCGATCCGGATTTAGTAGAGGCTACAGATATGTCTTTTAAATCGTTAGTAGCAAACCCCTGTCCCGAAGCACTTGTATATTCTTCCTGAACGGCATTTATCGTATTTCCTAATAGGACGTTGAGTGCGTGTTTTTCTTTAAACACTTTATTATAAGTCAGTAATTGTTCAGCGGTATATACAACGTTTTTTGCCTTGTATGATGTTGCAGATCCTTTGGTGGCAATACCTGCACTGACAAACGTATCTGCATAATTGTTTTCTGTAAGGTCTGTATTGTCAAGACTCCAGCTAGACCTGAATTTGAGATCTTTCAGCAGATTGTATTCCAGAAATACATTGCCAATCGTTCTCCATGTTACAGCATTGTTGTCTAAGTGATCTATAAGAGCTAAATGATTATCAAAGCTTCCATATCTGGCATAACTACCGTCTTCGTTGAATACAGGCAGGTAGGAGCGTACAAATATAGCAGAGTTGATGACTCCTTTCGGATTGTTATCGTTACTACTTACATTACGGTACACTTTACTTATATTGATGCTGGTTCCTATTTTCAACTTACTTGTCAGATTATTGTCATAATTTAATCTGCCAGAATAACGCTCAAAATCGGAAGGTTTCACTATAGATTCTTGCTTTGTATATCCCAATCCCACATAATATGTACTATTTGTGTTTCCTCCTTGTGCCGAAACTTCGTAGTTGGATAAAGATGCGGTTCGGAACAAATCACTGTTGCGGTCGTAAGTAGGTACAACAGACAGATCAGGAAAAGGTAATGTTACAGTTGACGGATCTAATCCTCTGTCTATTGCTGTATTATATACAGCCTCGTTTGCCAGCTGAGCTGTTTCAGGACCGGTAGTTGATTTGAATTTTTTTATTGCACTAGCCCATCCATGAGACAGAGTTAGAGATATTTTGGCTTTACTATCTAATTTCCCTCTTTTTGTTGTGATTATAACAACGCCATTTGCACCTAACGAACCGTAAATTGCAGTAGCGTTGGCATCTTTAAGTACAGTTATGTTTTCTATATCGGAAGGATTTATATCAGATAGAGGGTTCGATTGGGTTTGTCCGCCCATGCCTGTCGATATAAGATTACTATTGCTTATAAATACTCCGTCGATGATATAAAGTGGGTCTACTCCTGCATTGATAGAGTTGCTACCTCTTACCCGAAAGGTAACACCTCCACCCGGAACTCCTGTATTTGATGATATTTGTACACCGGGAGCTTTTCCTTGTAGTAATTGGTCGAAGCCGGAAGCAGCTGTTTCTTTTAGTGCATCCGACAAGTTGATAGATGTAATAGCTCCACTAACAGATCTGCGTTGCTGACTGGTGTAGCCCGTTACGACTATTTCGTCGAGGAAGTTGAAGTTTTCACTTAATGTGACAATAATAGGTTCCTCGGCTTCGTAAACATCTATTTCTTGAGACTTATACCCGACCAGGCTAATGGACAGGGTGACAGGCAGGGCTTTTGATGTTTGAAAAGTAAAAGCTCCATTTACATCTGTCAGCACTCCATTTGTTGTCGATTTCAGTACAATAGATGCTCCGATAACGGGCCCTTTGGTTGTTGCATCTATTACCTTTCCTTTTATAACTGTTTGGGCAGATACTCCGGAAGCAAAGAGCAATAATCCTAAAAATATATAAATGTGCTTTTTAACACATACGGATTTGTAATTGTTTACAAATAAATTAAATATATTTGTCATATTCTATTTTATATTGAACACTTCCAAAACCAAATGCCGTCGGAGGAGGAAGTGTTTATTTTTATTTAAATCACACTTTCTTTGATATATAATTATATTTTCCTGAGAATATTACATATGTAATGTAATACAGGATTGACCATCGGTGAGATTTTTCTCTGCCGATCTTGTCTAGATCGATATGTTGATAAGAAATAAGAGGAGGGTTAACAACAACACATTCGTGTTGAGAAAAGGGGAGAGAATAGGAAAGAGTTTGAGAAAGACAGCTTATTGTTGTCACTAGACTGGGCATCTGTGTGTAACGAATCGCTTCGTAGAGAAAATTTATCTCTGACGAAAGAGAGAGTCCTTAAGAGATTTTTCATAATCATTTTTCTTATTTTAGTTTAACTTGTATAACAAATGCAAAAATAGAATGCTTTTATTTAACTATAAATACCACAGATGCGGTATTTATAGTTAAATGATTATAGATAAATTTGCATTATGAATTGGATCGCTGAATAAGGGAAGTCCAGTATTTAGCAAAAAAACCGTATATATTTAGAATACAATACAATTAGATGATAGAACTGAAGAATATAACAAAAGACTTTTCTGAAAAAGGTACTTCTGTTATCGCCTTAACCAATATATCGCTAGTAATACCCGAAGGTAAAATATTTGGTATAATAGGAGAGTCGGGTGCTGGAAAAAGCACGTTGATACGATGTGTGAACTTGCTCGAACGTCCTACTTCCGGAGAAGTGTTTGTAGATGGTAAGAATATGACAAATATGTCTCCATCTGCGTTGACAGCGGCACGTCGTAATATTGGAATGATCTTTCAGCATTTCAATCTGCTGAATTCGGCTACTGTTTTCGACAATATAGCATTTCCTCTCAAATTGAGTAAAATGCCAAAAAGCCTGATTAAAGAACGAGTTCTGGAACTATTGAAGTTAGTGGGATTGGAGAGCAAAATAAACGATTATCCTGCAAAATTATCCGGAGGGCAAAAACAGCGTGTTGCCATAGCTCGCGCATTGGCTAATAACCCTAAAATATTGCTGTGCGATGAGGCAACAAGTGCTCTTGATCCGGCAACAACCTATTCGATACTTTCTTTGCTGAAAAGTATTAATAAGAAAATGAATATCACCATACTTCTTATTACTCACGAAATGGAAGTAGTGAAAACGATCTGTGACGATGTTGCTATTCTTAATGAGGGAAAGTTGATAGAGCAAGGTTCTATTGCCGAGATATTTTCTCATCCTAAACATGAGCTTACCAAACATTTTATAGACTCCTCGGTAAAAATACATGTGCCTTCAGATTATGAAGACCGATTGTCCGAAAGTTATTCGGAAAACAAACACTCGTTGATAAGACTGGATATTTCGGGGCAGTCGGAAGCAGATGCAGTTCTTTCTGATATAGCAAAACTGTATGAAGTGAAGAGCAATATTGTGTGTGCTCAGATGGATCGTATTGGAGGAATAAAATTTGGAGTGATGCTAATTGAGCTTGTAGGACAACATGAAAAAGAGGTTTTAGCGGTTCAGTATTTGAAAAGTAAAAATATTAAAATAACTATTTTAGGATATGTCTAAAGATATAATCTCACTATTATTAACAGGTACGTGGGAAACGATAATAATGACTTTTGTTTCCGGCTTTTTCAGCTTTGTTATCGGTTTGCCGTTAGGCGTACTGTTGTATATAACAAGAAAGGGACAGATCAGAGAAAATCTAGTGCTTAATAGTATTCTCGCTGCTATTGTAAATATATTCAGGGCCATTCCTTTTATTATACTCATCGTATGGATGATTCCTTTTACCAGAATGCTTGTGGGTACATCTATAGGAGTATCGGCAGCACTGGTTCCGTTGAGCATAGGGGCTGCTCCATTTGTTGCCCGGATGATAGAAAACAGTTTGCTCGAAGTTCCTGGAGGGCTTATCGAAGCCTCACGTGCTATGGGTGCAACTCCTTTTCAGATTGTGAGAAAAGTATTGCTGCCGGAGGCTTTACCTTCCATTGTCAATTGTGCATCTATAACCCTTATTACTCTAGTGGGATATTCTGCTATGGGAGGAGCTGTAGGTGCAGGAGGGCTTGGACAGATCGGCTATCAATACGGATATGTTGGCTACGATATGGAAATAATGAATATCGTATTGATTCTATTAGTTATATTAGTTTTTGTTATTCAGTATATAGGGAATTTTATTTCAAAGAGGTTTGATCATAAGTAATTCTATTATATTTTTTAGAAATAAAAAGAGACAGTCAATATCTGACTGTCTCTTTTTTATATAGATTACATAACCTAATTACAGACTATTCATATTTCTTTTAATGAAGTTATTTAGAGCTTCTCCTTTCAACATACCATTCGAAAGCAAAGCTAGGTCAACCAACTGACGAATATTAGAGTTTTCTCCGGCATATGCGTCTATGTTTTCCTTATCTTTATCTTCTATGTCTGATATTATCTTCTTGACAAGAGGATGTTCAACATTCAATACCAAATTATAGTTGTTCGGCATTTCTCCATAAAAGCCCATTCCCGTTTGCATTGCAGACATCTCTTTCATACGGCGCATAAACTCATTCTGAGTAATCTGTATAGGCTGATCTTTTTCGCTCAAGGCCTTGTAGTCTACTGTGAATTCTGTTTTGTCTATCTTTGGTAATTGAGATTTGAAAGCTTCGCTTAAATTCTCCTTTTGTTTATCGGACAATGCTACCTCTTTCGAATCTTCTTTCTGTATAAGATTGTCGATAGTGTCACTGTCTACACGTACAAAACGGCTTTTCTCAAACTTTTGTTCCAGCATTCCTGCCATGTGTACATCTAGTTGTCCATCGAAAAGAATAACATCATATCCTTTATCTCTAGCTGTATTTATATAAGAAAACTGTTCTTCTCTATTGTTGGCATACAGATATACAAGATTTCCGTCTTTGTCTGTCTGATTGGCAGATATGAGAGTTTTGTATTCTTCAAAAGTGAATGCTTTATTATCAGAATTCTTTAATAAACAGAATTTTCGGGCTCTCTCGTAAAATTTCTCATCTGTAAGCATACCATATTCGATGAAAAGCTTCAAGTTATCCCATTTTTCTTCAAACTGGGTACGGTCTGCTTTGAATATTTCTTCCAATCTGTCGGCTACTTTCTTTGTAATGTGGTTCGATATTTTTTTTACATTCTGATCGCTTTGCAGATAAGAACGAGATACATTTAATGGAATATCAGGTGAGTCGAGTACTCCGTGCATTAATGTCAAAAATTCGGGAACAATACCTTCTACAGAGTCTGTTACAAATACCTGATTGCTATATAGCTGTATTTTATTTCTGTTGAGGTCTACATTACTTTTTACCTGAGGGAAATAAAGTATACCTGTCAATTTGAAGGGATAGTCCACGTTCAGGTGTATCCAAAACATAGGTTCGTCAGAGAAAGGGTATAGATCCTGATAGAATTTTTTATAATCTTCATCTTTCAGTTCAGCAGGCTTCCTTGTCCATAGAGGATTAGTGTCATTTATAATGTTGTCTTCGTCAGTTTCTTCAGATTTACCATCTTTCCATTCTGTCTTTTTTCCAAAAACAATCGGTACTGGAAGAAAACGACAATATTTCTTCAAAAGTTTTTCTATTTCCACCTTTTCAAGAAAGTTTTTATTCTCTTCGTCAATATATAATATAATATCTGTTCCTCTTTCTTCTTTGGTTGTTGGTTCCAGCGAGTATTCTGGAGATCCGTCGCAACTCCATTTTACAGCTTCTGATCCTTCTTTGAACGATTTTGTTATTATTTCTACTTTCTTAGATACCATGAATGAAGAATAAAAACCAAGACCGAAATGACCAATTATAGAATTGGCATCATTCTTATATTTATCAAGGAATTCGTTTGCTGAAGAAAAAGCTATTTGATTGATATATTTATCAATTTCTTCGCTTGTCATACCAATACCCTTATCAGATATTGTTATTGTACCATTTTCTTTATCCAGTTTAACACATACAGAAACATTACCCAATTCGCCTTTGAATTCACCTAACGAAGCATAAGTTTTTAGCTTTTGAGTTGCATCTACTGCATTTGAGACTAATTCTCTGAGGAAAATTTCGTGATCACTATACAAAAATTTCTTAATAATGGGGAAAATATTCTCAGTAGTTACCCCTATTGTTCCTTTTTTTTCCATATTTCTTTGTTTTTTAAATATATATTTACTTATTTTGTAGTAGACAGAGCAAAATAGATGCCAAAATGGTTGCTTATGCCAATTTGACGTGGATCCTTAAGACAATTTTTCTTCATTTATTTAGATAGATATTATTTATAAGCTATATAGCTTTTTTTCATTACTGTAAATTATTGATAATTAATTGTTTGAAAAATAGATAAAAAATATTTAACATTTTTATTCCTCTGATTAGTTTCTTTTTAACTTTAATAGTAAAAACTCTCTACCTTTGATGTAGGCGCTTAAGGATAATAAATATAAAACGACATTATGAACCTTTGGCATTGTAAACATAGCCAAATTTTAACAACTATAAGAGATGACAGCACTAGAAAAAAATAAAGTATTCGAAGACAAGTTGATAGACTTGCAGAATAATATGATGAATTTTGCATTAACTCTCACATCAAATAGGGAAGAAGCTAAAGATCTTTTGCAGGAAACTACATTAAGAGCACTTGATAATAAAGAAAAATATTACGAAAATGTTAATTTCAAAGGATGGGTGTTTACTATAATGCACAACATATTTGTTAATAACTATCGTCGTGTTGTTCGTAGTCAGACAATGATAGACCAGACTGAAAATCTTTATCACCTAAATATGCCTCAGGATTCGGGTTTCGATACTCCTGAAGGAGCTTATACTGTGGCAGAGATAGTGAAAGTTATAAATAGTTTTTCTGATGAATATAAAGTGCCTTTCAGTATGCATGTTTCCGGTTTCAAATATGAAGAAATTGCTCAGCAGCTGAAATTGCCTATCGGTACAGTAAAGAGTCGTATTTTCTTTGCAAGAAAACGTCTTCAGGAGCTTCTTGCCGACTATAAATATCAGGATAGAGAATAAGATATATTATATATAAAAGAAGAGGGTTNNAACCCTCTTCTTTTATATATGTTTAATTTTAAGTCATATAATGAATTTCTATGACATAATAGATTTTATGAATTAAATTTGCTAAATTTGTCTCACAAAAATATAGATATAAATAATAAGAATAATAAGTATGCATAACTGGTTTGAATGCAAAGTGAGCTATGAGAAAATGCTTGAAAATGGGATGCAAAAGAAGGTTACAGAACCTTACTTGGTAGATGCACTTTCCTTTACCGAAGCCGAAGCTCGTATAATAGAAGAAATTAAACCTTATATAACCGGAGAGTTTACTATTGCCGATATTAAACGTGCAAAACTGTCCGAATTGTTTTTTAATGACAATGGCGATCGCTTTTTTAAGGCTAAAGTAATGTTTGTTACTCTTGACGAAAAAAGCGGTACTGAAAAGAAAACTGCCGCTCAGATGCTGGCGCAGGCTTCGGATATTAAAGAAGCTTTAAAAGTTGTAGAGAAAGGTATGGAAGGTACTTTAGCAGATTATGTTATCGCTTCTTTGGCCGAAACGACTATTATGGATGTTTTTCCTTATTCCGAGGATCAGAAGAAAAAAGTAATTTTAGTATAAGTAGTAGTAAATGAGTGTATCAGATAATATTTTATCTATTAAAAATGATATACCGGATCATGTAAAATTAGTTGCTGTTTCTAAATTTCATCCGGCAGATGTTGTACAACAAGCATATAGTGTTGGGCAACGAATTTTCGGTGAGAGTAGAATGCAGGAGCTAGAGAAGAAATACACAGCTTTACCTAAAGATATAGAATGGCACTTTATCGGCCATCTGCAAACAAATAAAGTAAGGACAATAGCCCCTTATATACATACAATTCATAGTGTGGATAGTTGGAAACTATTGTCGGAAATAGATAAACAGGCATCGGCAGTAGGTCGTAGTATTTGCTGTTTACTGGAAGTGCATATTGCACAAGAGGAATCAAAGTATGGATTGTCATATGATGAGTGCATACGCTTTCTCTCTGAAGGCTTATGGAAAGACTGTAAACATGCTTATATTGGTGGCTTGATGGGAATGGCTACATATACTGATGATAAAGATCAGATAAGATCTGAATTTAAAGGTCTGAAATTATTCTTTGATGAGATAAAAGACAGTTATTTTCCCGAAGACTCCCGGTTTTCAGAATTATCTATAGGGATGTCCGGGGATTATTTAATTGCAATAGAAGAAGGAGCTACGATGATTAGAGTTGGCTCGTCTATATTTGGAGAACGGGAGTATTAACACTAAAATATATAATGTATGAATATACAACAGTTGGAATATATTATTGCAGTGGATAACCATCGCCATTTTGCAAAAGCAGCTGAAGCCTCTTTTGTTACTCAGCCTACATTGAGTATGATGATACAAAAGTTGGAGGATGAGTTGGGAGTAAAGATATTCGATAGAAGCCAGCTGCCTGTTCAACCCACAGTGATAGGTACACAGATTATAAATCAAGCTCGTGTTATCGTATCTCAGGTAAAACAGATAAAAGAAATCATACAGGAAGAAAAAGGTATTGTCCAAGGTGTTTTCAAGTTAGGAATTATACCTACAATTGCTCCTTACCTTTTACCAAAATTGATGAAGATGCATGACGATAATGGTTATGATATTGTTTTGGTAATAGAAGAAACAACTACCGGTCAGATAATAGAGAAACTTCTCAATGGAGCACTCGATGGGGCTATACTAGCTACTCCTCTTAAGAATGAGAAAATAACAGAACATCCCATATATTACGAACGCTTCTACGCATATGTTTCTCCTCGTGAGACTTCTTTATATGCAAAAAAAGAGTTGGATGAAGAAGACCTGAATATAAATCGCTTATGGCTTTTGGAAGAGGTACATTGCTTCCGTGGTCAGATATTGCGCATCTGTAATATGCGTAAGAGAAAAAGCTCTCATTCGTTGTTCTCGTACGAAGCGGGTAGTATCAATACTCTTATAAATATTGTGGATAACAATAGTGGGCTTACTATAATACCCGAGATGGCTATTGAAGAATTGAGCGAGAAACAAAAACGGAATGTGAGACCTCTTAGAGATATTTCTCCTGTGCGCGAGATAAGCCTTGTTACCCGTCGTGAATTTCTTCGCGAAAGAGTTTTAGATATTATTATATCCGAAGTAAAACAATCGGTGCCAAAAGAATTATTGAATCCGGAGTTGAAAAAGTTTATAGTAGATTTTTAACATACAATGATATATGAGAAAGGCTTTGGTATTTTTACCTGAGCCTTTTTATTTGAGAAGAACTTTATGAATTACGATAATAACCGGAGATATACACAGAAAAGCAATACAGGTTTTTGGATAATAGCTTTATTAACTATTACCTTATGTGCATATATGATTTATAGTCATTTCGTAGAATTTTCAGAATCCGCAATATTTAAAGTTGTGGAAACTTACTCTTATGGTGCACCTGTAGATTATAGATCAATGATTTCCGGTGCTATTTTTGATTTTGTCTGTGGATTTCTCTACATAATATCGTTACTTGTAGCTATTTACTCCATTTTGAGGAAAGATATCAAAATACTGAGTATTTCTTTTTTTGCCACATTGATACTCACTTTGACTGTATTTGTTATCAACGAAATGTTGCTTTATATCTAGTTTATATTGATTTTGAGTATCTGTTTTCACTATTTGCAGTAATCAGTTTATCTAATGATGCAGCTACATTACGTACAAATAAGGTTGCTTCGGGTTTAATCATTATATGGTTTTCATCGTATTCTATAATGCCATCACGCTCAAACTCATTCAACATAGATTGGCTATAGTTAAGAGCTGATTTTATTCTGTCTGTTGATAGGTGTAATTCTTCTGCAAGACTGTTCCAGTTGATAGCATAATTACACATCAAGGTAGATATAACAGTTCGGGTTATCTGTTCGTCTTCGCTCAGTATATATCCTTTGGCTATAGGATACTCTCCATTGTTTACCATGTGTATATATGCGTCCAGGTCTTTACTATTTTGACTATAAGCTGTTGCCAGTTGGCTGATACCTGTTACACCAAAAGCATATACTTGTCCGGTAGTTCGGCGAGTACAATACCCCTGAAAATTGCGATGTAGTTTTTTTGTCTGTTCGGCTTCGTAGAGTTCGTCTTCCGGTAAAACAAAATGGTCTAATCCAATACTTTTGTAACCTGCCTCCAATAGTAGCTGTTTAGCTGTTTCGTACAATTTGTTTTTGGTCTCTATAGCAGGAAGACCGGCCTTTTCTAATTTCTTTTGCAACTCGTTTACCCATGGGACGTGCGCATATGAGAATGTAACTATCCTGTCGGGTTTTAATTCTATAGCTTTTTTTATTGTTTCGGCAAAAGTCTCAGGTGTTTGTAGTGGCAATCCGTATATAAAATCCATATTGTAAGGAACATTCTTTTCCTGTAATATTTTTACAATATCCTCTATCGGAGTCCGAGTTTCCTTGCGGTTAGATGCTTTCAGTACATCTTTGTTGAAATCTTGCACTCCAATACTGATACGATTGAATCCGGCATCGAGCAATTCTTTCCAATACAGTTCGTCCATATATCCGGGATGACATTCTATCGCTATTTCAGGATCTTCAATACATTCAAACTCTGATAGGATTATCTCATTCAATGCTTTCAGTACAGAGACCGGTTGAGAGGTAGGTGTTCCTCCACCGTAATGTATTTGTGAAATTTTTCGGTTGTGGTCGAGTAGAGGAAGTACCATCCTTATCTCTTTCTTGAGTGCCTCTATATAGCTGTTTGTTGTATCATCGTTGCGAAACAGCTGAGAATTACAACCACAATAATAACATAGTTGATAACAGAACGGTATGTGTATGTAAATGGAAATATGTTCGGGATCTTGCGTATTGGATGCAATAATAGCCTCCTTGTACGATTGGGCTGTAAAGGAATCGTTAAAGAAGTTTGCCGGAGGATAACTTGTATACCTAGGTACAGGTACACTATATTTCTTCAATAATTCTTGTTTCATCTTTTTCTTTTGGAGCTTTTAGCTTAAATGCAAATAGTATAAATAATAAAGATACAAAAGCAATACACATTTCTACAAAGAATAACCCTTTATATGTGATAAGGGCGGCAATCTTACCTGAGCTTACTCCCATAATGATGCCACTAAGATGTGTGATAACTGTTTGTATCGTAAAGTCAGTTCCTTCATATCCGGGACGTACACAATCCATGGCAGTGGTATATACTACAATAACAGATAGTCCGTAGCTACCCCACAAGAGAGTTATACCCAAATGCAAAGTGGCTATATTTATCGGGAGACATGTAACCAACAGACAAAAGTAGATTGTGGTAACTAGAGTACAAATCGCGAATAACAAGCGGGCTGTATGTCTTCCTATTTTTCTAACAATAAATCCTCCTCCAAATGAAGCCAAGCAACCTATAGAGGTTCCTACTATGCCCGACATAACACCTATTTCCTTCATATTATAGCCATAGTCTACCAGCATAGGTTTCAGCATGGCGAGAACTCCGATAAGACCTGCGTAATACAGAAAAAGAAATACGAGTTGCTTCCAGATTCCTTTTTGTTTAAAGAATCCAAGTATGTCATTAGCTGTTGCTTTTTCCTGTTGTTTTGGTTTTATAATTTCTTCTTTTTGTCCATATCGGAAAAATATAAGAGGAATAAGCGCTATGATTACAAACACAGCAAGAAACGGTAGTAGGTTTGCCCATCCTACTTTGTGGTAAAGTAGCAACAAAATACCTCCACCAATCATTGCTCCTGCAAAACTACCCATCGACTGCATACTGTTTGCAAGGCTCTTATCTTTTCTGCTGAAAGAGATAACCGCTAGAGCATCAGTTGCAATGTCCTGAGTGGCAGATGCTACAAAGGAAAGCACAATAAGCCCGATTATCAGATAAGGAGTGGTCTGGAAGTGCAGAAACGATACGGCAAATATGATACTGGCATATATCAGTTCCGAAGAGAATATCCATCTTTTAAAGTCGGTAAGGCTATAGGTAGATCGGTCTACCATTGGAGACCACAGGAATTTTAGTATCCATGGCAGTTTCAATAATTGCAGCATACCTATTGTTTCCAGCGAGAAATTTTGTTGACGCATAATAACAGGCAACACGGTAGAGAAAAAGCTCATGGGTATTGACTGTGCTATGTACAAACAGAAAAAAGTGAATAGTTTACCTCCTTTTTGGTAGTCTAATCTCATTCGTGGCAATTTAGAATTTAAAGTTCATATTTATACCACATGTAAAAGGCTTTCCTTTTTGCACATAATGTTTAGTGGCATTCGTTGTATTGAAATAATAAGATATATAATCTTTTCCTCCGATATTTTTAGTCCACAAATCTACGGAAAAATTCTTCTTCGAAAAAGTTATTTTCGAATTGTAAAGCCCATAATAAGGTTGGGATATATCATTGCCATCTGTCCAGTAAATTTTACCAGCTCCTGTATATTGTGCGTTTAGTGTAATATTATCCAGCCATTTTGTATTCGTTTGTATTATATAATTGGCTGCCAGCAGAAGCGTGTTTTGCGGAACCATTGGTAGATAATTATTGTCGTAAACTATTGTTTTATCCTGTTTTTCGAGATAGTCTTCATATTCTTTATACTTTGCGCGAGTATATCCATAAGATATCTGAAATGCAAAATTCTTCAAAGGATTTAGCTGAGCTGTTACTTCGAAACCTTTGCTTGCTGATTTTCCAGCATTTTTTATAACAAAACCTTGACCACTTGGCTTGGTACGAGATATTTGCTGATCTTTCCAATCTATATAGAAGAGGCTCGCATCCAATGATAATAAATTATTCCAAAAGCTCGATTTAGTGCCTACTTCATAGCTCCAGCTATGTTCGGGATCGAATATTCTGTCTTCTTCTTTTTCAGCTGTATTATTGAATCCTCCTGTTTTATATCCTTTGGCCACAGTTGCATATACCATCTTGTCGTATCCGTATAAGTATTGTAAAGATAACTTAGGTGTTATCTGCGAAAAGGATGTTTTGCCTTTGACGGTGGGTTCTACCCCTTTTGGAGTGCTTCTGTCCATTGTCGATTTTGTTTTCTCCCAATCGTAGCGTATTCCTGCTATAAGAGAAAGGTTCTGAATAAGTAGATCGTTTATTGTAGATTGGTGATATACAGCAAATCCGTTAGTTGGATTTTTGGCATGTTGTATGGTATGACCACCTGTAGAAAGGTTATCCGTATCATTCATCTGATAATAGTTTTGATGGAATCCGAAAACACCAAACTGCCACTTGTATTTACTATCTTCTTTTAACGATTTTATATTAAACTCCTGAGAATACATTTGCTGACGCTGATAGAAATCGGAATAATATAAGCTTTGCGGAGTAAAATCCTGATCGAGTCCTTGTTTGCCATTGAAAAATTGAAAAGAAGATTGTGATGCTATTTTAAACAGATCTGTCACATACTCCACATTTAGTCCATTAGTGGACATATTACGTCTGAAAAAACTGCGGGCATCATAATCTATATTGTCTATTTTACCTGTCTCTTTATGTAATATTCGGTACGGATACCCATCCTGATCTGAATATTCGTAGGCCAATGTAAGGTGTGCAGTCAACCGGGGCATAATATGCCAGCTAATGCGTGCTCGGGTAGATGCTGCGTCTATAGGATCAGCTTTCTTGTTTGTCGTTATGTTTTTAAAGTAACCTCCCGAATGTCCATAATTTGCAGATAAAGAATATCCTAGTTTATTATCTACTTTACCGTAATGCGACACTCCTGTACTATAGTTGTTATAGTTACCTGCCGATAAGCTAAGGTTTGTACCCGAATACAGAAATGGAGATAGTGTGAATACATTAACAATACCTCCCATAGTATTTCGTCCGTATATTGTTCCTTGAGGCCCTCTTAGTATTTCTATACGTTCTATGTCATTTATATTGATATCGAATGTGGATCGGTCAAAGTATGGTACACCGTCTACATACAGACCCACGGAAGGGGCATTACGATGAGAGCCTATTCCTCTAATATATACAGGAGAGGTCATCTTAGAACCATAATCGGGTATAAAGAGGTTAGGGATGAGCGATGTGATTTCTTTAATATTGACTATATTGAGATTGTTTATATCTTTTTTATTTAGTAATGAGGCTGATATAGGTTGCAGATACAGATTATTGTTTTGCTTAAAAGATTCTATTACTACCTCGTTTCCTGTATACCGTAATACAACAGAATCGGCATCAATAGGCTCGCCTTCAGCATAAATATTGCTTGTCAAAAAAAATGAACATAAAACGAATAGTAGCAATTTATAATAACTCATTATTTTACAGAATGTAATGTTAGCTCTTAGTTGATATGCAAAAGTAAAGAAAGCTATTACAACTAACAATCACTAGATGTAGTGATAAATTAATTATTGTAAATCTAAAACTAAATTTGATACTGATATTAAGACGTAAAGTAACAAACAAAAAATAGCAAAAAGTGTAACTTATGTTACATCTGTTTATGTTCTTATTTCGTTTGTTTTTAGTTGGTTTTATATCTTAGTTTTTTGACAAAAATTAGGTATTTAATACATCTATCTTACACTTCTTTTATACTATGAATAGAAATTTGAAAATAAAATATTCATATCATAAGTGTATTTGTCAACATTTATAACTAAACTTGTAGTTCTAAAGTATAGTTTGAAGGTTTGCCCTAAAGATATCTAGTATTTTGTAATGAAAACACGACGTATTCTGCTCCTTTTTATGTTATTATGTGTTTTTTGTTGTCTGATTGCCAATGAACGGGACTATATATTTTCTAAAATTGACTATCAGCAGGGATTATCCAATAGTGCTGTCCTTTGTTTGTTTCAAGATAATACCGGACTAATGTGGTTTGGTACTTATGATGGTGTAAATTGCTATGACGGAAAAACGATGGAAGTGTACCGTTCCGACTTTTCGGAAAGTAAAACCTTTAGTAATAATGTTATAAGTAGTATTCAGCAAGCTGACAGCAGTTGCTTGTGGATTTCTACTCATTTGGGTATAAACAGGTTTTCTACACGTTCTCGTGAGGTTGTTTGTAGTTACGAGTTTGATAGTGATTATGTACTACACTCTAATGAAAAAGGCAATACATGGGTACTTGGTTATGATTGGATTGCTTATTATAATACCTATCATCGTCAGTTTGTACAGATAAAGGTGCCGGATGTAGAGATGTTAAATGTTGACTATAGAGCGTTTGTAACCGAAAATGGAGATTTATACATGTTTCCGCATGGAAGTGGTGATTATTACCAATTTTCGTTAAGTGCTTTTGATCAGGATACGTTAAAAACACAACTGTCAGTGTCTCCTACAAGTTTTCACCCCAAACCGATAGAATATATTTATTACCAAAATGGAGTGTTTTGTTTCTATGACTCGGATAAAGACTTATTTGTACACGATATTTCGAGAAAATCTAAAATATATATCCGAAATATATCTGCAATGGTTCAGAAATATGGAGATATAAGAGGCATTGTTCCTTTCTACGAGGATATAATGATTGCTTTCAAAACTAACGGACTAATGCGTTTGCGTACTTCTCGAAAATATGAAGAGGAAGTTATTGATCAGAATGTACGCATTTTTGGTATTTATAATGACTCTCGTCAAGGTGTACTTTGGGTCGGATCCGATGGTCAGGGCGCGCTTATGTATTCGAAGAAACATGCAATTGCTACTAATCTGAAAATGAGTAGTCTGTCTCCTAATATAAGCCGACAAGTTAGGTCTGTATTTACTGATAAATATGGAGGTCTGTGGATAGGTACAAAAGGAGATGGATTGCTACATATCAAAGATTACCGTAATGGTATGCAAGCTTCTAAAACTGATATTTATTCAGCTACAGACAAGCAGAAAGCGGTATCGTATGTTAAATGGAGCTCCGAATTTCAGGTATATTGTATGGTACAAAGCTGTTATATGAACGGCTTCTGGGTGGGAACTGGCGCTGCTGGATTGTTATATTATTCTTTCGATGATAATAAATTGCACAAACTGTCAGGTAACATAAAAGAACCTGCTATAGAAGTACATTCCATTTATGAGGCCAGTGATAGTGTATTGTATATAGCTTCTTCAGGTGCCGGATTTCAGAAGGTATCGATCGAAAGAAATGGTAAAGATGTGAGTGTGAATTATCAGAGGCGTTATCATCTTTTTTACGAACAGCGGGAAATCAGTCTTTTCTATAGTGTGATACCTCAGGGCGATTCTATATTATGGCTGGGGAGCAGGCAAAAAGGATTGATCCGATTTGATATGAGGACTGAGGAGTATCAGATTGTTTCGCTCAACGAAATGCTGCATAAGTCAGTAGACGATGTTCTCAGCCTCTGTTGGCATAAAAATGGTCAGTTGTATGTTGGCACTACTGCCGGATTAGTCTGTCTTAACTTTAAAGGTAAAAAAATAGAAGCTTCCTACATTGGACGAGAACAGGGCTTGCTCAATGATATGATACACAGTATTCTGGAAGATGATAATGGCTTCTTATGGCTGGGCACAAATAGGGGATTAATTAAATTTAATCCGGCTAATAATTTCTCCCATGCCTATTATTATAGCGGAGGAATACAAATAGGAGAGTTTAGTGATGATGCTTACTATCGTTGTCCATATACCGGAAGCCTATTCTTTGGAGGTGTAGATGGATTGATCTATATGGATAAAAAAGTAGCTACTATACCCGAATATTCTCCTGATATATTGTTACGCAGGCTGATGATAGGAAGAACGGTAGTAAAACTGGGTGATTATTATACTCCCGATGGAAAAGGATTGGAAATGCAGGGGGCAAAAGTATCTTTCTCTCTATCTTTTATTGTTCCCGACTATGTTAGTGGCGACTATGTCGAGTATTCTTATATCCTCGAAGGATATGATAAAAACTGGAGTATATTTAGTAGTGTCGATGAGGCCTCATATTCGGACGTTCCGGCGGGCGATTATGTTTTTAAAGTTCGTTACAAAAAGGATGTTTTTGATACAGAATATAAGACCTTCTCTATTCTGGTACATATATATCCACCTTGGTATAGAACTACATTAGCATATATTATTTACTTTTTATTAGGCTTAGCTCTTGTTGTTTATGTGGCATATATGATTCGGAAATATTTTCGTCACGAAAAAGCTATGAGAAAGTTGCTGGAAACGGAAAGACGAAATGCTTCATTAACTACAGGCAATTATAAAATTAGAGAGCTTTTAAATAATATTACACTAATATATGGAGCTTGTGATCTGCTACGTGCCGAAAATACTTCTTACGAAGAGCGTTGTCTGAAAGTAGAGCAGATTAGAGAAGCTATTATGTCTCTGTTATTTAGTTTCGGACAAAATAATGGACATCTTAATCAGTTGTCTCCAATACGGTTTTCTGTGTCTGGGCGTATGAGTCTTTTAGAATTATCAAAAGAAGTTCTTCGGACACTGGATGGGCAAGGTGTAAATATATCTTCAATACGTTTAGAGATTTCTGGTAATTTTAGTTTTCAGGTTTATAAAAATGTAATGCGTTGCATTCTTTATTATAGTTATCTCTTTCTTGGCAGAAGAAATGCGTCAGATACAATAGTGAATGCTACCGAAGAAAATGGAAAGATGTTATTCTCTTTTGTTTCTTCTTCTGATGTTATACAGGAGTTGTATAGGTCTCTTTCTGGAGAAAAGGCTACAAATGAAGAGCAAGCTACAGCAGATGCTAATTTTCTGAATCAGACAATGATGAGATTTATCCATTCTGCATTGGATCAGCAGCAATGTAATCTTCTATATACTCATTTGGAACAAGAACAAAAATTAGTTATAGCTTTTGATCCGGTAGTAGATGCAGATAGAGAAGAGGGGAAAAAGATTGTACTATTGCTTGAAGATAGAGATGAAATTGTGTGGTTGATAAGTGAATTATTATCCGACGACTATGTAGTTCATCCGGTAAAAAGTATACAACTTGCATTTGAAGAAATGAATAAATATACTCCGGTCTTATTTTTGGTAGATATGTTGATGTATGCAGAAGCCGAGAATACATTTATGCAATACGTTAACAAATATCGTCACTTGTTGTCTAAAACGGCATTTATACCAATATTAACATGGAAAGTTGATACACATGTTCAGCGGCAATTAATTCTGTGGGCAGATTCGTGTGTTGTATTTCCATATGATATTCTTTTCTTAAAAGAGCTTGTATACAAAGCAATATACGGAAAACAGGAAGCCAAACAAATTTATATAGAAGGTTTATCTGGCTGGCTCGATTCTGTAGTGTGCACAACTACCGAACAAGCTGACTTTATTAAGAAATTTATTCAGATAGTAGAACATAATCTCGATCGTGAAGATCTTGGCTCTACTTTTGTTGCAGAACAAATGGCTATGAGTTCCCGCCAGTTTTACAGGAAGTTTAAAGAAATATCAGGTATGCCACCTAGTGATCTTATTAAGAAATATAGGATAGAGAAGGCTGCCAGACTTTTGATGGACGAAGAACTGTCTATTCAGGATGTTATCTCAGATGTAGGTATTTCCAGCCGTTCTTACTTTTATAAAGAATTTACTCGTAGATTTGGTATGACTCCGAAAGATTATCGCGAACAGCATAAGTCAGACAATATTTCAGAATAACTTCATTGTTTACACAACTTCAAGTTTAGCTGTAGATATATTATTTACTCTAAAGTAGTAGCATGTCGATTATAGAAGAAAAGGTATCTGTTTGGAGAAAGTGATAAAATGAGTTACTATGTGTTAAATCACTGAGTCCTTCATCTAATCTAGGTCTGAGTATTTTAGGTATTGATAGATATATGAGCTATTTTATCAGCTTGCATTTATTCTATAGTTATTTGAAACCTAATTATCGTTTTTTGTATTGTATACATTGTGCTCTTATTTACACTTTATTTTTACTTATTTCGTGTATTTTGCTGGTTATCATGTGGCTATGTTGTGCTCTGAATTACATCTGTGTGCTTCGAATGGACATTTTTAAGACATTCTGATTTTGGCACAGTGGAGGAATGAATGCTATTTTATATTGTCTTAATTTGAATTCGCTAGCAGAAGTTGAACATGTTTGTAACCTTAGTAATTAATAAAAAAACAAGTAAGATGAATTTGTTTAAAATGGAAAAACATCTGGCCGGATCTTTATGGTTGTTGGCTGCAATGCTTACATTGAGTTTAGGAGTATATGCCCAAAATGGTTCGGTCACGGGGCGTATCTCAGACGAGAAGGGAGAATTACTGATTGGTGTAAGTGTACAGGAAAAAGGCACACAAAACGGAACTGTCACTGATATAAATGGTACATATAACCTTAAATTACAGGGCGAAAATTCTATTCTAATAGTTTCGTATATAGGATTTAAACCTCAGGAAGTCAAAGTTAATAAACAGAATGTAGTAGATATTATTCTAGTAGAGAATATATCTTCTTTCGATGAAGTTGTTGTTGTTGGTTATGGAAATCAGCGAAAGGTTTCTGTTGTTGGTGCTCAATCGACATTGGAAGCTAAAGATATGAAAATGCCTGTAGCTAATCTATCTTCAGTTATTTCGGGACGTATTGCCGGAGTTGTTGCAGTACAACGGAGTGGAGAACCGGGACACGATGGATCGGATATCTGGATTAGAGGGTTGTCTACATTACTTGGTCAAAGTTCTAGTCCTTTGGTGTTGGTCGATGGAGTAGAGCGCAGTTTTAGTAATATAGATCCTGAAGATATAGAGTCTTTTACAGTATTGAAAGATGCTTCGGCTACAGCTGTCTATGGTGTACGTGGTGCAAATGGTGTTGTTATTGTAAAAACCAAACCCGGTAAAGTTGGAAAGCCTCAGTTTAGTGTCGATTATTACGAGAGCTTTACACGTCTTACCAAGAAAGTAGAAATGGCAGATGCCTATACATATATGGATGCCCGCAACGAAGCTCAGATGAATAGTAATGGTACTATCAAATATTCCAATGCTTATATAGAAGCTACAAAAAAAGCAAATGGTTTGTTGCCCAACGATAATATGAGACTCTATAATCCTTATTTATATCCGGCTATTGATTGGGCTGACGAGTTGTTCAACGATTGGGGGCATAATCGCAGAGGTAATATAAGTGTACGTGGAGGAGTACCCAATGCAAACTATTATGCGTCGGTGAGTGGATATAGCGAAACAGGTATGACTCGCAATTTTAGGTTAGAAAACTATAATACACAAATGAAATATGATCGCTACAATTTCACTTCTAACTTAAATCTGAAACCAACTTCGAAAACAACTATCGACCTTGGATTTTCAGGCTATTTGGCACAGGGACATTATCCGCAAACAAGTACTAGCACTTTGTATGCAGCAGGTATGGATGTAAATCCTGTGATTTATCCTTTACTGTTGCCTAATGGTACAGTCTCCGGCATCAATTCGCAACAAAAATTCAATCCTTATGGCTTATTGGCTCGAGGAGGGTATTATGAAGAATTTTCCAATCAGTTAAATTCTAATATACGTGTTACTCAGGATTTGGATTTCTGGAGTTGGAGTAAAGGCTTATCTGCCTCTGTTATGGTTGCTTTCGATACTTATAATTCCCGACGAATGAGATATAACCGTAACGAATCTATGTACGCCTTTGCGGGGAAAAAAGGCCCTGATGGATTGTATATAGAAGACACTCTGTTTGATGAAGAAACTGGAGATTACTTATATACTCCACTTCGCGAGGCGGATGGACGATTAGTATTGCAGTCGCCAGAGCAGTGGAGTAATCGTACAGTCTATACCGAGGCTTCTCTGAATTACGATCGTAGTTATGGAAATCATCGTGTAGGCGGATTACTTCTTTACAATCAGAAAGTATATTGGGACTTAAATGCAAGCGATGTTATAGAAGCTATGCCATATAAGCAGCGAGGCTTTGCCGGACGTGCTACTTATTCTTGGAAAGATCGTTATTTTGCCGAATTTAATTTAGGTATTAATGGATCGGAGAATTTTACTCCCGACAAACGTTATGGGGTCTTTCCTGCTTTTGGTATAGGGTGGGCTGTATCTAACGAATCATTCTGGGAGCCAATTCGCCCTTATGTATCTTTTCTTAAGTTTCGTTATACCGACGGCTGGGTAGGTAGTGATACTGCTACAGGAAGACGCTTTATGTATCAGGGTGTATTTACAAATCTAACAGGTACATATTTCGGAACTAATTATAATGGAGCTAGTGGCTATGGTGAAGAAAAATATGGAGTAAATGTTACATGGTCAAAGTCGAGAAAACAGGATCTAGGTATCGACCTCAAGCTTCTGAATGATAAATTGTCTTTTGTTACAGACCTATTTAAAGAACGTCGCGACAATATATTCTTGCAGCGTAGCACCATCCCGTATTATGCCGGTTGGATAGAATCACCATATGCAAATCTAGGAATTGTAGAAAACAAAGGATTTGAGGTATCTATGGATTATACTCAGCAAATAAGTAAAAAAGTCTTTTTGACTCTACGTGGAAACCTTACATATAATAAAGATAAAATCATAGAAAATGATCAGCCGCCGGTAGATTACCCATGGATGGAAACCCGTGGCACAAATGTAAATGCTCGTTGGGGATTCATTGCTGATGGTTTGTTCACCAGTCAAGACGAAATAGACAATCATGCAACCCAGTTTGGAACATTACATATAGGTGATGTTAAATATCGGGATCTTAATGGAGATGGGGTTATCGATAATTATGATAAGACTGTAATAGGGCAAGGTGACGTACCTAAAGTTTATTATGGATTTGGAGCTGATCTACAGATTGGAGACTTTTCCATAAGTGCTTTATTTCAGGGAACGGCAAAGGCGGACCGCTGTCTGTTGGGTAGTTCTATCAATCCTTTTGTTGACGACGAAGGTCGTGACAATACATTTGCCAATATTACCGATCGTTGGAGTCCGGATGACCCAACTAATCAAAATGTATTCTACCCTCGCTTATATGTGGGTAGCAGTATGAATACTAATAATTTTCAACAAAGCACATGGTGGCAAAAAGATGTGAGCTTTCTCCGTTTAAAGCAATTAAATATTGCATACAATATTCCAAAAACGATTACAGATAAGCTCTTTTTGAAGAATGCTAGTATCTATATGATGGGAACTAATTTATTTACTCTATCTAAATTCAAATTATGGGATCCGGAGTTGAATACAAACAATGGTACTATGTACCCGAATGTATCCAGCTATTCAATCGGTGTTAAGTTTAGTTTTTAACCAATGATGAAATAATTGTATGAAAAGTATAGTAAGAAAATGTATATTAACTGCTTCTCTATGTGTTGGTCTGGTTGCGTGCAGCGACTTTTTTGAACCGATTCCCGGCGTACAATTCGGCTTGGAAGAAACATTTTCCTCGAAAGGCAGAACCGAAGAATATCTTAATAATGTATATACATACATAAAAGAGGTTACGGATGCTATTCATCCCGACAAAAACGGGGCAATATTTACCGAAGCATCTCTCGAAGGAGGAAATAAATGGAATAAAACATATGAACAGTGGACTCTGGGATCTGCCAATTCAGCTTCAGATTTAGTAAAGTGGCATTTTGCATCTTATTATCAAGGTATAGCTAAAGCAAGCACATTCATTCAGAATGTAGATATGTGCAAGGAAGCTGCACCTTCGGTACGTGGCAGATGGAAAGCCGAAGCTCGGGCACTAAGGGCATACTATTATTTTGAACTGTTGCGCACTTACGGTCCGGTTCCATTGATCGGAGAAGAACCAATACCTACCGATGCCTCCCTCGATCAGATGATAAAAGAACGGAATACAGTAGATCAGTGTGTCGATTTTATTGCAATTGAATTGCAAAAAGCAGTAGATTCAGGCGACTTACCTCAAAGAGCAGGTAAGGCTAATTTGGGACGTATGGATATTGCCACCTGTTTAGCTTTAAAAGCAAGGTTATATCTATATTGGGCTAGTCCGCTATTTAATGGCAATACGGATTTTGCTACTGTCAAGAATCTGGACGGTACACAATTATTTCCTCAAACGGAAGACCCTACTAAATGGACTAAGGCAAAAGATGCGTATAGCGAGTTTATCTCTTTTGCAACAGGTCAAGGTTATAAACTGGCAACGGTTTATAAAGCTGACGGAACTTTAGATCCTTATGCTTCGTGTCGTGCTGCCACTGAGTTTTACACTACCACATGGGAAGGAGTCGATGAACTCATATTTGCCAGACTAAATAATGCGTATGATTATACCTACTGGACTACTCCTAAATTCTCGGATAATGTAGATACCGAAGTACGTGGCGGCGGTGGTTTTTACACCTCTCAGGAAACAGTGGATATGTTTTTTACCAAGAATGGACTGACCATCGACAAAGACCCTTCCTACGATACTTTCGAAGGTGTGCCTGGTAGTCAGCATTTCACTTCCGAAATATATATGGATCCAAACAATCCTGATCGTCAGTTTTTCAATGGACAAAGATCGAAAGTCCTGAAACAATGGAAAGACCGTGAGCCTCGCTTCTATGTTAATATCACATATAGTGGTTCTACATGGGTGAACGAAGGAAAATATAATGAAAAAATGACATCTGACTTTACAAACGGAGCCAGTGGAAACTGCGGAAAATCAGTTGCTCAAGGCGATTATCCTGTTTCAGGTTACCTGATTCGTAAGGGAGCTAAAGCAGCCAGTAACGATGGCTGGAAACATTTCTCACCCGTGCTTCGTCTTGCCGATATATATCTGGGTTATGCTGAAGTGTTGTGTATGACTAACGATTTGGATGAGTCACTAATTTATCTGAATAAAATTCGTGTGCGTGCCGGTGTCCCTGAATATACTTTCGATACAGAGGCAGGGAAAATAGCTTGTCCTAAAACTCAGGCACAATTACAGAGCCGTATTCGTCGCGAGCGTTTAGTTGAATTAGTATTTGAATGGAATCGCTACTTCGATGTTCGCAGATGGAAAGTGGCAGAAGATAAAAATGATCCGGATAATTGGATTTATCCCGAATATCATCAGGGAGGAGAAGGTGGCAAAGTATATGGTATGAATTCGGACGAAGACTATCCGAAGTTCTTTGAAAGAACAGTTTTTGAAAATCGTCAGGCTTTCACCAAAAAGTATTATTTCATGCCTATACCTTACGATGATATTCGCCGTATCCCTAAGCTGGTACAAAATTATGGATGGTAAAAACGGATAAAAATTAAAAAATATTCAACTATAACAAGAGTCCGAAGAAGAGAGAATCTTCGGACTCATAAAACTAAGTTTTATAATGAATAAATTAAAGATTCTGTTGCTTTTATTCTGCTGTTTATTTCGGTTTGGCTTAACGATCGCTCAAACTTCAACAAAAGATGTGGTAGACTATGTTAATCCGTTGATGGGAACCGACTCAAAGATTTCTCTTTCCAATGGAAATACATATCCGGCTATTGCCATGCCATGGGGGATGAATTTCTGGATGCCGCAGACAGGTAAGATGGGTGATGGTTGGGCATATACATATGCTTCTGATAAGATAAGAGGGTTTAAGCAGACTCATCAGCCTAGCCCTTGGATAAACGATTACGGACAGTTTTCTCTCATGCCTGTGACCGGAAAGCTGAAAATAGATCAGGATAGTCGTGCTTCGTGGTTTTCGCACAAGTCGGAAATAGCGAAACCTTACTATTATAGTGTCTATTTATCCGAGTATAATATGACTACAGAGATAGCACCAACAGAACGTTGTGCCTATTTCAGATTTACTTTTCCTGAAACAGACGACGCATTTGTAGTTATAGATGCTTTTGACAGAGGTTCGTATATAAAAGTAATTCCGGAACAGAATAAAATTGTTGGTTACACTACACGTAATAGCGGAGGCGTGCCTCAGAATTTTAAAAATTATTTTGTTATAGAGTTTGATAAGTCCTTTACTTTTAATAAGGTGTGGGCTAACTATAAGTTAGTAGATCAGCACTTGGAATTGGCTTCGGATCATGTGGGAGCAGCTATAGGATTTGCTACCCAAAAAGGTGAGCAAGTACATGCTAAGGTAGCTTCTTCATTTATCAGCCTCGAACAGGCTGAATTAAATTTGAAGGAAATTGGAGAAAAGAACTTCGAACAAACTAAAGCTGCCGGACGAAAAGCGTGGAATGACATACTTGGACGTATAGATATAGAAGATAATGATATGGATCATGTACGAACATTCTATTCCTGTCTATATCGTTCTGTTCTTTTCCCTCGCATGTTTTACGAAATAAATGCTAAAGGAGAGACTATTCACTATAGCCCATACAATGGCGAAGTACGGCCAGGATATATGTTTACCGACACGGGTTTTTGGGATACATTTCGTTGTTTACTCCCATTTGTAAATCTGCTGTATCCCTCGATGGGAGAAAAAATGCAGGAAGGATTGTTAAATACTTATCTTGAGAGCGGATTTTTTCCTGAATGGGCTAGTCCGGGACATCGTGGATGTATGGTTGGTAATAATTCGGCTTCAGTGGTGGCTGATGCCTATCTCAAAAATGTAACAAGAGCAGATGCAGATAAAATGTATCAAGGCCTACTGAAAGGTGCAAATAATGTACACCCTCACGTGTCTTCTACAGGACGTTTGGGGTATGACTACTACAATAGACTAGGCTATGTTCCTTACAATGTAGGTATCAATGAAAATGCAGCACGTACGCTCGAATATGCTTATGACGACTGGTGTATCTATCAAATGGGTAAAAAGCTAGGACGTCCGGCAGATGAATTGGCGATATATAAGGAAAGAAGCCAGAACTATCGCAATCTGTTTGACGAAGAAACAAAACTAATACGTGGTAAGAATGAAGATGGAACATTCCAGAAGCCATTCAATCCTTTCAAGTGGGGCGATGCTTTTACCGAAGGTAATAGCTGGCATTATACATGGTCGGTATTCCACGATGTACAGGGATTAATAAATCTAATGGGAGGTAAGAAAATGTTTGTAAACATGCTCGATTCTGTATTCAATCTTCCGCCTATTTTCGATGATAGCTATTATGGCGGTGTGATACACGAAATCAGGGAAATGGAGATAATGAATATGGGTAATTATGCTCATGGCAACCAACCTATACAGCACATGATTTATCTATATGGCTACGCTGGTGAACCTTGGAAAACACAGTATTGGTTGCGAGAGGTAATGGATCGTCTCTATATGGCTACTCCCGATGGTTATTGTGGTGATGAGGATAACGGGCAAACATCTGCATGGTATGTATTTACTGCACTCGGATTTTATCCGGTATGTCCCGGAAGCAACGAATATGTACTGGGAGCTCCTTATTTCAAGAAAGCGACTATTTCTTTCGAGAATGGTAAGAAACTCGAGATATCTGCACCTAAAAATAGTGCTGAAAATCGCTATATACGCCTCCTTAATTATAATGGGAAAAACTATACGAAGAACTATGTAAATCACTTCGATTTACTGAAAGGCGGACGCATGATATTCGATATGGATGGTCGTCCTTCCCCAAAAAGAGGGATAAACGATACGGATTTTCCATATTCTTTTTCTAATGAAAAATGATTGTAAAAAAGACTAAAAATTAATATTATGAAATATTGTAGAAATCTGATTTTAGGGATATTTTCTATGTTGACTTTGTTCTCTTGCTATGGCGAAGAAGATAGTTTTGCAGTCCCTTCTATCTATAAAGACTATCAACAAAATCCTGAAGGAGGCGAAAGCTTAACCGGATATGCGGTCGCTCCTGTAAAAGACGCTAAATATGATGATGTTCTCAACGAATTGTATATTAGTTGGGACGGAAGTAATTCTTCGTGGGAAAAGAGAGATGAATATGTCGGAGCAGAGGTGGAGTTTTACTCTCTTCTGTCAGGGAAAAAAGTGAAACGGGTTATGATCCCTAATATTGGCGATTTTGGTAATTTGACAGTCAAGAAACGTGATTATAATAACGAACCGAGTACCCTACATCTGAGTAAATATCGTACAGTAGTAGTTACAGATCGCTATGGAGTAGACGAACTTCGTTTTCGTTCCATTTATAAAGATGCTGATGGTGTTCAAAAAATGAGCGATTGGGTAAAGTTAAGTGATCAAAATATAGAGGTAGACAAAAACTATCTAGCTTGGCAATTTTTCAAAAATAATGTAGTCAGCCCTGTTCAAATTTCTTTTTCTACGTCTTCTACAAAGTCTACCGCTGCTATTGTTGATCTGGTAGGACAAGGTAATGAAGCTAAAGCCAAAGAAGAATTTCAAAAATGGTATTATATGGATTGTGCAGCTATGTCATTCGATCCTTACAATATGGCTTTCGACCCTTACAAGAATTTGGATATACATATTGCTGATAATGTAGGAGTAGCTAATGCTATAGACTGGCCTAACCATACTACCGGCAGAAGAATCAATTACGAGGCTAGTGTCGGAAATCCTAATTCAGACTTATGGAAACTACCCGATATGCAACATGTGATGATGCACGAAATGGGTCACTGTGTAGAATGGATGCCCAAGGCTGGAAAATATATTAAAGAAGGAATACAGGACTGCGATCGCCAAGGATATCAGGAAGGATGGCCTGATGCCGTGAAGATAGCGAGCAAAGGATATATTCTGGCTACTCAAAAAGCTGAATATAGGTCGGCAATAGAAAAACCGTATCAAAATCCTCAGAGCGATAAATATTATGTGTGGCAGATAGATTATAACACATCCGGAGCATTTATGAGTTGGTTGCGTATCTATAACGGAGACTTTGTGCGTATGATGCCTTGGACAGTGCTCATGGACGATCTGACAGACAAGTGGAGCCTCGAAGATGCAGTTAAATATACGCTCAGAGAAAGCTACCCTAATATAACAATAAAGGAACTTTGGGACGAATACAAAACCGAAGTTGAAGCGTTTTTACAAAATAATTAGAGATGTTCAGAAAACAGTTTTTAGCAATAGTTATCGGGGTGTTCTCTTTGCCTGTTATAGCACAGCGGCCTGTCGATTATGTCAATCCTATAATTGGTACCGATGGAATGGGACATACTTTCCCCGGAGCTTGTACTCCTTTTGGGCTTGTGCAGTTAAGTCCTGATACGGATACTATTCCTCATAATATTAATGGCACGTATCAGAAGAATGTATATGAATATTGTGCAGGCTATCAGTATAAGGATAAAACAATAGTTGGCTTTAGTCATACCCATCTTAGTGGTACAGGGCATTCCGATTTGGGAGATATTCTATTAATGCCGGCTACCGGAGATCTGAAATTGAACCCCGGACATGCTGACTTTTCCGGCGAAGGATATCGTTCCCGTTTTAGTCATGCTACAGAGAAGGCTACACCCGGTTATTATGAAGTAGTGCTTGATGATTATTCTATTAAAGCCCAGCTTACAGCAACGCCACGTGTAGGAGTGCATAAATATACTTTTCCAAAAGAAGAGGACGGACACCTTATACTAGACCTCGTACATGGTATCTACAATTACGATGGTAAAGTTCTTTGGTCAAGCTTAAGGGTAGAAAATGATACTTTGCTGACAGGCTACCGTATTACCAATGGCTGGGCACGTACCAACTATACTTATTTTGCGATTTCTTTTTCTCAGCCTGTTCTTTCTTATGGATATAAGGATAAAGCAAAAACGCTGTATAAAGGATTTTGGCGTAGATTCAATCAAGAGCAAAACTTTCCAGAGATTGCAGGTCGTAATATAGTCACTTATTTCAATTTCGATACTAAGCATAACCCTGAATTAGTCGTTAAAGTAGCTTTGTCTGCTGTTAGCACAGAGGGCGCAGTTAAAAATTTGCACGCTGAGGCTTCCGGACGAAGTTTTGAACAGTTGGCAAAGATTGCGACAGAAGTATGGAATAATGAACTGGATCATTTCGAAATAGAAGGTACATCTGATCAGAAGACTATGTTTTATACTTCGCTTTACCACACTATGATTAATCCATCGATATATATGGATGTTGATGGCCTTTACAGAGGGGTCGATAATAATATTCATCGGGCTGAAAATTTTACTAATTATACGATATTCTCGCTTTGGGATACATATCGGGCCGAACATCCTTTTCTTAACTTGATAAAACCCGAACGCAATGCCGATATGGCAGAGTCTATGATAAAACATCAGCAACAGAGCGTACACAAGATGTTACCTGTTTGGAGTCATATGGGTAATGAAAACTGGTGTATGAGTGGCTATCATGCTGTTTCGGTATTGGCTGACGCTATAACTAAGAATGTATATAAAAATACAGGAGAAACTCTGAACGCAATGGTCAGTACATCAAATGTTCCTTATTATGAAGGTGTTACCGACTATATAAAGTTAGGATATATACCTTTAGATAAAAGCGGTACGGCAGCATCTTCCACTTTAGAATATGCATACGACGACTGGGCTATTTATAAAACGGCTTTGGCTACGGGAAATACTGATGTTGCAGAGATCTACAAGAAACGAGCATTGAATTATCGTAATATTTATGATTCTTCTATTGGCTTTGCCCGCCCGCGTTATAGTGATGGTTCTTTTAAGAAAGATTTTGATGTATTGCAAACTTATGGAGAGGGCTTCATAGAGGGCAATTCATGGAATTTCTCTTTTCATGTACCTCACGATGTGTTTGGAGTAATGTCTTTGATGGGTGGTGATAAGTCTTTTGTAGAGAAGCTTGATAAATTGTTTTCGATGCATCTGCCCGAAAAATATTATGAACACAATGAAGATATTACAGAAGAATGTCTTGTTGGCGGATATGTGCATGGAAATGAACCCAGCCATCATATTCCGTATCTCTACGCATGGACGTCACAGCCTTGGAAAACACAGTATTGGCTAAGAGAGATCTTGAATAAGATGTATAAAAATGATATTAAAGGGTTGGGAGGAAATGACGATTGTGGACAGATGTCAGCTTGGTATATTTTTTCTGTAATTGGATTTTATCCTGTATGTCCTGGTTCTGATCAATATATATTTGGTGCACCTTATTTGCCTTATCTGAAATTGAAGTTGCCGAATGGAAATATATTAGAGATTAAAGCTCCGGCAGTTAGTGATAAAAACCGATATGTGCAGTCTTTGAAACTAAATGGACGCGACTATAGTAAGACATACATTACCCATGATGATATTTTGAAAGGAGGAACACTTGAATTCAAAATGTCTTCGTATCCTAACAAACATCGAGGACTAACTCCCGATGATAAACCTTATTCGTTGACTAACGGAATATAATAATAACAATATAAGAAAAGATGAAGAGAAAATATTTATTGTATGCCATTTGTGTATTGGCAGGTATTAGTGCTTGTTCTGCAAGTAAGAAAGGACAGGGGGAAAGTATATCCGATTTATGGAAACGTTACGATGTGGGAATAGTCATTTTTGAGGATAAAGCACCACAAACTAAAGGGTCTGATATCTATCACCGTATTATACCTGATGCCGAATCGTATATAAAAGAGCAGGCTAGAGCTGTATTAGCTACGCTTTATAGTTCGCCGGAAGACAGTATTCCTCCTGTCAGTAAAATTCATTATACGTTGGAAGACATTGACGGTATTTCGGCAAAAGGAGGCGACCATGGTGATATTACTATCTTTTATAGTACTCGTCATATAGAAACCTCATTTGCCAATAATGATACGATCAAGCTTTTCTTCGAAACCAGAGGAGTTCTATTGCACGAACTAACCCATGCTTATCAACTCGAACCTCAGGGGATTGGTTCTTATGGTACCAACCGTGTGTTTTGGGCATTTATAGAAGGTATGGCTGATGCTGTACGTATAGCAAACGGAGGCTTTGGTCCCGATGCACGTCCCAAGGGTGGGAACTATATGGATGGCTATCGTACTGCCGGATACTTTTTTGTTTGGTTGTGCGATAATAAAGATCCTGAATTTTTGCGCAAATTCAACCGTAGTACATTAGAGGTTGTTCCCTGGTCATTCGATGGTGCTATCAAGCATATTTTAGGAGATCAATACAATATAGATGAACTGTGGCGCGAATATCAAATTGCTGTCGGGGATATTCAAGTATAAACAAATCTGTATGAAAACACTTAGGCATTTTCTTTTCGTTTTACTGCTTTTAGTCTCTTTGACAAATATAGCGCAAACTGTTAAGTTGACCGACTATGTGAACCCTTTTGTGGGTACTGATGGCTATGGGAATGTATATCCGGGTGCTCAAATTCCATTTGGAGGAATACAAATTAGTCCCGATACAGACCGTAAATATTATGATGCAGCTTCCGGATATAAGTATAAACACACTACCATTTTAGGATTTAGTCTGACTCATCTTAGTGGAACAGGTATTCCCGATTTAGGCGATTTTCTGTTTATGCCCGGCATAGGGGAAATACATCTCGATCCGGGAACACATGAAGATACCAAAGGCGGTTATCGCTCTCGTTATTCGCACAATAAAGAATGGGCGTCGCCCAACTATTATGCAGTCGAATTGTCTGATTATGGCATAAAAGCAGAGATGACCTCCGGAGTACGTAGCGGCATATTTCGCTTTACTTATCCTAAATCGGATAAAGCATTTATACTTATAGATATGGATCATACATTGTGGCAGTCATGCGAATGGGCCAACCTTCGTATGGTAAATGATTCTACTATCACCGGATATAAGTTGGTAAAAGGATGGGGACCCGAGCGATATGTTTATTTTACTGCTGTTTTTTCTAAAAAACTAACAGGGCTACGTTTTATGCAGGACAAAAAGCCTGTGATTTATAACACTTCCCGTTTTCGAAGCAGCTATGAGGCTTGGGGTAAAAATCTGATGGCTTGTATATCTTTCGATACCGAAGAAGGAGAAGAAGTAATTGTGAAAACAGCTATTTCAGCAGTCAGTACAGATGGAGCTATGCGTAATATAAAGGAATTGGATAATATCTCGTTCGATAGTTTGAAGAATCGTGGAGAGCGTCTTTGGGAAAAAGAACTTGGTAAATATACGTTAGTTGCTGATAAGAAAACCAAAGAAACTTTTTATACTTCTGCTTATCATTCAGCATTACACCCATTTATCTTTCAAGACTCTGACGGAAGTTTCCGAGGTTTGGATAAGAATATCGAAAAAGCAGAGGGGTTCACTAACTATACAGTGTTTTCTCTTTGGGATACTTATCGGGCATTGCATCCATGGTTTAACCTAGTTCAGCAGGACGTAAATGCAGATGTAGCAAATTCTATGCTTGCTCATTACGATAAGAGTGTAGAAAAAATGTTGCCTATCTGGTCGTTTTACGGTAATGAGACATGGTGTATGATTGGCTACCACGCAGTTTCGGTATTGTCTGATATGATTGTCAAAGGAGTCAAAGGATTCGATTACGAGCGAGCTTATCAGGCTATGAAAGCCACAGCAATGAATCCTAACTACGATTGCTTACCTCTGTATAGTACTCTAGGTTATGTTCCGTTCGACAAAGAAGCAGAATCTGTTTCCAAAACACTGGAATATGCCTACGACGATTATTGTATAGCTCAGGCGGCCAAATGTCTTGGAAAAGAAGATGACTATCATTATTTCCTCAATCGGGCACTCTCTTATCAGACTCTTATAGACCCCGAAACTAAATATATGCGAGGAAGAGATAGTCGAGGAAATTGGCGTACGCCGTTTACTCCTATAGCCTATCAGGGACCTGGGTCAGTACATGGTTGGGGAGACATAACCGAAGGCTTTACTCTGCAATATACATGGTATGTTCCACATGATGTACAAGGCTATATCAACGAGATGGGTAAAGATTTGTTTCGCAAGAGACTCGACGATTTGTTTACAACTGATTTGCCTGAGGATATTCCCGGAGCACATGATATACAAGGGCGCATAGGAGCATACTGGCATGGTAATGAACCGTGTCATTATATAGCTTATCTCTACAATTATGTAAAAGAACCTTGGAAATGCCAAAAGTGGATTCGTACTATTGCTGACCGTTTCTATGGTAATACGCCCGATGCATTGAGTGGAAATGACGATTGCGGGCAGATGTCGGCTTGGTACATGTTCAATTGTATAGGCTTTTATCCTATTGCACCATCAAGCAATATTTATAACATTGGTTCTCCTTGTGTAGAGGCTATTACTGTAAAAATGAGTAATGGGAAAATAATAGATATGATTGCTGATAACTGGTCAAAGGAGAATATCTATGTGAAAGAATTATACGTAAACGAGAAAAAATATGACAAGTCGTACCTGAGGTACGAAAATATTAGTGACGGGGTGAAATTACGCTTTGTGATGAGTGATAAACCAAACTATAGGCGTGCGGTATCGGACGATGCTGTAGCACCTTCTCTTTCTTTACCGGGAAAGACAATGAAATATCAAAATAAATAATATACCTAATGTTAATTAAAAATAGACTATTATGAAAAAAGTATTATTTGCATTAGTAGTGTTGTGTGCAGTTTTCTATAGCTGCGACTCACTCGACTTGAGCGATGTGGGATATGGCGATGGAGACCGTTTAAAACCTTCGGACGTGAAACCGATAGTATATGCAGCTCCTGATGGCTGTTGGGCAACAGAGTATGCCGGATATAAATTTTATTTTCAATTTAAAGAATCAGGAACAGTAACGATGGATTCTGAGCAGATGAAAGACCCTACTGAATCTGCTGCTACTTTTACTACAAAAAGAAAAGAGACTTTGTTAACTATCGAGGGAGGAGGGCATTTTGCTTATCTAGGTAGTGATTTGACCGAAGATCAATTGGTTATTTCAGAAGTTTCAAAAGATAAAATAGTTTGTAAAGGAGAGAACACCGGAGCATCATTAATTCTTGTTCCGGCCACAAAAGCTGCTATGGATGCCAATACGGCTCAGAAAGCTGATTTTTTGGAAAAAATAAGAGATTATGCATCACTTACTCCGGCCGTGATAAGATATGGCAGTGAGCAATTTGTAGCCTATTATATGACATATGTGGATTATCAGAAATTTGAAATAAAGATTAAAGTAATTACAATAGAAAAAACAGGAGATAGCGATTTATATGGTCATACGAAAGTATATACTTCGACTCTAAAAAAAGAAGGCGAATTATTTCTGTTAGAAACACCTGTACCCGAATTTAAGACAATGACTACGAGTGATAAATGTTCTATAGAAAGTATTAAGGTTAAAGATGGTGTGGTAACTATTAATGGATTGAATTCGGCTCAGTTAACTGTGACTTCTAATGATGCTGCTGTTGTTACATTCGATAATTACCAAACAAAATGGGCATGTGCAAAAGAATCTGTTCATGGTACTAAAGGTGCTGCATGTCAGGAGATATGGAATGAAACAGGTTCTAAGATAGATGGGGTCTCCTCAGCTACAGTAGTATCTATCGAATTATTTAGTAGTTATGGAGATGATAATATGAAGATGTCTCGTCCATTTGTATTTTGGGCAATGAATGCCAGTGGTTATTCCACTTTGGCTTTCCCAAGTAGTGCTCCGGGTGCAAGTATAACAAGGGATGGAGAACGTGATAGAGTATTCTTTACAAAGATGTCTTCAACCGGAATAGTAGGGTGGGGTGGCTTCACTCAAGAAGAAATTGCCGGCATCAATACTAAATTCACTATATTCTTAGGCTTCTGGTACGATAAGGATGGACTTTATGTAGCTAAATTAAAAGACTATATTTATTTACTAAGTCCTACTTCTGGCATGTGGGTAAAATTACAAAAAGGCTAAATGAATTTAAATAACCACATAATAAACGACAAACTAAATTAATTTACTAATAACTAATTTTCTGATAATGAAAAAACTGTATTTGTTCTTGATCCTTAGTATTATTTCCTTTCTCTGTGCAGGTGCTCAGACAAAATCACTTCATCAGTTACAACAGGATTTTGTAGATTTACGATTCGGTATGTTTATTCATTTTAATATGCCAACGTTTTTTAACGAAGATTGGCCCGATCCTGATGCTTCTCCTGAATTGTTTAATCCTGTAAAAATGGATTGTAAACAGTGGGCGCAGGCTGCTAAATCTGCAAATATGACATATGGTTGCCTTACTACAAAGCACCATAGTGGATTCTGTATATGGGATACGAAAACAACTGATTATAGTGTGATGAATAGTCCTTTTAAACGAGATGTAGTGAAAGAGTATGCCGATGCGTTTCGGGCTGAAGGATTAGGAGTGATGCTTTATTACTCAATTCTTGATACGCATGCTCGTCTACGTCCTAATAGTATAACACCAAAGCATATAGATATGATCAAAGCACAGCTTCGTGAACTGCTTACCAACTATGGAGAAATCTCTGCTTTGATTATTGATGGATGGGATGCTCCTTGGTCACGAATTTCTTACGATGAAGTCCCTTTCGAAGAAATTTACCGTTTGATTAAATCTATACAGCCAAACTGTTTGGTAATGGATCTTAATGCAGCCAAATATCCTGCTGAAGCTCTATTTTATACCGATATAAAGTCTTATGAGCAAGGAGCCGGGCAGCATATATCGAAAGATTCGAACCGATTGCCTGCCTTATCTTGCTTACCATTGCAGGCAAACTGGTTTTGGAAAGAAAGCTTCCCTGCTACAGTTGTGAAATCGCCAGAAAAGATGGTAAATGATAATATTATTCCTATGGGTAAAGTATATTGTAACTTTATACTAAATGTGGCACCTAACAGAGATGGGCTTATAGATGCAAATGCACTGAAAGCCCTGAAAGAAATAGGAAAGCTTTGGAAAAATGATGGACAAGTTGCAGTTATTCCACAGGCTGATGCTCCTATCATTTCTTCCAATATTGCTAAGTACAAACCATCTGAGGGTACTTGGAGTAGCGATTATGCAATAATGGATTTTGCGAATGATGATGATTTTGGTTCTTGTTGGAATTCAAATCCGGAAGTAAAGAATCCTTGGTATTCAGTATCTCTGAATAAAGAACAGGCTTTCAATATGATTGTTATCACAGATAGAAATAATGACCGATTGCAGGAGTACCGTTTAGAATATCGTGTAAATGATGCTTGGAAGCCCCTTTATGAAGGAAAAGCTCCAACATCGTTGAAAGTAAAGATACATCGTTTCGATACGGTATGGGGAGATGCTGTGCGCATGGTGGTGATAAAGTCTAATGGAACTCCTTCTATTGCCGAATTTGGAGTTTATAATGAGAGAAAATAAGATCACGATAGTGTGATAGGATATAAGAAAGGCGTGGGATAGATTAATATTTCACGTCTTTTTTATATCCTTAAAAAGGAATGTTTTTATAGACTAATTTCTGTCGATTTTTGTATTTTGATTCCATATTTATCTCTTAATCTGTCAAAAGATAATCTGGTAATATCTTCAAAGCCTGTGATTGGAGACATGCAGTCCTCTAAAATAGTTATATGTGCAGTGGAATACCCGTTGTTGGAAAGATATTCTAATATTTGTTCCGTTGATGCTAATACACAATGACTGGAAGCTTCTCCTGCTATATATATTTCATCAAACATTTTTATGGCATCTAGTACAGGATGGTTTATATAGTTATCTTTGTCATACTCTGCTTTTATTATTCCATACATTTCAGTAAACGGATTCTGCCCTTTCGGAATCAGAAGAGGAGTGCTGTTGCGAGCAGACGAGTGGTAATATATCATCTTTGTAAATTCACTTTCTAGTTTGGCTCCTTTAGTTCCTTCTAAACAATGGTAAGGCCATATACATAGCTGTTTTTGTCCTTTCGATTCCAAGTTTTTGACATATTCCAACGATCTGGCATTTTCTCCATTAACAGCCAACCATTTACCTTTTGCTACATCTTCGTATGTAATAATTGTAAATGGAGGAGGTTGATTTCCATTCTCGTCAGTCCACCATCCTGCATGAAATATTTGAGCAATAGAATGACTATCTAAACTGCATATTATCTGAGTGAGGTGTTCTATATTTTTATATATCCATCGTGTCAGACGTTCTACATCACCTTTCGACCCTTGTACAGCAAGGCTACCTATATCTTCCATAAAGTCGTTTTGTATGTCAATAGCTAAAAGTAAAGTTCGTTTTGTATCCTGTGATGCTGAACTCATCATTTCTTTCTTGCCAAAAGATATTATTTCTGCAATATTTTCTGTGCTGTTACTTGATGCTATTTTATCTACATCAATAATCTGTTCATATAGAGTCTTCATATTTTTCTATTTTGGGTAGTAAATATGTATATATATTTGTTCCTATCCAAACTTATTTTTTCTGATCATTTTTATAACGTTCCAATTGTTTATCTATCGACTTGCCTACTTTCTTCTCCAAATCAGGAGCGATATTATAACTGTTACAATGGATAGTACAATAATTACAGTCGTTAGTGCATTGGTTTTCACAACCAGGATAACTGCATTTATCGAATCCTAGTAGAGAATTAATAATAGCACAGCCGCTAAATAGTAGTATTACGGATATTATTATCAGTAGTTTAATTAAGAAAAGTCTCATTTGTAAATTGCTTTTTATAAACCAAAAATAATAAAATTGCTGGAAATATGAATTTCTTCATATAAAAAATAAGGCTCGCATAAAAAGCGAGCCTTATTTTTTATAGAAAAGAGAATTAAAATTCCCAATTGAGCGACATACCTATACTACGTGTGCCCGGAACATTGAAGTAGTCTAATCCGAAGCCATTGGATGACCCTGTAAGATTAGTCTCCGGATCTATACCTTTATATTTACTGTATAGTAATATATTAGTAGCATACACAGACGTTTTTAGCCATGTTTGTCTGTTCGATATACGTAACGGAATACGATAACTTAATGTTATTTCTCTCAGTTTGATATAACTTGCATTTTCTATAGCGTCTTCTCCTACACCATAACGTCCATAGCGTACCCAACGATTTTCGTCAAGATTGTTTCCATAGAAATTAACAGGAATATTATTTTCTTGTCCGTTGGCAAATACTCCCGGGAAAATGTAATTTGTCGTATTACGATGGTCGGCAGAGTACTGTGACGTTCCATAATAGTTCATCATGTTCTTCGTACCATTCCACATCTTTCCACCGTTTTTGAAATCAAACAGTAAAGACAATGAAAGTCTGCGGTATTCGATTGAATGTGCCCATCCTAGCTGCCAATCAGGATTAGGATCTCCCAGAATCTGAAGTTCTTCGTTTACAACAGGAAACCCGTCACTTCCTATGATCATACGCCTTTGTGCATCACGTTTGTAGGCTGTGCCATATATTACTCCCAGAGGCTGACCCTCTATCGCATATGACCCTGCTGCATTTTCTATTCCTGCCAGCATTAGATTTTTACCTTCAAGATTAGTTATTTTATTACGTTCGCGGGAGAATATAAGGCGACTGTTCCATTTGAAATTTTTATTGTTTATAATATAAGCAGATAATTCTATTTCCAGCCCATGTGCTTTAAATGAGCCATAATTATCGAAACGTATAGCAGTTGGTGATACCTGTACCGGCAATAATTGATCTTTTGCTTTTTTCCAATATATAGAGCCAGATAGTGACACGCGGTTGTTCCACATCCCTATTTCTGCACCTATGCTGTAGTTTACTATATTCTCTGGTTTCAGATCATCGGATACAATTATTTCTCTGCTTTCGAAATGTTGTGTACCGTCATTGAGGTTATAAATCGCAGAATTGAAATATACAGGATCTACATACAGAGGAATCTCCTTGTCTGCTTTCGAAATATTTGCAGATATTTTGATATTGGAGAATAGCTCGCTATAGAACATTTCGTGCAAGTTAGTTGCTATGCCCAGCGAAGGGGAAAACAATGTTTTGTCGCTAATAGAACTCCATTCACTTCTCATAGCTGCTTCTAGCATGAACTTCCTGAGGTAGTTAGCTGCCGCCTTTCCGAATACAGCATTCGAATGACGTCTGAACGATTGATTGTAAGGATTAATAGTGATAGCGTTAATAATATTATAATCACCTGCTTTTACTAAATCATATCCATCTATACGGTCGATAGTACGTTTGGTATTATTATATTCATGTCCGACCATCGCATTAACTCCAATGTTGTCGAAGTTTTTGTCGAATTGTACAGTAAACTTAGGCTGCAAAGCCTTGAATTTTTCATCTCTGTTCATAATATGACCGGTAGGAATATAGATTGAGCTCTTATTCAGGGCTGTGCTTGCTTCTCCTGTCATATACTCTCCGTTTATAGCATATCCGAGAGTCAAATAGTCGAATAATTTATAGGAGAAATTTGCATTTCCTACAAAACGATTCGTCTCATCTTTGAATGGGTTGTTTTCTGTAGTCCAGTAAGGATTGTCACTGGCAGTGCCTGCTGTATTTTGGCTTCCATCCGCTAAAGTTGTTTTTCTATTGTCGAATGTTGGCGGAGAAAGAAGAATACCTTGCATAAATCCGGACATATTATATCCATGTTGCAAACGTTTACCATTTGTATTTTTATAATTGAGGTCTATATCGAATTTTAGTTTTTTGCTCCATTGCCCTCCTACTTTAAGTCCGAATGAAGTCTCATTTAATTTAGATTTAGGGATAAAGCCTTGCTGTGTATTATTCCCTAATTTTAGAGTATAATGAATATCGTCATTCCTTCTGGTCAATGTCAGATGGTTTTTAATTGTATATCCTGTTTCTAAAATATCGAATGCATTATATGTTGGTGCATTTACAGAGCTTACACTAGGCCCCCAACTAAACGATTCGTTTTCTTTATTCCATACTGGAGTTCCGTTTACAGGACGTCCTTGGGTATATTCGCTCTGTTTCTTTGGCAATTTGTTAGGGTTGTCGATAGAAAAAGATGAAGAATATGAGATGGAATGTTTCTGATGTTTAGGATTTTTAGTTGTCACTATCAATACTCCATTAGCAGCTTTAGATCCGTATATTGCTGCAGCAGAAGCATCTTTTTGTATAGTGATACTTTCTATATCATTTGAGTTTATACGTGAAAAATCATTGTATTCTATAGGTGCTCCGTCAAGTATCACTAATGGAGTGTTGTTGTCTATAATAGAACTAGCTCCTCTGATACGGACTCTTGCCGGACTTCCCGGCTCTCCGGATGTTTGAGTAATTTGCAATCCTGCAACTCTTCCTTGCAAAACGTGTGATACCGAACCAGATATTTCATTGCCGGATATACTGGAAGTACTACTTGTGAGGCCATCTCTTCGGGTTGTACCATAACCGACAACAACAACTTCTTCCAGATTTGCTTGGTTTTCCGATAGTTGTATATTAGGAGATGTAACAGTTTGTGGTGTAGAACTACTACTATAAGATGGAGTTGATTTCTTATATTCAGGGACATTTCTCACTACATCGTCTACAGCAAGAAAAGAAGTGTACTGAGTCAGTAGATTATATTTTAGTCCCAGATTGGTTACCCGTTCTATTTGGCTCGTTGTTCTGGTGTGATTGCCATAAATGTCTCTCCATCCATTTATACTACCTTCGTAGTATTGGGCATAATCGTCGATGTAGCGTATTTGATTACGTGCCCAAAGGTAACGCAATGCCTGATTGTTTTCTACACGGGCTTTGTCTACGTCGAATTTTTGTTCATATCTCAAATTGCCTGCTATACCGCTAACGGTTATTGTTCCGTCTGCTGGTAATTTATATTTTCCATATACAAGCATCGGACGCTCCGAAAACACATCGGGGATAGCTACCGGCTCTACATCATACACATCGAAGTAGCCCCAGTCTATAGAAATATTTGTCAGTACCGGCTCTGAAATTTCTTTTATCGCTTTCTTTCCTATGGCTTCTGCCTGTGTGTGGTTGGTAACAATATAAGGAGTGCCCATTCCCGCATTAGCAAGACCTTCTATCATATAACGGTTTACACTCGTCCCTATTCCGAAAGGAAATAAGTTTGCTTTATTCAGATTTTCACGGATATAGTTGAACGCCTCTTTTTCTACTGTGACAAAACCATCGGTAACAATTATGAAAGTACGTGAAAAGCCTTCGGTTTCGTTAAAATTCATTGCATTTTTCACGGCTGCATATAACTGTGTGCTGCCGCTACCTTTTTGCTGATTGATGACTTTTATAGCCTTATCTATATTGTTTTCTGTTGCAGCTACCGATTTATCATATAGCATTTGGTTACTCGATTCAAATAGCATTACATTAAACTTGTCGGTAGGACGAAGCGAAGAGATGAGGTTGCGGATCAATCTTTTCGATACATCTAACGGAAAACCGTGCATGGAGCCCGATACATCGACAATAAAAACATATTCGCGAGGAGGTATCTGATCCAAAGTAGGTTTTTTAGGAGGCTGCATCATTAATAAGAAAAAGTTTTCATCTCCATGCTCGTAGCGCAATAAGCCCGATTCTACTTTTCCTCCTTGCAGTTCGTATTGCAGAATATAGTCTTTGTTTCCCTGATTATCTTCGGGATTCGATAACGATACTATTGCTTGATCGGCAGAAGGCGATTCTATGGTCAGACTATGTGAAGGACTACTTATTTTTTGTATTGGCATACCTGCCTGAACGGTAGTCTTAATAGAAAACTGTGGCATATTCTGATTGAAAAACATATCTATAGTCTTATCTACCCATTGTTCTCCCGATTCGCTATATCGAGGACCTACTACTGTGGGGTAAACAAACTCATATATTCCTTTTTCGTGTTCAAGAAGTTCCGTATATTTCATTTCTACAACAATTGTGTCTCCGGGTAATATGTTAGCAACATTCATCTGAAAAACGTTCGGACGATGCTGTTCGAGCAGGGTAGTGGATCTTCCTTCCGATTTGGCTTGTTCGTATTCTTTGCGTGCTTGTTCCTTCTTTTTTATTTTTGCATCTATACGTCTGTTTCCTACAGTCATAGCCATACCATATACAGCTGCTCTTGTCGATCCGGGAAATACATATACAGCCTCCAGTGTATTTTTACTTTGGTTGATATATATCTGCTTTACACAAATATCAGCTATAACTCCGGCTATGCTTACTTCTACTTCTGTGTTTTTTAATGGCATCTCCGATTCTTTTGGAGAGTTGCTCCTTATCAGGAAGTAAGGCGATAGAGACTGGTCTTCGCGGCTTGGTTGTACTTCTTTGGGTTTTACTTTATCTTCATCAGATTTAGTTTCTGCCTCAGGAGTCTCAGAAACAGCTATAGGTGCTGTAACTTGGATTGGGAGAATTGCACTAGGCACAGAGCCGCCTGTCGGTTTTGAATTCGAGGTAGTCACTTTCATCTCTGAGGGCTTCATCCCTATGAACGAAAATAGCAGAGTGCTGCCTAACGGGGCTTTGATCTCATAATATCCATCGAGATTCGTAACAGTACCATTTGTAGTCCCTTTTTGTACTACAGTAACACCAATGATAGGTTCATCGCTGCTATCTTTTATTACACCTGAGACAACGCGCATCTCTTGCGCAAATGCTACAGTTCCCATCAGTAGAAACAATAGTATATATAAAGTTCTTAATTTCATATCTTTTATTTTTTTCATAATTAAATAGATTCTAAGGTCTCAGACCTATTTGTTGTCTATCCAAGTATAATATTCACTGTTTGTTATAGCTTGAAAATACGACATTTAATTTTCTCTTTTACTTATTATTGCTTAAGTTAATCGGTTATTTTATCTCAAAGTCTATAGGAGCTATATCCATTACTACATGATCAGCAGTTCTTGCCTTTATGTTTTTTATATAGAGGCGTGTACCTTCCGGTTGTTTTTTTAGCCACTCTTTTTGCGATTTCGAGAATTTAGAAGAGGTGGAACTTATTCCACTGATAAGGTCATTTTTGTCGGATAGAATAAAAGATATAATTTGATAATTACATTTCATGTTTTCTGAAAACCATAGATCGATACGTCCCGATGTAATAAGTTCTTGTTTGTCTATCACTATATTATTTTCTGCTCCACGTATAGCTGCATAAGGCTTATCCATAGCAAATACAGCATATTTTTTCTGTTTAAACTCTCTGAGAGTACCATTACGGTTGAGAACACGTATTGTTAATAACGCTGTTCCTGTTTCCTGTGGATGGATAATGTAATTTACACCTTCTGCACGGGTAATAGTGCCGTTATCTATTTCTACATCAATATCGGCAAAATCGTCTTCATCATCATATATAACTACCGGGTTGTCGGCATTAGCATATAATATATCCAACTCGTCTTGATTGTCTTTGTCGAGTGTAATATCTTTGTCGGATAGCATGGATAGTATGCCTACTGCACATCCTGCTTTGCCTTCGGCGAAAGACATTACTACCTCATAAGTTGCTGCTTTGTCAGGAGTGAAATCGAAGCGTTGTAGATCTTTGTTCTTTTTAGAATCGAATGTACTTCTCTCTAGTTTATCTTTCAGGTATAGTTGCAATACAACTTTACCTTCGAAACCTTCAGCATTACACACATTAAATCTGTATGTAGTATTTTTACTTAACAAGACTAGGTATCTGGCCAAAGGTATTTTGCCTTTTTCCAAGCCGTCGAATCTTACTTTAAATTCGCGCAGATATACGGCGTTGGTTCCGCTTTGCGAAATGGCTTTGTCCACCAATGTATTGTCGCATTGCGCATATGCTTGTCCCCGACAGAGGCATATGCAAATGGCTATTAAGCATAGTAAACCGATATGTTTCATAATCTTAATTTTTAAAATCTTTTTTCTTCATCCCAATCTTGGTACCTGAAAGGTTGGAACGATTACTTATCTGAATATATTCCGATTTCTGCAGAAATCTTTACACTATAATTATCTTTCTCCATCTGAAACCATTGATGGGATAGCGAATAATGCCATGTGTTACTTCCTCCTTTACCCGAGTAGTTGATACGTTGTCCATAATGTATAGATTTAGGACTGAAGTCATCGTTTCCCTTTGTGTTGCGTTTACCTCTTTCTATCGCTCCCGAATCGTTTGCATAATAACTGTAATCGTTAGGAAATACGCCTTGTATAGCTACAAAAAAGCCATTGTCAGGTATTGATATATTATATTCCGTAAGATCTACATCGTACCATCCGTCAGTATTTTGCGGAGGTTGTACCACTAATATCTCTTGCAGTAAGTCTTTGCCCGGTGCTTTGGAGATAATGTCCTGTTCGAGTATACGCACCCGGAATGGAGCTTCTACATTTCCGTTTTTTGACAAATGATAGCTTATCGTGCGTATATATCCATTCTCTTTCTTTTTATTCTCTATGTATAATGCAACCTGTTGTCCGTGTGTATCCAGATACATAGATCCGGTGGTAAACCAACTGCGGTTGCCTGCTTTTTTATATTTCTTTATTTGGCTGTTTACGGCTTCTACTGTAACGGGATCTATTTCTAGTGATTTACCTTTCAGGCTTATTATAATTTCTGGTTTTACTAATAGAGAATCGGAGCTGAATGTGCGTCTCTCATATCCCAGACAAGAAGCTGTCAGACTATCGGTAAGTTCCAGTTCTGAAATAGTAAATTCGAAATAGCCTTCGTGGTCTGCTATTACTCCTTTGGGTTTTCCTTTTATTTGTAATGTAGCGTAAGATATTGGTTCGTGTGTGTCGCTGTTACAAAAAGAACCTCGTATGGTATATTCTTTTACTATTATTGTTTTTTTCGGATAGATGATTAATTGTCCGGCATGAACAGTATAAGCTATTTTGTAGGGCTCGAACAGTTTGTTGAGAACGGTAAGCAACATATGATCTTTTGCCTCTATGTTTGCAACATCACAATCGCTAAACAAATCGCTGGAGTACGATACATGGATTCCGGCTTCAGCTGCAATTTTTTCTACAGCTTTATCCATTGGCATATTCTTTATTACAACAGTAATTCGTTTCTCTAAAACGGTATTTTGAGCAACAATAGAAATCGTGCCTATACAAAGAGAGATTATGATGATTAATATTTTCAAAACTAAAGTTGTTTTCTTGTTAGACAATGCTCAGAAGTTATACCCCTAAATGAATTTTGAAGAAAATAAAAAAAACAGAAATTTTTAATTCTTGAATTTCCGTATTTTTTGATTTATATTTAATCTCTGAGTGTTGTTTTTTACTTATTTCAACATTATGCCATCTGGAGTTTCTTCAGCATGTATGTTTAGGGTGAGTTCTATAATTTGTAAAATTTCGGATAGGCTCATCTGATCGAATGTGCTGGTAATTCGCAGGTCAGCTACCGAGCTGTCTACTGTTACGGGAGTATGATATACTTCTTCCAGAAGTTTACTCACTTGAGTCAGCGAAGATTGTTCGAATATTAATATTTTTGTTTTCCATGCCAAAAGATTGGGGTCAGGGCTTGTGTTTTTCTCCAATATTCTTTCTTTAGGGTTACATATCCCTTGTTCTCCTTTTACAAGTTGTATGTGATCTGTTTCTCCTTCGGCTGAAAAATTGATTATACCTGTAGATACAGTTACTATAACTTCACCGTTGTCTTTTCTTGCCTTCACACCGAAAGATGTTCCTACTACTCTTGTTTGTGTATTATTGGCATGTATGATAAATGGCTTGTCAGCATTAGGTGCAATTTCAAAGAAAGCTTCCCCTTCGAGATGTATTTCGCGCGTATTTCCTTCAAATACTTGAGGATATTGTATAGATGAGGACTGATTGAGCCACACTTTGCTTCCATCGGGTAGGAGATATTCTTCTATTTCGTCAGTATCCGTGCTCAGAGTTAGCCATGATGTATCATTAGATTGCAGAGTATTGTCCTGTGTTTCTTTTATTATTACGTTTATCAAAATGAAAACAATAGCAACGGCAGCAGCTATACCTCCTACAAAGAGTGGTAAACGTTTTGCTTTTTTCTCTTTTTGTGTGCTAATTCGGTACTTTACCTTTTGCAAAGCTAGTTCTTGATCGGGTGTAAATTCGTTAGATGGTATCTCCGCCCACATCTTTGTGAATTCGTCCATCATTTCCGGATTTTGTAGCTTCCACTCCAAGACTTGCTGTTTCTCATTATCGTTGCATTCTCCGGCAAGATAACGTGCGATCAGTTCGTAGGGAATATTTTCCATATTATATTTCATTTCTCATTATATTATATACGACAATACAAAAAACAATTATCCCTAAAAGATGCGTTGAAAAAAATAAAAGAATAGAAATTTTTTTCAACATAGGGTAGAGATATTCCCGTAGTTTGCGTAATGCAATACCCATTTGATTATCAATTGTTTTTTTCGAGATATTGAGATATTCCGCTATTTCCTCGTATGTGAGCCCTTCTTGTTTGCAGAGTACAAATATCTCACGACATCTGTCGGGTAGAGTATTTACTCCAGCTTGTATAAGCCGTCCTATTTCAGCATCGGGTGTTTTCTCACTAATCTCATCAGCCTCTTCTATTTCAGCATACCGACTAAGATGATGTTCTTCTGTCTGTTGTTTTTTTAATATATTGAGTGTGTAGTTGCGAGCCGATCTGTATAGATATGCTTTGAGAGAGGTGTCTATATTAACTGTAGGTGCTTTTTCCCACAAATTGACAAACATATCTTGAACACTTTCTTCCGCATCTGTCTGTGAAAGACATATAGTATACGAAAAACGACACAGGGGTGTGTAGTATTTTCTGAATAGTATGTCGAAGGCAGTTGTGTCTCGCTGCTTTATTCTTTCAAATAGTTCGAATTCGTCCAAAACAAAGTTGTGTTGTTTAGTTCAATCTTTTTTTGTTAATTTTAATAAATATAGTCAAAAGTACATAAATTATTCAAAAAGATGAGATTTAGAACATGAAGAATGTGAGTATTTCAATTTAGATTTGAAAAGATCAGCGAATTAATAATATTTCATGATTAGATTGAATAGCTTACTATGATTAGGCCGTATTTGGTCACAATGATTTATTATTGGTAAAGTCTTTAAAGAAATCTTCTCTAAAAGTATATCCTATAGCAATTTCGTAATTTTTGATAAAAACATCATTATTGTCAAAAGATTCGATGTGATTTTTGTTTACTATATATGATTTGTTTATTCTGAAAAATATGCTTGTAGGTAGAAGTTCATTTATCGCTTTAAGGCTCATTCTTGTAATGATACGTTGATTATTCATCTGAATGATGACATAATCTTTAAGCCCTTCTATAAATAGAATATCGTCCAGATTTACTTTAAAATATTTCCTGTCCGATTTTACAAAAATGTATTCATCTTCTATACTATCTACTCTCTTCTTTTCTTCATTTATCAATAGAGAGTGGTAAACAATCGCTTTATTTACTGCTTTGCGAAATTTTATAGAATCGATAGGTTTTACTAAATAGTCTATTGCATCCACCTCGTAACTATCGAGAGCATATTGTGAATAAGCTGTGGTGAAAATAATAAGTGTATGTTTAGGTATGCTATGAGCAAACTCTATACCGTTGATACCCGGCATATTGATGTCTAAAAAAATAAGGTCGACAGTTATATCTTTGATGAACTCGGCAGCTGATTCTGCATTGTTGAAACTCTTTAGTAATTCTAGTTGTGGAATTTCATCTACCAGTAATCTAATGCCTTCACGAGCTATAGGTTCATCATCTACAATGATACATTTCATAAGTTTAGTATTAATCTTGTTGTATAACTTACTTTCGTTTTAGTTTGCTCTAAAGAATAATTGTTTTCGAAAAGAAGATCAAGGCGCCGTCTTATATTTATAAGTCCTATTCCGCCATTATTTTGTTTGTCGATAGGTATAGGTCGTTGAGATATTGAGTTTTCGCAAATAAAAATCAATTGCTCTTTATTTAGAGTAAACATGATATGTACATAAGAATTGGTACTGTTGGCTGAATTATGTTTCACTGCATTTTCTACAAAGGTAATAAACAGTAGGGGAGGAAGCTCTATCTGGTCTATATTTCCATCAGTGGAAATAATATAATCAAAATAATCTCTTCGTGTTCTCTCAAGTTCCAGATAATCGTCAAGGAATAATATTTCTTCTTTCAGTAGCACTTTTTTACGAGTGTTGTCGTTCATTTGGTATCGGAGCATTTCCTCCAACTTGTATATGATATTAGAGGCTGCTTCAGGATCTTTTTTTATCATAATGTTCGCATTGTTGAGCATGTTGAAAAGGAAATGCGGATTTATTTGGTTTTCCAGTAGTTTCAATTCTAATGATAAGGTATTTGATTCCAATTCTTCAGATTGCTTCATGTCTGAAATCCAATGTTTGAATAAAACAAGAGTTGTGGTGCCCACAAGCAAAAGAAAAATAGACATGGTAGATGATAACACATTTATAATAATACTAAAAATATTAGTCTCATTTGCTGTAGAAGGTGCTTTGGGAATATATATAGCCTGAATGAGAAAGATGAGTAATATTATTAGTAGAACAACACTAAGCAGAGAACTAAAATACATTGCCCACTTATTTTTTTCTAATAGTTTGGGCACTAGAATGTAAATATTCAGATATATACTTCCCAAGAATATAAATATAAAGAAAAGTAATCCTCCATATCGTTGGAAAGTTGTCATTTCAACTTCTTCTTGCATATACCAAATAAATCCTCCGGAGATAGAAGCTATGAATATGAGTAAGATCAGATGTCTGAATATTTTTAGATAAGGATGCGTCAATAGCTTTATGATGAGATTGTTATTGTTTTCTGTAATTTGCATATTTATATCTTATCTAATTCCAGTGATACTTTAGTATTTTCATTTTTATCTGAAACAATCAACTTATAATGATCTCTATACAGTGTGTTCAGTCGCTCTTCTACTTTTAGTAATTCTCTTTGCAAAGAGCTGTTGCTTGTAACTGTTATACTGATAATTATTCGTATAGATTTGTCGAGGTTGTTTATCTGGATATTCATTGTCTGCATTTCTCTATCATAGTTGATTGTGTTCATAATGTTCTGAACATAAGGTAGAAGGATAGATGGGGATATGAATATCCCATTTATATTCCCAACAGGATTTATTGTATAGTTAAACTTAGGCGAATATAATTTTTCCAAATCGAGAAAGTTACGAAGAAATGAGATTTCAGCACTAACCAATACTTGAGCTCTGTTACAATCGTATAATTGATAACGTAACAGTTGTCCTAGTTTCATCAACATTGTAGAAGCTTTATCAGGCTCTGTTTTTACAAGGGCTCCACTCTTATTTAGTATTTTGAAGAAAGAAGCCGGATTTATTTGTTCTTTCAACTGTTCTACTTGCGACGATTCTTGTTTTATTTTTAGCAGACTGAGATGTTGGTTTGAAATCATCCAATTTCTTAAGAAAACAGGAATAATAACGCCCGAAATACATAAAATATAAATGACATAAGCTGATAAATTATCTATTATCGTAGTTTCGCAAAATAGATCGTAACCATCTATGTATACAGCAGATATTATATTAGGTATGGCTGTGAAGGATGCAGCACATAAGATAATGGAAATGATAAACAAGATGTATTTACCTGATAACAGATATTTTAGGATGGTTCTCAAAACCAGAAAGACAGTCATTATATAAAAAAGAATTGTACCTGACACTATCCAGTATATATTTCTCCCCATCAATGGCATGATGTCTTTGTAGCCTGTAAGAGCCTGATTGAGTGATACGATAGTGAAAAATATGATAAGAGCCAAATATCTCCAAACACGGAATTGAGGCATTAATAAAAACTTATATATAAAAGACTGCTGATTCATATAAATATTAATAATAGAGAGGTCTAAGATACATATTTCCGTAAGAGAAGCACAGAGAATTGATATTCATCTCAGTTCTCTGTGCATAATCTATATTGTCAGAATTGGATTTTATAGCTTACATTAGTCAGGCTTGTCGCTATCTTGTAAGGCTCGATAATATTTTTCTTAGAGTTATATACATGTCCGTGAAACTCTTTATATCCTGTTGCATTTAAGCCCTGTATGGCAAATTCGTGTGATATCTTTTTTCTGTTGATTTTGTAGCTGACCGAATAATTAGTCAGGAACATTGGAGACAGTTGTTTAGAAAATGCTTTAGTTTCGTCATATCGAACAGTCTTATCAGGATCATTCATGGTAGCATTTTCATCTATTGGAGAGTAGCGTTCCCCATCTTGCAGTGTCAACTTTAGATTTGCACTCAGTACATTTTGTTTGTTTCTGCCTAGCATCCATTCTTTGCCTATTAGTCCGTTTACAATATAATTTCTATTATATCTTGTGTTGTGCCAAACTCCATCTCCTCCACAATATTTAGAACTGAATATCGACCCGGTTATCATATAATAGAATCCTCTTGTCAGATATTTTTCAAAAGTAACATCTATTCCCATATTACGTCCTTTTCCTTTGTTTATCAATGGGTCTTCTACCCAGAAGTCTCTTCTATTAAGTACAGAATATGAACTGTCTGCCATCACCGGCACATCATATAAGAATTGGATATATGGTTCTATTCTGAGGCGCATATCGTCCGATAACTTAAAATCGTAGGTAAACATGAGGTGATGCGACTTGGTAAATCCCAAATTTTTATTTTCTGTTTTAGCTGTTCCTTTTGTTTTTACAAAAAAAACATCCATTTTCTCCATTCTGCTATAAAGCCCGTAGGCCAAAGCAAACGAGCTTCTTCCTGAGGCCTGCCAACGTATAGATGTACGAGGCTCTATAGTCCATTCATTGTTGAGAGTCATTACCTGACTGTTTACTCCTATAGTCATATCTACTTTATCGCTCAAGCCTATCAGCGACGAATTATAAGCTGTTATGAGGTTAGTATTACCATCGCCCTGAGAGATGTTGTTCATTGTTGCAGCTTCATGTGGAGCCATATCAAAATTCATATTATAAAGCATCTTGGTGTAAGTGATTCCTGTCAGGTTTGTAAAGCGAGAACTGAATTTCTTGTTAAATGAGCTTTTGAATATGAAGTTCGTGTATCTGTTTGCCGATACCAGATAAGGTGTTGTATTTTGTGAGTAATCTATTACATCCATATCAGAGTTAGCTTTCGAATATGTGATAGCTATAGTGTTTTTCCACTGTGTATCATTATTGAAGAAATATCGGTGGTTGACGCCTCCTGCGGCCATCTTTTGGTTCGATTTAGAAGTTTGTCTGTCATCTATATTTTCCCACTTTTCCATCTCTTTTTCAGGCTTTTGCTTATAGTTGTCAATTAGTGCAGTTCCCCATATTGAGAAAATTCCGGCCTTTGCTGTTGGAAAATTAAGTTTGAAATTTAGATCCTGATATTTAATTGTGGAGCCTTCTTCTACTTTCCCTCCTAGTTTGTCCAGCAAGGCTGTAGTTGAGTATCTGTAGTTGAAAATATAAGATGAATTATGTTTCTTGCTCAAAGGGCCTTCTGAGGCAAAGTCTAGTCCTAAGATTCCGGCCTGAAAAGTATGTTCATGTTTCATATTATTCCCGTTTCGCATTTTCATATCGAATACTCCTGATACTGCATTTCCGAATTCGGCAGGAAAAGCTCCTGTGTAAAAATCGGAATTACCAAGTATATTACTACTCAGAGAAGATAATACTCCTCCTCCTAACACTGATATATCGGCAAAGTGATTAGGGTTGGGTATTTCTATATCTTCTAGTCTCCATTGCAATAGGTGCGGAGCATTGCCATGTATAGAGATCCCATTATTACCTACGTTTGGAGATACTCCTGCAAAAGAGGCTGCCAGACGCGCCGGATCATCCATTCCTCCTGCATAACGCCGTGCTTCTTCTACACTTAACATTCGGGCACCTGACAATGCCATATTATTCAGAGGACGACTTTTATTTGTTTGACCCGATACTATTACTTCTCCTAGTTTGTGAGTATTTTCTTTAAGCTGAATTTCCAAATATATTTCTTTAGATGAGGCCACCATTACTTCACGAAGGATTATTGGTGCGTATCCCACAGACGTAGCCTGTATATTGTAACGGCCTACAGGGATATATTCCAAGCAGAACTCTCCTTTTTCGTCGGTTGTTGTTCCTTTCTCTGTTCCGAGTAATCCGACAGAGACATAGGGTATTGGCGTTCCCGAATCCCTGTCTGTTACTGTACCTCTGATAGTTTGTGTCGGATAATTATTTTGGGCGTTAATGCCTAAGACTACTAATAAAGAGTATAAAATACTGATCTGAAGTTTAAATTTCATATTGTTCTTTATATATGTTAATCATTTATTATAATTTATTCTAGGAATAATTCTTTGATGTAAAAGTATACCTCTATAGGAAGCGTCTCAGAGAATTGAGACCAAACGGCCTTTTTCGGAGACGAAACTCTCTTTTTTGTTTTTTGTAGATATTTTAGGTCTTGTTTGTGAGGTTTTATCTTCAATAAAAGACAATAACATAGATGTAACTTTACCGATAATAGTAGATTTTGGTACTATTTACTCTTTATTATCCTCGACAATAACATTTTTAACTGAATGAAACTACCTTTTCCTGTTTTATTTATATTAAATTTGCCACATATCCGTCAAGATACACAATGCATCATTGGATAAACATTCTTATTTAGTTCAAAAAAAAGTACGGTCTTTTTATGTATGTTCTACACTGATGAAAAAACACTAAAGGCTTTGCAAAAAGGAGATGTTAAGGCCTTTGAAAAAATATATTATCTATATAATGGACATGTATTCAATTTTATACATGGCATGCTTAGAGAGTCGGCTGTTGCTAAAGACCTCACTCAGGATGTATTTGTACAGATATGGAACAAGCGGACGGATATAGATTCTGCCAACAACTTTGAAGGCTATCTTTTTACAGTTGCCAAAAACAGCGTTTACTTACACCTGCGACGTAAGGTGTTGTTTGATAACTATGTTGTCAAAATGGAGCCTGAGCCAGAGTATAAAGAACCTGATGTAGATAAGATTCTCGACAATAAGCTATTTGAAGAAAAGATTACACGATTAATTAAAGAATTGCCCGAGGCTCGAAGAAAAATATTCCTGTTATACTGGAAATCAGATATGAACTATCGTGAAATAGCAGATTTACTATCTATTTCAGACAAAACGGTGGCAACACAAGTTCGTAGAACTATTGATTTTCTGAAAGATAGAATAGGAGATGCCGCTCCTGTTCTTATTCTCTTTATACTACAAGGTTTAATTGAATAGTTAAACAAAGTTAATTTGAGTGCGTTTTGTAGTCCAAAACATACTCTTAATTCTAATTATTATAGAAGCACATAGAAAAAGATGATTCTAAAAGCAGAAGAATATAAAAAATTGTTGGATAAGTTCATTAGTAAAGAGGCTAATGAATACGAAGTGAGGCAGTTGTCCGATTGGATGAAAAATACAGAGACTCCTGAGGAGTTCGATTCTTATTGTGAACAACTATGGGAATCCGCTTCTACGCGTTCCGACAAGCAAATCGAACAGGAGATGTGGAATATAATAGCCGAAAAGATAACGAAACATAATAAAGTATCTCGGCTGATTCCTGCATTATATCGTATAGCAGCCTGTATATTGTTACCTATATGTTTATTGATGGGTACATACATTTATTTTCAGAAGGAAGCTGAGAAAACAAGAGATCAGGACAAGTTTGAAGTATTAGTCGATAAAGGACAGAAGGCAAATGTCGTATTACCGGACGGCACTAAAGTGTGGGTAAATTCAGGATCTAAACTTAGCTACAATTATAGTAAGAATAAGCGGTCTGTGGCTCTCGATGGAGAAGCATACTTTGAAGTTGCTAAGGATGCAGAAAAGCGTTTTGTGGTGAATTGTAATGACCTGAATGTTGAAGCATTGGGTACAACCTTTAATGTAAAAGGATATAGTGCCGATGAGATAGTTACGGTTGCCCTTTTTGAGGGCAAAGTAAAGGTTTTTAATGAAACGAATAATACTGTATTAGAACCCAATCAGCTTATTGCATTCAACAGAATAGGCAACACATTCTCGCATTCTGAAATTGCTGATAGCAGAGAGATTGATTTTTGGAGAAGAAATATTCTATTTTTCCGCTCTGTGTCTCTGGCAGATATTGCTAAAACGCTGGAACGCACATATGGAGTAACAGTCAGGTTTAAAGATGAAGATCTGAAAAAAGTTCCTTTTTCGGGAAGCATTCGCAATAGTAGTCTCAATAACGTATTCCATATTATTAGCCTTACATATCCAATTAGTTATGAGATAAATAATGATGTAATAACTATTTATAAAGATCAATATAAATAATTCAATACCAAGTTAAACTAAAAAAAAGATATATGAATAAAAACTCTACATAAGAAAAGAAAAGGTAGAATTATGTTGACGCATAATCCTACCCCTGTAAAGATGATTCTTTTTTTGTCGGTAAACAAAAAGCCTCACTACAAATATAAATGTTTGAGGTCAATAAATCATCATTTTATCATCTGTTTTAATTAATAATCTTCTATTATTTAAACCTTAAATAACAGTCTATAATGAATAAAAAGATGTTTCTGGCGGGTAGAATAACCTTGCTATGTGGCTTCCTTTGTCTGTTTGCGATTAATATTCATGCGCAAATTACTCTCGATGCCTCAAATAAAACAATCAAAAGTATAATAGAAACCATAGAGAAACAAAACGGTTACAGTTTCTTCTACACCGACAAATTATCGGGGCTGAACGAAACCGTTAGCATAAAAGCGAATAATGAGAACATCTCCTCTGTATTGAATAAATTACTTAAAAATACAGATATCAGTTATCGGCTAGAACCTGACAATCAAATAGTCTTGAGTGCAAAGTCGAAAACCGTAAATACCTCTCAGCAAGACAATAAAAGAGTGTCGGGACTGGTAACAGACGAACAAAACAATCCATTGATAGGGGTTACTGTAATTATAGAAGGTAGCCAAGTAGGTACAATTACTGATATAGATGGAAAATATACTATAGAAGCTCCTGTGGGAAGCACACTTAAATATACTTATGTAGGTTTCTATAGTAAAAATATAGCTCTTGGCAAATCGAATGTTTATGATGTTGTTCTCCAAGAAAACTCTAAACAATTGGAAGAAGTAGTTGTAGTTGGCTATGGAGCTATGAAACGAAAAGACATCACTACCGCTGTAGCTGTAGTTTCTACCGAAGATTTAGACAAACGTCCTATTATGTCGGCAGGTCAAGCTATACAAGGTAAAGCCGCTGGAGTACAGGTTGTGCAGCCTTCCGGCGCTCCGGGAGAAGGGCTGAGTATAAGGGTGCGTGGAGCAACATCTGTACAGGCATCTAACGAACCTCTATATGTAGTGGACGGAATGCCTACCAATGATATATCAAATATAAGTCCTAATGATATCTCAAGCATGCAAATACTCAAAGATGCCTCTTCGGCAGCTATATATGGAGCACGTGCCGCTAACGGAGTCGTGCTTATTACCACCAAACGGGCTCAAACCGGTGAAACGAGAGTGAACGTAAGTACTTATACCGGATTTTCAAAATTAGGACGAAAAATTAATGCTCTGAATACTGAGGAATATAAAGAACTGATGGGCGAACTTAAAAAAGTAACTAATACAGTTCCCAATATACCTAGTGATGAATACAACTATGTCGATTGGACAGATGCGTTCTTCAGAACAGGTATAGATCAGAATTATCAGGCATCAGTATCAAAAGGTTCGGAAAAAATACAATATATGGTTTCGGGAGGATATGCTTCGCAAAGCGGTATTGTACGTAAAGCCAAATTCGACCGTTATAACTTTAGAGCTAATATAGATAGCCAGCAAACCAGTTGGTTGAATATGGCTCTGAATTTTTCGTACTCTAAAACGAAAGGACAATGGGTTAGAACAAATAGTAGCTCGATGCGTTCGGGGTCTATACTATCTGTAATCAATACTCCTCCTTTTATGCAGGAGTGGGATCCTGAAAACCCCGGACAATATGATGAAAATGCATACGGTTCGCAGATTCTTAATCCATTAGCAGCTAATGCAGCTGATAACATCACATCTACAGACTATCTGAAAGGCTCGTTTGACCTTACTTTCAATCTGTATAAAGGGTTGAAACTGAAATCTACGTTTGGTATAGATGTTAACAATGAACGTTGGAACTATTATCTCGATCCATTTTCAACTAACGATGGACGCGGAACTAAGGGACGGGTAGAAGAAAGTTATACAAAGAAGAATGAGTGGTTGTTAGAGAATATATTCACATACGATTTGTCCGTCAACAAACACAATTTATCTGCGATGGCAGGTGCTACACAACAGCACGCACAGCATAATAGTCTGTATGTTCCGGGCTTCGACTTGTCTACATCTTATCCCGATATCCATTCTTTAGCTTCTGCAAATCAGATTGATCAAAGTGCTGTTGGTTCCACTGCTTGGGCATGGTCTTTAGCATCATTCTTGGGACGTGTAGCCTATAATTATGATAGTAAATATTTATTTACGGCAAACTTCCGTACCGATGGTTCTTCCCGATTTGCTCCGGGGCATCGTTGGGGATATTTTCCTTCATTATCGGCAGGCTGGAGGTTTTCCAGCGAAAAGTTTATGGAACCGTTGCGTAGCGTGCTCGATGATGCAAAACTAAGAGTAGGATGGGGGATAAATGGTAATCAGGAAGGAATAGAGTATTATTCCTATTTGGCTTCCATGACTAAAAGGCGAGTATCTCCAACGGCTGATAATCTTTATCCCGGTATGGCTATTTCTCCGAATACGGGAGCAAACAAACAATTGACATGGGAAAAGACAACACAGTGGAATGCGGGACTAGATCTTACTCTCTTCAATTCACGTCTTAATATAGTATTAGATGCTTATTATAAAAAAACAACTGACCTGCTATTGACAGTGAGCTTGCCTAGCAATGTGAATTTGCCCGGAGGTATTACCCGAAACGATGGTGAAATGACGAATAAAGGTATAGAGCTTATGATATCGTCAAAAAATCTCAAGGGGCAGTTCTCGTGGGATACCGATTTCAATATATCGTTCAACCGTAACAAACTGACTAAACTAGGATTGAACAAAGTATATTATTATGGCGAAACTTACGAAACCAAAGAACCTACTGTTATCCTGAAAGAAGGTCTTGCTCTAGGCACATTCTTCGGCTATATTTCAGAAGGGGTTGATTCAGAAACAGGTGATATTATTTATCGGGATATCAATAATAATGGAATTATAGACCCGGGAGACAGAACTACAATTGGTAGTGCCCAACCCGATTTTATTTACGGTATAACCAATACATTCTCGTACCGAAACTTCTCTCTGTCTTTGTTCTTACAGGGTAGTCAGGGTAATGACATATTTAATGCATCTAAGATAGATATGGAAAGTATGCTAGATTTCCGCAATCAATCGAAGTCTGTACTCAACAGATGGAAGCGCCCGGGTATGATAACAGATATACCTCGTGTGGGAAATAAAGAGAATATACACAATTCTACTCGATTTGTAGAAGACGGATCTTATCTACGATTGAAAACAGTGACTCTTTCCTATGATTTCAAATCAGCTCTGCTCAGAAAGATACATCTATCTAAGTTGCAGGTTTATGCGACTGCTCAAAACTTGTTTACACTAACAAAATATTCAGGATACGATCCGGAAGTGAATGCCTATGGTACCAATGCTGTTATTCTGGGTGTCGATTATGGAACATACCCGCAATCGAAGTCTCTTGTATTCGGACTTAATGTTGAATTCTAAAAACAGGATAAATATGAAAAATAATATATTGAAAATAGCATGTTTATGTATTGTTGTAATGGGACTAAGTGCCTGTGAAAGTTTTTTGGATGAAAAACCTCAGTCGGATTTCACATCGGAGGGAACAGGTGAAGAAAATTTGGTTTCTAAATATTCTAATGTAAAAGATGCAGAAGCTGAACTGTTAGGGGTATACCAACTCTTCAAGAACAATACGTTCGAATTTGAGATATACATGATAAACGATGTTCAGACCGACAATTGCTATGTGGGTGGTGATGGTATAGATGGAGAAGAGGTAGATAAGATTAAATTATATTCTACTAATTCGAAAGTAGAGCTCGTGTGGGGAGAATACCTTTCTATAGCCGGAAGTGCTACTAATGTTATAGAAAATACCAAACTCATGGGGAAATCGGCAATATCCGATGCCGACCGCAATCGTATTATTGCCGAAGCTAAAACCATAAGAGCATGGGCATATTTCGACATGGTACGTATATGGGGAGGGATACCTATGGTCCTTCAACTCATACCTACTATTACTTCCGAAAACTTAGAAACATGGTATCCGATAATGTATCCAGAACGTACTCCCGAGTCGGACGTTTACGACCAGATATTAAGTGATCTGGACGAAAATAATACGATTAAGTATTTGGAAAGTACCAATAAAGGTGCATTTAAGTCAACCAAAGGATTAGCTTATGGCCTTTTAGCTAAGGTCTTAGCTTCAAGAGGAGCAAAAGCAGAACGTAATTATACCAAAGTGGTAGAGGCTTGCGATAAAGTGATTGGTGAAGGATACCAGTTAGTCGATAATTTCGATGAGCTTTGGCAAGCCGATAATAAGTACACTAAAGAAAGTATCTTCGAAGTATATTATACAGCTGAATCTCCGAACTGGGCAGAATGGGTATTACTGAAAGAAGCAGATGGCACTGTTACTTGGCGTAGATATTGTACACCTACACACGATCTTATAGCTAAGTTCGACAAAGTAAATGATACACGCTATGCCTCAAGTATTATATGGAAAAAAGCACCTTACGATGTGTTTTTTCCGGCTAGTAAATATCCTTTTTCATACAAAATACGAGAAAAAAGTTCCGATATTATTTATATGCGCCTGGCTGATATAATGTTGATAAAAGCAGAGGCTTTAGTTGAACTGAACAGGTCGTCGGAGGCTATTGATATTGTGAATAAAATACGAGAAAGAGCTGGGCTTGGAACTTCTTCATTAGACAAAACTATGTCTCAAAGTAGTGCTCGTCTAGCTGTGGAAAATGAACGCCAGCTAGAATTATATATGGAGGGGCAGCGTTGGTTCGACTTGCAACGAAACGACCGTATAATAGAGATAATGAGTAAACACAAGGATCAGAATGGAAAACTACTGTTTACCAATCTTGCAGAATTTAGATATAAGTGGCCTCTTCCTCAAAATGAGTTGGATAAGAATACTCGTTTGACTCAGAATACCGGTTATTAAAAAATATGAACATAAATTTCAAGTCTAAACTAAAAAGAAGATCAGATGAAACTTAAATATATATATATAATAACCTGTTGTGTCGCATTTTTGCTCACAGCCTGTGAAGAAGAATCGGAAAGAGTAGTATATCCGTATTCGAAGCCGGAGATATCAAATATTTCATATTCTGCAACAGATAATGTACATTTTAATGACTCCATTCATTTTTCGATAAATGTTAACGATGCCGAAACTCCACTTTCTACTTTAGAAATCTCTCTTAAACTGGGAGAGGAGGAGTTGTATAAAGAATCTATCCGCACAAAAGGAAATGCAGCCCAGATAAAAGAAAAGGGTATATATATACCTTTCTATGGCGGATTGGAAGAGGGTGAAGGAAGCCTAACTCTCACTTCAGTAAATGTAGAAGGAAGTGAAACTACTGTAACAAAAGCCTTTAGTATTAAGCGTCCTAATATTCCATCGACTTTATATTTACATTACAATGATGAAGTGATACCTCTGGTACAAAACCCATTAAATCTATATGAGTTTTCGTCAGAGAAAGGCGTTTATCCGGATGCTTTTTCAGGCAGAATCTCGACAAGCGCTTCTCTTGAAGATTCAGAGTTAATATGGGGGTATTCCGAGAATACTAATTCTGCGGCTCTTAGTACAGCTACAGGTCCCGAATTTTCTTTTGATAGATCAGGGCTAACTATTGAGAGAATTAAGTTTAATACATTTAGTTTTACGCTTGGTTACGAATCTCCTAAATTTGTATTCAAAGTAAATGGTACTGCTCTCAATCAGGTTAGTAATTATTATTATGCCGATATTAATTTTACTAAAGGACAAGAAGTCACAGTGTCCGGATTTTCTGATATAGCAGGTGCTTACAACCGCGATTTCTTCGACTATGACGAGTCGACAGGTAAATTGACTTTTATTCGAGATAGTGGATCGTGGGGTATATACTATTCTATGAACTACAACTATATATGGGTTGCCCGTATGAATGATGTTGCTCCTGCTGCTTACTGGCTTGTCGGTCATGGATTCACTTGTGCACCAACGTGGAACAATGATTATGCAAGTGGAGGATGGGTGACTGATAATATATTGAAAATGGCGTATGTATTGAAAATAGCTGAAAATAAATATCAGACTACTGTATATTTGAGCGATGCCCATGAATGGGGTTTCTTCGAAGTAGAAATATACAGCGACAGAGAGTGGGGTAAAGAAAAGGGAATGTCTCTGAAAGCTGGCTCTTTTTCAGGAGATGTAACAGGTTTTACTGTTTCTGCATCTAATGGATTTGCCGGAACAAACGGATTCGTACCGGGATATTATCGTCTCACATTTGATACTTCGGCTGGTGTAGGTGCCGAAAAGATGAATATAGAGCGACTAGGCGATTGAATATTTAAATCACAGAGAAACAATAAATGAAACAAATTATTATATCGTTGGGCTTATTGTTGCTGCTTATAACATATTCATGTTCGGGAACGGGAGTGGTATCTCCTGTTTCCCTAACGTGGAGCAATGATGGTTATAATGCTCAGACTGAAAGTTACGACAATACTTTTACTATAAAGAATATATCAGGAAAGACGATTGGGAAAAGTTGGGCAATCTACTTTTCTCAGTTACCACGTACAATAAAGAGTATTCATTCGGAAGGGATAAATATAGAGGTTGTAAATGCTAACTTCTTTAAAATTTCTCCGACTTCATCATTTGAAGAATTGGAAGCCGGAGACTCTATTATAGTAAAATATAGTGTAAGTAATAATGTTCCGAATATTTCGCAACAGCCCGAAGGCTGCTATTGGATCTTAGATTCCAGCAGCAAAAATAGTGTTCCTGTAACTATTGATCTGCAAATACTATCTCTCAGCAATAAGGATATGACTGTCGAGGCTGTAGATAGATTATTTCGTTTCAATGAATCTATAAACCCACAATCGGTATTACTCCAAAGTGTTGATATCTTACCATCTGTAAAGCAGATAGATATTAAGAAGGGTAAAATAGCTATACCGAATGAGATTTCTTTACTGTATAGTAACGAGCTAATCAATGAAGCTAAGGTCTTACAAGATAAACTACATACTTTGTATGGAATAGGAGTTTCGGAAGTAGCGCCCTTAAGTGTTAGACTAACATTGGTAGACAATCCTACCGCAAACAATGAAGAGTGGTACAGCGTAGATATAGACACAGAGCAAATAATGATAAAAGGTATTACATCTCATGGTATATTCAATGGTGTGCAAACATTGTTGGCTTTAATGAAGGGAGATAGACAGCCAAATGAATTGGGATGTATAACAATTACAGATTATCCAGATTTGTTGCATCGCGGATTTATGCTCGATATATCCAGAAACTTCACTAATGTGTCTGATCTAAAGTCATTGATAGATGTCCTTGCTTCTTATAAGATCAATATATTACATCTGCATTTTTGCGATGATGAGGGTTGGCGACTTGAAATACCGGGATTAGAAGAGTTGACAGAAGTAGGTAGTAAAAGAGGGCATACAGCAGATGAGTCTGCCAGTCTCTATCCGGGCTATGATGGCTATTTCGATCCTAATGGTAAAACATCCGGTAATGGTTATTATACCCGAAAGGAATTTATCGACCTGTTAAAGTATGCAGAAGCCCGTCATGTACGTATATTACCCGAATTGGAGTCACCGGGACATGCCCGTGCAGCCGTTGTATCTATGAAGGCTCGTTACAAAAAATACATTGCGAAGGATGAGGTAAAGGCTAAAGAATACCTTCTCAGTGAAGATGAAGATGCTTCTTTTTACGTATCGGCACAATCATACACTGATAATGTAATGAATGTATCTCTTCCATCTACTTACCGATTTATGGAAAAAGTGATATCCGAAATAGGTAAAATGTATGAAGAAGCCGGAGTCAAATTACCATCTATTCACATAGGAGGCGATGAAGTTCCTGCCGGAGCGTGGATAGGTTCACCATCATGCAAAACTTTTATGAAAGAAAAAGGCTTGAATACTGCTCACGAATTGGGTGAATATTTCTTTCGTCAGATTACTACCTATATGCGCAATAATGGATTGCAGTTCAACGGCTGGCAAGAGGTAGCTCTGCATAATAGTATGGCAACAGATAAGCAATTATCAGCTACGGCAAACAGTATTTTTTGTTGGAATACTGTTCCTGAATGGGGTGATGATGAGATTCCTTACAAACTAGCCAATAAAGGTTATCCGGTCGTACTATGCAATGTCAATAATTTTTATATGGATTTAGCATACAATTCGCACTATCAGGAGCCTGGTCACTCATGGGCCGGATATGTAGACGAATCTAAGTCATTTTCTATGCTACCATTCTCTCTGTACCGTTCATCCCGTATCAATATAGCAGGAACAAAGATGAATCTAGACAGTCTGGAGATGGACAAAGAGCAACTAAGGGCTGATCGCATATCTCTGATAAAAGGTGTACAAGCTCAGTTATTTACTGAAACTATCAGAAGCTTCGATCGAGTACAGTATTATGTCTTTCCTAAAATATGGGGATTGGTAGAGCGAGGATGGAATGCTCATCCTGTGTGGGAGAAAATGCATGGTAGGGATGAGGAAAAAGCCTTTAATGAAGATCTATCTCATTTCTATGCATTAATAAGTGATAAAGAACTGCCATATCTTAGCAGACAAGGTATAAATTTTCGGTTAGCCAATCCGGGACTTAAAATAGAAAATGGCTATTTGTATGCTAATACATCTGTACGTGGAGCAACCATTCGATACACTATTGATGGTACTCAACCTAGCGAGACATCGTCGGAATGGACTAGTCCTGTAAAAATAGATGCAACGATGGTTAAAGCGTGCGTATTTTATTTAAACAAAAAAAGTTTGACAACAACATTAACTCATTAAACCATTATAGTTTATGAAAAAGAAATATACTTTAATCTTGAAAAGGAGTTTATTGTTCATTTTCTTGGGACTACAGGCATTTACTGTGCTATCATGTTCCGACGATGATTCGACCAATATAAAGAGTAATCTTACTGTGAGTAGGGTTTCATTGATCCCTTTACCACAATCGTTGACTCATGGCAGAACGAATATCGCTATTCCTGCTAATGCAACTATAAGTAAGGATATAAATAAAATAGGAGCAGAATTGCTTACTGAGACTTTGAAAGGCATATCTGGTGAACCAAGTAAAACTGATAATGGCAGTGCTTTTATACGTGTTTTTAAAGAAAATAGTTTAGCAGAAGAGGGGTATCGAATTTCTGTTGACGATTCGGGATGTAGTATTTATTATAGTACAAATACAGGTCTGCTATGGGGAATCCAGACTATGAGACAAATTTTGTTGCAGAATAAGCCTTCTGCTGCCGGAGAGCAAAGCATACCTACTCTAACTTTATCTGATGCTCCTAAAAAAGCTTGGCGAGGATTTCATATAGATTTGGCTCGTCATATGTTTACTATGGATTATCTTAAAAAATTGGTAGACTGCTTGTCTTTGTATAAAATAAATAAACTACAATTGCATTTGACAGATGATCAGGGATGGCGTATTGAAATAAAAAAATATCCTGCTCTAACCGAAATAGGAGCTTGGCGTCCTTTCGACGAATATGATAAAAAATGCATAGAACTGGCTAAAACTGATCCAACTTATGAAATAGATTCTCGCTTTATACGTTCGGGAAACGAGTATGGAGGGTATTATACACAAGCACAGATGAAAGAACTTATTGAGTTTGCAACACAACGTGGAATAGAAGTTATTCCGGAAATTGATATGCCAGGACACTTCTCTGCAGCTATAAGAGCCTTTCCTCAGTTATCTTGTACCGGCGAAGCAGGATGGGGCGAAGAATTTTCATATCCTATATGTGCAGGCAAAACTGAAAACTATCCATTCATACAAGATATAATATCGGAAGTCGCTGATTTGTTTCCAAGTAAACATTTTCATATTGGAGGCGATGAAGTAGAAAAAGATATATGGAAAAAATGTGAACGTTGTCAACAACTAATAGAAGATGAAGAATTGGGTGACGAAGATGGACTTCAAAACTATTTTATAAAGAAAATGGCTGATTATACAAAAGAAGTAAAAGGCAAACAGGTAATGGTTTGGGATGATTCTTTCCTTCCGTCAGATCCTCAAAATCTTACATATACTTATTGGAGAAATTGGTTGCCCGATCAGGCAGCACAAATTACTCAACAAGGATATCCAATGATATTTATGGAGTGGGGACATTTTTACTTTAGTGCAACTCCTTCCGATGATTTGCTGCAATCTTTGTATGAATTTGAATTCGAACCAGACTTTAAGGGGATAGTAAAAAGTAATGTTCTAGGCTTTCAGGCTTGTGTTTGGACAGAAATGATTCCCAATGAAACAAAATTTGGAGAACATGTCTTCCCTTCTCTTCAAGCTTTTTCTGAATTGGCATGGGGTAGTACTCGGGATTGGTCGAGCTTTACTACTCGTTTGCCTTGGCACCTTACGTGGTTGAACAATAGTGGATTCACTACACGTACACCACAGTTTGTAGATTAAAAGATATATCTATGGAGCTCTTTTAGAGAAACGGTCTTAACAGTCATACGAATCAACTGTTTTGATGATGCTTACGCCGAGTAAAAATTTATTGTAAAAAATGACAAAAGTTATCAATATACAGGTGTACAGACAAATTGAGAAAGAGCAGATGACGAATGCAAAAACAAGAGAAAAAATGTACAACTTTGTCAGGTTTTAGTTAAAATTGCATTTTACAGAAACTAGACTAACGAGATATTTCAGATAAAGTCAATTTCAGATTCGCTTTATTATTCTCTGAAATAGCTCCATAGATAAAATATATTGTTTAAATGAAATCAGATCGTTTATTATCGCTAGATATACTTAGAGGGATTACTATTGCCGGGATGATATTGGTTAATAATCCCGGTAGCTGGGAACATATCTATACGCCATTGCGTCATGCTGTTTGGCATGGGTTAACTCCAACCGACCTCATATTTCCATTTTTTATGTTCATTATGGGGATATCTACATTTATTTCGTTGCGTAAATATGATTTTCAGTTTAGTCAATCGCTACTACAGAAAATTGTAAAGCGTACCTGTATTATATTCCTTATCGGGCTGGGTTTGTCGTGGCTATCTGTATCTTTTGCAACTTTTCATCATCTGGCTAATGATGGTCTTGGTATGGGGGAACGCTTATTGAGGTCTATAACCAACTTCGAGCACCTCAGAATACTTGGTGTTATGCAAAGGTTAGCCATTACTTATGGAATAGCTTCGCTAGTGGCTATACTTCTTAATCATAGGTATATACCATATATTATTGGAGCCTCATTGTTGATCTATTTTTTGATTCTGATACTAGGAGATGGGTTTGAAATTAGTGAAACCAATATCCTTGCTGTTGTAGATCAAAGCATACTTGGTACAAATCATATGTTTGAAGAGTTTGGTCTCGATCCTGAAGGAATACTTAGTACTATTCCATCTATATGCCATGTGCTTATTGGGTTTTGCTGTGGGAGAGTATTGATGGAAAAGAAAGATAATACTCAGCGGATGTTGTATTTATTTATTATTGGTGCATCACTATTTTTTCTTGGATATTTGCTTAGTTATGGCTGCCCTATAAATAAGAAAATCTGGTCTCCTACATATGCGCTTATCACTTGTGGTATGGGGGCTACATTATTGGCACTACTGATATGGATAATAGATGTAAAAGGATATAAAAAATGGTGTGTACCATTCGAATCTTTTGGTGTAAATCCATTGTTTATATATGTACTGGCAGGAGTAATGGCTATATTGATCGAGCATATATATGTTTCTTTCGATCAGACTATTATAAGCTTTAAGGAATATCTTTTCGAAGCTATACTGCAACCGGTATTTGGCAACGATTTAGGATCTTTTATCTATGCTCTTTTATTTGTTACAATAGCTTGGTTTGTAGGATATATACTATATAAAAGGAAAATTTATATAAAAATATAAGACTGTCTCTTAAAGGAGTCAAGACATAAAAGACCTCATAACAAATAACTTGTTACGAGGTCTTTTGATATTATTGGAAATATTTCAGCCTATATATTCACATAATTGAGAAATTTCTAATATTATAGAATTGTCCCTCTGTTTGTACTGAAGGGGACTTTATTTATTTTCTTTCCGGTAAAAAAAATAGTAACTTAGTGCCTCCTAATTTCTATTGGTGTTTTCATATAATATTTAGTTAGCCCGACCCAAAAAGAATTACTATGAAGAATATTTTATTGATCTGTTTTCTAGGTTCATATCTTGCTTCATTTGCCGGATCTAAAGATTCTATAATGATTAGATTAGATGAGGTAATGTCTAAAAAAGGTCTTTATGTAAATGAAAAAGAACAGCGTATTTTAGGTTTAAAGCAATTTCTGACTCTTCATGATCTATCATCAACACAACTCTATGATACATATCAGAAGCTTTATTTAGAATATAAGAAGTTCAAGACAGACTCTGCCGTACACTATATTTTAAAAAATAGAGATATAGTGAAAGAAATAGGGAATATGGAACTTCAGTATGAAACTGAGCTTCAGTTGGCATGGTTATATTCTACCAAAGGCATGTATATAGAGGCTAAAGAGATTTTAGATAAAATAAAGAAAGATAAAATACCATCAAAACTGATTCCTGAATATTATAGAACCTGTAATGCTTTCTATTCACATTATGCATTGAGTAATAAAGAACAAAAATACTATAGACGAAGTGGTTATTATCGAGATTCATTATTACTTGTTTTAGATCCCCAATCATTAGAATATCAAATAGAATATGCTACTAAAGAGCTATATGATCAGAAAAAGGAAAAGGCAACTCAACTATTTAAAGACTTATTAGATAAAACTACCGACGACAATCCCAATCGTGCCCTCATAGCCTATTTTTTAGGTTATACATATAAAGAACAGGGTAATATGGAACTACAGAAAAAGTATTTCTCAATATCCGCTATATCTGATATTACAAATTGTATTAAAGACAATGCCTCTTTCCAGAATTTAGCACTCACATACTACGAGTTGGGCGACATAGACAAGGCATATCGTTTTATTCAATCGGCGATAGAAGATGCTATCTTTTGCAATGTGAGATACCGTACTATTGAGAGTTCAGAGTTCTATCCGATCATAAATTCTACATATTTGAAAAAGGAGAAAATTCAGAAAGAAAAACTTGAAACATATCTCTTTTTTATTAGTGTATTATCCTTGGCTCTACTTTTGGGTACCATATTCATTTATAAACAAATGAAGAAGCTTTCTATGATAAGAAAACAACTTCACAGTACTAATATGGAGCTTGTAAAACTTAATAAAGATCTACAAGATACGAATAGCAATCTGGAAGAAGCTAACCTTGTGAAAGAGGAATATATAGCTCGTTTTTTTGATCAATGCTCAGAGTATGTCGATAAACTTGAAAACTACCGTAAGAGCTTGAATAATAAGGCTAAGAATAATCAATTGGAAGATCTTTTTACGATGATAAAGTCAAGGACATTGATTGACACTGAGCTCGAAGAACTGTTTCATAATTTCGATTCGGTCTTTCTTAATATTTATCCCTCGTTTATAGAAGAATTCAATACTTTGCTTATGCCCAGCGAACAAATACATCTTAAACCAGGAGAATTACTTAATACCGAGTTAAGGATTTTTGCATTAATACGCTTAGGAATTACCGATAGTGTGAAAATAGCTAATTTCTTACGATACTCTTTACGTACTGTGTATAACTATCGCACCCGAGTAAGGAACAAAGCTGCCGGATCGCGCGATGAATTTGAAGAAATTGTAAAAAAAATAGGTACTATTAAGCTGAATAAGTAAAATAATTCAATACATTTTTAGTACTTTTTTAATGTTAAATAAATAATCAACATACTGATGGACTGTGTGTTGATTTTTATTTTTAATACTTTTTTGCATACTGTAAAGAAAAGAGGCTTAATAACATGATACATTTGAATTGCGGATAATATTATATGTTGGCAAGCCTCGAAATACTAACCATTCATGCTCGCATATATTATTATTCAATAAAGTATTTCTTAAATTTAATATCATGTATTTATGAAGCATCTCTTCAAAAAGCAATTAATTTTCAGGTTATGGATGTTGTTAATGACTGCATTATTAACTATTCCTGCCTATAGTCAGGAAACTATGTCTGTAAAAGGGACAATAACAGATGCAAAAACAGGCGAAAGCCTTATTGGAGTTTCTGTTGTACCCAAAAACTTGCCCGGTAGTGGTACTGTAACTGACTATGACGGTGTTTTCAGCCTGAATGTACAGCGTGGAACTATATTATCTATTTCTTACGTAGGATATCAGTCTGTTGAAGTAACAGCTAATTCGGAAAAGATAGATATCAAGCTAAATGAATCATCAGAACTTTTAGATGAAGTTGTTGTTATCGGGTATGGTACAGCTAAACGCAAAGATGTAACTACAGCTATATCGTCTGTATCTACTAAAGATCTCGAACAGCGTCCTATCGTTTCGGCCGGACAGGCTATTCAAGGTAAAGCTGCCGGAGTTTCTGTCATGTCTCCGAATGGTACGCCCGGAGCAGAAATGTCTATTCGTGTTCGTGGTACAACTTCTATTAATGGAAGTAATGACCCTCTTTATGTTGTAGACGGAGTTCCTGTGGATAATATTAATTTCCTTTCTCCTAACGACATCTCTAGTATACAAATACTGAAAGATGCCTCGTCTGCGGCTATATATGGGTCTCGTGCAGCTAACGGAGTAATTATTATTACAACAAAGGCAGGAGAAAAAGGAAATGCAAAGATTTCATTCAATGCACAGCTAACCCTTAATAAAGTTTCGGAAAAAATAAAACCGATCAATACTGCCCAATATGTAGAGCTACAGAAAGAAATAGGTGCAGTGTCTTTGCCCGATGGACTTACAGACCAGACTAATTGGTTCGATGAAGCTTATTCGACTGGAACTATGCAAAGCTATCAGGTATCAGTTTCGGATGGAAATGAGAAAACCAGATATTTCCTTTCGGCAGGATACTTAGATGAAAAAGGAACGCTTAACTCTGCATTCTTCAAAAGATATAATTTCAGAGCAAATCTTGAAAGTGATATTCGTAAATGGCTTACAGTGAGTGCCAATGTGTCTTACTCTGACAATGTAAGTAATGGATTGATACAAGGTTTCGGTTCTAATCGAGGGGGAGTAGTGCTTTCCGTTATCAATACACCAACTTATACCCCTATTTGGGATGTGAACAATCCAAATCAATACAACACAGAGTTCAATGGTGTTAATATCACATCTCCGCTCGAAAATATGGAGAGGAGTAAGAATAATAAGAAGAAAGAAAATCGTCTGATAGCTTCCGGAAACTTGTTGTTTAAATTTATGCCCGAATTGACAATGAAATCGTCATTTACGTTAGACCGTCGCAATGCAATAGAAACTACATTCTTAGATCCTATTACTACAGCATGGGGCAGGAATCAGTATGGAGAAGGTTCTGATCTTCGCAATATGAATACAATACTTGTTTTTGATAACGTATTGACTTATACTAAATCTTTCAATAAGCATAACGTAGAAGGAATGGCAGGTACTTCATATACCGATTCGGATTATACTAATAGTTGGATATATGGCTCTCACTATCGCAATGGCTCTATACAGACATTGAATGCTGCAAATAAGATTACATGGAATAATACAGGATCTAGCGGAAGCCAATGGGGGATTATGTCTTACTTCGGGCGCGTAGCTTATAACTACGACAGTAAATACTTATTCACTGCTAATGTGCGTGCTGACGGATCTTCGAAGCTGCATCCCGATCATCGTTGGGGAACATTCCCTTCATTCTCTGCCGCATGGCGTATGTCATCTGAGAGTTTTATGCAAGACTTGGAGTGGCTCGATGACCTTAAAATACGTGGAGGCTGGGGTCAGACAGGAAATCAGTCGGGAATAGATGATTACTCTTACTATTCTAATTATTCGATTGTAAGGCAGGATTATACCAAAGCTGGAGATGAGCATGTAGTACCAAGTGTTGAAATGAAAAGTCTTCGTACAACCGACTTAACATGGGAAACTACTACACAAACAAATGTAGGGTTAGATATTACTGCACTTAAGAATAGGTTGACCGTGACAATGGACTATTACTATAAGAGGACTACAGACATGCTTATGGATGTAACATTGCCTGCTGGAGCCACGTTTGCCACCTCTATCAAACGTAACGAAGGAGAGATGACTAATAAAGGTTTTGAATTTGCAGTGAGTTCTAAAAACCTAATAGGTACTTTCTCTTGGGATACCGATTTCAATATTTCATTCAACAAGAATAGATTGGAGAAATTGGCTTTAAAGAAAATATATGAAGATGCAAGAACAAGTGATCAGATCAATGAGAATGTTGTTAGAAATGAGCCGGGCAGACCTATCGGTGGATTCTATGGATACATAAGTGATGGTGTTGATCCTGAAACCGGAGATTTGATTTATAGAGATGTGAATGGTAATGGAAGAGAAGATGTAGGTGATAGAACATACATTGGAGATCCTAATCCTGATTTCACATTTGGTATGACAAATACATTCTCGTGGAAAGATCTTACATTGAGTGTATTTATACAAGGATCTTATGGTAACGATATTTACAATGCTTCCAGAATGGAAACAGAAGGTATGTTCGATGGGTTAAATCAGTCTACCCGTGTTCTTAAACGTTGGAGAGTTCCGGGACAGATAACCGATGTGCCAAAAGCAAATTTCAATATTAAAAATTCCAGCTACTTCGTAGAAGATGGAAGCTACTTGCGAGTAAAAGATATAACATTGTCTTATAACTTCAGGAATAATTTCTTAAAGAAACTAGGTGTTAATAAGTTACAACCTTATTTTACTGCAACTAATCTTATTACATGGACAAGCTATATGGGCATGGATCCGGAAGTCAATCAGTGGGGTAACCAAAGCAATAAGGGGTACATACAAGGTATCGACTGGGGTACTTATCCTCATAGCAAATCGTTTGTGTTTGGAGTAAATGTAGAATTCTAAAAATTAACAATATGAAATTAAAATATATTTTTCTGGGAATATTGACAAGTAGTTCATTATTTCTAACAACATCTTGCTCTTTAGATTTCGATCCGGTAGGTGCATACTCTGAAGCTACAGAAGGAGTCAATGAGTCGGGAGAAAAGGTTGTTTTTAAAGATAAAGCAGCTGTCGTAGGCCATATGCAAACTATATATAACCAGCTCAAAGAGCGTCAAGAGCACTGGTATTGCGACCTACTGTTAATAAGCGAATCACATTCCGACAACGCTTATGCCGGTTCTACAGGAGCAGAAGTACTTCCGTTCGAAAATAATGCGATAGATGGTTCAAACTCGGTATTGAATCGCGACTGGGAAAGATATTTGGTCGATGTAGCACGTGCCAACAGGTTGCTAGTAAATATTGATGATGTGAAGGATAACACCCTTACTTCGGCTGAACGTGAACGCTACAAGGCTGAATCGAAAATATTCAGAGCAATGGTTTATTTCGATATGGTGCGCCTGTGGGGTAGTATACCTTTGATCACTACCGAAGCCGGAGATATTACTGCCGAGACCATCGAAGAAGTATATCCTCAGTACTTCCCTAAACAAAACACAGAACTGGAGATTTATCAACAAATAGAAAAAGATCTTTTAGAGGCATTGCCTTATGCGCCGGATAATAATCCTTCAGATAAGACTCTGTTCAGTAAATCTGTTGCACATACATTATTAGCAAAAATATATGCCGAAAAACCCTTGCGAGACTATACTAAAGTAATACAATATTGTGATGCTGTAACTGCTGCCGGATTCGATTTAGCAGACGAGTTCAGCGATCTTTTCGGAATGAATGCTGATAATACAGATGCTAAAATGAGAAACACAAAAGAATCGATTCTCGAAGCACAGTTCTTTCCGGGTAGTGGCAACTGGTGCACTTGGATGTTCGGGCGCAACCTTGTTAATTGGGATGAGCAGTTTTCTTGGTCTAAGTGGGTTACTCCATCGCGAGACTTAGTAAAAGCATTCGAAACAGAAGGAGACGTAACACGCTACGAACAGTCGGTGGTATGGTATAAATGTACATGGAGTATTTGCTATCCGGCAGATAACTATGCCTTCATGTATAAAATACGTTCGGCTAATAGTAGTATCATTAAATTCAGATATGCTGATGTATTACTACTCAAAGCAGAAGCTCTTATCATGGGTGCTAGCCCCAATCTTAGTGGTGCAGCTGATATTATAGATAAGATACGTACAAGAGCCGGTATATCTAAATTAAGTACTTCCGTCAAAGGCAATAAAGAGTCAATGCTAAATGCTTTGTTGAAAGAACGTCGTCTTGAGTTAGCTTTTGAAGGTCAAAGATGGTTCGACTTAGTACGCCTCGATAAGGTAGAAGAAGTAATGAATGCTGTTTACTCTAAAGACTCTGGTAGAAGAGCTCAAATATATAAGTTCGATAACAACTCATATAGGCTACCTGTACCGCAGGCAAAGATTGATGAAAATAGCAATCTGATACAAAATCCAGGCTACTAAAAAAACCTAATATTTATTTTATAGACAAAAAAGAATGAAATTGAAATTAATATTACTGCTCTCGTATTTGTTAGTAACGCTTACTTCGTGTGGTAAAGATAAGAATGAAGATAATTCTACAGACAATGGTACTCCTCCTATAGACACAAAAGGGGATGTAACACTATATGTTACAACAAATACGAGAAGTCTGGATTTCGTCAAGCAACAAATTTCTTTTAACGAAAAAGCGAATATGTCACCTACAACTATAACTCTGAATCCATCGAAGAGGTTTCAACAAATGGATGGTTTTGGTGCCGCGATAACAGGATCTACTTGTTTTAACCTTTTACGAATGAATCAGGCTGATAGGACGAAGTTCCTTAAAGATACCTTTTCTACGTCCGAAGGAATGGGGTATAGCTATATCCGAATTTCAATAGGATGCTCAGACTTTTCTTTGAGTGAATATACATGTTGCGATACTCCCGGAATAGAGAATTTCGCATTACAAAATGAGGAAAATAAGTATATAATACCCATTCTAAAAGAGATATTAGCTATTAATCCGAACATAAAAATATTAGGTTCTCCATGGACTCCTCCACGTTGGATGAAGGTGAATAATCTTACCGATTTACAACCTTTTAATTCGTGGACAAGTGGACATCTTAATCCTATCTATTATCAGGACTATGCAACATACTTCGTAAAATGGATCAAGGCTATGAAAGATAACGGTATTACAGTAAATGCTGTTACTCCACAGAATGAGCCATTGAATAGAGGTAACTCGGCATCTCTTTTTATGGGATGGGACGAGCAACGAGACTTTGTTAAGACAGCTTTAGGACCTAAGTTAGAAGAATCGGGGTTGAATGTGAAAATTTACCTTTTCGATCATAATTATAATTATGATAATATGTCTGATCAGAAAGATTATGTTACCAAGATATATGATGACCACCAAGCAGCGTCATATGCTGCCGGAGCAGCTTTTCATAATTATGGGGGTAATCGTAGTGAACTAAATAATGTCCATGACAAATATCCTGATAAAGAGCTAATATTTACTGAAACATCAATAGGAACATGGAATGAAGGACGCAACCTCAGTGTAAAGTTGATGGAAGATATGGAAGAAGTAGCACTTGGTACTGTAAATAATTGGTGTAGAGCTGTTATAGTCTGGAATCTGATGCTGGATAATGACTTGGGACCCAATCGTGATGGTGGATGCCAAACATGCTATGGTGCAGTGGACATCGAAAGATCCGATTATAAAACTATAACCCGTAATTCTCATTATTATATTATAGGACATCTTTCATCTGTTGTCAAACCTGGTTCAACAAGGATAGGTACTTCCGGATATACAGCAACGGGACTAACTTATTCGGCCTTCGAAAACATAGATGGTACTTATGCCCTTGTGTTAATGAATAACACAAATGAAGCTAAGAAAATAACTATCAGTGATGGGACTAATAGCTTTACATATAATGTTCCTGTAAAATCAGTTGTTTCGTATTTGTGGAAAAAATAAACTAAAAATCATGAAAAAATATATCTATTTATTTCTCATCTCAGTCGTTGCTTTAGGCTTCAATTCTTGCTCAGACGATGATGATAATGCGCCGGGTAATCCGGTTATAAATGCAAACAATTCCTTCAACACTTCCAATAACGTTTTATTTGGAGATAGTCTTCCTTTCAAGATAAATGTATCTGATAGTGAAGTACCTCTTTCTACCCTGAAAGTACGACTCTATTATAGCGAAGAAATAGTGTCGGAAACAGTTATTCGGACTAAAACGAATGGAGATTATTCTGGAAAAATATTCATTCCATATTATGCTAATATTCCGAATGGAACAGCTACATTAAAATTAGTACTTCAAAATATTCACCTGACAATTACCGAACAGGAGTTTGACCTTCCTGTTCAACGTCCGGATTTCCCGTATCTTACTTTCGTAAGTAGCGAAGGTGAATATAAAATGAATCGTACAGGGCTGTATGAATATGAAGCAAAAGATAATTTTCCTGAGAAAATAAACGGTTATATCAAATCTCCGATAGTAGGCTCCAACGGAAATGAAATATTTTTTGGATGGGAGGATAATGCGATTATTCAAGGCTCACAAACATCTATACCATTCTCTTATTTTTCGGCAGGAGAATATTCTATCTCATTTAATACCTTAAATTATGAAGCGGCTCCGTTCATTGTAAACTATGTTATCAATGACGTGACTATGATAAGGATAGATGAAAATAATTATAAAGCTGAAATAGGTTTAACACAAGGGCAAGATGTAGAAGTAACAGGTATTAGCGATTTTTCAAGCTGGTGGATAGATGAAGATTTCTTCAGCAAAAGTGGAGCTAATCTTAAATTTAAACCTATCAGTGGAAAATATCGTATAACAGCTGATTTCTCACTCAAATACCTGAAAGTAGAAGCTATGCAGGGCAGTAATGTGGCCGGGCTTCAGTCAGATGGTTCGGGAGCTATATGGATTATCGGTGATAGTCAGGGAAAACCTGCTTATTCTAATTCGGGTTGGGATCCTAACAAGGCAATATGTATGGCTCCGATGGGTAATGGAAAATATCAGACAAGTTTTGTTGCCGGCAAAACTATTACATCAAAAGCAATAAACTTTGTATTCTTCCATGTAAAAGACTGGTCACCATCGTTTGGACCCGAAACCCTTACTGTGAATAGTGAACTTGTAATAATAGGTAAAGGAAAAGATATTAATGGTGTAGATAAAGGAAATATAGCCCTTGCAAGTGGAAAAACTCTTACAGATGGAAAAACTTATGTATTTGTTGTTGATGTTTCTGCCGGTATTGATAAAGCTGTATTAACTGTTGAAGAAAAATAAACCAAAATAGGTGGGTTGATTGGTTATCAAAGGGGGCTTAAGAGTACAAATTATTACTTTGTATTGTAAACAGAATGGAGGGTGGCATAACAGATTGTTGCCCTCTGTTTTTAAGTAGCTATTTAGCCATCAATTAAGTGTATTAGAATTAAAACATATTCACATGGAAGTATGAATACGAATATAAAAATTGTACTTATATGTTGCCTTAGTCTGTTTTTTGCAAATTTGCATGCAACAGTAAAGCTCTCTCATATATTTTCGGACAATATGGTCTTGCAAAGAGATAAACCGATAAAAGTATGGGGGTGGGCCGATAGAAATGAAACTATAGAAGTCTTTTTTTTCGGAGAAGTAAAAAAGACAAAAGCTGACAGATATGGAAAATGGACTTTATCTCTTGCAGAGGTTGCTTATGGAGGCCCTTATGAAATGATAGTAAAAGGAAAAAATAATAGCATTTCACTTAAAAATATTTTGATAGGTGATGTTTGGCTTTGCTCCGGACAGTCAAACATGGAAATGCCTGTTCATGGTTGGGGCTCAGTTTATAATTATCAGGAAGAAATAGATAATGCAGACTATCCACTCATAAGAGTTTTTAACGTAGTTAAAGGTATGAATGTACAGCCTCAGGAAGATTCTAATGGTTTTTGGACTGTTTGCTCGTCTCAGTCTGTTGCTAACTATTCAGCAGTAGCATATTTTTTTGCTCGAAAACTGAATAAAGAATTAAATATTCCTATTGGGATAATAAATTCTTCATGGGGAGGAACAGAAATAGAATCATGGATAAGTACAGATACATATAATGAGCTACCTGATAGGTTTAGTGAAAAATATAAAAATATAAAAATTACAGATTTTGAGCAGTTTGTAAGAGAGAATGAAACGAACAAAAATTTGTACCTTGCGGCCATGAATAACGATCCCGGCATAAACGAAGAATGGTTTAAACCCTCAGCCAATATTTCTTTGTGGAGCAAAATGCAAATTCCTCAGATGTGGGAAAATGTATTGGGAGATGTCGATGGCATAGTGTGGTTTAGATATAATGTTACGTTACCAGAAGGAGATGAAGGAAGGAACGCAACTATACAATTAGGAACTATTGATGATGATGACATAGTTTGGATAAATGGAGTGAAAATTGGCGAAACTCATGGATATGCGGTAAATAGACTGTATGATATTCCATCGGGAGTTCTTAGGTCTGGAGAAAATGTTATTACTGTGAGAGTTACAGATAATTCTGCTGGAGGTGGCATCTATGGTAATCCGGACAACTTATATTTGAAGACAGCAAAAGGAAAATATTCTCTGTCCGGCGAATGGTCATATAATCCTTCTGTAACTAATACAGCATTCAACTATGTAAACGTTTCGCCCAATATGCATTTCTCTCTGCTATACAATGCTATGATAAACCCTATTATTCAATTTTCTCTTAAAGGTATTATCTGGTATCAGGGTGAAAGCAATTCTTCTCAGGCATACAATTACCGCACCTTGTTTCCTGCAATGATTAACGATTGGCGCAAAAAATGGGGATATGAACTTCCTTTCTACTGGGTACAGTTGGCAAACTATATGAACAAAGATAAAATTCCTCAAGAGAGCGAATGGGCCGAATTACGTGAGGCGCAAGCACTCACATTATCTTTGCCACAAACTGCACAAGCTGTGATTACAGATATAGGAGAAGAAAATGATATTCATCCCCGCAACAAACAAGATGTTGGCTTGCGTTTGGCTCTTATAGCTTTGAAAAAGACTTATGGAATGGATAGTATTGTATGTTCAGGGCCTACCTTCAAGTCAATGAATATTATTGGAAGCAAGGCTTATATCGAATATAACAATGTAGGACAAGGCTTGTTGGTGAATAATAAATACGGATATATAGAAGGATTTGCTATAGCCGGTGCTGATAAAAAGTTTGAATGGGCAAAAGCATATCTTGATGGCGACAAAGTCATTGTTTTTTCTTCTAATGTTTCCAAGCCTGTAGCGGTACGTTATTCATGGTCTGACAATCCGGATGTAAACTTGTTTAATACAAGAGGTTTGCCTGCTGCTCCATTTCGTACGGACGATTGGTCAGTACACAAAGCTGATAGATAATTTGTGTTACTATCGGTATAGAAAATATTTAATATATAATATACTTTTAATAAATACATTATGAACAAGATTCTGAAACTAATTACTCTATTTTTCCTTACAGGATTATTATCCGTTTTATCTCAAAATAAATCGCCTATATATCTGGATGCGACTAAACCAATAGAAGAACGCATCGAAGATGCTCTCTCAAGAATGACGCTTGATGAAAAAGTAGCAATGCTTCATGCTCAGTCAAAGTTTAGTTCTGCGGGTGTACCCCGACTGGGTATTCCTGAATTTTGGACTACTGACGGGCCTCATGGAATACGCCCCGAAGTATTGTGGGATAAGTGGGAACAAGCAGGCTGGACAAACGACTCGTGCTTTGCATTCCCGGCGCTTACATGTCTTGCTGCTACGTGGGATACAGATTTGTCTTTTCTTTATGGCCATTCATTAGGAGAAGAAGCTCGTTATAGAAAAAAAGATATTCTTTTGGGTCCCGGCGTAAATATATACCGTACTCCACTAAATGGTAGGAATTTCGAATATATGGGAGAAGATCCGTTGCTATCGTCCCGAATGGTAGTTCCGTATATTAAAGGTGTACAACAGAATGGTGTCGCAGTTTGTGTAAAGCACTATGCTCTGAACAATCAAGAGACAAACAGACATACTACCAATGTTGTTCTCGACGATCGTGCCTTGTACGAAATATATCTTCCTGCTTTCAAGGCTGCTGTTCAAGAAGGAAAAGCGTGGTCTATAATGGGAGCATATAACTTATATAAGAATCAGCATGCCTGTCAAAACCAATATTTACTCAATGATATACTTCGTGGCGAATGGGGATTTGATGGTGTTGTAGTATCTGACTGGGGTGGAACTCATAGCACATCGCAAGCGATCTTCAACGGATTGGATATGGAATTTGGTACATGGACTGATGGCCTAGCTGTTGGAACAAGTAATGCTTATAATAGTTATTATTTGGCTAAACCATACCTTGATATGATTCATTCAGGGAAAGTAGGAACAAAAGAACTTGACGAGAAAGTACGTAGAATTTTACGCCTTGCTTTCCGTACTACAATGGATAAAAACAGACCTTTCGGATCTTTTGACTCTCCTGAACATAGTTCTGCCGGACTTAAAATAGCGCAAGACGGCACAGTACTATTAAAAAATACATCAAACGTATTGCCTATCAAGTTAGATAAAGCAAGTAAGATACTTGTCGTTGGTGAAAATGCTATAAAAATGATGACAGTAGGAGGGGGAAGTTCCTCTCTTAAAGCCAGATATGAGATACTTCCTCTTGAGGGAATACAAAGTAGAGTCGGAGCTCAAGCTAAAGTTACTTATACACGAGGATATGTTGGTGATCCTACAGGAGAATATAATGGAGTAGTTACAAAACAGGATTTAAAGGATGATCGTTCTTCGGAGGTATTACTTGCCGAAGCAGTAGATGCAGCAAAAGATGCAGATTATGTTATTTTCATTGGAGGGTTGAATAAAAGCGATTATCAGGATTGTGAAAATACAGACAGAGCAGGACTTGAACTACCTTATAATCAGGATAAAGTAATTGCTGAATTGGCAAAAGTAAATAATAAACTTATTGTAGTAAATATTTCGGGAAATGCTGTTGCAATGCCTTGGGTAAATGAAGTGCCAGCTATTGTTCAAACATGGTATCTTGGTTCTGAGGCAGGTAATGCTATCGCTTCGGTTCTGTTTGGTGATGTTAACCCTTCGGGAAAGCTGCCATTCTCTTTTCCTGCAAAACTGACTGATGTAGGTGCTCATAAACTAGGTGAATATCCCGGAAAAAAAGAAGATCTTGCTAATAAACGGGATACTGTGGATGTGACATATAACGAAAGTATATTTGTTGGATATCGTTGGTTAGATAAAGAGAAAATAAAACCTTTATTCAGTTTCGGACATGGATTGAGCTATACTACTTTCCAATATGGCAAGCCTGTTTCGGACAAAACAGAAGTAAGAGCAGATGGACATATAACCTTCTCCGTAAATCTGAAAAATACAGGAGATAGAGAAGGTGCTGAGATTGTACAGTTGTATATCAGCGATCTAAAATCTTCCTTACCTCGTCCTTTAAAAGAATTGAAGGCATTTAAGAAAATTTCTCTAAAAGCCGGAGAAGAAAAAACGGTGGAGCTTACTATTGATAAATCAGCGCTTAGCTTCTTCGATGCCAATAAGCATGAATGGATTGCAGAACTGGGTGATTTTGAGGCATTAATAGGATCGTCATCTTCTGATATCAAAGGAAAGGTTAAATTCAAATTGAAATAAAAGAATAAAGATAAAATAAGACAAAAGCCGGCAGAGAATATTTCTGTCGGCTTTTATTTTATAGATTATTCCTATCTTTATTCTTATAGAAAAATAGCTCCTTGTATGTATTATTATATTCATATTATTATTGTCTATGTTGTTTTTGGAATAGGTGCAGGAGTTCGATATATCTATTATCGAATAAGGGGTAAAAAGAAAAAATATGATGATCTTATTGCTCCTACTTTTAAAAACACATGGAATATTCTTATTTCAGCTATTGTTATTTGGCTATTCATCTGGGGAGCAATATCTCTTGATGAGCGACTAAAGAGGAATAATCCTCATAAGATAGAAACATTAATGAGAAAGAGATATTAAAGAAATGTTGTATAGTATTGGTTATTAGTTGTATAATTAACGCCTATTTCTTCCTCCTGCCGAAGTTTTGTCTAAAAGAATTGATATCTGTCAAAAATAACTATTTTTGTATTAGAGGATGAGATAAAGATTTAGCAAGAAAGAGGTGTAGTCGCCTCATTGATTCATGCCTATTCTGAGATTCAGTAATACTTTGATTTTNNAAAATCAAAGTATTACTGAAAGTAAATGCTCATCCTCTTTTTTGTATTTCAGAATGATGAATATATTATTAGGCATACTCGCAATCGCTTTACTATACTTACTTTACAAACTTTTTTATAAAAAAAGAGGAGATGAGTATAGCCGAGATACAAGCGGATATGATCGGGGAACTAATAGTAATGAGAAGGAAGAAAGACCGAAAGACCAACCTAAAAAAAGTGTTTTCTCATTCTTTGGTCGTAAAAATATAGAGAAGCCTCAGATTGCAAAAAGACAGGGATTAATAGCTCGTCTTTTCTTAGCGCCTCTTCCTTTCGATGACAAAGCAATAACATGGTGTGCAAACTTTTTGGTAATAGAAAAAAATATTTTAATTGATATTTTAAGAGATACATCAAAATATTATTCTCGTTTCAGATTAGGCAAGCGAAGTGGAGGCTTCAGAGAAATATCGGCACCTGTTACTGCCTTATTGAATATTCAGAAAACAATTTATAAGCGTACTTTACTATCTGCCAACGTGCATACATCCTGCACAGGGTTTCGTCAGAATGTATCTGTTGTCGATAATGCTAAACCTCATTTGGGTAAGCCTCATGTGCTGAAAGTTGATATTGTCGATTTTTTCGGTTCTATAAAGAAATCCAGAATAATAAAAGTTTTTGAAAGTTTTGGCTATCCCTCCAATATATCGCAAGTACTTGCCGAATTATGCTCTTTCGAAGGAAAGTTGCCTCAGGGAGCAGCTACAAGTCCTGCTCTTAGCAACATTGTTGCATACGATATGGATGTAAAGCTAATGTCTATTGCTCAAAAACATAATTTTACTTATACCAGGTATGCTGACGATTTAACCTTTTCGGGAGAAAATATTCTTTTTGAAGAGGTTTTATCTGAAGTCAACAATATCGTAAAAGATGAAAAGTTTGTAATACAAAGGAAAAAGACTCGCTTTCTCACCGAAAAGAAACGAAAGATAGTGACAGGAATATCTATAAGCTCAGGCAAAAAATTGATGATTCCTAAATCGAAAAAACGTGAAGTGAGAAAAAATGTTCACTATATTCTTACTAAAGGACTTACCGATCATCAACGATTTATAGGTTCTACCGATCCTTCCTATTTGAAGCGCCTGTTGGGCTATCTAAATTTTTGGCTCATGGTAGAACCCGACAACGACTATGTGAAAAAGTCTATTGCCTCTCTTAAAAAACTGTAAACTCTATATTATTACTGCACGATCATTTTTTATTTTTAGAAAACTTCTTTCTAAGGCTTTTATCACTCCTCGGTGCATAGCTGCATCTACGTTCGAACCGCCTCGTGCAAAACCGAATAGTTGAGCACACAATCTAGACAGATCTGTTGTTGGCAGGCTTATCTCATCTGTTAATAGATATTTCATAGCATTTGCCACTTCTTCAGGAGGTAGATCTACAGCATCTCTCATTCCTGTGCGAAAGAGGTCATATTCTAGGTATTGCTCTTTACTTAGCCAATAGAATGTTAAGTCTTCGTACTGTGAAGAATAGAAATCTGTTGTTGCTAATAACTTGTTAAAATAACTATCAAGCCTTTGTCCTAGCCGCGATATTCCCCATGCTGTAAGAATTCTTTTGTATAACAACGATTTACTGATAGGAGCTTCGGCCTTTATTACCATTTTTATTTGTTTTAGGATAAGCTCCTTATAATTTGGCTGAAAAAATTCTTCACTGGAATATGGAGAAGGATTAAGTACTGAGCCCTGATATGGACGTATAGTGTCTACCAGAGATTTTGCAATCTCTTGTTTGTCTACAGATGCTTCATTTACAAGAGTAGCTTCGTCCTCTTTTGTAATATCGTCTATAGCTTGTTCTTCATTCGCTTCAATAGCTTCTTTTATTGTTTGCAAAACGGCATTTGGATTCTCCCACCAGTCGAGTGTCCATATCTTGAGTATTTTCCATCCAAGCATTTTTAGTACACTATTTTGTACTATTTCTCTATCTCTAACCATTTTTGCCTGTCTGTAATTTTCTCCATCACATATAATTCCGAGCTTATACTTCGACGGATTTTCGTTGTCTACAATACCTATATCTATCTTGTAGCCTGAACAGCCAATATTGATATCTGCTTTGTAGCCTTCCTTTTCCAGCCTAGCAGCTATAATATTATTAATTGAGTATTCCGAAATAGCCTTTTGAGTTTTTGAAGTCACATGTCCGCCTTTTTCGGCATACTCTAAGAAGCGCTTAAGTCCTGCAACTCCAATAGCCGATGTTCGATTGAGATCAATTTGATCGGAGCGTAATGTCGAATATATGATCATTTCGTATCTGGCTCTCGATACAGCTACATTTAGTCTGCGTTCACCTCCTAATCTATTCAGTGGTCCGAAGTTCATACTCACGCGTCCATCTTTATCGGGTCCGTAACCCACCGAGAAGAAAATGATATCCCTTTCATCGCCTTGTACATTTTCCAGATTCTTTATAAATAGAGGTTCTTCGCATTCGAGAGCAAGACTTTCCAGAACAGGATTTTGCATAAAAACGTCAGAAAGCAGATCTTCGATAAGAGATTGCTGTACCGAGCTAAATGTGACTATACCTATGCTTTTTCTCCTCAGCGTCTTATCTTCCAGTCTTCTTACTATTTCGTCGACAATAGCTTGTGCTTCTGCTTTATTTTGTCGCGACTTCCCTTTGTCGTAATGTCCTTTGATAGGAATAAACTTTACTTTCGATTCTATATTATCAGGTGAAGGGAATGTTAATAGCTTATTGTCATAGTATTCTGAGTTACTGAATGCTATCAAGCTTTCATGTTTACTTCTATAGTGCCATAATAAGTATTTGGAGGGCATAGAAAGAGCCAGACAGTCGTCCAGAATACTCTCCAGATCTTCCATTTCTATATTTTCATCATCGACTGAATTTACCGAGAAGAAGTTTGTCGGAGGCATTTGTTTTGGATCACCTACTATTACAACATTCGTTCCGCGAGCAATAGCTCCTACTGCTTCATAAGTCGGCATTTGAGATGCTTCGTCAAAAACTATGAGATCAAATTTTTCTGTATTTACATCTATATATTGAGCCACAGATATAGGACTCATCAACATACATGGACACATACGAGGAAGTAGAGTAGGAATAAGATCGAACAGTCTGCGAATGGAAATACCTCGAGCATTGTTTCGTATATTTCGTTGCAAAATGCCTACTTCCGAATTTTGGGTAGCCTCTCTGGTAAAAGAAGGAATATTGGCTGCTAGTTTAGCGTATAGCTCTCTTCTGACAAGTTGCTCAAATTCAGCAACAAGCTTCTTATATTTTTCTATTGTATCATTAAATATTTTACCTTTAAATAGATCCAAACTAGGTTCTTTTGAAATAATATAGTTTATTACAGCTTTATAAAAACTTTTATAAAAAGTATTAATCAACGCTGCGGCTTCTATATTGTCGTCTTTGTATTGTCGGGCAATAAAACCTAATTGTAGATTTTCCATCTTGTTGTGGACGAGTAGCCATTGATACCAATCTTTGAGCTTATCTATATTATCGTACCATATGTATAATTGTTTTAAAGCTGTTTCTGTCCAGTTGTCAAATTGTTTGTACAATACATCATGAGTTGTTCCTAATATATTGTACAATAGGTTTTCCTGTCTGTTCAGTTTTATTATAAGACTATTTACAGCAATGAGTATTTCTCCATGCATGCTCCTGAAAGTCGTTATGCCATCTGTTAACTGCAACGATAAGATTTGTCTTATACTTGTAGCCTTAGATATATCTTTGGTATAATCAAGTATTAGCGAATTGATGATGGAGGTATCAGCAACTATCTGCTCTATAGCTTTCCAATCTTCATTTCCGGAGCGGCCATATTTTCGGAAATAGAGAGGTATATCTTCTTTATATTTTTTCAGATATGCCTGTTCGGACTGATACTCTATTATGTCTTCTAATATTTTGGCTATCTGATCTTTATTTATCTGGCTAATTGCATGAGTCGCAAGCTGTTTCTTAACAGCTCTTTGTCCCAAAAACTTAGGGATAAACCATTTGTTGAGAGTTTGATTCCAATCGAATAATAGCTTTTTTGCATCAAGGGTCAATACTCCTTCCGAAAAAACAGACAATAAGTCTGTCTTTAGCCTGTCATTGTTCCTTCCGTGATGACACACTTCACGATATTCTTCTAAAATATCGTTTAATAGAGGAGAAGCGAGTAATGCGGAAGAGAGTTCAGGTATATTCAATAATTTATCTATTATACCAGCTACTACCTCTATGTTTTTTCTATCTTTATAAATATCGAATTCGTTAAAAATATCAGGTAAGAGTGCTAATTGTTTTTGCACTTCAGAGATGAGCGTAATCGTATTTCTAACGCATTCAGCTACTTCGTCTTTAGTGGCAGATGAATATTGTTTTATAGCAATACCTGTTAATGGATGCTTATACGGGTGTCCGCATGCATTAGTTGTAGATACTAACAACTCTAATGTTTCGTGCCATTGATGAAGTGTATTCTTATTCAAATCAGAAAAAAGAGATTCCGGTATATTAAATACGGGTTTGTCTTCTATTTGTTGATATTTAACTATAGCATCGAATAGTGAAAGACCAAACGGATACACTTTATGCAGAGCTTTTATATATTTGTTCATTTCGGTGCGCAATGCGAAAATGCGCTCAGCTTCTTGTTCGAAATTTTCGGGTGGTATCGTTTTTACTACTTCAGTAGTCTCTTTTAGTTGAGATAGAATTGCTCCCTTTTTTGTCTTATTGGAATGTAGTTCCAGACAGAAAGGAGCTAAACCTATAGCTTCGAGCCGACGTTGCACAACCGAAAGAGCAGCCATTTTTTCAGCAACAAATAATACTCGCTTACCCCTGTATAGAGCGTTGGCTATTAAATTTGTTATCGTTTGGGATTTGCCCGTTCCCGGAGGTCCATGAAGAATGAAATTTCTCCCCTCGGCTGCTTCCCATATAGCTTCTAATTGGGATGAGTCGGCACTGATAGGCAATACTACTTCATTGGGAGGTAAAGTTTCATCCAAAGTTTTCGCATCCATGGTCGGCTCTTCTATGTTCCATTCTATTTTTCCATTCATCAAACTCGAAACCACATTGTTTTCTATCAGTTTATGAGCATTGTTGTGTATGTCGTTCCACATAATGAACTTACTGAACGAAAATAGTCCCAGAATAGCTTGCTCTTCCACATCCCATTTAGGCTGATTCTTTATACTGTTTCGAATAATAGTGTAAATGAGTTTTACGTTTACTCCGCTTTCATCAGTAGGTAAAGGGTCTAGTCCCGAAATAATTATGTTAAAATTCTGGCGAAGCATTTCCAACAATGTGATATTCATCATTGTTTCTTCTTCGCGCGAACGAATCACGTACCCTTTAGCTGCTGATTTTCTTATTATCTCCACAGGAATAAGTAATATCGGCGCATAGCGAGGTCGTTCGCTCAATTTTGTTTCATACCACTTCAATAAGCCTAAAGCGATATATAATGTATTAGCTCCGTTTTCTTCCATAGCTGTTCGTGAAGAGCGATACAGATAAGTAAGAGCTTTACTTAGATCGTTCTCACTGAAATAGGAGCGAAGTCGTTTTTGTGTCAGTTCAGACTTTATAAGGTCTATTATAGGATCTGCTTCTGAAAGAGACTTGTATAGTCCGAAGTCGAACAAAGGGTTGTCCCAATCAGTTGGTTTGTGCATTATTCGAAACTCGTCTCCATTGGCCAAAGCATCCTCAAACAAGTCCAGATTGGCAGAAATGAGTTGTAAAGTATTTTTTGTTATTCTTATATTTAGTAGATTATTTCTCAGGCTCAGATCTAATAATTTTCGTTCCCACAATAGTTGTTTTGTTATAACCATCTCTGAACTTATGCCCGACAGATCGTAAGGATTGATCGTCTGCGGACTTGTTCGTGATTTGTCTAGATTGGAGGAAACCTCTTCTTCAATTTCCCAATGTTTTCCATTCAGTATTCGTTGAGGTATCGGTTTTATTCCCGAAGAGCGTGCTCTTTTCACATCTATTGCCAGCATAAATCCAGACTGGGAGAGGCGTTTGTTCGCAGCCTTTACAGCATCATCAAAATCCATATTCTGCCCCATATTCATACATGTAGTCTCTATCAAAGTGATATCGTTGATACCATCAGCAGTTCGTTTACTTATCAAAGAAATATCGTCGGTGATACTATCGGGAAATGTTTCGGGAATGAGCCAGCCTCCGGCAAAAGCGTGCCCATCGACTACTATAATGAGAGGATGTATTCCTATAGCTTCGAGACATGAAGCGTAGAGTAGTGCCATATCTAGACATGTACCTAGCTTTTGTGTCATCACTGAATCTATGAGCCGTATACGCTGACCGTATTCTTCGAAACTGGCAGGTACAGTACTGTATATAATTTCTTGTTCGGCAATGGCTGTATATATAGCAGCCATTTGTTTTTGTACTCTGTCGGGATTTCTGCTCTGATATTCGTCTAAAGAAGGACTACCCGTCCATTGCTCGAGAACAGCGGCTGTTCTTTTTATTATGGGTACTGTAGCAGGGTGATTGGGAGTGACAAAGGATGATAGTATTTCAGGTAAGACGTCAATTCCTCCCCACTGATCATATGCTAATATATTTATAGGATATTTTTCTTCAAGTAACAGTTCATCTTTCGAGTATATTTTGAGAGATATATCACCTGATACTCGTTCGGTAAGTTGAGCAAAGTAGTTAGACGAAAGGCTTAATTGGGGTATTTCGACTCTTATTTTTTCTTTTGCAGCAACGACTTCAATAGATATGGGAGAGACTGTTGCAAACTCAGGATCGGTAGCTAATACTATTTTCAGATCTCTGAGTGCATTTTGAGCCAGATTCTCTATAAAAAGATCGCGTATTATAGATACTCTATTTTGCTGCATAGCAAAATTTACGACAGGTAAATAATAAAATTCAATGTTAAGTTTATTCTGCTCGTTTTCCATATTTATTAAAGTGGAGTTGAAATGCTATCTTTATAACAGGGATTAAAGATAATAATCTATCTAATAATTTTTATATTACATTCTAACTATTAAGTATATATTATTGGAAGTTATTAATTAAAACCATAAAGTCGTCTCGACTTTATGGTTTTAACCACAGGGAAAAAGGAGTAACATGAAGTTTTTTCTTTTTAGATGAAAGTATAGTAGTGTAAAAGATATATATTTAAAAATAATTTTTTTTCTCTTTTTACTCTGTGTTTTAAAGGCAAGGTCAGCTCTTACTTTCTGAATATAGAGTCAGAATTTTTGTCTCTTGACATAAAACATCCTGGTAGGTTCATAAATCACTTACATCAAGGTAATTTTTTAGAGTTAATTTTACCTCATGATGAAGATTTAAGAGCTAGGAAATGCAACACATATCATATCTGTAGTGCCCAATTGGATAAGATTGCTATATGTCGTACTTTGTCCACTAGTAAATGCTTGTGGCTGCAATGTCTTTGTACCATCCACTAACAATGGCGTATCTGTATGGAAAAATAAGTTTATGTTCCCTATTGGAATAATTCTCTGCAAGGTGATAAAATTTCTAAAGATTCCATTTTGTAAATATAAAGTTCTATTAGAGAACTTGATTGTAAAAAAGAGACATTTATTTAAAATATTTAAATATGCAACATTGTTGCATTTGTTATTTTTGTTATATTTGCATTTCTGATTCAAATGACGAATATTTCAGATGAAATCAATTTATAATAAAGTTATTTTAATCTCTGATGAAAATATATAATACACTATTATTATTCCTTCTCTCTATCGTTTACTCTTATTCTCAGAGTACATATCATGTAAGTGGCAGGGTAACTAATGAAAACAAATTGCCTTTAGAAGCTGCATCAATATATGTAGAATATAGCAATGAGATTGTTCAAAGCAATAAAGACGGATATTACTCATTAGTAGTGGCACACAATAAAATAATCATTTTATCTGTAAAATCGTTGGGGTATGTATCTCAATCGATACAAATAGAAGTGACTGGAAACATAAAACAGGACTTTGTTTTGGAGAAAGATAATCTTGAGTTGAAAGAAGTGCTTATTGAAGGAAATAAGTTTAAAGATATTCAAATGCAATCTTCTCAAAACCTTATTAAGGTAAACCAATCTTACATTGAGGAAAACTTTTCGGGTAGTTTGACGAATACTTTGGAGAAAATTCCCGGAGTCAAGGCTATGAGTATTGGGTCGGGGCAATCTAAGCCCGCAATAAGAGGTTTAGGGTTTAATCGTATGATTGTTTCTGAAAACGGAATTAAACACGAAGGGCAGCAATGGGGAGAAGATCATGGGCTGGAAATAGATCAGTTTACAATTGATGATATTGAGATTATTAAAGGTCCGGGATCATTGTTGTATGGTTCGGATGCTATTGGAGGAGTTATAAGTCTGCGAAACAATTACATTCCGACAAAGAGTACAGAGGGAAGATTAAACTTGTTTGCTCGTAGCAATAACGAGTCGGTAGGACTCTCTGCCCAGTTGGCAGGGAAGAAGAACAAATTTTATTATAAAGCCAACTTTACGTTTATTGATTATGCCGACTATAAAGTACCTACCGATAGTATTCAATATTATTCGTATTATATAAAGCTGAAAAAGAAAAGACTTCGTAACACAGCCGGAAAAGAACAAAATGGCGGTTTTACGATGGGATATATTTCCAAAGCATTCAAATCCAATTTCCATATATCGAATATATATACCAAAAGTGGCTTTTTTGCTGATGCACACGGATTAGAAGTTCGCATGTCAGATATTGACTATGATAAATCTTTTCGGGATATAGATCTACCTTACCATTCGGTCAATCACTTTAAGTTGATAAACAATTCTGTTTGGCAGCTTGATAAAGTTCGTCTGGAGGGAAATTTTGCTTTTCAGAACAATTTGCGTAAAGAACGATCTGAACCCGTTTCGCATGGTTATATGCCTATACCGTTAAACTCATTAGAAAGAAAGTTTAATAAAAACACATATACAGCAAACCTTTCTTCTAAATTTCGGCTTGCAGACAAACATCATATAAATGCTGGATTAAGTATTGAGCATCAAGACAACAAACGTGAAGGGTGGGGGTTTATTATCCCCGATTTTGAAAACACATCTTTTGGAGGGTATGCTCTGGATAGATATCATATATCCGATAATTTGATTTTAAGTGCAGGGGCTCGTTTTGATTTTATACACACACATATATCTGAATATCATGATTGGTACAAAACTCCAATAGAAGGCTCGGATTCGTTATACAAAGAACGTTCGGCAAACCTGAATCGCTCATTTAGTAGTTTTAGTTGGTCTGCCGGAATCAATTATATGATAAACAAGTGGAGCTTTAAGGCAAATTTAGGTAAAAGTTTTCGCGCTCCTACACCTAAGGAGTTAGGTTCTGATGGGATAAATTATCATATTTTTCGTTTCGAAAGAGGTTATTCTGATCTGTCTCCTGAAGAGTCTTATCAATTGGACTTAGGTATCAATTGGACTAATAACATTTTCAATATTCAGTTCGATCCGTATGTGAACTATTTTCCTAACTATATATACCTCAATCCGACATCTGACTATTATGAAGGCTTGCAAGTGTATTATTATACACAAAGCAAAGTGTTTAGATATGGATTTGAGGCAGAATGTATCTGGAAAATGTCTGACAAATTCGAGTCTGAATTTTCTGGCGAATACTTACATTCCAGGCAGCTTTCTGGCGACAAGAAAGGATATACACTTCCTTTTTCTCCACCATGGTCTGCTTCGGCAACTCTGAAATATTCTCCCAAAACAAGATGGAGTGGACGTGATGCCTATATTTCTGTAAACTATAAAATAACAGGTAACCAAAATGAAATAGTACCTCCTGAAAATAAGACAAAAGGATATAGCACCTTGAATATATCTGCTGGAAGAACTTTTGCATGGAAGGAATCTAAGATAAAAGTTAGTATGCAAGGACAAAACTTGATGAACAAAAAATATTACGATCATACAAGCTATTATCGCCTGATAGATGTACCGGAACCGGGACGTAATTTCTCTGTTATGGTTGGTCTTGATTTCTGATAAATTATCAGGCAATAGTTCAAATCATTTAATAACCGGGATATGTATATCCCTTAAAAACAAATAAATTATGAGTAAAAAATTAGTATGGGGAACCGTTTTTATCTTAAATTTCTGCTTGCTGGTGTTTGCTTCATGTAGCAATGATGACAATGACGAAAATCCTTCTAAACCGATTATTCACTTGACCGAGATAGGCAGTGAGAATAGTAGGATTGCGGTTGCAGGCGGCGATCTACATTTAGAGGGTAATATTGTAGCCGATGGTGTAATACAGCGTATAGATATAGAAATACATAAAGAGGAAGGCAGCAGCTTTAAGATTGAAAAGTCGTATGTAAATGGAAAGTATATCGGTGTGAAAAATGCTGATTTCCATGAGCATATTGACATTCCTACTGAAACACCGGAAGGAGAATATCACTTACACTTTACTGTTACAGATAAGTTTGGACAAGCAACAACTGTTGAATCGGAGTTGGTTATAGAATCGGTACCTGTGAATATTAGCATTGAAGGTCTGAATTTTGGTTCAGGACACGATTTTCCGGACAATAAAATTGCATATATCGGTACATCTCCAGTTGTAGAGGCAACATCTATTAAGGCAGAAAGCGGTATAGATAGAATATTTGTAGAAATTCACAGTGAGGGAGAGACTGCTGCTTTTGAACTGGATACAGTTTATGCATATACGGGTGAAACAGAATTGAAAGATTTCCACAAGCATTTGGTAGTTCCTGATAATGCACCTTCAGGAGATTACCACCTTCATTTTAAAGTATATGACAAAAATGGGAAATCGCTTACTAAGTCGTTAGATATAGTAGTAAAAGAAGCTGGAATTACAGTTTCTGATCTGGAAATAGGAAGCAATAATTCTGCAACAGCTTCAAATATCCATACCGAATTTAAGGTGAATACTCTTGATCCAATTTCTTCTATCCGTGTGCGTATCTATAAAGCTTCTGCTCCTGCTACATATTTTTATAATAATACTTTCTCAGACGATTTTGTGTCAGGCGATGTCAAAGAGTTCATCTTTCATAAGCATTTAGCAGCAACAGGTGCAGCAGTAGGGGAATATCTTATTGAGATTAGAACCAATGATAATAAGGGTGCGTATAAGACCATAAAAGAAAAACTAATAATAACAGCTTAAAAAAAGCAGCATATTATGAAAATGAAGTATATATTCTATTGTTTTATTTTTTCTTTTCTGTTAGCATGTAGTGGTAGCGATGATGATGATAAGGATATGGAAAAACCCGGAATAAATATGAACGGAAGTAATTCTTTCCCTCAGAACTGTGTTATTCTGTATCGAGGCGAAAGTTTCTCTTTTAGGGCTATCTTTACCGATAATGTAGAATTAGGGAGTTATAGTATAGAAATACATAACAATTTTGATCATCATTCGCATAGTACTGATAATGTAGAATGTGACTTAGAGCCTAAAAAGAAACCGATAAAAGCTTTTGTATATAATCAAGACTTTGCTATTCCTGAGGGGAAGATCATATATGAAGCAAATGAGGAGATTTCTATTCCTGAAGATGTTGACACAGGAGATTATCACTTTATGGTCCGAGTCACAGATAAAGCCGGATGGCAACAATTAAGAGCGATAAGTCTGAAAATAATGGATAAAAAATAATTTTGAACATAATTCCGGATATACGAAGCTATATTCGGAATTATTTTTTTTGACATTCAGGGCAGATACCTTCCAGTAATATCTGAGCCGATTCTACTTTATAACCAGCAGGTAAATGAATATTTCTGTCCATCAAAGAAGAGTCGAGGCAAATAACTTTATCACAACTTGTGCAATGAAAATGAGGATGTATTTTCGAAAGTACAAGATGGCTGCTCAATGCGTATTTAACTGTCGCATTATTCAATACCACACGGTGAATAATTTTACTTTCCTCCAAGGTTTTTAAAGAACGATAAAAAGTTACACGATCGAAAAGATCTGCAAAAGCATCTTTTATCTCGTTCTCAGTCAGTGCTGTATCGTCACTTTCTATCAACTTGTCGATAATACATTTACGGCAAACTGTTTTTTTTATTCCATGCTCTTTTAAGATCTGTTCAGCTGTCATGTCTCGTTTGTTTTTACAAAAATAGTAAAAAGCTTAATATAATGATTGTTATATAGATGTTTTAAGAGTAAATCATTTGTCAAACCCCTAACTTTTTCTCCTTTTAATTCGGTTTTCTTCATATAGTAGGCTTTTATTTATAGACATCTAAGAATAAAATTACACCTATAGACTCAATTTCGTGAATATAAATGTCGGATAAAAGATAGAAACAATGAATCTGTCTTATTGTAGAAATTAACATATAAGAGAATCGTTTAATATATCTCTTAAATTACCCTTTTCATGCGATTTTAATAATGTAATGTATACATAAAGCTTGTGTGTCTTATTGTATTTTATACAAAATATAAGTGATTATAATACAGATATTTAATAAAAATATTTGTTGTGTTTTTATTCTTATTTGTATTTGTATTTATATATTTGTACAAAACATAATAAGATTAGGACTAAATACCATGAAGCCTAGATTTATTCATACCTATGTCTCAGTTGATTGTGTTGTCTTCGGTTTCGATGATGATGGTCTCAATATACTCCTTGTCAGGAGAGATGAAAACAATCAGAAAGATCTGAAGCTACCGGGTAGTCTTATCTACGATGAGGAAGATGTAGACGATGCGGCAAATCGTGTTCTCTTCGAACTGACAGGAATAAAAAAAATGACACTTCGTCAATTTCGTTGTTTTGCTTCACCGGACCGGGCTAGCAAATCGGAAGATATAAAATGGCTGGATAAAGAGTATCAACCTAATATCAATAGGCTAATTACTGTTGCTTATCTTTCGTTATGTAAAATAGATCGTAAATTAAACAATGTTTCTAAATATAAGCAGACCGAATGGTGCCCTTTGCGTGAAATTCCGAAAATGCCTTTCGATCACAATCAGATTGTAAAAGAATCATTAAACGAAATAAGACGTTGGATAGAACATGACCCTTCTATGGTATTTGAGCTATTACCTAATAAATTTACAATAAGCCAACTCCATCGTTTGTATGAAGCTATTTATGAGAAAGATATAGATATTCGAAATTTCCATAAGAAGGTAACGGCCATGCCTTATGTTGTGCGACTTGAGGAAATACAGAAAAATGTATCGCATCGGGCAGCCCGTTTTTATAAATTCGATAAAAAAGCTCATAATAAGTATAAGGCGAATATGTAGCTCAAAATAAGTCTATAAATAACAAAAAAGATATGTACCTACTTGGATATGATATAGGCAGTTCATCAGTAAAGGTTTGCTTGGTGAATGCCGAAACAGGGAGAATTGTGTCTTCTGATTTCTTCCCAAAAGAAGAAATGAAAATAACAGCCGTAAAGTCGGGATGGGCAGAGCAAGAGCCATCCCTATGGTGGGAAAATCTCAAGTTGGCACATCTCTCGGTAATGCAAAAGTCAGGTATTAAAAGTGATGAAATCAAAGGAATCGGTATCACCTGGCAAATGCATGGTTTAGTTTTAGTAGATAAGGATAAGAATGTTTTGCGTCCTTCTATAATTTGGTGCGATAGCCGTGCTATACCTTATGGAGAGAAGGCTTTTCGGGAAATAGGAGAGGAGAGATGTTTAAGTCGTTTATTAAACTCTCCCGGCAACTTTACGGCATCAAAATTGGCATGGGTAAAGGAAAATGAGCCTCATATATATGAAAAGGTAGATAAACTGATGCTTCCCGGCGATTATATAGGAATGAAGCTGACAGGCGATGCTGTAATGACAATTGAAGGCCTGTCGGAAGGTATGTTTTGGGATTTTAAAGCAAATGATCTGTCTGACGATGTTCTCAATTTTTATGGCATTCCCAGAAGTTTATTTCCTGAGATCAAGCCAATATTTGGTATACAGGGATATGTATCGGCAGAGGCCGCCAAAGAGTTAGGTCTGAAAGAAGGTACTCCTGTTTCGTTCCGTGCAGGCGATCAGCCAAACAACGCCTTATCTCTGAATGTTGTGGAGCCGGGCGAGATTGCATCCACAGCAGGAACTTCAGGGGTAGTGTATGGAGTTCTCGATCAGTTGAATTATGATAAGCTATCGAGGGTGAATACCTTTGCTCATGTGAATTATACGCCCGAACAGATTCGTCTGGGAGTTCTTCTTTGTATCAATGGTACAGGCATTCTCAATTCGTGGCTGAAACGTAATCTGGCTTTAGAAGGACTATCTTATGATGATATGAATAAGCTCGCAGCACAATCGCCGATAGGAGCAAGAGGGGTAAGCATTGTTCCCTTCGGCAATGGTGCTGAGCGTGTATTAGAAAATAAAAATGTGAATTGCTCCATGCACGGTATTAATTTCAATATTCACGACAAGAAAGATATTATTCGTGCAGCTCAGGAAGGTATTGTTTTTTCTTATGAGTATGGTATGGAAATTATGCGGGAAATGGGAATGAATATACATACTGTTAAAGCCGGATTTACAAATATGTTTCTTAGTCCTGTCTTTTCTCAGACACTGGCGAGTGTCAGTAATGTGAATATCGAATTGTTTAATACCGATGGGGCAGCCGGAGCAGCAAAAGGAGCCGGCATCGGGATAGGATTGTACTCTTCGGCAAAAGAAGCTTTTGCTTCGTTAGAAAATCTTGGAACAATAGAGCCTGAATATAACAAGAAGGCTCAATACAGAGATGCGTATGAGAGGTGGAAAGAAATTGTTATGAAGAATTGAAACCTGACTCGCTATTCCAGTTTTTACATAAGAAATAAATCAAAAAGGGTCTATGACCTTAAACTATTATTCATAAAAAAGGTGTTATGGAAATTTTAAAAGGAACAAAAGAGTTTTTTCCGGGTATAGGAAAAATAAAATTTGAAGGTAAAGAAAGTAAAAACCCGATGGCTTATCGTTTTTATGACGAGAATAGAGTCGTAATGGGCAAAACAATGAAAGACTGGATGCGTTTTTCTATGGCATACTGGCATACGTTGTGCGCTAACGGAGGAGATCCGTTTGGAGGAGCCACAATACATCATCCTTGGAATATTGGCAATGATGCTATAAGCAAAGCAAAATATAAGATGGATGCAGCATTTGAGTTTATGACTAAGATGGGTATTCCTTTCTATTGCTTCCACGATGTAGACTTGGTAGATGCAGGTAATTCATGGGGCGAATATGAAAGTAATCTTCAAACCATTGTAGATTATGCTAAAGAAAAACAAGCTGCATCGGGCATAAAACTATTGTGGGGAACAGCCAATGTGTTTAGTCACGAGCGTTATATGAATGGAGCTTCAACGAATCCTGATTTCGAGGTTGTAGCATGTGCAGCCACACAGGTAAAGAATGCCATTGATGCTACTATTGCTCTTGGAGGATCTAATTACGTATTTTGGGGTGGCCGCGAAGGTTATATGAGCCTGTTGAATACAGATATGAAGCGTGAAAAGGATCATCTTGCCCAGTTTCTAACCATGGCCCGTGATTATGCTCGTAAACAAGGTTTTACCGGAACATTTCTTATAGAGCCTAAGCCAATGGAACCAACGAAACATCAATATGATTACGATACCGAAACAGTTATAGGATTTCTTCGTAATTACGGTCTTGATAAAGATTTCAAAGTAAATATCGAAGTAAACCATGCAACTCTTGCAGGCCATACATTCGAGCATGAATTGCAGGCTGCTGCCGATGCCGGATTATTGGGTAGTATCGATGCCAATAGAGGAGATTATCAGAATGGTTGGGACACAGACCAGTTCCCACTCGATATTTATGATTTCGCTCATGCCTGGCTTGTAATGCTTCCTGCCGGAGGACTGGGCAATGGTGGTGTTAATTTCGATGCTAAGATTCGTCGAAATTCTACAGATATGGATGATCTGTTCATTGCTCATATTTCAGGTATGGATGTGTTTGCACGTGGACTGCTCGTTGCTGCCGATATTCTTGCTAATTCAGATTATAATAAACTGCGTCAGACTCGTTATTCTTCGTTCGATAGTGGCGAGGGTAAAGTTTTCGAAGATGGTAAACTTACTCTCGAAGATCTGCGTACAATAGCTCATAAGGTAGGTGAACCTAAGCAAATAAGCGGCAAGCAAGAGCTTTACGAAGCTATTGTAAATCTGTATATCTAGCCTCCTGATTATTCTGTTTATAATTTCAATATTATAAGTCTCTCTACATAGCCTCTCTTTATAGGGAGGCTCGAGAGACATAAATCTTTACCAATGAAAAACGAAATAAATAAGTTTTATACGCTCAAACTGACTTTAATAGCTACGCTTGGCGGACTATTATTCGGCTATGATACAGCGGTAATATCCGGTACGGTAGAGTCTTTACGACATTTTTTCATTGAGCCGATGGGATTACCCCTAAATGAGGCTAATGCGATGGAGGGCTTTGTGATAAGTAGTGCTCTTATGGGCTGTATACTTGGTGCTGCGGTAGCCGGATGGCTGAGTCAGACTTTTGGTCGTAAAAAAGCTCTGTTCGTTGCGGCAATTCTATTTTTGTTAGCAGCTATCGGTTCGGCATGGCCTGAAATTGGCTTCCGCATGCCTTCGGCCGGAGATCATTCTTTTGTATATCATTTTGTGTTTTATCGTATACTTGGAGGTATAGGGGTAGGTATTGCCTCTATGGTTTCGCCTATGTATATTGCAGAAATTGCACCTCCGAACAAGAGGGGAAGCCTCGTTGGATTGAATCAGTTCGCAATAATATTTGGTATGCTTGTTGTATATTTTGTCAACTATTTTATAGCTAAGCAAGGCGATACTCAATGGTTGCATGTAACAGGATGGCGATGGATGTTTGCTTCTCTTGCCATACCTTCTACTATATTCTTTTTGCTGCTATTTATTGCTCCCGAAACACCTAGATGGCTGGTCATGAAGGGACGTATGGCTCAGGCTGAGAATATTCTGTCTAAATTGATGGGCAGTGCTTTAGCCAAACAAGAAGTATCGGAAATACAACAAAGCTTTGATAAAGAGGAAAATGTTTCTCTCAAACCGTATTATCGTTTTATGATAACATGGCTGATCCTTTTTGTTGTAGGTATAATCACTCTTTCTTTGGCAGGAGTTTCTTCTGCTTTGGAAATAGCAATGATAGCAAGTTTTGTAATAGCATTATATGTGCCTATTAGGTCTTATGGCTTTCTTATCATCATCACAGGCGTGTTATTATCTGCTTTTCAGCAGTTTGTGGGAATTAATGTAGTTCTCTACTATGCTCCCGAAATATTTAAGAGTATGGGTTCAGGTACAGATTCAGCCCTCTTGCAAACAATAATAGTTGGTGTTATCAATCTGTCGTTTACTGTATTAGCTATTATGACTGTCGATAGGTTTGGACGGAAGCCATTACTTATTACCGGAGCTTTAGTTATGGCTGTGTCTATGTTGGGTCTAGGTACTTCTTTTTCTCAAGGATTACCCGGAGGATTGAAATTGGTTTTTATGCTAACCTATACTGCCGGCTTCGCTATGTCGTGGGGGCCTGTTTGCTGGGTAATGCTTTCCGAAATCTTTCCAAACTCTGTTCGTTCCAGTGTAATGTCGATAGCTGTTGCAGCACAATGGGTTTCAAACTTTCTCATCTCATGGACATTTCCTATTATGGACAAGAATGAAACTCTGGTTAATACCTTCAATCATGGGTTCTCGTATTGGATTTATGGTATTTTAGCTGTTGCTGCAGCATTGTTTGTTTGGAAGCGTCTGCCTGAGACTAAAGGGAAGACTTTAGAAGACATGGAAAATATATGGAAGAAATAAGCTCTATAGCTGTATTGTGTTTTAGGTGAATAAGGTGGTTAGGTTTCAAAATCAGAGAGCCTCGAAAGAGGCTTTCTGTTACTAAACATATTATAACACAAATATAATTTCTTATTATAAAGAGATACAGTATTATAAGTATTGAATAGAACAATATTCATTCACATAGCACAATGCATTCTGAGTTAAAAAAATATTGATATCGCAGAAGTATTAAACATTTTATATAATTTTGATACATGGGATTCACTAATTCAGATGCAATAGATCAATTGTTCTGGAGGATAGCTCTTAATGATGATGAAGATGCTTTTCGCTCTTTGTTTTTTGAGTTTTTCTCTTCTTTGTGCGTATTTGCGCATCGACATATTGATGATTGGGATACGTGTGAAGATTTAGTACAAGACACTTTCTTTAAAGTGTGGAAAAACAGAAAGACGATAGAGATAAATACATCAAGCCGAAACTTTCTTATTACCAGTGTTCGCAATTCGTGTATAGATTATCTACGAAAACAAGACTCGGCTCGCTTATGGCAAGAAAGAGAAGTTTTAGACAAATCGAAATATGCATCAGACGACCTGTATTCTCACATCGAACTGGAACAAATGCTTATAAAAGCACTAGCAAAATTACCTGAAAACGTGAGAAGTGTATTCGAGCTAAACCGTTTTGAAGGCAAATCATACAAAGAAATTGCAGAACAACAGGGTGTCTCAATAAAGACGGTGGAAGCCCATATGACTAAAGCCCTTAAGACTTTAAGGGTCGAATTAAAAGATTATTTACCTCTTCTTATTCTTTTTTTCTGGTAATTTATATATTTTTTCATAGGGTATATCCTATTTCGTTCGTCTAGTATATAAAAGGATAAAAAAGTGAATATTGATACCAAATATATAATTACTTTTCTGGAAGGGAAATTACCTGCCGAAGAACAAAAACTATTTGAAGAACAAATAGAGGCTTCAGCAGAATTGCAGAAAGAAGTCGATGATATAACTTTTATTTGGAAAACTTCATCAGAATTGAAACTGCATACTAAAGCCAATACTGAGAAGAACTGGAAAATAGTTTCTAATCGAATTCGTAAAGATAGGTATAAGACTAGATTTCTAAATTTTACGCGCAACGCAGCAGCAATATTACTGCTTCCTATACTGCTTTTGACTGGTTTTTGGTATTTCAAATCAAATGAAGATATTCCTGTACAACAAATAGAAGTATCGTCTGCCTATGGACTGATAACAAGAACAATGCTCCCTGATGGTACTGAAGTGTGGTTAAACTCCGGATCTAAATTAATCTATCCTCAGAAATTTACTTCAAACAAAAGGGTTGTACATCTTTTGGGAGAGGCTTACTTTAAGGTTAGTTCAGATAAAGCGAATCGTTTCGATGTGGTAATGTTTAACGATCTTGTAGTGAGTGCTTATGGGACAGAATTCAATATAAATGCATACCATGAAGATAAAGGTATCGATGTTACCTTGGTAAAGGGTAATATTGAAGTGAAAAATATGGATAGTCCAACTGCAAAAGACGTTATTCCCGGACAACACTTATCTTACATGAAGGAAGATCGGTCTATGAAGGTTGAAGAGGCTAATCTTGCTGTCAAGACAGGATGGGTAGAAGGGAAAATGATATTTAGAAGAGCTAGTATGACGGAGGTTGTACAACGTTTGTCTCGCCACTTCAATGTCGATATACGCCTGGAAGGAAAAGAATTGTATGGCTATGAATATTCTGCCACCTTTACGACAGAAACCTTAAGCGAAATACTCCGTTTGTTGGAAAAAACAGCTCCGATAGAGTATAAAATGATTGAACCGGAACAGTCTGGAGATAATAGTTTCTCGAAAAGAGTAGTTATAATCAGTATGAAAAACTAATAGACTCATTGTTTTAAACATGTTAACATCTTAGAATAAATCATTAACCTTAAAAAAACACCACTATGAGAAAGGAAAACTAAAGAAAAGGGAAAAAGCTAGACTGCTTTTCCCCCTAAATTATCAAATTTATTACCAAAGCGAAAATCTCACCTAACGAAATGGTAATAAATTAATTAAGTTGATCACCTAATTTTTTTGATCTAGTAAAAGTATGAAGAATTTACTGAAAAAAAAAGGTAATAAGCGTTATTTTAGCTTAATACCCAAAATCCCAATTTTTATGAGAATTACAATTATATTGTTATTTGGAATAATACTTCATGTGGGAGCCAACAGTGTGTATTCACAGACTGTCATAAAAACCTTAAATTTGAAGAATGCCACAATAGAGGAAGTCTTAAACTCTATCGAAGAAAATTCCCGGTTTTACTTTCTGTACAACAGTAAACTAATAAATGTAGACAGAAAGGTAAGTGTTAATACAAAAGGACAATCCATAGAATCAATCCTTGAATCTATTTTTAAACAAACAGATGTTATATATAAGATCGAGGGTGACCAGATTGTTCTTTCTAAAAAAGCGACGAATGTTCAAAACACTCAACAATCTCCTCAAACGGAGCGAAAAATAACAGGAACAGTAAAAGACAAAAGTGGCGAACCCATTATTGGTGCATCGGTCGTCGTAAAAGGAACTACACTGGGAAGTATGACTGATGTAGACGGGCATTTCTCATTGACGGTACCCGATGGAGTGAAATCTATCCATATTTCCTTTGTTGGAATGAAACCTCAGGAAGCTTTTCTGGATAGTAAGTCTGTTTATGACATAGTATTGGAAGATGCAGCTTTCACTATTAATGAGGTTGTTGTCACAGCTCTCGGCATCAAGAAAGAAATGAAAGCTCTCTCTTACAATGTGCAAGAAATATCGGCCAATGAGATTGTCGGAGTAAAAGATGCTAACTTCGTAAACAGTCTGTCTGGTAAAATCGCCGGGGTTGCTATCAATACCAGTTCTTCGGGTATCGGTGGTGGAGCTAAGGTTGTAATGCGTGGAGCTAAATCCATATCTGGCAATAACAATGCGTTGTATGTGATAGATGGTATTCCTATGCCTTCATTAGAGACTACACAGCCTGACGATCATTTTACAGGTATGGGACAATCGGGTGATGGTGCATCCATGATCAATCCGGAAGATGTTGAAAGCATATCGGTACTTAGTGGTGCTGCTGCTTCTGCTCTTTATGGTAGTGATGCTGCTAATGGAGTAATCATGATTACTACAAAAAAAGGAACAAAAGACAAGTTGCGTGTGAGTTACGCTAATAATACTTCGTTTTATAATCCGTTTATCACTCCCGAATTTCAAAATACATACGGAGCCTCTACTGGTTCTCTCAAGAGTTGGGGGCAGAAACTTGCTCAGCCAAGTAATTACGACCCAATGGATTTCTTTCAGACCGGTTGGAATGAAACAAACTCATTGACTATCAGTAACGGTAATGAGAAGAACCAAACATTTCTCTCTCTGGCTGCCACTAATGCAGAAGGTATCGTATTAAACAATACACTCGATCGTTACAATTTTACGATTCGTAATACAACCAATATGCTTAATGATAAGTTGCGTCTCGATCTTAGTGCTACTTATATGAATGTTCGCGAGCAGAATATGATTTCTCAGGGGCAATATTTCAACCCTATTGTTTCTACTTATCTGATGTCGCCAAGTTATAATCTCGAAACTTATCAGTTATTTGAAATGTACGATGAAAGCCGTGGTTTCAAAACACAATACTGGCCTTGGGGTAATATGGGACTTGGTATGCAGAACCCTTACTGGGTTACCAAACGTGATAACTTTATCAATCATAAGAATCGCTTTCTTGTAAGTGGAGGCTTGAATTATGATGTTGTAAAAGGAGTTACTTTGGGTGCTCGTGCTAAAATGGACTACACTTCTGCCATAAACGAAAAGAAATATTCGGCAACTACCGATGCTATTTTTGCAGGAATGTATGGTGCTTACTACAAAGCAGATTTATCTACTCGCCAGCTTTACGGAGACTTGATGCTGAACATTGACAAATACTTTGGAGATTTCTCTCTTACAGGTACTGTCGGTACCAGTATTCAAGATGTAAACTATCAATACTACAGTGTAGGAGGTGACCTCAACTCTGTGGCAAATAGCTTTACTCTTAAGAATCTCAACCAATCGAAAGCTAAGTTCGATCAGGATGGGTATCACGATCAAACACAGTCTATTTTTGCCACTGCACAAGTTGGCTGGCAAAGTAAGCTCTACCTTGATGTGACCGGACGTATAGATTGGTCGTCTGCTTTAGCATGGACTAATACCAGCTCTGTGGCTTATCCTTCGGTTGGTCTGTCTTCTATTCTTACCGATTTATTCCCGATAAAAAATAATGTTTTGACATTTTTGAAATTGCGTGGATCTTATAGTGAAGTCGGTAATGCTCCTACCCGTTACATTGCTTATCAGACTTATCCTTACGAATCGGGTACGCCGACTACGGCTTCTACTTATCCAAATACAGATATCAAACCTGAACGTACTAAAGCTTGGGAAGTTGGTATGCAATCACGCTTTTGGGGCGATAAGCTGGCGTTGAACGTATCTCTTTATAAAACATCTACTTACAATCAGTTATTCAACCCTTCACTTTCTGCTTCATCCGGATATACTTCTATTTATATCAACGGAGGTCAGGTAGACAATAAAGGTATCGAGGTTAGTCTGTCACTTAATCAACCGGTAGGTCCTGTAGAGTGGAATTCGACCTTTACGTATACGCTTAATCGTAATAAAATTATAAAACTGTTGAAGCCGACCAAATTGAATAATGATCTGACAACAGAACAGGATATGCTGGATTTAGGTGGTATAGGTAATGTTATGTCTCGTTTGACCGAAGGTGGTTCTATTGGAGATCTTTATGTAACAGCTCTGCGCACCGATAATCATGGATATATTGACGTTGACTATGTAAACAATACAGTAGCAGTTGACGAAAATGCAGGTGATAGAAAAGACGGGTGGATCTATGCCGGAAACTCACAAGCGAAATATACTATGGGATGGCGCAACTCTTTTAGTTGGAATGGATTGACACTTGGCTTTTTAGTTAATGCACGTGTAGGAGGTATAGGAGTGTCTATGACACAAGCCTTAATGGACTCTTATGGTACATCAAAAGTCTCAGCAGAGGCTCGTGATGCCGGAGGTGTTATAATTAATGGTTACTTGGTTCCTGCCGCTCAAAAATATTATGAAACAATAGGTACAGGTGCAGGTTCTATGTATGTATATAGTGCAACTAACGTTCGTCTTGCCGAACTATCTTTAGGTTATGATGTTCCGGTTACGAAAGTTATACCTTGGATCAGTGGTATGAATGTGGCTTTTACAGGACGTAATCTTTTTATGTTCTATTGCAAAGCTCCTTACGATCCCGAGTTGACTGCAAGTACAGGAACTCACTTCAGTGGTATGGATTACTTTATGATGCCGAGTTTACGTAATCTTGGTCTCTCTGTTAAACTAAACTTCTAAAGAATTCTTAAGATGAAAAAGATATTGAAATATACAAAACTTATTAGTGGTACACTATTAGTAGGAGGCTTGCTTTTTTCTTCTTGTACCGATCAGTTCGAGAAATGGAATATCAATCCTAATGAAGTAACTCCCGGACAGATGGATCAGGATAATCTGAATACTGGTGCATATTTTACTCAGATGGAGAAAGGGGTATTTATTGTAGGTAAAGATCTTGGTGGTGAATATCAAATCACAGAGATGCTGACCGGCGACATTTTTGCGAGCTATATAGCTAATATCAATACATATAGTTACACTACGTATCACAACGATCACTATGCGCTTTATAAAGACTGGTATGGTGCTCCTTTCAAAGATGCGTATACATATATCATGCAGCCGTGGAAATCGATCGTCGATGTAACCGATCAGGGTTCTGTGTCGAGAGCAATGGCTACCGTTATAAAAGTATTGGGAATGAGTCGCATCACCGATATGTACGGGCCTATTCCTTACAGCAAGTTTGGAACTTCTACTCAAGTGCCTTACGATAGCCAAAAAGATGTTTATTATCAGTTTTTTGATGAATTGGACGATGCTATTAACGTTCTGACGGCTTATAGCAATAGTAACTCGGCTAAATACATGGAGCAGTATGACTATATTTATAGTGGTAATGTGAGCAAATGGATTAAGTTTGCCAATACTCTTCGCTTGCGCTTAGCTATGCGTATCTCCTTCGTAGATAAGACTAAGGCTCAGACAGAGGCCACTGCGGCTATTAATCACAGCTCTGGTCTGATGACTTCTTCCGATGACTCTGCATTTTTGCACCAAACAACATCCTTTACATTCACCAATCCTATTTGGGAAGTTAGTGAAAGTTTTAAGGATATGCGTATGGGAGCCACTATGGACTGTTACCTGAATGGTTATGGAGATCCGCGTATCTCAAGATATTTCCGTACAGCGGCAAAGGATGGAAAATATCATGGTGTAAGAAACGGTATGACTAATTTGGCAAAAGATACTTATGTAGCAGCGGCTTCCGGTCTTAATTTCGAAACAAATAGTAGTATGCAGTGGATGGATGCGGCTGAAGCCTATTTCCTTCTTGCTGAAGCGAAATTGAGATTGAATCTAGGTACAGGAACAGTACAGAGTTATTATGAGCAAGGTATTCGTACTTCTTTTGCTTCTAAAGGAGCTTCCGGAGTAGATACTTACATTACTAATGCAACGAACTTACCTCTTTCTACGTATACCAATCCTGTTACCAATGCAGGAACAAATGTGGGTAGTAGTCTTTCTCTAAGAACTATTGCCTGGTCGGAAGGGGCATCTGCTGAAGAAAAACTGGAACGTATAATGATTCAGAAGTGGATTGCTCTCTATCCTGATGGACAAGAGGCTTGGAGCGAAATGCGTCGTACAGGCTATCCCGGTTTTGTAAGAATTAATTCTTATAATTATACTACGGAAGTTGCAAGTGGTGAACTTATCAGTCGCCTTAAATTTCCGACAACAGAGTATTCCAACAATAGTCAGAATACACAAGCTGCTGTATCATTGTTAGGAGGCAGTGACATTGCCGGAACCAAACTATGGTGGGACGTGAGATAACAGCAGGTCAAGTAACTAATAAAATAATTAATAAGATTATGAGAACAATTAAATATCTATTGGCTCTTGTAGTAATAGGGGGTATACTTATGATTTCGTGCGATAAAGATATTGAAACGGAATCTGTTCAGAATCCTTATACCTACAGTGACTTATATTATCAGAATTTGCGAGACTATAAAGCAAGCGATCACGAAATTGCTTTCGGATGGTTTGCTCAATACGGGGCACAAAATTCTTTAGGGGTACGTTTTATGGGATTACCCGACAGTCTCGACATTTGTTCTATGTGGGGTGGTATTCCTGCAAAAGAAAATACAGCTATTTGGGAAGAGATTCGTTTTGTGCAGAAGGTGAAAGGTACTAAGATGCTCGCTGTAGCTATTACTCGTATCGATGCTGAAACTGACGATCATGATTTTAAGAAAGCTTACAATGAAGCTCGTCAAATGCCTGCCGGAGAAGAAAAGACTGCCGCTATCAATAGAGCTATTGAGATGTATGCTGAATATTTTTTAGATCAGGTCTTTGAGAACGATCTAGATGGATTTGATGCTGATTATGAACCGGAAGGAGACTTCCTTAGTGGTAGCTATTTTGTTCATTTTTATAAGTATATGGCAAAATACATGGGGCCCAATCCTGATATAACACAAGAAGAACGTCTTGCTCTTATTCAAGAACGATATGGAAAAGGTGTTACTGATACAAAGAAATTGCTGAATATCGACCAGACCAGTACAGGTATGGTAGAGCTTGCTCCTTATAGCAACTATTGTTTTTTACAAGCCTATGGTGGTGGAACAGGTGCTGGTTCATGGCCTAATGAGAAAGTAGTTTATTGCTGTAATATGGGTGATAATTGGAAAGGGAATATGAGTACAATGTATACTCAAGCGCGCTATAAGCCGGCTAATGGAAGAAAAGGAGGTTTCGGCGCTTTCTTTATACACCGTGACTATAATGTACATGAAAACAACCCTAGTCCATACAAGCGCTTCAGAGAGTGTATTCAAATCCAAAATCCGGCAGTTTATTAATATCACTTTAATAAAAAAATAAGTATGAAAAATATAAAAAATATCTTTTATGCAACTATGCTGGTTATTTATGCAATGAGTTTTGTTGCCTGTAGCGATGATGAAGATACTTACGATTTTCCCGGCGATGAACACAATCGCGTATATATGTCCGATAAATCGAGCTCATATAAGGTTGTACACACTCCTGTAATTACTGTAAGTAATCTTAAATTTGAAATTCCGCTGAAGTGTACACAGAAAGCTTCCGAAAATATTAAGGCTACTGTAGAAGTTGATAATTCCATGATTGCTGCTTATAATGAAAAGCATGGTACTGACTATGAAGCAATACCTACATCAGCGTTAGTAATAGAAAATGCGACTATGAATATTCCGGCGGGTAGTATGGTTACGACAGATACTCTTCGCATTTCTATGACCAATGATAATAGTATCCTTACAACACTTAGAAGCGAAAAGGGATATCTTATTCCTTTGCGTATTACTTCAACAGAAGGAGGAAAATCTCAATCAAGCTCGAACTTTTTTTCTACCTATCTGATTGCTACTGTAGCAGAAGATAAAGATAATGTGAATGATGATGCTGTAGTAGGTAGTATTACAGGTACATTGGTAGCAGATCAAACTGGTTGGTCGGCAACTACTAATGCTACTGTAAGTACTTCCTATCAACCTCTTTCGTATTTATTTACGACAGCGACTTCAGCTTATTGCTATTTGTATAATGCTCCAACTATCAATTTAGATATAGATATGGGAAAGTCATATACATTTGATGCAATCAGACTTCAGAGATCTACTGGCACGTCTTCTTTTACCAGTGGTATGACTATATTTTCGAGTAATGATGGTGCCACATGGAAACTGGAAGGTACATTAACAAAATCTTCAACTTTCTGTGTGTTTTATGCACCTGTTACTACTCGATATATTAGAATTGTTAAAAGTTCGGGGTCAACCTCTAATACGACTCTGTATGCCAGTATATTTAATGTTTATGCAAAATAATTTTTGAAGAATATGAAGAAATATATATTATCTTTATTTGCTTTGCTGCTTTGTATTACAGGCTGCAAAGAAGGCCCCGACTTTGGCGATGCTCTTTATATGACAGGAACATTAACCTCTTCTACTGTTCGCTTTTTGGTAGATGGTGAGTCTAGTATAGGTCTTACAGTGACATCGACAGCCAAGACGGATACCGATGTGAAAATAAGTTTGACGCCGGCTCCGGAGTTGCTTGCTGAGTTCAATAAATCTACCGGTCGTAATAGTCAATTACCTCCTGAAGGCAGTTATACGATAGATGGTTCGGAAGTATTGATTAGTACAGGGAAATATCAGTCTACACAAATTAAAATGAGTGCAGATGCAGATAAATTGCAAGAGGGAGTATCATACTGTCTGCCTGTATCTATATCTTCTGTAGAAGGAGGAGGAGATTTAGGAGTATTGGAAAATTCACGCACTGCTTATGTTATGCTTACTAAGGTTATTAATATTAAGGCTGCTAATCTGGCTCGTAACAACTGCTTCGATATTCCTGGATTTGGAGGAGAAAATAGTCCGGTAAAAGCTCTTGGTCAAATGACATTGGAAATGAAAGTACTTCCTGTTTCTTTTCCTACTACACCAAATGGTGCAGGTGGTATCAGCTCGTTGGTTGGCTGTGAAGAAAATTTCTTATTCCGTTTTGGTGATGGTGCCGGTAAACCTACGAACAAATTGCAATTGTCAAAAGGTTCTATAGGTTCAGCTACTCATCCTGACAAGAAAGATCATTATGAATCTTGGGTGGATAAAGAATTCAGTACTGGTCACTGGTTGCATTTTGCTGCTGTATACGATGGACAATATCTTCGTGTTTATTTAGATGGTGAACAGATTCACTTTGTAGAAACGAAGAATGGAGGTACTATCAATCTTAGCATGGCTTATGATGGTCATACATGGGAGGATACGTTTGCTATAGGGCGCTCTGTTGGTTATCAACGCTTTTTTAATGGTTATATAAGCGAATGCCGTGTCTGGAATGTGGCTCGTTCCAGAGCCGAACTTGAAGACGGTATATGCTATGTGGATCCTACCAGTAAAGGGTTGGTAGCTTATTGGCGATTTAATGGCGAAACCCAAGATGATGGTACTGTTCTTGATATGACAGGACACGGATATAATGCTAAGCCATACAGGACTATACAATGGGTAGATAATCAAAAATGTCCTTTTTAAATAAACACTATTCAATAAATTAAAGTAATTTTTGCCTGTCGCTGTTTTCAAATGCAATTAAATCTGCAAACAAAAGCAGTGACAGGTTTTTTATATATAATGTAACTTACATAAAATAAGAAATGTAAGTTTTTGTTTGTAATATGGTTTTTACCTACTCTGTTATAATATCAATAAAATGAAGAAAAGATACTGCCTTATCCTTTTTGTTTTTAGCCTGTTTGTATGTAGGGTTTCATCAAATACGAGCGATAATTTGCCGTACAAAGATTCAAAGTTGAGTAGTCATGAGCGAGTCTTGGATCTTCTGAGCCGAATGACCTTGGAAGAGAAAGTAGGACAATTACTTTGTCCCTTGGGTTGGGAGATGTATGATAGGCAGGGAGACGAGGTAACGTATTCAGAAAAGTTTAAAGATCTTGTTCAAAACAAACATATTGGCATGTTGTGGGCTGTTTATAGAGCTGATCCATGGACAAAAAAAACAATAGAGAATGGACTGTCGCCTACTTTGGCTGCAAAAGTGGGAAATGCTTTACAACGCTATGTTCTGGAAAATACCCGTTTAGGTATTCCTCTGTTTATAGCAGAAGAGGCACCTCATGGACATATGGCTATCGGGGGAACAGTATTTCCTTCAGGTATAGGGCAGGCTTCGACCTGGAATCCTGTTTTGTTGGAAAAGATGGGGGGGGCTATTTCGAAAGAGATTCGTTCGCAAGGAGCACATATTAGCTATGGCCCTGTTCTGGATCTCGTGCGCGATGCACGATGGTCAAGAGTTGAAGAAACTTTTGGCGAAGACCCTGTTTTGGCAGCTACATTAGGTGCAGCTATAGCCAAAGGTAATGGAAAAGGACAACTTAATAATCCCTATAGCACAATTACTACACTTAAACATTTTATAGCATACGGAATTCCCGAAGGAGGGCATAATGGAAATACTGCATTGGTAGGGAATAGAGAAATTCATGAAAACTTTCTTCCTCCGTTTAAAAAAGCAATAGAGGCTGGAGCACTTTCTGTAATGACGGCATACAACTCAGTAGATGGTATTCCTTGTACAGCAAACAGTGATTTGTTGAAAAATATACTGAAAGATAAGTGGAATTTTGGAGGGTTTGTTGTTTCAGATTTGGTTAGTGTCGATGGATTAAAGGAACAACATTTAGTTAGTAAGTCTCTCGAAGATGCAGGGGTACTGGCTTTAAGTTCGGGTGTTGATGTAGATTTAGGCTTTAACTCTTTTAGTTTGCTGGGGGATGCTTTTAAGAACGGAAAAATTAATATGTCCGATATTGATTCAGCTGTATATAGAGTATTGAAGCTGAAATTTGATATGGGATTATTTGAGAATCCTTATGTTAAAATAGACGATGCCTCAAAAAATGTGAAGACAAAGGAACATATTTCTTTGGCACGTCAATTGGCACAAGAATCTATTGTATTGCTGGAAAATAAGAAACAAACTTTACCATTGAGCAAAAAAAATAAAATAGCAGTAATAGGTCCTAATGCAGATAATCCATATAATATGCTTGGCGACTATACTGCTCCTCAAAATAGAAAAGATATTATCACAGTATTGGATGGTATAAAATCGAAAATAGGAGGTTCTCGTGTAGAATATGTTAAGGGTTGTGCTATTCGTGATACAACGGATTTATCTATAAAAGAAGCTGTTGAAGCAGCTTTGAGAGCTGATGTGGCAGTAGTTGTTGTAGGAGGTTCCAGTGCCAGAGATTTTAAAACCAAATATATAGAAACCGGTGCTGCTATTTCTTCTACGGAAAGCTTAAGCGATATGGAAAGCGGCGAGGGATTTGACCGCTCATCGCTCGAACTAATGGGTAAACAACTCGAACTATTGAAGGCCATTAAAGCAACAGGAAAGCCTATTATTGTTGTCTACATACAAGGTCGTCCTCTGAATATGAATTGGGCTCATGAATATGCCGATGCTTTGTTGACAGGGTGGTATCCCGGACAAGAAGGCGGTGCTGCTATTGCAAATGTTTTATTCGGCGATTATAATCCAGCCGGACGTTTGCCTATATCTGTTCCCAGATCGGTGGGGCAAATACCTGTCTATTATAATAGAAAAAATCCGTGGGGGCACGATTATGTAGAAATGACATCTAAGCCACTCTATTCTTTTGGATATGGATTGAGTTATACTCAATTTGAATATACTAATATGACCACGAAACAGCTTAGCTTGTATGATTTTGAAGTTTCTTGTGTTTTGAAAAACACAGGGAAATATGATGGCGAAGAGGTCGTTCAATTGTATGTGAAAGATGAATTCGCATCTCTCGTACAGCCTGTAAAACAATTGAAACATTTTGAGCGAGTTTTTCTGAAAAAAGGAGAAGAGAAGCTAATTACTTTTCATCTAAATAAGGATGATCTTTCTATCTTAGATAAAAATCTGGAACAGGTTGTAGAACCCGGTGATTTTACTCTTATGGTTGGTTCGTCTTCCGATAATATAAAATTGGAAAAAAGAATAACAGTTAATCCAAAACAAGCAATATTAACTGATGAATTTATTTACGATATCAACAAAGTTTCTTTTCCTTCCGTTCATTCTGCAACAATAGAAGAGACTCCGGCAGGCTTGGTTTCGGCTTTCTTCGGCGGAGAGTATGAGGGACATCCCGAAGTGAGTATTTATGTTAGTCGTAGAGTTGGTTCAGAGTGGACTTCTCCGGTAAAAGTCGTAGATGGAATTGTAAATGATTCTGTGCGTAAGGCTTGCTACAATCCTGTTTTGTTTCAAGTTCAGGGAAAAGAGCTTATTCTTTTCTATAAGATCGGATACAATGTTCAGGATTGGTCGGGCTATCTTATTCGGTCATTTGATAACGGGCTTACATGGACTAAGCCGGAAGCACTACCGGAGGGCTTCTTAGGACCGATCAAAAATCGTCCATTATTAGTGGACGAAACGCTTATTTGCGGATCGAGTACAGAAAATGATGGATGGAAAGTTCATTTTGAATTTACAAACGATCTGGGAAAAATGTGGACGAAAACCAATCCGATAAATGATAAAACCTGTAGTATCATTCAGCCATCTATATTACAGCATAAAGATGGAACATTACAAACCGTTTGTCGTTCTCAGAATGAGGCTGTAGTCTCATCTTTTTCTTCCGACAAGGGGAAGACTTGGACAAAGTCTTTTCCGTTACATCTCCCTAATAATAATTCGGGGCTGGATGCCATAGCTTTGGCAGACGGGCGTTTTCTTATGGTTTATAATCATGTGAAAGCCTCACAAAGCGCATATATGACAAGAATGCGTACACCACTGAATGTAGCTGTGTCGAACGATGGTATTCATTGGGATAATATTCTTGTGTTGGAGGATTCTCCCATAAAAGAATATTCATATCCATCCGTTATTCAGGATAAGAAAGGAATTGTACATATTGTTTATACATGGAGAAGAGAGAATGTCAAATATGTTGAGATAGATCCTTCGCAGCTATATGTTCTTCCCGCTAATGTAAAGTAAATAATTTAGAAACTGTTTTCTAGATACAACTTGCTATTTCAGTTTTACATATATGTCAGTAATAAAAACAGGTCTGTGACCTTAAATACCGAGAAATAATGAAATATATAATATTGCAGAGAATCCTCCCTTTATGTTTCCTTTTATCTTTTCTGTTTTCGTGCGGATCTTCTAAAGATAAAGGAGTAGATGAGTCTCGTGTGACACAGTATGTCGATCCTTATATTGGAACAGACGGTCATGGGCATGTTTTTCTTGGGGCAAATGTTCCTTTTGGCCTTATACAGTTAGGCCCTACGAATATAACTGAAGGATGGGATTGGTGTTCCGGTTATCATTACTCTGATTCTACTATCTTTGGATTTTCTCATATGCATCTGAGTGGGACGGGCATTGGCGATCTGTGCGATATTTTGGTTATGCCTGTTACAGGAAGTGTGAAAATGGCAAAAGGAACTATTGATAACCCTACATCCGGAATGTATTCTTTGTTCAAAAGGAAAAATGAATATGTTCGTCCCGGTTATTATAGTGTTCATCTTGATAGATATAATGTAGATGTAGAACTAACAGCAACCAAACGTGTCGGTTTTCATAAATATACTTTCTCTCAGACAGATTCGGCAGCTATAGTTTTTAATCTGGCAGACAAATTGAATTCGGATGAATCTATAGACTGTTTTATCAGTCAGGAGAACGATTCTGTAATCTCCGGTTATCGCTACTCTTCAGGATGGGCCAAAGATCAACGAGTATTTTTTACAGCACTCTTTTCTAAGCCAATAAGAGAATTTCAGGTATATGATTCATTAAATATGCAGCAGGGGAAATCTCTGAAAGCTAAAAAAGTCTATGGGAAAGTTTTATTTGATAAAGAATTGGGTGGAGATCCTCTTTATGTCAAAGTAGCATTATCTCCTGTGAGTATAGATAATGCAAAAGTAAACTTGTTGGCAGAACTACCCGGTTGGAACTTTGAACAGACTGTAAATGATGCAGATGAGGCTTGGAATGCAGAGTTGAATAAAATACAAATAGAGACGACGGATGAGTCTGTAAAACGCACTTTCTATACAGCCCTTTATCATACAATGATTGCTCCGTCTGTGTTTTGCGATGTCAATGGCGATTATTATGGTGCCGACCAAAATATGCATAAAGGAGAAGGTTTTGTAAACTATACAACTTTTTCTTTATGGGATACCTATCGTGCTGCCCATCCTCTGATGACAATCATTCATCCCGAAAAGATGAGTGATATAATCAATACGATGCTTAATATATATCGACAACAGGGTAAACTTCCCGTGTGGCATCTGGTAGGAAATGAAACCGATTGTATGGTTGGTAATCCTGCAATTCCTGTAGTGGCAGATGCCATACTTAAAGGATATGGAGGCTTCGACAAAGAATTGGCATACGAGGCAATGAAAAATTCTTCGATGTTAGACGAGCGTGGCTTGAAGTATCTTAAAGAATATGGTTATATCCCTTACGATAAAGAGTCTCCAGAATCGCTTGCTAAATGTTTAGAATATGCCATTGCTGATTGGAGTCTAGCTCAGGTTGCAAAACAGATGGAAAAAGATGACGACTATAATTATTTTCTGAAAAGGAGTAAAGCTTACCGATATTACTTTGATAAAGAAACCCGGTTTATGAGAGGCCTGTCATCCGATGGCAAGTATCGTACACCTTTCAATCCTTTCAGCTCAGCTCACTTCGATGACGATTATTGTGAAGGAAATGCATGGCAATATACATGGCTGGTTCCGCATGATGTAGATGGACTTGTCGAAGTTTTTGGAGGTAAGGAAAACTTTATTCAAAAATTAGATTCTCTGTTTATCATAGAAGGCAATCTTGGAAAGTCCGCCTCTCCTGACATAAGCGGGCTCATTGGTCAGTATGCTCATGGCAATGAACCAAGTCATCATATTCTCTACTTATATCCGTATGTCGGGCAGTATTGGAAAACGGCAGAAAAAGTTCGTCAGGTTCTCTCCGAATTATATCACGATCAGCCTGCCGGACTTTCAGGTAATGAAGATGTGGGACAGATGTCAGCATGGTATGTATTGTCTTCATTGGGGCTCTATCAGGTAGAGCCGGCAGGAGGTAAATATATTTTGGGAAGTCCTGTTGTCGGCAAGGCTGTTATACGTGTAAAAGATGGTAATATTTTTACTATCTTAGCTAAAAATAATAATAAGACTAACAAGTATATTCAGTCGGTTACACTCAATGGTAAACCTTACGATAAATACTATATTGATTTTGAAGATATTATTTGTGGAGGCATCCTTCAACTCGAGATGGGAGATACTCCCTCTTCAGTATGGCCCGTAGATGCTGTTCAACGATAAATATTAGCAGAAAAGTAGAGATTGATACTGTCTGAAGAAAAAAAAACAAAAAATAACTACATTTAACCTTAAGAGCTCTTATGCAACTAAAAAAAGCGACACCCTTACGATGGGTTCCTAGTGTTTACTTTGGAATGGGCTTACCATTTGTTATGGTACAGTTGGTTTCTGTCATTATGTTTTCCGAAATGGGTATCTCGGATGGACAAATAACTTTTTGGACTTCCCTTATAATTCTTCCATGGAGTTTAAAACCTTTGTGGAGCCCTTTTCTCGAAATGTTTAAGACGAAGAAATATTTTGTGGTAGGCACTCAGATGATTACGGGTATTAGTTTCGCATTAGTTGCATTAAGTCTTCCTTTGCCCGATTTCTTCACCTACTCTATAGCCCTGATGGGTGTTATTGCATTTAGTGGAGCAACGCACGATATAGCCACAGACGGTATTTATATGACCGAGCTCGACAATCAGACACAGGCTAAATATATTGGTTGGCAAGGAGCGTTTTTCAATATAGCAAAAGTAGTTGCTAACGGGGGGCTTGTTTTTATGGCAGGAATGCTCAAAAATACAATGGGAGTAGTCAATGCGTGGATGCTTATTATGGGAGTGTGTGCAGCAATAATGATTCTCCTCAGCTTATGGCATAGTAGGGTATTACCGTCCGGTGGTGCTGCTGTATCTCAGATAAAAACGGTAAAAGACGGATGGAACTCTTTTAAAAATGTTTTTGTAACGTTTTTTCAAAAAAAGAATATTGCTTTCTATATTATCTTCATTATACTATACAGACTAGCTGAAGGTCTTGCAATAAAGATTCTGCCTCTATTCCTTAAAGCTCCGACAGAAAAAGGTGGACTAGCACTTGAAATTAGCCAGATAGGACTGATAAATGGTACTTTCGGTACTGTTGCTTTTATTCTAGGGTCTATTCTTGCTGGATATTATATATCGGCCAAAGGTCTTAAGAAAACTTTGTTTTATCTATGCTGTGCTATAAACCTGCCTTTCCTTATTTATCTAATGTTGTCTATTTTTCAACCATCAAATATTCTTCTTATTGGTTCGGCTGTTGTTTGCGAATATTTTGGTTATGGATTCGGCTTTGTAGGACTTACTTTGTTTATGATGCAACAGGTTGCACCCGGAGAACACAAAATGGCACACTATGCTTTTGCGTCGGGAGTGATGAATCTTGGATATATGTTTGCAGGAATGATAAGTGGTGTATTGAGTGACTGGTTGGGATATCAGCAATTCTTTGTAGTTGTGGCCATAGCCATGATACCGGCATTGGTTGTGTCCCGTATAATTCCATTTAAGTATCCTGATAAACAAGAAACAGAAGAAAATATTATTTCAGAAGAGATTAAATGATCAATATAAAAAAACAAAAAACATTATGGCAAAAGATCTAAAAATAGAAGGCCAACCGTTAGCCGGTATGCCTTGGGAAAATCGTCCGGATGGATGTAAGGATGTTATGTGGCGCTACTCAGCCAACCCTATCATCGGACGCAATGCTCTTAGTACGTCAAACAGTATTTTCAATAGTGCGGTAGTTCCTTTCGGAGACGGTTATGCAGGAGTTTTCCGTTGCGATGATACTAACCGCCGCATGAGGTTGCATGTCGGGTTCAGTAAAGACGGGATCAACTGGGATATTGAAGAAGAAGATGTTAAGTTTACCGGAGGCGATGATGAAGTTGGTGTATGGGTGTATGGCTACGACCCTCGTGTAACATGGATCGAAGATCGTTATTATGTAACATGGTGTAATGGTTATCATGGCCCTACAATCGGATGTGCATGGACTACCGATTTCAAACTATTCCATCAACTAGAAAATGCTTTTCTGCCATTTAATAGAAACGGGGTAATGTTTCCGCGTAAGATAAACGGGCGCTTTGCTATGCTCAGTCGTCCGAGTGATAACGGACATACAGCTTTCGGTGATATTTTCTATAGCGAATCGCCTGATATGGAGTTTTGGGGACGCCACAGACATGTTATGTCGCCTGCTGCTTTCGAAGATAGTGCATGGCAATGTATGAAAGTTGGAGCAGGTCCTATACCTATCGAAACATCGGAGGGATGGTTGATGATATATCATGGCGTATTGCGTTCTTGCAATGGTTATGTGTATAGCTTTGGTTCAGCCCTATTGGATAAAGACGAACCTTGGAAAATGATAGCACGCAGTGGTCCGTATCTGATAGCTCCACGAGAAATATATGAGCTTACGGGTGATGTACCGAATGTAACATTCCCTTGTGCTTCGTTGCACGATCCTGAAACAGGACGCATCGCAGTTTATTATGGATGTGCTGATACTGTAACAGGGTTAGCCTTCGGATATATAGATGAAATAATAGAATTTACTAAAAGAACAAATATTCTTAAGTAACTTCTCCAAATTTGTTCTTCGATTATTTAAAACTTTATCTATAAGGTAAATAGGCATTTGTAGATGGTGCAGGAAGTAACAAATGAAGAATGATTGTAAAGTGTTACTTCCATTACTTTTTAGTTAAAAATTTATTGATATATTTTAGAATGTAGGGGCGAATAAATATTCGCCCTTATGATGCCGGAGTATTATTCCATTGTTTATCAGTTAATAAAGTCGTTAATATTGTCTTTTACTAAATAAAAAATATGATGAAAAGATATCTTACCTTGCTTATCGGGATTGTCTTCCTATCAAATTCTCTTAATTCTCAAACCAAGCAACCGGTAGATTGGGTAGATCCTTTCATCGGAACAACAAACTTCGGGACTACCAATCCCGGAGCAGTTGTCCCTAACGGAATGATGTCAGTTGTTCCTTTCAATGTGATGGGAAGTAAAGACAATGTGTATGACAAAGATGCTCGTTGGTGGTCTACTCCTTATGAGTATCATAATGTGTTTTTTACGGGCTATTCTCATGTGAATCTAAGTGGGGTAGGGTGTCCCGATTTGGGTTCATTACTGATAATGCCTACTACAGGAGAGCTTGATGTAGACTATAAGAATTATGGCAGCCGCTACACACAGGAAAAAGCTTCTCCCGGATATTACACAAACAAACTTACCAAATACGATATTCTTACCGAAGTGACATCTACAACAAGAGTAGGCGTACATCGTTATACTTTTCCTAAAGGACAAGCTAATATATTGCTCAATCTTGGTCAGGGGCTTACAAATGAGTCAGGGGCATTTCTTCGTTTCAATGGAGATGGGGATGTAGAAGGAATGAAAATGCTGGGAACATTCTGCTATAATTCTCAGGCGGTATTTCCTGTTTATTTTGTTATGCGTATTGTAGGCAAAACTCCTGAAAGAAGTGGCCTTTGGAAAAAACAACGTCTGATGGAGGGTGTAAAAGCTCAATGGGATCCCGACCATGGACGATACAAGATATACGAAAAATACCATAAAGATATAGCCGGTGATGATGTAGGCGCATGGTTCAGTTTCGATTTACAGAGAGAAGAACAGATAGAAGTGCAAATTGGAGTCTCGTTTTCGAGCATAGAGAATGCTCGCCTCAATCTAAATACAGAAGCTAAAGGAAAAACTTTTGATACGCTTTGTGCTCAGGCTAAAGAGAAATGGAACAACGATCTTTCGCGTATTTTAGTTGAAGGTGGAACAGATGAGCAAAAGACCGTTTTTTATACAGCCCTTTATCATACTCTGATACATCCCAATATATTGAATGATGTGAATGGTGAATATCCTGCCATGGAAGGTAATAATATCTTAAAGACTGAAAATACGCGTTATACGGTTTTTTCTCTTTGGGATACATATCGCAATCTGCATCAGCTTATGACGCTTGCTTGGCCAGATCGCCAGACAGATATGGTGCGATCTATGATAGGCATGTACAAAGAATGGGGCTGGATGCCCAAGTGGGAACTGTACGGACGCGAAACATGGACGATGGAGGGTGACCCTTCGATACCTGTGATAACTGATACATGGCTTAAAGGTTTACGAGACTTTGATATTGAAACAGCTTACCAAGCTTTTCATAAATCGGCAACTATGCAGGGCATAACATACACTACCGATACTGTAAGAAAGGGAGGTGCGTTGCCTGATTCGTACTATGCTTCGCTGAAAGGAGACTTTAACCGTATGCGTCCTGATAACAATGATTATATGAGACTGGGATATGTTCCTTTGCGTAGCGAATTTGATAATTCGGTTTCACATGCTTTGGAATATTATATAGCTGACTATTCATTATCCCGATTGGCCGAGGCATTAGGTAAGAAAGACGATGCCGTCTACTTTAAAAAGAGATCTTTAGGTTATACAAACTATTATTCACCGGAGTATGGAACTTTCCGTCCTATACTTCCTGATGGATCTTTCTTGTCGCCTTTCAATCCTCAACAAGGTATGGATTTTGAAGAAAATCCTGGTTTTCATGAAGGTAGTGCGTGGAACTATACATTCTATGTCCCTCATGATGTGACAGGTTTAGCAAAACTTATGGGAGGAAAGAAAAAATTTATTGACAAACTGGAGATGGTATTTGATAAAGGTTATTATGATCCGGCTAATGAACCTGATATAGCATATCCTTATTTGTTTAGCTACTTTAAAGGAGAGGAATGGCGTACTCAATACCATGTAAGGCGATTGCTTGATAAACATTATACTACCAAGCCTGATGGTATACCCGGTAATGACGATGCGGGAACAATGTCGGCATGGGCTGTTTTCAATATGATAGGACTGTATCCTGATTGTCCGGGAGAACCATATTACACAATAACCAGTCCTGTATTTGACCGTGTAGTTATTAAACTCGACAAGCGTTATTGGGCTCAGGAGGAATTGGTAATAGAAGCGAAGCGCAATACACCGGAAGACATATACATAAAGAACATGATATTAGGAGATAAACCTTTTAAAGGTTATCGTATATCACATCAGGAGCTAATCAATGCAAAAAAACTGATTATTGAGCTTGCTTCCCGTAAGAAGTAAATATACTGAACGCTTATAGCGATAAGCGTTTTTTTGTTCGGGCAATATTGATGTTTTATAAATACCATATTTGTGTTATTGCATGATTTTACGAAGAATTCTACTTTCGTTAATTATTAAATGACACTCTATGGGAACTAAATTTTTATTACATCATCTCGGAGAACAAACCAAATCTATTCATGCAGGAGAATCTCCTGATCCTACAACTCACGCATCTTCTCCTAATCTGGTTATGTCTACAACCTTTACAGTGGGTGCTGATACAGGGTTTTCAGTAGAGGGTATGGACGAAAATGATACATGGGTTTATACTCGATGGGGGAATCCGACTGTACATCAACTAGAGGAAAAGTTAGCAGCTTTGGAAGGTGCTGAAACAGCAGTTACTTTTGCCAGCGGTATGTCTGCAATTACGGCTCTGCTCTTTCATTTACTAAAGTCCGGAGATCATGCCGTTGTAAGCGATGTAGCGTATGCGGCACTATCAGAAATAACCAATGAAATGATTCCTGAGCTAGGAATAAAGATTTCGAAAGTAGATACTTCAGATATTGATGCCATAAAGAATGCTTTGCAATCAGAGACCAAGCTTCTGTATATAGAGACACCGTGCAATCCTTTATTGAGGCTTACTGATATTGCAGAGGTTGCGAATCTTGCACATAGTGTGGGTGCAAAACTAGCTGTAGATTCTACATTTGCGACTCCCGTTGCTACTAAGCCTTTAGAGTTGGGAGCAGACTTTGTTGTCCACTCTCTTACAAAATACCTGGGTGGACATGGAGATGCCCTGGGTGGAGTAATTCTAGGTTATAAAAAAGATCTTACATCTTTGCGTAAAAAAACAGCTATTCGCTTAGGCGGATCATTGAGCCCATTCAATGCTTGGTTAATACTGAGAGGAATAGCAACCTTTCCTATCCGTATGCGGGTACATGAGGAAAATGCTCTTAAAATAGCCGCATATTTAGAAAGTCACCCGAAGGTGAAAAGAGTTATTTATCCGGGTTTAGCTTCTCATCCTCAGTATGAGTTGGCTAAGCGACAAATGAAAAATTTCTCGGGAATTATAACTTTTCAAGTAGAAAATGGAATACTTGAGTCTCGAAGGCTGGCAGATAGGTTAAGTATTATTCATTATGCTGTATCTTTGGGACATCATAGATCATTAATCTTCTATCTTAATAGTAAAGACCTGCTACAGACATCGTTTAAATTTTCTACAGATAAGCAATTGGAGTCATGGAATACATTTGCAGGAGAAGGTCTTTTCCGCTTGTCAGTGGGACTAGAGGATGCTGATGACCTTATTGCCGACTTGGAACAAGCTCTTGCTATTTTTTAGACATGATTTAATCGTGATTAATAAAACTCTTTTTTAGCTAGTTCTCTAAATATTCTTTGTATAGTCTCATTTTAGTAGTAATCCTATTATGTTATTTCAGATTGTTCTTCAGTGTGTTATCTTTTGTAAGGCTATTTGGAAATGAGAGAATTAAAAACAATTTTTTGTTTTATTACCATAGTTCTCACTAGAATGAATATATGGAAAACTGTTATTGAGAGAAGTGCTTCAGATTAATCTTCTTTTGTCTGATTTCTATATTGAAGGCTTTCAGATTGAGAATCTTGCCCGAAGTAACAGTAATCTTCTGATAATTGATTTTGCAGAATGAGTCGTTTGGTAGAGAGTTGGTTAATAATTCTATCTGATAATCTCCTGTAGGAAGAAAAGCTGTAAAAAGACCATCATTGTCTGTTACTACCTTTTGTTTTGTTTTTCCGTCACTACTTGTTATAAGGAATAATATACCCTCTTTTTGAGGAACAACATCGATTGCCGATTTAGCATTAAATATATATTTTATTCGGCCAATAACTGTTCCTGCCTGCTGTAGTGGTATCTGAACATCTGTTTTAAACTTGGTTACCTTAATAGTATCGCTGGATGAGAACCAACCATTTTCAGATATTTGGTCTATTACATAGTTGCCGAAAGGAACACGCGAATATACAACCTGTCCTTTATCTCCAGTGATAAATGCAGTATTGTTTATTTTGACATTGAAGTTTTTTGCAGGTTCTTCTCCTTTATCAAATACGCCATTTGTATTTTTGTCATAGAAAGCAAATGCCGATACTTTACTTTTACGTTTACTCGAAGCATTGTTTCTTTGGAGGTTGACTGTTAACCCTACTTCTACACTATAGGAATTATTAGAAGGAGTATTTCTGAATCTATAATTATTCCATATAGAATTTATATAGACAGAGTACGACTTGGATGGAGTATATTTAAAGTTGGCAAAGGCAGAAGGAGATAAGTCTGTATACAGGTCTTTTGTTATGCTGATGCCTGCATTTATTATATATTTCTTTTCAGAGAAGTCCTTATTTACAGCTAATGAAGATATCAAACGCCTAAATGTTTTTTCTTCTCTTTGAGATAAAAAATATTCTGATAAATAATAACTTCCATATTGATACATAGTTGTAAAATTTATCCAGTCGTATGAATATGTAAGATTACTTTTCAGTTGCATACTCTGTCTTTTTTCGGAGGGATATTTTGCTATTCCGCTCTCAACAGAGAAGAGCATCGAGTGTTTTGTTTTGAAGTTGTTCCAACGGATAGACGCTTTTAGCCGATTGGCAAACATATTGGCATTTTCGAAATTATAGCTTTGTCTATAGTTATTCGATTGCTCGTATTGGCTGAGATAGGTTACACTTGTGGATATATTTCTCTTTTTAGGAAAATATAATTCTACATCTCCCATGAGATTTTGAGAATTATTATTCATTGTAAAAGTATGTGACCTTGGCGAAAAGTGAGAATAGAAAATGCTACCTCGTAACGAATATTTATCATTAAGTTTTTTGTATAGCATTTGTTGAAGAGTTATCATTCCTCTACGATCTCCCGGAAAGTAATTGGAACTAAAATAATATGATCCGGACATGTCATATCCTTTATTTGTTCCATTATACCTCAATTCAGCCGATCCTGAAAATTTATTGTTGCCGAATGTTTCTATATGGCTCATTGCTCCATGCAGTCTTAAATTGATATTCCAGTTGTTTTTTACCAACCAGTTTACATCACCTCCAGTAATCAAATTTCGACTTTTTTCCATGTAGTCATAGTGATAGAGAAAAGAGGAAGATGCCCTTTGCGACTGATTCGGGCTGTTGAGCTGTCCTACGGCATATATGCTATAAGTATTGTTGAAAAGAGGTGTAGCGCTGAATATATTGTAATTCTGATCTATAACGCCTATTCGTAGATTAGTGTTGTCTGTAGATCCTAGTTGGACTTTAGCTCCTCTTCCGGATAAAGTCGTTTCTAATGATTCATAAACACTTCCCACTGTCACTTCATTATGATCTAACTTGTATGACAAAAAAGTATTGGTTCCTACTAAGGTATTGTCAGAACTGATTTTATATAAATTTCCGGATAATCCTATATATCCGGCTGGTAAGTCAATACTTCCGGTACCTATAAGTTGGGTGATACTGCTTGACAATTTTGTTTGTCTGTGGTTGACAGTAATTGAATTATTCTGGTATGGATTGAATAGATTGAAGTCTATATTTCCTGTTTCATTAAATCTTCTATTTGTAGACACATTTTGAACTTCTATAGACGAACTTCCGAATATTTCTTTATCTTTTCCTCGCATTGCTGTAACATTCACCGAAAAATTCTGTTTGTCTAATAAAGATGAGGAAGGCATAAAGCTGAATGAGAATTGATGATGCTGCATGGGCAAGAGCTCAACTTTTTGTTCAATAAAGTTTACTCCTTCTCGTAGAGTTGGTATACTGAATACTAATGTTATACTTTGTGCCTTATTTCCAGAATTTATTACATTTGCCTTTACCCTAACAGAATCATTAGGATTGGTGATCAGTATGTTTTGATGATCAACATTTAATGATAAAGCAATTTTTTCTTCGACAGTGAAAGTGGATTCTTGTTTATCTATCAGTTTTCTGTCGTTGTCTAACAAATCGAATTGTATATGAGTTGTTCCGGCTTCTATCTGAGGTTGAATTAGAAATTTGACAGGTAAAAATATACTATCCGATGGCTGAATGTCGATTGGTAATATTCCTCCGGCTATACTTCTTAAGCCGTTGACTTCCCGTATTCCTACACTTCCTGAAAAACTTCTATTTGACCGATTGTTTATTTTTATAATTGTACTTATTATATTTTGTTGCTGAGATTGTTTGAGTGTGCGTTCTACCTGCATACTTAGACTTTGTATATTCTCACTTTTTTGTGCGTGAGTATATACAGATACAAATAGACCAAGAATCCCCAGTAAGAATTTGACTTTAGAACAAAATAAATGCAATGGCATATTTCTTATTTGGGCGTAATCTCATATTGCAAAGTAGTAGAATAGTCTTCCATTTTAGCTTGTATCAATCTCTGGTCATTCGGGTTGGTATAGTAATGAATGTCATAATAAGCAGGTAGTTTGTTTGTGGAACTTCCTGTCGAAATTATTTGAGATGTGCTGGAAATGGACCTTGTAATAGAAGAGGCTTTATTATCAGACGACGGTCGCAATTGTACATTGACAACATCTAAAGGTAGTGAATTTCCGGAAGATGATATGAATGTAGAAGATATTGACCTTACAGATATTTGATAGTCAATATTCGTTGAAACAGATAAACCGTTATTATATAATACACTAGCGCCATTTGCATAGTCGGCCAAAGAGTTCATATTTAATTGGCCATTTCGGGCTCCGGTCGATATCTGGATCGAATAAGTGTTTTCGGAAGGTGGCGTGCCCGTAAGATTAGTATGCACTTGAATCGTATAACTCAAATTTGTAGTTCCTATTATCTCATTATTTGCTCCATAAAGAGTAAATCTCATGTTTATAGGATATTGAGGACTATTTGTTTTCAGCTTTGTTAAGTAGCTGCCTCCTACAACGTTCATATTAAATAGAATCTGTAGATCGTAATAACTGTTGCCAGTTCCTATATTGTATATAGGTGCATTGGAACGTGGAACAAGAAATACTTCCGAGTTGCCTATTAGGTTCAGGGTGGCAGGTATTCCTATTTCAGATATTGTTGGTAATGGCCCGGGATCTTTAACTGTACCTGTTGTATAGTTGGGTTGTAGATTAATTTTTTCTACAGGAAAGAACAATCCATTCCATATTGTTACAGGAGTGGCTATTACAGATAGCTTCCAGTTCTGAATATTGAGATATCCGTTTTGAGATATCCGGATGGTTATAGAATTGGGCTGAGTAGTCCCTTCGTATGAATAAATATTCATATATGTATTGCTCCACAGAGAAAGGTTAGGTGTCTGGGAATGAACACCAATTGATGTGAGTAATATAATAATGAAATATATGATTCTATTCATAGGTAAATTCAAGTTCTGCTGCTTCAATATTGTTCGAATCTCCATAATCTATCATCACAGTTGCTGTATAGTTACCTTTCTCGATATTAGCAGGGAGAGGTATTTTTAATATACGCAGATCGTTGGGCATAGTGTAATACATAATATTTTCCAAAGCTATTTCCTTTCCGGTAGCTTTGTTGAACAGATAAGAACCAACAGATCCATCTATCCATACATTACCTTCATTCTTGAATTCAAGGAATATAGCATTTTCTGTCTTGTTTAAGGAAAGATTCCTTATATCTATTTTATTATGCCGGGGTGCAGATGTTCTTTGAAAAAGTTTAATTCCTGAACGAACGCTTACTTTAATATTTGCTCCATGTTCGTTAACATCATCAATGGGATTCATCTGCGTTACATACAACATTGCTGTGTGTGTTGTAATAGTATCGCTTACATTGGGTGGTACAGTTATAGCTACTTTTATAGTCTCGCTTTGTTTTGGTTTGAGAGATAGATAGGAAGAACCCATGATATTAACCCAGCCTGCGCATGAGTTTTTTAAGCTATCGGCCGGATACATTACGTTTTCACCATATTCATTATACATCCAGTCTCCCAAAGTAATAGATAGCTCCAGCGTATTATTGTCACTGACATTTGTGATGACAATATCGTTAACTCCTGTTTGCCCTGGGTCTATTGTATAATATACACGAGGAGGCGATACTGAAATTCCAAGTTGTGCATAACCTTTTGTAGTAAAACACAATGCAAGTATAGAAATAATGACAGTTAATCTCCGTGTCATATTTTTTTATTCCTCTTATTTAAAAGTTGGAAAAGGAGTGCCAGCTGCTATCATAACACTCCCTTTCGCAAATAAATATCTCTGAATATAATGTTTACTTAGCGTATATAGTGTACGTTACTGTTGTTGTAAAGTAAGTAGGATCTTCTTTATGTTTATAATGATTAATATATTTATCGGCTCCTGCTGATTGATATTTGATGTTGAATGTCTGATTTACCCCCCCCATGTCACTCTTTACGATAGTTGTTCCATCTGCACTTAGTGCTGAAGAAAGGTAATCTACACCAATTAATTTGTTCGTAGCTCCTTTTGAAGCTGTGATTTTAATATCTGATACTTCGATATTTTTACCTCCGTCATTGGTCAAAGCTGCAGAAGATGATTTAGCCTTTATTTCAAATCCACCGGTACTGTATATTGTTAAGTGGTCAGCTTGATCCGAAGAAACTCCATTTGCATAATCACTAGTTGTGTTGTAATCTAAATTTACAACTTTTTGTCCACTGTTTACCAATAAAGTCTGTATTGCTTTCAATCTGATGTTTAGGGTCACTTGGTCACTTGCACCTTCTGTTGTTGTTGTTTGTGCATAAAGGCTGCTTGTTCCATAAGAAACGATCAATGCGAAGAACGCAATTAAAAATTTTGTTTTCATTTTTTCCTGATAAAAATTAGAATATTTACAATTATTTCCTTTCTTTGCATTAGAGAGGCAGTTTGTATTCATTCTGTTTTACCCCTTAAATGCGGCGCAAAATTAATCTATTCGATGTTGTCCTTTTCTAAAAAAAAAGGACAAAAAATATAAAAAAAAAGACATTTGCATTGTGTCATAAAAACTCAATTCTTAATCTGTAATATTCTCTAAATAAGCTTCTTTTAGCTGCTTGAAAGATTCCAATATATTATCAAGATGATATCTGATGCAGAATTGCCTGAATTCTATTATAGATGAAAAGCGAAATTCCTCTAATATATCCTCTATCGAAGCCCCTTTGTTAAATAGTAAATCATTCAGATTGTCAATTTTTTGTTTAATAAGCCATTTGTGTGGAGTAACACCAAATTCTGTTTTGAAATGGCGGGTAAAAGTTTTGGTGGTCATATAGCATCTGTTCGACAATTCTTTTACTGTTGTCGAATTTGTATAGTTCTTATATACAATCATTCTAAACTTGCTATGAGTAGATATAGAGGCATGTAGGAAATGAGCAAGCTCTTCTCTTGTATGATATTGTCTCATGTAATATAAAAATTCCAGTTTTTTAAGATCATACATTTCGACTGGAATATCTTCATCTTTTTTGAGTAGAATAATATGTTGGAGGTATGAATAGAGTACCTCTCCAAATTTGAGAGTTTCTACTTCCTTGCTAATCAGATGGCTTGAGTCTATTAGATTTTGTAATTTAATAGCATTGATTAGCGGTACCAATGCACTTGTATTTAAATTAATGTAGCGGGCATCTTTTAACACTTTTCCTTTGTATGGTCCGGTTAGCATAGATAGATTGTACATATGATCAGGCTCGAGTATTATAGTTCTGTTCGCACTTGTTACAATTTCGATATTTCCGCTTAGCATGAATATTATACAATTGTAGCTTTGATTACCTACAATTAATTGATTATCCTTCTTTTCTTCATGAAGAGAAAATGAATCATCTCTTATTAAAAAGTTTATTTCATTGAACTGAGATAAATTATCGCCCATATAACCGGAATATATTTAGAAAGATTTTCTGAATAAGTACTAAACTCAAAATTACCTTTCGGTATTTGAGTAGTATTTTACTACATTTATTTTTTGAAATAGAGTTTTATTGATATCCTTTGTTGATAAATATTTAAGAGTAAGCTGCTTCTTACTTATCATATTGGTACAATAATAAATATTAATTTTGATAAAAGCTTTGGTTTTTATTTTCTTAACAATTTATCATATAACTATAACTAAATTCTTAACAAATTGTTTAAGGAATCTTTATTTTAATTTTAATAGATATATTTTCTTCTTTTGTTAAAATAATACAAAATGGTATCTGTGCTTGGTTTATAACTCAATAAACAGAAAAAGTATAGTCAAAAATAAATAGCCTGTCTAAATATTAAATTTAAACAGGCTATTTAACTGATAATATTTTTATGATATTCTTTTCTAATAATATAGATCAGAAACCACTTGTTTTAGTCCTATTTTCAACTCTCCATTTGTTGTTGAAAATTCTATTTTGCTCTCTCTGGATAGCCATCCTAGAGCTAACATAATTAGGGAATCTTTATAATGAGTTAATTCACCTATTTCCCTTACAGTCAGATTTCCTCTTTGAGACAAGAGTTTCCAGATAGTTCCGGCATTAATACCAATATCATTTGTTAGCATTTTGATAAGAGTTAAGGGTTAATACTAAATAAACCGTATGTAATAGAAGAATATAGAACCGATTTTAATTATTATATACTCATTTAAAGAAGGTCCTCTGTCTCTTTATTCTAGTATATTGAAAACCACAGAGTAAACATAATGAATAAAACTGATATATCAAATTAAATTTACTCAGTATTTGTACCTTTATCTTTTATCATGTATTGCTATATGTAATATTCTTAGGATTGCATTTCACTGATTTGTAGCAATGCTTTAGTTTTCTTTCACTTTCCACCAGAAAGCTGTTCATTATTTTATCTATATCTACTGTCTTGATTTTCAGAAATAGCTGCAAATGTATCTATTATTAAAAATTATAAGCAACAAAAGGTCTGCCTTAGCCATATGTTGTCAGTAGGCAAGACAGTCAGTTTATAAAACTATTATCAAGAAGGATTATATTTTCATCGTAAAACTGAAAACCTTTTGCCAAAGTTGTTTGTTCAGAATAAGAAATATCTTTGTTACACATAAAAAAGGAAAACATGAAGAATCTTGTAGAAAAATTGAATGAGAGTTTTAAAGATTTTGCAAAAGATGCAGCGGCACAGATCGAAAACGGAAATAAGGCGGCTGGTACTCGTGCAAGAAAAGTTTCTCTCGAAATAGAAAAGGCTTTAAAAGATTTTCGTAAAAAATCTATTGAAGTTACAAAGAAATAAGTGTAGGAATTGTATTTCTGCCGTTAGCGGAATGGAAAACTCCATTCCGCTTTTTTTATTTGTTAATTTTTATCTTGAAGTATAGGCTAATACTTTGTTTTTTCTTCTTGTCAAGCATAACATCTATCCTTAATTATAGCTTTGAGATATATCTTCTGATATTTCTTTTTTCTTATAATATCCATATTTCTTAAATAAATAGATTGGTATTTTTTTGATTCAGATAAAAATCTTTATCTTCGAAGTTAATTTATCTAACACCTGATACACATGAATATATTACTGCTCCAGACAGATATTGAGTGGCAAAAGCCTTCAAGAAATAAAGCAGAAGTTCAAAAAATGCTTGATCCTTATGATGGAGCAGATATCATTATTCTTCCTGAGATGTTTACCACCGGATTTTGTATGTCACCAAAAGGTGTGGCAGAAAAAGCCGAAACCGAAACTTTAGCATGGATGCGTCAGGTGGCTAAGAGTAAAAATGCGGCGGTAGGAGGTAGTGTGGCAGTAGTAGATGATGATAAATATTATAACCGATTCTATTTTGTTAAGCCTGATGGAGAGTATGCTGTGTACAATAAAAAACATTTGTTTACTTATGCCGGTGAGGATAAAGAATATACAGCAGGACAGAAGCGTATTGTTGTAGAGTACAAAGGGTTTCGTATTCTACTCCAGATTTGCTACGATTTACGCTTTCCTGCCTTTTCCCGAAACAGAGGCGATTATGATATAGCTATATATGTTGCCAATTGGCCTACATCCCGTATCAATGCATGGAATACTCTGCTGAGGGCTCGTGCTATCGAAAATGTATGTTATGTAGTCGGAGTAAACAGGGTGGGTGACGATCCTTCCAATGCTTATAGCGGAGGCACAGCTCTGATCAACTACTTGGGACAAACAATTGTAGCAGCCGAAAATGGTAAAGCGGAAGCTGTTTGCGGAAAAATAGATAAACAGGCATTGGATGATTTCAGATTGTCATTCCCTGCCTTAAATGATGCGGATCAACTTACACTAATCAAATAAATGAAACAAAAACTACTTATGCTAGGCGATCAGGCTATCGCACTAGGAGCTATACATGCGGGCATAACAGGGGTATATGCATATCCCGGAACCCCATCTACAGAGATAACGGAATATATACAGGAATCGCCACTTGCCAACGAGCGAAAAATACATAGTTTGTGGTGTACGAACGAGAAAACGGCGATGGAGGCTGCTTTAGGTGTGTCGTATGTAGGTAAGCGGGCACTTGTTTGTATGAAACATGTGGGGCTTAATGTTGCTGCCGATGCTTTTGTAAATTCGTCTATGACAGGGACAAATGGAGGGATTGTTGTTCTGGTTACAGATGATCCTTCTATGCATTCTTCACAAAACGAACAAGACTCGCGATTCTACGGGAAATTTGCATTCATGCCTATCTTCGAACCATCTTCGCAACAAGAGGCTTATGATATGGTACGTTATGCTTTCGATGTGTCAGAAAAATACGAATTACCTGTTCTTATGCGTCTTACCACCCGGATGGCTCATTCCCGATCCGAAGTTGTGACATCGCAGATAAGACTACAGAATCCGATCAAATTTCCGGAAGATAAATCCCGTTGGGTGCTTCTGCCTGTAAATGCTAGACGAAGATATAATGAGCTACTCGCAATACAACCAAAACTGGAAAAGCTATCGGCCGATTCTATTTATAACTCATTTCAACAAGGGAATAAGAAAGGTGTTATTGCTTGCGGAATAGCTTACAACTATCTGATGGAGAACTTTCCCGCAGGCTGCGAACTTACAGTATTGAAAATATCACAATATCCGTTGCCTAAAGATCTTATAAAGAAAGTCGTTTCCACGTGTGACGAAGTGTTGATCCTTGAAGACGGGCAACCTTTTGTGGAAGAACAATTGCGTGGACTGCTTGACGAGAGTGGCAAAATAAAAGGTCGTCTTACAGGAGAGTTGTCTAGGGTGGGGGAGCTTACTCCCGATAATGTGAAACAAGCTTTGGGATTGGCTTCCGAAAAGCAGTTCGATGTCAGCAGCAATATTGTGCCACGTCCGCCTGCCTTGTGTACAGGATGTGGTCATATAGATGTATATAATGCTTTGAATGAGGTTGTAAAAGAGTACGAAGACGCTAAAGTGTTCAGCGATATAGGTTGTTATACTTTAGGGGCACTTCCTCCATTTAGGGCTATAGATACTTGTGTAGACATGGGAGCTTCTATCACTATGGCAAAAGGAGCTGCCGATGCGGGTTTGTTTCCTTCTATAGCAGTTATCGGAGATTCTACTTTTACACATTCCGGTATTACCGGGTTGCTGGATGCTGTCAACTCGGAAGTGAATATCACGGTGGTTATTTCAGACAATCTTACTACTGCTATGACAGGTGGTCAAGATTCGGCAGGAACAGAAAAAATAGAAGCTATTTGTTATGCCGTAGGTGTGCAAAAGGAACATGTACAGATAGTTGTACCTTTACCTAAGAATATGGATGAAATAAAAAATGTGATCAGAAACGAAATCGAATATTATGGAGTATCCGTTATTATCCCTCGTCGCGAATGTATACAAACACTAAAAAGAAAGAAAAAATAAACAATATGAAATTAGATATAATACTTTCGGGTGTTGGTGGTCAGGGAATACTGTCCATAGCTGCCATTATAGGAGAAGCAGCTCTGAAAGAAGGATTACATATAAAGCAAGCCGAAGTGCATGGCATGAGCCAGAGAGGTGGCGATGTGCAGTCCAATCTGCGTATATCTTCCGAAAAAATATATTCGGATCTGATAGCAAAAGGCAGTGCCGATGTCATTATTTCGTTAGAGCCTATGGAAGCTTTGCGTTATCTGCCATACCTCTCTCAGCAAGGGTGGATAGTGACAAATACTGTGGCATATGTTAATATTAAAAACTATCCTGAGATAGGAACTATATTAGACGAATTGTCATCTATGCCAAATGTAATATTACTCGATGTAGATACTCTGGCTAAAGAGTCGGGTGTAGCCCGTGCAGCTAATATCGTATTACTTGGGGCGGCTTCTGTTATTTTGGGTATCGAGGCTGATAAGCTGGAGGATGCTATAACACAAGTCTTTTCTCGCAAAGGCGAAGCTATAGTAGAAATGAACATAAAGGCCTTTAGAGCCGGACGTTCTGTCGGAGAATCTCAAATGAAAAAATAAGATGCAGCACAGAGTATTTAGCCAACAGCAGATAGATAATATTGTTGACGAACTGAAAATAACAAACCTGGAGAAGGCAACAATAGGGGAAGTCTTGCTTATAGCTTCCCGTTTGGAACAAAAGACTGGTATTCCCTTTATCCGTATGGATCAGGGTGTGCCCGGACTGGCTCCGTGCCGGATAGGGCTCGATGCCGAAAAAGAAGCACTGGATAGAGGCGTCGCTTCTATGTATCCTGCGGCAGAGGGTATTCCTGTACTGAAAGAAGAATCAGCCCGTTTTGTTAAAGCATTTCTCGATATAGATATTTCTCCCGTTTCCTGCATTCCTGTTACCGGATCGGTCGCAGGATCTTTTGGTTCGTTTATTGCCTGCAATCAGCGAGACGATCGGAAAGACACCGTTTTGTTTATCGACCCCGGCTTTCCTATACAGAAGTCACAATTGAAGGTGTTAGGTATACAATACGAAGAATTTGATGTATATAAGTTTAGAGGAGATGGGCTTAGAGACAAGCTGGAAACTTATTTGCAGAAAGGAAATATATCTTCTATTGTTTATTCCAACCCTAACAATCCGGCGTGGATATGCCTGACCGAAGAGGAACTGAAGATAATAGGCGAACTTGCAACTAAGTACGATACAATAATATTGGAAGACCTTGCCTATTTCGGTATGGATTTTCGTGTCGATTTTGGACACCCTTTTCAGTCTCCTTATGTGCCAACGGTTGCCCGATATACGGATAATTATATATTGATGCTCTCTTCTTCCAAAATATTCAGTTATGCAGGTCAGAGGGCTGCGGTGGTATGTGTTTCTGATAAGTTATTTACACAAAAATCGGAAGCATTGGCAAGGAGATACTCGGGTGCGGGAATATTTGGCCCTACATTTGTGGGAGCTATTCTTTACATGATCACTTCGGGAAGTACCCATACTACCCAATATGGCTACGCAGCTATGCTGAAAGCTGCTTCTGACGGCAAACTCAATTTTGTGGAAGAAACACGGGAATATGCCCGCAGGGCGAAACGGATGAAAGATTCTTTCGAAAGATATGGCTTCCATATTGTTTACGATAAAGACATTGACCGTAACATTTCCGATGGCTTCTTTTTCACCATAGGATATAAAGATATGAATTGTGGCGAACTGATGCAGGAATTGCTTTATTATGGTATCAGTTCTATTGCATTGTCTACTACAGGCAGTCAGCAACAAGGTGTGAGAGCCTGTTGTTCGCGTATGAGCGAAAACCTATATGAAGTATTGGATAGTAGATTGAAGGCTTTTAGCCTCGATCATTAATGCTGTTCTTTATCTATATCGGAGAAACTATTTTTCAGCAATAGAGCAGGATGAGAGGTAAAGTGACAAAAGAACTTTTTCTATTTAACTATTAAAATTGTAACTTTTGTCACCCTGTTTTAACATATACAACTAACAACTAAAAACTAACATATGATTTGGAATAAGGCCAAAGAATGCATGGCGCCCGAAGAGAAAAGAAAGCTTCAGGGAGAACGTTTACATAAACTGGTGGAGAAGGTTTATCACAGTACACCTTTCTATCGCCAGAAAATGCAGGAAATGAATGTTACACCTGACGATATACAGAGTATAGACGATATTGTAAAGCTACCTTTTACTACCAAGCAAGATTTAAGAGACAACTATCCTTACGGCCTTTTTGCTGTACCTATGTCGCAGATAATAAGACTGCACGCCTCTTCGGGAACTACAGGGTCTCCTACTGTAGTGGGTTATACGAGAAAAGATCTTTCCATCTGGGCAGAGATGACTGCCAGATGCCTGAGTGCTTTTGGTGCAGGACAGAATGATATCTTTTCGGTGGCATATGGCTATGGATTGTTTACAGGAGGATTGGGGCTACACTATGGTGTTGAACATCTGGGTGCGACAGTTATACCTATGTCTAGCGGAAATACAGCTAAACAGATTCAATTGATGCGTGACTTTGGCGCTACCGCATTGGCTTGTACTCCGTCTTATGCCTTGTATCTGGCCGAAGCTATGGAGAAAGCTGGTATTCCTCGAAATGAGTTCAAACTAAATATAGGAGTTTTTGGAGCAGAACCTTGGACAGAGAACATGTGCAAGGAGATAGAGACGAAGTTAGGAATAGATGCATACAATATATACGGATTAAGCGAAATTATGGGACCAGGAGTGTCTCACGAATGCCAGTACAAAGATGATTCGCACATTATCGACGATCATTTCTATCCTGAAATAATATCGCCCGATACGTTAGAATCTCTTCCTTATGGAGAGCAGGGCGAGCTGGTGTTTACCACTCTTACTAAAGAGGGCTTGCCTCTTTTACGTTACCGCACAAAAGACTTATGTACACTTACCGATGAACCCTGTCGATGTGGTCGTACAAGTGTACGTATGAGCCGTATAGTGGGACGTAGTGATGATATGTTGATAATACGGGGTGTGAATGTATTTCCTTCGCAGATAGAAAGTGTAATACTGGAAATGGAAGAGTTCGAGCCTCATTATATGCTGATAGTGAACAGGGTGAATAATCTCGATATTCTTGAAGTTCAGGTAGAGGTACGTGATGGATATTACTCTGACGAAATAACAAAGATGGTTATTCTCAAGAAGAAAATAGCTCAACGCCTGCATAGCGTTTTGGGTATAAGCGCCGATATAAAACTGGTAGAACCATATACTATAAAGAGGAGTGAAGGAAAAGCCCAGAGAGTGATTGATAAACGGATATTTAATTGATAAGATTATGACAATAAAGCAACTTTCTGTTTTCATAGAAAACAAAACCGGAAGGATAAATGAGGTTTCGAAGATATTGGGAAATAATGATATTAATATGACAGCTTTCAGTCTTGCCGAAAATGCTGATTTCGGTATTTTGCGAATGGTCGTTTCTGATGTGGAAAAGGCTGTGGAAGTATTGAAAGAGGCTCATTTTGGCGTAACTATTACCGATGTAGTTTGTTTTAGTTGCCCAAACCAACCGGGAGCTCTATCTACCGTATTAGACTATTTGGCTAAAGAAAATGTCTTTATAGAATATATGTACGCTTTTTCGCAAGGCGATACGGCAAATATAGTTATACGCCCTACCGATAACGAGAAATGTATTGAGATACTATCTTCATGCAATTGTGATTTGCTGAACAGAAGTAATCTTAAGCAGAAATAATTTGCATATAGCCAGTCTCCTTAACAGGAGGCTGGTGTCTACTTGCCTGAAAACCATTCGTGTAGCCCTATTCGGGCATCAGAGAGTTTTTCTTCCCAATGCTTTACTGAGTTTTGTCCTACAATGTCGGTTATGTATTTCACAGCTACGAACGATACACCAAATTCTTTGCATACAACAGCCTGCGCAAAAGCTTCCATGTCTATCACATCTTCGTCTATGTTTTTGGCTTGTGTAACAAAACTATCGCCTGTACTGCATATTCCTGTTTTGTCTTGTGCCGACAGCCAATTGTTGGCACTTTCGTTTGCGTCGAAGCCGATTTGATACTCTATGCCAGGAAGCTTTACAGCCTGAAAGTCTCTGTCTATAAATTCTCTACATACAAATATGTCACCAATATTGTGTTGGATAGTTCCTGCCGTTCCTATATTAAGAACTATGTCGGGACGTTCCTTACACAAGGCTTCGGTTAGTTTCATTGAGGCCATCGTTTTGCCAATACCTGTGAGTACATATCTCATCTCACATCCATTGAGGGTTATTGGATCAAATTCCTCTTTTACTGCATAGGTTACAAGAACTTTCTTCATAGCGTTTTTTTGTTTCAACGCCTCAATATAGTAATTATAGGCAAATAATTGTAGAACATACTGATAAAATGTGGAGAAAGTATAACTAAATTATCTATGTAGGTGTAATACAGCGTAGGGGAAAACGGCGTTCACCCCTACATTGAAGATATAAAAATTAGTTCGAATAAACGTGTATGCTGTTCTGTGCTGCAGGCAGATAATTGACGCCTATCCATGTTATCATAAGAAGGATAAATGCTATAGGTAAAGTCCACAGTGTGAATTTGGCATGAGCATTTTGCAGCCTCATATGAATGTATATAAGGTAAGCTGCTGAGGTAATAAAAGCCCAAGTCTCTTTCGGATCCCACGACCAGTAGTGTCCCCATGCCTCTTTTGCCCATACTGCACCCATTAGCATTCCCAGCATAAGAAAGCCGAAGCCGACATATACAATGTTGTCCATAAACTGATATAGCTTGTCGTCTGCTGCATTTTTGTGCAGTTTGTTCATCTGTATAAAGGCTGCTATTGTAGCTGCGCCGAGCATAGAGTAGGAGAGTATATATACTGTTACGTGCGGTACAAACCAATAACTTTGCAGTGCAGGCATCAGGTTAGTGGAATGTATTTCCGGCTTAAATATATTGATACACACAAATACGCAGGCGACAAGCCCTGTAAAAGATAATAGCCATTTGTATTTCCAATGCTTATATGTAAAGAAGCCTATGGTGGCAAGGAAAAAGGAATACCATAATCGGGTTTCGCCTATTGTGCGCAGGGGAGGACGCTGTTGTCCAAACCAGAGCCCGATGATGAAAGCGGCGAATATTACGATTCCTGCTATCATCAAAATATCTGTGACAATACTCTTTTTGCACTTATAAACCATAATTCCTGCACTTATCCAGCATATGATTGCAGGTATGGCAAACCAAAGATATTCATTCCATGTCATTAGCTTTTCCTCCTCTTTTTATTTCCCGACCATAATAAACAAACCGATCCTGTTGCCAACATGATAATTCCTATATATACAGGAATTATCCAGGGATCGTAGACTAACTCGAAACTGCTGTATGATGAAGCTTTGCCCGCCTGATTATCGTAGCCGTATTGGTAAATCATCCAATTACCTATCTTAAGAGGCTTATTGACTTCTAACTCGGCTGTCGCTTCGTTGTCATTTTCTGTCAATACTTTTATGTCAGACATAAACCGCTTAGGCTCGGCCTGAGTCATAACAATGCAATATTGAGAATCGAGAGGCAGAGTCATATACAATTGAGCCATACTGCCTCCACATACCCATCCTTCACTTATTTTACCGTTTAAGTTTGCTTTTACCTTTGCCGCAGGAGACGATCCGGGCATTGGCATATAGTGGTATGTGCTGTCATTCTTACGTATGGCATCATGTATATATTCTTCTATTGTGATATTCCAGTTATACAACTTACCATTGGGACGGTTTTCGTCTATCTGAAAATAATCAGGCTTTGATATTGGTTGTGGTTCTCCTGTACTTCTGTCTATGATGGCCAGTTTAGGAGGATATTCTTCGAGTACAAAATCGTTTAACTGAATGGCTATCGGAAGCTCCAAAACATCTCCATTGTCGTTATATACACGCCATTCTACTTCACCTTCGCGTACGTGCATCACGTATCGTTTCATATCTGCTGCTCCAAGTCCAGCTGCAAACAGAAGAATCCAAAGCCCTATGTGGTTGAAATAAAAAGCGTAATCTTTTATATTAAATGCCAGAAGTCTTCTTACAATCAATGTTCCTAAAGACAGTAATGTAAGGAAGTAAACTAGGACAAATGCCCACGAACTGGTTACCTGTTTGAATCCTATACGGGTAATTACAGAATTGTCGTGTGGGTCGAGACGAAGCATCTGTGGTATTAATCCCATGATGATACCCAGTATCAGCAGGCCTCCGATAAGCGTTACAGCAAAAGGAACACCTGAAAACCATTGATAGATAGGATTGTTTCGCACGAATGAAAATAGAACAAGGAATAGGAGTATCAATCCTCCTATTATCAGATTTACAGGAGAGGCGAACAGCAAGAAATTGAACTTACCTACCAATAATTGGAGGATAAGTCCTATAATAATTACTCCAGCTACTATGGATATACTTTCTCTATATCGCCAAGGGAATTGCCACATTTTTGGTTTATCTTCTTTCATCTATAGGGCATTGCTATTGGTATCTATTATAAAAGTGTCTGATAGTATTGCTGATATCAGACACTTTTATAAATTAATCATGATTCTATTTAGTTTATTGCTCTTTACAGACTAGCAACGATTCGTCCTTTTTCTTTTGCTTTTTTCAGCCATTCCGGTACAACGGTTTTGATCCATTTGTCTTTGTTGGCTTGCAGAGTCTTCATATCGAGTCCGATATAGGCTTGCGCTTTATCTTTTGTAGAAATATCAGGGATAGTTACATCTGTTATACCATGTGTATATAACACTTTTTGCACTTCTATTTGTGCTTGCAATGTTTTATCCAGACTGTGAGCCATAATACGTTGCGTTTCGATAGGAGCATGGAACGAAGCCCCATGAGATGCAACAGAGAAATCCCAACGCCATTGCGCCTGACGAAGCAATTTGAGAGTAGCAGCCATTTCTTTGTCTGTAGCACCATTATCCCATGCTGCTTTAGCCATAATATGGGCTTTAGCCAGTTCTTTTTCGATACGGTCACGAATTTCTAATACTTTGTCCTGACGTTCGTATACATAGTTGCGAAGATTTTCTTCACTATCTCTATGGCATACCTGACAGGTATTCGCTATATTTTTAAGAGGGCTCATAATCTGATGATCGGAGTATTTGATTCCACCTTCAGCTACATATGGCATATGGCAATCGGCACAAGATAATCCACGTTGAGCATGTGTTCCCATCATGAATGTTTCGTAGTCTGGGTGCTGTGCTTTTAGCATAGGTGCACGGCTCAATTTGTGTGTCCAATCCGAGAACTCTATTTCATCGTAATATTTTTCCATATCTTCTACTGTAGAGCCTTTGTCCCAAGGGAAAGTAAGGTATTTGCCGTCACCTTTGAAATAGTATTCTACATGGCACTGCGCACAAACTAAAGAGCGCATTTCCTGTGGCGTTGCTTGTGTTATGTCTTTTCCTTGACGCTCGAAGGCTTGGATTAGTGCCGGTTGGGTTATAGTCAGATTCATTGTCTTCGGATCGTGGCAATTGGCACAGCCTACCGGATTTACAATTTCGGAACCAAATGCTCCCCATTTGGTTTTGTAAAATTCTTCGATACCTACTTCGTGCATCATTCTTGGTACATCCGGACTTTTACAAGCCCAGCATGTAGCAGGTTGTGGTCCGTCGGTATCAGTTTCCGGACATCCTGTGCGAAGGGTGTTTCTATTGTCTTCCAGAGCGTGCATGTGTCCTCTAGGGGCTTTGTAGTCTTGAGAGAAAGCATAACCAGCCCATAGAACTACCATTTCGGGACGCGATGCAAGTACATCTTCTTCCATGTTTCCCATATGTTTACTTTTGAAATCCATATCGGCTGTTTTCTTCCAAGTGTTATATTCTCTCGGATAGTTTTCGCCCCAAAGTTCACTCTTAGGTTCTATTCCCTCTATGTCTCGTACTTTATTATTGTAGATAGAGGCAATCTCTGCCCGGCGTTCAGTGATAGATGCCGCTAACAGCCCCAGTAAAAAAACACATATCATCACTACGGCGAAAATTCCCCATCCGATGATCGGTTTACGTTTGATAGCTTCTGATAATTTATTAAACATGATCTATTTGGTTTTTAGTTACTTTATTTTTTATCCATTTTCTTTTTCAGCCATTCCGGTACAGGCGATGCCGGTAATGGTACTATCGCATTTGGAGATTCCGAAAGGCTGCTCACTTTGCTATGTGGTACCTGTGTGTGGCAATCCCAGCACGCTTTATTAGCTCCGTTTTTAGTATCCACGTATTCTATCATACCTGTTTTTACAAATTCTGTGTTCAGCTGTGTATGACAGCGTATACAGTTTTGCATAATAACTCCATAGCTGGCATCGCGTGGTCTGATTACCTGAGGTTCTGCATTCAGAGTGAATACAGCAGCATGGTAGAGGCCATCCATGGCTTTGAAGGCGTATTTCTTTACCTCGCTGTCTTGCGGAACATGACAGTCGTTGCAGGTAGTCCATTGCGCATGCGAACTGTGGTTCCATGTCTGATAATAAGGAGTCATTATATGGCAGTTAATACAGGCTCTAGGGTCATCCGATAAGTAAGAATGTGCCCTTGACATGTACACTGTATATGCTCCAAGTCCGACAATGATACCCCCCACTATAAAAATAGGTAGTATAAATTGCCGGGGTATTCGACCTAGAAACTTTTTCATTGTACTCGCTTTTTTCTATTTATAGTTGTTGATCTGTCAAAACCTTTTATTTGGCTGACTGAATATTATTGTCTCTAAAAACCTATTTGCAACTGTGCTAATACAGTGTTTGTATCATGTGCTGATTTCTTTGCAAAGTCGGAATATGTATAATTTAGCTGTATACGGCATGATGGTGCAAAGTAGTAGTTGAAACCTACTGTGTAGTCCATCACTTCATTATTTACCTTCTTATTTGCATTATAATAGTCTGCTTTTACTAATGCATTCAGTTTTTTTGGTACAAGATAATATAAAGCCATGCCGTATAGTCCTTCTTTGTCGATGCCTCCATCATTGGCCTTGATCCACTCTGTACGAGCCGAAAATCTATCAGATTTGTAGTCTGCACTGGCTATCCATCGGTTACGGACATGATCTTGTTCGGGTGCTATATTTTTATCGAGACTATAGGATGCTTGTCCGAAGTATGCACCTCCTCCTATACGCAATCCTTTTACAGGCTGTAGCATAAGTGTACCTGCAAAATCTTTTGTGTTGTTTTTTTCTCCGGTAGTGACGCCCATTCCCTGAAACATACCGATAGAATATTGTAGTAGATTGAGATCGTTCATCGGAAGCAATTCTCCCGATATCTGTACTCCTGCATCACGTCCGAAATTGTTTTTTCCATTTTGTTTATTCAATACATCGTCCTCACCTGCATAGCCAAACAAATTAGATATTGTACGAGAATAAGCTACTGTTTCCAGTGTGGCAGGTACATATTGACTTTCTAGTGTTATAGGTACTTTAAACTGTCCCAATTTTAGATTGAACTGTTGAACTTCTGTCCATTCGCCCCAAAACTCCTGAACCGAAGGATTGGTAAATTCAAGTAAAAAGCCATATCTGAAAGAATCGTTGATTTTTCCGTTTAAAGAGATAAAAAGATTTTTAGGTTTAAAATCATGTTTTATTTTCGAAACATCGGTGTATTTATACATCATTTGCCCATTTCCTCCAATCTGGATATATGGGCTGTTGAAAAGATTACGAACTTTTTCTGCCGTTTGGGCAATTATTGGTTTTTGTTCTTTTTTCAGTTGATCGGCTTCCGATTGTGTAAGTACATTTTTTTCGACTAACTTTTGTAGTAGATCATTGTTGTCCTGAGCGCTTAGAAAGCCAAAAGACATACAAAACAAGAATGCAATTATAGCTTTTTTCATAGTGATGTGGTTAGTTATAACTTTTCTACAAAAAATATCTTCATAGTCTTGCTTGTGAGGCAAATATAAATAATAGATCTTAATTATACATAAATTAAGAGTATGTTATACAATACAAAAAAAAGAAATTTAGATAAAATAAAGTGTAACATAGGTTACACCCACTATAATGTTGTGTTAAGAATCACAGTATTTGTTGCTCTTTTTCTAATCTTTAAGGTATATATACCAATAGATGCAACCCACAAAACCTGATCCTCCTATAATATTACCAATTGTGGCAGGTGTAAGATTATTTAAGATGAAATCACCCCATGAAATATCGGCACCGGAATATATTGCTGCGGGAATGAAGAACATATTAGCTATAGAGTGTTCAAAACCTAAAGTGACAAAAAGCATAACAGGAATCCATATTCCTATACTTTTACTCATAATATCCTTACCTGCATAACCCATCCATGTGCCTAAGCATACAAGCCAGTTAGCACCTATGCCTTTTAGTAATATTTTGTAGAAATCCTGATTTACTTTAGCTTCGCTGTAATGATGAAGATATGAAATCCAAGGGTCTGAAGATATTAGCCCTGTTTGGTATGCCATGAAATATGCTATAAACTGTGCTCCAATGAAATTGAAGATATAAGAAATAATGAGGACTTTAGCTAATAGTTTAAAGTTGATTTGCTTACTCATATATGGTAAAACCATTCCTGCACAGTCACTCGTGAAAAGGTCTGCTCCAGCTACAGAGACCATTATCAGCCCAACGGGAAATAATGCTCCGGCTACGAATTTTATAAGTCCGGGATTGCCTGCTCCAATTTCGGGAATACCTCCTGCAACAATAACAGTAAGTAGCCCCCCAAATGCAATGAATGTACCTCCAAGGAATGCTAAAACAATGAATTTGGATATGGGAGTTTTTGTTTTATTTATACCGGTAGCAGAGAAAAGTAGAGCTATATCTTTTGGACTATTGTAATTCATTTTTATATTTTAAATTAGCGCACAAAGGTAATAAAATAATAGGACTACAACATATAGCCTCAGTTTGTTCTCCTGTTCTTGTATCAAGTACTTAAGGCGAAACAGTAGTTGAGACTATATCTTTATCATGTGAGAGAAAGATTCGCTGTCGGAGTTATAAAATTTTATCTATAAACGGGGTGAAGAACACCTCATAAGCCTCTCCAAAAGATGAGACTTAGACGAAGCCAAGAGGGGTGGCTAATAATAATTATAAAAACAGGTAAGAACTGTACAAGTTTGTCAGGTTTTAGTTAAAATCACATTTTGCAGAAACCGAATAAATAATTGTTTTAAATAAAGATTAATTACAGATAAGTCATGGAATACGAAGTGAAATTCACTAAATAAAATAATATCGAAAGTTTTTAATTATTATTTCGTTCTTTTGTATTCGTTATATCGTAAAAACGTACTATTTTTGTTTCTATTCGAAATAAATAGAAATATTTAATTTAAAACTAACACCATTATGAACACTGATTCACAAGAATCGTACCTGACTATGAAGCCAGAGACCGCTAAGCGGTTTAAATATTGGCAAACTCGTACTATTATTGCCACAATGATAGGATATGCCATGTTTTATTTCGTCCGAAAAAATCTGAGTATGGCTATGCCCGGCATGGAAGCGGATCTTGGAATAACGAAAACTGATCTAGGTATATTCCTTACATTGCACGGTCTCATTTACGGTCTTTCTCGTTTTGCAAATGGCATATTAGGCGATAGATTTAATTCTCGTTATTTTATGGTCACAGGATTGGTATTGTGTGCTGTTTGTAATGTTTTATTTGGTTTTGGTTCCAGTGTATTGATGTTTGGAATTGTCTGGATGTTTAACGGATGGTTTCAAGGGATGGGATTTCCTCCATGTGTACGCTTGTTGACACACTGGATACCTCCACATCAATTGGCTACTAAAATGTCTGTATGGAATACTTCTCATTCTATAGGTGCAGGATTAGTTGTAATTGTGTGCGGATATATAGTTTCGTTGGGTTGGCGTTGGTGCTTTTTCGTACCCTCTGCAATAGCTCTATTAGGAGCTGTATTCTTGTGGTTCACTCTTCGTGATACGCCTCGTTCTGTCGGACTACCTGAAATTTCGATGGGAGATGACAAGGCTAATGATGAAGACCGTAAGTCGAAAGAATATAAGGAGTTTGTTCGAAATAAAGTATTTAAAAATCCATATATATGGATATTAGGCGTAGCCAACTTCTTTGTATATATTGTTCGTTTTGCAGTTCTGGACTGGGGTCCTACCTTGTTGAGCCAGTGGAAAGGAGTATCGTTACACCATGCAGGATGGATGGTTGCAGCATTCGAAATTGCAGGAATAACCGGAATGTTGATTGCCGGCTGGGCTACAGACAAGTTTTTTGGAGGTCGTGGTCCTCGGGTTTGTCTTATCTGTATGGCATTAGCCTCTTTGTTTGTCTTTGTCTTTTGGGAATTGCAACATCCTCCAATGTGGCTTGCTACAGCAGTATTGATGGGTGCAGGTTTTTGCATTTATGGCCCGCAGGCACTGATAGGTATTGCCGCTTCTAACTTGGCTACAAAGAGAGCTGCTGCAACAGCGGCAGGTTTTACCGGTCTGTTTGGCTATGCGAGTACAGCTGTTTCCGGATTGGGCTTCGGTTATTTGGTACAGACATACGGATGGGATAAGTCTTTCCTTGTTCTCATTGCTGCCGGAATAATAGGAACTCTTGTGTTTGCAATGGCATGGAAGGCTAAAGCCACAGGTTATGATGATGAAAAATAATATAAGTAAATAATAAACTATGTATAAGTATATTGATAAAATGGAGTTAAGTTCTCTTCCTGAACTTTATGCGCGATTGAAGGGAATTAAACATATAGCATTAGATATGGATGGAACGATCTACAATGGAGGTACATTGTTCCCTTTTACCATACCTTTTCTTACAAAGATAAAAGAGATGGGGATAGGCTATTCGTTCCTCACTAACAACCCATCTAAAAGCACGAATGATTACCTTGCTCACCTTGCCAAAATGGGGATAGAAGCAACAAGAGAGGAAATGTATACCTCAGCTCAGGCAACGATTGATTATATAAAAGCTAATCATCCGCAAGCCAAACGTTTATTTATATTGGGTACTCCCAGTATGATTGCAGAATTTGAATCTGCCGGATTTATTTCTACAGCCGATGATGCCTCAGATATTCCTGATTTGTTGGTTGTTAGTTTCGATATGTCTCTTACCTATTCGCGTCTTTGCCGTGCAGCATGGTGGGCAAGTCGCAATATCCCCTATATTGCAACTAATCCGGATAGAGTGTGCCCTACCGATAAAGAGGTGGTTCTGGTTGATTGCGGCTCTATTTATACATGTATAGAGCATGCTACAGGACGAAATCCTGATGTTGTAATAGGAAAGCCCGATCCTCGTATGCTTGAAGGAATACTTACCCGCTACAGCTTAAAACCTTCGGAAGTGGCTATGATTGGTGACCGTATCTATACAGATGTAAGAATGGCATATAATGCCGGGGCAATAGGGGTTTTGGTGCTATCGGGTGAAACGACAATGGATATTGTTACACAGTCTGATCTAAAGCCGGATATAATAGCTCGAAATTTGGCCGAGTTTGAAGATATGGTTATAAATGCGTATGCGAATACAATATAGATTTAATAAACAATTGTGAGTAAGAAGGGTTTCGATAACATTATCGTAACCCTTCTTTGATTTTGTAACAACCTTAACAAAATTGAGATATATTCTTTGTGCAACCTTATTATGTATGTAGTCTTTATGTAACAAAAATGTAGGTGATTTGCATTGTAAAATTAGAATATATATGCAAAAAGAAAATCACAACGTATTTAAGGAATACTACAGCTTACTAAAATTATCTGTTCTTGTATTTGCCTTTATTTTCACAGAGGCTTTACCAGCTCAGACTCTTATTAAAGGGAGTGTAAAAGATGCTAAAACTCAAGAGGCAATACCGGGAGTTACTATTTCTATCAAAGGAACTACTACAGGTGTAATCAGTGATGATCAGGGTTATTACCAGATAAATGTAGCACCGGGAGAATACACTATCGTAACATCTTATATTTCCTACCAACCTATGGAAATAACTGAAGTGAAAGTGAAGAAGGAAAAGACTATCACATTGGATATTCTTCTCACAGAAGCTGCTCAGAATCTGAATGATGTAATCGTTGTTGCACGTAAGAATATGGAGTCGGAAATGAACTTACTTCTCGAACGGCAGCGAGCTACAGTTGCAGTCGAAAATTTAGGCGCTAAAGAAATGTCTGCAAAAGGACTTTCTACTGTAGCTGATGGTATAAAGAAAGTAACGGGGATCTCGATGGAAGGCAATACTAAAGTCTTTGTCAGAGGATTGGGTGATCGTTATAGTATGACGTCTCTTAACGGATTTCCAATAGCCTCTCCTAATCCGGATAATAAATTGATTCCTTTAACATTGTTTCCTACTTCGGTGGTGAAAAATGTAACTGTAAGTAAAGTTTATCAACCTTCTGTTTTCGGTGATTATTCAGGGGCACATATAGATGTGGAAACAAAAGAAAATATAGGTAATAATTATATAACTATAGGTGTATCTACCGGAGGAAAAACAAATGCCCTTTTCAAAGATTTCTATTCTTCAGATAAAGGAGGTGTAGGTGTACCTTATTTGGGTATAACAAAAGGATTTAATCAGTCTGATAATCTTAAGAATATGACACCGGGAGAGTTTTCCCAATCTATTTTAAATAAGAACCTTTTCAATACAACATTCAATATAGAGAAAAACTCAGCTTTACCCGAACTAGGCTTAGAGTTTGGTATAGGACATTCGTGGAATGTAGGCGGGCAGAAATTGAATGCTATGCTAGGCATAAATTTCGATAATTCATATACCATCTATGACGATGCATATACATCTACAGTGAATGCGCAGGGTGTTGTTCGTGATATGTTTAACTATAATAAATATAGCTATGAAACTACAGCTACAGCTATCGGTCAGGTGAGCTATACGCTTCGGCGCAACGATATATTATCATATAACGTGATGTATGTAAATAACTCGGAAGATGATTATACTATACGTGACGGATTCGATGCCGAAGGTGTGGAAATGAAAGGAAGCAATAGTGTTTACCATCTCTATACACTTTTCAACAACCAGTTGACCGGAAAGCACCAGTTCGACAGATTGTTTACCGACTGGCAAGTGTCTTATGGTCGTACTACAAGCGATGAACCCGATCGTAGACAGGTAATGTATACTAAAAATGATAATGGGAAGTTCTCTCTTTTCAAACTCAATCAGCAAGGTACAATGAGATACTTTGGAGAATTGTTTGAAGACGAGTGGAATGGCGATTTCAAGATAAAATATTTGCTCAACGAGAATGAGAAAAATACAGACTTTATTCGACTTGGAGGAGCAATGCGTTCTAAGTCGCGAGACTTCAACTCTACAAATTATTACTATGGTGTGAAAAATGTAGATATCGAAGTTGATGATATTTTTAACCCTGATTCTTATCTGTCATATAGTGATGTCGCCAATGGGAAAATCTCTGTAAATAAAGTTTCTATGCCTCGAGACAGTTATTATGCCGGATCGGATATATATGCATCATTTGTGGATATGGAATTTTATCCTCTCACAAACCTGTTGATTGCAGCAGGTGTGCGTTACGAACATTCTTCGCAATGGGTCAGATATTCAGATGACTCTGGGGAGGAAAAACGAGCAGAATTGAAAACGGATGACCTTTTCCCTGCTTTAAATGTAAGATATAGCCTTTCCGACAAACAAAATCTAAGGTTTAGTTTCTCTCGTACAGTAACGCGTCCTTCGTTTATCGAGATGGCTCCTTTCGAATATAAAGAGTCATATGGTGGAGCATTTGTTAGAGGTAATGAAAATATCAAGAACGGATATAATTATAATGCAGACATACGTTACGAAATATTTCCGGCATCGGGTGATATGTTTTCTCTCTCGGCTTATTACAAATATTTGAAATCGCCGATAGAACGTACACAAAGATATTCAGGATCGGCATACCAGAGTTTCGATAATGTGAATAAAGGTTTGGTTGCAGGTGCAGAATTAGAAATCCGTAAGTATTTATTAAAAGATTTGCGAGTCGATTTTAATGCATCATATATTTATACACATATCTCGTTACTCGAAGGAGGGATATATACAGATAAGAAAAGAGAACTACAGGGAGCATCTCCATACCTCTTTAATTTGGATATAAACTATTCTCCTAAATTCAAAAATGAGAAAGAGGCTTCATTTTCTTTAGTCTACAATTTACGAGGTCCTCGTATTAGTTCGGTAGGTATCAATGGTGTAAATAATGTAGTCGAAAAATCATTTAATTCTTTAGACTTTGTGGTAGGTTATTCTTTCAATTCAAATATGAAACTAAAACTACAAGCAAAGAATCTCATTAACCAAAAACAAGAATTTACTCAAAAGATCGCCGAAACCGGTAAGGATGAAGTGGTGGAATACTATAAAAAAGGACTCGCTTTGGGTGTAGGGTTCTCTCTTAATTTTTAAATAGATATAAATAAAAAACAATAACCATTTTAAACAAAAAAAATTATGAAAAAAAAGTTTTCTAGATTAGCGGTTTATCTTTCAGCTATAATTGCTGTTGCGATGTTAACCATTAGTTGTAGTGATAGTAATGAAACTGAAAAACCGACGGATCCTACAGAATTTGAGCTAAAAGGTTCACTTACAGGGGAACGTACATTGTTAGCTGGTAATACTTATACATTAGTTGGTGGATACCAAGTTAAGAATGGAGGAAAACTAATTATACAAGAAGGTGTAACTATCAATGCAACGCGTTCTACAAGCAAATCAGACTATATTCTTATAGAACAAGGAGGAAAGATAGATGCTCAGGGTACAAAAAGCAGACCTATTGTAATGACTTCAACACAACAGACTCCCGGTGCATGGGGTGGAATACATATTTGTGGTAGAGCTCCTATAAATCTTACAGGGGGAACCGGTATGTCTGAAATTGGAGATGCTCCTTTTGGCGGAACTAACGAAGCTGATAATTCCGGAATCTTAAGATATGTACGTCTCGAATATACAGGATTTGCTATCAATGAAACAAAAGAATCGAATGGACTTACAATGTATGGTGTAGGTAATGGTACAACAATAGAGTATGTGCAAACATATAAAGGTGCCGATGACGGATTCGAATGGTTTGGTGGTACAGTAAATGCAAAATATCTTGTATCTACAGCCAGTGAAGATGACTCTTTCGACTGGACAGACGGATGGAGAGGTAATGGTCAGTTCTGGGTAGCAATACAGGATCAGAAAGCTCCAGGATCGGATGGTACAGCCAATGGTGACTGTCTTATAGAGGCTGATAACCGTGAAGATAATTACAAAAATAGCCCTGTATCATGTCCTACATTAGCCAACCTTACTTTGATTGGTAATAATGATACTAACAAACAGACAAGAGGTATTCGTCTTCGTGCTGGAACATATGTGAAAATGTACAATGTATTGGTAACAGGTAAGCCTAAATCAGTGACTACAGCTACTACCGAGACAGAAACAAGCTTCACTAATGGAAATTCTGTTATAGAATATCTGTTTGCCGATAAAGGGTTTACTTATGAGCAAGGAACTGCATTAGGTCTGGATACAAAAACCGGTAATGGAATAAACAAAACAATAACATTTACTGGCGGGTATATAGGTACAGTTACAGGTGGTAAAGATATGTCTTCGGTAAATAGCTTCTTTACAAAAGCTGAATACAAGGGAGCAGTACCAGCCGACAATGACTGGACAGCCGGATGGACAAAGAAATTATAATGAGCATACATTCTAATTTATAAAAACACTCTACTGAAAAACGCAGAAAGTCGAATCTGACCTCTGCGTTTTTTTATTGGAATAAATCTTATAAAATCTGCTGATAGGAGAGTATTATCCTGTTATTTCAGCCAAAGCCATACAAGCTGTCTCTACATTTGGTATATGTTGAATACTGACTGAGCGCTTTCCATTCCGTTCTTTAAGCTCGCAGCTTCGTGGATACTTTTGGATATAGTCTAATAGTTTGTCGAAAGCTTTTGACTGATAGTAAGGCGAATCGGAATTCGCTATAAGAAACAAACTCATACGTCCACCTTTTAATACAACTTTTTCTATACCCAGCGTTTTAGCCAATGATCGTAGACGTACCACCATAATTAGATCCCTTCCCTCAGGAGGTATTTTACCAAAACGATCTTCAAGTTGCTCTGTGAATTTTCGAACATCCGATTCTCTTTCCATATTGTCGAGTTCGCGATATATGGTTATCCGTTCCGAGTCGTTTGGTATATATGTAGCCGGAAATAATAGTTCGAGATCACTTTCCACCTGCACGTCGTCTACAAAGTTGTCTCCTGTTATCTTTTCATCATTTTCCGCCTCATGGTATATATCGGCAAATTCATCATTTCTTAATTCATTGACAGCTTCGGTAAGTATTTTTTGATAAACCTCATAGCCCAAATCGGCTATAAATCCACTTTGCTCAGCGCCTAAAAGATTTCCTGCACCTCGTATGTCAAGGTCTTGCATTGCTATGTGAAATCCATGTCCCAGCTCAGAAAAGTTTTCTATGGCTTGTAGTCGCCTTCTAGCTTCCGGTGTCAGTGTATGAAGTGGGGGAGCCAGTAGATAAGCAAATGCTTTTTTATTACTACGTCCTACTCGTCCCCGCAGCTGGTGCAGGTCGCTTAGTCCGAAGTTCTGAGCGTTGTTTACTATTATTGTATTTGCATTCGGTATATCTATACCTGATTCTACAATAGATGTAGCAAGCAGTACATCGTATTCATGGTTTACAAAGTCGATTATAACAGACTCTAATTTAGCCGGATCCATTTGCCCATGCCCCACGACTACACGGGCATCAGGTACCTCGCGACGTATGATGTCTTCCAGTTCATAAATATTTTTAATACGATTGTTTATGAAAAAGACTTGTCCGTTGCGGCTCATTTCAAACTCTATGGCTTCTCGTATTATTTGCGGGTCGAAGGTATGTACTTCTGTCTGTATCGGGTATCGGTTTGGTGGAGGTGTTGTTATGGCAGACAAGTCTCTTGCTCCCATTAGCGAAAATTGCAATGTGCGGGGTATCGGTGTAGCTGTCATTGTCAGAGTGTCTACATTCGACTTCATTTGTTTTAGCTTTTCTTTCACAGCAACGCCGAATTTTTGTTCTTCGTCTATTATCAATAAGCCGAGATCCTGAAATTTTACATCTTTGCTTACAATACGATGTGTACCAATCAGAATATTTACTTTTCCCTCATTCACATCGTTCAATATCTCTTTGATCTGACTGTTACTTCGTGCACGACTGATATAGTCTACACGACAAGGAAAATCTTTCAGCCTGTCCTTGAACGTCTGAAAATGCTGGTATGCCAATACTGTTGTTGGCACAAGTACAGCTACCTGTTTGTTGTCGGTAACCGCTTTGAATGCCGCACGTATGGCAACTTCCGTTTTACCGAAGCCCACATCGCCACAAATCAGGCGATCCATCGGTTTCTTGTCTTCCATATCGTGCTTTACGTCGGCTGTAGCTTTTACCTGATCGGGAGTATCTTCGTAGATAAAAGATGCTTCAAGCTCGTGTTGAAGAAAAGAATCAGGAGAATATCTAAAGCCTTCTTCCTGTCTGCGTTTGGCATAAAGTTGTATCAGGTCGCGGGCTATATCTTTTACTTTGCTTTTTGTCTTCTCTTTTATGTTGTTCCAGGCACCTGTACCTAGCTTATTGATGCGGGGAGATTCACCCTCTTTACCTCTGTATTTCGATATTTTATGTAATGAATGTAGCGAAACAAATATAGTGTCGTTGTTTAAGTATATCAGTTTGATAAGCTCCTGCATTTTCCCATTCATATCGGACCTTACAAGCCCTCCGAACTGGCCTACACCATGGTCGATATGTACAATATAGTCGCCTATCTGAAACTGTTGCAGTTCTTTCAGCGACAAAGCAAATTTACCTGAGCGAACCCTGTCCGATTTCAGGTTGTATTTGTGATAACGGTCAAATAACTGATGGTCTGTAAAACAGCATATCTTAAGTGTTTCGTCTACAAATCCTTCCGATAGTGTTTTTTCTACAGGCGTAAAGCTTATATCATCGCCTCTGTCTTCGAATATAGATTCTAGTCGCTTCTGTTGTTTTTCACTGTCGCTTAATATATATATAGTAAAATCTTTGGCAATATATTTATGCAAGGTTTCGCTTATCAGATCAAAGTTTTTATGAAAAGGAGGTTGTATATCCGTATCAAACTCTACAGTAGCATCTGCTACACCTTGTGGTCTTGCCCCGAAGTGGATGTGCTTGAATTTCTTTATGATAGTTTGGTATTCTTCGGGAAAAGTGAGCTTGTTTTGCAGGTCTTTCTCGTATTCGGGATTATCCAGAATCGTAGAATCTGTATATACAGCCTCCACTTTTTCTCCTGTCCAAGTATAGTCTTTAAAACTTATAATTGTATCTTGGGGTATAAATTTAAAAAATGAATCCCTGTCAAGATCTGACTTTTGCATATCGGGGATAATCTGTACTTGCCCCAAGCGTTCTTTCGATAGTTGTGTTTCTATGTCGAAAGTGCGGATTGTACTCACTTCGTCGCCAAAAAAGTCGATACGATATGGAAATTCGTATGAGAATGAAAATACATCGAGAATGCTTCCTCGTATGGCGTATTGCCCCGGCTCATATACATAGTCTACATATTCGAAACCGAATGTATCCAGCATTTCAGAAACAAAGTTCCGGTCTATTTCCTCTCCTGCTTTTATATGTATCGTATTTTTTTCTAATATACTTTTCGATACTACTTTTTCGGCCACTGCTTCAGGATATGAAACAACAATCAGGTGCGTGTCCTTCGTCTGCATTTTGCCCAATACTTCGGTGCGGAGTATTTCGTTTGCTGCATCTATCTGTCCGTATTTGATAGCCCGTTTATATGCTGATGGAAAAAATAGTACATTGTCAGTACCTAAAATCTGACTTAGGTCGTGATAGAAATAGCCTGCGCTTTCCTGATCGTTGAGTATGTATAAGTGGCACTCTTTTGTTTTATGGAACAATGCTGCTGCAAACATAGATGCAGAAGAGCCCTGTAGGCCCTTTATGTAAATATTTTTATACTTAGATAGAGAATTTACAACAGCAGATATATTTTTATGAGATTCAAAAACCTCTTGTAATGCAGATAACTTCAATGTAGCAGTTTATTAAAATTTTGGACTGCAAAATTAATAAAATTATTGCAGAAACAGGTGCTTAGTAATGTTATAAACTATCTTTAATACTTGCTCTTAGTTTGTTATTTATTGTATGAAACAACATCTTATTGTTTCTGTATTTGGTTTAATATATTATTTCTACCTTTGTGGTCGTTTTTAATAACAAATGCGAATCTGAATAAAGGTTGTCTGCAAAGGTGACAAAGTTTTATCTATAAAGGAAGCTCTTTCAGACCTCTCCGAAGTAGAGGCTTAGGCGAAGTCAAGCAGATTAAATAATGACAAATACGGAAAATGACAGAAAGTGTACAAGTTTGTCAGGTTTTAGTTAAAATCGCATTATACAGAAATCAAATAACCTATGTGTTTCAGGCAGAGATAAACTCCTGATTCACGCTAAATAATAAAAGATATGTCTACATATACAGAAGATAACCGCAAGGTTACCACACACCGCCTGATAGAAATGAAACAGAGAGGCGAAAAGATTTCAATGCTTACAGCATACGATTACTCTATGGCATCTATTATAGATCAGGCCGGAATGGATGTTATTTTGGTCGGAGATTCGGCATCTAATGTGATGGTGGGAAATATAACCACTTTGCCCATGACGTTAGACCAGATGATATATCACGGACGTTCGGTAATGAATGCAGTAAAACGAGCTTTGGTCGTTGTAGATATGCCTTTCGGTACAGTGTCGGGCGATCCTCTAAGATCGTTAGAGGCGGCTATTCGTGTGATGAAGGAGACAGGAGCCGATGCTTTGAAGATAGAAGGTGGAGAAGAAGTTTTACCCGATATAAAAAAGATTATAGATGCAGGTATTCCTGTAATGGGGCATCTAGGTCTTATGCCACAGTCTATCAATAAGTATGGTACATATAATGTGAGAGCTAAAGATACGTCCGAAGCAGCTAAATTAATTAAAGATGCTTTGCTGCTCGAGGAAGTTGGATGTTGTGGAATTGTATTGGAAAAAATTCCGGCAGAGCTTACCAAACAAGTTACAGATCAATTATCTATTCCTATTATTGGTATCGGGGCAGGAGCCCATGCTGACGGACAGGTTTTAGTAATGCACGATATGTTGGGAATTAATAAGGATTTTTCTCCGAAGTTTCTTCGCCGTTATGCCGATCTATATACAGTAATGATAGAAGCTGTTCAGAATTATATAAAAGACGTGAAGTCTACAGATTTCCCTAACGAAAAAGAAAGTTATTGACTATAGGGGAGAGTAGATAAATGAAAGTCTGTATAGCCGAAAAACCAAGTGTAGCACGTGAAATAGCTAGTGTGTTGGGTGCAAGCGCCCGCCGCGATGGCTACTTTGAGGGTAATGGCTATCAGGTGACATGGACTTTCGGGCATTTTTGTACACTCAAAGAACCTCACGAATATTCACCGCAATGGAAGCAATGGTCGTTGGCTGTGCTGCCTATGATTCCTCCTCGATTTGGTATCAAACTGCTTGACAATGACGGTGTCAAAAAGCAGTTTGCAGTTATTGAAAAGCTAATATCAGAAGCCGACGAAGTCATAAACTGTGGCGATGCCGGACAGGAAGGTGAGCTCATTCAACGCTGGGTGATGCAGAAGGCTCAATGCAAAGTTCCTGTCAAACGTCTTTGGATTTCTTCGCTTACTGAGGAATCGATGCGAGAAGGCTTTGCTAACCTTAAAGATCAATCGAAGTTCGATAAGTTATATGAAGCCGGTTTGTCTCGTGCTATAGGCGATTGGCTTTTGGGGATGAATGCAACCCGTCTTTATACTGTGAAATATGGACAAAACAGATCTGTTCTGTCAATAGGCAGGGTACAAACACCAACTTTAGCACTGATAGTCAATAGACAACTGGAAATCGAGAATTTCAAACCGGAACCTTATTGGGAACTGAAAACGATATATAGAGAAACTACCTTTTCTGCTACTAAAGGACGATTTAGCACAAAAGAAGAAGGCGAGAAGTTTCTGGAGGAAATAAAAGACTCGGAATTTGAGGTCACAGATGTGACTATAAAAAAGGGAGAAGAATCTCCTCCCCGTTTGTTCGACTTGACGGCTTTACAGGTAGAATGCAATAAGAAGTTTGCCTTTTCGGCCGAAGATACGCTCAAAGTAATCCAATCTCTTTACGAAAAGAAGCTTACTACATATCCTCGTGTCGACACTACTTACCTGAGTGATGATATTTATCCGAAAGTGCCTGCAATCTTGCGAGGGTTGTCCGGTTATGAAGATTTGGTAAAGCCTTTGTTGGCTGCAAAAATAGCAAAATCGAAGAAAGTATTCGATAATAGCAAAGTTACTGATCACCATGCTATAATACCAACTGGAGTGCGAGCTAATAATATATCGGTAGAAGAACGTAAAGTATATGATTTGATTACCCGCCGTTTCATAGCCGTATTTTATCCGAATTGTAAGATAGCAACAACTACTGTTTTGGGTGAAGCTGCAAAAGTAGAGTTTAAGGTTACCGGCAAGCAAATACTTGAACCGGGCTGGCGTATAGTTTTCGAGAAGCCAACAAATACAGCCGCTAATCAGAATCAGGAAGAAGATGATGCCGAAAAAGATGACGATAATCTACTTCCTGCATTCGAAAAAGGAGAAAGAGGCCCTCATATTCCGGCTCTTAACGAAAAGTGGACTCAGCCCCCTAAATATTATACAGAAGCAACTCTTTTGCGGGCTATGGAAACAGCAGGTAAACTGGTAGACGATGATGAGTTGCGCGATGCTCTTAAGGAAAATGGAATCGGTCGGCCTTCTACTCGGGCTGCTGTTATTGAAACTTTATTTAAGCGGAATTATATCCGTAAAGAGCGGAAAAACCTTTATGCTACACAAACAGGAGTAGAACTAATAGGAACTATCAAAGAGGAATTGCTGAAGTCTGCCGAACTGACAGGAATGTGGGAGAAAAAGCTTCGCCAAATAGAGAAAAGTGAATATGATCCTCGTCAGTTTATCAATGAGTTGAAGGATATGCTTACAGAGGTTGTTGCCAATGTAAAGAACGAGTGGGGGAGTAGTATCACTATTGAGGAGGCAGTGAAAGAGGTAGCTAAAACGCCAAAACCGAAAGCTCCTAAAGAGAAAAAAACGGGAGGAGATAAAAAAACTTCTAAACCGAAAGCTAAAGACAAAAAAGCGGAAAAAGAAGTTGTACTTATTTGTCCTATTTGCCGTAAAGGAACAATCCTAAAAGGTAAGTCAGCTTATGGTTGTTCGGAATGGAAATCGGGATGTAAGTTTCGATTATCTTTTGACGAGACAGGAGACAATATCAATAATAAAGAACTGGAAGCAATTCTCAAAAGAAAGTTTAACCAAATATAATATTGGAATAGCTGGGTGGTCGACAAGATAATTCTGCATTTTTATCTATGTATTATAAACAGTATCAATAAAAGAAATAGGATATGTAAAAGAAATCCATAATATCTTTGTGTGCTATTTATAATAATTCTAATTAAAGTCTGTATAAAATGCAATTATATAATACTTTGAGTTCTAATGAAAGAGCTAAAATTATAGATGAAGCCGGCCATGAGCGAATAACTTTGTCTTTTTATACTTATGCCCACATTGAGAATCCTGTTCAATTTAGAAATGATCTCTTTTTGAAGCTTGATAATCTTGATGTGTTAGGACGTATTTACATCGCTAAAGAAGGTATCAATGCTCAAATATCTTTACCTGCAAATAATATAGATCTTTTGAAAGAAGAGTTAGATACATATACTTTTCTTAAAGATATACGATTAAATATAGCTGTGGAGCATGATAACAAGTCTTTCTTGAAACTGAAAATAAAAGTACGGGATAAGATTGTTGCGGATGGGCTGAGTGATGATACTTTTGATGTAACAGATATAGGGGTTCATCTGAAAGCAATGGAGTTTAATAATATGATGGAAGATCCTAATACTATAGTTATAGATATGCGTAATCATTATGAAAGTGAGGTTGGTCACTTTCAGGGGGCAATAACGCCAGATGTGGATACTTTCAGAGAATCATTGCCTATTATTCATAATCAACTGAAAGACTATAAAGAGGATAAAAAGTTATTGATGTATTGTACAGGAGGAATACGTTGCGAGAAAGCCAGTGCATACTTCAAGCATCAGGGGTTTAAAAATGTATATCAACTCGAAGGGGGGATAATAGAATATACACGTCAGATACGTGAGCAGGGCTTAGAGTCCAAATTTATAGGAAAGAATTTTGTTTTTGATAATCGTTTGGGCGAGCGAATTACAGATGATGTAATAGCTCATTGCCATCAGTGTGGAAAGCCTTGTGATACACATAACAATTGTAAAAACGATGCCTGTCATCTGCTATTTATTCAGTGCGACGAATGTGCGAAAAAAATGCATAATTGCTGTTCAGATGCCTGCAAAGATGTAGTATCTTTGTCTGAAGAAGAACAAAAGGCTTTAAGAAAAGGAATCCGTAACGATGCTATGATATTCAGAAAAGGACGTTCGAAAAGCCTACTAAGTATCTAAGGCTAATGATAGAAGAAGAGATATTCCCTTTGGTTGCAGAAGATGGTTCTGTTATAGGAGAAGCACCGAGAAGTGTATGCCATAATGGAACTAAATTATTGCATCCGGTGATTCATTTGCATATATTTAATGCAAACGGAGAGCTTTTTTTACAAAAACGATCGGCAAAGAAAGATATACAACCTAATCGGTGGGATTCGTCTGTTGCCGGACATATTGATTTAGATGAAACTCCTGAAGATGCAGCATTGAGAGAAGCACAGGAGGAATTGGGATTGTCGGGAATTACTCCGATTTTTATTACGAAATATATAATAGAAACAGACCGAGAGCGAGAATTGAGTTACTGCTACTATTGTGTATATGATGGAGGTTTTATCTTAAATGAAGACGAATTAGCCGGAGGTCGTTTTTGGTCGATAGAAGAAATTCGTTCAAAATTAGATAAAAACGTATTTACTTCTAACTTTGAACTTGATTTCAAAAACTTTCTAAACAAAGGTCTTCCCGGTCTTATTTGAAAAGACTTGTAAGATAATTAATATCGGAAAAGTCGTCGATAATATAGTCGGTTTTATCTTTTAAGTCTTTTCGGGGAATAGTAGTCGTAACGCCTACGACCTGCATTCCGGCATCTCTACCCGAACGCGCACCATGAAAAGAGTCTTCAAACACTAAGCATTCACTTGGAGGTACGCCTAAATCTTCTGCTGCCAGCAAATAGCACATTGGATTAGGCTTGCCTTGTGTTATGCGTGCGGCTGTCACTATTGTGTCGAATGTATCGTCTAGATTGAGTATTTCTAAAGCTCTTTTCATCTTTAGTTCTTGTGAGCTTGTAACTAAACCTATTTTATAGTGGTTCTCTTTCAGGTAGGAAATAAAATTGAGGACACCATCGACTAACGGGAATTCCATTTTTTGCTCGAAGTCATCAAGATCTTTCTTGATCTTTTCTTGTTCTGCTTCCGATAGGTGGCTAAAGTGATTTTTTATAAGGTTGGGGGTTGTTGTGCCTTTTACTTGTAGGGCAAAGTTCTCTATTCCCAGATTATATTCTTTACCTAAAGCATCTATGTAAATATCGTATTGAGGCTCAGTATTGGCTATTACACCATCAAAATCGAATAGGATTGTCGAAATTTTTGTCATATCAGTATTTTTACGGCACAAATATAGTGCATTATAATTCTATAGCCAAGCCCTGCCTTTTGGCATTATTCTTTATCTGACAAAAAAAGAGCAGCGAATTTTATTCCACTGCTCTTTGGCTATTCTAATATTGGTGTCGTTATTTATTTTAGACGATATGTTATTCCTACTGTCCCATATATATTTGTCATTCTAAATTGTATAGGGTTACTCTTTGTATAGAAATAAGGAACAAGCCCCCAAGTCATATTAGCATAAAATCCGATCCTATTTGTCAGGCGATATTCCCCACCTCCTAACAATCCAAAATCATAGTCGCGTGCGTCGTCACTAAAATCGAAGGTAGCTTTTTCTATTTCTTGCTTTTGTCCTGTTGGTTCGCCTACACGTAGATAACCATCTGTAACATCTCCTTCAAACTTATTGGATAAGACTCTTGCTGCATATATACCTAACTTTACTTGCCACTTTTCGTTAAATCGGTATGTTCCGTAAATCGGTATAGTAAGATGTGTCATGTCAATGTTGGTCATGTTTTTGCCGACAAAATATCCAGTAAGATAACTTGCCCCATTATTTTCAGTAACACTTGTATACATGTATTTCACCTCGTCTTTTACTCTCATTCCTTTCCAGTCAAAAGTTGCACCTGCGCCGACTCCCCATTTATTGTTTATATTATAGACTAGATTTATTCCTAATTGAGGATTGAACTTGGGATTATAGCTATTTATTTTTCGTACTTCTGCTGGAATCGGCACAGGAGCTGTCGCTCCCATATTTATACCTAAAACGAAGCTAAGATCAAAAGTCTTTTGTGTATTATTCTCTTGTCCTGATATGGTTGGGCATAACAGTATAGATATTAGTACAGTTGCTATTAAATATATATGTTTCATCTTTTTCATTTTATAGGATCACAAATTATTTCTAGTTCATCTACTATTAAGGTACTGCCAACGGCACCCTCATATAAATTTCCATCTTTACTGGAAGAGCAAACAATAGTTATTCTGTAGTCATAATGCTCATAATCTAGAACTCCCGTATACTTGAAGGGAATCACAAACTCAGTAAATCCATTTGGTCCGCCTTTCTCAGTTACATTTGGTGAGTCGTGATGCCATTCGGCTCTAGCTATTACTCTGTCAGATGTTAGAATAGTTTCTCCATCAAGAAACTCTTTGTCAGGAACTGCACCTTTGGTAACTTTAAATAGGGCCGCATACATAGACATAGAATCAACTTTATTGATTATTTCTCCTTTTGACCCTGTAAATTCTGGGCCTGGTTTGTATTTGTAATATCCTCTGAATGTTATAGGTTTCCCTATTTCTTTAGGATGGTTTCGTCCTAGCTTTAATGATTTTAATGCATTAGAGGGATTTGCTGCAAAATCCCCAAGAAAGAGATTCCCTGCGAAAATAGGGTAAGTCCATAGTATAACTTTCCCTCCTTTTAGGGTTTGTAATGAGGCTGCATATTTACCAAAGGCACTATCTTCTGTTTTTTCTGTAGGATATCTGTCAGGGTTTATCGCTCCAACAAGGATGGCTAAAGAAACACCTGAGTTGGCATTACTCCACATCTGGTCAGATAAAATAGGATAAGGGTTTTGCTCTGTGCCGGCGGTAGTCCAGTCTTCAAAATTATATTTCATTTGCACTTCTCCAACACTTACTATATACGTATTTGTGTATTTTTTATCTTCAGAAGTTACCTTGTATTCTACTTGCTTTCCATATGAGAAATCTACAGTGTCCCCTGATGCAGGTTCTACTGTAGAGCCTGCAGTGACTGCTATAATCGGTGCAATTTTAGAAAGGTCTGCCTTGTCTGAGAATAATAATTTGATCGTTTTATTTTCTGCAATACTCCTGTCTATGAAAGCTTCGTTGTCTACAGTTATTTCAATTATATCGGCTTCTCTGCTCAGTGGTTCATCTTTGATACATGAAGTCATTGCCCATGCTATGATGGGTACTAAAAAAAAAGATATTTGTCTCATAAAATTCAATTAAAAAGAACGGGGCAAAATTAGTAAATTAGATTACTTTTTCACAATTAAGATCTTGCCTATCTCTAAACAGTTAATGAAATATAACAAAAATTAAGCATCCCGACTCCTTTTTAACAAAAGGTAGGATGCTTAAAAATTTACCGAATATTTGAGTGTTTGTATGTTGTAGTAAGAATTGTTTATTTGGCTGTTAGCCAACATTTATTCTTAATATCCCATTTTGAGACAGATGGAGTGAGTAATTGATTATTTTCATCATAATAGTAATTGTACTTCTGAGTGCCAACCCATCCTAGTTTTGCACTCCATTTGTAATACTCTTTCTCAAGTAGACGTCCTTCTATGTCATAATTGTAAATTGTTTTGGATAAAGGGGCATTTGTTTCACTATCGCAATTTAAGAACTCTTTAATACAGCCTCTCTCTGTTTTCTCTATATTACTCAGTGTGATAGTTTCTCTTGTATTTGCATAAGTGGCTGTTGATATGCAAAATAGTAATAAAAATGAAAGAATTAATTTCGTTTTCATAATTATATATTTTTTAGGTGGTTTTAATACTACAAAGATATGTATATAAATTGTCATTTTATAATTTATTAGTATCAAAATGATATTTATTATGGTTAAATATTCTTATAGGTGTACTTTGTTTGGATTTTTCGGGTTTGTTTCTGTCTTATTTATGTCAATATGATATATTTGTGTTGTGTGGGTATAATCAAAAAGCTAGGTTAAGAAAGTGTTGAAGAGAAAAGAGTAAGCAAAAGATTAGAAAGAGAATAATAAGAATGAAAAAAATGGCAAAAAACATCAAAATAGGAGTATATCACATCATAAATTTTTTATATCTCGAAAAAAATGACGAAATTCGCATGTTTTTCGAAAGATAATATTTAACTATATAAAAATCAGTAAAGTAGATGAAAAAAAGTGCATTGCAAGTGGCTAGAGCCGCTTACCAGCCAAAAATGCCCAAAGCGTTGTATGGTGCGGTGAAAGTAGAAATGGGTGCTGCAACTCAATCTGTGGCAGATCAGGAAGAAGTGAATAAGCTATTTCCTAACACATACGGAATGCCAACACTGAAATTTGTGGAAACTACAGAAAAGGTTGATTATCCGGCTGTAAATGTAGGTGTTATTTTGTCGGGAGGACAAGCTCCGGGCGGACATAATGTAATTGCAGGTATTTTCGATGGAATCAAAAAGCAAAATGCACAGAGCCGTCTTTATGGTTTCCTTATGGGGCCTGGAGGTTTAGTAGACCATGATTATAAAGAATTGACAGCAGATATTATTGATGACTACCGCAATACAGGTGGTTTTGATATTATTGGTTCGGGAAGAACTAAGCTGGAAACCACAGAACAATTTGATAAGGGGCTTGAAATCCTGAAAAAATTGGATATTAAAGCTTTGGTTATAATAGGAGGAGATGATTCAAACACAAACGCATGTGTACTTGCAGAATATTATAAAGCTATAAACGCAGGAGTACAGGTTATAGGATGTCCTAAAACTATAGATGGAGACTTGAAGAATGAAATGATAGAAACTTCATTTGGTTTTGATACAGCCTGTAAAGTATATGCCGAAGTAATTGGTAATATACAGCGTGACTGCAACTCAGCTCGTAAGTATTGGCATTTTATTAAATTGATGGGGCGTTCTGCTTCACATATTGCTCTTGAATGTGCATTACAGGTACAACCAAATATGTGTATCATTTCGGAAGAAGTTGAAGCGAAGAAGCTGTCGCTAGATGATATAATCACAGATATTGCAAATGTTGTAGCAAAACGTGCTTCGAATGGTGATAATTATGGTACTGTATTGATTCCGGAAGGATTGATCGAATTCATTCCTGCTATGAAAGCTCTGATCTCTGAATTGAATGATTTCTTAGCTCATCATCAGGAAGAATTTAATTCTATTCCTAAAGATGATCAGTTGGATTACATTAAGAAAAACTTGTCTGCTGACAACTCTAAGGTATTCTCTAGCTTACCAGCAGGTGTAGCCCGTCAGTTAACCCTTGATCGTGATCCTCACGGGAATGTGCAGGTATCTTTGATTGAAACAGAAAAGCTATTAGCAGAAATGGTTGGAAACAAGTTGGCTGAAATGAAAGCTGCCGGAAAATATACAGGTAAGTTTGCTTCTCAGGTTCACTTCTTCGGGTACGAAGGACGTTGTGCTGCTCCATCTAATTTTGATGCTGATTATTGCTATTCGTTAGGATATACTGCTGCTGCTCTTATTGGTGCAGGTAAAACTGGATATATGTCGTCTGTAAGAAATACTACAGCATCTGCTTCTGAATGGATTGCAGGGGGTGTGCCGGTTACAATGATGATGAATATGGAGCGTCGTCATGGCGAAATGAAGCCTGTTATCCGTAAAGCTCTTGTTGAGCTAGACGGAGCTCCATACAAATATTTGGTAGCTAACCGTGAAGCATGGGCTGTTGGTACAGAATTCGTATACCCGGGTCCTATTCAGTATTTTGGTCCATCGGAAGTGTGTGATCAGTCTACTGTTACTTTGCAGTTAGAACAAGGAAAGTAAATTTCTTATACAATATAGTGAAAGGTCATGCATTTGCATGACCTTTTTCTGTTTTATTTATTTAATAGAAAAATATTGTAAAATAGATTCTCGTTAGCTATCTTTGTTGAACAATTGTTCAAACAATGGAGAATGAGTACGGAAGAACTTATATTAAAGAAAACATTTAATTTATTGCTAATAAAAGGATTTGATGCTGTTTCTATTAGTGATATACAGGCTTCAACAGGACTGTCGAGAGGCTTGTTGTATCATTACTTCAAGAATAAGGATGATCTTTTTATACAGGTAACAGAAAAGTATTTTATTCAAATGTTTGACTTTGATATTCAGAAAGTCAAGGATTATGATGTTTATGAATTTACTGATTTTATGTGCAACCGATTCGCGGCCATAGGTAATACGGTAACTGATATTGTTGCAGATTCCGGTGCAGTAGAGAAAGTATCTATATTAAATTACCATTTTTTATTTTATCAGGTTATGCAACGTGATAGTGTCTTTAGAGATAGATATCGTACAACAATAGAAAAAGAACTGGCAGGGTGGGAGTATGCACTAAAGAATAGTTTATTGAAAGGAGATTTGAAGAAAGAAGTGGATGAGATAGCCTCTGCCAGAGAGTTATTTACTTTGACTGATGGTATTTGGTTTCAAGGTATTTTTAATGTAAATGGAAAATTGGTGGTAAAAGGGTTGAAGAAGGTTCTTCTTCATTATATTGAGTTGCTAAAATAAATTGTATTTTTTTTTTCATCTCACATTGAACGATTGTTCAATATGAATATATTTAAAGATTACTATTATGAATTGGATTATTTTACTGGTTGCCAGTGTATTCGAAGTTGGTTTTACATTCTGTATGGCTAAAGCGAAAGAGGCGATAGTTCCTCATTCGTATTATTGGTATGGAGGATTTGTAGTGTGTTTGGTTATAGGCATGTATCTTTTGGTGAAGGCTACGCAAACTATTCCTGTAGGAACAGCCTATGCTGTATTTACGGGAATAGGTGCAGTAGGAACTGTACTGATTGGTATTCTGGTTTTTAAAGAACCGGCAAATGCAATGCGTTTATTTTTTATGGCAACCCTTATTGCATCGGTTATTGGTCTGAAAATGGTCTCTCACTGATAAATATATTATTAGAAGAAGGTGGAGGGAAAATATCAGTTTTCCCCTTCTTTCTGCTTACATTATTACTTTCCTTGTAACTTTATTAAAGCTCATTAGCCAAACGACAAATAAAGAAATACAGAAAGTAAATACTGCTATCAGTATAATCTTGAAAAACGGAGGCACAGGAATACTTCTATATATGAGATCGTATCCAAGCTGTACAAATATGAAGTGACAAAGGTATATTCCGAAAGTGAGTACTGCCACTTTATTTAAGAAAGGAGAAGGTTTCACTTTTATTTTTTGCATAATAATGAATATAGCTGTGGTCATTAAAAATACATTAATTCCCGAAAAGTACCAGATTATCTCTAGATTAGCGTAGCTACCCGGAAAATATTTTTGAGTAATAATAAAGCCTCCTGCTGTAATTGCATATCCGATCATAAATAATGGTATAGCAATAGATAATGTTCGTTTCCAGTTCCAATTTAGTGGATGGTGTACTAGATAGTATGCCAGTACTAAATAGCCGAGAAAACCTGAAAAATAATAAAGCATTCCATAAGGATTCCAGTCGCACACACCAAGTAAGCCCATGTTGCCATAATTTCCGTTATAACCAAGTATCGGAGCCAACATTTGCAGATAGGGTAAACACATGCTTATTATCCAGATACTTAAGAACCATTTTATATCTGTTTTCGAAGCCTGCTTAAGCCAGCCTCCTAATATGGGCATGAATAAGTAGAGGCCTATCAGCATATACACATACCATAGAGGAGTGGTGTCGTAGTTGAAATTGAAAATAAAAGTATATAGTTTCTGTAATGTCATAGGAAGTGTATGAATATCTTCTGCTATGCTGGGGCTTATTGTTTCAATACCTGATGCAAAATATAGGAAATAGAGAATAGGCATTAATAGAGACCAAAATATAAAAGGTATAGCTATGCGTTTAGTCCTTTTGGTATAGAATGTTTTCATGTCCATATTTACAGGTAATAATAATACTCCTGATATCATAACAAACAAAGGTACGCAAGGCCTTACGAAGCTACCAATAAAAGCTCCTGTCAGGAATTCATAACGATTATTATCAAATTGTCCAACAAAAGGATCGCAGCTATGTGATACAATAACAAGAAAGCAAGCAGCTATGCGAAGGATATCTATCCAAGCTATATGGTTTTTAGTTTGTAAATTCATCTGTTGAAAAAGTATAATTTGTGTATTAGATAATATGAAGTCGAAGATACGAAAAAGTATAGATTATATTATCTTATCCGGTAGTAAGATTCTCTTTTTCAGTTCACAACTGTGTTACTAATACCTTATCAATTCGGGCGCCATCCATGTCTACAATTTCGAATAAGAACTTATGCCACTGCACTTGTTCTCCTGTTTTCGGAATATGTCCTAAAAGATCTAGTATGAGTCCGCTAATTGTATTATAGTCGTACTTAGGATATAAATCCCCCTTTTGGAAATAAGTAAGAAAGTTATAGAAAGAGCATTGTCCATCAATCAGGCAACTGCCATCTTGTCGTTGTACGATCTCCGGTTCTTCCAAAGGGTCTAGTATTGTACCAACAAGAGCTTCTAGTATGTCTTTTAAGGTAACGACCCCTCGTACAGTACCAAATTCGTCACATACAAGGGCATATTGTATATGTTTTAATTTCATTTCCTCAAGAGCAGTATACACTTCCATGTCTTCATAGAAATAATGTACAGGTCTCACTATCTGATAAATGTCAAAATCAGGTTGTTCTATTTTCCCAAACATATCTTTAAGGTATGCTACACCTTCAATATGATCTAAATCTTTTTTGCCAACAGGATACTTGTCGAATGGATGATTGCGTATGATTTCTACAATCTCATCGTTAGTCATATCAGTATCTATCCATATTATTTCGTTGCGGTTGGTCATTATCGACTCCAAGTCTCTATCTCCAAGAGTAAAAACCCGTTCGACAATATCTTTCTCCACAGCTTGTACCGCACCATCTTCTGCACCTTCCTGTATAATGGATTTAATCTCCTCTTCTGTAACTTTAGCTTCAGAGCCTTTTATTCCCAATATGTTAAAGATTATAGTTGTGCTCTTAGACAGTAGCCATACAAACGGCGATACCAAAAGAGAAAGATAATGCATTGGTTTTGCTATTATCTTTGCAATCTTCTCCGCTGCACTCATTCCTATGCGTTTAGGTACTAATTCTCCAAATACTATTGTGAAATATGTAACCAAAATAACGATTGTTATTTTAGCAACCGGAAGTACATAATTGTTAGGTATACTTGTTTTTGCTAATATTTGCGAGAAGTCATCTGCTAATACATCTCCTGAATATAAACCTGTTATTATACCTATTAACGTTATACCAACTTGTATTGTTGATAAAAATTTATTAGGATTGTTAGCTAGATTTACCGCTGCTTGCGCACTTTTACTTCCCCGTTTTGCTTCGTTGTTCAGACTCGATTTACGCGCCGAAACTATAGCTATCTCCGACATGGAAAATAATCCATTGAGTAATATAAGTGCAATTATTATTATGATCTCCATACTTCTCCTTATTTAGACTGCTAAATTAATTATATTCCTTTGATACTACATAATTAAATATATAAGAAGAGAATATTTTCGAATGTTAATTAAGCTTTTCTGAAATAATCCAATCTTTTATTATAGATAATCTATTTAGAGATTTATCCAAAATAAAAAAAGACCACCTTGAGGGGTAGTCTTTTTTATTATATTATAAGAATTTATTAAAAATTCCATTTTAGTGGTTCGAAATATGCCTGAGGGTGTAAACATGCCGGACAAGTTTTCGGAGCCATTTTACTCTTAATAACAAATCCACAGTTGCGGCATTGCCAGTCGATCGCTTCTTCACGAGAGAATACTGATTGACTTTCTACACGAGCAAGAAGAGCTTTATAACGGTCTTCGTGCATGTTTTCTACTTTGGCTACCATTCTGTACATTACTGCAATTTCCTTAAAACCTTCTTTCTCTGCTATTTCAGCAAATGCCGGATAGTCTATATACCATTCTTCATGCTCTCCGGCTGCTGCCTCGATAAGATTTTCGGCAGTAGTTCCTATTTTACCTGCAGGATAAGATGCTGTAATTTCAACCATACCCCCTTCTAAGAATTTAAACATGCGTTTTGCATGCTCTTTTTCTTGGTCTGCTGTTTCTAAGAAGATAGCTGCTATCTGTTCGTAGCCTTCTTTTTTTGCAACACTGGCAAACATTGTGTAACGCATTCTAGCCTGAGATTCTCCGGCAAAAGACTTTAAGAGACATTTTTCAGTCTCTGTTCCTTTAATACTTTTTTCCATAACTTGTTTGATAGTTTTAGTCTATATATTTACAAATATAATAATTATTCTTTCTTTTGGGAAGAAAACAAGAATGATTTTATACCTTTGTGTCTCAAAATTGAGGTGATAATAAGGTGTTCTAAATAAGATACTTAGATTGTTTCTAAATAGTGTTTTTCGAGAGCTTTGTAATTGCCTGCTTGCTAGGTTATTATATTTTTATGATAGTCGCCGGTTACTCATAGCCGGATTTATTAGTTAAATTATGAAAAAAAGTTTTTTTAAGGACTTTACTCCTCAGTTATTTATCTCTCTGAAAACGTATAATAAGGAAAAACTTGTAAATGACCTCATGGCGGGGTTGATTGTTGGTATTGTAGCACTTCCCTTGGCTTTGGCTTTTGGTATAGCCTCAGGGGTGAAGCCTGAGCAAGGTATTATAACTGCTATTATAGCCGGATTTATAATATCCTTATTAGGAGGAAGTAAAGTACAGATTGGAGGCCCTACTGGGGCTTTTATCGTTATTGTATATGGTGTTGTACAGAACTATGGAATACAAGGGCTTCTTGTTGCTACTATCATTGCGGGAGTAATACTTGTGTTACTCGGGATTTTTAAGTTGGGCAAGATCATAAAATTTATCCCATATCCTATTATTGTAGGATTTACAAGCGGTATTGCCGTTACTATCTTTACTACACAAATAGCTGATATTTTTGGATTAACTTTCGGTGGTGAAAAAGTTCCGGGCGACTTTATCGGTAAATGGATTATATATGTTAAACACTTTGATACTATAAACTGGTGGAATACATTAGTGAGCATTATAAGTATTCTTATCATAGTATTCACTCCACGAGTTATAAAGAAAATACCAGGTTCGTTGGTTGCCATTATAGTAGTTACTATTGGAGTCTACGTATTAAAAACATATTTTGGAATATCTGTAATTGATACTATTGGTGATCGTTTTAGGATCAATGCAGAACTGCCTGCTGCAGAATTGCCGAATCTTAATATGCAGGCTATTACCGATCTATTACCTGTCGCCTTAACCATTGCTCTGCTGGGAGCAATTGAATCTCTTTTATCTGCGACTGTAGCTGATGGCGTAATCGGAGGGGAGAAGCATAATTCGAACACAGAACTTATAGCCCAGGGGGTAGCTAATATTGTAACGCCTTTGTTTGGAGGAATACCTGCTACAGGTGCAATAGCTCGTACTATGACTAATATCAATAATGGGGGGCGTACTCCTGTTGCAGGTATTATACATGCTATTGTTTTATTATTAATTCTCTTATTGTTGATGCCGTTGGCTCAGTATATACCGATGGCGTGTCTGGCTGGGGTGTTGGTGATAGTATCGTATAATATGAGTGAATGGCGTACATTCAAATCTTTGCTGAAAGATCAGAAATCAGATGTCGCTGTACTACTTATTACTTTCTTCCTTACTGTTATATTCGATCTTACTATTGCAATAGAAGTCGGACTCCTTCTTGCAGTGGTGCTATTTATGAAGCGGATAAATGATGTTACACATGTTTCTATTATAAAAGATAAGCTTGATTTAACAGATGAGAGTGAGTTCACTCAAGATGAAGAGGTATTATTATTACCAGACGAAGTCGAAGTATATGAAATAGATGGTCCATTCTTTTTTGGTATAGCTAATAAGTTTGAAGAGAGTATGCGTATTATTGGAGATAAATCAAAGATTCGCATTATACGTATGCGTAAAGTACCATTTATAGACTCTACCGGGCTGCATAATCTGGAGAGTTTGTGTCGGAAGTCTATGAAAGATGGTATTCAGGTTATTTTGTCTGGTGTAAGGCGTGAAGTACATGCTATGATAGAAACATCAGATATCCCTAATATGATTGGAGAAGAAAATATCTGTGACAATATAAATATTGCAATTGCTAGAGCAAATAAGCTGATAACAGAATTGCAGGAAACAACTTAATAGACTGCTTATCGTAAACAATTGATATTATTTATAGATTAAATAAAAAACCGAGACATATAGCTGTCTCGGTTTTTTATTAGGTCTATTTTTTGTTATACTTGTCATGTGACTGTATAGAACTATTTTTCAAAAATGTGATAAATAAAGGAGGGGAATAAATTCTATTCGAAAATATCCCCCTCTTAAAGAAAAGTGTTATCTGATTTTTATTTACTCAATACCTCCGCCTAAAGCTCTGTATAGATCAGAGGATGCTTGAAGCTGTTCTAACTTGTCACTTATTTGATTAAGTTTTGCCTGAAGTAAACTTTGTTGTGCATTGATTACTTCCAAATAATTTGCTTCTCCGGCAGACAATAACTCTTTCGTATCGTGTACAGCTTGTGTAAGCGATGTAACCTGTTCTGACCTCACTTCATTCTTTTTCTGTGAAGACTCGTAGGTATACATAATATTTGATACTTCCTGACCTGCTTCTAATACTGTTTTTTCGAATGTAAGTAATGCTGCTTGCTGTTCTGCTTTAGCTACTTTTAGTTGAGTTATAAGCTGTTTCTTAGCAAATATTGGCTGCATTATATTACCTATAATATTAGCTGCAAGATTTTCTGGTTTAAACAATGTTCCTGCATATCCGAGAGATGCACTGTTTATTGAAATAGAAGGATAAAAGCTTGCCTGTGCTGCATTTGTTAATTCAAAGGCAGATCTGAAAGATAATTCAGCTTGCCTAACATCCGGCCTTTTTGCTAACATTTGATATGGTACACCATATGCTAACTGAGTAGGTACTACTTGATCTTTTATTGTAGTGCGAGCAATACTGCCGGGTTTTCTACCTAGCATTACACAGATACTGTTTTCTAACTGTCTTATGTTGCTTTCCAGATCAGGGATGGATACTTTAGCTGAGTATAACGATGCTTTCATTTGCTCTACAGCAGCTCTGTTCTGAAATCCGGCAGTTTTCATTGCTTCAATTGCATCTACACTTTCCTGCATTAAACCAATCATTTCGTTAGTTACTTCCAGCTGCTGGTCTAGAGCAAGCAGTGCATAATAAGAATTTGCAATACCCGAAATTAAGGATGTTTGTAATAGGTTGCGACCTGCATAACTGTTCAAAACATCTGCAAATTTGGCACGAGACTGACGATTGAGCTTGCCCCATACGTCTAGTTCCCAAGTTGCAGTGAATCCTACCATATATTCGTTAGTGTGGTAGCCTAAAGTTTTTTTTCCATCAGCTCCATTACTAAAACGTGTGTGAGTTAGGTTCCCTCCAACAGCCAAGCTTGGAAAATAAGCCGCACGAGCCATACCCAAAGCAGCTTCTGCCTGTTTTACGCGTTGTGCTACTATGAGCATATCATAGTTGTTGTTCAAAGCTTCATCTATTAAAGCCTGAAGAGCAGGGTCAGTGAAATATTCCCGCCAAGGAATATTAGCTATCGTAGTAGTGTCTGTAGAAACCTCGTCGCGATATAAGGCATCCGAATCTATCTCGGGAGCTTTATATTTATTGACGACCTGACAGGAGGAGAATCCCATTGAGAGTATTACTCCCAATAGAATTGTACCTTTTATATATTTTCTGATCATAGTTATTTGTTTTTATTAATTAACTCATCGTTAGAGTTTATCATTCCCGATTTACTGAACTTGTCTTGTATACTTTGGAATATAATGTAAAGCGAAGGTATCACTAATACTCCAATCATGGTTCCGATAAACATACCACCTACTGCACTGATACCAATAGATTTATTTCCTATGGCACCTGCTCCTGATGCAAACATCAATGGAAGTAATCCTGCAATAAATGCAAATGATGTCATCAAAATCGGACGAAGACGTGCTACAGCACCGTTTACAGCAGCCTCGATTATACTCATACCTTGTTGACGACGTTGAATCGCATATTCTACAATAAGAATGGCATTTTTAGCCAATAGTCCGATGAGCATAATCATCGATATCTGAACATATATATTATTAACAATACCTTGCGAGACTCCGAATATCATAAGGAAGATAAATACTCCGGCCAAACCAACAGGTAGGGAGAATAATACTGCAAGAGGAATAATGTAACTTTCATACAAAGCACATAATAGCAAGTATACGAAAATGATACAAATACCAAAGATCAATACAGTTTCATTTCCACTATTAGCTTCTTCACGAGTCATACCGGAAAATTCGTAAGTATATCCATCCGGTAATATCGTTTTATCCTGCGAAAATTCTTCTAATAGATTAAGTACATCTCCAGTACTCTTCCCGTCAATAAGATTAGGTACAATAGTAAGGTCTATGGACGAATACATATTGAAACGGCTTAGTGTAGGAGGTGCATCTATATCTTTGATATGGATAAACTCTGTTATTGGAGCCATCTCTCCTGAAGCTGTTTGCACAAAGAGGCCATTGAGGTCTTCTATTTTTTTACGGTATTCCGGCGAGGCCTGTAATACAACCCTGAATTGTTTACCGTAGAGATTGAATGTAGAAGCATAAGAACTACCTATATATGTCTGCAATGTACCCATCACCTGATTGAGAGTGAGCCCGGCTGCTTTAATTTTAGGCAAATCAGCAGATATCTCTTTCTGTGGGAAAGCCGGGTTAAAGTTTGTCATCCCCATCATTACAATATCTTTTCTAGCAGTAAGTTTTTGCAATAGGTTTTGAGCAACATCATTAAATTTATTTATATCTCCACCCATGCGGTCTTGTAGCTGTAGTTCAACACCAGCACCCAGACCAAATCCTTGTAGGGTAGGTGTTGCTAGAAAGAAAAATGTAGCGTCTTTAATTCCGCTTGTTTTTTCTTTCAGGATAGCAGAAACTTCGTTGGTAGATAATTTTCTGTCGTTCCACGATTTCATCTTAACAACAAGAGTTCCATAAGAGCTATTCATCCCAGCCGTAAAGTTTACCCCTGTAATATTTGTTACGCCTTTCACTCCTTCTATTTCGCTGGCAATGCGTACCACCTGTGCAACAACCGAGTCGGTTCTTTCCAACGACGATCCCGGGGGCAAAGTAACGAAACCGATAACACCTCCACTGTCTTCGTTAGGTACAAAACCAGTAGGCAACATCTTCATTAGCCCAAATAGAATCAAAGACGATACTAATATAATGGCCACTGTGATCCAACGGTGTCCTTTGCGGCCTAAGAAATGCAATGATTGTTTGTATTTCTGAGTAGCGCTGTTGAAAGTGATATTAAAATAGTAATAAAACTTCTGAAGGAAACTCTTTTGTTTATGTTCTTCGTCGTGTGCCTTAAGGAACAGGGCACAGAGAGCCGGACTCAGCGTTAATGCGTTTACGGCCGATATGAGGATCGCTATGGCTAGTGTAAGACCAAACTGCTTAAAGAATATACCCGTAGTACCACCAATGAAGCTGACCGGAATAAACACCGCTGACATAACCAAAGTGATAGATACAATGGCAGGCGCAATCTCTTTCATGGCCGTCATGGTTGCTACCTTAGGATCTTTTTCTCCTGCATCCAGATGGGCGTGAACGGCCTCGACGACGACTATGGCATCATCGACGACAATACCAATGGCCAGCACAAGGGCAAACAACGTCAACAGATTGACAGAAAACCCGAAAATCTGTAGGAAGAAAAACGTACCAACAATTGCAACCGGTACAGCTACTGCCGGAATAATAGTAGAACGCAAATCCTGTAAGAAAACGAATACTACGATAAATACAAGTATAAAGGCTTCTATCAGGGTGTGAATAACTTTTTCGATAGATGCATCAAGGAACTCGCTCGAGTCCATCATAAAGTTGAACTGAACACCTGAAGGTAATGATTTTTCTGCATCTTTCAATACGGCTTTTACATCAGCAATTACTTGTTGTGCATTCGATCCCGCTGTTTGGTTTATCATCATAAACACAGCATCATTTCTGTCGGTTTGAGAGACTACACTGTAATTAAGAGACCCTAACTCTACATCAGCTATATCTTTCAATCTCAAAATTTGTCCGTTCTGAGAACGAAGTATTATATTTTGAAAATCTTCTTCTGTTTTTAGCTTTCCGGTATATCTCAGTGCATACTGGAAAGATTGATCACTATTTTGTCCTAACTCGCCGGGAGCTGCCTCTATATTCTGATCTTGCAAAGCTGCAGATACTTCTTGCGCCGATATTTTGTAGGCGGCCATAATGTCTGGCTTCAACCATATACGCATTGAGTAGTCTTTGGCTCCAAACACGCTCGCATTACCTACTCCATATACACGTTTGATTTGTGGCAGGATATTGATATTGGCATAGTTTTGCAAAAACTCTCCATCGTAGTCGGGGTTACTTGTACTTAGGGTAAAACCTAACAGCGTACTATTCTGTTGTTTTGCAACAGTCACCCCTAGTTGTGTTACTTCTTGCGGAAGTAGAGGAGTGGCGCGTGCTGCAAGATTCTGTACGTTTACGGCTGCAATGTCGGCATTGATACCCTGTTTGAAGAATACCCTGATTGTTGCCATCCCGTTACTTGCCGATGATGTCATATATGTCATACCCTCTACTCCGTTTATTTGTTCTTCGAGAGGTATAACTACACTATTCATAACTACATCCGCATTTGCACCGGGGTAGTTAGCCTGAACCTGTACTGTCGGAGGTGCTATGTCGGGATATTGCTCTACCGGCAAAGTAGCCAGCCCAATAATCCCTAATACCACAATGATGACAGAAATAACTGTAGATAGTACAGGTCTTTCTATAAATGTCTTTAACATTGTATCTTTATTTTATTTTATTAAAAAGTCTTATTTCTTTACTATAACTCTAGCGCTATCCGATAATGTTGCTATACCATTTGTGATAATACGATCGCCTACAGATAGTCCGTCTTCTACAACATAGCTTTTGCCATCAGGTGTAGGCACCACTGATATTAAAGTCTGTATAGCTATCGAGTCATTCACTACTTTATATGTAAGGTGTTTATTTTGTTTAGTAAATGTTGCAACTTGCGGTATTAGTATTGCTTTCTCTATATGTTTTGGTATAGATATATTACCGCTAAAACCACTCCTTAATATTCCATGAGGATTCGGAAAGTCTGCTCTGAAATTAGCACTACCTGTTGTTACATTCACTTGTCCTGTAATAGTCTTTATTTTTCCTTTTTCAGAATATAAAGTTCCGTCAGCCATTCTTAAAGATATTTCCGGCAAATTCTTAATTTTCTCTGCCTGAGTTTTACCTTCCAAATTGGCAAGGAAAGTGACCAATTCTTTTTCGTTAAGAGAGAAGTTTGCAAAAACATTACTTGTGCTGGATACTGTTGTTAACACATTTCCATTATTGACTAAACTACCCAAACGGAATGGAATAGATCCTACAACTCCATCTACAGGGCTTGACACATTTGTCCAGCTCATTGTTGCATTAGCATTTGTCAGCGTTGCATCTGCTTGTGCCTTTGTAGCCAATGCTGATGTATATGCATTCATATAAGTATCTAATTGTACTTGGCTCACAATACCTTTTTCTGCTAATGGTCTGATTCTATCTACATTCAATTTTGCTGTTTGCACTTGTGCCTCTGCGCTACTCACAGCTGCTTTTGCAGTGTTTACTGCCTGCGCTGCTTGTGGTGAATTGATTTTAAATAGAGTTTGACCTTTTTTTACAACAGAACCTTCGTCCACATATATTGCATCAATAAATCCGTCGATACGTGGTCTGATCTCTATATCTTCCTGTCCTTTTATAGTTACAGGATATACACTTTCAAGTTCAACACTTTGCTCTTGCAATACCGCTGTGGGGTATTCTTTCGGAGAAGTGTCCCCTCCTCCAAAGGGGTTGGAATTCTTGTTCCCACAAGATACCATAACCAATAGAGCTGTTGCTCCAAAAACAATCTTCTTTAAGTCCATGTCCTTTATTTATTTTTAATTACTGATTTTACTCAATCTATCCATTTCTCCTAATAGAATTTGAAGCTGAATCTTTAATGCTTCTGTATCTATATTTTTGAATAATACATCTTGTCCTTCTTTTACTTTTGATATCGCTTTTACAAATAGTTCGGCTCCAGCTTCTGTTACTTCTACTATTCGGGCTCTTGTATCAGTTGTACTTTCGCGTCTGCTGATTAACCCTTTTCTCTGTAGGTTTCTGAGAATTGTAGATGTCGTCATCGGATCTATATCTGTTTCTTGCGACAGAATAATTTGTGTTGCTTCCATATTTCGTCTCGACATATGATATATAGCTCCTAATAGTTCCAACTGGGCACTAGTAAGTCCAAATTCGTCTAGTAGTTTATGTTTACCTCTATGCCAATATTTGGATACCCGCCATATCAAATACCCTACATCTTCGTAAGGATTACCCAATTTGTTGCAATTTACATCCATTTATTCTTTATTTAATTTGAATGCAAATATAGTAAGTGTACTTATAATAAGTGTTGCCGGGAATCATTTAAATTCTATTTATTAACATTTTTTACGCAAGGTAGTGGACGATCGTTCATTTTGTTTGTATTTGTTTGATAAAAACACATTGAAGGTTTATTGTAAATAATGAATTGCATTTTGCTTTTGGGATGATTTTTACTCATTATACTTTAATTTAATAAAGAGTTCAAACCGATTATATATCTGTTTCCTTTTGTCTATTTGGGTCTTGTTCTCTGTTCTTTTAAGAAAGCTCTCGTTAAAGGAGAACTAAAGATCAGTGTAAAGGAACAACTTTTTTTGTAAAAAATGTTTCATTTCTGTAAAAAAAAGAAGCCGGATTCATTATGAATCCGGCTTTTATCTGTCGAGTATATTATACTGTTTTAGATACCTAAATCTTTACAAACTTGTTCTATTTTCTTTTCAGCAGCAGCATCTACAACATCATATTCTTCTCTCGATTTTAGTTTGCTGTGTACTTCTATATAGAATTTTATTTTTGGCTCTGTACCCGATGGCCTAATGGATACTTTGGTGCCATCTTCTGTAAAATATTGAAGTACGTTCGATGTTGTAGGCATTTCAAGAGTAAACTCTTCTTCCAATACAAGGTCTTTGGCTTTTAGGGTAACATAGTCCTTTATTAAGACCACCTTTGAGCCTGCAATTTGTTGAATAGGGTTTTCTCTGAAGTTCTTCATCATTGATTCTATTTCTTCAGCACCTGTACGTCCTTCTTTTACAACAGAAATGCCTTTTTCTTTCGAAAAGCCATATTCAACATAGATGTCCTGAAGCATTTCATACAGAGTTTTTCCATTATCTTTAGCCCATGCAGCAATTTCTCCAAATAGGATAGCAGCAGATACAGAGTCTTTATCTCTTACAAAATCTTCGGCTAAGAAGCCATAACTTTCTTCCCCGCCTCCTATATATTGGCGCTTTCCTTCCAGTTCGCGCATAACAGATGCTATCCATTTGAAGCCTGTATAGCATTCGAACATTTCCACTCCGTTTTTCTCTGATACAGTCTGAGTCAAAGCACTGGTTACGATAGTACGAACTGTATATTCTTTGCCAGTAAGCTGTCCGAGTTCTCTTTTGCGGGTAATGATATAATAGATGAGAATAAGCATTGTCTGATTGCCATTCAATAGAATAAACTCACCTTTATCGTTTCTTATAGCTGCACCGAAACGATCGGCATCGGGGTCTGTAGCAAATACCAGTTCGGCATTAGTTTCTACTCCTTTTTTTACAGCCATAGCCATAGCGGCAGGATCTTCAGGGTTAGGCGATACTACTGTAGGGAAATCGCCACTTAATACATCCTGCTCGGGTACATTAATAATGTTGTTAAATCCACATGCTTTCAGTGCTTGTGGTATAATAGTGAAACCTGTGCCGTGCAGTGGAGTATATACAATGCCAATGCTTCCATGACGTTTTACTGCGTCTGGCGATAATTGTAATGTTTTCAGATCATTGATGTATGATTCATCTATTTCTTTGGTCAGAGTCTCTATTAATTCTTTGTTTCCTTTAAATTTGATATCACCTACATTTACTCGGTTTACTTCGGCAATAATATTTTTATCGTGAGGAGGTATTACTTGAGCACCATCTTCCCAGTATGCTTTGTATCCATTATATGCTTTTGGGTTGTGAGATGCAGTAATCATTATACCGCTTTGACATCCTAATTTTCTGATTGCATACGAAACCTCAGGAGTAGGGCGAAGATCTTCGAAAAGATAAGCTTTTATTCCGTTAGCAGAAAGGATTTCGGCTGAAATTTCTGCATACTTTCTACTGTTATTACGGCAATCGTGTCCAATAACAACTTTTATTTGTTTTAAGGTAGAAAATTCTTTTAACAAATAGTTTGCTAGTCCCTGAGTAGCACCTCCGATAGTATATATGTTAACCCTGTTGGTACCCACGCCCATAATACCGCGTAAACCTCCGGTTCCAAACTCAAGATCTTTATAAAAAGCTTCGATAAGCTCGGTTTTATCTTCTTTGTCTAATAATGCTTGTACCAGTTTTCGGGTTTCGTCATCATATTTGTCCGAAAGCCATGTTTTAGCCTTTGCTGTTACTTGCAATAATAATTCATTATTTTCCATGTTCCTGCTTATTTTGTTCTAATAGTCTTATGATCTTGATAAATGTAAGAAACAAAAATAGTAAAAATTGCATTAATAAGATCAGGTTTCATTATAAAATACAAATAAAAGAGGTTGTCACTTTTTGGTCGATATCCTATCTTTTCTTACTATATAGATAATTCTCTTAAAATTAAATCATCATATCCATATACATCGTCTGCATAATATAGCATACTATCATTCTGATACGTAAATACTGTATAGTAGTCGATAAATAATGATATTTTTTTATCCTGCTTGATGTTTATTATATCCGATATCTTTTTTAACCTATCCTCTTTTAACAGCTTTTTTCCTTCGATAGTGATAGGCTCTTTCTTTACACTAAATAATAGTTGATCTTTGTATAAGTCGGTAGAGGGAGATGTACAAAAGAATGCAAGCTCAAAAGGTTTTTGAACTCTTACACATCCATGGCTTATTGCTCTGATCTTTCGTCCAAATGCAGCTTTACTAGGTGTATCGTGTAAATATACTGAATGCGCGTTGTTGAACATGAATTTAATCAGTCCTAAAGAGTTACCATATCCGGGATCTTGCTTTATAAAATATGGGAATTTTGCAGGATTGACTGTTTTCCAATCAATAGACTCAGTATCAATTTCTTTTCCTCCTTTAAACAAACGCATGTTGTGTCGTTTTATATAGGTCGGATCTTTCTTCTGTAACACAGCAACTTCGTTTTGAGCAATACTCTTAGGTACATTCCATATAGGATTTAGATTAAGATAAGAAATATTGCTTTCCAATAAAGGTGTTTTGTTTCTTACAGAACCTACACATACTCTAGATATTAAAGGTAGGCTATCAGACTGTGTTGCTTCCAACATAAATGAAGCGACATTAACCTCTATATGTTTATTCTCTTTCGGCTTGGCTCGCTTCCACCGGTAACGTTCCATATTAGCTCTTATCTTGTTTGTGTAATAACTAATAGGCTGGTTAAGAGCATCTATTGTAAGTTTCCCAACTTCTTTTTCTTCCAGATATGAATTTTTTCTTCTGAAAGTATTTATTGCATCCAATAATGTTTCATCTAAGATGCTATGAAGGCTATCGTTTGTTTCTGTATTTGGAGTATATTCTCCTGTTATAATTAATCGTTCGGCAATATCTGATATATACTTACTTTTGTCTCCTAATTTAAATGTTGTGCTTCCCGATGTTATTTTTTTTATATCAGTCGCTTCTCCTCTTTTCAGTATTTCATATTCTTTTTGCAATAGTAGATATATACTATCTGTAGGGTGAGATAGGGTTGCTACATCAATAGGGTTTATCTTTATTTCAGAATATAAGGATGTGTAAAACGCAGAGTCTGCACTGAGTAGTGTAATATCGTACAATTTTTTTCCAAAAAGCTTGTGAGGATTTACAAACCCATATTTCATGCCTGTAGCGTACTTAATTAAAGAAGCTGTAGATAAGCGCTCTACTTCATATATTTTTGAATACAATGTGTCGGGATAGTTAGAGTATGCACCTGAATCTATAGAATCGGTAATTGATTTTATTCTAGAAACAGAAAAATAATCAGATGTTAAACCGTGCTTTTCTACTTGTTCGAGAATGTCTATATATGTGTATAGGTTTTTAGTGTCTAGTGTATCGTGTACCCATATGGCAGAGAATTCGTTTTCTTGATAAAAGGGTGCAGCAATACTATCTTCTACAATATGGGTTTTTAGGTATTTTCTGAAAATCTGAGGATCGAAGTCCGGATAGTTTCTCGCAAATTTAGATTTCACCACCTCTTTCTTGTTCGACTCACTTACTTTATGAGAACTTTTATCTTTGCACGAAATTATAACAAAGGAAAGAATGAAAAATAAAAAATACAGATTGTAAGGTATGTGTTTCATATATAAGATATAAAGAGAGGGTAAAAGTTTAGTGAGTGTATATTTGCAAGTGTTTTTTGAGAATGAAAATCAAATTTCTTTTCTGATGCAAAAATAATAAAAACTTCGACTAATAACAATAATATATTCTAGTGTTAATTGTTCATGTTTTACATTTTAACTGAATCTTTTTGTACTTTTGTTCTTTCATTATAATAATAGATAAAATATAGAATGCATAAATCCGGATTTGTAAATATTGTAGGAAACCCAAATGTAGGAAAATCAACCTTGATGAATCTATTGGTCGGAGAGAAAGTCTCTATCATTACATCAAAGGCTCAGACTACCCGTCATAGAATTTTGGGTATTGTAAACACCGAGGAATACCAGATCGTATATTCTGATACCCCGGGAGTGTTGCGTCCAAACTACAAATTGCAGGAGTCTATGTTGGGATTTTCTCAATCGGCACTTAGCGATGCCGATGTTTTATTATATATGACCGATGTGGTAGAGAAAACTGATAAGAATGAGGAATTTCTACAAAAGGTTCAGCAGGCAGATGCTCCTGTGCTACTACTGATAAATAAAATAGATCAGACTAATCAGAAGGAGCTGGAAGAGTTGGTTGCTAAGTGGAAAGACTTGTTGCCTAAGGCCGAGATATATCCTATATCGGCATTGAATAAGTTTAATATAGATATTATTAAAAAGAGGATCTTAGACCTGATCCCAGAGTCTCCTCCTTATTTCGAGAAAGATGCGCTGACCGATCGTCCTGCTCGATTCTTTGTAACTGAGACTATTCGCGAGAAGATTCTTTTATATTATCAGAAAGAGGTTCCGTATGCAGTGGAAGTTGTTGTAGAAGAATTTAAAGAGGAGAAAGATATAATCAATATACGTGCCCTTATCATTGTCGAGCGCGATACTCAGAAAGGAATAATAATAGGGCACAAAGGAGCAGCTCTGAAGAAAGTTGCAACTATGGCTCGTAAAGATATTGAACGCTTCTTCAATAAGAAAATCTTTATGGAGATATTCGTCAAGGTAGAAAAAGATTGGCGAAGCAGGGATAACATACTTCGCCAATTCGGGTATCGTTTAGACTGATTCTTCTATTCTCCTGTTATACTAAAACCTACATGTTTGAGGTCGTCCCAAAAACGGGGATAAGACTTCGTAACCACTTTAGGTGTAGCTATGTTTATATGATCCAGGCATATTGCCGCCGGAGCAAATGCCATCGCCATACGATGATCTTCATATGTTTTTATTACAGCATCCGGCATAGCTTCGCAGCGTTCGCCTGTCCATTCCAATATACTATCTTCACTGTCATATAGCACATATCCTAATTTCCTAAGTTCTTGTTTTAAAGCTTCTATACGATCTGTTTCTTTTATTTTCAGTGTTTGTAAGCCAGTAAACATAAAAGGAATTCCCATCATGCAACAAGTGACAGCAAAGGTTTGAGCTAAATCCGGTTCGTTTACAAAATTGTGAAACATCTTTTTTGTCTTTCTGTTCGTCTTGGTAAGTATTACACCATCATCAGTATATTCTGTACCAATACCAAGATCGAGAAACAATTCTGCAACTTTCGAGTCTCCCTGCATACTATCTTTAAACAGTCCTTTTAGTTCTATATGGGTATTGTCAGAAAGCGCAGCCATTTCGTACCAGTATGAAGCCGCCGACCAATCGGATTCTACAATGTAGTGGATAGGCTTGTACTGTTCTGGGTATAATTTTATTACTTTTCCGTCCCAGTGGGTTTTAACTCCATATTGAGCCATCATTCCCAACGTTAGCTTTATATATGGTATAGATATAACATTTCCTTCCAGATTTATAGTCAATCCCTTGTTCATGGTTGGCGCTATCATTAATAGTGCCGAAATGAACTGAGAACTAACGTCTCCGGACAGATAGATGTCACCTCCATCAAGAGAAGTTCCTTTTATTTTCAGCGGAGGGAAGCCTATTTTTCCGATATACTCGATATGTGCTCCGAGAGATGCTAATGCATCTACCAAAATATGAATAGGACGCTCTTGCATACGTTCGGTACCGGTAATAATCCATTCTCCCGGAGTAATAGCCAGTAGCGCAGTAAGGAAGCGCATAGAAGTCCCGGCTGCTTTTACATCTATCAGATTGCTACCTGAGTTGAATGCATCTACCATTACATTGGTGTCATCGCAGTCCGATAGGTTTTTAATATCGAACGAAGAATGGCTGAGAGCATTTAATATAAGAGCTCTGTTACTTATACTTTTTGATGCAGGAAGTTGTATAGCCGATTTTATATCTTTCGGACCTGTTATTTTATATTGCATAATTAAGGGTAAATTTATTCTTACGAATTTAGATTAAAGAACATAAGAATCTAGTAATAGGCTCTGAATTTAAGAAACCTTTTAGATTCTTATGTTCTATTTCCTATGTTTCAAATTGATAATTATCCTGTGTTTCGCATTCCTGCTGCGATACCCGAAATAGTTATCATTAGGGCCAATTCCAACTCAGATGAATGTTCACCTTCCTGTCGTGTACGATGCAGAAGTTCTACCTGTAACAGGTTTAAAGGGTTGGTATAAATATTTCGCATTGCTATATTCTCTGCAACTTGAGGTAACCCTTCCATTAAATATTCATCTTGAGATATTCTTAGAACTGTATTTATGTTACTTTCTAACTGACTTCTTAGCTCTTTTCCTAATCTTTGTAATTCGGCATCAACCAAACGTTCGTCATAGTATTGAGATATTCGTAAGTCTGCTTTGGCAAAAACCATTTCGAACATGCTGATTCGTGTTCCAAAAAATGGCCATTCTCTATACATTGCCTTTAAGAGATCCATCTTTCCGTTGTCAATCGCCTGTTGGAGTGCATCTCCTGCACCTAGCCATGCTGGAAGCATCAGCCTGTTTTGAGTCCATCCAAATATCCAAGGAATTGCACGAAGACTTTCTACTCCTCCATTAGGGCGACGCTTGGCCGGACGCGAACCCAAAGGTAGACGAGCCAGTTCTGCTTCGGGAGTTGCCTGATAGAAGTAAGGAATAAAGTCAGGATCGCGACGGACGATATCCTGATATATTTTGCATGAAATATCTGATAATTCATTCATCAAGTCTCTCCACTCTTGCTTTGGTGCAGGAGGAGGAAGTAGATTTGCCTCTAATATAGCATCAGTATACAAGGATAGAGTTTTTATTGCCAAATCCGGTAATCCGAGTTTGAAGCGGATCATTTCTCCTTGTTCTGTTACTCTGAGACCGCCTTTCAACGAACCCGGAGGTTGTGAAAATAAGGCTACTTTAGCAGGTCCACCACCACGACCGACAGTACCACCACGACCATGAAACAGAGTGAGGGCAACACCTTGATCCTGACATGTTTTTATCAGAGCTTCCTGTGCATGATATTGAGCCCATCCTGCCGCTAACGAACCCGCATCTTTAGCCGAATCCGAATAGCCTATCATTATCATCTGCTTGTTTTTGATAATGCCTTTATACCAATTGATATTGAAAAGCTGCTGCATTATATTATCGGCATTATTTAAGTCGTTTAATGTCTCAAATAATGGGGTAACCGGCAATATATACGGGCATTCAGCTTCTTTCAATAAAAGATAAACGGCTAGTATATCGGATGGAGTGCGAGTCATCGATATTACATATGTAGGAATAGCTCCTTCGGGAGTTGTAGCTATAACTTTACATGTGTCCAACACTTCTTTTGTTTGTGGACTTGGCTGCCAATTGTTAGGGACAAGAGGCCGTTTTGAATTAAGTTCCTTTATTAAAAATGCCTGCTTGTCTTCTTCCGACCATGTTTCATAATCGCCTAGACCTAAATATCGGGTTATTTCGGATAGAGCTTCTGTATGTATTGTACTTTCTTGTCTAACATCCAACTGGGTTAATGTTAGTCCAAAACAGCGAATTCTACGAAGAGTATCTAAAAGCTTATCATCGGCTATACTTTCCATTTTACAAGCAACTAACGACTTGTAACATTCGTATAGAGGCTCCCACAACTGCTCATTATGGATTAATATATCTTCGGTACATTCAGGGTTTCTTCCTTCAATTTTCTCATCGAGATATGCAATCGTTTTTCTCAGTTTAGCCCGAAGCCTTTTCATTAGTTCCCGGTAAGGCTCTTGTACCTCATAGTCATTTATATAGTTTCTGAATTCAGAGGTGCATGTAGCCATAGAAAGTTCTTTAACAAGAACTTCTATATCTTCTAAGAATAGGCGTGCAGCTCTTTTTCTGCTGTCTAATAAAACATCGTGAGTTATTTTTGCTGTTACATTCGGGTTTCCATCACGATCACCTCCCATCCACGAAGAAAAATGTATAGGACGTGTATCTACAGGTAATTTATAAGGCAATACATTTTTTATTTGATCATCTAATTCCCTTATATACGCCGGAACAGCTGTCCAAAGGCTATTTTCTACAACCTCATATCCCCATTTCGCTTCCTCGTTAGGGGTAGGGCGTTTTTGGCGAATCTCATCTGTATACCAATATTGAGTAATCAGTTGTTTGAGTCTTCTTAGTATCTGTACTTTTTGATATTCGGCTAGATCGTCGTGGTCTAACAAAGCCAGACAGTGATCTACTTCATTCAAATTGTTAATTAATGATCGTCTGTTTATCTCAGTAGGGTGGGCTGTAAGTACTAAATCTATAGATATATTTTCTATTGCTTTTATTATATCTTCATCGCTTAGCTTAGCTGCTTTTAATTTCTGATATATTTCCGGAAAATTTACAGGATTCTCTGCCCCTTGAGCATGTGGCGAGACACTGTTATATTGTTCAGCAGTATTTGTAAGATTCAGAAATTGGTTGAAGGAACGGGCTACCGGTAAAAATTCTTCGTCTCTTAAATTCTGGAGAGTCTTTACCAAAGATTTATGTGCTTCTATATCTCCTGAATGAGATGCTTTGGATAGTCTACGAATTGTTTCTATTAGAGCAACCATATCTTGTCCTTTGGCTTCACCTATGGTTTTACCCAACATGTTGCCCAACAGTTTGATATTGTCGTGCATCAAAGATTGTTGTAAATTATTCATGGTTTATATGTTTTCAATATATGATTATAATACTATAATAATAAACGAAAAGTTCAGCTTTAATGTTTTTTCTTTCATCAAACTCTTAAACCTAATTAATATATATTTATCATACACCATGTGCCAATTATTCATAATAACCGGCACATGGAAAAGTATATAAATTTTATTCGTTTATCAATGTGAATAATTCTTCTGCTGCTTCCTGAGGACCATCTTTGCTTCTGCCGTCAATTGCCAAAGATGTATGGATTTCTCCAATTTTCACTCCGTTCTTTTTCATGTCTGAGAAATATTCTCTAATTAGGCGTCCTGCAATCTCTTGTTCCTGAACAGGTCCAAACGGATTTGCAAAATAAGATGTAACAAGTCCTTTTTCTGTAGTGGTGCCTTTGGCTTTACGGGCTCCTGCTTCAAAAACTTTTATAGCTTCGTCCAGATTGTCGTAGAACTTAATTTTCTTTTCTGCATCTTCATAATTGTTGGCATACAAGAAATAGTCTACTTTGTATCCTTTCATTATTACATCGTAAGTAGCAGCAGGTATAGTGATGCGGGCATTTATTTTGTCAGGGTTAGTGTAAATTCCCCTTTCCATTTGTTCGAATGCGTACATTGGGTCAAGGTCATCTATACGAACGAAAGCGCCGATTTCAGTTCCATAACCTTTTATAGTTCCGTCTTCTTCCTTTTTTAGATAGCCCATGTCGTCGAAAATAATACGCATATGACGTATATATTTTTCATTAAGCGTACGGAAGGCTTCAAGGCTTTCAGACTTGCCTGCGCCACTGTCTCCCATGATGATGATATTTGCTTCTTTTCCATTTTTAAGAGCTATGTTTACCATTGCACCATGTATAGGAAGTTTGTTATTTTCCATTTGTTTAATGTTGTGCAATGTTAGAAGCATTTTTTTCATATATCCGAAATAGTCGATATCGTCGCAATGATTTGCATATCCTATTAAGATATCATTCTTTTTGTCTTTGTAGTAGAATGTACGTTTCTCCTCATGTCCGTCAGGGTATCCGAAGATGTAAATAATCTCAGGTTTCTTCCCTATATATTCACTTTCTTTAGCCAACTCGAAAAGATTGGATAGAGCAAAGCCATGTACCATAAAATCTTTATGGAAGTACACAAATGTAAGCATGTTACCCACTTTGGCAGGAAATAGGAACCAGTCATCTTCTCCTAATACAATATTTTCTATTGGATTGGTTTGATGTTCTTGAAATATACCGTCGCGGGTGTTACGTTTTGTGTATGATATAAAAGGAGGTTTGAACATAACTCCTGTTATGAATGGTATTGATGTTAACCCTTTATATTCTACAGGGCAATTCCAATTTATATCGCTAAGGGTGAGGGCTGCATTAGCTCCGGCTGTTAATTGGCGATATACTCTGTGCTGATAACCCATAACAGTTTCTTCTATGCGGCGATATATGGAAAGAATTAATTCGTTGAACAGTTCGTTTGCCTGCATAAAACGAACACTTTGAAGTCCGCTTCCGATAGTGCTGTTATGTACTATTGCATAGCGCTCCAATCTTCTCCAGAAACTATATAATAATTCGATCAATTCTATGAATAGGTCTCTGTCGTCGAAAAAGATTGAGTATTTGTTATGCACGTTTTGTACTTCGTCGGAATTACAAACGGTTAATAGTTTGAATGCTTCTATGAGTGTTTTTTCAAAATCTTCATCTGTTTTGAATTCCTTAATATAATATTCGTAAATGATTACTTCTTCTTTTTTAAGTTTTTGAACAAATACTTCAATAACTCTGCGAAAACCATAGCTGTTTAATATTTTTTGCCGTGTATCGCAAAATTTCAATGTGAAGTTAATTATTGCTTTACCTTCAATTAAAGTAAATTCTTGTAGCATGTCTTATTATTTTATTGTTTATGATTAATTTGTTTTCAAATATTATTTGGGTTGATCCTCTAAAGAAGAAGATTTTTTTCTAACCTCAAATTTACAGAATCTTAGCTATACATTTAAGCGAATTACAGACTTATTTTATAATAAATTGTAAATTAAAAGTAACTTTTTACTATTTTGTTGTTCTGTAGATGCTTGTCATTTATTAATTTTTGATTTTAGTCTATAAATAAATATCTTATAATAAGAAAAATAAGTGATCTATTTAAGTCGGTTTCTTATTTATTTTATCGTCAAACATAAATTCTTTAGATAGGCATTTTTGTTTATTGTTTTGTACACTATAAGATGTGACAAAATTTCCTTTTCTTACTTTTTTCATTGTTGAGTCATTGAGGGTTTAATATTAATTATATATTATCATTCTTTCTTCTTTGGTATATTCACACAAAAAGAGAGATTGATATCACAATCTTAATAAATAGATAAAATACATATATTTTTACTCGACCTGTTCTTTCCCTTTATCGCGAAGGATGAACTCTCTGTCTTTTGGCAGGTCTTCTGACTTTCTCCTTTGTGCAGCCTTCCCGCTTTAGTACAAGCAGTGGCATGGGTAATTGCACAAGATATAAGAGAGATTACAGCAGCGCGACTGTTCAGGATTTGCACCTGATTCCCTTTTCATTACATGTCCGAAGAATGCAGACTTGTAACACCAAAACATATAAACAAAGATAAGGAATAAAATAGATATTCAGTTGTTTCATATCAAAAGTTTTATAAATAAAAAGGGAATGTATCATATGATACATTCCCTTTTTTATCTGTTTTTATATTCTATTCAGAATCAAGTTCCCAATCATCGAAGAAAGAATAGTCTTCTGTAAATTGTTCTAGTTCGCGACGGTCTTTTTTCGTTGGTCGCCCTGTCCCTCTAGCACGGTCTACAAATCCACTCATTTTAGACATCTCCAATATTTCTAACTGAGAAGGAGATGTTACATCTCGCATAAATTCAGGAACTAACTTAGCTCCCATTCTGTTTTCGGTAAGATTAAGTACCTCAAAAGAATAAGTGATCGGAGGACGACGCACTTCTATTACATCACCTATTTTTATCATGCGCGAAGGTTTTACGTTTGTTCCTTTTATCATGATGCGTCCCTTTTTGCATACATCGATAGCTATAGAGCGTGTTTTGAATAGTCTTACAGCCCATAGCCATTTGTCGATACGTACTTCGTTTTTAGGTTCTTTCATGAATGCATTTTATTAAGCGAAGAATGATAATCGCTATTTATTATTATACTGGTTCATAGTATTCTGTATCCCTGCCAGGCAGAAACTCTTAATTATCTCTCCCGAAGTTTCCAGCTTATTCTTTAAAGCTTGTTCTTCTTCGCCCGAGAAATTGTCGAGCACGTAGTGTATCTGTGCACCTTTCGCAAATTCATTTCCTATACCAAAGCGCAGACGGGCGTAGTTCTGAGTACCCAATACAGATTGTATGTTTTTCAGTCCGTTGTGACCGGCATCGCTTCCTTTTCCCTTTAGTCTGAGAGAGCCGAATGGCAAAGCCAGATCGTCTACTACGACCAATAGGTTTTCTATCGGTATTTTCTCTTGTTGCAGCCAATATCGGACAGCATTGCCGCTAAGGTTCATATATGTCGATGGCTTTAGCAGGATGAGGGTGCGTCCTTTTATTTTTATCTCGGTTACGAACCCATATCTCTTGTCCATAAAAACAGCATTGGACGCTTCTGCTAAAGCGTCCAATACTCTGAATCCTATGTTGTGGCGGGTATATTCGTATTCTCTACCAATATTACCGAGGCCGGCAATTAAGTATTTCATTTACTAATATTAGGTATTAGCCGTTTTTAGCAGCAAGTCCTCTTGCAGCACGTGTCAACTGAACGCGGCATACAACTGCATTTTTGGCACTAAGTAATTCTAATCCTTCGAAGCTTAATTCTCCTACCTGGATAGATTTTCCAAGAGCAAGACCTGAAACATCGATATGTACTTTTTCAGGAACTTTGCTGTAAAGTGCTTTTACTTTTATCTTACGAAGGTCGAGAGATAATTTACCCCCAGCCTTAACACCTTCTGCTAGTCCGTCAAGAACAACAGGCACATCGATCACAATAGGTTTGTTGTCGAATACGTGAAGAAAATCAAGATGTAGTATAGCATCTGTTACAGGATGTACTTGTATGTCTTTTAATATTGCTTTGTAGTTATCTTTACCTATAGTAAGGTCTACCAAGAAGATCTCAGGAGTATAGATAAGTTTGCGTACATCACTGTTTGTTACAGTGAAGTGAACTGCTTTTTTATCATCTCCACCATAAATAATGGCAGGGATCTTATCTTCATTACGGAAAGCTTTTGTTGCTTTTTTGCCGAGGTCTGTTCTAGCCTCACCTTTTAGTTCAAATGTTTTCATTTTCTAATTTTAAATGTGTTACTCAAATTCAGGATTTGCTTCCCTATTCCCATCACACGTACGGGCTAATAAAAGCGGTGCAAAGATAATCGTTTTGTTTTTATCTGCCTAATATTCCGCCAAATAAAAAAAGGAAGAAGTATGCGTGATATAAATACATACTTCTTTCTTCGGTCTTAATATATTGCTATTACTTCTTCTTGCCCTGATTAGCAACTGCATCCATCAATTTCTTGATTTCTTCAGGGTCTCCCAAGAAATAGTCTTTTACAAGGTTTAATTCATCATCGAATTCGAAAACATAAGGTACTGCTGTCGGTAGATTCAGGCTTACGATGTCTTCGTCTGAGATGTTTTTCAGGTATTTGATGATACCACGCAAACTGTTTCCGTGAGCAGCAACAATAATTTCGTCATGGTTTACCAAAGAAGGATAGATTACTTCCAACCAGTAAGGAAGAATACGTTCTACGGTATCTTTCAAAGCCTCTGTTTGAGGAATAAAAGCAGCAGGTACTCCGGCATAACGTGGGTCTTGCGATGCCGATCTGGGGTCTGTTGGCTCTAATGGAGTAGGCGGTACATCGTAGCTACGTCTCCAGATAAGAACTTGTTCGTCACCATATTTTTCAGCAGTTTCTGCTTTGTTCAGTCCTTGAAGCATGCCATAGTGCTTTTCGTTTAAGCGCCATGATTTTTCTACAGGAATCCAATCCAGATCCATTTGGTCGAGGATTGTATTCAATGTTTTGTTAGCTCTTTTAAGGAACGATGTGTAAGCTTTTTCAAACTTAAAGCCTTCTTTCTTCAATAGCTTTCCTGCTTTGATGGCTTCTTGTACTCCGTTTTCAGTCAGGTCAACATCTGTCCATCCTGTAAAACGGTTTTCTTTGTTCCATGCACTTTCTCCGTGGCGAATCAATACTACCTTTTTCATCTTTGTTTTGTTATATTAAAATTGCAATTTTTTTCGAATAGCAAAGATATTTAAAAATTGATGGAAAAACAATTCCTCTCAGCGAATAAATATCCATTCCTTATCGTCCGACAAATGTGGCGCAAATGTGTATCCTTCTGTATCGAATCCTTTGAGGTGTTCTACATCTTTCAGTTGGTTCTGAATGATAAACCGAGCCATCATACCCCGGGCTTTTTTTGCGTATACCACTATTTGTTTATATCCTTTATCTGTTTGCTGCTTAAAGATAGGAGTTATTACTCTATGGCCTTTTGGCAATAGTTTTCGGTTGATGGCTTTAGCATACTCTTTCGATGTCAGGTTTACCCAGATATTATCATCCGCTTTCATCTCTTTAGCCAGATATTTACTAATAGTATCTGACCAAAAGGCATATAAGTCTTTCCCTTTGTCGTTTATCAACGGTATCTGCATTTCCAGCCTATATGGTTTTATTAAGTCTAAAGGACGTAAAACTCCATACAAACCAGATATATGCAGAAGATGCTCTTGTGCAAAATCCCAGTCCTTTTCGGTAAATGACTCAGCATCTAATCCTTTGTAGGCTATGCCATTATATGCTAATGCAGCTTGCCGCTGAGGTGTTTTGCTGAGCGAAAAAGCGTGGATATATTGATATACATCATGTGCCAACTGAGGGTTGATACTCATTAATGATGCTATTTCGCTCACCGATATGCCTTCCATCGACTTATAAAGCTCTTTGGCTTCTTTGGCATAGAGTGGGGTAGTAGCCTCTTTCTTATGTATAGGTTTCTCAAAGTCTTGTAACTTAGCCGGAGATAGAGTTATAATCATAAATTTACTTTTTAGTTAGACTTGATGCTATCCTGTTTAACGGATTTGATGATGATATTGTTCTCTATTTGATGATGGTTGCCTTTAACTGTAATTTTAACTAAAACCTGACAAAGTTGTACAAGCCCCTCTTCGTCTCCCCAAAGGGGAGAAATAGCTGACGCAGGAAATTGACTTCTCTTGTTCTAACTGATCTAAATTTTAACTAAAACCTGACAAAGCTGTACACTTGTCATTTCCTCCCTATTGGCTTCGCTAAGCCTCCCATTCGGGGAGGTTTGGAGGGACTATTTTAACTAAAACCTGACAAACTTGTACAACTTTTTTCTGTTACCCAATTGTCATTATTCAATCTGCTTGACTTCGCTAAGCCTACCTTTCGACAAGGTTGGAGAGACCTGTATATAGATAAATCTTTCTTGCTGATTTGTATTTAATAATGAATGATTGAAGCCTTTATTTGTCTTTTCTTGGCTTCGGGTGTTGTTTGGGTTGCGGCTTCTTGCCCACAGCTTTTGATTTTCCTATTCGGGGTCCGCTTCCTGTTTTTTTCTTCTTTTTAGGCTTTTCTTTTTCGTCTTGTTCTGCATCGGCAGAAGAAGCTATAGCCATTTTTTCAAGCTTGGCCTTTGGTGTATGTTTAGCCACACTGCTTGCTTTGCGGTAATCGTTTCTTATATCGTATTCCTGCAACGCCTTATTCATTGCCTTGTTGCTGTTGGCTGGCTTTTTGGCTTGAGTTACGTCTTTCGATTTTTCCAGCAGATCGAATAATTCTTCCAATTCTTTCTGAGTGAGATTTCTCCAGTTGCCTTGTCCCAGATTGCCTAACTTGATATTCATTATCTGAATGCGTTCCAGTTTAACGACTTCGTAATCGAAATACTCACACATACGTCTGATCTGACGATTGAGTCCTTGAATAAGAGATATCTGGAATGTATATGGATTTATTTCCTTTATTTCGCAACGGCGGGTAACTCGGTCGAGGATTGGCACTCCTTGCGCCATTTTTGTAAGGAAATCTTTTGTAATAGGTCTGTGTACTTTTACCAGATATTCTTTTTTGTGGTTGTTGCCTACACGAAGTATTTTGTTTACGATATCCCCATCATTTGTAAGAAGGATTAGCCCTTGCGAGTCTTTATCTAAGCGGCCAATAGGAAATATACGTTGCTCGTGACTTATATATTCTACTATATTATTGCTTTCCTGAGTGTCCGTTGTGCTGACTACTCCTACAGGCTTGTTGAAAGCTATGTATATAGGCTCTATCTCATTTTTAATAAGTTCGCCACGTACTTTCACTTTCTGACCGGGAAGTATACGCATTCCGATGTTAGCCCGTCTGCCATTAATTGTTACATGTCCGTCTGCGATAAGCTGATCTGCTTCTCGTCGCGAACAGTATCCCGAAGCACTAATATATTTATTTAGCCTGTATTCCATATTTTGAAATTCGATGAATTATTATAATTATCAAGTTGATATTCCCTGTATTAACTCTGAATAAGAGCCTGTCTGATTTTTCCTTTATTATTCCATTCCGTATTTTATCTGATCGAATAGAAATGGAAATAATTGATCTTCTACTCCATGACTTAACAATGTCGCTTTATCGGCATTGAACAGGAACAGAAAATTGTCGAAGTCGTTATCTTTATATAATACGTGTTTGTAAAATTCTATCGCCTCCTTTTTGTTTCCCATACATAGCTCTACATGCCCTGCGTTCAGATAATCATGTATTGTTGGCTTGTTAGCCAGTATTAGTTTGTAATACTTTTGCGATATATCATATTTTTTCAGAAGGAAGGCTGTCCATGCAATAGGCCGCTGAGCTTTAACTCCTTTCGAATCCAGAAATTCAACTTTAAAGTATGTATTCAACGCTTCTTCGTTATTACCCATTTCCAGATAGCAGTGCCCAATGTTCAATTCTATATTTACATTGTCGGGAGTCAGTTTTGCTGCTTTCAGATAGAAATCGAGAGACAGATCCGGTTTTTTAATAGTACGGTATATCTGAGCTATACGCTTTATGATCCATGAATTGTTTGGCTTCAACAAATCTGCCTGTAGGTAAGCCTCCAATGCCTCTTCTGCATTGTTTAGCATTTGACGGCAATATCCTATTTTTTGCCATACGTCTTCGCTATTACAGTCGTTTTCTATCAGTTTTTCGAATATATACAGTGCCTCGCCAAAATTGTTTTTATCAAAACAATAGTGCGCAATCTGTTTCATGCTGTCTGTGTCCGAAATAAGTGGCGCAATAGATTTCTTCTCATAAAAGTTGAGACTGAGTCTGAATATATCATAGAAACTGTTCCTGTAAGGATTCAGTTTGAAAAAACGATAAAGATCCTGTATATATTGGTTCGAAATTACATCTTCGTCTATAGTCGGGTTCATTGCCTGCGCTTCTTTCTGCAATTGCTTTATTTCTTCCGATTCGGCTCCCATACGCCCCATCATCATTTCGCGTTGGGACGATGATATCTGAGCCAGACTAAGGCAGAAAGAATATTTGTCCGAATTGCACATGTGACCTGAGTCGAGTACTGCTGTTTTCAGTAAATTATTTTTGCTGTCGTTAGGGAATAACATCGCAATCTCCGAATATGAAGGGTCGAAAGGTAAGAACCAATTGCTCATTTCAGAGAAAAAAGGAAAGCTCTTTAGCCCCGAGAAAGTGGAGTGAAATACATCAGCTCCTTCCATTTGCAGATTGGAATATTCTTGCAGTTTCTTTCCCAATCCCGATTCTTCAAGCTCTTTTTGCCATTCAGGATTCTTTTCCGAAAAGTCTGAGTCTCCTCCCATGAGTTCTTCCATGTTTAGCTTCCGTCCGGCTAAATTGTTGAACTTCATCATTTCGGGTAGGATTTCCTCCTTTATCTTTTTTGTAATTTCTTCTGTTTCCCTAGAGCGAATCAACTGAATGATTGTTCGAATAATTGCTTTTCTGAACACCTGATTTTCGGACAATATATCCAATCTGTTCTGCAATTCAGGATATAAAGACCAGCGAGAGTCGTACATTTGCATAACGACCACAAGCCCTACAATCGCTCTTGCTCTTAGCTGCATATTATCAACACCGGCTGCATGCATCAGTATTTGCACTTTGCGGGTATCGAAGCGGTGAAAGAGATTAAGTGTCAGTGCTGATATGACAATACATTTTTCTCTTACTGGGCTGTCTATGTTGTCTAAAATAGCAATGTAATCTTTTAGATCAGCATCGCTAGCCCGTGCAGAGACAAAGATTGTATTAAATATCTCTGCTCCTATTCGTTCCCTTCTTATTGCGAGATCTTTCTTTTTTTGTGCTTTTTCATCTCCTTCTTCCAGTAGGTCTATCAAAGACAAAGAATCTGCAATATCTTTCAGTTGGTTAAAGCAATCATTTAGAGTATTACTTTTCAAACTGTTGATTCGCAGCTTCTCGTAAAAAATATTGGATGACTCAATCTTTAATAATTCATCAGCAGAATCGTCTGTCAATTCATACAGAGATCGGACAAGGTTTCGATATACTGTTTCTCTCTGAGTATCTTCTACACCCTCGAATAGATAATGCAGCATATATTTGTAATTTGTTTCCAAATCACTCAGCGTTTCCGAAATCTTCCAGTCTTGGGTGTTAACCGTTAATTTAGCTAACCCTTCGAAGGAATCCTTTAACTGTCTTTTTGACAGGTTTTGTAATATTTCTTTCTTTAATGATATAATATCGCGGCTGTTCATGTATGTATATTCTGCTATTTGATTATCTACTCACAACTAGGAGCTGCATTTTTTGAATAACAAAATGTTTTTATAAGTCAGTCAATATTAATGTAGATGGCATAGCTTTTATTAATTTTATGTCCATTGCCTCAAGCTTTTTCCAGCTGCCTATGCTGAGTATTATGAGATCGTGTTTTTGTAATATGCTCTCATCAACCGGTATATTGTTATGCCACGCTTGGAATAGATATGGGTTTGCAGATTTTACATCCCTAACCGATTTCACGAAATCGAGGCTCTTGTCAGCCAAATGTATAGAGTCCCATAGTGTGATCCTTACATTCGAATTTCCAGCTAATCTTTCTAAAAACTGACCTATAAAAGAATCATCTTCGTCTAATATAGGCACAAACACATTTTGTATATCTACTAATCCTCTATCAATAAATATGCCAACTTGCATGTCAGTCTTCGAAATAATTCGTCGTGTCCGATCATCGAACGGAGATACGGATAACTGTCTGTTAGATGCTGTACCCTTCCATTTTTGAATCAAGCGATTTAGTGTGTCTTCCAGTGTGTTCGAAAAACCTATAAAACGGCTTAATATATTATTATCAGATACAGTATATCCTTTACTCCCAATTAGAACAAAGTCGTATTCTCCTTTGTTTGCTGTTTTTATAATACTTGCTTGTCGGTCGTTAGTGACTTCAAATATTTTTGTAATCTCTTGGTTTAAGCTTTTAGCTTGGTTTATGATCGGTTTAAAAACAATATCTTCTTCTTTTTGTATATTGTATTGATGCAACAGGTTACCTTCGGTAGTATGCAACATGGCAACTTCTGACGAGGTTTGCTTTTTCTTTACAAGATAATGTGCTACCAGTAAAAGTTTTCTTCCTGTTTCGGGACTGGCAAAAGGAATAAGTATTCTGAATTTTTCCTTTTGATTGACTTCTGATTTTGAATGCTGCCTCTTAAATATCCTGTCTATTAGGCTGAGGCTTGGCGATGTCATAAAGGTTGTACCTAAGGCCATAATAACCATCATTGCAAAGACCTGAGGAGTAAGTATCCCTAAATCGAGACCTATATTTAGTACAACAAGCTCCATTAATCCTCTTGTATTCATCAAAGCGCCTATGGTAAGGCTGTCTTTCCAACTCTGCCCTACAAAGCGAGCTGCAAAGGCACTGCCCAAAAACTTACCGGTTATAGCAACAGCTATAATAAGTCCGCAAATGAGCCATAGGTGGACAGTGTTTAGTAGTCCTATCTCAGTTCTTAAGCCGGTATATACAAAAAACAGAGGAAGTAATACTATCAGTGATACATATTCGATCTTTTCAGTAAACAAATTCCTGAACTTTGTGTCGGAAGGCATAATTACTCCTGCCAGAAAGGCTCCAAAAAGAGCATGTATTCCGATAAGTTCTGTTGTATATGCCGAAATGAATAATAATATGAAGAATGTAGCTGCAGTAGACTTGGTTATGCTACTTTTAGAATGTTGATGCTCTACCATCCGTTTAAGTACAGGACGAACGACTTTGAACATAACAATAACGTAAGTTACAGCCATGAGGATAACAAATATAGAACTGGAAAACGATCCGGCTTTTACTATTGCTATTACTGCTGCCAGCAAGCACCATGCGGTAATGTCATCTATGGCGGCACATGTGATAACAATAGGTCCTATAGGTAATTTGTTTATACCTTTTTCGTGTACTATGCGTGCCAGTACAGGAAAGGCCGTGATACTCATGGCGATTCCCATAAACAGCGCGAAGGAAATAAAACTCACTTGTGCATGAGTAAATTCTTCGTATATAAAATATGCCAGAATAATGCCCAATGTGAATGGAAAGATAATACTGGCATGACTTATTATTACAGCGTTCTGGGCTCTGTTTCTAATCACTCTCAGGTCGAGCTCCATCCCTATTATAAACATGAATAGAATTAGCCCTATCTGGCTGAGAAGCCCTATGTTGCCAAGTGATGATGGCGGGAAAATCATTTGAGAGACTTCTGGAAAATAGTATCCGAGTAAAGAGGGACCTAGCACCACTCCTGCTATAATTTCACCTATAACCGTAGTTTGTCCTATGAGTTTACATAGCCACCCAAATAGTTTTACTACTATGAGAATAACGATGATCTGAAGTAACAAAGTAATAGTGGGAGTTGCTATGTTTTCCAGTAGGTTTTGTAAAAAAACATTCCAAGCCGACAGGTCTCCACCGTTATTTAAAACGGTGCCTTCCGGTACTTTTTCCAAATTGGCTTTTCCAGTATTTAATGTGATGAGTATTAATATAGAAAATACTCCTATCGTTGTTATGTAAAATAATAGGTTTTTATATTTTTTCATTTAACGGCTTAATCTTAGCTTCCTTTCGCAAAGATACAATTTTTATATGATAAATAATTGTATAGAGATATTTGTTAAACGCAATTTTTAGTTTTATATCTTTGTGGAAAATTAACAAACAGATTTCTATGTTCCATCTTGATTTGTATATGCTTACTACATTGCTTTCGTCAGCAGCTATACTTATTATGGGAGTGTGCCTTGGCGTGGTTTCTGTACCAAAAGATAGTGAGTTGAAAAACTATCGTATTTCGAGGCGTTTTTTGTCGGTAGCTTATATATTACTAGCTTTAATCGGGCAATTAGAAATATTAGGGGATATAGACGAAAATGGGCGGTCTGTATTGGCTTTTACTATAATTGGTGCTTCTTATCAATCTATGCTCTTCACTTTTTCTATTATAACGCTCATTAACATGAGTTATATGACTAGAAAAAGAGTTTTGTATAATCTTATTCCTATAACATTGCTATCAATAATATTACTTACTGTATCAGAAAAAGTATTTTATACTATATTCTATATTGCAACGGGTCTATATTGTATGCAATTGATAATTTACATATGGATGTTTGTGAAGGAATATGGTAAATACACTCAGAGGCTAGATAATTTCTTTTCCGAGAATGAGGAGCGCAGGGCTGTTTGGATAAAACAATCTTTTTATATGGCTGCTTGTGTCGGAATTGTTGCCATTGTGTCACTTTTTCTCAATAAGGAGCTATATACTATTTTTACTGTGCTTTATGCTATATTCTATATCTATTTCGGAATCAAATATATCAATTATGTAACATTATTTCATCGTATTGCGTTGGCTGTAGCTACACCATTGCCTGATCATATTACCCCTGTCGATAGGCAAACGAATCAGACGAATGACGATATTGGCTATTCGATCGAGCAGTGGATTGCAAGAAAGGAATTTCTGATACAGGGAATTACCCTAGAATCATTAGCAAAAGATTTATATACCAATCAGTTCTATTTGTCACGTTATATAAATTCCACATACAGGCAAAATTTTCGTTCATGGATAAGTTTTCTGCGCATAACAGAATCTCAGCAACTGCTTATTAATAGAAGTGATTTGACAATAATAGAGATTGGCGAAGCAGTGGGCATACCTAGTAGTAGTTCTTTTTATCGTCACTTTCAGAGCGTCACAGGAATGACCCCACAGGAATATAGAAAACAATACGCAGAAAGTCCCTTCGCTGACTAGACTGAACAACTCTTTTAGATATATTATCTCTAAGTAGCTACTTACCTTTTATTCTCCAAAAACACTTGTTTCCCAAAACTTGCGTAATGTTTTTAAGTTTTGGGAAAGAGTGAAGTGTGCCTCTAGCCTATCTTTGCTGAGGTTCTTCCATCCAAGTCTCAATACTTTAATTTATAAAACTAGAATGTATGAAAACAACAAAATTTTTCACGTTATTATTTGTAGCTTGTATAGGTCTGTTACTTACTGGCTGTGACAAAGATGATGATGATAGTTCGCAACCGGCAGAAACTGACCTTTCAGGTATAACCATTGATCAAAACGGAACTCTTGGTGGAGTAATTACTATCGGCGAAAACGGAAAAGCTGTTGCTAACAAAGCAATAACTTTATCGTATCGTACCTATGGTGGTAATGGAACGGCTACATCTACCGATATTCTTTTAGGTAAAACCAATGCAGCAGGAAAAGTAACTGTAACAGGTAATGTGACAGCGCTGCCTCGTAAAATTCAGTTCGGTATAAATAATTATACTGCTTCTGTAATTGTTACTCACGGCACTGTTCCTGAAGGCTTCCTTACTGGTTATGCAGTTTCTAGCGGAGCTGATTTAACATGGGATAAAGCTAAAGAATTTAGTGCCTTTCATGGAGGCAGACTACCTCGGATCAATAATGTTGACGCAATACCTCAAAATAGTTTTACAGATAATATGCCTGTAGATGGTTTTGGCAAAATTTATGGCTCTTGGCCGTCAGGAATACCCGAAGACATGGATTTTATCTATTGGACTGCAACAGAAGATGCCAGTTTTCCTGGTCAAGCATTAGGAATCTCAAGCTTTGGATATATTGTTCCTGCTATTGCTCTCAAAAGTACAATACTTCGGGTGGTTTGTATTCCTTGATAAGCGATTTTAGATAGAGGATCAATGCTGCGGGCGCTTATGAGAGCCCGCAGCATTGTTTTTAATTATTATGTTTTGATTCTGTTGACTTACCATTCCTTTCTGATAAACAAATAAAGATTATTTGATGCGGTTGTCCTATCTTAGTAAAATATGTATATTTGAAGAAAATTACCGAAAGATTTAATTTTTATATGGATGCAAAGTCGGTTTGATATTTGCCACTAAAGAATGTGAAATGTATGATACTTAAATCGTTAAAATATACGCGCTATGTAGGGGAACCCCGCGAATGGAATATCGTGGGTAAAGAGAATGGTTACGCCAGTTTCGAGAATATCAATCTGCTTGTAGGAAAGAATGCTTCAGGCAAAAGTCGTACCCTGAACGTGATAAGAGAGATTGCCGGATTGCTTAGTGGGCGTACTACTCTGAGTGAGGTGTTCAGTCCTAGTCAGTCTTTTGAATTGGTATTTGCTGCAAAAGGTATTTCTTATAAATATACTCTTCGGTTCAAAGATCGAAGAATAATAGAAGAAACTCTTGTTGTAGATGGAAAAATGTTTATAGACAGAACTAAGGGGGTTTTTCTTGACCTTAAAGGTAGCGATATAAGTAACAATATATTCGATTCTATAAATGAATCATCTTTGTTGATATGTATTCATGATAGCGAAGGTAATCTGTATTATGAAATATTAGTAGAGTGGGGCAAGTCATTGAAAAACTATCTGTTTGCCAATCAGTTTGAGAAAAATAAACAGGTGAAAGACTATACCCGAATCGATGGCGGTGATCCCGGTATTGAAGGATCGGAAATACTTATCTATACCTTCTACAAGGGCAGAGAGTTGTTTGCCGATAAATTTGTATCTGAGATTGTTTCAGGTATGCAAGAGTTAGGTAATTCTGTTACTAACATAGATATTATTGAAAAGAAAGGTTATTACGGCTTGTGTGTAGAAGAGGAAGGAAAATACCTTGTTTCACAAAGAGATATGTCGCAAGGAATGTTTAGGGCTTTGGCTCTTTTGATAATGCTAACGTATGCCCGCCTTAGCAATTTGTCTTTGTGTATGCTTATCGACGATATGGGAGAAGGGCTCGACTTCGATACGTCGAAACGGATGATGGATATTGTTATAAAGAGAATTAATAATTCCAATCTTCAGTTTTTTATGACCACCAACGATAGGTATGTGATGAATCAGATACCATTAAAATATTGGAATGTTATAGATCGCGAAAACTCAAAAAAATCGGTTTTTTATGACTATGCAAATTCGAAAGAGATATTCGATGATTTTGAATATACCGGGCTGAATAATTTTGATTTTCTGTCTACTGATTTTTATAAGACAGGCTTTGGTCAAATAGATGAAGAAAACGATTGATGAGACGTATTGCTTTTTTTGTTGAAGGACAGACTGAGCAGATTTTTGTAAATCGCTTGATCAAGGAAATCCTGGGAACAACACAGATAAATATTTTGCAAAAACAGTTTAGGGGAGGTGTGAGCATTCCTAAGCAGGAAATTGTGCGAAACTCTTCTTTTTCGCGAAATCCAAAATATGAGGTGCTGATATTCGACTGTGGCGCAGATAATAGAGTAAAGTCTGAAATAATAGAAAATATCTCGAATTTGCGAAAAAGAGGATATGGAATGATTATTGGATTACGCGACTTGTATCCTATTCCTATCGATAATTTAGAGAGGCTGGAAAAAGGTTTACGCTATTTACCGCATCACCTGAAAAAAGATGCGCCTTTCTATGATATGATTATAGCTATACATGAAATAGAGGCATGGTTTTTGGCCGAAACAAATCACTTTAAGAAAATAGATAAACGCCTTACAGGACACTTTATAAAAGAACACCTCGGTTTCGATCCTTATGTTATAGATCCTGAATCGAGGGAGCATCCTGCAAAAGATCTCGATAATATTTACAGACTTGTAGGTAAGTCGTATACAAAGAAGTATAATGCTACTACAAGGGTTGTGAATAAGCTGGACTTTAATCATATAAGAAACAATCTTCGTTACGATTTAGAACCTTTGGATAAACTGCTTAAAGTTGTAGAGAGCTTCAAGTCGCAGAAGTAAAGAATTATTATTGCCTGCCTAAGATTGAAATCCTCGCATCAAAAGTTTATAACTTTTCGGAAATAGGCTATATTTGTATATTAAATAAATAACATATAGAAGCATGAAAAATATCTTAGGGTTACTCTTTACAGCGTTGTTTGTTGTTACGGCAAGTGCACAGCGTTTGGAATTGAGAGATATAACTGCCGGAAAATATTCTGCAAAAGGAGTTCAGTCTGTAGTATCTTCTGCCGATGGAGAGTCGTACTTTCAGGCAAATAAAGAGTATTCCATGATTGTGAAATATTCTTATAAAACAGGTCTGCCTACAGATACAGTCTTTAATGTAAAGAAAGCCCGTGAATGTACATTCGATTCTTTTCAGGGATTTCTTATAAGCCCCGACGAGAAACGATTGGTGGTATATAATGACTACGAACCGGTTTATCGGCACTCTTTTAAGGCAAACTACTACTATTACGACATACGTCGTAATCTTGTTCGCAAGCTGACAGAGCAACCTGGTAAGCAGTCTATACCGACGTTTTCGCACGATGGACGTATGCTCGCTTTTGTAATAGACAATAATATTTGGCTTGCGAAGTTCGACTACGATACCGAATCGCAAGTGACCAAAGATGGAGAATGGAATAAGATAATAAATGGAGCTACCGATTGGGTATATGAAGAAGAGTTTGGTACCACCCGACTTATGGACTTCTCAGCAGACGGTCGTTTGTTGGCATTTGTTCGCAGCGATGAAACGAATGTACCTCAATATTCGATGCAGATGTATGAGAATAAATTATATCCGTCTTTGTTTACATTCAAATACCCAAAAGCAGGAGAGTTTAACTCAAAGGTGACCTGTAATGTGTTTGATATAGATTCAAAGACTATTCGCAAAATGAATATACCCGAAAATACAGAGTATATTCCACGTATAGAGTTTTTACCGACAGGCGACGAATTGGCTATATTTACACTAAACAGAGAGCAAAACAAATTTGATATGTATCTTGCTAATGCCCGCTCATCTGTAGCTCGTTCGGCTCTGCATGAAGATAACGACAGGTATATTGATTCCGATTTTATAAACTCTATTAATTTCTTTGGCAATCAGTTTACCTATCTTAGCGAAAAGAGTGGTTATACTCAGCTTTATTTGTATGAAACTACAGGGGTAATGCAAAAACAGTTGACCTCCGGTAATGTTGATGTAACAGAACTTTTAGCAATAGATCCTATCTCTAAAGCAATATTTTACGAAGCGGTGGATAAAACACCAATGCAAAGGGCAATATATAAGGTCGATATAGTAAAAGGAGCTATAACCAAACTATCGGCTAAAGCAGGAACAAACTCTGCGCAGTTTAGCAAAAATGGTAAATATTATATCAATAGTTATACTAATCTGTCTACTCCACGAATTGTTACAGTACACGATGCCATAGGAAAAGAGCTTCGGGTATTGCAAGACAATAGTGCTTTGAAAAATACTCTGGCTGCAATCAGTCTACCTACAAAGGAGTTTATAACAGTAAAGGCAGCCGACGGACAAGATCTGAACGGATATATGATAAAACCTGTAAACTTCAATCCTTCGCAAAAATATCCTTTGGTTATGATTCAATATAGCGGGCCTAATTCGCAACAGGTTGTAGATCGTTATGGCATAGATTGGACTGACTATCTGGCAACACAAGGCTTTATTATAGCCTGTGTAGACGGACGAGGTACTGGCGCTCGGGGGCAGGATTTCCGTAAGTGTACTTATATGAATCTGGGGATATACGAATCGGACGATCAGGTGGCAGCAGCCAAACATTTTGCTTCGTTGCCGTATATCGATGGCAGTAAAATTGCCATTTGGGGATGGAGTTATGGAGGTTACAATGTGCTGATGAGCATGAGCCGTGGTAATGGAACATTTAAGGCAGGTGTGGCGATAGCCCCTGTAACCGATTGGAAGTTTTATGATACTGTATATGCCGAACGGTTTATGCGTACACCTCAGCAGAATGCTGCCGGATATCAGGCTGGATCTCCTATCAATTTGGCAAATAAACTTGAAGGAAACTTATTGCTTATTCATGGGTCGGCGGATGATAACGTTCATTTCCAAAACTCAATGAATTATGCTGCGGCATTGGTAAAAGCGAATAAGCAATTCGATATGTTTGTGTTTACAGACAAAGATCATTCTATACGTGGTGCAGCTAATAGGGCTTATTTGTACGAAAAAGTTATCAAATACCTTAAGACGAATATGTAAATAAATAAGATATAGAAATGGAAAGCCTCTTAGTTGTTAAAATTGAGAGGCTTTTCACTTCTGTAAATCAGAATTATATTAAATAATTGGCTTACGAAAATTATATGTATAAATTTGTTCTCTGTAAAAATTAACAAATGGGAAGAAACTTATTCTTACTTATTCTTATTTTATACCCTTTGTTTTCATTTGCTCAAAAAGTGAATGTATCGGGCAATGTTTACAATAGTCGTAAGCAGCCTGTCGAACTTGTTGTTGTTTCGCAGACAGGAGCATCGCAAGGCGTATATACAGACAAAGATGGATACTTTCTATTACCTGTTACAGTGGGCGATACGGTAAGAATAGTTTTCTCGTACATTGGTTATCAGAGACAACAATTTATTTTTCCTACCCTCGATAAAAATATTAATTTACATGTAACACTGCAAGAATCTGATAAAAGCTTAGCACCTGTTACAGTAGAGGGACAGCGTATGGTTACTACCGTTATTGAACGAGTCGACTATCTGGCAACAAATCGTCCATCCAATCCTTGGGGTGGATTGGAAGCACTTCTTGCCACAATGGGTGGAGTTAGTTCCACAAACGAGTTGAGCTCGCAATACACGGTTCGAGGGGGTAATTTTGATGAAAATATAGTTTATGTAAATGGTATAGAAATATACCGACCGTTGCTTGTACGTTCGGCACAACAGGAAGGACTGAGTTTTATAAATCCGAATATGGTGCAATCCGTAAACTTTTCGGCGGGAGGATTCAGTGCCGAGTATGGAGATAAGATGTCTTCTGTTCTTGACATTACATACAAAAAGCCAAAGCGTTTTGAAGGATTGGTTTCTGCCAGTTTACAGGGAGGAGAAGTATATGTAGGAAATTCTACAGAACGCTTTTCGCAGGTTACGAGCATTAGATATAAGACAATACGCTCTATGCTGAAAACAACGGACACCAAAGCTGAGTACGATCCCTCTTTTCTTGATTTGCAAACATATATTACTTATGCACTCTCTACCCGATGGGAAGTCGGATTCCTTGGTAATTATGCCTATAATACATACGAATTTACACCTGAGACAAGAGAAACAAAATTTGGCACATTGATGTCTCCTAAATCATTTATTGTTCATTTCAATGGGTGGGAAGAAGATCGTTTCATAACCTATCAGGGTGCTCTTACTCTTAAAGGTAAAATAAGTGACAAACTCAATCTTGGGCTTATGGCGTCTGCCTTTTCTTCCGATGAGCAGGAAAAATATGATATACAGGGTCGTTATGTACTTGCCGACACTAATATTTCAGGTAGTGGAGGTGGAGGAAATTCATCGGATAACGGAGCTCCTCTGGGTGTAGGCAGTTACCACGAGCATGCTCGTAATAAGTTAAACTCTGATGTCTATACATTTTCTCATTTTGGAGATTTAAGGCTCGATAATAATCTTTTAAAGTGGAGACTTACATATAGAAATGAGAGAATAAAAGATAAGATAAAAGAATGGGAAATGCGCGATTCGGCAGGATACTCTCTGCCTAGTACTGTCGGCGATATAAATATGTACTCGAATCTACGGTCTGACAATCGTATAACATCTTCACGCATATCGGGATACATACAGGATACATATACATTCGATACTCCAAAAGGACTATTTATTCTCAATGCTGGAGTGCGAGCCAACTATTGGTCTTTCAATAAAGAACTTATCGTTAGTCCGCGTATAGCATTGGCATTTGTGCCCGAAGGAATGAGCAATCTTTCTTTTCGCATAGCGGGAGGAGTATATTATCAAGCTCCTTTCTATAAGGAATTTCAGCGTATAAAAGATGTTGATGGAAGCAACGTTGTAGAATTGAACAAAGATATAAAGTCTCAGAAATCATATCATTTAGTTTTGGGAACCGATTACTATTTTGGCCATAACGAAGAGAATAAGATTCCGCCTTTCAAGCTTTCAGGCGAAATCTATTATAAGAAGCTTTCTGATTTGATACCTTATACTGTAAATAATGTAAAGGTAAGATATGCCGGAGAAAACATATCGGATGGTTACACAATGGGAATGGATATGAAGCTGTATGGCGAGTTTATTCCCGGAGCAGATAGCTGGATCAGTCTTTCTTTTATGAAGACAGAGCAAGACATAAACGGAGTAAAAGTACCTTTGCCAACCGATCAAAGATATAATTTAGCTTTGTTTTATCAGGATTATTTTCCTGGATATGAACGATTAAGCATGAGTATGAGAGGGTTGTGGTCACAAGGGTTGCCCTTGTCTGCACCTCACAATGGTTATGAAAAAGGTTATTTTCGTACTCCCGATTACAAAAGGGTAGATATTGGTTTTTCATGGCAACTTCTTGGAGAAGACTTTGCTATTCGCAATAGAAACTCATTCTTGAATGCTTTTAAAAATATATGGATAGGTCTCGATGTATTCAATATATTCGATATGCAAAACACCAATACTTATTATTGGATTGCAGATGTATATGGACAACAATATGCTGTGCCTAATTATCTTACAGGCCGACAAATTAATATTAAACTAATAGCAGGCTTTTAACTTATTTAAGAGTCGAAATGCAGTTAGCCTCGTTTTAATAGTTAATTTTGTTATTAAACAAAAAACGGAAATTATGGAGAATTTTTCAATGGTAAATCCCGTTAAAATTATTTTCGGGAAAGATACTATCGCACAAATTGCAAACGAGATACCTCAGGGTAGTAAGGTGTTGATGACTTATGGTGGAGGCAGTATCAAGAAAAATGGAGTTTATGATCAGGCTGTTAACGCTCTGAAAGGTTTCGAATTTCATGAGTTTTCGGGAATAGAACCTAACCCGCATTACGAAACCTGTATGAAAGCCGTTGCTTTGATAAAAGAAAAAGGAATTGATTTTATATTGGCTGTGGGTGGCGGTTCGGTACTCGATGCTACAAAATTTATTGCGGCAGCAACATGTTTCCAAGATGGTGATCCTTGGTTGATTTTAGCGAAAGGTGCGAAAGTGAAAAAAGCATTACCTTTCGGAGATATTATTACTTTGCCTGCTACAGGATCGGAAATGAATTCGGGTGGGGTTATTACTCGGGCCGAGACTCAGGAGAAGTTAGCTTTTTCCTCTCCGCTTACATTTCCTAAATTTTCTGTACTCGACCCTACTACTACCTACAGCATGCCTGTTCGTCAGATAGGTAACGGAGTAGTGGATGCCTTCGTACACGTGATGGAGCAGTATCTTACCTACAATGAGGGAGATTCGCTTTTACAAGATTATATGGCAGAAGGTATTGTGAAAACTCTTGTGGCAGAAGGGCCTAAAGCCTTAAAGGATCCAACCGATTATGATGTACGTTCTAATCTGATGTGGGCCTCTACATGGGCTCTTAACGGGTGGATAGCTTGTGGTGTTCCGGAGGACTGGGCTACTCATATGATAGGACATGAGATCACTGCATTTTTCGGGCTCGATCATGCACAGACTTTGGCTATTGTTCTTCCCGGAGTGATGACAGTATTGAAGGAGCAAAAGAGTAAAAAAATACAACGGCTAGGTAAAGAAGTATTCGGGATAGAGGGTGCTGATGCGATCGCAAAAACGATAAAAGCGGTAGAACTGTTTTTCGAAGAAATGGGTGTGAAAACACACTTGTCTGATTATGGTTTGGGTGATGAGGCTATAGACAAAGTTGTAAACCGTCTAGCCGAGCGAGGATGGAAGCTAGGCGAATGTCATAATATTGCACCCGAAGTTATAAGAGAGATACTGACTATCAGAAAATAAAATATAGAAGATTTTTTTTATATTAATGAGAACTACAGGTCGTAAAAGCCTGTAGTTTTTTATTTAGTTATCTGTTCCTACATGTCAGATGTATGTGATTTGTCGTAATTGTGTATTAAACGCAGGCGAAGTTTGTCATATATCCAATTGTAGACAATAGTATAAGGAAAGAAATATATAAGCATACCTACTTCGAGCAAGAAAGCATCTATTAATCCCATACTAAACAGTATCGCTATCGTGGGTGCTGTAAGTACTATTAAACCTACTTCGAAAAGAGTGCCATGTAAAACACGGACAAATGGAGTTTTTCTGAAATTATATTTATTTTGAGCTTTGTCAAATACCAAATTGAATACATAATTCCATAACATGGCTATTATAGATACTATTATGGCTAATAGCCCTGATTCGGTCATAGGCTTTCCCGATATGAAAGATATGATAGGCGCACTTGTAATTACTCCTATAACCTCATAAGATACCGCATGGAATGTTCTTTCAAAAGGACTTCTTTTTCTTATATGCTCTATAAATTTCATTTATTAAGTCAGTCTCTTATATATAAGGAAGTTTGTTTTTTGTTCTTTTACTTTTTACAAATATTGGTAAAGATACACCATTTACAAGCTTCCCCTGTAGGTGTTTGAGTGAATGGTACTTTATCATCAAATATTTCTTCAAGGCAATTGTCGAAATAAGATTTGAATTCGTCCCGGTATTCTGCAAAATTAGTTATGCGTATGTCATTACGTCCTGATTTATTTATTACATCAGGATCGAACGACTTGTCGAACAGATTGCGTAAATAATAAATTCCCGGTTCCAACACCTTTTCTGGGTGATCGAGCATGTACAAGTGTGAATACATAAATACCTGCATCACAGCCTTTGGTCTATCCTTCATCTCTTTATCGAAAAGGTCTTTCATCTCCTTATAGCGTAACGCTCCTTTTCCTGTTTTATAATCTATAATGCGGGTATGTCCTCTCACTTCATCCACACGATCTATAATACCCTTGAGAGATACCGTTTTGCCCGAAGGTAAGGTGTAGTCTTTCCGTATTCTTTCTTCCGAATCTATATAGATGAAAGGAGTTAATCCTGCATCGGTGTTAAGAACCTGTTTTATATATTTGCGAAGCACTTCCCCTGTCAGGTAATTTTGCCCTGTCAGTTTTTTAATTTTATCAGTTTTGAAGTAATTCTCAGCAAATGAGCGTTCTATAGTTGAGGTCAGCAGTTTTTCATCTTTTTCCAGTTTTCGCAAAAGGTCAGCTGTTATCATTTTACCCTTAAATGGTTCGTACAACCATTCCATTACAGAGTGGAATATTGTACCAAATGTACTGGCTTCTATTGTTTCCGAAACTTCATCCTGTTCATCCATATTTTCCACTACCGAAAAATAAAACTGTAGCGGACAATTGAGGTATGTGTTTATCGAACTGGCCGACAGCCTTTTGTCTCCGCCTTGTAGAAAGGTATTCATTCTTTCTATTATCTGTGGCGTTTTCTTTACCTCTATAGCAAGACTCTCGGTAGAAGAAACTTTATAAACAGCCAATTTTTCTCTTATGTCGAACGATTCGCTGTATAAGTGTTTTATCTGACTGAAATAACGGCTTACTTCGCCCGATTGCAAACCTTCTGTACGAGTGTCATATAGTAAGTAAATATGTTTTGCCCGATTAATCATTCTGTAGAAATGATAAGAAAAGATACTATCCTGATGCTCGTAGGTGGGTAAGTCGAATCCTTTGCGTAGATTGTATGGGATGAACGAACTGGCAGCTTTTTTCAGCGGAAAGATGCCTTCATTCATCGACATTATTATCAGATTGTCGAAGTCTAAAGCACGTGTTTCCAGTACTCCCATTATCTGCAAACCCGAGAGAGGTTCTCCTGTAAATGGAATACTTATATTGGTAATCAGTTTTTTTAGAAGCTTCAGATATGTTTCGACAGTCATTTCGACAGAAACATTTTTAAGAGCTTCATCCATCTTATTGATGGTCTTGTAATACTCGATAATAAATTCACTCTCTATATCTACGGAACGAACATCTGTATTTTCATCAACCTCTTCATTGTTTAGAGATAATGTAGTATTCAGAACCGATAATATTTGTCTCAGATAATTTGGAATATCATGCCAGTTGTATATAGGGGTGAACACTATATTGAACAAAGAGTTTGTTTTTTGCAGCTCTTGAGCAGATACTACTACACGATTGTATTGCAGGATGTTCTTTTTAAGATTGTTTGCTGCTTCGGCAGCAGCACGTACAATATAACGGTGGTTGAGTATAGCCAATACCGGTTTGTAATAAAATCCGGTGTAGTTTTCAGATCTTCGTATATTCTTTTGCAATTCGAAAACCTGCTCCATAAGACCTGCTATCGAACTATTGCCTAGACTGTAACCCATTGTTACATTAATCTTATCTATCTCGGTGGGGATAGAATACAAAGCGGGAAGCAATAAATTTTCGTCGGGAAGAACCAGTGCGGTATTCATAGCTTTGTCAGACGATACTATTTGTCCTTCTTCTATCAAGTCTTTTAGTATAGAGTGTACATATTTTGCCTGCCCTACAGCCGAGGGAATGCCTATTAGTTCTACTATTGGTTTTTCCAAAGTTTGCTCTTCGGGCTGCAAGGATAGTTGAGAATGAAAAGTAACCTTATTCTTATCTATAAAAAAAGAAGCTTTATTGTCTTTGTCGCGCACGAGTGGGGAGGAGTAGTCCCAGTAGAAGTCAGCAATACCTTTTTTATTGAGGTGTTTTAATAGCATCTCTTCCGATTTGGTATGTCCGTTTAGTCCAATAAATATAATTTTCTCAAAAGATATTTTCTCTTCTTGTGGCTTGCTTATATTCTCTATCACATCTCTGAAAATCATACCTTCGTATGCCTGTCCTTTCTCTTGCAAATGTTTTCGCAACTCTGTGTAGAGTTGAAACAGTACTTCCCACATTTCCAGAAAGTCTTTCTTTTTTTCATTTTCTCCTATAGGAAGGAAGTTAGACCAAAATCTTCTGATAGCCTCTACCTGAGTCTCTGAAAGAAACTCGAACCCGGAGTCTATTTCTTTCAGATCGCTTATATTCTTAAATAATTGGTAAGCGTCTACCATATATTTGTCTACATCGTCGAAGTCGTTGAGAAGCATTTCACCCCAATAGTAGAACTCATCGAAACTCTCTGTAGAAGAACTGATTTTTTTGTAAATATCGAAAAGCAGAAACAGCATTTCTATGCGGTCGGCTTTGGTGTATGGGCTTAATTTCTGAAATAGATCGGTGATGGTTAGTATTTCTGGCGAAAATATCGGTTTTCGGGCAATCTGAGATAAATAATGCTGAAAGAAAACACCAGCCCTTCTATTCGGAAATACAAAAGTGAAACGACTTATTGCTGCGCCGTATTCCTTGTAATAGGCCTGTGCCACATTATAGAGAAATGGAATCATTTTATATTTCTTTCGGTATTTTTGAGAATTGTACAAATGTACTAAATTTTGTCTCCTCAAACGATAGGTAAAATCTTATTTTTAAGACTTTATGATACACGAAATAAAAAAGACTCTTCCCGAAGAGAAGAGTCTTTAGTTTGTTTAATATATAGAAGTTATACGGGTTTATTTTCTTTAGTGTTTTTTGCTTCTGTAATTATTTGTCTCTTTTCTTTTCTGTAATTATCGCGAAGATCAGCTATCTTTTGCTTTTGAGCTTCAGGAGCTATACGACTTAGTTCTACAGCTTTTTTCTCTTTTGTGAAGTTTTCTGTAAGTTCTTTTAATCTAGCTTTGCTGGCTTCGTCAAGGTTGCTTAAATATCTCGTATTTCTATGAAAAGCAAAGCGTCCGTCTTTAGCAAAATCTTTTCTCATATCCTTTAGTTTAGCTTGCTGTTCGGGAGTGTATATATTGTTTAGAGCAGTTTGATGTTCATTAAAGAGCTCTTTAGATTTACTCCTGAATCCTTCATTTTCGGCTTTGATCTTTTGTTTCTGTTCATCAGTCAGATTGAGTTCTTTCATTCTATTTGCTCTATGTTCTTTAGATCCTCTGATTGCCATTCTACGATCATCCTTTTTGTTTCGCATATCTCTTGCTTTGGAACGAAGTCCGTCTTTTCCTTCTTTATTTATTTTTCTATCTCCTCTTTTCTCATTCACCTCTTTCATTTTAGCCTGTTGCTCAGGAGTGAGTATGCTAGTCACTGCGCTTTGATGTTCGTTTCTCAACTCTTTCATCTTAGCTTGCTTGTCTTCTTTGTTTAGACCTGATTGCTTTTGCAGCTCCTCGACCTTAACCTTGAAGTCAGCTCTTTCCTTTTTAATTTTTTCTTGTTGCTCAGAGTTCAAATTCAGTTCTTTTTCCATCGGAAAATTACGCTTTCCTCCTCTCTTCGATTCTTGTGCACTAACTGATGTTATCAAAGAAGCACAAAATACTATTGCTAACGATAAAAATAATTTTCTCATAACCTTACATTTATTTTAATGTTCTATTTGCTTAGATATTATTCATCGTCAGTGGTTTAATGGGATAGTCCGTTTTAACTTTTTTTGTTTATTAGATACTTAGTGTGAAATCATCTTAAAAAATAGTTGTTATAAATGGTATTTATATGTTGAAGGACATGTTAATGCCTTTTTTTATTAACTTCACATTTCCGAATAAAACATAAGAGTACACAAAAATGAATAAACTATTAATTTGCATGATTTTAAGTTCTATAATTCTCTCTTCCTGTAATAAAAAGGATACATTAAATAAAGCTGGGTATTCCGGTGAAGATATTTCAAAAGATGTTATTATAGTAAGAGATAAGGCGACTAAATCAGCTTCTGTCCAGATATTTACAACCGGTAAATGGTCATTGTATTCGGGAAGCTCTGTTGATAATATAGATTTCTCAAAACCTATTGCTGAAGGAGAAGACAGCGGTCTTTTTCCGTTGACAGTAACAGACTCTGTCCGTTCCTATTTTGAAGTGGTAACAGATAAAGGAAAAGCTGTTTTGTCCGACAGGCATTTGCCTATGACAGGAGGTTATAATTTCCGAGATTTAGGAGGATATCGTAATACTGATGGGCGGTACGTGAAATGGGGAAAAATATTTCGTTCCGATGATTTGCATCAGTTGACTGATGCGGACCTTAAATACCTTTCGGCGATACCTGTAGTATCTATTGTCGATTTTCGGTCGGAAGAAGAAAGAACATTGCAACCGGATATAAACCCGGCTTCGGTAAAAACAAACTATCCGTATTCTATTTCTCCGGGCAACCTCATGGCAGCGGTTACTCTGGATATAAAGTCCCTTACATCTGAAAAAGTAGAAGGACTGATGCAAGAAATGAATGTTTTGCTAGTAACGGATAGTGCATGTATAGATCAATATCGTAAGTTTTTTGAGCTATTGCAAAACGAAGAAGATGTACCTTTGATGTTCCATTGTTCGGCAGGAAAAGACCGTACAGGCATGGGGGCGGCTTTAGTCTTGTCTGCATTGGGCGTTGATGAGCAAACCATAATGAAAGATTATTTGGATTCGAACACCTATTTGGCTAATAAATATGCTCAGTTTAAGTCCGAATATCCAACCTTGTCAGCGTTATATGAGGTAAAGCCTCAGTTCCTGCAAGCCGGTCTGGATAGGATAAAAAAAGATCATGGAACAATAGAGAATTATTTGACAAAAGTACTGAATGTCGATATTCAAAAAATGAAAGATAAATACTTATATTAAGATGTAAAATATTCATTGTTAATATCTGATATCATATTTTGTTGTGTCTATCTACAACTTTTTGTACTTTCGTAATATATACTGTGTAGATTATGAGTCAACCGTTAGCAGAAAGATTGCGACCACGTAATCTGGATGAATATATAGGCCAAAAACATCTTGTGGGAGAAGGGGCAATTCTTCGCAAGATGATAGAATCGGGTAGGGTGCCTTCCTTTCTTTTGTGGGGACCTCCGGGAGTAGGAAAAACGACTCTTGCCCAAATTATAGCCAATACCCTGGATACGCCTTTCTATACTCTTAGTGCAATTAATTCGGGTGTAAAGGATGTGCGAGAGGTAATAGAACAAGCCAAGAAGGGACAGTTTTTTAATACTAAAAGTCCTATCTTATTTATAGATGAAATTCATCGCTTCTCTAAGTCGCAACAAGATTCGTTGCTCAATGCTGTCGAAACGGGGGTTATTACACTCATTGGAGCCACAACGGAAAATCCCTCTTTCGAGGTGATACGGCCTTTGCTTTCCCGCTGTCAGGTATATGTATTACAGCCTTTAGGAAAGAATGATCTGATAGAGCTGGCTAACAGAGCCATAACTCAAGATGTGATTCTGAAAGAACGCGATATTGACTTGCAGGAGACTAATGCCCTACTTCGTTTTTCGGGTGGAGATGCTCGCAAGTTATTGAATATTCTCGATTTGGTGATTAATGCCGATGTAGAAGATAAAGTTGTAATAACAGACAAGTTGATTACCGACCGCCTGCAAGAAAACCCTGCCGCCTACGATAAGGGGGGCGAAATGCATTATGATATCATATCGGCGTTCATAAAATCTATCAGAGGCAGCGATCCCGATGCGGCTATATATTGGCTTGCACGAATGGTGGCAGGCGGAGAAGACCCTAAATTCATAGCCCGCAGGCTGGTTATATCTGCGGCCGAAGACATCGGGCTGGCAAATCCGAATGCCTTGCTTCTGGCCAATGCCTGTTTTGATACCCTTCAAAAAATTGGCTGGCCCGAGGGACGTATCGTGCTTGCCGAAGCCACAATCTACTTAGCCACGTCGCCAAAGAGTAACTCAGCTTATTTATCTATCGACGAAGCTATTGCTTTGGTAAACGATACGGGAAATCTGCCCGTACCATTACACCTGCGAAATGCTCCGACGAAATTGATGAAAGAGCTGGATTATGGAAAAAATTATCAATATGCTCACAGTTTCGAAAATAACTTTGTACAGCAGGATTATGTGCCTCAAGAGATAAAAGGACGTCAGTTTTGGAAACCTCAGCAAAACTCGTCGGAAGTGAAAATAGTGGAATGGTTGAAAAAACTGTGGAAAGACCGGTATTAAAAGTAGCTTAAGTTTTATATCAAAATATCGAATAAAATTGCCGATAAATCAACTCTCTTTAAAAAAATAGCGATAAAATTTGTTTTTAAAAAAAAGTTTATAACTTTGTGTTCATATTCAAATAGAATTAATGACAAATTGTTTTTTACATATCCTCATTATTGATATTCTCCTCGTCGATCAGAATAAATGAGAAAGGTATGTATTTTGAATAAAATATAAGGAATAAATGAATATAAGCCTTTCTCATTATGGGAAAGGCTTTTTTTATAAATATTGTTTAATAGACAACTATAAGCTAAAGGCTAAATAAAAAATTATGGGATTTGAATTAAGAAGTTCTACCAGTACACAAGGCAGACGTATGGCTGGCGCCAGAGCTCTATGGAGAGCTAACGGAATGAAAGAAGAACAGATGGGTAAACCACTAATTGCGATTGTAAACTCTTTTACACAGTTTGTTCCGGGACACGTCCACCTACACGATATTGGTCAGAAAGTCAAAGCCGAAATAGAAGCTTTGGGTTGTTTTGCCGCCGAATTTAATACTATTGCCATCGACGATGGTATTGCTATGGGACATGATGGAATGCTCTACTCTTTACCATCCCGCGACCTGATAGCAGATAGTGTCGAATATATGGTCAATGCACATAAAGCAGATGCTATGGTGTGCATAAGCAATTGTGATAAAATTACTCCAGGTATGCTTATGGCTGCCATGCGTTTAAATATACCGGCAATCTTTGTTTCGGGAGGCCCTATGGAAGCCGGAGAGCTTGGCGATCAGCATCTCGACCTGATAGATGCAATGATAAAAGCTGCGGACGATACAGTTTCGGACAAAGAAGTAAATGCCATAGAACGTGCTGCATGTCCTACATGTGGTTCTTGCTCGGGTATGTTTACGGCAAACTCTATGAACTGCCTGAATGAAGCAATCGGACTTGCCTTGCCCGGTAATGGAACTATTGTAGCCACACATGCCAACCGTTCGAAACTTTTTAAAAATGCAGCTAAGCAAATCGTTGAAAACGCATATAAATATTACCGCGATGGAGACGAATCGGTATTGCCTCGAAATATTGCTACAAAAACAGCATTCCTCAATGCTATGACTCTCGATATAGCTATGGGAGGATCTACAAATACTATCTTACACCTTTTGGCCATTGCTCAAGAAGGCGAAGTCGATTTTTCGATGGATGATATAGATAAACTTTCCCGCAAAGCTCCATGTCTTTGTAAGGTAGCTCCCAACACTCAGAAATATCATATACAGGATGTGAATAGGGCAGGAGGTATTCTTGGTATAATGAACGAACTGAACAAAGGTAAACTTATTGATCCTAATGTACCACGGGTAGATGGACTTACACTTGCCGCGGCTATTGAAAAATATGATATAACAAAGCCTGAATTGTCGCACGAAGCTGAAATATTATATAAGTCGGCTCCCGGAAACCGCTTCAATCTGGTGATGGGCTCTCAGGATAACTACTATCCGACTCTTGATACAGACAGGGCAAACGGTTGTATTCGTGATATGGAACATGCTTACACTAAAGATGGCGGATTAGCCATACTCAAAGGCAATATTGCCCTAGATGGCTGCGTTGTAAAAACGGCAGGGGTAGATGAGAGCATCTTCAAATTTTCCGGCAAAGCAAAAGTTTTCCATTCTCAGGATGCTGCTTGCGAAGGAATATTAAAAGATCAGGTAGTAGCTGGAGATGTTGTAGTTATTACATACGAAGGACCAAAGGGTGGACCGGGAATGCAGGAAATGCTTTATCCTACATCATATATCAAATCGAAACATCTGGGTAAAGAATGTGCTTTGATTACAGACGGACGCTTCTCTGGAGGTACATCCGGCTTGTCTATCGGTCACGTTTCACCCGAAGCTGCTTCTGGTGGAGCAATAGGTTTAGTAAGAAATGGAGATATTATAGAGATAGATATTCCTAACCGTTCTATAAATGTGAAGATTTCCGATGCAGAATTGGAAGAACGCCGTAGACAAGAAGTGGCAAAAGGAAAAGATGCATTTAAGCCCGACCGGGAACGCTATGTGTCGAAAGCCTTGAGAGCGTATGCAAGTATGGTTAGCTCGGCCGATAAAGGTGCGATAAGAATAATAGAGTAGCTCAAAAGTCTCCTTATATAAGCTGATTTGGAAGCGATTTTTGATAATAATTAATGAAACATATGACTAATAATAAAATAACAGGAAGTGAAGCTCTTATTCAGTCTCTATTGAATGAGAGGGTAGATACCATATTCGGGTATCCGGGAGGAGCAATAATGCCCGTGTTCGACTGTTTATATGATCATAAACACGAGATTAATCATGTTTTGGTTCGTCACGAACAAGGTGCCACACATGCTGCGCAAGGTTTTGCCCGTACATCGGGAAAGGTTGGTGTAGCTCTTGTTACATCTGGCCCGGGAGCGACCAATACAATAACAGGAGTAGCAGATGCTATGCTCGATAGTACCCCTCTTGTTGTTATATCGGGACAAGTCGTTTCATCTCTATTGGGTAGTGATGCTTTTCAAGAAGCCGATGTAGTCGGTATCACTCAGCCTGTATCTAAATGGTCGTATCAAATTCGCCGTCCCGAGGATATTGCGTGGGCGGTGTCCAGAGCATTCTATATTGCCTCTACAGGACGTCCGGGACCTGTCGTTTTAGACTTAACTAAAGATGCCCAATTCGGGTTGTTGGAAAACTTTGAATATACAAAGGCTACATTTATCCGTAGTTATCAGCCCAAGCCTGATGTAAAAGAAACTGAGATTACTATTGCTGCAAAAATAATAAATGAAGCACAAAAACCGTTTGCTCTTGTCGGACAAGGGGTTATTCTGGGAAATGCGGAAAAAGAATTGCTGGCATTTTTAGAAAAATCAGGTGTACCTACAGCATCTACTGTATTAGGATTGTCGGCAATACCGTCCAGTCACGAGTTGAATGTAGGTATGTTGGGTATGCATGGTAATGTTGCTCCAAACCAGAAAACAAACGAATGTGATGTGCTCATTGCTATTGGTATGCGTTTCGATGATCGTGTTACCGGAGATCTTAAAACCTATGCCAAACAAGCAAAAGTAATACATTTCGATATAGATAAAGCCGAAATTAATAAGAATGTTGCTGTTACCGCCCGTGTTTTGGGAGACGTAAAAGATACTCTTCCTTTGGTAACCGAGCAATTAGAAAATAAGAGTTATCCGGAATGGTTAAGCGAGTTTAAGGCTTGCTATAAAAGAGAATATGATGTTGTTATCGATAATGAGCTTTACCCCACATCGGGACAGTTGAAGATGGGAGAGGTAATAAATAAAGTCTCTGAGGCAACAGGAAATAATGCTGTATTAGTAACCGATGTTGGACAACACCAAATGATGGCTGTGCGCTATTTCAAGTACACTAAAAGTCGAAGTGTTGTTACTTCCGGCGGGCTTGGTACTATGGGATTTGGTCTTCCGGCAGCTATCGGAGCTAAATATGGTGCACAAGATCGTACTGTATGCCTTTTTGTGGGCGATGGAGGTATCCAGATGACTATACAAGAACTAGGTGTAATTATGCAATACAATGTGGATGTGAAAATAATCCTATTGAATAATCACTTTCTTGGCATGGTGCGTCAGTGGCAGGAGTTATTCTTTGATGAACGTTATTCGGAAACAGTGATGACAAACCCCGACTTTGTAAAGATTGCAGAAGCATATAATATAAAGAGCGAAAAAGTAGAAGACCGTGCCGGCCTTGATGCGGCAATAAATAGGATGATAACACACAAAGGTTCTTATCTGCTCGATGTTCAGGTGGAAGCTAAGGGTATGGTTTATCCGATGGTGCCAGCCGGCACATGTGTAACTAATATCTTGCTGGGTAATGAATAATCTTTATCTATAATTTGGGTGAACAAACCAATAAAATAAGAAAAGATAACAAATAAAAAAACAGTAAAAAAAGAGTACAAGTTTGTCAGGTTTTAGTTAAAATCACATCTTGATTTATGAGCCGATTGCAGGTTTGAATGATTGGTACGGTACATCGGCATATTTATCAACTCGCACATTTAAAATATTATGGAAGATAAAACATTATATACAATAACCATATTCTCCGAAAATACAGTAGGTCTGTTGAGTCAGGTAACAAGTGTTTTTACCCGTCGGCAGTTGAATATAGAAACGTTGTCGGTGTCGGCTTCGGCTATAGAAGGAATTCACAAATTTACAGTTACCGTATTTTGTGACGAAGAAACTGTACGGAAAGTAGTCCTTCAGATTGATAAGCGCGTAGATGTTCTGAAATCGTACTATAATACGAACGAAGAGCTGATATATCAGGAGATAGCCTTATATAAATTAGCAACTTCCGATTTTCTCAAAATATCTTCAGTAGAGGAACTTGTTCGTAAACACAATGCCCGTATCCTCGATATAAATGAAAATAATGTGGTTCTTGAAAAGACAGGACACTATCAGGAAACGCAGGATCTTTTCGAAGAATTAAGTAAATCTATCGGAGTGTTGCAGTTTATCCGTTCCGGAAGGGTAGCGATAACAAAATCGAAAATAGAACGGCTTAGCGATATGCTTGCCGAACTGGATAAAAAAGATAAAGTTAATAGCTAAATTATTTATAGGGTTTGTGAATTATGCAATATGTAAGTTATTTAGATCAAAAACTACTACCTTTGTAGAGTTACTTGACATAAAATAAGCAATATTGCTATTACAAAACATATAAAGATTAAAATAATGTTAGCACCCATAGGTAAATATGAATTTACGATAGACGCTTATTTGACAGATTTCAGAGGAAAAGCAACCCTTCCCATGTTAGGTGGCTTTATGTTACAGGCAGCAACTAAACATGCCGAAGAGAGAGGGTTTGGATATTCTGATATGACGTCTCAGCAACGTGTCTGGGTATTGTCTCGTATGGCGATAGAACTATACGAATATCCTAAAAATGATACAGTTCTTATTATTAAGACCTGGATTGTGAGTGTGAATCGTCTGTTTACAGAGCGTCATTTCGCTTTTGAAGATGCCGATGGGAGGATTTTGGGTTATGCCCGCTCTCTTTGGGCTTCAATAGATCTAACAACCCGTAAACCTACTAATATTTTAGAATTGGACGGATTGACAGATTATATAAATACAAATTTCGAATGTCCTATAGATGGGCTGTCTAAAATACCTTTATTGAAAGAAGATGGTAGTTTGGTTTCGGAATTTACAGTAAAGTATAGTGATGTGGATATAAACAAGCATCTCAATAGTATGAAGTATATAGAGCATTTTGTAGATGTGTTCGATATAGAGATGTTTAAAGAAAAAGAAATACGCCGAATCGAGATCAATTATGTGGCAGAAGGGCGTTATGGTTCGAAGCTGGATATAATGAGCCGCTCAGATGATAATGATACATTCATTCTGGAAATGCGAGACGGCGAAACAAATGTATGTTCGGCTAAGGTAGTATGGAACTAATTTTATAAACCTAAATATTTTATTTTAATAAAAACTAATTATGGCAGAAATGAATTTTGGTGGCGTTGTAGAACAAGTAGCTACCCGCGATGAATTTCCTTTGGAAAAAGCAAGAGAAGTATTGAAGAATGAAACAATCGCAGTTATTGGCTACGGTGTACAAGGTCCGGGACAAGCATTGAATCTTCGCGACAATGGTTTTAACGTGATTATCGGACAACGAAAAGGCGGTAAGACTTGGGAAAAAGCCATTGCCGATGGTTGGGTACCGGGCGAAACTCTGTTCGAAATAGAGGAAGCTGCCGAAAGAGGTACAATCGTTCAATATCTATTGTCCGATGCAGCTCAGATAGAGGTATGGCCTCGCATCAAACCTTACCTTACTGCAGGTAAAGCATTATATTTCTCACACGGTTTTGGTATCACATACAAAGAGCGTACAGGAATTATTCCTCCTGCTGATGTAGATGTTATCTTGGTTGCACCTAAAGGATCGGGAACAAGTCTTCGCCGTATGTTCCTTGAAGGTCGTGGACTAAATTCAAGCTATGCTATATTCCAGGATGCTACAGGTCGTGCTAAAGAACGTGTAATAGCACTTGGTATCGGAGTTGGTTCCGGTTATTTGTTCGAAACAGATTTCAAACGTGAAGTATATTCTGACCTTACAGGCGAGCGGGGTACACTTATGGGAGCAATACAAGGAATCCTTTTGGCTCAGTATGAAGTATTGCGCGAAAACGGACACTCTCCGTCAGAAGCTTTCAACGAAACAGTAGAAGAGCTAACTCAATCATTGATGCCATTATTTGCAGAAAAAGGAATGGACTGGATGTATGCCAACTGTTCTACTACTGCTCAACGTGGTGCTCTTGATTGGATGGGACCTTTCCATGATGCTACAAAACCAGTATTTGCAAAGCTATACGATGAGGTGGCAAAAGGAAACGAAGCTCAACGCTCGATAGATACAAACTCTAAACCTGATTACCGCGAGAAACTGGAAGAAGAACTTAAAGCTCTTCGCGAAAGTGAAATGTGGCGTACAGGTGCAGTAGTAAGAAAACTAAGACCAGAGAATAATTAATCTGGAAGACCCTTTTATATAAAGGCGGCTTGTAATATTTATATTGCAAGCCGTTTTTATGCTATGGAAACAAATTTTCTATTCAGATACTTTTGTTATATATTTGCCTGACATAAACTTTAACAAACCAATATAATATGAAGAAAATATTCATTCTTGCCATCACTCTTTGTTCAGCATCTATTCTGTTATTCTCATTCTCATCGTGCTCGGGCTGTGTGAAGAAAATCTCTAAAAAAGTAACAGAAACCGGACTCGATGTAGTAGAGGGTATGTCCGAAGCTGTAGATGAGCATGGTGAACGTGTGAGTGAAAAAGCTGCTGATGCAGCAGGAAAAGTTGCAGTAGGAGTTGGGCGGAGTCTTGATCGTTTTTTAGATGAACATGCCTCAAGTATAGCTTCCGTGGGTGGACGCACTGTTGTACAGTCAGTGGACGGTTTTGCTGATGGCTTTAACGAAGAAGTAAAGAAACACTATGATGCTATTCCGCATACAGATAATTTCAGTTCGGGGGTTGCTCTAGACTATTTTGCAAAATATAAGACTACTCCTATTGTAGATGCCTATTTCATCATTATGGAGGATGGGGTCTATAAATGCAAGTTTGAGTGCGTTGGACCCGATGGTAAGATCTTCTTGACTAAAGAGGCTGAAATAAATAAGATTGCTGGAGAGCGTAAATACTCATTAGTGAGTTTTGCTCTTAATCCGGAAGAGGAGAAACTCTTTGAAACAGTCGCTGATGTAAAAATAACAGTTAGTAAGAAAAAATAGTTTGTATCTTGATTTCGATACAAACTAAAAGCCCTGATAAAAACTTATCAGGGCTTTTAATTCTATAGTCATTTATTCTTAATGTGCACTCTCAAATTGTTCTAAGAAACGTTTGTCATTTTCGGAGAACATACGAAGATCTTTGACTCTGTACTTCAGATTTGTGATGCGCTCTACACCCATACCTAAAGCATATCCTGTATAGACCTTACTATCTATTCCGCAATTTTCCAATACGTTAGGATCTACCATGCCACATCCCAATATTTCTACCCAGCCAGTATGTTTGCAGAACGGACAGCCTTTACCTCCACATATGTTACATGATATATCCATTTCGGCACTGGGCTCGGTAAAAGGAAAGTATGATGGACGAAGACGTATTTTTGTGTCAGCACCGAATAACTCTTTCGCTAGAAATAGCAATGCTTGTTTCAAATCGGCAAAAGATACGTTCTTGTCTATATATAAGGCTTCTACCTGATGGAAGAAACAGTGGGCACGATAGGAAATGGCTTCGTTGCGATATACTCTTCCGGGACAAATTATACGTATAGGAGGTTGTTGCTTCTCCATTACTCGGGTTTGTACCGAAGAAGTATGTGTGCGCAACAATATTTCGGGGCTACGTGAAATGAAGAATGTATCTTGCATATCGCGTGCGGGATGATCATCTGCAAAATTTAGCGCTGAAAATACATGCCAGTCATCTTCTATCTCAGGACCTTCAGCTATTGAAAACCCAAGCTTACGCAGTATGTCGCAAATCTCTTTTTTTACTATAGATATGGGATGACGTGTACCTAATTCTACAGGAGCAGCAGTACGTGTAAGATCTATATTATCGTCGCTAGACTGATTGTTTTCTATAGATTCTTTTAGCTGATTTATACGTTCTTGTGCTTTTTCTTTCAGCTCGTTGAGCCTTATGCCCACTTCTCGTTTCTGATCTGCAGCAACATTGCGAAAATCATTCATTAAAGCAGACACTTCACCTTTCTTACTTAGGTATTTTATACGTAGAGCTTCTATCTCTTCAGCTTTACCGGCTTTCAAGCTATCTATTTCGGCCAGTAGTTGGTTAATCTTATCAATCATATGTATATTATACTTTTTTCTAGCAAACGGATACAAAAATACACTTTTCTTTTTTTATAGCAGAGGTTTATGCTAATAAAATAAGGATATGCCATTCTCTTGACATATCCTTATCTTTATATTTCTATATTCTCGAGATTTTATCCTCCTTTTGTAAGTAAATCTAGTCTCAATTTGTTTACTCGTTTATTAAGACCTTGCAAATCCTCATTTTGACTTAAAGGAATTACTCTGAACATTCTGTTGTTATATTTTTTTATTCTGTATGTGATGCCTATCTGAGTATTGATTATTCCATCATACTTAAGTCCGGCTACACGACCATTGAAGTCGTCCGGATATAGATTTGCTATTATTTCCAGATTTATGCTTATAGCGTCATTTATCCGAAAGTCTCCCTGAAGCCCAACGCGAGGGACTACACTTTTGGTTGACAATACTTTATTCTTACTATTGTTGAATGTATAAGCAAGTCCAATCCCCGTAATAGCTATAAGGTTGAATTTACGTTCGTTCTCGCCTAAATAAGGAGACTTATACCTCCAAAAAATATTAGTAAGATTCCATAGGCCGTCAAAGCTTGCCTGAATATACTTTACATTGAAGGTTTCGCCTATTTTGTTTTTTATATCATAATTTTTAGACAAGCCTCCTTCCATCTGCGCACGGGCTCCTACTTCGGGATAGAAGTATTTACCGATAGAGATGGCAGCATGAGGTGCTAATAAATTACTTATAGATGCATCCCTGAAGTGTTCGCTTAATGTACAAGAAGCCCCCACTTGAGTTTGTATAAACCAGTGTTCAAAAAAATGAGGCTTGGCAAAAGCCATTTGTTGCGAATACATGAGAAGGGATGAAATGCATGTTAATACAGAGAATAACGCTCTTTTCATATTGTCTATCTTTTCACGGCGCAATATACTATTTTTTATTAAGATATTTACGACTTGTTTAAAAAAATAAGAATGACTATGAAATAGCCATTCTCACCTTTCTTTTTGATTACCTTTTTTATTTACTAGTTGTAGTGAAAACAACAGTACTTAAATAAATATTGAAATTAATTTAAGCTGTTATTTATCTAACAATGAATATTTCTTTTTGTTCAATTGATATTTGTTAATATTTTGTTGCAATAATGTTTCTTATTGATGCAAAATAATTTAGAAACAATCTAAAAGAAGGAAAATTAGTTTTTTTTAGTCGCTTTGATTTTTTTCTTTCATAAACCATTTTTTTTTGGTATTTTTATCAACCAAAATGCTTATAACAGGGTGTTTCGACTCTTAAAATACACTTCAAAATATAAACGATTAATATATGGCTCACCTACCTGATTTTATTAGCGACTTAGCTATAATACTTATAACGGCAAGTATAGTTACAATTCTTTTCAAATGGCTGAAACAGCCCGTAGTCCTGGGGTACATTGTTGCCGGTTTCTTTGCCAGCCTTCACTTTAAAGAGTTTGTGGAAAAATTAGTTGTGAAAATAAGTGGAATCTCGGAAGGGGAGGTGGCAAGTGTATTTAAAGCTTTACCCGAAATTTCGGATATGGCTAATATTACGATTTGGTCCGAACTGGGTATTATATTTCTTCTTTTTGCTTTGGGGCTTGAATTTAGTTTCAAAAAACTGATGGATGTCGGAGGAAAGGCTTCTATTGCTACTCTCATCAACATGGGCTCGATGATAATTATAGGTTATCTTGTTGGTGAACTATTATTAGAAAATCTTATACCTAATTGGTCGCCAATGAACAGTATATTCTTGGGAGGTATGTTGTCTATGTCATCTACTACTATCATTATAAAGGCCTTTAACGATATGAATCTGCAAAAGAAAAAGTTTGCAGGTATTGTTTTTGGGATGCTTATTGTGGAAGACGTTGCAGCTATCGTAATGATGGTTTTACTCTCTACATTTGCTGTGAGTCAGCATTTCGAAGGAGGCGAGCTGGCAAATAGTGTTGTCAGATTACTGTTTTTTATGCTTATCTGGTTTGTTGTAGGTATCTATTTAATACCTACTATGCTGAAAAAATTAAAACAATATCTGAATGACGAAACATTACTAATAGTGGCTATAGGTCTATGTCTGGGCATGGTATACTTCGCTACAGTAGTTGGATTTTCTGCGGCGTTAGGCGCTTTTATTATGGGATCTATTCTGGCCGAAACAATAGAATCTAAACATATAGAACATCTTATAGAACCATTGAAAAATCTCTTTGGTGCGGTTTTCTTCGTGTCAGTAGGGATGATGATAGACCCCGCCATTATTTCTGAATACGCTTTATTAATACTGCTACTTACATTTGTTGTACTTGTCGGGCGTATTATTTTTGCTACTTTGGGAGTTGTTGCTTCCGGCGAAGGGCTCAAAGTTGCTGTACAATCCGGATTCAGTCTTGCTCAGATTGGTGAATTCTCCTTTATTATAGCTACTTTAGGGATGAGTCTGGGGGTAATTACAGAAACCCTTTATCCGATAATAGTTGCAGTATCCGTTATTACTACCTTTACTACACCATACTGTATTAAATATTCCGAGAACGCCTATGTCTGGCTAGAGAAACGTGTTCCTAATAAATGGGATAAGTTGATAGAGGGCTACAGCGCTTCGGGGTATAATACTGTAAATAAGCAAAACGACTGGAAGAAATTATTGAAAAGTATCCTTACTCTTGTTGCAGTATATTTCACTATTGCAGTTGGTATTTTACTTATTTTTCAAAGTTTTATAACCCCTTATATTGTAGAATATATGCCGGGAAGCACGTGGGGGCCTATTCTGTCGGCGATTATAACATTAGTGGCTATGGCTCCATTTTTGAGGGCTATTATGATGAAGAAAAACCGTTCTACAGAATTCAAAAATTTATGGCAGGACAACAGGCTCAACAGAGGGGCTCTTATTTCTCTCGTTGCATTCCGTATAATTATATGTATAATTTTGGTTCTCATGGTTTTAATACCATTATTTCCACGATTGACTGTGTTGATGGTTATAATTTCTCTTGTAGTTGTTACATTCATTATATTTTCTCAAGGATTTAAAGCACAATCGCGTAAAATGGAAGCTCGCTTTCTAGAGAATCTGAATCTTAAACAAAAAATGGATGAGAAGAAAGCTGCAATTCTACCAACAGTGGCTAACGATTTAAGATCAAAAAATATTCACATAGAAGAGTTCGAAATATCACAGTCTTCTTCTAGCGTAGGATATACATTGAGAGAACTTAATTTTAGACAGAAAACCGGAGTTAACATTGTTACTATTATAAGAGGAAGTAAAAAAATAAATATTCCGGATGGTAATGAACGTCTTTATCCTTTCGATAAACTTGTTGTTTCAGGCTCGGACGAGGAGATGCAAAAACTCTCTCAGTACTTGATTGATAAAAGGGCTCAAAATTCACAAGTAGAAGAGGAAGCACAGCATCATATATGCCTTTCTCAGTTTCTGATAGAAGAAGGAAGTTCTCTTGTCGATAAAACTATTGCAGGTGCAGGTATAAGGGAAAAAACAGAATGTATGGTAATCGGTATCGACCGCGGAGAAGAATCTATAATAAATTTTAGTCCTGTCAGTTTTGTCTTTCAGGAAGGCGATATCATTTGGTTGGCTGGAGAAAAAGATAAATTAAACTCTTTTGAAAGTAATATATCAGACTTGGAACCTATAATTCCATAAGTAGTTATGATAGAGATTCCCGAGTCGACTGTCATAAGTCGTCAAGCTGAAACAATACTAATTGATAAACAGATTGTAGATGTTGTTCAGGCATCCAGTCCTCATAGATTCACTTGGTATAGTGGCGATCCTATACTATACCGCAATTTGTTGGTAGGGCATAGAGTAGAAGCTTTAGCGGGGCACGGATCATTTATTGATATTTTGCTTGATGGAAATGTTAGAATATCAATAAGTGATGGAGTAAACATGAAGTTCTACCCGGCTATTGAAAAATATCCTGTCAAACATCAACTATTGATTCTTTTTGAAGATAAAAGTTTTCTTGCATTTACAGTGTCGATGTATGGTGCAATATATGTTTATAATGGAGCTATTGATAATTTTTATTACCAGAACAGTCTACAACGCTTATCTCCTCTCGATGAGACATTCAATAAAACTTATTTCGAACACATATTTACGAGCGTAAAAAAAGATATGTCAATAAAAGCTCTTCTTGCTACCGAACAGCGAATACCCGGATTAGGAAATGGAGTTTTACAAGATATTCTATTCAATGCAGGAATTCACCCTAAGAGAAAAATTTCTACAATTTCTGATCTGCAAAAAGAAGATTTATTTCATTCCCTAAAAGTAACTTTACGCAGCATGATAAACAATGGTGGACGTAATACGGAGAAAGATTTTTATGGAAACTTTGGCGGATATAAATGTCTATTGTCGAGGAATACATATAAAAATCCGTGTCCTAATTGTGGTGGTACTATTGTGAAAGAAGCTTATCTGGGTGGTACAATATACTATTGTAGAGAGTGTCAGTCTGAGAAGTAAATAAATATTTGCTGTAATAACAATAGAAGTTTATCTATATATTGGTGAATAGACTGACAGAAAAAAGAAAAGATGACAAAGTAAAATACAGAAGTAAAGTGTACAACTTTGTCATGTTTTAGTTAAAATCGGATTTATTTCGGATAGTAAAAATAATTTATTGTTGCATTTACTACTATTTTTCTTATTCCCCTAAACATTAAAAAACCTTACTTGTTGATAACTGAAAATATATTCTTTCGGTTTAGATAGTATTTATAGTAACTTTACAAATTGAGAAAAGATAAAGACATGAATAATTTTGTGCATCTACACGTCCACTCCCAGTATTCGTTGCTTGATGGGCAAGCCAGCATCTCTAATTTGGTAGAAAAAGCTATCGGTGATGGAATGAAAGCTATTGCTCTTACCGATCATGGAGCAATGTATGGGGTTAAAGAATTCTTCAATTGTGTGAAGAAGAAAAATTCTAAGTTCGACTCTGAAATTAAAGGATTGAAATCAGAGCTAAAGAAACTGAAAGAAGAAACTGAAGTCGACAATTCTACTAAAATTGTAGAATTACAAGCAAAAATACAAGAACTAACTTCAAAGAAATTTAAGCCTATCATTGGTTGTGAATGTTATGTTGCCCGAAGAGGAAGATATAAGAAAGAAGGTAAACCTGATATGAGTGGTTGGCACTTGGTTGTGCTCGCCAAGAATTTAAAAGGATATAAGAATCTTATAAAGCTGGTTTCACATGGATGGACTGAAGGTTTTTATGCTCGTCCGAGAATAGATAAGGAACTACTTGAGAAATACCATGAAGGTCTTATTGTTTCCACAGCATGTCTGGGAGGCGAAATCCCTAAAAAAATAACTGCAGGAGAAATAGAAGAAGCAGAAAAATCTATCCTTTGGTTTAAAAAACTGTTTGGTGATGATTTTTATCTCGAGCTTCAACGTCACAAAACAAATCGTCCCGATGCGAATAAAGAAGCATATCCTTTACAAGAAAGAGTAAATAAAGAACTATTAGTTTTGGGCGAAAAACTAGGTGTTAAGGTTATTGCAACTAATGATGTCCACTTTGTAAACGAAGAAGATGCCGAAGCACATGACAGACTTATCTGCCTGAGTACTGGTCGTGATTTCGACGATCCTAATCGTATGCGTTATACAAAACAGGAGTGGCTGAAAACAACAGCCGAGATGAATCAAATATTCGGCGATATACCACAGGTACTTAACAATACATTGGAGATTGCAGATAAAGTAGAATTCTACTCTATAGACTCTGATGCGTTGATGCCTTTCTTTGATATAGATGCTTCTTTTGGGACAGAAGAGGGTTATAAGATAATGTATTCGGAAGAAGACCTTATAAAAGAGTTCGGAGAAAAAGAATACAAGCGTCTTGGCGGCTATAATAAAGTCATCCGGATCAAATTGGAATCTGATTATCTGGCTCACTTAACGATGATTGGGGCAGAAAAACGTTATGGTAAGGATTTGGATGAAGAAGTTTCTGAACGGTTAGAGTTCGAACTAAATACAATGAAGACCATGGGTTTTCCTGGATATTTCCTTATTGTACAGGATTTTATAGCTGCAGCTCGCGAAATGGGCGTTGCTGTAGGGCCCGGTAGAGGATCTGCTGCTGGATCTGCTGTTGCTTTTTGTTTAGGAATTACAGATATTGACCCTATCAAATATGATCTCCTTTTTGAACGTTTTCTCAACCCCGATCGTATATCTATGCCCGATATAGATATCGATTTCGATGACGATGGACGTGGAAAAGTTCTGAAATGGGTGACTCAAAAATATGGTCAGGAACGTGTAGCTCATATTATTACTTATGGTACAATGGCTACTAAATCTGCTATAAAGGATGTTGCCCGTGTGCAAAAATTACCATTGTCGGATTCGAATAGACTGGCCAAATTTGTACCCGATCGTATACCGGATAAGAAAAAGGTGACGCTTAGGGATGCTATAGAATTTGTACCCGAGCTGAAAGAAGCAGCTAATAGTCTCGATCCTACCATGCGCGACACAATTAAATATGCACAGATGCTTGAAGGTAATGTGCGAAATGTAGGAGTGCATGCTTGTGGTATTATCATAGGACAACAAGATATATCCGATACTGTTCCGGTAGGAACTGCTGAAGATAAAGAAACCGGTGAAACGATTCTTGTGACTCAGTATGAAGGGACTGTGATAGAAGAAACCGGCTTGATCAAGATGGACTTTCTTGGATTGAAGACACTCTCTATCATAAAAGAGGCCTTGGAGAATATAAAGCATACAACAGGAGAAACTGTAAATATTGACACTATTTCTCTTGAAGATCCTAAGACTTATGAGCTATACAGCTTGGGTAAGACTACCGGTACATTCCAATTTGAGTCAGCCGGTATGCAGAAATATTTGAAAGAGTTGCAGCCCTCCAAGTTTGAAGACCTGATAGCAATGAATGCCTTATATCGTCCCGGACCTATGGATTATATTCCATCTTTCATCGCTCGCAAACATGGTGAGGAAGAAATAAGCTACGATATACCTGAAATGGAAAAGTACCTGAACGATACATACGGTATTACGGTTTATCAGGAACAGGTCATGCTTCTTTCCCGACTGCTGGCAGGGTTTACTCGTGGGCAATCCGATGAGCTGCGTAAGGCTATGGGTAAGAAATTGATAGATAAGATGAATGCCCTAAAAGAGAAATTCTTATCAGGTGGAAAAGAGCGAGGACATGAGAAAAAGACATTAGAGAAAATATGGGCGGACTGGGAAAAGTTTGCATCGTATGCTTTCAATAAGTCTCACGCCACATGTTATTCTTGGGTTGCATACCAGACAGCATGGTTAAAAGCTAATTATCCGTCAGAGTATATGGCGGCTGTTTTGTCTCGTAACTTGTCTAATATAACTGAAATCACTAAATTTATGGACGAATGCAGAGCCATGAGCATGAATGTACTCGGGCCTGACGTAAATGAATCGTTCCTTAAATTTTCAGTAAACAAGGTAGGAGATATTCGCTTCGGATTGGCTGCTATAAAAGGAGTAGGAGAGGGAGCTGTGATGAATATAATAGAAGAAAGAGAAAAAAATGGGCCATTCAAAGATGTCTTTGATTTTGTAGAGCGTGTAAACTTGAGTTCGTGCAATAAGAAGAATATAGAATCACTGGCTTTGGCAGGGGCATTCGATGCATTTCCAGAGATCAGCAGAGAGCAATTCTTTGGTGTTAATAGTAAAAATGAAGCGTTTATTGACCTGTTGATTCGTTATGGAAATAAGTATCAGCTAGATAAAGATCAGGCAGTAAACTCTCTGTTTGGAGATGATTCTTCTTTCGATATTGCTCATCCAGATATCCCTATAGTACCTAAATGGTCTGATTTGGAGCTCTTAAATAAAGAACGTGAACTTATTGGTATCTATCTTTCAGCTCATCCTCTCGACGATTACAGAATTGTTTTAGATTATGTATGCAATGTCGGTATGGCTGAAATAGAAGATAAAGACGCTCTTAAAAACAAGGAGGTTACTTTCGGCGGATTAGTATCAACTATCAGGGAAGGTATATCCCGAACCAATAAGCCATATATGATTATCCGTATCGAAGACTTTACCGGAAGTGGAGAAATCGCGCTGTTTGGCGATGACTATATAAACTTTAGTAAATACGGAAGACAAGGTCTTTATCTTTTCATAAAAGGCCGGGTTCAAGGTCGAAAGTTTGATCCTACCCAGTTAGAACTTCGGATTAACTCTATTCAGCTTCTACCCGATGTAAAGGATCACCTGATAGAGAAGATTACAATCACCTTACCATTGCACGATATGAATAATCAGATGATAGAAGAACTGTCTACTCTAACTAAGAACAATCCCGGCAATTCATTGTTATATTTTCAGATAGTCGATGGAGAGCGGAACATGAAAGTAGACCTCTTTTCTCGCAGTATGAAAATAAATGTAAAGAAGGAACTCATTGATTATCTGACTGAAAATGATAATTTATTGTTTAAGGTAAATTGAAATTTCGATATTTAAAATAGATTATTTACCTTTGTATTACAAAATAATTTATAGACATAAGTAATAAAAACAACATATTAATAAATAAAAATTATGGCTTTAGAAATTACAGATGCGAGCTTTGAAGACTTATTAAAGTCTGAAAAACCTCTTGTTATAGACTTTTGGGCAGAATGGTGTGGTCCATGTCGTATGGTAGGTCCTATCGTAGAAGAACTTGCTGATGAATATGCAGGAAAAGTAACCATAGGAAAAGTAGACGTAGATAATAATGATGAAATTACATCTAAATACGGTATTCGCAATATACCTACAATCCTGTTTATCAAAAACGGAGAAGTTGTAGACAAACAAGTTGGAGCCGCACAGAAATCTGTTCTGACAGAAAAAGTGGAAAATCTATTGAAATAATTGATCATATATAGATAGTTATCTGTCATAATAATATAGAGTAGAAAAAAGGTTGTCTTTGAAGACAACCTTTTTTCTGTCTTTACTTTATCACTTGTACTTTGTTTATATCTCTGGGCTTGGCGTCAGGGGACTCGTTCTTATATCCCATTGTGATGCCAAAAGCAACCTCGTGAGTATCGGGTATATCCATCTCTTCCAGGAAAGCTTTCGAATCAGGATCGTTTAGTATACTTGCCGTATTCCCTACCACACACGTTCCTATATTCATAGACTGAGCACTGAGCAGTATGTTTTGAGCAAGTAGTCCGCAGTCGACAGCGCTATATGGATTTGCCTTGTCTTTGGCCACAACTATAAGAGTAGGCGCATTGTGAAATACACTGAACCCCGGCTCTTGAGCACGTGCAGCACTTCCTTGCAATTTCTTACCTTTAGCCTTTTCTACAAAGCTTGCATTGATTCGGTTTAGCAAGTCGGCATTTTGGATAACTCTTACTTCCCACGACTGTCTGTTAAGTGCACTCGGTGCATTGATGGCACATTGTATAATAGTATCCAGTTGTTCTTGTTTCACCTGTTCGGGCATATATGAACGGATGCTTCTGCGGTTCATAATAGTCTCTACTACTACATTCCCTTGTTCTGTACTACTGTCTTTCATTTCTTTCTTCTGATTGTCGCAGGCTAAAAGTGTTATACACGCCATAGCTGTTATTAATACTTTTCTTGTCATACGGTTTATTTATATAAATAGGTTATTTTTATAATATTTGAAGTAGCAGTCGATATTCTGAATCTATCATCGGCACGGTGTCCCACAATCCAAACGATATCATTGCCTGAGCATAGCAACCATGTTTTTTCTTTGTCGAAGAGACTAAATTTACTGTCAGAAAAATAGTCACTTACTTTCTTCTTTCCTTTCATGCCAAATGGGACAAACTTGTCTCCCTGACGCCATTTACGCAAAGTTAACGGATAACTCAATTTTCCTTTATCGATATAAATAATATTATGATTTTTTTCGATTTCAAAATTCTCTGCTTTTTGTACCTCTTCTATTTTCAGATCTATTGGGTGCGACAATAGTTTATCTTCGCTTTTTATACTGAAACTGTCAACCGATAGAGTATTTTTCTTTTTCAATATAAAATATCCTCTGTCTTTCAGTAGTTCATGAGTTTCAGAATAGAAAACTTTTCCCGGCTGGCTTACCAGCGATTGCAGTATCTGATGTATTGTAGCCCTGTTGAATCCGAATGGTGAAAGCAGTTCAAATAATATAGCTTCCGGTTCCATGTATTGTATCAAGATTGCTATACTTATTTTGTTTTCTTTAAATATCTCATTCTTTACTTGCTCTATATACATCTTATATATATTATTCACTTGCGACAGATTTTCGGCTGAACGCAAAATGGCATCCTTTACCGAAGGATTAATCGACTCTAGCAAAGGCAATATATTCAATCTGATTTTGTTACGAGTATATAAATCCTCACTATTGGTGCTGTCATCCACGTATTTTAGTCCCCGTTCTTCGAGGTATTGCAATATGTCTTCTCTGCTGATACACAGAAGAGGACGAATAATATACCCATTCATAGGAGCAATTCCCGTCAGCCCTCGTATTCCTGTTCCTCTGATCAGGTTGAGTAAAATAGTTTCTACCGAATCGTCGCGATGATGTGCTATAGCAATTTTGTCAGCTAAGTGTATAACCCTTAGTTGCTCAAACCAGTTGTAACGCAACTCCCGGGCAGCCATTTCTATAGATATAGAATTGATAGCTGCATGTGCTTCCGTATCGAAATCTATACGCTCAAACTTAAGATTGTATTTCTGACATAGTTCTTCTACAAAGAAAGCATCTCTATTCGATTCTTGTCCACGTAGATGGAAGTTGCAATGAGCCACTACACACTCTATTTTAAAACTATGCAATATATCGAGCAAAGCTACAGAGTCAGCCCCTCCGCTTACACCTACTATTACTTTTTCTCCACCTTGCAGCAGTCCGTTTCTTACAATATACTCTTCTACGGTCGAAAGATTCATAATCTGAACATATATTTTAATGAAACATTAAAGATAATTCTTACTTGTCTAATTACTTCAATCCGAATATAGATATTTGATAAAAATAACATCAGTTTTTAACTAAAACCTGACAGACCGTTACACTTTTATCGAAATATAATCATTGATATTTGCTGTCTCATAGTTATCACTGTTTTGTGTAAAGTCGTTCCTGCTGATTACATTCCTGAAGTCGGTCATCATTTTCACAGCTTCGGTTTGGCTCACTTCTTTCGGAAACCGTAATATAATAGGATTGTCCTGACGCTGAGGTAGAGCTGTAGCTTCTTTCTTTTCTTGTTTTCTGTCGCTGCGCACTAATGCTAATTTTATGATTGAAGCTTTTGCAGCCACTTTTCTTTTGGTTACAGTTTTCGATTTTATAGTTTCCTCTCCATAACCATTGTCGGTGTACACGATCTTTTCAGTTGTCACAATGTACGAATCCAATTGTTCGCGCAACGAACGACGTGCAAGAATTGCCAGAGAAGCGTCGCGGCGATTTTCGGCTTCTTCCAATGCCTGATAAAATTCGGACTTGGAATTTTTCCACTCATAAAATGTATTGCGGCTTATTTTCAGTGCATCACAGATTTCTCCTACTGTGTAAGTATCTTCTTCTATTAGTCTTACAATTTTCTCAACCAAACGCTCATTGTATTTTGCCATAATCTAAAAAGTTTTCTTTATATAGATAAAGATCTTTTGATATGTTTATCCTTTTAATTAAACGATAACAATTAATGTCTCATTTGTCTGCGATACTTGTAGGGGTTGGGCTTGTCCCTGCCCGTTAATTCGGGTAGCCACAGGGTTACCCCTACAATCAAAGAATGCTTTGTATTACTTATATGGAAATAATTTTTGAAATATTTTAGGGGCGAAGAAACTTTCGCCTGTTGATTATAGTAGGCAAATATTCTCCCTGTGGTTTCAATTAAAGATAAAAGAGAAATAGAATATTAAATTCTTTTTGCAACTTAAAATAACAAGAATGTCATTTTTTATTTCTAACTTTGCACCTCAGATATTCATATTAGAATTTCGGATATTTGAAATGAGAAAAAAGAAGAAACAATTTATTATAAGCTAAAAGGAACAGATATATTAATATCCCGTTCCTTTTTTTTTACCTTTGTAAATAGTAATTACTCACATTATATTTCTAGCAAAAATGCATTCAGACAAAACAGTTCAATTAATTCTTGACGACGGAACAATCTTTGAAGGAAAGTCTTTTGGAGCCGAAACAGCTAATGCGGGCGAAGTAGTATTCAGCACTGCGATGGTAGGTTATACAGAAAGTCTTACAGACCCTTCGTACCTGGGGCAAATACTGGTTGTTACCTTTCCTCTTGTAGGCAATTATGGAGTTCCCGAAGATGGTTTTACAGATGGTATATCTGACTTCTACGAATCGGAGAAGGTGCAGGTAAACGGACTCATTGTTTCGGACTATTCTCATGAGTACTCGCATTGGAATGCGAAGAAAAGTTTGGGAGAGTGGCTGAAGGAGCACAATGTACCTGGTGTTTATGGTATCGATACCCGAGAACTGACAAAGCTTTTGCGAGAAAAAGGTTCGATGAAAGGTAAAATTGTCTTTAAAGGAGCAGACGAAATTGATTTCTACGATCCTAATATTGAGAATCAGGTAGCAAAAGCCAGTTGTAAAGAAGTTATAACATATGGCAATGGACAGAAGAAGGTTGTTTTAGTCGATTGTGGAGTAAAACACAATATAATCCGCAGTTTGTTGAAGAGAAATGTTACGGTTATCCGTGTTCCATGGAACTATGATTTTAATCAACTGGAATGGGATGGTTTGTTTATTTCAAATGGTCCCGGCAATCCTGATTTCTGTGACGAGACAGTGAAGAATATACGTAAAGCAATGGAAGGCGATAAACCGATCTGTGGTATATGTATGGGAAATCAACTGTTGTCGAAAGCCGGAGGAGCAACTATATACAAATTAAAGTATGGGCATCGTAGCCATAATCAACCTGTGAAAATGGTAGATTCGCCTAAATGCTTCATCACATCGCAAAATCACGGGTTTGCTGTGGCAAATGCCTCTTTAGGAGCAGACTGGGAGCCATTATTCATCAACTTGAATGATGGAACTAATGAAGGAATCAAACACAAAACCAAGCCTTTTTTTTCGGCTCAGTTTCATCCCGAAGCGGCAAGTGGGCCTACCGATACTGGTTTCTTGTTCGATTATTTTGTAGAAAAATTATAGATATTAAAATTTCTATCAGATTTAGTCTCATTTGATTATGGATTTTGAATTAGTCATTCCTGTTGCTCCTGCGCATATTAATTTGTTTGATAAACATATCGGACAAATAATAAAGTATGTGAATCCTGTTCGCACTACAGTTATTGCAAATGGAGCATTTATCGGAGAGGTGAAAAATAAATATCCTCATATACATTTTATGAATGAAGACGAGTTGGATGATACTATAAATATGCGATTTCTACGCGATTATTTGCAAAATCGTATAGGTGTATCTAACCGTGCAGGATCATACATGCAGCAATTCATAAAGATGGTCTATGCTTTCAAAAGCCAAACGCCATTGTATTTGACGTGGGATATAGATACAATACCTCACAGACCTCTTTCTTTTTTTGATGAGGAGAAAATCTTGTTTTCATATACAGATGAGTATCATGTGCCATATTTCGATACTATGAAGAGGCTTTTCAATATGCATAAGTCTTTTTCTAAATCATTTATTGCAGAGCATTTAATGATAGATCGAGATATTATGAAAGAAATAGTTGTGAAGTTACAAAATGTTGATCTGGCTAAGCATTGGCTTGTTAATGGAATGGATGCAGTTGACGATGAGTTTATTGGTCATTCTGGTTTTAGCGAGTTTGAAACTTACGGCACATATGTGTTCCATAATTATAAGGATAGGTACAAACCTCGATATTTTTGGCATAACAGATATGATTCGAAAAAGATATCAATCAGACTATATAAGAAATTTATTTCTGATATTTTCGATACTTCCAGTTTTGAAGTTTGGGCACAGTCTGAAATAAAACTGAGAAGATTTAAGAGATTCTATAAGGATACGCTTGAGAGAAAAAAGAATTTTAAATTGATAGAATGGTAAACTCTGAAAAAACATATAAATAATGGATATAGATGTAAAAAAAGTATTAGTATTAGGTTCGGGAGCATTGAAGATCGGTGAGGCCGGAGAATTTGACTATTCGGGTTCGCAAGCGCTAAAAGCCCTGAAAGAAGAAGGCATTGAAACTGTACTGATCAACCCCAATATTGCAACGGTACAAACCTCGGAGGGTAGTGCCGATAAAATATACTTTCTGCCTATTACCCCATACTTCGTAGAAAAGGTAATACAGAAAGAAAAACCTGATGGCATACTACTTGCCTTTGGGGGACAAACTGCATTGAACTGTGGTGTACAACTATTCGAAAGTGGTGTACTCGAAAAATATAACCTGCGTGTACTGGGTACTCCTGTACAAGCTATTATGGATACCGAAGACCGTGAGCTTTTTGTAAAGAAGCTGGACGAGATAGACGTTAAGACCATAAAGAGCAATGCTGTAGGCTCTATCGAAGATGCTGTAAAAGCTGCCGCAGAACTAGGCTATCCTATTATTATACGTGCTGCGTATGCTCTGGGCGGACTTGGTTCAGGTTTTTGCGACAATGAAGAAGAGCTTCGGGTACTTGCCGAAAAAGCACTGTCTTACTCTTCTCAGCTATTGGTTGAAAAATCACTTAAAGGTTGGAAGGAAATAGAATACGAAGTTGTTAGAGACAAATACGACAATTGTATGACGGTATGTAACATGGAAAACTTCGACCCTCTGGGCATCCATACCGGCGAAAGTATTGTAGTAGCTCCATCTCAGACACTTACTAATAATGAATTCCATAAACTGCGCGAGCTGTCGATCCGTATAGTAAAACATATAGGTATCGTGGGCGAGTGTAATGTTCAGTATGCTTTCGACCCCGAGTCGGAAGATTATCGTGTAATTGAAGTAAATGCTCGTCTGAGTCGCTCGTCGGCATTGGCATCCAAAGCTACGGGCTATCCGCTTGCCTTTGTAGCTGCTAAACTGGGATTAGGCTATGGCTTGTTCGAACTGAAAAACTCGGTAACGAAATCTACTTGCGCATTCTTCGAACCTGCATTGGACTATGTGGTAGTTAAGATTCCTCGTTGGGACTTGGGTAAATTCCACGGAGTATCTAAAGAAATCGGCTCCAGCATGAAGTCGGTAGGAGAGATTATGGCTATCGGACGTACTTTTGAGGAAACAATCCAGAAAGGCCTCCGTATGATAAATATAGGTATGCACGGATTTGCAGCCAATAAGTCTCTTGAGGTAGATAACCTTGACGAGTCTTTGAGCAATCCTACCGATAAGCGTATCTTCTGTATCGAAGAAGCATTTAAAAGAGGATATACTGTCGATCGCATACACGACCTCACCAAAATAGACCGTTGGTTTTTACAAAAGCTACAATATATTTTCGAATGTTCGAAAGAGCTTGAAAGATATGATGATATACAGTCTTTACCGCTTGATTTGTTGCGCTCTGCAAAACAAAAAGGTTTTTCTGACTTCCAGATTGCTAAGATTGTATGCAAAGAGCCTGCATTGATAGAAAATATTCAGCATGAAGTACGCCGTATCCGTAAAAAGAATGGAATCGTACCATGTGTAAAACAAATAGATACTTTAGCAGCGGAATATCCGGCTCAGACCAACTATCTGTATATAACATACAACGGACACGAGAACGATGTGAAGTATCTCGGCGACCATCGCTCTGTTATAGTCTTGGGATCGGGTGCTTACCGTATCGGTTCTTCGGTAGAATTTGACTGGTGTTCGGTTAACGCTTTGCAAACCATACGCAAAGAAGGATATCGTTCGGTAATGATAAACTATAATCCCGAAACTGTATCTACCGACTACGATATGTGTGATCGTCTCTACTTTGACGAGTTGACATATGAGCGTGTGATGGATATCATCGAACTGGAGAATCCTCACGGGGTAATATTATCGGTGGGAGGACAAATACCAAACAATCTGGCAATGCGTCTCGATGCTGCCAATGTGAATATTCTGGGTACTAAAGCTCAGTTTATAGATAATGCGGAAGACCGTCATAAGTTTTCCAGCATGCTCGACCGCATAGGAGTAGATCAGCCTCGCTGGAAAGAGTTGACTTCGCTGAACGACATAAAAGGATTTGTGGAAGAAGTAGGTTATCCTGTGCTTATCCGTCCGTCTTACGTGTTGTCGGGTGCAGCAATGAATGTTTGCTCCAACGATCAGGAGTTGGAAAACTTCTTAGGGTTGGCAGCAGAGGTATCTAAAAAACACCCTGTAGTAGTAAGCGACTTTATAGAAAATGCAAAAGAGATAGAGATAGATGCCGTAGCCAACAAAGGCGAGATCGTGATGTATGCCATCTCCGAGCACGTAGAGTTTGCTGGAGTTCACTCCGGCGATGCTACCATACAGTTTCCTGCGCAGCGTTTGTATATAGAGACTGTGAGAAGAATAAAGAAAGTAGCCCGCAAGGTGGCTGCCGAACTCCAAATATCAGGGCCCTTCAATATGCAGTTTCTTGCAAAAGACAATAGCATACGGGTGATAGAATGTAACTTGAGAGCATCCCGTTCATTCCCGTTCGTATCTAAGGTGCTGAAAATAAATTTCATTGAATTGGCTACACAGGTGATGCTGGGCAAAGATGTGGAAAAACCAAATAAAAATGATTTCGATCTGGACTATGTGGGTATAAAAGCTTCCCAATTCTCATTCTCCCGCTTACAAAAGGCAGACCCTGTACTCGGAGTAGATATGGCCTCTACGGGCGAAGTAGGTTGCATTGGTGACAACTTTTATGATGCCATGCTTAAGTCCATGTTGTCGGTAGGATATCGAATACCAAAGAAGACAGTATTGTTCTCGACAGGACCGGCAAAATCGAAGGTTGAACTACTGGAGGCTGCAAGACTGTTGCACAAGAAAGGATATGAATTGTATGCTACCGGAGGATCACAAAGGTTTCTGGCTGATAACGGAGTGCCTACAACTCAGGTATTCTGGCCAAGCGATAATCAGAAGCCAAATGCTCTGGAAATGATTCATAATAAGCAAATAGACCTTGTGGTGAATATACCAAAAAACTTCACAACAAGTGAACTTGACAACGGTTATAAGATAAGGCGTGCGGCTATCGACTTCAATATTCCTTTATTAACTAATTCACGTCTGGCTTCAGCTTTCATACAGGCATTTTGCAAAATGAATGTAGATGAGCTTGAAATCAAAGCATGGAATGAATATGATTAATAAATATTATATCAACTAACGAGAGAAAAGAACCATCCATAATGTTGGATGGTTCTTTTTTTTTGTTTTTTTACCTAAAAAATAATAATATGGCTTTTATTGTCGTTATATTGTAGTTCTATACAACATAATATGTAAAAGAAGTTATATTATGATATACTTCTGAAGTAACTGCTAATAGTAACAATTATACTAGAATAGATAATAAATAGTTCAGAGAACTTAAAATCAACATTGTATGAAAAAGGCTTTGTCATTTTCCCTTTTGCTCCTTTTCTTATTTAATATTTCTTTGTTAGCCCAAGACAAAAAATTATTGATTAAAATTAATTCAATAAAAACGAAAGAGGTCATAACCTTTAAGTATGATAATAGTAATCGCCTTATATATTTTGACGAAAAGGGGGTGGCTACATACTGCGAATTTAAGCTAAAGTATGATAATAAAACAAATGTTTTATCTGAGGTTCAGATGAATAAGGATAGGGGAGAGCTTGTGTTAAACTCTAGCTATAACTATTCTAATGCAGGCTATGTAATCGAAGAGCAGAAGAGTAGTGGAAAACAGGTTAAAGAGAAAACTACCGATTATAACAATATTTATACTGATGGCGAGGGATGTTTGATAAAAACAACGTTTGATGACGGTAAGTTGTGGGAAGAGTTCAAATATGACGACAAGCATAATATAGTGATATATACACAACACGCAGTTTTAGGAAATGGAGATATAGTGACAACAAATGAATATGGAGACGATAAGTCTATTTTCACTAATATAGTAGGGTTGCCTGCATGGTTCTGGGCAATACACCTCAATAGTATGCAGTGGTGTAATGGCTTTACCGGAACTAATAGCCTGAAGTATTCGAATACTGAAAATCCACATGTAGATACACCTCCCATAGCTGTTACTTACGATTATGATGCAGAAGGATATCCTATAAAACAATTTTATAATGGAGAACTTGTTTGTGAATTTGAATATAAGACACTTAAATAAGTAATACAAAGCATTTATTGATATGCTTTGCCGTTTAGAGGGACTTCCTCTTATCCTACCAATGTGTTAACTACGAAAGGTATCCCTAAAAATACATCATTAATATATCAATATGAGGTACTTGATACAAAAACGAGAGATCTCAATCTTTCGTTTTTTTTACTTAATCGCAAGTATCAAACTCTGATTTCAAAATAATATAATAGAATATTTTAATTATTCAGAAAAGTATCAACAATCAGTTATATTGTATAATTAGTTGTCAATAAGTATGTTTAGTTTTGATTTATACTAATTTTAACAAATATAACCATGAAAAGATTAATACTTTATTTTGTATTATTGTTAATTACAATCAATGGCTATTCACAGAATAAAATTGTATGTAATTTCAATTACATCTCCTCTAATTATAATTCGTGGGGAAATGTATCTATCAATGTTCAGTCTTCAACAGACGGTAGCCTTGGCAAAACCGGTTTGATTTCTGTTCCTGCTAACAATGAAGGGGATGGAGTTTATTTTAATCTTAACAATCCATTTACAAAATCGGTCTATTCGGGTATTAAACTGAGAGTTAAATCTAGTAATATGGGAACATTCTCTTTTGTTTATAAACTTGAAAATACATTAACAGGAGCTTCATCTTCCGATTGGGAGACATATCCTAAATATAATGCGAATGGACAATGGCAAGAAGTTATATTACCTATGGATAAGCTTCAGGATGGGCAATTTAATAGAATTACATTAGTGCCTGCTGCTTATGAATATAAATCGGCTTTTTCATTCTATATTGATGAAATTGCCCTTGTTGATAAAAATGTCAATTCCAGCAGTCCGACAATTACGATTAGTGGTAATAAATTTTATGCTTATAATAAACAAATATTTTTTAATGGGATAAATACCGCATGGCAATGGAATAATGATTACCGATTAGATTTTTTAGGTAGAAACTATAATCAGGAGTGGTGGCAGCAGGAATTTACTAGATATGAACAAAATAATATTAACCTTGCACGAATATGGATACATGGAGGGGGAAATACGAGTCCTTCTTTGAATGGAGATGGAGTGGTAACAGGTGTTACGAATCAATTTTGGACTGATATGGATAAACTTGTTGCATTATCAAAAGAGAGACAAATATACATTATGCCTACTTTCTGGTCTTTCGATATGGTAATCAATAATTACAACGCTACTCGTTGGAGCCAGTTTCGGCAAATAATTAATGACGAGAATAAGACTAAATGGTATTGTGAATATTTTCTAGTTCCATTTGTGAAAAGATATAATAACGAGCCATATATTATGGGGTATGATATATGTAACGAGATAGAACATATGTGGAGAGATGGTAACTGTGGAAATTTATCTCGTAACAATGTTATGAGGTTTATAGCTATTTGCGCTTCTTATATACACAAGCATACAAATAAACCTGTTACCTCTGGATCAATGTGGATAATCTGTAATAGCAGTAAATATAGCAGCTGGACATGGGCTGATACATATGCGGGTAATAACTACAGCGAAACCTCATTAAGAGCAAGATACAATGACGCAGATGCGTATCTCGATTTTTATTCACCACACTGGTATCAGTGGCAATCGTCAGGAGCCTTTTTCAATACTACTATCGGAGAATGGATGGACGATGGTTATAAGCCTGTAGTTATTGGCGAAACACCCGGATATAACGTAAACGAATCGGGTTGGAATATGACTTTGGCTAATGCTTACCTGAATGCGTACTGGAACGGTTACAGTGGCGTATGTGCTTGGAAAAGCCCTTGGGAAAATGACGGATACGGAACTTTTGCAGGAATAACACCTGCTACAAATAATTTTTATCAAAATTATCCTCAATTAGTATATCCGAATGGGAAAAGACAAACCTTTATGGCTACAGATTTTTCAATAACAGATAATCAGTTGGAGAAAGAAAGTGCAACCGTAAGTGATATTGATATTTCTATCGTCAATGAATATACTCTTAGAGTGAGTATTGAGAATAATTATAATAATGCAACTATACAAATCGTAGATGTTTCTACAAGCCGTATAATATCTACTCAGAAAATCAGAAATCAATATTCTGAATTTGATCTTCACAATGTTGGAAATAATAAGATCATAGCGGTGAAAATAGTAAGAGGTGGCGATACGGTTTCAAAAAAGTTTTATGTAAGATAATCTAATTTTTTTACTGAAAAAATGAAAGCAAAGCTGATATATCGGCTTTGCTTTTTATCTTTATGAGGCTATATTCAAAATAGTATAATCCTTTAATTGTATTGTATAACTTTTCATCGTTAGTTATAAATAGTTTTGTGTTATTACTATCGAGAAATCAATATATGATGCAACCAATTAAAATATATACGAATGAATATAGGAAGTAGAATAAAAGTAATAATATTAATAATGTGTACAATATTCAGTTCGAGTCGTATCAGTGCTTCTCCTGTTTTTACAGAAATAAAATCGGGATGGAAATTTAAGCAAGCCCGATTAACTAATTGGTACCCGGCAACTGTTCCCGGAGTAGTACATACTGATCTAATGAATAATGGCATATTGGAAGATCCATTTTTCAGACTGAATGAAAGAGGTGCTCAATGGGTTGATAAAGAGGACTGGATTTATGAAACAACCTTCGATCTGGATAAAGTTTCTTTCAATAAAGAGAATCTCGATTTATATTTCAAGGGGTTGGATACTTATGCAGATGTATATCTGAACGGCAATAAAATACTAGAGGCAAACAACATGTTCAGAGAGTGGAGGGTAGATGTGAAAAAAATAATCAAACAAAATGATAACCATCTTAGAATATATTTCCATTCGCCTATCAAAGTAGATACGCCTAAATGGGAAGCTTTGCCTTTTCAGTATGAAGCAATAAACGATCAATCTGAAAATGGCGGTGTCTTCGATAGAAGGTTAAGTGTATTTGCCCGAAAAGCAGGTTATCACTATGGCTGGGACTGGGGGCCAAGGTTAGTTACCTCAGGCATTTGGCGTCCTCTGTTCGTGGAAGCATGGGACGGGCTTCGTATAGATAATGTTCATTATATACAAAAAAATGTATCTGCAAGAAATGCTGACATTGAAACAGTACTTGAAATTGTTGGAAATAAAGATCTTGTCGGAGTAAAAGTAGAAATAACTGATGAGCAATCCGGTAACCGATTGGCATCAACTATTGTTGATATAAAAAAAGGAGTAAATAAAGTACAGGTGAATTTCTCCATAAAGAATCCTAAATTATGGTGGTCAAACGGATTGGGAGAGCCTCATCTTTATACGTTTAATGCCAAAGTAACTGCTGATAATAGTATCATTGATAACAAGAAAGAGAGAATAGGAATACGTTCAGTAAAACTGGTAAGGCAACCGGATAAATTTGGAAAAAGCTTTTACTTCGAACTGAATGGTATACCTGTATTTTCTAAAGGTGCGAATTATATTCCGTGCGATATGTTCCTTCCTCGTGTTACTAAAGATATTTATAGGAAAACTATCCAAGATGCAGTAGATGCTAACATGAATATGCTTCGTGTATGGGGAGGTGGAATATATGAAGACGATTATTTCTACCAACTATGTGACGAGTCAGGAATCATGGTATGGCAAGATTTCATGTATGCATGTAGTTTATATCCGGCAGAGGGAGAATTGTTGGAGAATATCCGACAAGAAGCTATAGATAATGTAGAAAGATTGAGGAATCATCCCTCTATTGCTATCTGGTGTGGAAACAATGAGTGTCTCGATGCATGGGCTATTTGGGGCTGGAAGCGAGACTATACTGCAAAAGACCCTAAAATAGCCGATAAAATATGGAAACAGTTTTACGATCAGTATTTTGTTGTTTTGCCCGAGGTGGTAAAAGAGTATGATCCGATGGCATGCTATACACCATCTTCTCCATTTACCGATATAGATGGACGAAGAGATCACACCGACGGGGATATGCACTATTGGAGTACATGGCAGAAAGGATTGCCTATAAGTACTTATAATGATGAAAAAAGCCGTTACTTTAGTGAATATGGATTTCAGTCGTTTCCCGAATGGTCTACCATTCTATTATATGCACCTGATGAAAAGGATTGGAATATAACCTCTGAAGTGATGATGTCGCACCAAAGGGGTGGGGCAGAAGCCAATAAAACGATCGAGAAATGTCTTACAAATGAATATGGAAAACCTAAAGACTTCAAATCGTTTCTTTATCTGAGTCAGGTTTTGCAAGGTGATGCTATGAAGATAGCAATGGAAGCTCATCGCCGCGATATGGGGTATTGTATGGGATCACTGTTTTGGCAACATAACGATTGCTGGCCTGTGGCATCGTGGGCTAGCCGCGATTATTATGGACGTTGGAAAGCTCAGCACTATTTTACACGTGAGGCATTTAAGGATATATTAATATCACCGATTGTTAATGGCGATAGAGTTGACATATTTACTGTTTCTGATCGCTTGACGAGTACGAGGGGAAAACTAAATGTTTCTGTTTTGACATTAGATGGAAAAATTGTTTCAGAAATAACTAACAACTCAAGCATACCTGCTAATGCAAGTACAAGACTTTATTCTGAATCAATAAATAAGCTAATCTTAAATGAAGAGAAAAGTAATGTAGTAGTCACCGTAAGCTTTACTGATGAAAAAGGGAAGCAATACTCTAATAATTACTTTCTATTAAATCAGAAACAAATAAATCTCCCTCAAGCAAACATAATATACAGTATCAGAACAATAGAGAGTGGCTTTGAAATTACTTTACAGAGCGATAAATTTGCCAGAGCTGTATATTTGTCTATTGATGGAATTAATAATTTCTTTGGCGACAATTATTTCGATTTGTTGCCAAATAAGAAGAAAGTTGTAAATGTACAATCAGAATTATCATTCGCTGATTTCGAAAAGCAGTTTACTATTGTATCTCTCCGAGATTGCTTACAGTAGCTTTCTCATAGTATAGAATATAAAAAAAATCCGCCTCGAAAAGAAAAAACGAGACGGACTTTTATTTTTTGATTCTCTCTTCTTATTTCTTGTCTTTATTTATCTTATTTATCCAGTTTAACATCAAAAGGCAGGCTGGCGCATATACATTTCCATGATCAAATCCCTGTAATTCGTAAAACTCAATATTCTTATGCCCTACAGCTTTCATTATAGCATTGAGTTGTGCATTCTCTTCGTAACGCGCTGTAAGTTCCATCCTTTTATCTCCTGTAACAAGAAGCATGGGAGAGGCGTCTTTTCTTGCATGACTGATAGGTGCATATTCATCTATATACGGAATGTCGAATGCTAAGTTCCTTTCTTTTTTGATTGTATAGTGCGTATTAGTTTGTCCGCTAATGGGAATTGTACCTTTAATTTTGTCCGCATCAATATTATACTTCTGTAAATATGATTTGTCCAGTGCAACCATTAATGCCAGATAGCCTCCTGCCGAATGTCCCGATACAAATATCTTTTCAGTATTTCCACCAAAAGATGAAATATTATTAAATACCCATGCAATGGATTGAGCCGCATCTTCTATATACGCCGGATTTTTTGCTTTGGGGCTTAATCGGTAATTAACAGAAACTACGGCAATGCCTTTGTTTTTCAATTCGTCAGGAATTCCCTTTTCTCCACCTTCCAGTCCTCCGCCATGAAACCAAACTACTGTAGTGTAATCTGTTTTTCCGTTCGGATAATAGATATCCAGCTTGCAACGCTCTTTCTTGTATGCATCCGTATCCTCTGCCGGAATATAAGAAACATTCTCTTTTAGTATATAGTTCTGACAATAAATAGAACTGAGATACAAACTGAATAAAACAATGGTGCTGATAAATTTTTTCATAAATTTTGATATGCTAAATGACAAAGTTTGCATAACTTTTTTTGTTATGCAAACCTTTTCTATATATATTCTTCCGAATTATTTTATTGTCAACCCTTCTGCCATTTGGTACATCTTTGGCAAATCTTTAGAGAAGAACGAAACAGGGCTTTCGTACATCTTAATAAAATTCTTCTCCGAAGCATGTCCTTTAAATACAGAATAGAAATGATTTCCGCCTTCACTAGGATCGTATGCATTACGCCACAATACTATCATACTAATAAATTGGCCTGTAGCAGGAGTAAGTATTTGTTGTGTCCAGTAATTTTTTTCCGGCACGCCACTACGTTGTATGCCTTCTACTCCTGTTTCGGTTACTCCACATGGCTTTCTTAATTCTTTCGAAAGGCGTGATAAAGTATAGATATTTGTTGTAAATGTATTTGGATTGAGGCCGTGATAAGCATCCATTCCAAGAAAGTCTACATAATCATTCCCCGGCCATCTGAATAGGAAACTGTCGCGCCCCTGAACAGAATCAATTTGTGGCGATATGGCATATATCAGGTTGTGAACACCTTTTGTATCACGAAGATAGTTTACTGTAAATTTCCATAGCGCAATGAATTCGTTTTGTGTAGTGCATGAGCTGCCCCACCACGACCAACTTTGTGTATGTTCGTGGAACGGACGGAAAATGATTGGAATATTCTTGCCATCGGCACCCTTTAGATTTAGAGCAAAATCTGCCAATCGGTCGAGCCACAATTTGAACTTAATATTTGTAGCACTTCCCTCTGTCAAAATTTCCTTTACTACCTGATTGCTGGAATTGTCCCACGAGTCTCCTCCTGTCTTTGGATTATTCAAATGGGCACATGCTGTAAGAACCTCGCCTCTGTTGTAGGCTTCGATAGCTACTCTTTTGCGTATTATATTTGCTTCACTATTGTAACGGTTGTCCATGATCTCAGCTACGTCGAAACTGAATACTGCCGGATAATCACCACAGACATCTTTTGTGTCTGACCGTCCTGCTTCATTATACCATTTCCGACCATACCAGAGGTCGTCGTGATGACCAAACATAAATCCTTTAGACTGTATTGCCCACAGATTTGAATACAATGCTTTTGTTTCGGTTGTGGCATTCTTATCCACAATAGACAATTCTTTAATATCTTTTATCTCGGGATAAAGTGCCGATACATCATCTACATCTGTGCAACCGGATAGTATTAAAGCTAAGATTGCAAATAAATAATTATATTTTGTTTTCATGATATTTTGTTTAATCCATATTCGTTAATAAAATAAAGCTTTGAGCCTTAAGGGCTATCTTATACTGTTTAGAAATATTCAACCCTGTTTCTACAGGAAGTGGATGTCCATCTTGATTTTTCTTCATATTATTTTCCTCATACACATATTTCGAAACATTACTTAATTCTGTAGGAAAAGAAATATTCAGATTTCTATCAGTATCGCCAATGTTTACAGCAGCTATAACATAATTACCGTTGTGTTCACCTGTAGCCATGTAAACGCCTTGAGTACGATCTATTGTGGTTTTCAGTATATTCGTTCCTGAAGGAAAGTAACGGCACATAAGTGCCCATGTGTAATACCAAGGGCGTATTTCTTCCTGTGTAGGGTCGTTAAACACTTCTTCTCCCAAGATATTCCACATCCCCCACAACTTGATGTCTTCTGTCTTACCCGAATCACCACTGCTATGCATTGCATCGTCGAGCATCCATGCAGCAATGCCTGAGTATCCTGCGTTCATCACCTCCATACAGAGAAGAGGCATATCTAAACCATAGAAATAATCGTAAACCAGCATATTAGAATCGCTTCCTTTGGTAAAAGGATGTCCTTCAGTTCGGCGATTATACTCTTTCATCAATAGCGAATCAGCCTCTCTCCAGTATTTATAACCGGCTTCTCCCAGTACAACCTTTTTGTCTTTAGGAACAAACTCTTTGTGTCGTGCCAAAATATCTGCATATTGTCCCGAACGTACTTCGTGCTGCCCGGGATAGGCATGAAGATCATACAACCCTATTATTGAATCCAGATCATTAGCTGTTTGTTTAACCCATCCGGCTGCATCGTAAGCTGATGCCGGGTTTTTATAATCAACAACGACATCAGGAGCAGCAAATTTCACTTTTTCACTTAATCCAGGATATTCTTTTATCTTCTCATTGAAGCGAAGCAACATAGATTTCCAAAGCTCATAATCACCATTTGTAGATGCCCAGTCACCATCCGGCTCATTAAATATCACAAAATATTTGACACAAGAGAATCCCAGATCGTTTACCAGATAATTAAGGTAATCCACAGACATATCCACCCATTTCTGATCGGCTTTCATATTCCATGTAGGAGGATTGTATTCGCCATACATAACGGTAATATTATTGTCTGTACAATATTGCAATACACGAGATATAGATTCTATATTCCTTGTTTTATCGTACTTCCCCGTTTTGGCATCATAATAGCGGAACGGACTATTTATCATGCATCGTACATAGCCCATACGCATAAAGTCGAGGCGTTTGAATAGCTTTTGCCAATCTGCTTCCGAGATAGAAGAACCCCATGCTTCTGCTTCATCATATGGATCCCATTCGACACCGTTACCGATATATCCTGCATTGATAATGTCTGAACTTACCGTTATTTGCAGCTCATCCTTTGGCGTAGAGCAAGAAAATGCTAGCATACCCAGTAAAATAGTTCCTATTATATTTCTTATATTCATATTATTAATTATTCAAAATTTGTATAAACAATGAGTGACTCTGCCGGCATTGTAAATTGTTCTCCTTTTGACAAAGTCAAGGTCAGGTTTTCTTCATTTGGTAAAAGTTTATGATCGCCTTCCTTTTTCAATGTACTGTCTGAATATATAAACTTCTTACATCCTGTTAGTTTTGGCATATTTGAGCTTTCTAACCTTACTCCTTTTATTTCTTTCGAGACATTGACAATAGCCAGCATATATTTACCTTCTTTTTCGGAAATAATGGCTTTTATATTGTTATCTGCCGAGACTTCGGTCTTATAAATTTTAGATCCGGAAGGCATGTATTTGGTTACTAATGACCAAGCATAATACCATGGACGTACATTCTCTTCTTCTGCACCGAATTGCTCTTCTCCAAATATATTCCAAAATCCCCATATTTTGAGTTTGTCAGGCGATTCGTTCGAGTGCATAGCATCATCGAGCATCCATACTACCGAACCCGAATAGCCGCTATTGACAGTTTGAAATAAAGCATCTGCCATATCTGTACCGTACATATAGTCATACACAAACATCTGAGAATCTTGAAGAGATGCATGTTTTTTCTCTTTTGCCCTTCGGTTATTCTCCCGCAGATAGAGTGAATCAGCTTCTTCAACAAATTTAAATCCGATCTCTCCCATTACTATCTTCTTACCTTCAGGCACACTTTTCTTATAAGCTGAGATTATCTCTGCATATTCTCCTGAGTTAACAGTTATTTTGGACGGATAGGTATGAATGTCGTATAGTTGTATAATATCACTCATCTGTGCAGCACAACTATCTATCCACCAGGCTTCATCTTTGCCCCAGATAGCTATATCCGGGCCTACGATACCAACCTTTTCATTCAACCCTAAATCACCCGTATTCTTATGGAATTGGCTGATAGATGAAGCCCAAAGAGGATAGCTTGTGTTTGTTGCAGACCAATCGCCGTTGGGCTCATTGATCAGATTATAATATTTGATACATGAATACCCTTTTGTATTTACCAGATAATCGACTAACTCCGCAGCATGTTTCATGTTTTTTTCGTTTATTGTTGCCTCACGGACGTTAAGCAAGCTCCATCCCCAGTCGCCGAACATTACTGTTACGTTACGGCTCTGGCAATAATCGAGCATTTTAGATAATGTCTCCATGCCTTTTTCGGGTGTAAACTTCCCATTATCCAAAAAAGAGGAAGTATTGATCATAATGCGAATAAACTGAGGACGCATAAAATCGAGCCGTTTGTAGAGCTTTTCCCAATCGGAATCGGAAATCTTCAATTTTCCTTTGCCATAGTCTAGCTGGTAGGGATCCCATTGAGCACCATTACCTATATATGAATCATTTATTACAGTATCTAAGTCTATCGAAACAATAGCATCAGGCTCTTTATGTGAACATGAAACTATAAATACCGATAAAAGGAGAAAGAGTAGTTTCTTCATTGTTTATATATTATGGGTAGCTGGAAGCAGAGCCCCAACTACCCGTTTCTACATACTATTGTTTGGTTACCATTATATAGTATTTGCGTGCTTTTTTCGCAAACTTATCAAAATCGCTATAAATATGATCCCAATCATCTTTTCCACTCAAAGCGAAAGAAAACGCATTATTAGCTATAGTGATAGATTTCCCGTTACCTAAATCGTAAGTTCCCGGATTTTCTAATACTCCTGATGTGACTTTTCCATTCTTATCTGTAAAAGAAATTGTACCCAGACTATAATTGCGTATCCAGCGACTTTCTCCTTCAGGTATTTGACGATAGAAGTGCTTCAGATCGAGATCCACTCCCGGATTGTCTGCATTCATTGTGCCTTTGAAGATAAAGTCTGCATATTTACCATCGGCTCCTGCATTATTTATACATATTCCTGAAGTATTACCTTCCTCTGTAATCTGATCCATTGTGAAAGTAAGTATATTGTCAAATTCTACTTTTGGAGCGTAATCATCGTACCAACACCAAGATTTGCTTTGTAGTTGAAGAACAGCAGCCCCTCCGTATTCGGCACCTGTACCTCCATATACTGTTAAGTCGTTGATAGACCATGTTCCTGTAACAGTTTCTCTGAATTCTTTAGCATATACTTTGTATTCACGGACTTGACCTGTAGCTGAAGTTATTGTAATGTTGGCTGTTCGGTCAGAATTGCTGAAGTCTAAAATACTTCCAATACTTACAGATGATTTTGCATCATAAGATAATTGTAGTTTTTCCAGTTCAACCTTCGACAGATCATTTATTGCATCTATATTGAGGGATAACTCTATTTCTCCCGACACATCATCTATTCTTTCAATTTCTGCTTTTCCTACCTGATTTTTTAGTTTTATATCTAAGATCATCCGATCGTGGCTCCAGCCACCATCATTCAGGTCGTCTTGCATGTCTTTTACGCATGATTGTAAAAGCAGCACCGAAACTATAAATAAACTATATTTTAAAATTTTATTCATGATATCTAAAATTTAATTAAGGTCTTAAACTTGGATTCAAATTAATTTCAGATTGAGGAATAGGATAGAACGTATATTGGCTTTCGTTTAGTCCCATATCTTTTACTTCCTGAATATCTTTTATGCGATTCAGACGTCTCAAATCATATAAATATACTCCTTCGAAAGCCATCTCATATTTGCGCTCTTTGTAAACAGCTTCTCTGAAATCTGTTATATTCAGTCCCGGAGCCAGATCGCCAAGTCCTGCACGGGTTCGTATGAAATTTATAGCTTTATATGCTTCTGTAGTAGGTCCGGTAGCTTCAGCATACACTAATGCTATATCCGAGTAACGGATCAGATAAGGGCGTGTACTTGTTTTATCTCCATCAAATTGAGGGTCTATAAATTTACGACAGAAAGGGTATGGAATTTTACCTCCTGTTGGAGTCCATTCTGCTTTTACAGTTCCATCTTCATTGTATATCTTATCGACAATTAAATGAGTTTTTCGCTTGTCGTTATTTTCATAACTGTTGTAAAATACTGTCTGTGTACGATATTCGCCCCAACCATCATGAGATTTGATAAACTGGTTAGCATCGCCTTGCTTGAGCCAAATAGTTGCACCGTCGATATATGGAATATACATTTTCGATATTTTAGAATATTGACCTTCGCTTTCTCCGGTTCTATCCATAGACATCAAAAAGATATTTTCTTTACCTTTAAAATTTTCTACATCATAGATCTTAAGCAAATCATTTTCGAAACCATAAGTGTTTTGCGGATATGCCGGATCAAGCCCCATAACACGTTCTGCATACTTCTTTGCTTCATTGTACATTGTGCTTACATCCTTATTCATATCTTTAAATAATAATACTCCTTTCTCTTTACCGGTAGCAATAGTGAGATATGCTTTTGCTAATAAAGCCTGTGCTGCAACTTTATCTACTCGTCCCATTGTTGGTGTAGAATATACAGGCATTAACTCTTCTGCTAATTTCAAATCACCTATAATCATCTCGTAGAGCTCGTCCATATTAGAAGCAAGCGGAGCCGAAGTTTGCTCTAAGGTTTCTACAACACCCTTATGAATGGGTACAAGTCCAAAATTACATGATAAGTAATAGTAATTATATGCTCTTAGAAAGTAAGCCTCTCCCATATACTGGTTTCTTAATGCTTCGGGCATATCTGTACCGGGTAACTTTTTTATCACGGCATTGGCACGATTGATGGCTATATAGGAATACTTAAAAAAGTTCATCAATGTACCGTTAGTCTTGAAATTATCAGTCTTCCACAAATTCAGAGCCTGATTGTCTGTTGCAGCATCCGATTTGGTAGTCAATATTTCTGTAGGCATGTCTCCCAAGAATACAAGAGCACGGGAATATTCGAGGTACGTTAATGTTGCATATGCATAATTAATAGCGGCTTTAGCGTCTTCCGGGCTTTTGTAAAAATTATCTTCCGAATAGAATCCATAGGGTTCTTCATCCAGATTGCAGGCTGTAAATCCGAGAATACCGCTAATCAATAATAATAAGTATATTTTCTTTTTCATGATTATTAGTTTTTAGAATGTTATATCAAAACCTACAGTCCATTTTCTCAGGCGCGGATAACCTCCTGTATATATTCCTGTTTGATCAACTTCAGGATCGTAACCATCGAATTTGGAAAATGTATATAGATTGGAAGCATTCATATATAAACGAACTCTTTCGGCAAAGACTTTTTGTTTCGGTAGCTTAAATGTATACCCTACAGAAAGGTTCTGAATGCGTACAAAAGAACCATCTTCGATCCAGTAATCAGATAACATAGTTTGACGATTACTTCTCAATCTTGGATATTTATTGGTCGGGTTATCAGGTGTCCAACGAAAAGCGGCATTGTGTGGATCTCCAAACATTTTCGTATTCAGTACATCGTTGCCAAATACACCATTAAGGAATATACTTGCATCAAGATTTTTCCAGCGGAAGGCTAGATTTAAACTGGTTGTGAAATCGGGATTAGGATCGCCGATAATACATCTGTCATTTTCATTGATAACACCCACAGTTCCGTCCCCATCGTAAATGTTTACATATTTGAATTCTCCCGGTTGTGCATAATCTCCTGTAAGTCCGGCGTCAAGCCCTTCTTGCAAACTCTGTATAATACCATTTGTTTTATATCCATAGAAAACATTGATAGGCTGTCCTATTGCCAGAATATTGGTGTAAGCTCTATATTGTTCTCTAAGGTTGCCTATAACTTCATACTCCATACCTGTACGTGGATCTGTAATTAATCCCGACTCGAGACTGCTGCCCAGATCCAAAACTTTATTACGATTCATAGAGAAAATAAAAGTAGCATCAAGTCCCCAGTCTTTAGTATCTATAATTATACCATTAAATGTTGCTTCAAACCCACGGTTACGTATTTTCCCATCATTCACCCACATACGGTCATATCCTGACGATAAAGCTAAGTTTCGTTCGCGTAGAAGGTCTGAAGTTTCCTTGTTATATACATCGAGAGTAGTTGTCAATCTTCTATTGAAAAAAGCCATATCGACACCCAGATTCCACTGCGAGGTTGTTTCCCATTTCAAGTCAGGATTGGGTATACCACTCCATACTTTATAGATTCCGTCTTGTCCGGTATTGCCTGACACATAGCCCGGGCCTATAGCAGTAACCCATTGTCCTTCGTTGTAATATTTAGTTGTTCCATAGCGGCTTAATGTTTGATAAGGGCTAATTCCCTGATTTCCCGAAATGCCATAACTTAAACGAAACTTCAATTCGTCAAATACCTTCCAGTTTTTTACAAATTCTTCTTCATGGGCTTTCCAACTTAATGCTCCTGAAGGGAAGTAAGCCCATTTGTTGTTTTTCCCAAATTTAGATGAACCATCGGCGCGGAAAGTCAAAGTAGCTAAGTATCTATTGTCAAAAGTATAGTTTAAACGTCCCATGTAAGAGAGTAGCTGACTTTTTGAGAATCCGTTTGATAATAAATTCTTCGCTTGCTCTCCGGCTCCCATATTTTCATTACCTAAGGCTTCGTTTACAAAACCACTGGCTGTGAGGTACGAGTCTCTATATTGATACCATTCGTAAGAATGACCGGCCATGATGCCTATTTCGTGTTTCTCATTAAATGTCTGGGAATAATTGGCAAATGTTTCTGAGACAAAGTTCTGGCTTTCTGTATTACCAATAATACCCCTTCCTCCATTTTCATTTCCAGCCTGTGTGTATTTTTTAGGGAAATACTGATCGTTAGTCGATTTACCATATTTATAATTCATCTGACTGGTCAATTTAAGTACAGGAAGAATCTGCCACTCCAATGCTGCTGATGAAATTACATCTAGCATTTTTGTCTTATTTTCTTTTAATTCACGCAAAGCAATCGGATGATCGTAGTCTGTATTGTTTGCCTGCCAGTAAGAACCATCTTCATTATATACAGGATAAATTGGATTTCTCCAATAGGCAGTCCATCCATTGTTGTCTCTGTTTCCTAAATAAAGAATATTTGAAGCACGTATCTTGAAATTGTCGAAGATATTGTGGTCTACATTCAGATTATACCCACCTTTAGTGTAATTATCGTCTTTGTACATACCCATATCAGTATAGTAGTTTGCACTCAGATTGAAACTTGTCTTTTCATTCGAGCTAGCTACAGAGATTGTGGTATTGTTGGACATTGGAGTGTTTCTGAATACCAGATCATCCCATCGTGTATTGGTAGCCCATGTAGTTTGCAGTTCTTCTATCGAAGGGTAATAAACTCCGGCAGAATTGTTTGCACCCACATAGAGAGGTTGCTCTCCGCCATTGATACGACTTTCATTATTTAGCATAGCCATTAGTACAGGGTCGCGCCACAAATCGAGCTTAGTGGAAAACTCAGAAAAAGTTAGTTGTTGCTTAACGGAAACCGTTGTTGTTCCTTTCTTCGCTCTTCGTGTAGTTACTATAATAACGCCGTTTGCTCCTCGTGAACCATAGATAGCAGAAGCGGAAGCATCTTTCAATACCTCCATGGAAACGATATCGTCCGTGTTGATTTGTTTAAGATCTCCGGCATCGCCTAAGGGAAATCCATCAACCACAATCAGAGGAGAATTCGATCCTCGTAACGAGCTGTTTCCACGGATGCGAACAGTAGCTCCGGAACCTGGATCTTGCGAAGAATTGATAACTTGAACTCCTGCTGCACGTCCTTGCAAAAGACCTTCGACAGAATTGGCCGGAATATCACTTATTACATCCGTTTTGATACTTGCTACAGAACCTGTTAAGTCACTTTTTTTTACTGATCCATAGCCGATAACAACAGTTTCACCTAGTAGAACTGCATCATCTTTCATAACTACATTAATAGAAGTTTTGCCATTAATGGTAACTTCCTGCTTGGCCATACCTACATTGGAAAATTCGAGAATTCCATTTGCAGGAACAGACGATAATGAATATTTACCATCTATATCTGTAATAGTTCCTGTATGTACAGAGGCATTTTTGAGCACAACAGATACACCGATAAGTGGTTCTCCTTTAGTATCACTAACAGTCCCGGAGACCGTTATTTTTACAGGATCTTGATTTACGGCAGCATTTACTGCACATAAACTCCCTAACAAAAAATATACAAATAACATTTTAAGGGATAAAAGACCCATAGACATTTTCTTGACTTTAGGATTCTTCATGTGATTAGCTTTATTGAATTTATTTTACGAACTGTTAACAAAACAAAAGTAGAAGGAAAGGAGTAATATAAATTTACCTTTTCTGCTGATTTGTTATACTTTTTTGAAACTTTTGATAAGTTCGTGGATATTGCAAGTTGCAACACCTATATATTTATCCGCTCCACCATAATAGACATATAATGTGTCGTTTATAATTACATTTCCGGTAGGAAATACACACCCTTTGTAATACCCCTCTATTTCGTAATCATATTCGGGTTCGAGGATGAAATCCGGAGCTTTAGATATTATTTTTAATGGGTTTTCTAAGTCCAGAAGGATCGCACCCGCTCTATAATATCCCAAGCCTCCGTTTTCTACACCATGATAGATAACCAACCAACCGTAATCTGTTTTTAGGGGAGGGGTGCTTCCTCCGATTTTCTCTTCCCACGATCCTTCAATACCTGTCAATAACAAGTGGCTTTCTTTATCTTCCCAGTTCAACAAGTCGTCTGAGAACTTAAGCCAGATAGAAGGATATTTAACACCGTACTTTTCTCCAATATATTGCTTGGGACGATGCATAAGTACATACTGACCATTTATTTTTTCAGGGAATAAAATTACATCTCTGTCGTCCAGAACAGGAGACGTTAAACGTCCCAAACGACGAAAGTTTTTAAAATCGGTAGTAACTGCCAATCCTGTATTCCCTAAGTTCTTAGCAATAGCTGCCGGAGCATCTGCTCCTACCTCGGGAACTTTCACTACATCATGTGCAAACTTCCAATATTGTCCCGGAGGAAAAGGCCTGTAGGCATATGTTACATAATATTCACTGTCGAATTTTACAATACGTGGGTCTTCCACACAACCTGAGTCAAAGTTATTTGCTTCCGGACCAAAAACAGGTTGATCTGATATTCTTTCGAAATGGAAACCATCTTTACTCGTTGCCAATCCGAGCCGTATAACGTGCTCGTCATCATTTCCTGCGGCACGATAAAGCATGTAAAATATTCCATTATCGTAGAATACCCCCGGATTGCATGTTACTAATGATTCCCAATCGTTTTTCTCATTGGGAGACACAATAGGATTTCCCTGAAATTTTTCTAATTTCATAAGCTCAAGTTTTATTATATTTATTTCTAGTTGATTATTAGCTGAATACAATCCAAAGGAGACCACTTAGTCCTAAAAGTAATATAGCCCATCCTAGATAGCTTTTGTACCAGGCCCCACCTTTCAGATCTTTAAACTCTGTTATCAGATCGTTTTTGCGGAATGTGGTGTCGGCTAGTTTCTCATAGGTTGGAGCAGGAGCTAAAAGACTTGTGAGATACATGATTAACATACTTGTACCAAGTAAGAATGGAACTACAAGCAGAAAATGCATATTTCCAAAAATCTCTTGTCTAAAGAATAGCATTAGTATAGCAATAGCCAATCCGCTAATCAGACCAATAAATGCTCCTTTTCCGTTTATTCTTTTACTGAATATACCTAAAAGAAAAGCTGCTACAATAGGAGGTGATATATAGGATAGCATCTCTTGATAATACTTTAATAATGAACCAAATTTACCAATTTGAGGTGCCCATAGTGCAGCTAATATGATAATGACTAAGGAAGCTATCTTACCAACTCTTACCAATTTCTTGGAATCTGCATCTTTATTGAAATGAGAATAAAAGTCCATTGTAAACAATGTAGATGTAGAATTCAGAATGGCACTCAGTGCCGATGTGAGAGCAGACAACAACGCAGCTAATATAATAGCTAACAGACCTATTGGCATCAGATTAATAACCATTGTGGGATACACCATATCGGGTCGGTCTAATCCCGGGAATAGGCCTCGGGCTATAAGTCCGGGAATGGCAATGATAAATAGAGTTGCCATTGTTAAGAAGCCGTTCAGCATAACTCCTTTTCGTCCTTCATCTACAGTCTTAGCACTTAATACGCGTTGTACCATTGTCTGGTTATTAGCCCAAAAATAGATTCCCAGAATAGGCATACCGACTATCAAACCCAACCATGGGGTTGCAGGATCATCCATTGGCCGTATCAGTTTAGCTAATATATCTCCATTTTTATAAATGTCGATAAAGTAATCGCCTCCCTGCTGAAAACAGAAGATTGTTAGAATTACTGAGCCTATAATTAATATAATAGCCTGAATCAATTCTGTTTTTATTACAGACGATAGTCCACCGGGAATAGTGTATGAGGCTGCTATGGCTGCAAAAATGATTATGATTAGTTGCAGATCTGCTGCCGGATATATTAGTTTGATAATAAGAGCTGCTGCATATAATGCTCCGGCTGCATCTAAAAATATATTCCCTATAATACAAATAGCAGAAAAATAGAACCTAGATCGTTTGTCGAAGCGTTTTTCTAAAAATTCAGGTATAGTGAATACCTTGGATCTTATATATAAAGGTAAAAGAAACACGGCAAAAAACACCATAACTACTATTCCTGTCAGGTTATAATTGAATACAGCAAGTCCTGTATCATATGCGTCTCCCGACTGTCCTATAAGAGTAGTGCTGGAGATACTGGCCGCAAATAATGATAGTCCGACAATCCACCAGGGCATGGAGCGTCCGGCAAGAAAGTAAGATTGGGAGTCTGAACTTTTCCCGTTTTTTAGTCCCCACCATATTATAAATACAATGTATAAGACTACTATAACTAAGTCGATTGTACTGATTGAAAAATTTTCCATGAGTATTAATTTATATTCATGATACAAAAATATGCGTTAAGTTGAATTAGTGATTATACAATCTGACTGAAATGTTGTACTTTTTTGAATTAACTATTGCTTTTTTTATTTTATTTCTAAATTTGTATATAGAATAAAAACGATAATATTAATTTCATTATGAGAGAGATTCAAAAGGAAATAACGCCGTTGTCGGATAATGATTTATTCATAGTATTAAATCATCCGTCTGCAAAATTCGATTATCCGGTACATCATCATTCCGATTATGAGATTAATCTGGTAATGGATACTTATGGTAAACGTATTGTTGGAGATTCTGAAGAGAATTTTTCTACACTTGATCTTGTGATGATAGGCCCTAACATTCCGCATGCGTGGCAAGGTGAAATTGTAGACGGGAATCATGTTGTAACTATTCAGTTTTCGGAGAAGCTACTTAATTTTCCTATATTAGAGAAGCGATTGTTTGTACAAATAAAAGACTTATTATATGAGGCTCAGCGAGGTATATGTTTTTCTGAGAAAACCAGAGTAGAGATGAAGGAGCGTATATTAAGACTGACCAAGATGCAAGGTTTCCAGACTGTACTCGAATTTTTCTCTATTTTACATGAACTTTCCATTTCAGACAGAAGTGTCTTGATGGACAATAAGTACGATTCGCAGGCAATAGTAAGGGTGTCAAAAAGCCGTCGTATAGCTAAGGTTTGTGATTATATTGAAAGAAATTATGAAAATCAGATAAAACTTAGCGAAGTAGCAGAAATGGTAAATATGTCTGAATCTGCATTTAGTCACTTCTTTAAAAAGAAGACTCGCTGTACATTTATTGACTATGTGATCAACCTTAGAATAGCCAAAGCTTGCCAAATGTTATCAGAAACAACTCATTCTATAGCAGAAGTATGCTTTCTGTGCGGATTTAATAATTTGTCTAACTTCATTCGGATTTTCAAGAAGAAAAAAGGCACTACTCCTAGTGAATACCGTACTTTGATTGAACAAATGTTGATTAAATATTAAAGTCTTCATAATAGTATAGCAAATCAGTCGCATTGTATAACAATCGGTTAGCATACAAAACTAAATTTGTTGTATGTTAAATCTTCTATACAAAATCACAATGCAAAATCTAATTGAATGTAAAAGACTATTATTGGGGCTGGTATTATCTTTAAATATACTAATACTAAGTGCACAACAAATTGAATCATGGATTACTTCACCCAACCGTTTAGATCTGTTTCAGAGACAAACTGAAAAAATAACCTTTGGAGACGAACAGGGTAGGGGATTACCGATAATTATAGACGATCGGCAGGAATATCAAACAATGGATGGCTTCGGTTTTGCCCTGACTGAAGGAAGTGCGTTCCATCTCAATAGAATGAGTTCGGCAGCACGGGAACAGATATTAAACGAAATGTTCAGAAGCGATTCGGAAAACGTAGGTTTCAGCTATGTCAGGTTAACATTAGGTGCATCGGATCTCAATAATTTTGTTTATTCATATAATGATCTACCTCAAGGCGAAAAAGATACAGAATTAAAGAAATTCAGCCTCGGGCACGATTACGATGATGTAATTCCTATAATGAAGGAGATTCTAAAAATTATTCCTGATATTAAAATAATGGCATCACCTTGGTCTGCTCCTACATGGATGAAGGCGAACAATAAAGTACAGGATGGTTCTCTTAAAAAAGAATATTATAGTGTATATGCAAATTACTTTGTAAAGTATATTCAACAAATGGCAAAAGTGGGCATAAATATAGATGCTGTTACTATACAAAATGAGCCATTAAACTCACGTAATACTCCAAGTATGCCATGGTATTGGCAAGAGCATAATGAATTTGTAAGAGACTATCTAGGCCCGGCATTCAAAACTGCCGATATAAAAACTAAAATAATTATTTTCGATCATAATTGCGATCGTCCCGATTATCCTTTAGCAATATTAAACGATGCAGTTACTTCGCAATATGTTGATGGATCGGCATTTCATCATTATCGGGGATATTTGAGTGGTATGAGTATTGTACACCGTGCAAGACCTGATAAAAATATTTACTTTACAGAACAGATGCTGACCGAGAATCCTGAAAGTGAAACAATAAATATCGCTGCTTCAGTTAAACGATTATTGATAGATGTAACAAGAAACTGGAGTAAAAATGTTATTCTTTGGAATTATGCGGCTGATCCGTTAAATGATCCTCATACCGATAATGGAGGATGTTCTATGTGTCAGGGAGCTATAACTATTGATGGAAATAATATAACCCGAAATATAGCATATTACACAATAGCACATGCTTCGAAGCTGGTTCGTCCGGGTTCTGTTCGTATATCTTCTACTCATCCGTTCGATCCGGGCATAGATATTACCGAAGATGAAGAAAGAGCAGAAGTACATCGCGCTACAGTTGTAGAACATAGCAACGTGTTGCCGAATGTAGCTTTCAAAACTCCGGAAGGTAGAATTGTACTGATTGTTGCTAATGATAGTTATTCTGAAAATTCTGTAAAAATACAGTTTAACGGGCGCTTTGCCAATTTGCCGCTTGCCCCCGGAGCTGTAGGAACATATATTTGGTAACCTCAAAAAAGATTATGATGAAAAGACCTGTCAGATTCTTTAAAACAATACTAATAGGAATAGCTTTATTCAATATATACGCTATCGTCTTATCGGCAGCAGAAAATGATTCTATAAGTAACAGTAAAAACTTGAAAGAGTATATTCGTGTAAATGAAGATGAGCCTCAAATACAAATCGGTGAAAATATAGCTATAGCCAATACTGAATACGGAAAGGTAAGAGGTTATATAATGCGAGGAGTCTATACTTTTCTGGGTATACCCTACGCTGCTGACACATCAGGGAAAAACCGTTTTATGCCTCCGCAAAAACGAGAAAAGTGGAGTGGGGTACGTCCCGCTGTTTTTTATGGGAACAGTGCTCCGCAAGAAGTATATAATAGGTCATCTACTTCTTACGATATGTTTGTTGATCATTGGAATTATGATGAGATCAGTGAAGATTGTCTGACTCTTAATATATGGACAAATGGAATTGCAGACAACAAAAAGCGTCCTGTAATAGTTTGGTTACATGGTGGTGGGTTTACCCGTGGTAATGGAATAGAACAAGATGGCTATCATGGAGAAAATATTGTTCGCTATGGAGATGTTGTATTCTGTTCGGTAAATCACAGACTCGGAGTCCTTGGCTTTTCCGATCTGTCTGCCTTTGGTGATAAATATAAGGATTCGGGAAATGCAGGCTTGTTGGATATGGTAGCAGCTTTGCAATGGGTACATGATAATATCGAGAATTTTGGAGGAGATCCGGATAATGTAACGATTATTGGTCAATCGGGAGGTGGCGCAAAAGTCTGTCAGCTTGCAACTATGCCACAAATGAAGGGACTCATTCACAAAGGTGTTTCATTGAGTGGATCGGCAATAAAAGGGAATAATAAAAGCTATTCGAGGCTTTTAGGAGAATACATTGTGGAGGAAGCAGGCTTGTCGGCATTGGAAATAGACAAACTTCAACAAATGTCATGGACAGATTATATGAAACTTGCTTATCGTGCGGCTGAACGTATAGAAAAGACAACAGAAGGCTCGGGGATGGTCAGAGGGAGTTTCGGGCCTATAGGAGATGGGGTATATTTACCAGAAGAAGAGTTTTTCAGTAATCTGCAATCTCCGGACATACCAATGATATTTTGTACCACTTTCCACGAATGGGGTGTAGAAAGGGATAATCCTGCACAAGATAAAATAGATGCGAAGCAAGCTGTGGAAAAATTATCGGAAAGGTATGGTAGAAATGCTCAGCTTATCTATGATGCTTATGCACAGAACTTCCCCAATGCAAGACCTATTGATATTCTTATTCTGATATATTCGAACCGTATGTCTATTGTAGAATCGGCTATAGCAAAGAGTCAGCAAAAGTCGCCGGTTTATATGGCTTGGTTTGGGTTCGAACCGCCTCTGTTTGATGGAAGAATACGGGCCTTTCATTGTTTAGACATTTCTTTTTGGCTTATGAATACTGATCTTATGCTAACTCATTCGGGAGGCGGAGCAAGACCACGTATCTTGTCGAAAAAAATGGGAGATTCTCTGTTGAATTTTGTTCGTACGGGCGACCCTAACTGTTCTTCATTGCCTTATTGGCCTAAATTTACAGTAGAAAATGGTGAAACAATGATTTTAAATGATATTTGCGAAGTAAAGAATGATCAGGATAAGGAAGGTCGTACAGTTTTAGAAAATAGCTTTAATAAAAAACCTTAATGAAATTAATTTTAACTTTTTAGCTTGATAAGTGTTATAAATATAAACAAATAATACTTAATGTTATGGATATCACAATAGTAAAAGATCGTTACATGAAAGAATACAGTAAACTTGTAGATTCTTATAAGAGTCTTAACATTGTATCTTTAGTAAACAATATCAACAAAGCTATTTCATTGTCTGATATAGAAAATATTAACTTCCATTTCAATAAGGTTTCTGAATGGAACGATCGTGTATCTAACTTACAGGGAGCTAGATTAGCCTTAAACGAACAATACAAATTTTTAAAGCTACCATCTGTAAATGAGTTTTTAATAGTATTTGATTTTGTAAACAAAGAATGGAAATTTAATACTGATCCAAACTGATTTTTGGGGAATATACTTATTGAAATATAATTAAAAAAAGGCTTTCAGTTATCTGAAAACCTTTTTTTATACTATAAACCTGTATAGGCATAAGTCGAGCCCCTACAGATACAACAGCAAACTATTTTTACAACTTAAAAGCTTAATTTACCTCCAAGGAAATAGCTTCGTGGCATCGAAGGACCATAGATATAGCTGGATACTCTATCGGGGCCTTTATCAAAATCGTCTTGATAGGAATTGAAGATATTTTGAATACCTCCATTTATCTCAAATATGGTTCCTTTGTAGAAAGGTATTTCATAAGCAGCTTTCCAGCCAAGTTCGAAGAAATCGGAAGTTTTCACGGTTCTATTTTTATCTCCACCACCTTCATAAGGAACTAACATGTTACCGGTGTATTTTCCTGAAAGATTAGTGCTGAATCGTTTGAAAGGAGTTAACGTTGCTACAAAATATCCATATACATCAGGGGTACGCATCATTCTCTTTTCGAGCGTAACATTGTCATTTTCATCCCCCGACCATTTACGGGCTTCGTCGTAGCGGCTTTTTTGAATTGTAGCTCCAAGCTGAAATTGTAATAGTGTACCAAAAGCTGTTCTGGCTTCCAGATTAACACCATATACTTTAGCTCCCGAAGCATTGACTATTCTTTTTATTGTAGATCCATCTTCCTGTTCTTCTGATATGGATGTAAAAGGATCATTTAGTTTTGTGTAAAATCCTTCTATGAGAAAGTTTAGCTCGGCACTGCCTATCCGATGATACCAGTCCACAGAACCGCTAATACTATGAGAGCGTTCTTCCTTTAGGTTGGGATCAAGTTTTCGTATTATAACATCTCCACCAGCTATATCTACATGTAAATCTTCGTCGAACAACTGAGGTGCACGGAATCCCTGACCATAACTAACCCGTATATTTATGTCTTCTGTTGGGTTGTAACGTACATTTGCACGAGGACTAACAATGGCATTCTTAAGCAGTTTGTGCTTATCTAAACGTCCTCCAATAAGAAAACTCCATTTTTCGTCTTTCCATTCATTCTGAGCGAACAGACTTTTAGTATTTACTTTCTGTTCTATTGGATTTTCTCTGTAACCACTCTTATCGTTTAGGTCATCGGCTGTATATTCAATACCTGTAGTAAGCGATGATGGCATAAATAAAAGTTGGTCGAAATCATAAGAATATTGTCCTCCGATAGAGTAAGTTACACCTTTGGTTCTTCCATAAGAATTCATGCGGCCTTCTATCTCTTCTAGTTTTTCTGCATCTGTCATACTTGCGTCCGATATAATTTCAGAAACAGGTGTACCTCCGCCATAGTAGCTTTTGCGTTTGGTAAGCTGTGCTGCTGTGTAAACACTAAAGCGATGTTTACTATCCGGCGAAAACATATCGTATTTGATGTTACCACCGTCGATATTAGATTCTATCTGCTCTGCGATGTAAGCATTGTGAGGTTCTTCATTCATTCTGTCACCCCCTCTTCTAAATTCATTCATATTATGGTATTCGAATGTCATCTTCGAATATGTTCCGGTTTTGATAAAAGACCGAAATCCCAAAGTGCGACTATTCAGATTAGGAACTTCCGAAAAGCCGTCACCATCATTGTCATAAGCCGATCTGTTACGTTTTTGACCAAAAACCATTATTCCCATTTTCTGATCGTCGGATATAAGAGACGCATTAAAACTGGTATTGTTATCAAAATCGCTTTTCCCTCCTATAGATGTTATAGTATGTGATAATTGTGCAGAATTTCTTGTAGGTTCTTTTGTTATAATATTAATTGTACCGGCTATGGCTGACGATCCGAATAGTGCCGATCCTCCACCTCTGACAACTTCTATACGTTCTACCATTGTGGCAGGTATTTGTTCCAGCCCATATACTCCGGTAAGAGCGCTAAATATAGGACGAGAGTCGATAAGGATCTGAGAATAAGCTCCCTCTAAACCATTCATGCGTACTTGTGTAAAACCACAATTTTGACAGTTATTTTCGACTCTCAAGCCGGGTTGAAAATTTAACCCATCTGCAATTGTCGGAGAATTGGTTCTCTCAAATGTTTTCACATCGAGTATACTCACAAGAGTAGGAGCCAGACGACGCGATGTTTCGTTTCGGTTTGCAGAAACGACTACCTCATTCAGAGAGATGGTGCTTTCTTCCAGTTCAAAATCTATTTCAAGCGTTTTCCCTTTTTTTAATACTATATCAAACTGTTGCGATTGATAGCCTACAAATTTAGCTTCTATAATAAACTTTCCTTCCGGTAGGTTTTTGAGGAAATAATGTCCTGTCGCATCTGTTGTGGTTCCAATAGTAGTACCTTTTAGCGAGATAGTAATGTAAGGAAGGTGTTCTCTGGTTTTTTTGTCAATAACGTGTCCAATAACATTTGCGTCAGTTTTTTGCAATACGGGCGATTCTGCCATCACATTCATTAAGAATAGTTGGCACAATAAAAAAAGTATATATTTTTTCATTCAATTTGTTTTATTAGTAATACAATGATTATATATCAATATAGCCCTCCCTGAAAGAAAGTGATAAATTGATTGAAGATTTTAATAATAATGTATTACAAAGCGGGAGGTGGGCGTAGCCTGTAAGTTGACAGTACACCTCTGCTGAATAAAGGTGCAATAGTTTTGGGGGTGAGTATTGTTTCCTTTTTTCGAAATAGGTTCAGCAGAATTGCAAGAACAATAGCACCTGCAACAAAAAAGGTAGATAAATTATGGATTAATTGTATCTCGGCGCCGGAGTGTTCATGACTGGGCTTTCCGGAATCGTCTGTAGAGTAGGGGTGGGAGTGAACAATTGTTACCCCATTGACTATATGTGTATGTGTAAAGAATGTAATACAAGAAGCATACATAATGAAGATTACCGGTAAGGCAATCTTTATTACTCCTTTTATTCTTCTATTCAACATACTTTATTGTCTGTATTTATTAAGTTGTAAAGGTAATTATTTATTTTTATATAGATCAATCACTATTTATTATTATTTTGTTACAACTTATAATTATAAGATGTGATCTTGAATTAAATTCTTTTATAGAATAAAAGAACAACCATACTATTGGGATAGAGTGATTGTTCTTTCTATAGAAACCAAAGTCTTATGTCTGAGTCAGTTTTAATTGTTTTCTTTTAGTTTGCCTTCAAAGAATGTACTTCCTCTTTGTCCACGATCACTGTTTTCGTCATGTAGGCTTAAGAATACTGTTACCTTGTTCAGCTTAAAATCAACAACCTGGCTGACTGTTATTCCATCTTTCTCAATCCAGTTTATAAAAAACAAACTATCTCCGATCTGCTTATAATTCATTTTTTCATCGCCTTCAGATATTTGATTATCTAGAGTTGTAGTCTTCCAATGTAAGGTAGAATCTGATTTATAAGTGATTTCTGCTTTCATTTCAGGATAAGTGACAGTTACTTGTTTTCCTGCAATAGAATATTCTGTTATCGGAGCTTTATCTTGATTCGGTGTGTTTTGAATATCTGCTTTATTTGTACATGAAGAGATAGACAATAATACAATAATTAAAACAGATAGGCTATTTATAATTCTCATTGTAGATCTTTTTTTTAATATCCAATAGTGAAACGCTCTTGATGATGTTGTGGGTTTTCTAGTTCATCAATCATAGCCTTAGCATAATCCTGAACTGAAATATTACTCTCTCCCTTTTCATCAATAATCAGGTCGTCTTTCCCTAAACGATAATTTCCAGTGCGTTTACCCGGGGAAATATTTCCTGCCGGAGAGAAAAACACCCAATCTATACTTTTCTCATTAGTCAATGTATTCAGGTAAAACTCTCCGAGAGATTTAACTCCGCCAATAATCTCTTCGGGAATAGCTCCTGTATCTACTACCCGTTTTCCCGGTGCAACAAATAGCGTTCCCGCCCCACCAACTATTAATAATCTCTTTACATCAGCATTTTTTACACCTTTCAATATTTCAGGATAAACCCTTAATGTCTCATTATACATATCAGGATTGTGCCAGCCCGGATTATAAGCACTGATAACAGCATCTGATCTTTTCGAAAATTCAGTAACTTCTGAAGCGGAGGAAACATCTGCTTTAATAATAGTTAGATTTGGATTCGATATTTTTATTTTTTCAGGGTTGCGAACAACGGCAGTTACTTTAATATCTCGGCTAAGCACCTCATTGAGTATAGCAGATCCGACAAATCCACTAGCTCCTATTAAAACTATTTTTTTCATATTCTTTTTATTATTATTTGTTTACAATACAAAAATATAGCTTAATACAAGCAAACTGATTATAAATAAACGACTTTGAATTATAAAAATCCGATAAAAGATTATTTTATGGATTCTCTGAACTGTACAGGGGTAAGATTGGTATGTTTACGGAAGTAATTATTGAAATTAGCAGGTTCCTCAAAGCCAAGAGAGAATCCAATCTCTTTTACTGATAACTCGCTGTAAACCAATAGCCTTTTGGCTTCTAATATTATGCGTCTATCTATATATGCTTTAGGTGTTTCTCCTGTAAGTTCTTTTATTTCTTTTGATAATATTTTCTCTCCTACTGCCAATAGATTAGTGTAGTACTCTACTTTTTTGTTTTCTTTGAAATGTTTTTCTACTTCATTATAGAAATCACTTGCAATACTTTGATTGTTCGAAATATGTAGTGTATTCAGATTTCGCTCGGCTTCGAATAGTATTATTCGTAAAATACTTTGCGATATACCTGCTTGAAATTTATCTGCTGGAACCTTCATCTCCTCTTCCAGTAATGTAGCCAAATTTTTTATTAGCAATGGGCAGATAGGAACAACTTTATTCTGTTTGATAAGATTGAGTATCTGAGAGGTATATAAAAACTTAGAATCAGCTTCAGATACAGAGAAAAAAGAGTCTGTAAATAATATCATTTTACCTGAATAATCAGATACTATATCAAATGCACAAACCTGTCCGGGAGATATGACTAAAATTTCATTAGCCTTAATCGTGATGTTACGAAAGTCTATCCTATGTTTAGCTTCTCCTTTACTGATCCAAATCAATTGGTAAAAAGAAACTTTGTGTGGCTTCCCTAAAAGAAAAGGTAATTCTTTTATAAAAGATAAATCTTTGATCTCTATTTCAACTGGTAAGTTGTTAAAAGTAAGAGTCTTAATTTTTTCCTTTCGATTCATCGTTTCTTTTATAAAATCTATAATTCCTGTTTGTAGTATAGATAGTATAAAGATAGTGGTTATTTATTGAAGATAGTTTCTTAAATACAAGTAAGTTTAAGAATCAAAAGCTAATTAGAAATAATATTGTAAATCTATTATCAAATCGAGGATATATATTTAACGATAAAGTACCCTCCCAGCATTAACCACATGAATAGAATAAAAGCCTGAAAAAATGGCTTTATACCTGCTTCCTTAAACTTTTTTAAATGAGTTTCCATACCAAGAGCTGTCATTGCCATTGTCAACAAAAACGTATCGACATAATTAATACCATCCACAACAGGTTGAGGCAGAATATCTAATGAGTTGAAACCTATAATAGCAATGAAACCAAAAGCAAACCATGGTATTGTTATTTTTACAGAAGAACTAGATCTATGTTCTGTTTTATTTCTTTGTTTTGCAACAAGAAGTGCACAGGCTAAGAGTATGGGGGCAAGAAACATGACTCTTATCATCTTTACAATAACAGCAACCTCCGAGATACTTTCTTGCATAGCATTTCCTGCACCTACTACATGGGCTACTTCGTGTATCGTAGCACCAGTATATAAACCCCATTGTTCAGGAGTTAAGTCTAATGAACCCGATCTATATAACATCGGATATAGAAACATCGCTATGGTTCCAAAAATAACAACTGTAGATACAGCAATAGCAGTCTTATGTGGTTTATTATTTAATACGGGTTCCATCCCCAGAATGGCAGCCGCTCCACATATGGCACTTCCTGTAGTAGTCAATAATGATGTCTCCTTATCTATATTAAGTAATTTCCCGATAAGTAATCCTAAACCAAGAGTTCCAGTAATGATAATAATATCAATAATAACAGCAGAAAAGCCGACTGATAATACATCCTGAAAGGTGAGACGAAAACCATATAGAATAATAGCCAATCGTAAAATCTTTTTTGACGAAAAGGTTATACCGGGAAGCCATTCTTCGGGCATATTCTTTTTTAAAGTATTACCATATATCATCCCCAATATTATACCTATAATAAGTGGACTTAGAGATAAATACTTCAATAAGTGAAATTCTGAAATATAAAATGACGCGCATGCAAATAGTGCGACAAACAAAACTCCATGTATAATATGTATTCTTTTTTCTTCAATCATGATTGTTATATTTTGATTAATTGATGTATCAAAGGTATAATAGATTGAGATCTATTGCCGTTTTATTATAATTATGCCCCATAAGAAAAAATTATGATAACTATTATACTTTTCTTATCTTAGTTGCTAAATAGCATTGCCATGTTTAATTTCAGATTACAAGTATTTCATGCTGTTGCAGTCAACCTTAGTTTTACCAGGGCTGCTAAAGAGTTGCATATTACACAACCTGCCGTTACTAATAATATAAAAGAGTTAGAAAACTCATTAGGCATGAGTCTTTTTGAACGGGAGCAAAATAAAATATCTTTGACCAAGGCCGGAGATATTCTATTAGAATATACAGAGCATGCTATAGAAGAATATAAGAAAATGGAATATGAAATAGGCCTGTTGAAAAATTCGTTTTCGGGTAAACTACGGATAGGAGCAAGCACAACTATAGAACAATATATCCTGCCACTTATATTATCCAAATTCAATGAGAAGAATCCTGACATCGAAATATTGTTATTCAATAATAATACTATGAATGTAGAAAAAGACGTTCTGTCTCATAAGATTGATTTAGGTATAATAGAAGGAAATACGGGACAAATGGAGTTTAGATATATTCCTTTTATGAAAGATGAAATAGTGGCTGTTGCTCACACGTCACAACCTTTGGCTCAGAAGTCGCAAATCTCTTTAGAGGAATTAAAGAAAACCCCTCTTGTCTTGCGTGAAATCGGTTCAGGTACATTGGATGTCATTGTCTCCGAATTGCAAAAACACAAGATAAGACTGAGAGATATGAATATAAAGATGCATCTGGGGAGTACAGAAAGTATAAAGTCCTTTATCCGAAATACGAATTGTATTAGTTTTGTATCAATACATGCAATCAGTAAAGATGTTGTACAAGGTGAGTTTCAGATAATAGATATTGATGGTTTGGATATTATCCGTACATTTAATTTTATTTATCCTCAGGGGCAGCATAGTGGACTAACAGATAAGTTTATTAATTTCTGTCTGAATCAGAAACAATAATCTGATCTTATAATTTCTAATTATACCCCATAATAATTAAGAATATATAGTATTGGCGCAAGTGTAATAACTTTGTATTTGTAATAGTAAAATAATGAAGAATATGAAAACTCTTACATCCGAAAAATTAACAATAGTAGGAGCTGGTGGAATGATAGGTTCCAATATGGCTCAGTCTGCTATTCTGATGAAACTTTCATCTAATATCTGTTTGTATGATCCTTATTCTAAGGGACTGGAAGGTGTTGCCGAGGAACTGCTGCAATGTGGTTTTAAAGGCATAAATATATCATATACAAACAATGTAGAGGAAGCACTGAAAGATAGTAAATATATTATAACTTCGGGCGGTGCAGCACGAAAAGACGGTATGACCAGAGAGGATTTACTGAAGGGAAATGCCGAAATTGCTATTCAGTTTGGAAAAGATATAAAAAGGTATTGTCCAGATGTTAAGCATGTTGTTGTAATATTTAATCCTGCCGATATAACAGGTTTGTTAGTTTTGCTTTATTCAGGCTTAAAGCCCTCTCAGGTGTCTACTCTTGCCGCTCTGGATAGTACAAGACTGCGCAACGAATTAGCTAAACATTTTAATATTCATCCTGATAAAGTAGTCAATTGTAGAACTTATGGAGGACATGGAGAGCAAATGGCTGTATTTTCTTCGACAGCTAAAGTAGACGGAAGTCCGTTGAATAAGCTTATAGGAACTCCGGCTCTGACTGATAAACAATGGGCAGACATTAAAGAAAGAGTAATACAAGGAGGAAAAAGAATCATAGAGCTAAGAGGGCGTTCTTCGTTTCAGAGTCCGGCATATTTGTCTCTAGAAATGATACAAGCTGCTATGGGAGGTGAAAAATTTGACTGGCCTGTAGGTGTATATCTTTCTAATAGCAAAGAGTTTCCTAATATTATGATGGCTATGGAAACCACCTTAGACGCTAATGGAGCCCACTATAAAGAAATAAAAGGTACAGATAGCGAACATAAAGACCTGCAAGAAAGTTATATACATTTGTGCGAGTTGAGAGATCAGTTAATAGATTCCGGAGTTATACCTTCTATTGAAGAATGGAACTCTATAAACTCGAATATATAATCATTTTATAACTCATAAAAAATAACTTAAAAGCTGTAAGTAATGAGTAATTGAATTGTATAAAACACAAAGGCTGGGTTTAGCTAAACCCAGCCTTTGTTAATAAAACTACTTACAAACTATCCTTTTCGCAACAAATGCTAAAAAGATTATATTTTAAATTGTATGAATGACTTACTTGAGCACTAATATTGATAACAATAAATAGGTGCATTTTTTAGTGACCATGCAATATTCATTCTATGCCTATAATTACATTGATATGGAGAAGCTGCAAAAGGTAAAATATATTCAGATAAACTAATAAATGACTCGGGATTCTTATCTCATGCTACTTTCTTCCGATTGTTTAAAGAAAAGTTTGGAATGACACCTAACGAATTAAGGCAAGTCAGAGCAGATTTAGAAGATAGCATGATCGAAAGTATCACAGATCAGGAATAGGCAATATAACTTGTTATAATAAACTACAACGGACTATCTATGCACATTAGTTGTGTGTAATTGTATGTTCATTGCCTTAATTTGGCTACGTTGCTCTCTATTTATATTGTCATCAGTAACAATAGTATCTATCTTGTCCATAGGAGCAATAAAAGCAAAATTTCTTTTGTTAAATTTCGATGAATCAAATACCGCTATTGTTTGTTTCGAAATAGACATCATAGTCTGATTTATATTCGCTTCTTCTATGTTTGTTGTCGATAGTCCTTTGTCGATACTTATACTATCTACACCTAAGAATAATTTATCACAATAGAATATTTTCAATATAGACTCAGCTATAGATCCTACTGTAGAAAGTGAAGAATCTCTGATAAAACCACCAAGCATTATAATATTAAATCTCTTATATTTTGCCAGTTCTATTGCAATATTAACAGCATTAGTTATTATTGTTAGGTTTTTGAAACTGTCCAGATTTTTAGCTATTTCGAGTGTCGTACTACCCGAGTCTATCAGAATAGTTTCGTTCTCGTTGATGAGGGAAGCGGCTAAACGCCCTATAGCTTGTTTTTCTTTATAATGAAACAGGCTCTTCCTATCTATTTCCACATCTACCATATCACCCTTGTCTGGATGCTTTATTGCACCTCCACGGACTCTCGTCAAAAGGTTCCTTCTTTTCAGTTCGTTTAAATCTTTGCGTATCGTAACTTCCGAAACTAAAAACTCTTTACTGAGCTGCGAAACACTTACATTAGGATTGCTTTCGAGCTTATGTAAAATATGTGCCCTTCTCTCTTTAGCTGTATAATTAAAATCCATTTGATATATAGTTGTTTATGGTGGCGAATATATTTACAACAAAAGTAATGATTTAATTCTATCGTTTGTATAAACAACTTTATTATTTAATATATGAAGTATAATAAAACGTTACGAAACGTTTCGAATTATGTGTTATTTAATATCAATATACTTATAATCAGTTAATTGTAATTTATGATATATTTATTGTTACAAATCAGAGTGTAAATAGTTTTCGAAACGTTTCTCAATGGTATACTTTTGTAAAAGATCACCTCGAGAGTTGCAAATGATCATGTGCAAATATCAAAAAATAAATATAACTAATATGTCAAATAATGAATTGAATATGTATAATACAGATACATATCGCGAAATATTCCAACAACCTTTAGTTTGGAAGAAGGAGTATGATCTTTTATTACAGCATAAAGAAGCAATAGGTAAATTTGTTTCAAAACATTTCGGATCCGATAGTTTCGAAATAATATTGTCCGGTGCCGGAACATCGGCATATATAGGAGATATACTTTCGATCTTATATGCGCAAAAGGGTTACACAAATTGTAAATCTATATCAACAACCGATATAATAACACATCCTAAAGCATTCCTTCCTGTAGATAAGAAAGTTGTCCTAATATCTTTTGCCCGCTCAGGGAATAGTCCCGAAAGTATTGCTACAGTAAAGTTGGCTAATAAAATATGCAAAGAAGTAGTACATATAATTATTACTTGTAACAAAGATGGCGTATTAGCGTCCGGCATATCATCTGAAGATTTACTGCTATTACTGCCTCCTGAAACTAATGATAAGAGTTTGGCTATGACAAGTAGTTTTTCTACTATGCTGTTAGCCGGCTTGTTGCTAATTGATATTAATAATATTGAACAAAAGAGGCCGAGTATTGATGAGTTATGTAAAAGTGCCCGAAATATTCTAGACCAGTATTTTAGTAAGATAGAAGAAATTAGTAAACGATCTTTTACAAGAGCTATTTTTCTCGGATCGGGAGAGCTCAAAGGAATAGCGCAAGAATGTCATTTGAAGCTACAAGAAATGACTGACGGCAAAGTTATCTGCAAATACGATTCTTTTCTAGGATTCCGTCATGGGCCTAAGGCTGCTATAAATGAAGAAACCTTACTTATCTATTTGCTTTCGGATGATGAATATATTTCTGCTTATGAAAAAGACCTTGTAAAACAAATCAATACAAACAATAAAGTTGTCGGTCAGATAGTAGTGTCACCCAAAAACGTAGACATATCTTCTGTGAAATTTGATTTGGAAATTATAACCTGCGAACATAATGAATACAGTTTCATCCTTCATGTTTTAGTCGGGCAATTATTAGCATTTTTCAAATCTTTGGATCTAAAATTCAATCCTGATTCTCCATCTGTATCAGGAAATATTGCTCGTATTGTAGAGGGAGTGGAAATATATGATTATAAAAAGTAAATAAAAATAGTACTGGATAGTATATAATTATTAAATTGAAAAAATAATGGCAAGTAAAGACATTGTAACAAAAGCTAAGACTGAAAAAATATTACAAATAATAAAAGAATCTGAATCTAAAACAGGTGTAAAGCGCACATTGTTAGCAGTATGCCCAAACTCATTATCAGTAATAAAAGCTGCATTTAGAGCTGCCAAAAGAAATAATGCCCCAATCAAGTTTGCAGCAACATTAAATCAGGTAGATGGAGATGGTGGTTATACGGGATTAACTCAGTACGAATTTACTAAAATGCTTCAGATAGAAGCTGCATCGGTAAATTATACGGGGCCCTACATTGTTGCTGTAGATCATGGAGGCCCTTGGCTCAAAGATGTACAATCTATAGAAAAATGGGATACAGAAAAAGCGATGAACGGCGTGAAAAAATCCCTCGTAGATTCTATTGCAGCCGGCTATGACCTTTTACATGTAGATCCTACTGTAGATATATTCGTTGCTGATGGAGAAATTATTGATATAAAGATAGTTGCTAAACGTACTGTAGAGCTTATAAAATATGTGGAAGATTTTAGAAGAAATCACAATCTGCCTCCTATATCGTATGAAGTAGGAACAGAAGAAGTGCACGGTGGCTTGGCAGACGATGATACGTTCGATTTATTTATTTCCCTGCTCAAAGAAGGTTTGACAAAAGAGGGCATGGCAGATGTATGGCCTTGTTTTATAGTAGGTAAGGTAGGAACAGATTTACATACAACTCTTTTTGACAAGGATGTTGCAAAAAAACTGACAGAAAAAGTAAAAACATTCGGAAGTTATATAAAAGGACATTATACCGATGGTGTAACTAATCCTGAAGACTATCCACGCACAGGAATGGGGGCTGCTAACGTAGGGCCCGAATTTACTATAAGCGAATATAATGCGCTTATTGAACTTGAAAAGATAGAAAAGCAGCTACAAGCAGAAGGAAAAGTCGCTTTGCTGTCAAATATGAAAAATACATTATGGCAATTGGTATTAGATTCTAACCGGTGGATCAAGTGGTTACAAAATGATGAAAAAGGTAAAAAATTCGAAGAACTATCCGAGGATAGGCAGAATTGGTTGATTCAAACTGGTTGTCGCTATATCTGGCAGCATCCTCAGGCATTAGCTGCCAGATATAGATTATATGAAAATTTGAATAAGTCCGGTATCAATGCCGAAGAAGTCGTCCTCGGGCGTATAGAGCATGATATGGACAAGTATTTCTATGCATTTAATCTAGTTAACTTAAACGATTATATTTCATGAAAATTTATGATGTAGTTGCCATTGGCGAATTGAATGTAGATGTAATAATGAATCGTATCAACGGAGAACCCGAAGTTGGTAAAGAAAAATTTGCCAAAGATATGATACTCACATTAGGTAGTTCTACTGCAATTTTTGCCGCAAATATTGCAGCTTTAGGTGCCAAAACAGGCTTTGTTGGGATGATAGGAAAAGACAGTTTTGGACAATTAATTACAAATAGCCTGACCGAGAAGGGGGTAGATACTAGCATGCTTATACAGCATTCGACTGCTCCGTCTGGTGCAACAATAGTCTTAAACTATAACGAAGACAGAGCAAATGTAACCTATCAGGGTACAATGGATATTATGTCTTTCTCCGATATAGACAAATCAATCTTTGATAAGACAAAACATATTCATATTTCGTCCATCTTTATGCAATCCGGAATAAAACGGGATCTGATAGAAATATTGGAATTTGCAAAGTTGAAAAATGTAACTACATCATTAGATACTCAATGGGACCCTCTCGAAGAATGGGATTTTGACTATAAACAGATATTACCATTGGTTTCGGCTTTCCTGCCTAACGAAAAAGAATTAAAGCTACTCACCCGATCAGCTTCACTGGAAGAAGCCATTGAAAAAGTCAAGCCTTTTATAAATACATGTATTATCAAGCGTGGAAGTAAAGGCTCTTTGTTAATCTCTCAAAATGGAGAAACAAATGAGCAAACTGCATTATTGAACAAAGAGGTAGTAGACGCTATTGGGGCAGGAGATAGCTTCAACTCGGGATTCATATATCAGTTTGTTAAGGGACTTAATAATATAGAATGCCAGCAGTTTGGAAATCTTACAGGAGCATTAAATACTACAGCATCGGGAGGTACAGGAGCTTTCTGTTCTAAAGAAAAAATAAAGAAAACAGCAAAAGAAAAATTTAATCAGGATATCTCATGGCTTTGAATATCAAAGAACAGTTAAAAAACTGTCAACATTCACATACGGCGCTTCTGGCGACCAATTTCTATAACTTAGAAACTCTTTTGGCGATATTTAAAGCTGCTGCAGAAGAGAACGTTCCTATTATTTTACAATTGACACAAAGCTCTATAGACTACATCGGACTCGATGTAGCTGTATCTATGGCTCGTCAGGGATTAAAAGATTATGGACTTACAGGTTGGATTCATTTAGATCATGGTCAGTCTGTTGATTTGGTACACAAATGTCTCGACAGTGGATTCGATTCTGTAATGATAGATGCCAGCGAAAAACCATTTCAGGAAAATGTAGAGATAACAGCACAAGTGGTAGAGATGGCAAAAGCCTACAATGCCAACGTAGAAGCAGAATTGGGCTATATAGCAAAACTCGGACAACAACAGGAATACAATTATACAACTGTAGAAGATGCCGTAAGCTTTGTACATCAAACTGGAGTAGACGCTTTAGCTATAGCAATAGGTTCTGCTCATGGTTTCTATAAAGCAACCCCCAAGCTCGATATAAAAAGATTATCTGAAATACACAATGCTACAGATGCAATATTAGTGTTGCATGGCAGTTCGGGCATCCCCGACGATATGATTAAAGATGCCATCAGAAACGGAATATCGAAGGTGAATTTGGCAACAGAGATCAAAGATACTTTTATGAAGAATCTGAAGGAAACGCTTATGACAACAGATGAAATAGATCTGAGAAAGGTATTTCCTAAAGCAACGAATTCTGTTATAGATCTTCTTCGCAACAAGTATAATATAGTTCAGGCATAAACAAACTGAGTTTTCCGTATCATTCAACCTAAAATAGCTAACGTATTTATGTAGAAATTTTTTAATTCGTAAAATATAGCAAATGAAGAACACATTTATATTACTAAACCTATTGCTATTCTCTCTTTCAGTATATGCCCAAAGATCAACCCAAATTAAGTTAAAAGATCATGCCCCTGTTTCTATATATAATATACCTGTATCTAATATAGAAAAGGCAAAATATCCTGTAGTAGATATGCATTCTCACATATACCCCACATCTATTTCAGAAGTGGAGGAATGGGTGAAGAATATGGATGCTGCCGGAATTGAAAGAACAATACTACTATCTGGATATACCGGGCATAGTTTCGATTCTCTAGTCTCTGTATATTCTAAGTATGATTCTAGATTCGAATTGTGGTGTGGTTTAGATCTTTCCGACTATGGTAAGCCATCCTTTACAAAGACAGTCTTATCTGAGCTCGAACGTTGCCACAAAGCAGGAGCTAAAGGGGTAGGGGAAATAACCGACAAAGGACAGGGAGTTTATATTGCTTTTCAGAATAATAGGGCAGAAGGTCTGCATCTGGATAACCCTCTAATGACTCCCATATATGAAAAGTGTGCAGAACTGAATATGCCATTGAACATACATGTTGCAGAGCCTTATTGGATGTATCTGTCAAATGATACAATAAATGATGGTTTGATAAATGCAGCTACGTGGGGTATTGATCTCTCCGCAGATGCAATACAGAGTTTTGATGAACTGATAGATGATTTTTCGAATGCAGTGAGAAATCATCCGCGTACCACTTTCATAGCCTGTCACCTGCTCAATTGCAACCACGATCTGAGCATTCTATCTAAGTTATTTGATGAGCATCCTAATCTATATGCAGACATTTCCGCAAGATTTGGAGAATCGGGAAGTATTCCCCGCTATATGAAAAGATTCCTGACAAAGTATGCTGACCGCATTCTTTATGGTACAGACAACGGCTTTTCGAGCGATATGTACCACACCACCTTCAGGTTTATGGAAACAGACGATGAGCATTTCTATGTGCCCGGCTTTGGTTACCATTGGAGCTATAGCGGGTTTGACCTGCCGGATGAAGTGCTAAAGAAAATATATTATGAAACCGCTAAAAAAATCTATAAATGATGAAAGACATTCAGTATGTATTATTAGGATTAGTACTAATACTCTTCTCTTCCTGTAGCAATTCTGTTACAATAGAGAATGGTGATATTTCTCTTATGGTAGATCATAAGATGCACATTAAACTGGCATCTCTGAACGAAAATACAGAGATATATCACAATACATTTGTTCCTGCCGATTATTTGGTTGCAAGGGAGTTTACTGCTAAAGATTTTAGACTGTCTAATACTTCTCAGCACAAAAATGGAAATACTATAGAGTATAAATTATCAGGGATTTACAGTAACGATGGATATGTTATAGAGAAAGTAATGACAATTTCAGCTTGCGACACACTCAAAGGAATGTTATTATTCGATATCAAGTATATAAACAAAGGGACTAAAGAACCTACAATTACATCGTGGGTTAGCCATGAATTACGTATGGATAGCCCCATATCATCGGATACAATATGGTCTTTGCAAACAAGTTCGACAAATGCACGCAAAGACTGGATATTGCCTGTTGGCAAAGGATTCTATCAAAAAAACTATATGGGTATGAACAACTCCGATTATGGAGGGGGCATACCGGTTTCTGACTTGTGGAGAAGCGATGGAGGTTTTGCAATAGGTCTCACTGAAAAAACATTGAAATTGGTTAGCCTACCTGTTAGTATGGGTAAATATGAAAAATTTGCTACTACAGGTATTAACTACGAATATGAATATCCTGTTACTCTCAAGCAAAATGATACCCTCCAGACCTATAGTTCTTTTATAAGTGTTCATAAGGGCGACTTCTTCGATCCGTTGAAACAGTTTTCGAAATATATGCAATCGCAGGGCATAAAGTTTGCCGAGCCGGAAGATGAAGCCTTCGAAGCCGTTTGGTGTGCATGGGGATATGAACGCTCATTTACAATAAATGAAATATTGGGTACTCTTCCAAAAGTGAAAGAAATTGGTTTTAAGTGGGTTGATGTTGACGATGGTTTTCAGATATGTGAAGGCGATTGGGAAACTAATAGCCGATTCCCCGGTGGAGATAAAGATATGCGACACATAGCCGATGTTATACACCAGCACGGACTAAAAGCAAAACTCTGGTGGGCACCGCTGGCAGCTGATCCTGAATCTAATATATTAAAACAGAAACCTGAAATGCAGTTGCTGACAAAAGATGGTACACCTCAGTATATTACATGGTGGGACAGCTACTATCTATCTCCGGTAAATCCTGTTACAGCAGAATATACATCCGATCTTGTAAAACGGTTTATTGATACATGGGACTTCGATGGACTCAAATTGGACGGACATCACCTTAATTGTTGTCCTCCCGACTATAATCCGGCAAGTAAGCTTGAATATCCTGAACAGGCCATAGAGTTATTGCCTAGCTTCTATCAGAATATCTTTGAAACAGCACGTAAATACAAGCCCAATGCTGTAGTTCAAAACTGTCCTTGCGGCGACGCTATGAATTTTTTCAATATGCCATATATGAATCAAGCTGTGTCGTCAGACCCATTGTCTAGTTGGCAAATAAGACTGAAAGGAAAAGTCTACAAAGCCATATTCGACAAAATAGCATACTATGCTGATCATGTGGAATTGAGTGATAACGGAAATGATTTTCCTACACAAATAGGTATTGGAGCTGTTGTAGGATCAAAATTCACATATCCGAAAGATAACCCAAATGTAAAAACATCGTACCTACTGACACCCGAAAAAGAAAAATTGTATAAAAAATGGGTTGGTATTTACAACGAAAAAATGTTGTCGAAAGGAGAATATTTAAATCTATACGATCTGGCTTTCGATAAACCCGAAACGCATGTAGTACGCAAAGATAACAGACTTTATTATGCCTTTTATGCTGACAAATGGAATGGTGGTTCTATCACTCTGAAAGGCTTGGAAAACAAAAAATATACAGTATGCGAATATACAGGCGATGACATGAAAACATATACACTGGATGGGAGTAATCCTGTAATAACTCCTTCGTTCGAAGGAAGTTATCTAATAGAGGTTTACTGATAAATAACTGATTATAAATAAAAATCTATCTTACTTATGAATTACATTAGACTCATTTTTCTCTGTTTGGCATTAGTAACTACTTCTGTAGTCTATGCCCAGAGCATTCAGGTACAGGGCACTGTGACCTCGAGCGAAGACAAGGAGCCGCTAATCGGCGTAAGTATTAAAGTCAAAGGTGCTACACAAGGTGTAATAACCGACATTGACGGAAAATACTCTATCGTAGTAAAACCTGACGATGTGCTGACATTCTCTTATATAGGGTACAATCCTAAAGAAGAATCAGTCAGAAATCGTACTAATATCAATATTGAACTTATTGGCCAAGAGAACACTTTCGAAGAAGTTGTTGTCATGGGATATTCCAGTCAGAAGAAATCTGAGTTGTCAAGTTCTTTGGTGACACTAAAAGCAGATGAACTTAACGATGTTACTACATCCGATATAGGGAATATGCTACAAGGAAAAGCGGCCGGAGTTATGATTTCTAATGCATCGGGGCAGCCCGGAGCTGCTGCTGAAATTCGCATTAGAGGTACAGGTTCTATCACTGCTCAGGCCGATCCTTTATATGTTGTAGATGGTATTCCTTACGGCTCGTTCAACCCGAATGATGTTGAAACCATAACTGTACTCAAAGATGCCGGAGCTACTGCACTGTATGGATCTGCTGCCGCAGGAGGTGTTATTATTGTTACTACAAAGCAGGCTGCCCGAAACCAACCGACACAGATAAATCTGAAAGCCACTTATGGTCAGAAAAAAGCTTTACAAGGTAATTACAAAATGATGTCAGGAGCTGAACTCTACGATACGCACAAGCAGATATTCAGCCCCACATTATTTCCGCTTCAACGCCCCGAAGTATTGCGCAGTCGTAATTTCGATTGGCTAGATGCTGCTTTCGATACAGGATATTTACAGAATTATTATATTTCTGCATCCGGTAGCTCCGACAAGATGAACTATTTTGCGAGCGTCGATTATTACAAAGAAGACGGTACTCTTATAAATACCAACTTCGATAAGATATCTTCCCGATTGAATCTGAATACAAAGCTGGCTAGTAATGTGGATATGAGTATCCGTGTTAATTATTCTCAGTCTAAAAACAGAGAAGCCTCTAGCTACATGACTTCCGAAGGTGGATATAGTAACATACCTTGGGATATACCATACGATGCAGAGGGGAATATTATCAAAATAGATAGTGATATCCGCCCCGATAATGGAGAGAAATGGTATACACAGGACAAACGCAATTTCTTACACAGCGAAGAGTATAATTATGCGAAAAATAAGTCGAAAGAATTAGTTGCTGATTTTCAGATCAACTGGAACATCTTGGACTGGTTAATGTTTACCACTTCCAATCGTTTTTCGACCGGAGGATATAAGTATACCAGATATGTCGATCCCAGAACATACGATCCTGAATTCTCTAACGGATATCTACTGCAAAATATAGGTGAGTCAGCTTCGTGGAATACATCTAACCTCTTGAAAGCGAATCATACATTTGGCAAACATAGCTTGAGCGGACTTATAGGTTGGGAATACGGAACGCACAACAATGAATATACAAGTACATCGGGTACAGGTATGCCTAATGGTATAGATGCCTTGGGGGCAGCCACTCCACATAAAATAGATGGTTATTCGTATGATGGAGGAGGATGGTCTCTTTTCTCTCAGGCTCAATATAATTTTCTGGATAGATATTTCCTGACAGCTTCTATTAGAGCCGATGCTTCATCTACATTTGGTAAAGAAAACCGTACAGGTTATTTCCCTTCTGTAGCCGGTTCATGGCTCATTTCTAATGAAGAGTTCTTGAAGAATTTGAAGTATATCTCTTTTCTGAAACTGAGAGCCAGCTATGGGGTAACAGGTAATTCAAGTATAGGATCTTTTCGATCGCTGGCTACTTATGACCTGAACTCATCTTATCAAAATCTAGTGGGAGCATATCCTGAGAGATTAGCAAACCCTCAGTTAACATGGGAAAGTGCGCATATGACAGGTTTAGGTTTCGATATTAGTTTTCTGAATCGTTTCCATCTAAATTTTGACTTATATAATATAGAAAACAAAGACCTTCTATTGGCTGTGCCTAAATCGCCTAGTACAGGTTTCTTTGACAGAACAGAAAATGCAGGTAGTGTTCGCAATCAGGGACTAGAGGTTCAAATAAGTTCGGATAATATCAAAACTAAAGACTTTCTTTGGAATACAACCTTCAATATAGGATTTAATAAAAACAAAGTAGTATCACTTCCCGATCATAATCCTTTTATACAAGTGTCGGGTAGCAGTAGCATTTATCAACAAGTAAAAGAAGGACAGGATATATATAGTTGGTACATGCCTAAATGGCTCGGAGTAGATTACGAAAACGGAGATCCTTTGTGGGAAAAGCTAATTAAGGATGCAAATGGGAACGTAATAGGAAAAGAGGCTACTAGTGATTATGCACAAGCAGATTTGCAGGTAGTGGGTAAAGCTACTCCTAAATTTAGCGGAGGTTTTACCAATACATTGAAATATAAAGGAGTGGGACTACATATGACAGCAAATTTTGTTTATGGAAGTGATATTTATAATACATCCCGCGAGCAATATGATTCTGACGGAGCGTATTTGGGATATAATATGATGAAATTGAAAAGCGGCTGGAATCGTTGGACTGAACCGGGAGATATAGCTACTCATCCCAAATTAGCAATGAACGGTAATAAGAATTCTAACAAGACATCGTCCCGTTATCTCGAAGACGGCAGTTTCTTACGCATAAGAAACATTACTCTTTCATACGACCTTCCTCAAAGATGGCTGGATGTGGTAAAGATGAAAGCCTGTAAGGTTTACGTATCAGGAGATAATCTGTTTACTTTCACCAACTTTTCAGGAATGGATCCTGAAGTAAGCCTCAAGAGTACTACATGGTCTTTGGCGGGAGTATATAATTACAGCTATCCTATCAGCAGACAATTCTTAATTGGTATTGATATTCGATTTTAAAAAAAGAGAGAAACTATGAAAAAGATATTTTTTACAATAGTATTCGCAGGGCTGTTTATACTCACATCTTGTGATTTAGACTATTTTCCAAACGATAAAATAACATCGGAAGGTCTTGAGAAAGATCCTTCTGGAGCACTTTATGCTACAAATGGTAACTATGCCATGTTTAAAGAGCAATTAGAGTACAGAGGAGTTTCATATTCAGGCAGCACTTATGTTCGCCACTATTTTCAGATGGCAGAATTTATAGGAGATAATGTTTGTCTTGCAGGTCGTACGAGCGATCCGCTATATGAGGCTCTAACATATAAAAGAAGTGCAGAACTTCGTAATATAACATACCTGTGGTGGTGTGGATATAAAATTATAAACGGGGCAAATTCTGTAATAGAAACTGTAAATGATGGGGTTGATGCAGAAATAGATCATATAAAAGGAGAAAACTATTTCTTAAGAGCATTGGTTCATTTTCAACTCTCTACTCTATGGTCTAAACCTTATGTATTGGGCAGAGACAATATGGGAATAATACTTCGCACAAGTGCAAATGTAAGCACTACACAGCGTTCTACTGTAGGCGTGGTATATGATCAGATTGTAGATGATCTTAAGAATGCAATTCGCCTTATGGAGAAAGGAACAAGAAGAGGTAATGCCGGATATGTTTCTAAAGAGGCTGCTCAGGGCTTACTTACCAGAGTCTATCTGTATATGGATAAGAACGATGAAGTAATAAAACTGGCAAACGATATGCTGGCCGGTGCCACTCCTGAGTCGAAATTAGAACCTACAGCGACATTCCCTACCTATTTTGCAAGAGCCCTTGAATCTTCTGAAACACTATGGGCAGTTGCTCACACCGAAAGAGAATCCAGAGGGGCTTCTTCTCTTGCCTCGATGTACCTGACTGACGGAGTAGGCTGGGGCGAAATATACTCATCAGACCCATTGAATGATTTGTACGGGCGATATTCCGCAGATGTTCGCAATCAATTTGTAAAACCGCAATACTCTTCCACAGATAAGCATGTCGTTAGGTGGGCAATAGCCAATGATGATGATTTCTATGAAAACGATGTGCGTGAGGTTTCACTCGATACCGACAATAATAAATATTTCTTTACAGATGCAGGAACTAAAATATATGTAGAAACGGAAATGATTAACGGCTATCCGCTCAATTATATAAGCTATAAGGGAGAGAAGCATCGTGCAAGGGTAACCTTGCAAATGTATGACCGTTATGGGTGGCCTAAATATTATGTAACTAAATTCTCATATCAGGGTGGAGATCCAATGTTGAGTTCTCCGGTTATGCTACGCTGGGCGGAAGTAATACTGAATAGGGCAGAAGCTTATGCAAAAGAAGGAGAAACAGATAAAGCATTGGATGATGTAAATGTTATACGCAAAAGAGCCGGTTTGTCAGGAAATGAGCTTTTTAGTAAAACAAATATGTTAGGTTATACGAATGTGTTGGATATTGTTTTAGATGAGCGTCGCCTCGAACTATCATTCGAAGGGCATCGTGCATTCGATGTATATCGCAACAAGAGAAGTCTCGATAGGAGATACTCCGGTGCACAGCCGTGGGAAACAATAGAATATACCAACAATAAAATACAATACCTTATACCTCAAGATGAAATTTCAGTAAGTGGAATTCCACAAAATCCTTAAAAATATACAATTATGAAAAAGAATCTATTAGTCAAATTAATGTTCGCCATCGCAATAGTATTATTTTCCTATGCTTGCGAAGACGACGAACCAAGAAAAATAACGCTCAATCTTCCTTCTGCCGATTTCTCTTATACAATAAGTGAACTGAATGTTATATTTACAGACAAATCGCAGAATGTAAAAAGCTACTTTTGGAATTTTGGAGACGGAGAAACATCTACCGAGCAAAATCCTTCACATACTTACAAGAGTAAAGGAACGTATACTGCAGAGTTGACAGTGACAGGTGAAAATGGAAAGACCAGTTCAAAGAAAGAAACAATAGACTTTGATGGCGGTACCGGCCCTGATCCGGGTGTGAAAGTAGAAATCAAAATTGATGGAAACTTTGCAGACTGGGCTGAAGTACCCGAAAGCAGACTGGCTGTTGCTACACTCGATCCAGCAGTAACAGAACTGAAATCTCTTAAAGAAATAAAGATGTGTGCCAACGATACTTATATATTTATGTATGTGAAGATGGATGCAGCCAATGCCAATGCTATGGATATGTATATTAATATAGATGGTGCGGAAGAAAACGGATATAACGGCTGGATGTGGGATAAACTGAATGCAGAATATTTGATGCAAGGTTTTTATGCCGACAAGTATGATATGAGATTGGCACGTTACGATGAGAGCAAAGGCGGCGGATGGGGCTGGTTAGAACCGGATCTGGTTCCGGAAGGATCAGGGTTGTTTACTATTTCGGAGATGAAAACAGTTGAAGGAACTATTATCGAATTTGAAGGACAAATTATCAGAGAAATGATTCCAAATCTGAAAAAAGAAGTATGGATATCTGTAGGACATTCCGGCCTTCCTGGCGATGCATGGTCTACATCGGGTGGTCTGCCTACAGTACCATCAGCAGGAGACAAAAACAAATCGTTAGTGGTTAAGCTGCAATAATAAAATTCAGAGCAATTAAAATATCCCGGAATAGTTTGTGTTGAAGGGTTCTCTCTAAGAATACAAACTATATCCGGGAATATATCTTATTTTACTTATATATATAAAATAACCTGTAAACTTAAAATCTATAGAAAATGAGAAAAATTTCCCTATTATTCCTTGTCATTATACCAACCCTTCTTTTGGCAGCTTGTAGCAAAAGCGACAAACAAGATGAGATTGATCCGCCGGCACCACAACCAACAGAAAAATATGAGAAAATCGAATATACCCAATCAGATAAAGTAATCGTCAATCCCGAGAGAGGGTTTTATACTCACCGCCAATATGCGACAGACGACACTAACGCATTGACTGCTCAGTTTGTAAAAGGCTATAGAGATCAGGGAGTAAGCCTTATATTAACCATTTACTATATGATGGATTTTAGAGACAAACTTATTTCGGCAGATTATTTGCAACGCATCAGAACCAATATGCTTGCACTTCGCGAAGGGGGATCTAAGTCTGTATTGCGGTTTGCGTATACGCATTCCGAGTCGCAGAAGCCGTGGGATGCTCCTTGGAATCTTACAGAACAACATATTGGACAACTAAAACCAATACTGGAAGAATTTTCGGATGTAATATGCGTACTCGAAGCCGGATTTGTAGGTGTATGGGGCGAATGGTACTATACTGATAACTATAACTATCAGCCGTCGCAAAACATTGAAGAGTATGCTCCCAGACGTCAGGTATTAGATGCTCTCTTAAAAGCATTACCTAAAGAACGAATGGTTTCGGTACGATATCCTGCTGCCAAATTATTTACTATGGGACTGGCATATACAGATACTATCACTCGTCAGAAAGCATATAATGAATCTGATATATCGAGAGTTTCTTTTCACAATGATTGCTTCCTTGCCGATTCCGACGATAGAGGTACATTTGGAGGGAATCGTAACTATCGGAAATACTGGGAGTGGGAATCTAAATATGTTGCTATGGGTGGAGAAACTTGTGCTAAGTCGACATATTCTACATGTGATAATGCTGTTGTAGATCTTGCTAAATATCACTGGTCTTATATTAATACTGACTATCATCCGGCGGTTATAGGTCAATGGGGACAAGAATACTGTATGGACGAAATAAAAAAGAGGCTGGGTTATCGTTTTGTTCTTACCGAAGGTGTGTTTTCTAAAACAGGACAAATCGGTAATCCGTTCGAAATTGATTTACAGTTGCAGAATATAGGTTGGGCTGCTCCCTTCAATCCTCGGGATGTAGAAATAATATTTGTTGCTAAAAATGATAAGAGCAATAAATATAAAATAAAACTAAAAGATGATCCCCGATTTTGGTTTTCCGGAGATAAAGTTTCCATCAAATCGAAGTTTGCATTACCCGAATCTATGCCAACAGGAGATTATGATATATTCTTGAATTTGCCCGATCCGAAACCAACGATTGCCTCTCGTCCTGAGTATAGCATACAGTTGGCAAATGAGGGTATTTGGGATAACGAACGGGGATACAATAAACTTTATTCAGCAACCGTATCAAAAGCATCTTCCAAAGAGGATTTTTCGGGAGAATCCTTGAAGAAATTTTAAGAAAATAAAGACTCAAAGAAAAATCATATATTAAATAGATGTATAAGGTGGTGAATCCTTATCTTTATACAGTTAATTGTTAAAGTGAATCGGTAGTTGAGATAGTGTTTGTGCCGGATAATTTTCGCTGCAAGTCATACTAAATTTATCTATATATCAGTGAACAGACTCACTGAATAAATTAAAAAATGACGAATACTAAAAATAAGAGAAAACTGTACAACTTTGTCAGGTTTTAGTTAAAATCGTATTTTATAGCAAGCAGACAAACGAATGTTTCATACAATCACAACTACTGGTTCTCATTATAAATATATTCCTATGAAGAAACAAACACTTCTTTATTTAGTTTTACTATTCTCTGTATTTGGATTAAAAGCTCAATCAACCTATAAATGCGAAATTCCGTTCGAGGATAATGAGTATTGGTGGGGCGGGGTAGTAGCTTTTGGTTCTCAGATGCCTTATTTGAAGCCTGTCAAAGAATTTGACTTGTCGCTTCAGAATGGAAACAATCAAGTAGTTCCTCTACTATTGTCCAGTAAAGGAAGGTACATATGGTCGGATCAGCCATTCAAATTTGAAGTAAACTCAAAATCGTTTCTTTTACAATCTCAATACGAGCAATTAGACGTGAGGCAAGCAGGTTCAACCCTTCGTGAAGCATTCATGTCAGTATCTAAACTATATTTTCCACCGAGTGGTAAATTACCCGATCCATTATTTTTCACTATGCCTCAGTATAATACATGGATAGAGCTCATGTATAATCAGAATCAGAATGACATAATGAAATATGCTCATGGTATTGTTGAGAATAATTTCCCTAAAGGAGTGTTAATGATTGATGATAACTGGCAAAAATACTATGGAAATTTTGAATTTAAACCCGAGAAGTTCTCAGATCCTAAAAAGATGGTATCTGATTTACATGATATGGGATTTAAAGTAATGCTTTGGATTTGTCCTTTTGTAAGTGCAGATAGCCCTGAATATCGCCTTTTGTCTTCCAAAAATTATCTTATAAAGAAAAAAGGAAGCGACTCTCCTGCCATTATTGATTGGTGGAACGGACAAAGCGCATGTTATGACCTTACTAATCCGGAAGCTTTCAGTTACTATGTTAGTCTTCTCAAACAGATGCAATCAGAATACGGAATAGATGGATTTAAATTCGACGCAGGAGATAATATATTTTACGATCCTCGGTATATAGATAGCTACAAAAAGGGTGCAACATCAGTAGATCATACACTTGCATGGATGAATGTAGGGCTTCATTTTCCTTTCAATGAATATCGTGCAGGCTGGAAAATGGGAGGTCAATCGCTTGTACAGCGTTTAGGAGATAAAGATTATTCTTGGGGGGCTGTTCAGTCTCTTATTCCCGAAATGATTGCAGCCGGACTATTAGGTTATGCCTATACTTGTCCCGATATGATAGGAGGTGGCCAGTTCACTTCATTTCTGGGTATAGATGAAAAAAGTTTCGATCAAACACTGATAGTAAGATCAGCTCAGATACACGCATTGATGCCCATGATGCAGTTTTCTGTGGCTCCATGGCGAATTTTAGATAAAGAAAATCTGGCTATTGTAAAAGATATGGCTCATCTTCATCAAAAATTTGGAGACTATATATTACAATGTGCAAAACATGCGTCTCAGAACGGAGAGCCCATTGTAAGAAATATGGAGTATATGTTTCCCCATCAGGGATTTGCTGAATGTAAAGATCAGTTTATGCTAGGAGATAAGTATCTGGTAGCACCTGTAGTAACTAAAGATAGTAAAAGAGTTGTAATCTTACCTAAAGGAAAGTGGCAGGATGATAGTGGCAAAAATTATAAAGGAGGAAAGAAGATAGAAGTAGAAGTACCTCTAAATAGATTACTTTATTTCGAAAGGTTATAACTATTATAAAATAATAATCGAATCTGAAATTTAGAAATGATTATGGTGTTCTATCCATAATCATTTCTCGCTTTATAGAAAAGAGGTTTTGGTTAGTAAATATATTTATAGATACGGTTTAATAAAAACTTCTTCGATTTATTAATGAGCTACAAGTTTAAATTTATATTTTTGCTCAACTAATTTGTATTCATGAAACCAATATATGAAGATAATGAACTAATCATAGACCTTATCAATGACAATGAAGAGGCCTTTTGCTCTTTATATGCAAAGTACCGGCGAAGAATATTTCATTTTATCCTTACTTTTATTAAATCGCCGGATATAGCTGAAGATATTTGTCAAGATGTATTTACTCTTATTTGGAAAAACCGTAAATTTTTAGATCCTAATGCCTCATTTCAGTCCTATCTATATACTATTTCCCGCAACCGCACTCTGAATTTTATAAGAGACAATACCCAAAAACAAATGCTGGATGATATAATTCTGGCAGAAGCTGTAGATTCGGGAGAAGATATATTTGAGCAAATAGCAGCAGACGAACTAGATAATATATTGCAGCAAGCCATAAATTCTTTAACTGACAGACAGAAGAAAATTTTCACACTCAGCCGAAAACAAGGTTTGTCTCATCAGGAAATAGCAAAAGCTTTAGGATTATCTCCCAATACAGTAAATGAACATATAACTAATGCTCTGAGATCTATCCAAAACCATTTGAGTAAACATTATAATGTTTATACTGTTTTCTTCCTTTTATCTCAATTGAATAGTTAAAGTAAGTTAATCGCCCCCTTGTATATGATATTCTTTGTGTAATACTTAAAGACAGAAAATAAACGTCATGTCTTTAACTGGAAAAATCGTGTTTTTATGGAAAATAATTCTCAAGATAAAAAAGATACAATCAAGTATTTAATTGATGGCATTTATACAAAAAAAGAGGCCAAACAAGCACTTGAAATACTTCGGGATAAAGAAAACGATGAAATAATAAATGAACAAATGTCGAAGGCGTGGGATAAAACACAAAACCTCTCCGAGTCTAATACTTTCGAATATAAATCAGATTTAGATCGTGCTGAAAAGCTATTAAAAAGTATGAATAAACCAAGACGTGACAGAAAACTCTTAAAATACTGTATTATTGCAGCTTCAGTGGCTATAATAATTGGTATTGGCATTATAGGATCTAAATATTTAGGAACAATATCAAGTTCGACTTTACACTACACACAAATATCTACAAGTTACGGAGAGACTAAAGAAATTACATTACCGGATGGTACCATTACAGTACTTAATGCATGCTCTCATCTTTCTTTTCCTGAAAAATTTTCTGATAAGGAGCGAAAAGTAAAATTAGAAGGAGAAGCCTACTTTCAGGTGGTAAAAAAGGAGAGTCAACCCTTTGTCATAAATACTGAAAAATTTGAAGTAAAAGTATTGGGAACTGTATTTAATATAAAAGCATATAGTGGAGACGAAATACAATCTATCAATGTGGAAAGCGGAAAAGTACAAGTTGATATGCCCGATGCTATGTCACGTCTTTCTGCTAGCGAACAGATAGAAATTAATACCAAAACAGATAATTATGCTAAAGAGAAAATCGACTATAGGAATGTTGCCGTATGGCGCATAGGCAATCTACGCTTTAGTAAAACTCCTATTGAAGATGTTGCCAAACAATTAGAACGCGTATATAATTGTATAATAATATTTGAAGACGGACAGACCTTCAATAACCTCATTTCCGGAGAACACGACAACGAAGGCCTTAAGGAAGTTTTGGAATCTATTAGACAGACATCGGGTATAAAGTGGAAGGTCGATGAGAAAACAAATGAAATAATACTCTACAAATAGTCAACTATAATTATTAACTAAAACCATGAAATATGAATAAACCTTCAAGCTGATTCTAACAAGAAGGAGCCTCCTTACGGACGCTCCCTAATTTGAGTAATGTATTACCTCTTCATTTTGGTAAATCGATAGTAATGCCATTACTGAGTTTATTTTTAATAATCGTCAAACTATTAAAAACATACAAATTTATGAATAGTTTTCAAACTAGACTGATAAAAGGTATAAAGAACTTTCGCCTTTTATCTATTATTATCATGTTATTGTGCTTTTCGAGTAGCAGCTTATATGCACAAAAGCAACAAACAGAAAGTATAACCTTAAAAGTGAAAAATGAAGCCATTGCTGATGTTTTAAAGTTAATTTCCGATCAAACTAGCTACAAATTCTTTTATGATGAAGCTGTAATAAAAGATGTATCTACTGTAAATATAAGCTATTCTAAAACAAGTCTGCAAAACGTTCTTAACGAAATATCAAAGCAAACAGGATTGAATTTTATTATCAAAAATAAAACAATAACTGTTAGTAAAAGTGTTCAGGAAATGAAGCAAATGCATATTCCTGTTACGAAGAACGTACATGTAAAAGGGACTATTGAAGATGAAAAAGGGGAAACCCTTATTGGTGTTAGCGTGATCTTAAAGTCAGACCGGTCAAAAGGTACAATCACCGATGTAGATGGAAATTTTTCATTCGACAATGTTCCGGAAGGTAGCACATTGCTAATTACTTATGTTGGTTATAGACCTCAGGAAATATTGGCAGATGGGAAGAAAACTCTTCATATCAGGCTTGTAGAAGATACAAATCTGATGGATGAAGTAGTTATAGTCGGCTATACTCCTATGCGTAAGAGTGATTTTACCGGCTCTTTGGCTAACGTAAAAGCGTCTGAACTTCCTCTAACAACACCTACACTAGGACAAGCATTAGCAGGAAAAGTTGCAGGGGTACAGGTAACCCAGACATCTGGAGCACCGGGCGATGGTGTGAAGATTAAGATCAGAGGAACAAATTCTCTTTCTGCAGGATCCTCTCCTCTCTATGTTATAGATGGATATCCGGCATCAGAAGATGTTAATATCAACCCTAACGATGTGGAAAGTATAGATATATTAAAAGATGCCGCTTCGGCAGCCATTTATGGTTCGCGTGGAGCTAGCGGGGTTGTGCTTATTACTACAAAAAGAGGTAAAACAGGCAAAGCAAATATTGAATATGATTATCAATTCAGTGTTCAACAAGTATCAAAAAAGTTAGACTTACTGAATGCTGATCAATTTCGTGACCTTGTTATAGAAGCTAGAAATAATTCTTATCGTGATCTGGCAGAAGCTGCTGGTATATCGTGGAATCCGCTTGACGATAATGCTACTCGTACATCGAAAGGCTTTGCCTTCAATCAGGTAGGTATTCCATCCATGTTTTTCGATTTCACTACAGGAAAACCTGTGACTTCTCAATATAATACCGACTGGCAAGATGCTATTTTTAGTAATGCACCTATGCATAGACATAATATAGGGATTAGTGGAGGTCAGGAATATCTCAGATATCGTATTAGTTTCGGACATCTCGATCAGGATGGCATTATTGCTCCATCTAATCACCGTCGAATGAATCTTAGGGCAAACATTGATGCTGAAATAACTAAAAAGCTTCATATTAGTGTTAATTTCTCCTTCGATGATATAAAAAACAGAGAAGTACAAGCCGAAGGACGTTACATAAACGATGGGGTAGTACAAAGCGCCCTATTGATGTTTCCTCAATTTCCTGTATATAATGCAGATGGAAGCTATGCTGTCGGCAATCAGATAGCAATGAAATCAGATGGTTTCCAAATGGTTGAAAATCCTGTTGCCTTAGCACATGAGATAGATATTCGTTCCAAGTCGAACAGAATGAACTTTAATGCAAATATATCTTACAATATTCTTAAAAATTTGCAGGCTAAGGCTAATATAGGTACTCAATATTACCACTATAGATATAACTACTATCGTCCTCGTACAGTTGGGCAAGACGGAGATATGCCGAATTCGGAGGCAATAGCTGCACGAGTAAAAGCACAAGACAGAACAGTCCGGGATGTAGATCAATTAGGTGAATTTACTCTTAATTATAATGAAACCTTTGACAGACACAAAATACAAGCTCTAGCCGGAGCTTCTGCACAAAAGAAAACTTACGACCGTGTATATCTTACCGGTATAGGTTTTCCGGATGATCGTATTCACGAAATCACTGCTCATGGGCCTAATCCCGGAGATATTACCCTCGACAGCTCTACCCGAAAGGCTGCATGGACAATGTTGTCATATTTCGGTAGACTAAATTACTCTTTCGACGACAAATATGTAATTACAGGAACAATACGTACCGATGGTTCATCTCGTTTCGGCAAACAAAATCGTTGGGGATGGTTTCCTTCAGTATCGGGGGGCTGGACTGTGTCGAACGAAAAGTTCTTTAAAGATCATATAGCTAAATCTATTTCTCTACGCTTACGTGCAAGTTGGGGGTTAAGTGGAAATAATGATATAGGTAACTACGAACATACCAGTTCGATGTCTAATGGAGGATATGTATTTGGAAACACAGTGGAAAGTGCTTATTGGGAAGGTGGATTCAGAGATGAAGCTATCGGTTGGGAAAAAACATCTCAATACAATCTAGGTTTTGATCTAGGACTCCTAAATGGTCGTGTCAACTTGATTGGTAACTACTATAATAGTGAATCTTACGATCTTTTATACGATCAGCCCATCTCTTCTATATCAGGATCTAAGTCAGTTAAGACTAACCTTAAAGATGCCCGTGTAAGAAATAGAGGTGTCGATTTTCAGGTCGATGGAAGAATACTTACAGGAGAATTTAGCTGGAATGTAAGCGCAAACATATCAGTGAACAAAAATAAAGTTCTCAATTTAGGTGGAATCAATGATTTATACTTAACTAGCGAACGAAGTGTAGTTAGCCATACAACACGTTCAGGATTACCAATAGGCTCTTTCTTTGGCTATTTTGCCGATGGTGTTATTTCCGAACAAGATTATCAAAATATACTTATAGACAAATCTAATTTGGTTAATGGTAAATTTCCTGAGGGTTACCAACTTATCGGGCCTGCTGTACCCAATTATTCTTCTGTTCATGCAGGCGATGTAAAATGGAGAGATGTAAACGGTGACGGACGCATTACTGATGACGACAGAGATGTTTTAGGCAATGCTTTTCCTGATTTCACATACGGATTCAGCACGAATTTTGCTTATAAGGGTTTCGATCTTAGTGCAGTATTCACAGGATCTTATGGAGGAAAGGTTATCAATTTCCAAAAATATTACTTGTATAATATGGAAGGATCAGGCAATCAGTTGGCTAGTGCCTTAAACCGCTGGCACTCCGATGCCGATCAGGGTAATGGTAGTGTATTTCGGGCAGCAAGGCATTCTACAACAAATGTGAGTATGAGGCTTGCATCTTATATGGTAGAAGATGCTTCGTATTTCAGATGTGCCAATTTGACACTGGGTTACAATTTTCAATCATCACTATTGAGCAAAGTAAAGCTACAAGGATTGCGCATATATGCTAGTGTAGATAACCTTTTTACTGTATCTGACTACGAAGGTTACAATCCTGAAGTAGACTATAAAGGAGACAACTTGCTGCCGGGTTTCGACTGGGGTGTATATCCACTATCCAGAACCTATAGTGTAGGCGCAAAGATCACTTTTTAAATAGTTTAAAAACAGATAAAAACTAAATAAAATGAAAAGCAAAATTTATTATATAGCATTAACTGCCTGTTTGCTGATTTCGTCAGGCTGCTCCAATTTTCTTAACGAATCGGATCCAAATAGTATTCCTTCAAATCTTTTTTATGAGACAGAGGCAGATGTGAAAATGGGAGCTAATGGAGCATATGCAGCTTTACGAGGCGATGGATACTATAAAAATATGTATCTGTATACAGATGTAAGATCTGATAACTCTACCCTTCAGGATCCAGGAGCAAATAGCGGGGTACTGTATCAGTTTTCCAATTATACATTGATGACGGATAACTCTTATGTGAAAACCCATTGGGCTGATCTCTATAAATGTATAACCCGTACCAATCAGGTGTTGGAATCTGCTAATGCAATTTCTTTTCGCAACGAATTGGATAGAAACAAAGTAATTGCTGAAATGCATTTTCTCAGAGCCTTAACTTATGCTCACCTTGTTTTTCAGTTTGGAGATATTCCTATTGTAACTAAACCTTTACGTACAAAAAACGAAATATGGGACCATACAAAAAGAGATCCTAAAGCACAGGTTTATAATCTTATAGTTTCAGACCTCACTGTAGTACAACAAAGTGAGTTACCGGATATACAGACTGGGAATGGGGTAGGGAGAGCTTCTAAGGCTGCTGCCAACGGATTACTTGGAAAAGTGTATCTGATGAAGGCTGCTGATGAAGACTTTGCTAGTGAAAAAGAAGCCAATCTTAAATTATCTGAAAAGTGTCTCGAAACAGCTTGGTCTGTGAAACCTTTTATAGCACTTAAAGATATTGCGTATGCAGATGTGTTTGATAAAGACAAACAAGCTACTTGTCCCGAAATATTATTTCAGGTCATGTACCAGAGTGGAAGTTCGGCTCTATCATCTAATTTTAATTATATATTTCAACCTTCTGCTCAAACTGGCTTAACATCTATCAGGTCAGGATCAGGAAACAATATTCCAACAAGTGACATGATGGATGCCTACAGCACTGCTCCTCTCGATCCTCGTAAAGCAATATCTGTTGGCACATCTAATGGTGTAAACTATACGAAAAAATATACCGATCTGGATGATCCAAACGGCTATGGAGGAAACAAATGGGTTATACTTCGTTATGCAGACATAGCACTGATGTTAGCCGAAGTAAAAATGCAGTTGGGAGAAGCAGATGCAGCTAATTACTTAAATATGGTACGTACCCGTGCCGGATTGCCTGACTATAGCGGCTCTGATCTGAGAGAGGCTATACGCCACGAACGTAGAGTTGAATTTGCCTTTGAGGGCCAAAGATGGTACGATTTGATAAGGCTATACAGTAAAGCGGAATTATTAACTTATATGCAGGCAAAAAACACAAACTTTTCGGAAAAAGATTTTCTGTTGCCTATTCCGTATGATGAGCATAAGCTGGATACTAAAAGAATGTATCAGAACAATGGTTATAACTAAGAATTTATATATATGAAATCTATATTAAAAATATATTGTTTTTTAAACATAATAATATTGTTTTCTGCTTGTTCCGGCGATTCAGAAGGAGAAGTAAAACAAGAGGTTTTCGAAGCAAAAATTGATATGTCGAGTACTCATCCGGCTATAGGTGAGATTTTGGACACAAAAGTTCAGGTTGTAGCAGGTACTTTAGCTTCGGCAGAATGGAATTGGGGAGATGGAACTGTAACTCAAGGAATAAAAAGCTCTCACGAATACACTGCTGCTGGTGAATATACTTTGACTTTAACAGCGAAAGATAATTACGGAAAATCAGTTTCATTATCTCAGAAAGTAATAGTTGAAGGTATTGGATTGACTAATCTGATTAAAGACTTTGATAGAAATAAGGTGTGGATCATTGCTCATCGAGCAAATACCGGAGACAAATCTATTCCGGAAAATTCAATGGCGGCAATTGAAGCATCTATATTGAATACAGACGTATTAAATTTTGTAGAAGTAGATCCTCGTACTACTAAAGACGGGGTAATGATTCTGATGCACGACGAAACTGTAGATCGAACAACTAATGGTACAGGGAAAGTAAAAGATCTGACTTATGAGGAAATCCAAAAATTGAAATTAAAGTTAGATGATGGAACAGTTACATCTCATTCTGTGCCTTCACTTTACGACGTATTTATGAAAGCAAGAGGGAAAGTTTTTATTAATTTAGACTTTATCAATAAAGTTGCACCTAAAGAGATTTATGAACTGGTTCGTAACTGTGGTATGTTAGACAGAGTAATGTTTACTGTGGGAACAAAGAAAGATGTGGCTGAAACAATGCTTGGGTATTCTAAAACTATTCATATACTAGGGCAATATTCAAACGATGGAGACGAAGATTACCTGTCTTCTGCCGGAGGAGGAGATAGGATCTCTTTTGTATATATAACACCTGCTAAGGCTTTGAGTACAGACTATGCTACATTGTTGTGGAATAAAGGATTTATAGTTACAAGCAACATTCTCGATCAGAATGGCTTTACATACGATACCCAAATGCTTAATGGAAATTACACAGGAATAGATCTTTTGCTCGCTAAGAAATTCCAACTATTGCAAACAGACTATCCTAAGACTCTACATGCATATCTAAAAACACAAGGAAAACGATAAAAAAGAATTTTCATGAAAAAATATTCTATTATAATATTATCTCTTATAGCTATGACAATACTGCATTCTTGCAGTGATGAAGATAATAATCTAGATCTGGGAAAAATTCCGGAAACAACATTCAAAACTGATAAAGAAAGCTATACTATAGGAGAAACAGTGTATTTATTTGATAATACACCGGATGAGGACAATATTGAGAGTTATTATTGGCACTTTGGAATAGAAGGGTCGGGCAGTTATTCTATTGATAAAAATACATCAATTACCTACACACGTCCCGGAACATATATCGTAAAACTTACTGTGACAAATAAAGAGGGAGGATATAAAACTTCAGAAAAAGAAATTGTTATAGACCGAGTAAATGAACCCCCAGTTGCCGATTTTATATTATCTCCAACAGTGAGTGTTATAGGTAGTATTGTTACCTTCACCGACAAATCGGAAGACGATGGTACAATCGTAAGCTGGCTTTGGGAGTTCGGTGATGGTGCTACCTCCAATGAACAGAATGCAGAACATGTCTATTCGCATGGTGGTTTTGTCAAAGTAAAGTTAACTGTAACAGATGATAAAGGTTTGATTAATAGTAGAGAGAAGACAATCTTGGTAAGATCATCTCTAACACCCGGAGTATTAGAAATATTATGGACTAAGACTTTCGAAACATCATCTAAATTACGTTCCGTGTCACCTGCTGTTGGAGACAATGGTAATATTTATGTGACATCTAATGGATTGAAATTATATTCTTATTCTCCTGATGGTACTCAAAGTTGGATGTTCGACCTAAATAAGAGTGGCGCTGTAGGAAATCAGGAATCCTCGCCGGCAGTAGATACCGATGGAACAATTTATGTAGGAGTAGGACAGGGTACAGGTAGCACAAACGCATATCTGTATGCAATAAATCCTGATGGTAGCCAGAAGTGGGAATATCTGATAGGAGTAGGAGCTCGTGTAGCTTATACATCTCCTGTCATTACGGCCGATGGTAATATTGCAATCGGAAACAGAGGAAGCGGAGGATCACTTCGCGTAGTAGACCGAAATAAGAACCAACAATGGTCTACAACACCTTCGGGCGGGGTAGGAGGAGGCCTTGCTGCCGACAAATCGGGAAATATCTATTCAGGATCGACTGGTACTTATGGTTTTGCATCCTCTAAAGATGGTAAAGTATCCACAAACTATCTTGGCAGCGGTTATAGTGCCAATGGTACAAGCCCTGCAATAGACGAAAATGGAAATATTTATATGGGATTAAATAATGGTAGTATAGGTACATTAGTCTCATATAATGATCAGGGTAATAAGAATTGGGAGTTTGCGACAACCGGATCTATAAGTCAGGGCGGCCCTGCTATTGGTGCCGATGGCACAATATATATAGGATCTACAGGTGGCAAGTTGTATGCTGTATCGAAAGGAGGAAGCCAAAAATGGAGTTATACAAATCCTTATGATATCACCTGCGTTCCGGCAATAGATAGCGATGGATATATACATATTACCGATGAAGGAGGATATTACACAATTTTAGATGCGAGCGGAACTATGAAGCAACAGGTTAAATTAGGTAGTAAAATCTGGTCTTCGCCTGTTATATCTGACTATGGTATTATATACATAACTGTAGAAGATGGTGATGCCTGCAAACTTGTAGCTATAGATTTTGGAGTGAAAGGCCCTGCAAATTCATCTTGGGCACAACGTGGACAAAACGCAAGAAGAACATTCCTTCAAAAATAATTATTAAAATGAGAGCCAAAAGTTACGATTCGCTTTCTTCAAGCTTTATCTATAAGGCAAATAGTCTTTTTATAATGCTAAAAGTAGCAAATGAAAAAACGAATAAAATATGTCACTTTTGTCACCTTTTAGTTAAAATTACAATTTTAATCAGATAAGGTAAGCTATTGTTTAAAAGCAAAATTAACTCTTGGCTCTTATTATCTAACGAGATGTAACTTTCTATTATATATATATTTAAATAGACAGAGTTATATCTCTACTTTATCTTTTATACAAATAATACTTAAATGAAAAAAATAAATAGCTTTTTGTTCTTACTGATTTGTCTATCAGTATTCCAATGTATTGTGGCACAAGACAAAGCTACCGAAATAAGAAATAAACTATTAAACCGAGACAATAGTACAGTATTGGTAGTAGCTCACAGGGGTGATTGGCGCTATGCACCTGAAAACTCGCTCCCTGCTATTGATAATGCTATTAAAATAGGTGTAGATATAGTGGAACTTGATGTACAACGAACCAAAGACGGGCAAATTATATTAATGCACGACTCTAAACTGGATAGGACAACTACAGGTAAAGGTCTGATCTCGGAATGGACACTAGATTCTATTCGCACATTGAAATTAAAGAATGGATGTAACATAAAAACAAAAGAAATTGTACCAACTCTCGAAGAAGCATTAAACCATATGAAAGGAAAGATACTTGTCAACCTCGATAAAGCAGATAGATATTTTGATGAAATATACTTATTGCTAGAGAAAACAGGTACAACAAAACAAGTAATAATGAAAGGCGGTAAAAGTGCTGAAGAAGTAAAAAAATACTTCGGTAAGTATCTTGAAGATGTTATTTATATGCCAATTGTAAAACTGGATAAGGAGGATGCTGAAAAACAAATAGATCTTTTTGTAAAAAGTATGAATCCTGTTGCTTTTGAGCTACTATTTGAGTGTGATTCTAATCCTTTACCATTAAAAATAAATGAAATTTTAAAAGGGAAATCATTAATATGGTATAATACTCTTTGGGATACAATGGCAGGAGGGCACGATGACGATATGTCACTCGAAGATCCCGACAGAGGCTATGGATATCTGATAGATATGCTTGGGGCTCGCATTATACAGACAGATCGTCCTGCCTATTTAATTGATTACCTGAGAAAAAGAGGGCTGCATAATTAAGGAAGAGAGTATGATAAAACGGATTATAAATTTTTATAAAATAAGTACCCCTTCCCCATTTTTTATAGGAAACAAAGAAGAACTAACGAAAAAATATAAGCGATTGCGCATTTCGAGTTTTCTGGCTGCTACTATTGGTTATAGTCTCTATTACGTATGTCGTACCAGCCTGAATGTTGTAAAAAAGCCTATATTGGAGAGTGGGGCACTAGATGCGAGTCAGTTAGGTGTTGTTGGATCTGTATTGTTATTTTCATATGCCATTGGAAAATTCATAAACGGTTTTTTGGCTGACTATAGTAATATAAAACGATTTATGGCTACAGGCCTAATAATCTCAACGGCAGCAAACTTGATAGTTGGCTTGCTGGGACTTGCTGAAATGTCTACAACAGCTATTTCTACATTTACTTTTTTCGTTGCTTTTGCTGTCATGTGGGGTATAAACGGATGGAGTCAGGCCATGGGCGCAGCTCCGGCTATAATTTCGCTATCGCGTTGGTTTCCTCTGAAAGAAAGAGGAACATATTATGGCTTTTTTAGTGCCAGCCATAACTTAGGAGAATTTCTGTCTTTTATTTTTGTAGGAGCCATAGTTGGCCTTTTAGGCTGGCAATGGGGATTTATAGGCTCATCTGTAGCAGGAGTTCTAGGAGTACTGATTATTATTTGTTTTTTGCATGATACACCCCAAAGTAGAGGTCTTCCTGCTGTCGAAGTTCTCGCAGATGAAACTGTCGATTCCTCAGAAGGTAATAAAAAAAAACAAACAACAAAAGAGGTACAGAAAGCTGTACTCAAAAATCCATTAGTGTGGGTATTGGCTCTTTCCAGTGCTTTTATGTATATAAGCCGCTATGCTATAAATGGATGGGGAGTCCTATTCTTACAAGAAGCAAAAGGCTATTCTTTGGCTACAGCTACTCAAATAATATCTATTAACGCTTTATTAGGTGTTATAGGAACTATCTTTTCAGGATGGATATCAGATAAACTATTTAAAGGAAATCGTAATATTCCTGCTTTTCTTTTTGGGATATTAAACACCTTATCCCTATGTCTGTTTCTATATTCAGGGGATAATATATATATCAATATGTTGAGTATGATTCTATTTGGTACAGCTATTGGTGTTTTAATATGCTTTTTAGGAGGTTTGATGGCAGTAGATATTGTACCAAGAAATGCCAGCGGTGCGGCTCTGGGTATTGTAGGTATAGCCAGTTATATAGGTGCAGGAATACAGGATATTATTAGCGGATGGCTTATAGACTCTAACAAGACAATTGTAAATGGTGTTGAATCATATAACTTCACTCAGGCAGGAATCTTTTGGATAATAGCATCTATACTTTCTTTTGTTTTGATACTATGTGTTTGGAAGAAGAATGAAAAAAATAAGGTTTCGGATACTGAATAATTTTATATCTAAAGAAAGTTAATAATAACAAATCCTGCCTGATATATCAATTTATTAGGCAGGGTTGTTTGTCTTGAATATAATAATAGATTAATATGTATATATAAACAAAATAAGTAAAAGTATTAACGAATACAGCAAAGGTAAAATCGCCTTTTTAGATTAATTTTGTTACTCGAAAAAGGATTATCCTTTTTGTATCAAGGCATTTCTGTTAACCCGAATTAATAATAAGATATGAAAAGACAAAAACGACATTATTTTATCCACTATTTTCTAAGGCTGATAATTATAGGACTGGCTTTTTCTTATTCGTGCAATTCTATTAAGGGAACTACAGTGGAAAGTTATAGAATAGAATCTTCGTATAAGAAAAAAGTATTCGATCCTCTTACTATATTCAAAGATCTTTCCTGCTCCGAATTAAAGAGTAATATTACAGACAAAGAGATAAAGAAAATACCGGAGGATTTGTATAAAGATATTGCAACTAAAATTAAATCTGGTAATTATCAGGATAAAGAATATCGTATACAATCTTATCGACCATATCAAAATCCGAAAATATCAGCTGCCAGAACAAAAACTATGCACACATGGGGAGTATTGGACAACGTAACAGGAATATATATAGAAAATCCTGAAGACGAGGTTTGTATTCTAGTTGGAGATACATACGGACAGATAGTAAGGCTCAGAGTACAAGATTATACACAACCCTGGGGTGGCAATACGTTTGAGTTGAAAACAGGTATGAACAGAATAAAACCCGGTACAGGTCTTTGTTATATACTTATTTTTCAGGACGAATATATTCCTTTGAATGCTCGAAGTGAAATAGAGAAAAGTGAAATTAATTCTAAGAAAGTGAATATTCACTTTCTTACAGGAAGTGTAAATGGATATTATGATATTTCTAAAAATGAAGTAAAAGATTCTGAGATTCTTTTAAGTAAAGCTAAGTACTCTTATTTCGACGTGAAAGGAAAATATAGTCAGCTAGTATGGTATACCGAAGACTTTAAGGAAGCCAATACAAATCTTTATAAGACTATTGAAAGCCTCGATCAATTAATTGGTTTAGAAATAGACTTCGCGGGATTATTTAAATATGGCAAACCATACAGTACGCGAATGTTCTTTATGCCTTCTGTATCGGGAACAGGCAATCCGAATGCAACAGTAGAAAGGGTTATTTTTCCCAGATCATATAAAAACTTCTTTGCCAACCCCAGCAGTGATACATTTATGAATCGCATATGGGGATTAGCACACGAAGTAGGACATTGTAGTCAGTCTAATCCGGGTATGAGATGGGGAGGAATGGGAGAAGTAGGCAACAATATGTTTTCCATGTATGTAAAAACACAATTATTTGGCTACGAAAAAAGCAATATGCTTGTAGAAGGATATTATGATAAGGCACAAAGTCTTATTATTGAAAAAAAACTGGCTCATGCAAATCCTAGCATTGCAAACAAACATTTTGAAAGGCTTGTTCCCTTTTGGCAATTACATTTATATACGACCAATGTGAAAGGCTATAAAGATTTATACAAAGACCTTTATGAGCACTATAGAACAACTCCGAATATTGGTACTACATTCGAAAATAGTGGTGAGCTACAGTTAGATTTTGTTCGTACTGTTTGTAATCTTTCAAAAATAAACCTGCTGGACTTTTTTAGAAAATGGGGTTTTCTTACACCTATTGATGTTGTAGTAAATGATTATGGTAAAAGGACTCTGAAAATAACGCAGCAAGATATTGATGCGTTAATAGCTGAGATTGAAGCAAAAAACTATGAAAAACCTACAACGGATATTACAGCTATACGAGACAATAACTTCTTTCAGTTTTAATAAGATAAAGGACTTGGATTAAAACCCATATATAATAAGGTTGAAAGTTGAAATAAATTTTCAACCTTTTATTCTTATCATACTTTATAAACTTTACAACTTCGCTCAAATGTTAATTGCAGTTCCTATTATTCAGTATTATTTCTTTCTATAAGCAGTAGAGTAACTATTTAGTGATGAGTATAAAAATAACATTTATTTAATATTTCAATAAAACTTCAAAAATATGGCATAGGAGATTTTATATTCAAAAAGAATTCATATATTTGCACCTCGGATTCCTGGAACTAAAAATCTTTTACATATAAAGATTAGTAAATATCCAATTACTGTTTATTATATTTCATTATAGCAATCCAATTTACAACTCCTAATTTGATTTATTCTTGTAAATTGTGTCGTATATAGTAATTAATATATGAAAAATTTGGGGATGAAGGAATCAAAATAAAACCTATAAACTCTTGATATAATACATATTTTATCTTCAAAATAAACTTGTGTAAAAAACTACAGGAAAATATATAACTCCTTTTCAAACGAAAATGATTAAATCAATATAATTTAATAAGATATACACATGCGTATATACAACATTCTGGAGCTTAACGAAAAGCTCACAATTGAACTAAGAACTATTGCAAAAGAATTAGGTATCAGACGTCCGGATGCTTATAAAAAAGATGAACTTATTTATAAAATACTTGACGAACAGGCCATTTTAGAAGCTCGGAACAAAAACTCAGAAAGTTACCAGAGCGAAGATAGAATAGAACAGCAACAAAAAAAATCTCATACAGCTGCATCTAAAGCTAAGCAGAAAAAGCAGAACGCAGAAAAAAAACAAGACGTTCCGGCTCCTGTAGCTGCAAAGCCAAAAGAAAAAGTTCAGGCTGAACAACCTAAAAAAGAAGAATCAAAACAGCCAAAACAGGAAAATAAGATAGAGAAGACAGTTTCAGCTCCTGAGAAAAAAGAAGCAACACCTATAGTTGCACCAACTACTGCTCCTGTGGCAGAAAAGCCTTCTCAAAAAGAGATTATTAAAAAGAATAGCACAGAGACAAAAGAGGTTAAAGAAGAAAAAACAGAGCAACAACAAAAGCCTCAGCCTGCACCAGTTAGTAAACCAACCCAGCTAGTATTCCGATCGAATAAAGTTAGAGAAGTTCAGCAAGAAGAACCCGTTCCGGGACTACCTTTGTTGGCTCCGCTCGAGGTGGATGCAGATGTTATCCCTGTGGAAATAGTTACTCCTGAAATTCCTGTTAAAAACAATAAACAGACTCAGCAACAACACAATAACCATTCAAATAATAATAATAATCAGAAAAATAATAACCAGTCGCAAGAAAAGACATTCGATTTCGAAGGCATCTTGAATGCTACCGGAGTTCTTGAAATAATGCAGGAAGGTTATGGCTTTTTACGTTCTTCTGATTATAACTATATGTCATCTCCGGATGATGTATATATTTCACAGTCTCAAATTCGCCTATTCGGGTTAAAGACCGGTGATATAGTGGAAGGTCCTATACGTCCTCCTAAAGAATCTGAGAAGTTTTTCCCTTTAGTAAAAGTTGATAGAATTAACGGGCGTACTCCTGATGAAGTACGTGACAGAGTGCCATTTGATCATTTAAAACCTCTTTTCCCTAATGAAAAGTTTAAACTGACAAAGGGTAGAAACGATAATTTATCTTGTCGTGTTGTCGACTTATTCTCTCCAATAGGAAAAGGACAGCGTGGTCTGATTGTAGCACAGCCAAAGACTGGTAAAACTACATTGTTGAAAGATATAGCCAATGCCATAGCGAGCAATCATCCTGAAGTGTATATGATAGTGCTTCTTATAGATGAGCGCCCCGAAGAGGTAACAGATATGGAACGTAGCGTAAATGCAGAAGTTATCGCTTCTACATTTGATGAACCGGCTGACCGTCATGTGAAAATAGCTGAGATCGTACTAAATAAATCTAAACGTATGGTTGAATGCGGACACGATGTCGTTATTCTTCTCGACTCTATTACACGCTTGGCTCGTGCATACAATACTGTACAGCCGGCATCGGGTAAAGTGCTGACAGGTGGGGTGGATGCAAATGCTCTACACAAGCCGAAACGTTTCTTTGGTGCTGCGCGAAATATCGAGAATGGAGGTTCTCTTACAATAATTGCTACTGCTTTAACTGAAACAGGTTCTAAGATGGATGATGTAATCTTCGAAGAATTTAAGGGTACAGGTAATATGGAATTACAACTTGATCGTAAATTATCTAACAAACGAATATTCCCGGCTGTTGATACTATTGCCTCAAGTACTCGCCGCGACGATTTACTTCTTGATAATGATACTCTTAGCAGAATGTGGGTATTGAGAAACTTCCTATCGGATATGAATTCGGTAGAAGCTATGCAATTTCTTGAAGGCCGATTGAGAAAGACTATAAATAATGAAGAATTTCTAATATCAATGAATGATTGATTAGATAGATTTTATTAGTAAAATATCGAAAGCAAGGGAAAAAAGAATAACTTTACCCTTGCTTTTTTATTTTAATTAATTCTAAATAAACAATAATGAGTCATTCGCACGACAATGATAAACATAGTCACAATCACTCCCATGATCATAAACACAATGCTAATAAGAAAGCTTTATCTATAAGCTTTGTCCTTATTGCAGGCTTTATGTTTGTTGAATTTATTGGAGGATATCTGACCAATAGCTTAGCCCTAATTTCTGATGCCGGACATATGCTGAGCGATGCTGTTGCTTTGGGCTTAAGCCTAAGTGCTTTAATATTTGGAGCAAAAGCAGCAACATCATCAAAAACGTATGGTTATAAACGCTTCGAAATACTAGCCGCATTACTTAATGGTATTGTCCTCGTCTTGCTTTCTATATTTATTTTTAAAGAAGCTATAGATCGCCTGTCGTCTCCGCCACAAGTAATAGGGCAGGGGATGATGATTATTTCGACCATTGGATTGATAATAAATATTATAGTAGCATATATATTACACTCGAAAGGTTCTACCGAAGACAACTTGAATGTAAAAAGTGCTTTTCTACATGTTATAGGTGATCTGTTAGGTTCGGTAGGAGCCATAATAGCCGCAATATTGATAATGCTATTTGGCTGGTATATAGCAGATCCTATAGCCAGTATGATAGTTTCAGTATTAGTCTTGTATAGTGGTTGGAATGTGCTAAAAGACTCTGTGAATATACTCATGGAAGCCAAACCTTCAAATATAGATACACAAGATGTTATCAATCTTCTAAGATCAATAGACGATGTAGAAAGTGTGCACGATCTCCATATATGGATGATTACATCTGATTTCGCTGTTATGACAGTTCACCTAAAGGTGAAAAAAGAAGCCAATAGAGATCAAATTTTAGAGAAAGCAAAACAGTATATTACTGAAAAATTTGGAATTCAACATGTAACCATCCAAATAGAGGGAGAAGACGCTTGTTTATGCGAAATTAATTGTAATTAAATAATTAATATATCTTACTTAAGACAAGCATCTCTGAAAACTGTTCTATCATCTTGGCATATGTTCTTTTTAGGGTTTCGTATTCACTTGGTTGGTATATGTTTTTCTTGAAGATACTATTTGCACTAATTATTACTTTGTCTGCATCTTGATATAATATATAGTCCACTTTCATTAAAGCATCGTTATATGAAAAAGGTTCTGGCATATGATCCACTTTATATCCTTTGGGAATATTAATAACAGACTTATATCCCAAAGAACGGGAATATACCATATCTACATGCAGTGATCGGCTTGTTTGCTTAAATATATTGTCAGTAGGCGATAGATTACAAAATGGGTGAATGAATAGTCTATCAGAAGAACTCTCAACGGGTGAGTCAAATGTAAATAAAAATTGAAATGGCTTATTGAGTTCCGATACTTCTCCTCCAATTTTAATATCATTTTTTGGGGTTATATTATGATTATCTTTGAGGTATTTCAATAGGTTTTCTGATTTTCCTAAATAAGTAGATCGATAGCTATATGCTCTGAAACCTGTAGCAGCAAAAGAAGCATCAACTTCCATTTTATTCTCTTCCGGAATAAGATTTATTGTAAAAGATTTTAGATCCAAAGACATTCCTTTTTGATATATCACACTCCATTCTTCTGTTTTAGGCTTAACAACCAAACCTTCTACATTTATACAACGCTCAGGCACATCCGAGAAGTACAGTAAAGGTTCTGTTGCATCTATATTGTATATCTTTCCGTCGATTTTTGCCTGAACAAGAACATAGTTTAAAAATTGACTAAAAGGATATTCTTTTCTAATAAACCCATTTTCACGGGTACTCAATGCCACCGGATATGCGTCTATACCAGCTGCATTGAGCATACCTGTCAAAAATAAGTTTATATTGGCTACATTACCCGTTTTTCTTTTCAAAAAGTCTGACAAGCTTAATTCTGCAAATTTTCCATACCGTCCATTCCAGTTATAATTATGCTTTACATATTCAACGATCCTTTTAGCCTGATCTAATTGAGAAGTAGCTGTTATATTTAGTTCTGGCAGTATTTTTTTTGCTTCTTTTTCTGATTTTTTTATATATTTTCCAAGGTTGTCGTTTTTCAAGAAACTCTCATTCATGGCTGTCCATGTTGTCATAATATCTTTGCTACCTCCCCGAGGATAATACAATTTAGATAGCTGAAAATTGATACCTATCATATAATCTTCATTCGACGTTATATATTCTTCATCTCTGAATGCAGGTAAATTTTTCATTCCAAAAGTGTATATCATTTCACGATAGACTAGGTTCCCAAATCTCAAGTCTTCTGTCATAGCACTACTCTTAAACTCATCCAGCTTGTCACTTCCTTTCAGTATATATACATATTCATAATATGGAATAGCTCTATAATTTAGTTTGCTGTAGACAACCGGTATTTTTCTTTGAAAACTCCAAGGACGCATATAGAAATAAAAAGGAGTCAATATTGTGTAATTTAGCTCTATTACAGAACCTTCTTTTACATTAGGCAGTGCTATTTTTTTTACATAAAGCTTATCCGATACTTTTTCTTCAAAAATATTCTTTTTATCTAGCGTAGTTTTTATTAATTGTCCACCCTCATAATTATAAATTATAGCTTCCAGTTCCTGTATAGACTCCCAATCACGATTTTCTATATAATATGGAATTTCGAAGTTGGCATAATCCAGTCCTGCCGGCTTTAAAATCTTTATCTTGGTCCTCTTCTTCATTCTCAGAAGAAAGCCTCTGTTTTCATCTCCTATGAAACGATAATCTCCCAAATCATACAATACTACAGCTTCAGCATCTTTGTCTTTATCATATTCGGTCATACTCATTTCATACTGAGTTACCTGTCCTTCATCTTGAGTGTATTTTTCCTGTGCATTAATTAGTACAGATGCAAAGATGAAGAAAAATAAAAAAGTCAGTGTGTTTTTCATATAGATTCTAAATAGTAGTTATTTCTTTCGTGTCTGTTGATCGCAGTCGTAAATTTATAAAAGTCACCATATTGTTCCAATGGATACCGTCCTGCAAATATTGTTATAGATTTATGAACTATCAATTTATTGTCTTTTAATTCAAAATGTTGAGAGTATTCTCCATATTTCGATCTAATGTGTGTATTCTCCGGTACTTTAGATATATTAATTCCTGTCAGATCATACTCCAGTATATCTTTATAACATAATGGATAATTTATTTGAACACTTCTTGTTCTATTTTCGGGAGACTCATAAGTATCAAGATCAATAGGGAAAGGGGATAACAATATGTTATTTCCATATCTCTTATGCAGATTTTGCATTTTAAGCTCCGCATCCATACTTATTTTAACACTATCTCTGCTGTCCTTTAAAAACTTGAAATCAAGAAGATCGTAAGTTCCCGACAATATAGATCTTCTTATATATTTATCTACTGTATTTTTGTCTACATCAGAGGTTAAGTAATTCAACAACTCATAATTATCGCCCCTCTCTATGGCCGAAAGTTTAACTGATGAAGTATTTATGTTTATATATATTTTACGAGTACACAATACATCGTCATTAGACAATTTGGGGATAGAGATCAAACGACTATGTTCTTTATCTGTCAGTAAGGCTCTTCTTCCCTGAATTGATGTACTTATATATCCAAACGGAGTGTTTTTTGATGTACATTCCATATATATTGTATCTTTTGCAAAAGGAATGGTTAATATTACATGATTGAAAGCCTGATAAGGAAAACTATCACTGACATCATTTATTTGAGATGATGCGTTTATTAGTGTGTAATAAGATTTTATTCCAGCATATTCGAGAGCAGCTTTCATATAGTTAGATAGAGCCTTGCAATCTCCATATCTATTAGTACATACATAACTGGCTGGATATGTCTGTAACCCACCTATATCTATGTTAACATTTATGTACCTCATATTATCCTGAAGATAATAATATAGAATTCGGGCTCTATCTTTCTCTTCTGTAGCATCTTTTAATAATACATCTATTCTAATCTTTTCGCTTGGCAATAGATCATTTTTTTTCTCATTTAACCTATATACCCAATTACCAAAATTTTGCCATGTATTGAATTTACCTTCTATCCCGTATCGAAAATCTAAAGGTATAACTCGTATGAGTGGAGCATTCGAAACGTTAGGAGATGTGTTTATTTCGTCTTTTTGAGGAATCTTATAATTATAACTCCAGGTATATCTGACAGTACTTAATAATGTATCTATAAGAGGAGAAATAACATTTTTCTGAAAGAATCTTATAGGTTCTTCTCTCAGAGACTCTACTATTAATAAACCGTCTCGTACAGGTTCTTTTGTCCTGGATAGATCAATGTTTTCTATAATGAGAAATTTATTAATCACTGTCTTTATCGTATAAAATATTTGATAGGGATAACTATTATGTTTCAATTCGAAAGATTTTATGAAATGGTCTTCATAAAGAGAAATATCAGAAATATTGCTACGATCCTCTATTTCTTTGTTTCTCAATTTTCTAATTATATTGCCGGACAAGTCTTTAATATAGGCATTCTCTACCGAAACTTTCATGCCTTTCTTGTAAGGAATATATATCTTTGCATCATAATCTCCTGTGCGGTTATTTATTTGTAAAACAACAGAGTCAGTCCTTTCTATTTTTTCTCCTTTGACAGCGATAAAGGACACTTTTCTTAGAATTTCACTTCTCGTAGTTTGCGAAAAACAATTAAGAACAAACAGTGTAAAGAAGCACATTAGAAAGGTGTTTTTCATTCAGGTCCGATTTAAGATATTTTTACAAATATAGGAAAATGATAGAGATAAAACTTAAATATTTATATAATTTGGATAAGCCTAATTTATTCCGCAAAAATTATAATAAAAGCGCCTGTAATAACAATAGTTTTTATAACTTTGTCCTCCTAAAAATTAGGATATTAACACACCATGTCTTCAGAGAAAAAAATTAGAACAGCGCTAGTCTCAGTCTATCATAAAGATGGCTTAGATGAAATTTTAAAACAGTTGGATTCTTTAGGTGTCCACTTCGTATCTACAGGTGGAACAAAGAGTTTTATAGAGTCATTAGGCCTTCCTTGTGAGGCTGTAGAAGATACTACCGGCTATCCTTCGATATTGGGAGGTAGAGTAAAAACTCTTCACCCTAAAATATTTGGAGGTATTCTGTGCCGCAGAGAGCTTCCTGAAGATATGAAGCAAATAAAAGCATACGATATACATGAGATAGATTTAGTTATCGTAGACCTGTATCCGTTCGAAGAAACTGTAGCTTCAGGTGCTGATGAGCAAGACATTATAGAAAAAATTGATATAGGCGGTATATCTCTCATCAGAGCTGCTGCAAAAAATTTCAAAGATGTTATAATTGTTGCTTCAAAACAACAATATGCTCCATTAAAAGAACTTTTAGACTCAAAAGGCGGCAAGTCTGATTTGGCAGACCGTAAGTTCTTTGCAAAAGAAGCATTTTCTGTTTCTTCATCATACGATACAGCCATATTTAATTATATGGATAATAATGAAGGTTCTGTATTCCGTTATGCAGAAGATAATGCAATGCACCTTCGTTATGGTGAAAATCCACACCAAAAAGGAACTTTCTATGGGAAATTTAACGATATTTTCGAACAGCTGCATGGTCGTGAAATATCATACAACAATCTGCTCGACATAGAATCGGCAGTAAGCCTTATTAGTGAATTTGATGAAACTACAGTTGCTATCTTAAAGCATAACAATGCTTGTGGAATAGCCTCAAGATCTACTACAGTAGAGGCATGGAAAGATGCTTTGGCAGGAGATCCGGTTTCTGCATTTGGCGGTATTATTGTTAGTAATGCAAAAATAGATAAGGAAACAGCCGAAGAGATCAATAAAATATTCTTCGAAATCATAATTGCACCCGAATACGATAAAGAAAGTCTCGAAATATTGGAACAAAAGAAAAATCGTATTATCTTAGTGCAGAAGCAACCAATATCCGATACAACACAATTCAGATCGTTGTTGAATGGTGTTTTGGTACAGGAAAAAGATTTGAGTATACAAACAGCTGAAGACCTAAAGTTGGTGACAAACCGTTCATTGCAGGGATCGGAACTTGAAGATTTACTTTTTGCTAATAAGCTTGTAAAGCATACAAAATCGAATGCAATAATTTTAGTGAAAGATAAGCAGCTATGTGCCGGAGGCACAGGTCAAACATCTCGTGTGGATGCGCTTAAACAAGCTATAGAAAAAGCAGACGCTTTCAACTTTAATCTTAATGGAGCGATAATGGCTTCCGATGCATTTTTCCCATTTCCTGACTGTGTAGAAATTGCAGGAAAAGCAGGAATTACTGCAGTCGTACAACCGGGCGGCTCGATAAATGACAAACTATCTATCGAATATTGTAACGAGCACAATATTTCGATGGTAGTAACAGGCATACGGCACTTTAAACATTAATTGGATTGAAATAGGATTCGCAAAATAAATTGAAAATATGGGACTATTCTCGTTTACTCAGGAAATAGCGATGGATCTTGGCACCGCCAATACCATCATCATACATAATGGAAAAATAGTTGTAGACCAACCTTCCGTAGTCGCATTAGAACGGAAATCGGGAAAGGTAATCGCAGTAGGGGAGAAAGCTCGCCAAATGCACGGGAAAACCCACGAAGATATACGTACAGTAAGACCACTTAAAGATGGAGTGATAGCAGACTTTACTGCTGCAGAACAAATGATCAGAGGTCTGATCAAAATGTTTAATAACAGAAGTCGTCTATTCTCACCGTCTCTTCGTATCGTTATATGTATACCGTCAGGAAGTACTGAGGTAGAAACACGGGCTATTCGCGACTCGGCAGAACATGCCGGAGGACGCGATGTATATATGATATATGAGCCTATGGCTGCGGCTTTAGGTATCGGTATAGATGTAGAGGCACCCGAGGGAAACATGATAGTTGATATAGGTGGAGGTACCACCGAAATTGCAGTAATTTCGCTGGGTGGTATTGTTTCTAACAAATCAATAAAAATAGCAGGGGACGACCTGACTGAAGATATTCAGGAGTATATGGGGCGTCAGCATAATATAAAAGTAGGCGAGCGTACTGCTGAAAATATTAAAATAGCCGTAGGGGCAGCTCTTACAGAATTACCTGAGGATGAAGTTCCTGAAGATTTTGTTGTACATGGTCCTAACAGAATGACTTCCCTGCCAATGGATATACCTGTGTCGTATCAAGAAATGGCACACTGTCTTGATAAATCTATTTCGAAAATGGATTCGGCTATACTTAGTGCTTTGGAGCAAACGCCACCGGAATTATATGCGGATATTGTAAGAAACGGAATTTACCTTACCGGAGGAGGAGCTTTATTAAGAGGACTTAGTAAACGTTTTACTGATAGAATTGGTATTCAGTTTCATGTAGCAGAAGATCCACTTCACGCTGTAGCTAAAGGAACCGGTATCGCACTAAAAAATATTGAGAAATTTAATTTCTTAATGAGATAAGTTTTGCTTATTTCTTTTGTGTCGATATTGTATTACCATATATATAGAAGAATATAGATAAAAACAAATTATGAGAAACTTAATTAATTTCCTATTAAAGAACAGCTCATGGTTTGTTTTTATATTTCTCGAAATAATTTGTTTTTACTTCATTTTTAGTGGGAACTCTTATCAGAAAAGTGTTTTCCTAAATTCTACAAATGAGGTGACCGGACGAGTTTATTCGATATCGGGAAGTATATCTTCTTATTTTGGTCTCAAAAAAGAAAATCAGGAACTCCTTCAAAAGAATTCCGAATTACAGACCGAGTTATCAGAACTAAGAAGTTATTTATTCTCTGTAGAAACAGACTCATTGAAAGCGAATGCTTTTCTTAACGATTCAGTTAATAGGAAAATAAATTCACATTATATTATTGCCCGCGTAGAGAAAAATAGTACTTCTATGATTGAGAACTATATAATAATCAACAAAGGCAAAAATGATGGAGTAACAGATGATATGGGAGTAGTATCTCAGCAAGGCATTGTTGGTGTTGTCAGATCTGCCAGTCCTAATTATGCAATAGTTCAGCCTATCTTGAATCCTCATAGTAAATTTAGTTGCAAAATTAAAAATTCCAGTGCAGATGGTATTTTGATATGGGAGGGTGGGGATTCTAGGTATGCCCGTCTGACAGAATATCCTAAATACGAAAAAATAGAAAAGGGTGATACTATAGTAACCAGTGGCTTTTCAGATTTTTTTCCGGCAGGACTTCAGGTTGGAACTGTAGAAGAGTATCAGAGCGAAGTTGACGATAATTTCTATAGTATAAAGATAAAATTATTTACAGATTTTGGAACTTTGAAAAATGTACTCCTTCTGAAAAGTAATACAGATGAGATAAAAGAATTGGAAAACAAAGTAAAGAATGCTAAAAAGTAATGCGATAAAATATATTATAATATTTGTTCTACTTGTTTTGCTACAAGTATTAGTGCTTAACCGAATTTCGTTTTTGGGCTATGCTGTTCCTTTTGTATATATATATTTTATCATAAAACTTCCCGTTGGCTGTAACAGGAATCTTACTACTTTTTTTGGTTTCTTGATTGGGCTTATAATAGATCTATTTTGTAATACTCCCGGCATAAATGCTGCGGCAAGTACGTTCATAGGATTTATATGTAAGCCATCGCAGAAATTATTTTTCATGACAGATGACTATAATGGCCAAACTCCTAGCTTTAGGTTACTAAGAAGCTCTTTCATGAAATATGCTGTTTTTCTGACATTGATACATCATATAATTTTAGTTTCTATAGAATCATTTTCTTACTTTAATATAAAATTGATTCTGCTACGAATTATTTTATCTGTAATACTCTCATCAATACTCATTTTCGCATTTGAAGGATTCTCTCTTAAGAAGAAAAGCTCATGGCAAAAAGCGGCTTAGACCTTTCTAAAAGACAATATATCATAGGCGGTATAGCCTGTGGTATAATTTTGATATATATAGTACAATTATTCTATCTTCAAATAATAAAAAGTGAATATAAAGAATCTGCCGATGGCAATGCTTTCTTTAATAGAACTTTATATCCTTCGAGAGGTATAATATCTGATAGAAAGGATCGACTTTTAGTATATAACCAACCGACATACGATCTGGTATATATTCCTAGAGAAGTAGGGTCTTTCGATACATTGGATATGTGTAAAGTCATAGATTATACAAAGGAACAGTTTGATAAGCGTATAAGAGATATAAAAGATCGCCGATTAAATCCTGGCTATTCCACATATACTATGCAAACATTTACTACACAGCTCACATCTCAGGAGAGTGGTTTGCTACAGGAAAAACTTTATAAATTTCCGGGGTTTTATATACAGAAAAGAACGTTGCGCCAATATACTCATCCTAATGCTGGTTTGTTACTAGGATATGTGGCAGAAGTAAGTAAAAGTCAACTAGAAAAAGATAGCTACTATGTAAGAGGTGATTATGGAGGGAAATCCGGTATAGAATCATCGTACGAGAAACATCTAAGGGGAGAAAAAGGAGTTGAAATTTTATTGCGCGATGCTCATGGGCGTATACAAGGTAAATACGAAAATGGAAAACATGATATAGCTCCCGCTTCAGGTAAGAATCTTACTTTATCTATTGATATTGAGCTTCAGGCATACGGAGAATATTTGATGCAAAATAAAGTAGGTAGTATAGTTATGATTGAACCATCGACAGGAGAAGTATTATGTATGGTTACATCACCAACTTACGATCCGTCTATGTTATTAGGGCGAGATTTTAGTAAAAACTATCTTGAATTGGAAAATAACCCTGTAAAGCCTCTCTTAAACAGACCAATACAAGGAATGTATCCTCCCGGATCGACTTTTAAAACTACTCAAGGTTTAATCTTTTTAGAAGAAGATATTATTACAGAGAATACAATGTATTCTTGTGCTGGTGGCTATCCTCCATTAGGAGGACGTCCGAAATGTCACCCACACGGATCGCCATTACCTCTGATTCCTGCTATAGCAACATCTTGTAATTCATACTTTTGCTATGGGCTTACGGCTATGCTAGGAAATAGAAAAAAATATGGGAGTACTCCCGAAGCCTTCGAAATATGGAAAAATCACATAGTGGATATGGGTTTTGGATATACATTAGGTGTTGACCTTCCATCCGAAAAGAGAGGATTTATACCTAATAGCAAGTTCTATACCCGTGCTTTTAAGAAAGATACTTGGAGTGCTTCTAATATTATTTCCATTGCTATTGGACAAGGAGAAGTCACAGCAACACCTTTACAGGTTGCCAATCTTGCTGCTACTATTGCAAACAGAGGTTATTATTATGCTCCACATGTAGTAAGAGAAATACAAGATACACCTCTGGATAGTATTTATACTCACAAACACAGTACCGGTATAAAAAAACAACACTATGAGGCTATTGTAGAAGGTATGGCCCGTGCTGTGACGGGCGGTACATGTAGAGGAGCAAATCTATTGCCTGATATAGAAGTATGTGGCAAGACTGGAACTGCTGAAAATCCTCATGGAAGAGACCACTCTATTTTTATGGGGTTTGCTCCTAAAGATAAACCTCAGGTAGCTATATTTGTCATAGTCGAGAATGGAGGATTTGGTGCTACTAATGGTGTACCTATCGGGCGTTTGATGCTTCAAAAATATCTGAAAGGCGAAATTAATCCTAACGACAAAGGGTTGGAAAGTATGATTGCCAGTAGAATTATAATGCCGCAAGTGTTTTATAATTGGACTCGCAGTAATAATAGAAATACTGAAATTGTTAGACCTGCAAATACTCAGTCAACGGATGCAGCTATAGAACCTTTTAAACCGGGAGAAAGCGAATAAGATGTATCAAAGGGAAGACGAAAATATAAAAAAGAGCCTCGATTGGTTTACAATTACGCTGTATATCATACTTATACTTGGAGGATGGTTTAGCATATATGGCGCTAGTTACCAATATGAGCATGCTACAAGTATGTTCGATCTGTCGGGCCGTGCAGGCATGCAACTTATCTGGATGGGAACATCTCTGATTCTGGGCTTTATCATACTGAAACTAGATAGCAATATTTATGATATTCTTGCATATTATATATATGCCGCTTTTATTTTATTACTGCTCCTTACTGTAGTAGTTGCCACAGATACAAGGGGATCGCGATCGTGGCTTAAGATAACGGAAACTATACAAATTCAGCCAGCAGAGTTTGCGAAATTTGCTGTTGCTTTAGCTTTAGCCAGATTACTTAATACATACAATTTTAAATTATTAACTCCTAAGAATCTTCTGTTAGTGGCAGGTATAATTATTTTGCCGATGCTGCTTATCATACTACAAAAAGAAACAGGTTCTGCACTTGTTTATACAGCATTTATCCTGATGTTATATAGAGAGGGATTACCAGGTGTCGTATTATTTATTGGAGTGTCAGCTGTTTTATTTTTTGTAGTCGGACTAAAATATTCAGAAACAGATATTGGCATATTATCAACCGGTGAATTTATTACTATAATTTTGATTATCATTATCAGCTCTATACTCTTATTTAGCTATAAGCAGGATGGTGTTGCTACCCGAAATATATTAATCTCTACAGCCGGATTCTTCGGGATTTCTTATCTTATATCAGAAATGGGAGTAGATATCGATTTCGGGATATTAGCTCTTATAGCTCTTGCTGCATTAGTTGTATATCTGTTGTTTCTTGCGAAAAAGCATTGGTCTAAAGTACATGCTCTAGTAGCTGTATTTGCTATTGGAGGCTTACTTTTTGTAAGTTCGGTAGATTATTTATTTAGTGATGTTATGCAACCTCACCAACAGATGCGTATAAAGGTTACACTCGGAATGGAAGATGATCCTATGGGGGCTGGTTACAATGTGAACCAGTCGAAAATAGCGATCGGATCGGGCGGGCTACTCGGAAAAGGGTATTTAAATGGTACACAAACAAAGTTAAAATATGTACCCGAACAAGATACTGACTTCATTTTCTGCACAGTAGGAGAGGAGCAGGGGTTTGTTGGTTCTGTAATAGTCTTACTCTTGTTTTTTATACTAATACTTAGATTAATATATCTGGCCGAGAGGCAGAAAAATACTTTCGGACGAGTCTATGGTTATTGTGTAGCTTGTATATTTTTATTTCACTTGTCCATCAATGTAGGAATGGTTATTGGTTTAACCCCTGTTATTGGTATTCCTCTACCTTTCTTCAGTTACGGAGGGTCTTCATTGTGGGGATTTACTATTCTGCTATTTATATTCCTACGAATAGATATGGCAAGAAAACGTAGATAACTATCTATTATAAGTTTTTAGAAAACTAGCTAACTCTTCGAAATTATTGAATTGAGAAACAGCCCCTGTTTTTGCTATTTGAATACTCATAGACTGACAATTAATAGCCTTTAAAATAAATAAGCTATCAGATCTTTCTTCTGCTACACTATAATCATTTCTTTCCAGCATATTTTTCGACCAATGATATAGTGTATCATCGGCTTCAATAAATACTTTTCTATCACTCTGTCTCTTAGGAAAGAAATTACCTGTGTTTCTATTGAATATAATGTTATCACCTTTAAAGAAATGATCCATAGATCCTGATAAGACAATATCCTCCGTAATACCACTTGTAAGTCCATGCTCCCGTGACAATAACCATAATCGGTCGGATAGGAGTAAGGCCATGTCGATATCGTGAGTAGATAGTAGTATCGTTTTATTCTGATACATAGCCAAATGGTGAAGTAAATTCATAATTTCTATACGACTCTCTATATCTAGAAATGCGGTAGGCTCATCGAGAAGGACAATAGGACACTCTTGTGACAAAGCCTTGGCTATCATAACTTTTTGTCTCTCTCCATCTGACAATTCTGCTACATAGGAATTTGCTTTATGAGAAATACCTACATCGGCCATAGACTTCTCCACTACTTCTTTATCGTATTTGCCCAACTGTCCGAAAAATCCGGTGTATGGATATCTACCCAATTCGACCAGTTCACGAACAAGTAGGCCTCCTGTCGATGTTTTATCTGTAAGAACAAGACCTATTATTTGAGATAACTCTTTTTCGGAATAATGAGTCATATTCCGATCTGTAAGAAAAATATCTCCGGCAAGTATTGGCTGTGATTTACTGATAGTTCGGAGTAAAGTCGATTTTCCTGCTCCATTTGCACCTAACAAGCAAACCATTTCTCCTGCATACAAATTGAAAGACAGATTTTTATAGAGCATATTTTGATCTCTATGTTTACCCGCATTATAGCCTATGCCGATATTTTTTGCTGATATAATAGCTTCTTTGCTCATATAGACTCAATGAAAATATTGAATTTTCTTCTGGTTGATAATGACATATATAATGACAGGCGCGCCAAAGATCGGTGTAATGGCATTAAGGGGCAGCATTCCCGAATCGCCGGGCAACACACTTACCAGATTGCACAAAAGAGCAATGCACGAACCTGCTAATATGGTTACAGGCAATAGCCACTTATGATTGGATGTGCCCAATAATAATCTCGCTATATGGGGTACAGCCAGACCAATAAATGCTATCGGGCCGCAGAAAGCACAAGTAATGGCCGTAAGCATCCCGGCACATAATAACAGTAAGAAGCGTATTAATTTTACATTCACACCAAGATTGGTGGCATATTTTTCGCCCAGCAATAATGCATTGAGCGGCTTGACTAATAGAATAGCCAACAATAATCCGGCGGTTACTACAGCACAATAGAAAGGTAATTGTTCTCGGGCAACTCCTGCAAAATTACCCATTCCCCACAACATAAATGAATAGGCATTTTCGTTCGTACTCCAAAATTTGAGTATAGATATTATAGAAGAAGTAAGATAACCAACCATAATACCTATGATAAGAAGCATTACACTATTTTTTATAATAGAAGCAAATCCCATTATTATAGCAAGTATCACGGTAGCTCCAATAAAAGCACCTGCTACAATAGAAAGAGAATATGACAAATCGAATCCGGCTACAGACCCAACTGTACCTCCCAATAATAGGATAACCAATGCAACTCCCAAGTTCGCTCCGGCACTTATGCCTAATATTCCGGCATCGGCTAATGGATTTCGAAAAGCTGTTTGTAGCAACAAACCAGAGACAGCAATTGCTCCACCCGTAAATAAGGCTGTTACGGCTTGTGGTATTCTCGAATCTACTATAATATATGTCCATGCTTCTTTTTCCACCTTATTTCCCAACAGTATATCGAGTATAGCATTGTATGGAATAGAGACAGATCCCAAAAATAAGTTAGCTACGAACAGTAATAAAATACCTAATGTAAATATGAAGATATATAATATACCCTTATTCATCGACACTTTTTAATATATGTTCTTTTAAGAAAAGCCCTTCTGAGTAAGAAGGGCTTTAGTATTTTTTTAGTACAATACTTTATACTTATCTCCTGTCTCTTTTACTACGCGCTGATAAAAATCTTTAGGATATCCTACACGCTGTGGAGAAGATGGCTCTCCATGTTCGTTACGGATAAACTCCCCATCTTTCTCTTTACGCACTATTCCATCCATATATTTTATAATGAGGAATTCTCCTAGTTTTTTCCATTTGTCGAAAGCATATTGAGCTTCTTTTTGACTATATTCGGTCAGATATTTAACTGCTTGTTCTGGTGATTTTTTATACAACTCCAAAGCAGCTTTATCTGTTTCGCCTTGTTCTAAGATGAATTTAGTTTCGAGCTCTTTCTGTACTTTCGCTAAATCGGTATGCATATAATCATATTTGTTATATACCATGTTTGATACCCAGTTTTGAATCCAAAAACTAGAAGTCCAAGAAAAAGTATAGAGATCACCATTGCCCACACGATAACACTCGGGAGTCTCTGTAATAGAGCAATATACAGGTGTATACACTGTTTGAGCAGCATCGTCCGTACCGAACCAAAGTACACCACCAATAGGATTGGGTAACCAAGAGCGCATTTCAGATACAAATGTGAATGCTGTTTGCTGAGTAGCTATTGGGCGTTCGTTACAATATTGTATAGAATCCGATTCCCATGTAAGAGGAGCCCAACGGTAAGGTGACTTGAAAGGCCCTGCACCAATATCGTTATTCCAGTCCAATTCTGTACCTTCATAATGATCTCTCATCATTGTTTGCAAATCTGTCAATGATAATTTTTTGTCAGGCTTTATATATAGAGGCATAGGTTCCTGTGTTTTTCCCTGCGCATACGTTACATATTTAGCCATGTCTTTATTGTAACGATTAAAGAAACTCCATACACGTGCTTCACAAAAACGTTGTCCTCCAAAATCTAAAGGATTGTAAGCTTTTGCAAAACTAAAATCTTCATCTTTTCCTGTATAGTATCCTTTTTCTTTTGCAAAGCTTATAACATCTTTCGAGTAAACACAATTGCTAGGATCGTTTAATGGGAATTGTTGTATTCGTGCCTGATTAGCATGGGCCGAAACACAATCGTCGGGAATACGCATAGCAACCCATACAGCTCCTTTATTTTCTTTTCCTTTTCCTATCATTTCCAAGACCCACACTTCGTTAGGATCACCAATAGAAAAAGATTCTCCTCCACTATAGTATCCATACTCAGCTACCAGATCTGTCATCACCTTAATAGCTTCCTTTGCCGTTTTAGCTCGTTGCAAAGTAATATATATAAGACTACCATAATCCATGATGCCATTCGTGTCTTCTAATTCTTCTCTACCACCAAAGGTCGTTTCAGCTATAGTAAGTTGATGCTCATTCATATTTCCCACAACATTATATGTTTGCAAGGCCTGAGCTATTTCCCCTAAATATTTACCTGAATCCCACTCATAAACTTTTAGTTTCTCTCCCTTTGAATATTTTTTGGCAGGCCAATGGTATAGCTCGCCAAATAAAGCATAAGAGTCAGCAGAATATGTAATCATAGTAGACCCATTGAGAGACGCGTTTTTCCCAACTAAAAAATTTGTGCACGCAAATACGCAAATCTGAGAGACTAAAAAAAACGATGTGAATAATAAAATTTTCCTCATTGTTAAATTTTTTACATTATAGGAGTAAAGATACTTTTTTATTTATAAATACAGAAATAATGTATAAATATACATTTGAATAAACGGGGAATCTTGTATACAAAAGTAAATAAACAAAAAGGGTAAACATAAATACACCATGAATACATATGTATACTACAGGTGATGGCATAAAGTAAAGAGTATATACTTTTGTTTCTGTTATTGTATATTACAAATGTATATACGACTTTCAGCCTTTAATACATATAATTTAAGTATAAAATAATCATATATATCAGATACTTATATATAAATATAAAAGTTTAAGTTTAATAAATAAAGGTTATGTAATGCAAAATATGCTTCTAAGGCTTATTATAAGTATATTTAAATGATATAAAGTTCTATTTATAAGTAATATAACTAAATAATATAAAGTAATAGTATATGTGAAAATAATCAAATATACTTTTGTTTACAATAACAGACTAAACAAATGTATCAAGCAGGATACATTTGTAAACAACAAAAGTAAATGGACCTGATTTCCATTTGTAAAATATATTATATACATTTGTTCTATTATAATTTACAATTGATGAAAGACAGGATTAAACAAATAATGGATTATGAACAGCTTACTCCTTCAGCTTTTGCAGATAAACTGCAATTAGGAAGAGCTGTAATGTCTCACATATTGAATGGACGTAACAATCCTAGTTTGGATGTTGTTACCCGTATATTATCAAAAATGAGTTACATTAATTCAGATTGGCTACTTACAGGAACTGGTAAAATGCTTAAATCCGAATTGGATAATGAGAATAAGGTATCCAGTCAGATTTCTACTTCTAATAATATCCAATCAGCAGCACCAAATTCGTTGGATTTATTCTCTCAGAATTATGTATCTCCTCCCATTAGTCAGGATATACCAGAATATCGCAAGGAAAATATAGTTGAGAAAGCAGAAAAAGAGGATAAAAATATTGTAGATGAGACTATTATATATAAAAAATTACCGGAACGGAAAATAACTAAAATAATTATTTATTACTCGGATAATACATTCGAAACTTTTAATGCCGATAATAATCCTTTATAAATAAAAAATCAGAAAAGATTCGTTAGTAACAAACCTTTCCTGATTAAGCTTTCTTTATTTTATTTAAATAAGCTGTTTTATTATGCTTTTTCTAACTCTATTGTAAAATGTCGTAATATATCAGCTTCCCATTTTATTTTAAATCCTCGTTTAATGTCATTACGGCGATCATATATATTTTTTAGAGCAACAGCTACTACATTCATATGATTATCTGTATAAACACGACGAGGAATGGCTAATCGTAACAAATCGAGTCCTTCAAATCGGTTTTCGCGAGTTACGGGATCTCTATCTGCTAGTAAATAGCCTATTTCACATCCTCTGATACCCGCTTCCAGATACAATTCGACTGCAAGCGTTTGTGCAGGAAACTGATCTTTAGGGATGTTAGGCAACAATTTGTCCGCATCCACAAATATTGCATGTCCTCCCACAGGGCGTTGATATGGGATATTATACTCATCCAGTTTTTTGCCTAGATATCCTACTTGTTTGATGCGAGTTTCTAAATTTTCGAACTCGGTATTTTCTTCAAGCCCTATAGCTAAAGCATTCATATCTCGTCCGTTCATCCCTCCGTATGTAATAAAACCTTCGTAAACGATTCCTTTTATTTTACACATATCGTACCAATCCTTTTTGTTTGTTGCAAAAAAGCCTCCCATATTCACTATAGCATCTTTTTTTGCACTCATAGTCATTCCATCAGCATAAGAGAACATCTCAAGGCATATTTCTTTTATTGTTTTAGTCTCATATCCCCCTTCTCTCATCTTTATAAAATAAGCATTTTCAGCAAAGCGAGCAGAATCCAAAATAACAGGTTTTCCATATTTATTTGCCAATATGCGCACTTCTCTTAGGTTATCCATCGACACAGGCTGTCCACCTGCTGTATTATTAGTAATAGTGACTATTACAAATGGAATTTGGTCTCCATATTTGATAAACGCCTTTTCTAACTTTTCTATATCAACATTTCCTTTAAACGGTATTTCCAGTTGTGTATCTCTAGCTTCATCTATAGTGCAATCTAAAGCTATAGCCTTGCGCGATTCTATATGACCTTTAGTTGTATCGAAATGAGAATTTCCGGGACATACATCTCCTTCTTTTATTAAGCACGAAAACAAGACATTCTCGGCCGCTCGTCCCTGATGGGTAGGTAATACATAATCAAAGCCTGTTATACGTGTTATTGTATCTCTCATCTTATAATAAGAAGAAGCACCGGCATAACTCTCATCTCCAACCATCATTCCTGCCCATTGGCTATCACTCATAGCACCTGTACCCGAATCGGTGAGCAAATCAATATATACCTGTTCAGCTCTTAACTGAAACATATTATACTTAGCCTCTTCTATCCACAACTCACGTTCCGAGCGGCTACTTTTTCGGATAGGCTCAATCATCTTTATTTTCCATGATTCTGCAAATGGTAGTTCCATAAATAATAGATTTTAATATACAAGTTGTTATTCTCTCAAATATTCTTAATGAATAGAAATATTTAGACTTATTACACTTTCAAACAACATATTATTATCATTCTGTCAAACAAACTGACTACAATCTCTTTGTTTTCTAACTCTTTTATATCATAAAGATAATTATTTTTTAACCAATAATTAAAGTTGTATAGGAATTTTCTAGTCAACCCAAACTTTATTACCTTTGTACTCAGCAAAACGCAGAGAGTATCTATATCATCTAAAAACTTAGGATTAAATGAAGAAAATGCTGGATTTAGTTGTAACAGAAAATAACCAACTAAACCAAAACTATTGCCTCATAAAACTTACCACTTCAGATAATACACAGCTGCCCGACATGCAACCCGGACAGTTTGTAGAAGTAAGAGTAGATGGTTCTCCTTCTACTTATCTACGACGTCCGATTTCGGTAAACTATATAGATAAGGAGAAAAATGAATTGTGGCTTTTGGTACAAGCAATTGGAGACGGCACTCGAAAAATGTGCGAATATAAAAAAGGAGATATAATAAATCTGCTTCTTCCATTGGGAAATACATTTTCTATACCTCAAGATTTATCAACTGACAGAGAGTTCTTGTTAGTTGGTGGTGGTGTAGGTACTGCTCCAATGTTATTCTTAGGCTCATGTCTGAAAGAAAAAGGATTTTCTCCTAAATTCTTGCTTGGAGCCAGATCTAAGAACGATTTGTTACAACTAGACGATTTTGCCAAATATGGAGAGGTATTCTGTACTACAGAAGATGGTAGTTTTGGCGAAAAAGGATATGTAACAAACCACTCGGTACTAACAAAAAGTAAATTTTCGACAATTTATACTTGTGGTCCAAAACCTATGATGATGGCTGTAGCCAAGTATGCTACAGAAAATAAAATATCATGCGAAGTATCGCTCGAAAACATGATGGCATGCGGGTTTGGAGTATGTTTATGTTGCGTAGAGAAAACTCGCGAAGGGAATATCTGTGTATGCACGGAAGGTCCCGTATTTAATATAGAAAAGTTGACATGGACAAACTAAGAGTAAACATAGGTAAACTGGATTTGAAGAATCCCGTTATGACAGCATCTGGTACTTTTGGCTATGGAAAAGAGTATTCCGACTTTATTGACCTATCACGAATAGGTGGAATTTTCGTAAAAGGAACTACCATTCGAGAACGTCAGGGGAATGATTATCCACGTATGGCAGAAACACCTTCGGGTATGTTAAACGCTGTGGGACTGCAAAATAAGGGTATAGATTACTTTGTTTCGAATATATATCCGGACATAAAAGATTTTGATACAAATGTTATTGTGAATGTATCAGGGTCTACTATCGAAGATTATGTAGAATGTACCGAAAAACTGATAGAATTAGATAAAATACCCGCTATAGAGTTGAATATCTCTTGTCCGAATGTAAAAGAAGGAGGTATGGCATTTGGTGTTTGTGCCGAATCGGCAGCCGAAGTGACAAAAGCTGTGCGGAAAGTCTGGGATAGGACTTTGATTGTAAAATTGTCCCCAAATGTTACAGATGTCACAGAAATAGCAAAAGCTGTAGAGGGAGAAGGAGCTGATTCTCTTTCGTTAATAAACACTTTGCTTGGTATGGCTATTAACATAAACTCACAACGCCCCGTTTTATCGACTGTAACAGGTGGTTTATCAGGTCCGTGTGTAAAACCTGTAGCATTAAGGATGGTGTGGCAAACATATAATGCTGTAAAAATTCCTCTTATAGGTATGGGAGGCATATCCTGCTGGCAAGATGCTATAGAGTTTATTCTGGCAGGCTCATCCGCTATTCAGATTGGGACACATAATTTTATTGATCCGACTATATCGGTAAAAGTAGTAGACGGTATTGCCGAATACTTGGATAAGAATAACATAAGCTCGGTTAGGGAACTCGTAGGAGCTTTAAAAATATAAGTGTAAATCACTTTATATACTTAACAAAAGAGAATATCTTGTTAAACATCTTTTTGATATAACAACATAAACTTAGTAGATATAAATAAAAAACAGGCTGGAAAATCATCTTCCAGCCTGTTTTTTTATAATATGGCAGCTTATTTTATATGACCAACCGCCTGAACTATTGTAATTTCTTGTTTTTCTGTTAGTTTCAACACCTCATGTAACCCCGGTCTGGTAAATGAAGCACGAACAACAGACCCCAATCCTGTAGAAGCACAGTACAGATAAACATTCTGAGCTATAAACCCGCTATCTATGAATCCAGCTTCACGATTAGAAGCTTTGTCCAGGTTTGCAACATATATAAGAGACAACGAAGCATTCTCTGATATAGCAGGTTGTCCAAGAGCTTTTCTCAAATCGCCTTTTTCTATAAGTTTCAGTATATTCTCTTTAGCATCGTAAAGATAAACACCTGTACTAAGCATTACATATACATCCATTTCCTGCTTATTCTGAGATGTAGGTACAGTCCGCTTATCCTCTCTATTAAAGCCATTTGCAGCCCATAAAAGATCAGACAAGTCCTGTGCAGATAAGTCCTTTTTTACAAAAGTACGATGCGACTGTCTTTCATTCAAAGCCTCCATCAGTGGCTTTCCTCCAGATTTAGATGGAGATTGCAGCTTTATATCTTGTGCTGATAAACAATACATTACACCTAGTAAAGCAAGCAATAATAATCCTTTTTTCATAATTAATTTCTTTTTGATTTTATCATAAACAAAATTAAAAAAAATGGACATTTTGACGATATATACCTATTCTTTTTAATTAAAATTCACAACATATCGAAATATTCGTTACATCTTGTTTATTGTTCTATCAGCATATCTCTTATCTTTGTCTGGTAAATAGAATAACAGATGCGTAGACTCATATTCCTTATACTGATTTTTATAGGCTTCTCTAATATTTCTAAAGCTGAAAACGATAATCGTTTCGATCAGACAATAATATTAAGCGATACATCTCAAATAAGCTTACTTACGAGCAACCCTTGGGAAGGAGCTATATATGCCTTGTTTGGTCATACGGCTATCCGGATCAAAGACCCTGTAAAGAATATAGACATAGTCTACAACTACGGTATATTTAATTTCAATGCACCAAACTTCATATTACGTTTTGTAAAAGGAGAAACTGATTATATGGTTGCATCTGTTCCATATCAGTATTATATCGAAGAATATAGAGAGAGGGGGGTCGGAGTTATTGAACAGGTTTTTAATCTGACACAAAAAGAAAAACAAGAAATACTCAATGCGCTGTTCATCAACGCAATGCCTGAGAATAGAATATATCGTTACAATTACTTTTACGATAACTGTTCTACCCGCCCAAGAGATATAATAGCAAAATATGTGGATGGAACAATAAAATATGCACCAACTGACAAAATTCAGACATACAGAGATCTTGTACGCGAATGTACCAACATTCAGCCATGGTCGCGATTTGGTATAGATTTGGTAATTGGTGCAGAAGCTGATAAAACCATTACAGACAGGCAAAAAGACTTTCTTCCTCTTTATTTACTGAATGCTTACACAGGTGCTGTTGTAGAAAATACAGATGGAGAAAAAAGAGAATTGGTAAACAGTGAAAATGTACTACTTACAACACAAGGTACACCGACTCTTCAGTCCTCAATAGATCAGCCTCTACTTATAGGATCTTTATTATTAGTATTCATAATTCTTATTTCGGTATTAATATATAGAAAGAAAATATTTACACTTAGTAAAGTGTTCGATACCATTTTGTTTCTTGTAGCCGGCTTGAGTGGATGTATTATATTCTTTTTGATGTTCTTTTCTGAGCACCCATGTACCAATCCTAACTGGAATATAGTGTGGTTAAACCCACTTCAATTGATAGTTGCTATTTTATTCTTTGTAAAATCACTCTCAAAGTATTTATATTATTATCATTTTATTAACTTTGTGGCACTTTTGGCTTTTCTTTTGGCATGGTCTTTGATCCCACAACAATTAGAAATAGCATTTATTCCTTACATCTTGTCTATAGTAGTAAGATCTGGAATGAATATTTTACAATATAAAAAACTAAATAAGAAAGCTGTATATAGCTTACCAAGAGCAAAATGATAAGAATAATAACCTCATTAGTCGCAGTATTAACTATTACATCAGTTCAGGCACAAACTTCGGTGCGTGAAACTCCAAAGCTAGTAATAGGTATTACTATAGATCAGCTTCGGGGCGATTATCTTGAGCTATTCCAAAATACTTTTTCAGAAAGAGGATTTAAGCGTCTTTTAAATGAAGGATTAATATATCAGAATATAAAGTTCGATTTTCCAAATGTGGACGATGCTTCTGCTATAGCGACCATATATACCGGAACTATTCCTTTCTATCATGGTATAGTAGGAAATAAAAAGTATCTGGCGGTAAAACAGCAAGAAGTTACAACATTCTCAGATCCTTCGTATCTAGGCAATTATACACAAGATAAAGTTTCTCCATTGGCTTTAAAGACATCGACCATTACTGATGAGTTAAAAATTGCTTCGAGAGGATCTTCCGATGTATACTCCTTTACTCCGAATATATCGCAGGCACTAATTACTGCGGGTATATTTGGCAATACAGCATTTTGGGTAGATGACTATACAGGTAAGTGGGCATCCAGTACCTATTATAAGAACTTTTATTGGACAGTAGATCAGGAAAACAGAAGTGGATCGGACTTTGCAGTAAAAGCATGGGGAATGCAATGGAGACCATTGTTGGACGTAAAATCATACAAAGCTTTTCCTTTTATGCAGAGTGTAGCCTCTTTTTCACATCCCATGGGAACTGACAAGGAGACATATATATTGGCTAAACAAACTCCTGCTGTAAATGGAAACATTAGAAGTACAGCAATGAAAGTGCTGGCAAAGGCTGAATTAGGAAGACGTATCAGCCCCGATTTTCTATCTCTAACTTTTTATGCCGGAAACTATGCCAAAACATCTGACTATTCTATCGAGATACAAGATACATATGCTCGTCTCGACCGGGAAATAGAAATGCTCCTCGATGAAGTAGAGAAAACTGTTGGACTCAAAAACACATTAATATTTGTAACATCTACAGGGTATTACAATTCTAATGAACCTGTTTATACCGGAGATCAGGCTCTACCCGAAAATAAGTTTTACATAAATAGATGTGAAGCTTTGCTCAATATGTACTTGATGGCCATATATGGAAAAGATAACAAATGGGTAGATAAGTTCCATAACGGGCAGATATATCTCAATAGAGAGCTTATAAAACAAAAAGAAATCTCACTGCAAGAGATACAAAACAAAGCAGCTGAATTTGTCTTCGAATTTACCGGAGTACAAGAAGTGTATACCTCTTTCCAATTGCAGCATGGGCAATGGAACCCCGTAATGGAATATTACAGAAACGGATATACCCGGGAAACATCGGGAGACTTATTTGTAGAATTGCAACCGGGATATAAAGTAGTAAACGAACAAGATGCTTCGTTTAAGGAAAAACAAGTAAGAAGTAATGCTATAGTCTGCCCTGTTATATTCTTCGGAAATGGAATTAAAGCTGAAAAAGTAAAACGTACTATTAAAGCAACCGAGATAGCGCCTACTGTGTCGTACATTATGCGTATTCGGTCTCCAAATGCAGCAAAAGAAGAAGCTTTATCAGAATTACTTTAAAAGAAGAAGAAAAAACAATAAGAAATAAAACAAATATAAATATATGGGATTCGCTGATTTTTTAACATCACTATTCGGAAATAAATCTCAAAGAGACTTGAAGGAGATCAATCCGTATGTAGACCGTATCAAAACTGTATACCCTGAAATAGAGCGTTTATCGCATGACGAATTGCGAGCAAAAACAGCCGAAATCAGACAGCAGATACAAGATTATGTAGCTACTGAAAAAACACAGATAGAAGAACTGAAGGCTAAAGCTGAAACATTGGAAATAGACCAGCGTGAAGAGCTTTGGGCGGAAGTCGACAAATTGGAAAAAACAGTTACAGACAAATATGAGGAAGTATTAGATAAAGTGCTTCCCGAAGTATTTTCTATAGTAAAAGATACTGCTCGCCGTTTTACTCAGAATGAAGAGATTGTAGTAACAGCAACAGATTTCGACAGAGAGTTAGCCGAAAGCCACGACTTTGTAGAGATAGATGGAGACAAAGCCATATACTACAAACATTGGTTAGCCGGAGGTAATGAAATTACATGGGACATGATTCATTACGATGTACAGTTGTTCGGAGGGGTTGTTCTTCATAAAGGAAAAATTGCAGAAATGGCTACAGGAGAAGGAAAAACTCTTGTCGGTACACTCCCTGTATTTTTAAATGCCCTTACCGGAAACGGAGTACATGTAGTGACAGTGAATGATTATCTGGCAAAACGTGACTCGGAATGGATGGGACCTATCTATATGTTCAATGGGTTATCTGTAGACTGCATAGATAAACATCAACCAAACTCGGAAGGACGTCGCAAGGCCTATCAGGCTGATATTACATTTGGTACCAATAATGAATTTGGCTTCGACTATTTGCGTGATAATATGGCTATTAATCCATCAGACCTTGTACAGCGTAAACACAACTATGCTATTGTCGACGAGGTAGACTCCGTATTGATAGACGATGCACGTACACCTTTGATTATATCCGGACCAATACCAAAAGGAGAAGAACAACTTTTCGAAGAGTTTCGTCCTAGAGTAGAAATCATTGTAAAAGCACAAAGAGATCTTTGTACTAAGCTACTGGCTGAAGCAAAAGCTAAAATGGCCTCTGATGATAAGGAAGAACAAAAGAAAGGAAGTTTTGTACTGTATCAATCATTTAAAGGTTTACCTAAAAATAAACCTCTCATCAAATTCTTGAGTGAGCCGGGAATAAAAGCATCTATGTTGAAGACAGAAGAAGAATACATGGGTGAGCAAATGCGTCGTATGCACGAGGTTACAGATGATTTGTACTTTGTTATCGATGAAAAAAACAACAGTATAGAGCTGACAGACAAAGGTATTGACCTTCTGACAGGAAATTCGGACGACCCTCTTTTCTTTGTTCTTCCCGATATAGGCTCTCAACTTTCAGAGTTAGAAAATACATCACTGAATGATGGTGAAAAAGCTGCAAAGAAAGATGAATTAATGCAGAACTATTCTGTTAAATCGGAACGAGTACATACCGTAAATCAGTTACTTAAAGCATATGCATTATTTGAAATAGATGATGAATATGTTGTTGTAGATAATAAAGTAATGATTGTGGATGAGCAGACCGGACGTATTATGGACGGACGCCGATACTCAGATGGACTTCACCAAGCTATAGAAGCTAAAGAGCGAGTGAAAGTAGAAGCTGCAACACAAACATTTGCGACTATTACTCTGCAAAATTATTTCCGTATGTATCATAAACTATCAGGGATGACAGGTACAGCAGAAACAGAAGCAGGCGAATTGTGGAATATCTACAAACTCGATGTAGTGGTTATTCCGACCAACAGACCTATCGCACGTAACGATATGAATGACCGTATATATAAAACAAAACGTGAAAAATATACTGCGGTTATACAAGAAATAGAAAAACTGGTAGAAGAAGGACGTGCAGTACTAGTTGGTACAACATCAGTCGAAATATCCGAACTACTTGGCAAGATGCTTACCATGCGTAAAATCAAGCATAATGTACTGAATGCTAAACTACATCAACGAGAAGCAGAGGTAGTTGCTTTAGCCGGACAACCTGGTGCTGTAACCATTGCAACCAATATGGCTGGTCGTGGTACTGACATCAAGCTGGCTCCAAGTGTGAAAGAAGCAGGTGGTTTGGCTATTATAGGTACAGAAAGACATGAGTCTCGCCGTGTAGACCGTCAGTTGAGAGGTCGTGCAGGACGTCAGGGGGACCCGGGTTCTTCAGTATTCTACATATCTCTGGAAGACAATTTGATGCGTTTATTTGCATCGGAACGTATTGCCGGAATGATGGATCGTATGGGCTTTAAAGAAGGCGAAATGCTTGAGCATAACATGCTTAGTAAGTCGGTAGAACGTGCACAAAAGAAAGTCGAAGAAAACAACTTCGGTATTCGTAAACGCTTACTTGAATATGATGATGTAATGAACTCTCAACGTGAGGTTATTTACAAGCGTCGTCGTCATGCGCTTATGGGTGAACGTATTGGAATAGATATTGTAAATATGTTCTATGATACAGCAGTAAGTTTGGTCGAACAATATGCAGACAATCAGGATTACGAAGGTCTAAAAATAGATTCTCTACGTGTTTTAGCCATCGAATTGCCATTCGATGAAGCTACTTTCCGTTCTACTAAAGCCGATACTCTAGTGGATATAATTTACGACACAGCAGTTAAAAACTTCAAACAGAAAATGGATCGCCTTGCCGAAATAGCAAATCCTGTAATCAAACAAGTGTTTGAAGAACAAGGAGATAAATTTGAAAATATACTTATTCCTATAACAGACGGAAAACGAGTGTATAATATCTCATGTAACCTAAAAGAAGCATATAATTCTCAATCGAAAGATATTATAAAGTCATTTGAAAAAGCGATTGTATTGCATACTATTGACGAAGAATGGAAAGAACACCTTCGTGAAATGGATGATTTACGCCAATCGGTACAAAATGCGAGCTACGAGCAAAAAGATCCACTTTTGATCTACAAATTAGAATCATTCACTTTGTTCAAATCAATGCTAAACAGTGTGAACAATAAGGCTGTTACTATCCTTATGCGTGGTCAGATACCTGTACGCGAACCAGAACAAGTACGTCAGGCTGCTCCGGAACAAAAAACAGACTACAGTCGCTATCGTACCGAAAAGACTGATGTAGATCAGGAAAATGCAGGACAGAGATCTTCACAACCATCACAGGAATCTGACAGGCAAAAGATAGCTCCCGTACATGTAGATAAGACACCTGGACGAAACGATCCTTGTTTCTGTGGTAGTGGTAAGAAGTATAAAAGCTGTCATGGAAAAGGAGAATAATCAACTCTAAAATAACTAAGACAACAGGTTTTACTATTCTATTATTTTCACCTGTTACTTCAAATATAAAAAGCCCGATAACTTTAGGTTTTATCGGGCTTTTTTGTGAGATTAAATTTTCTTAATAGAAAGAAAATTTATATCTTAGCATGTTTTTTGGAGGCTGCAAAAAGCCTCGTTTGAAACACTTTTACAAACTATTTGAGAATAAAAAATTTATCTTAAAATATAATGGCAGAAGCAGAGGATAGAATTATCAAAATTAACATCGAGGATGAAATGAAATCGGCCTACATTGACTATTCAATGTCGGTGATTGTATCTCGTGCATTACCAGATGTTAGAGACGGATTTAAACCTGTTCACCGTCGTATACTATACGGTATGAGTGAATTAGGTAATGCATCTAATAAACCACACAAAAAATCTGCAAGAATTGTAGGGGAAGTCTTAGGTAAATACCACCCTCATGGAGATTCATCAGTTTATTTTGCTATGGTGCGTATGGCTCAGGAATGGAGTATGCGCTATCTTTTAGTAGACGGACAAGGTAATATGGGGAGTGTCGATGGCGATAGCCCTGCAGCAATGCGTTATACCGAAGCCAGATTGAGCCGTTTGGCGGAAGAAATGCTAAAAGACATAGAAAAAGAGACTGTCGATTTTCAGTTAAACTTTGACGATACCTTAAAAGAGCCAACAGTTTTACCCACAAGGATACCGAATCTTCTTATAAATGGAGCCTCAGGGATTGCCGTAGGTATGGCGACGAATATGCCTCCGCATAATATGACAGAGGTTATTAATGCAATTATAGCATACATCGAAGATAAAGATATTGATATCGAAGGCTTAATGCAATACATAAAAGCTCCTGACTTTCCTTCTGGTGGGTATATTTATGGATATCAAGGTGTTAAAGATGCTTTTGAGACAGGGCGTGGACGTGTGGTAATGCGTGGCCGTGCTGAAATAGAAATGGAAGGTAACCATGAGAAAATTATCATTTCCGAAATTCCATATTTGGTCAATAAAGCTGAGTTAATTAAACATATAGCAGACCTTGTAGGAGAAAAAAGACTTGAAGGCATCAGCAATGTAAATGATGAATCGGATCGTCAGGGTATGCGTATCGTTGTAGATGTAAAACGAGATGCGAATGCCAATGTCGTTTTAAATAAATTATATAAGCTTACTGCCTTACAATCTTCGTTCAGTGTAAACAATATCGCCCTTGTAAAAGGACGCCCTAGAACATTGAACCTCATGGATATGATCTCTTTCTTTGTAGAACATAGAATAGATGTCGTAATTCGTAGAGCAACATACGACCTAAGAAAAGCAGAAGAAAGAGCCCATATATTAGAAGGATTGATTATTGCATCTGACAATATTGATGAAGTCATTGCAATTATCAGAGGCTCTAAATCGCCACAGGAAGCAATTGAAGGTCTCATAGAAAAATTCAATCTTTCAGAAATACAGGCCCGTGCAATCGTAGAAATGCGTTTGCGCCAACTAACAGGACTAGAACAAGACAAACTTCGTAACGAATATGGAGAAGTGCAAAAACTTATAGCTTATTTGAATGAAATTCTATCTAATGAAGAACTGCGTATGACAGTTATCAAAGATGAATTGATTGAAATAAGAGACAAATATGGAGACGAACGACGTACTGAAATAGTATATGCCTCCGAAGAGCTAAATCCGGAAGATTTTTATGCAAATGATGAGATGATATTAACTATTTCTCATTTAGGATATATTAAACGTACACCTCTTTCTGAATTCAGATCTCAAAATAGAGGTGGAGTAGGAGCTAAGGGTTCGGAGACACGCGACGCAGACTTCATCGAACATATATATCCGGCATCTATGCACAACTACATGCTTCTTTTCACACAGAAAGGAAAATGTTATTGGTTGCGCGTGTTCGACATACCGGAAGGTACTAAAAACTCGAAAGGGAGAGCTATCCAGAACTTGTTGAATATAGAATCTGACGACAAAGTAACAGCATTTGTAAGAGTTAGAGGATTTAGTGATTCTGACTTTATCAACAGCCATTATTTAATGTTCTGTACTCAACAGGGAGTAATTAAGAAAACAAGTCTTGAAGCATATTCGCGTCCTCGTCAGAATGGAGTAAATGCTATTACAATTCGTGAAGATGATAAAGTAATAGAAGTATTAATGACTGATGGTGATAGTGAAATTCTACTAGCTAATCGTAATGGTCGAGCCATTCGTTTCCACGAATCCGAAGTGCGTGTTATGGGACGTACAGCTACAGGTGTACGTGGTATGAGAATAGACGACGATGGACAAGATCAGGTTATAGGCATGTTAGCTATGTCGAAAGATGCTCAAAAGACTGATACCATAATGGTTGTATCGGAGCAAGGATATGGTAAACGTACTAATCTGAATGATAAAGACGATGATGGTAATGAAATATTGGACGAAAATGGAGAAACTATACCGGTATATCGTATTACTAGCAGAGGTGGAAAAGGTGTTAAGACTCTGAATATTACAGACAAGACGGGAAAACTTGTTTCTATTAACAGTGTAACGGACGAGAACGATTTAATGATAATTAACAAGTCTGGTATCGCAATTCGTCTAAAAGTTTCAGATATTCGCACTATGGGACGTGCTACACAGGGAGTAAGACTCATTAATTTAGGCAAAAGAAATGATGAAATAGCATCAGTTTGTAAAGTTGAATCAGAACCGAATATCGACGAAAACGATTTAGGAGAAGAGTATACAGATAATACAGAAGAATTGTCTTAAATATAAAAAAGTAACAAATTAAAAAAACAGGTAAATATGAAGAAAGTAATATTAGTAACATCGCTATGCATGCTAGCTGCTTTTTCTTTTGCTCAAAAGAAGGCAGTAAAAGATGCTAAATCTGCGATGAAAAGCAACATTAATGAAGCTAGAGAATTGATAAAACCTGCTCTTACTAATTCGGAAACTGCTGAAGATCCTGAAACATGGAAATTGGCCGGAGATATAGAGTACAAAGCTTTTGATGATCAGCGTACTCTGGAAATGCAAAAGGAAATTACCGGTAAAGGAGGTAATGAAGAAGCTATGTATGTAGGTTTGTACAATATGTACGATCCATATATAAAAGCTGATGAATTGGGACAAGTGCCAAATGAAAAAGGACAAGTTAAAAATAAAGTAAGAAAAGATATCGTTAAGAATATGAGAGATGGCCATAGATTTTATATCAATGGAGGAGTATTCTATAATGACAAACAAGATTATAAAAAAGCCGCAGACTTTTTCGAAAGATATTGGGAATTGCCAACTTTGGCTATGTTTGAAGACTCTAAATCAGATTTCAACACACAAGATTCTACATATCAAACTATTAAGTATTATGCAGTAATTAGTTCTATACAATCGAAAGATCATCCTCGTTCTGTAAAATTATTAAAAAGATTAGCTTCAGAACCTTATATATCAAATAGCACATATAAAGAAAGTGATATATATGAGCTACTTGCAAGCGAATATCAACAATTAGAGGATAGTGTAGCTTTTGTAACAACTTTACGTGAAGGTGCTGAGAAATTCCCTAGTAATAAATATTTTACACCAAATCTAATTAATGAATTTATTAGAGGAGGAAAAACAAACGAAGCTATAGCTTACCTTGATCAGGCTATTGCTAATGATCCTGCTAATACTTGTGACTTAATGAGTGTAAAAGCATCATTATATGCAGAACAAAAAGCTTATGATAAGGCTGAACCTGCATATCTAAGCGCTGTGGCGGCTGATGCAAATTGCGAAAGAGCACTGGAAGGTATTGGGGTATTATATGTATTACAAGCTCAGGATATTAAAGATAAGGCTGGACAAACAACTAATAGAAGAGAACAGGCAGAACTAGATAAAACAACATCTGAATTGTATTTAAAAGCTCTTCCATATCTTGAAAAATATCGCGATATATTAAAAGCTAAAAATGCAGATAAGTTGGATATTAGACCAGCTCTAATGAAACTACAAAATGTATATTATAATTTAAGCTTGCTTAATGTAGACAAATCAGCAGAACTAGATGCTATTGATAAAGAATTAGCAAATTAATTATATAATTTCCATTTTAGGAGCGCTTGAGATAACTTCTCAGGCGCTTTTATTTTCTATGTGGTTCTTTTCTGACAATGTGTAAAATACAGTCTTATCTCAAATAAACATATATGTTATATAATTACTATTATGTTTAATATCAAAGATAAGAAATCTTTACTATCTTTCTTTTTTTTCGTATATTTACATCAAGAATATTATATCCATAAATAAAAAGCAAATATGGACCATATAGAGAATGATGATCAGTTTCATGGATTACGTGTGAATAAAGGAATTGGTGAACAACCAACAGTTAATCCGTATCTGAATAGTTTCAAAAAATATAAAAGGAAAACATATTCAGCATCAGAATATGTAGAAGGTATATTAAAAGGTAATATATCTATTTTAGGACAAGCTGTAACTCTTGTAGAGAGCTCGAAACCAGAGCATCAGGTTATAGCACAGGAAGTTATAGAAAAATGCCTTCCATATACCGGTAATTCAATTAGAATAGGAATTACCGGTGTACCCGGTGCAGGAAAAAGTACATCTATAGACTCTTTTGGTATGCATATACTCAAAGGGAATAATAAATTGGCAGTATTAGCAATAGATCCTTCGAGCGAGGTAACCAAAGGTAGTATACTTGGTGATAAAACCCGTATGGAAAGGTTATCCACAGAGGCAAACGCATTTATCCGCCCCTCTCCTTCTGCCGGATCATTGGGTGGAGTTGCCCGCAAAACAAGAGAGACTATTATACTTTGTGAAGCTGCCGGATTTAATCGAATTATAGTAGAAACCGTTGGTGTAGGACAATCTGAAACTGCAGTACACTCGATGGTAGACTTTTTCTTATTAATTCAGCTAGCAGGAACCGGAGATGAATTGCAAGGAATAAAAAGAGGTATTATGGAAATGGCTGATGGCATAATCATAAACAAAGCAGATGGAACAAATATAGAAAAAGCAAAACTAGCTCAATCTCATTTTCAAAATGCTTTGCACCTGTTTCCCCTACCCGACTCCGGCTGGTCTCCGAAAGTATTAACATATTCTGGATACTATGATATTGGTGTTGACGAAGTGTTAAATATGATAGATGAATATATTGACTTTGTCAAAAAGAGTGGATATTTTGACCATCGGAGAAATAGCCAGTCCAGATATTGGATGTATGAGACTATAAATGAGAAATTAAAGAATAATTTTTATAATAATCTTAAAGTACAGCAAGGGTTAAAGGTCTATGAACAAGATGTTTTGAACTCTAGGTTAAGTTCGTTTGCCGCAGCAAGTAAAGTATTAGATATATATTTCAAAGACTTATAGTTAATAGTTATATCTGAAAATATGCAATGATAGAGGATGATTATCGGAAGTTTTATAAAAAGTTACTCGATAGGCATTAATAGCCTCTTTCTAGTAAATAAAAAGCATATTATTAGCATCTAAAAGATCAATTTTAGGGCAGAATTAATTATATTTGCACACATTTAATCTAAAAATAATTTCGTTGTTGAATTAACATAATAAAATCATGGAAAAACCATATGCTATTGGAATTGATATTGGCGGTACAAACTCTGTATTTGGCGTAGTAGACAAAAGAGGACATATCATCAATCAAGGCTCTATAAAAACTGGTTCTTATAAAGAAATAAACGAATATGTAACTCATCTGTCAGCAGGTGTACAGGAGATTATAGATCAGGTAGGAGGCTCGGGTAATATCAAAGGTATTGGTGTAGGTGCTCCTAACGGAAACTTTTTCACTGGTTGTATAGAGTTTGCCCCTAATCTACCTTGGAAAGGAGTTATTCCATTAGCACAGATGCTAACCGATAAATTAAATGTTCCCGTAGCTTTAACGAACGATGCTAATGCTGCTGCCATTGGGGAGATGACCTACGGTGCTGCTCGAGGAATGAAAGATTTTATAGTTATTACGTTGGGTACCGGAGTTGGTAGCGGTATTGTTGTCAACGGACAGCTTGTATATGGACATGATGGTTTTGCCGGAGAATTAGGCCATACAACAGCTATACGCGAAGGACGCATGTGTGGATGTGGTAAAAAAGGGTGTCTCGAAACTTATAGTTCTGCTACCGGGGTTGCCCGTACTGCAAGAGAATATCTTGAAACAAAAAAAGATTCTAGTTTATTGAGAGAATTAGACGCTTCAGAGATAACATCGAAAGATGTATATGATGCAGCAATAAAAGGAGATAAGCTGGCTAAAGAAATATTTGAATTTACAGGACAAGTTCTTGGAGAATCATTTGCAGATTTTGTAGCATTCTCTAGTCCTGAAGCCATAATTTTATTTGGAGGATTAACCAAATCCGGTAAATTTATATTTGACCCTGTTCGTAAATATATGGAAGAAAACATGCTTCCAATATACAGAAATAAGATAAAACTATTGATGTCTGAGCTTAAAGAAAGTGATGCCGCTGTACTGGGAGCCAGTGCTTTGGGATGGGAAGTGAAGGATTATTAATCATTTATTTTTTATACTTATACAGCCTGTAATTTTATTATTTTACAGGCTGCTTTGTTTTACCATACATATTTTCTAATAAGCCCTATTTTATTAACTTTGTAGCTGGATAAATAAAGAAACCTATATTCAGAATATGAGTGATCAACGGTATAACCAACGTGGCGTTTCGGCATCGAAAGAAGATGTACATAATGCAATAAAAAATATAGATAAAGGAATTTTCCCAAAAGCATTTTGCAAAATAGTACCTGATATACTAGGTAACAATCCGGAATATTGCAATATTATGCATGCAGATGGAGCTGGTACTAAGTCTTCTTTAGCTTATTTGTACTGGAAAGAGACAGGAGACATATCTGTATGGAAGGGAATAGCTCAAGATGCTCTGATAATGAATATAGATGATCTTTTATGTGTAGGCGCTACAGACAATATCCTTTTATCATCCACTATTGGTCGGAATAAGATGCTTATCCCAGGAGAAGTTATATCAGCTATTATCAACGGTACAAATGATCTTTGTGAAGAACTTTCCCAATTAGGAGTAAATATATATCCTACAGGAGGCGAAACTGCTGATGTCGGTGATTTGGTTCGCACTATCATTGTAGACAGTACTGTAACATGTCGGATGAAACGTGCGGATGTAATATCTAACGACAAGATACAAGGTGGAGATGTTATAGTAGGACTATCTTCTTGTGGTCAGTCTACATATGAGAAGGAATATAACGGAGGTATGGGTAGTAATGGCCTCACATCTGCTCGCCATGATGTTTTCGCTAACTATCTGGCTCATAAATATCCTGAGAGTTATGATTCGTCTATACCTTCAGATCTGGTTTATTCTGGTAAGATGAAACTAACTGATGAGATAGAAGGTTTGGAAATTGATGCAGGTAAACTAGTCCTCTCCCCTACCCGCACCTATGCTCCTGTAATAAAACAAATTCTAGAAAGCCTACGTTCTGTAGTACACGGAATGGTACACTGCTCGGGTGGAGCACAAACAAAAGTATTGCACTTTGTAGAAAATGTAAAAATAACGAAGAACAATCTATTCCCTGTTCCGCCTTTGTTTAAACTGATACAAGAACAATCCGGCACAGATTGGAAAGAGATGTATAAAGTATTTAATATGGGGCATCGGATGGAAATATATTTGCCACAAGAATATGCACAAGAAGTTATTTCAATATCAAAATCGTTTAATATAGATGCTCAAGTAGTAGGATATGTAGAGAAATCAAATAAAACTGAACTATTTATAGAAAGCGAATGCGGTATATTTGCTTATTAATTCATATTGATTATAAATAATAACATCACATTTAACTTCTCTTAATATCATCGTAATTGAATAGCTATTATATTTGCAATAGAGTATAATATATGTCTAATTGAAAAAAACTGAAGTATGAAGAAAGTAATAATGTCTATGGTTATGTGTGTTGCTTTGATGGCATCAACTGCTGTAATGGCTCAGGACGCTAAACCTAAAAAAGGTGAATGTTGTAAAGAAAAAACTGAGTGTACTAAAGAAAAGAAAGATTCTGCGACAAAAGAAAAAGACACATCAAAAGATAAAAAAGCTTGTACAAAAGACAATACTAAGTCTTGTTGCAAGAAGGATAAAAAATAATTATTTTTTATATAAACAAAAAAGGATCTCATACTGGGATCCTTTTTTGTTTTAATCATATGAGTAGGTAAGAAATATTCTATAACCGACGTATTATCTAGCCAATAAGTCTAATATTATCTCTCTTTTAACACATTTGATTTCCAGATTAACAGTTAAACTAAATGCAATAAAAAAAAAGGAATATTAAATCATGCCTAAATCTAAATATCTAAATTATGAACCAAATGAAGATATAACTGTTAATATAACTTGAGTTCGAACAAAGATTCTCATCTGTCAGAATAATGACTATATTTTTCTCTAGAATAATGCAATATAACAATGGTTGCGTGAACTATTTCTATTAACAGTTGTTTAGGCAATAGACTCTTTAAAATAATACATTTATATTAACTTCATTTTTATCATCATGCCATATAAAAGGCTTTATCTTAATACAATACTTGATCTAGAAAAAATAATCAATAAAAAATATCAAATAATATTTTCAATAACCTATACAATACAACAAGCTGATTATCACATATATTTATAGATATTACAGTATGAAATAAAATAATGCTACAAATAAGCTATATAAAAAGATTCATACATCTTTAGAGAATGTCTTTTATATAAAGACAAAAAATCGCTTCATAAAAATAAATATATAGATAACAAAAATGTCAAAAAAGTTAACAGAACTATATCTTGAGGCAAAAAATGCATTATAGAAACTATCAAAACAAATAAATGAATATTCAGCCCCAATAACCCACAGATATATACAATTTAAATTAATTAAATACAATATTAGAAAACAACTTAGAAATAATACTCAGAAAAAGGCTGCATACTCCCTGCTTCAATCTTTATTTTTGTAATAATTGACACTGAAACATTCAAAATTAGATACAAAAAAGGATTGCCGGACTTCTTTAAACACTGAGATTATCAAAAAAGTCTTTTTCCTATATTTTATTTGAATATTAATATCAAAAAAAGGAAGTTAAATGAATAATGTAGATTCTAAGCAAGTAAAGGGAATAAATGTGCATGATGAGTTAATTAAAACGATTAGAACAGCAATTACAGAAAAAGACGACTTATCTAAATCCGAAAAAGAAAGAATAGCATCAGTTCTTGCCGATATACTATGTCTGGGAAAAGAGTCAGTATACAGAAGATTGAGGGGGGAAGTACGTTTTTCGTTCGAAGAAGTTGCACTTATTTCACAAGCATTAAATTTTTCTATAGACAATATTGTAGGAGCACAGTCTGATGAAAAGGCTATTTTCGAACTAAATAGAACAGATGCTTATCAGATTAATACTGATTACAAGAAAAGACTTGAAGAATATATAAAATTGGTAAGAAAAGTAAATAAATATCCCGACTCTAAATTAAAATGCGCATTCAATAATTTACCTCTTTTCTTTTATCTTCATTATGATAACTTATCCAAATTCAGACTTTTTAAATGGGCATATCAGATAAAGAGAATTCCTTTATTGCCATTTAAAGATTTTATAATAGACAGAGATATAATAAGTGCACAAAAGATTTTTATAACAGAACTAAAAAAGATAAAACATTCAGGAATAATAATTAGTCAGGATATATTTTCTGCTCTTATCAGGGAAATTAATTATTTTTTCAATCTTAATCTACTTGATGATGAAGATATGAACACATTGAAAGGAGAGCTACTGTATCTACTTGAAGAAATGGAGTTACAGTCTATATCCGGAACCTATGGAAACAATACTGAAATATATTTATATCTCTCTAATGTAAATATAGAAGCGTCATATATATTGATCGGAAATAATAATAGGTACCATTCTCATCTTGAGCTATATGGTATAAATGGAATAAGCTCGTTAGACAAGAACGTATGTAATGCGCATAATGAATGGATTGAGTCCTTAAAACGATACTCTACTCTCATTACATTTGGAGGGGAAATGCAAAGGCATAAATTTTTTCAGGAACAAAGAAAAATCGTAAATTCATTAACGTAATAATTTTATTAGTGAAAATATATTACTTATAAATAATATATTTTCATTAATAAAGGGGCTAGAAATAGCCCCTTTATTAATTATATATCAAATAATAAATATGACATATAGAATAGATAATTATATTTAACAATCTTATTTACAGATACATAAACAACAAAAACACATTTATACAATTAATAAAATCAATACACTTATAATAATTATCTATCAACATCTCTTTGTGTATAAATATAAACTATATATCTTCGTGTCAGTTAAATAAAATTTATAAGTTTAGTATTAATATAAAAAAACATTATTATGCAACCAATCATTAATTTACAATTACCTGAATTTAAAGTACAAGCTTACCACAATGGATCATTCAAAACTGTTACCAATGAAGATGTAAAAGGCAAATGGGCTATTTTCTTTTTCTATCCAGCCGATTTCACATTCGTATGTCCTACTGAATTAGTAGATGTTGCCGAAAAATATGACTATCTGCAATCTTTAGGAGTGGAAGTATATTCTGTAAGTACAGACTCTCATTTTGTACATAAAGCCTGGCATGATGCATCAGATAGTATTCGCAAGATCAAATATCCAATGTTGGCAGATACCGTAGGCGTTCTTAGTCGTGCATTTGGTGTTATGATCGAAGAAGAAGGTATGGCTTACAGAGGAACCTTCCTTATCAATCCGGAAGGACAGGTTAAAATTGCTGAAATACATGACAATGGCATTGGACGTAATGCAGATGAGCTTGTTCGTAAAGTAGAAGCTGCTCAGTTTGTAGCAACTCACGATGGAGAGGTGTGTCCTGCAAAATGGAAAAAAGGTGCTGAGACATTGAAGCCTAGCATAGATTTGGTCGGTAAGATCTAAAATAATAAAGACCGGTGAGTAAACCGGTCTTCTTTTTTTATTAAACAACAATATATACGACAATATGTTAGATACATCTTTAAAAGAACAATTACAATCAATTTTTGCAGATCTTAAAGCTCAATATACATTCGACATCGTTGTTTCCTCTCAACATGAAAGCAGAAATGAGCTACTGGAATTGCTCGGCGATGTTGTATCCAGTTCTCCTAAGCTATCTAGTCGAATAAAAGAGGGTAATGGGCTCGAATTTTCCATACTAAGAGATGATAAGGATACAGGTATCAAATTTAGAGGTATACCTAATGGTCATGAATTTACCTCTTTATTACTTGCTATATTGAATAGTGACGGTAAAGGGAAAAATATCCCTGACGACTTTATTATGCAACGAGTGAGAGCTCTGAAAGGCCTCATTCAACTAACCACGTATGTATCACTCACATGTACTAATTGCCCAGACATTGTTCAAGCACTTAATATAATAGCTGTATCTAATCCGAGTATAACACACGAAATGGTAGATGGAGCAATCAATGAACAAGAGGTAGATGCATTGAAACTTCAAGGAGTTCCTGCCGTTTTTGCTGATGGAAAACTTATACATGTAGGACGTGGTGATTTTGCTGAGTTACTTGCAAAACTGGAAGAAAAATATGGATCAGAAACACAAGATTCAGAGTCTGTAATTAGAGATTATGATGTAGTAGTGGTCGGAGGAGGTCCTGCCGGATCAGCCGCAGCCATATATTCAGCACGAAAAGGATTGAAAGTAGCTTTACTTGCCGAACGTATAGGAGGGCAAGTTAAAGAAACTGTAGGTATAGAAAATCTTATATCTGTAAGCAAAACAACTGGAGAAGAATTATCTGCTAACTTAAAAAAACATATGCAGGACTACCCTATCGACCTTTTAGAGCATCGAAAAGTAGAAAAAGTAGAAGTAGAAGACAATCATAAAATTGTATATGTAAATGGTGGAGAAAAATTTAAAACACCAGCTCTTATTATTGCAACAGGAGCTAGCTGGCGTAAGCTCAATGTTCCGGGCGAATCCGAATACATAGGAAAAGGAGTTGCATTTTGTCCACATTGCGATGGACCTTTCTATAAGGGTAAACATGTAGCTGTAGTAGGTGGTGGAAATTCGGGTATAGAGGCTGCTATAGATTTAGCGGGAATATGTTCGAAGGTAACCGTGTTTGAATTCATGGAAGAGCTAAAAGCCGATAATGTATTACAGGAAAAAGCTAAAAGCCTTCCGAATGTGGAGATAATACTCAACTCTCAGACAACAGAAGTACTGGGTAATGAAAAAGTGACAGGCATAAAAATTAAAGATAGAGGTACACAGCAAGAGCGTGTAATAGAGCTTGATGGTATTTTTGTACAAATTGGTTTAGCTGCAAACAGCAGCGTATTCAAAGATCTGGTTGCTACCAACCGCTTTGGAGAAATTGAAATCGACGACCATTGCAGAACTAATATTTCGGGAGTTTATGCAGCGGGCGACGTCACTACAGTACCTTACAAACAAATAATTATATCAATGGGAGAAGGTGCTAAAGCTTCCCTCGCAGCATTCGAAGATCGTATAAGAGGTAATACTTGGAATGTAATAGATTAATTATAAAAATAAAAAAGGAAGAGTAATATTACTCTTCCTTTTTTATTTTATAGTTTTCTGAAAGGAGGCTTTACAACTTCTGCTTTCAAATTTTTATTTCTTATTTTTATATAGATGGGTGTATTTAGCTTTGTATACTCAGGCTTTATATACCCTAACCCTACCCCAATTTTGGCTGTGGGAGACATAGTACCGGAGGTAACAATACCTATTTTTTCATCATTTTCATTTACGATATCATATCCATGACGAGGAATACCTTTTTCTAACATATGAAAACCACATAATTTGCGAATAACTCCTTCTTTCTTCTGTTTTTCTAAGATAGCGCGTGCTGTAAAGTCCTTATTTTCTACAAACTTAGTTATCCATCCCAACCCCGCTTCTATTGGGGTAGTAGTATCATCCAAATCATTTCCATAAAGACAAAATCCCATTTCGAGACGAAGCGTATCGCGGGCACCTAGTCCAATAGGTTTAATACCAAATTCTTCTCCTGCTTCAAATATCGCATTCCAGATATCTTCACCATATTGAGGATAAAAATATATTTCAAAACCTCCTGCTCCAGTATATCCTGTATTGGATATTATAACATTATCCAAAGCTGATCCTTTCAGGCTCCCAATAACAAAAGAATAATAAGGAACTTTAGTCAGATCTATTTTAGTCAGTTTCTGCAATGTTTCTAATGCCTTAGGGCCTTGTATAGCTAATTGTGCTATATTCTCCGAAGAATTTTCCAGATCTGCAGATTCCTCATTATGCTCTGTAAGCCATTTCCAGTCTTTTTCTATGTTTGATGCATTTACTACAAGCATATATTTGTCGGGCTCGTAGTGATAAATTATAATATCATCAACTATCCCCCCCTGATCATTCACGATTGTAGAATATTGTGCCTTCCCTATTTCCAAAGTAGAAATATCGTTACTCATCAATCTTTGAATAAAAGCCTGAGCCCTTGGACCTTTCACCCATATTTCACCCATATGTGATACATCGAACACCCCGACTCCGGTACATACTGTCATATGTTCGTCAATAATTCCGGAGTATTCGATTGGCATATTATAGCCTGCAAATTCGTGCATTTTTGCGCCAAGTGCAATGTGAATGTCTGTAAATGGTGTTTTTTTCATTTTGGTATTTAAGTATTAAAGTATAAATTATTATTTCTGAACTACAAGTTCTGCGATTTTCACTATTACACTAACTGCCTTTTCCATAGATTGTACAGGTACAAATTCGTAACGTCCATGAAAATTATGGCCTCCTGCAAAGATATTGGGGCATGGTAGCCCTTTAAATGATAGTTGAGCACCATCTGTACCTCCTCTAATCGGTTTTACTATAGGAGTCACCCCTACCATATTCATTGCTTCGAAAGCAATATCTACAATATGTTTAACAGGTTCAACCTTTTCTCGCATATTATAATATTGGTCTTTTATCTCTACAGTTGTACTATTCGGATATATTTTATTTATATAATCTACAGCCTCTAACAGCTGTTTCTTCCTGTTTTCGAACAAATTACGGTCGTGATCTCTGATAATATAACCAACTGTTGCCGCATCTACAGTTCCTGAAACATTAGTCAGATGAAAGAAGCCCTCGTAGCCTGTTGTATGCTCAGGTCTTTCGTTGGCAGGCAACAATGAAATCAGTTTATTTGCAACAAGTAAAGCATTAATCATTTTTCCTTTGGCATACCCTGGGTGTACACTCCGTCCTTGAATATTAATCTTTACTCCGGCAGCATTAAAATTCTCGTATTCTAACTCCCCTACCGGCCCTCCATCCATAGTGTATGCCCATTCGCATCCAAACTTTTCTACATCAAATTTATGAGCACCCAATCCTATTTCTTCGTCAGGATTGAAAGCTATACGAATTTTCCCATGTTTTATTTCCGGATGATCCTTTAGATACTTAATCGCAGTAATAATTTCAGCGATACCGGCTTTGTCATCTGCTCCAAGCAGAGTATTACCATCTGTAACAATAAGATCTTGCCCTATATAATCCAGCATTTCAGGAAAATCGTTAGGCGAAAGAGTCACCTCATTATTCAGTGGTATATTTTTTCCATCATAATTCTTTACAATGCGTGGATTTACATTCTTTCCTGTTAAATCCGGGCTTGTATCAAGATGTGATATAAATCCGATAGTAGGTACAGTTTTATCTGTATTAGCAGGAAGTGTAGCCATCAGATAGGCATTGTCATCAAGAGAAACATCTTCTAATCCCAACTCTTTTAATTCTTTTTCAAGCTCTCTAGCCAAAACCATCTGTCCCGATGTGCTCGGAGTTATACCTGTTTCTGTGTCCGATTCGGTATCAAATCTCACATATTTAAGAAAACGATCTGTTACTGTCATAATCTTTATTTTATTTATATTTTTTATATGAAAACTATAATTTATAACGCTTTGATATCTAGACTTTTCTTTCTACAAAAGACTTTCATACAAATATAGTAAAAGGAAATCAATGGAAAAAATCGAATTCATATTTTGTGGATAAGAAAAATTTATCTACTTTTGTCGCGGGTAAGTCCTATACGGTCAGCTCCCGATTAATCCCCCAGGGTTTGATCGCAGCAAGGGCCGTCGGTTGTAGCGACGCGATATAGTAAGCTTGCCCACTTGCCTCTTTAGCTCAGTTGGCCAGAGCACGTGATTTGTAATCTCGGGGTCGTTGGTTCGAATCCGACAAGAGGCTCAAAAAGACCACCTTTTTATAAGGTGGTCTTTTTCGTTTTTATCCTGAAAAATTATTCTTTTAATAGTATTATATTTGAAAATATTTACATTTTTTTTAACTTTGAAATAAAGATAGTTTATCTAAAAAAGACACTATAATAAAACTACTATAAATCTAAGATTTTTATTCACATAGATAGACTAGAATTTAGACATCTATTGAATATATTTTTATTATGAAAAAAGCTTTGTTTATTGCAATTTGTACATTATTGTACAGTTCTGTTTTGTTTTCACAGGGTGGTATGTGGGTACCATCTTCGATAAAAGAGCGCATAAAAGATATGAAAGCAAAAGGCTTTAAGCTTTCGGCTGAAGATATTTATGACATTGAGAAGGCATCGTATAAAGATGCTGTTGTAATATTCGGATCGGGCTGTACAGGCGAAATGGTATCACCAGATGGGCTCATGCTAACTAATCATCATTGTGGCTTTTCCGAACTTCAAAAACACAGCTCTGTAGAACACGATTATCTTAAAGACGGATTCTGGGCTATGAAAAAAGAAGATGAGTTACCTAATCCGGGGCTGACTGCTAAATTTCTTATCAGAATGGAAGATGTCACCGATATGGTTCTGACCGGAACAGAAGGACATAATGTAGAAGAAGAGAAAGCTATTAAAAGAAAGAATATAGATAAAGTCGTACAAAAATTTACAGAAGGAACAAAATATATAGCCGAAGTAAAACCTATCTATTATGGCAATCAGTATTATATTTATGTATATGAAGTTTATGAAGACATTCGTATAGTTGGAGCACCGCCTTCTTCTATTGGTAAATTTGGAGGCGAAACGGACAATTGGATGTGGCCACGGCATACAGGTGATTTTATGTATTTCAGAGTATATGCAGGAAAGGATAACAAGCCTGCCCCCTACTCTAAGGACAATGTTCCATATAAACCGAAAAAATACTTTAATATTTCAACTAAAGGAATCAAAGAAAGTGATTTTACCATGATATATGGTTATCCGGCACGTACACAACAATATTTATTTTCCAGCGGAGTCGATGATATTCTTAATTACTCGAATCCTGCAAAAATAAAATTAAGAACTATGCGGTTAGACGAAATACGTCAAGTTCGCAAATCAGATCCGGCTATTAGAATTGCCTATGCTTATAAAGAAGCCAATATTGCTAATGCATGGAAAAAGTGGCAAGGAGAAAGCCTTGGACTTAGCAGACTAAAAACGATAGACAAAAAGATAGCTTATGAAGAAGCTTTCGATAAATGGGCAAATACAAAACCTGAGTATAAAAATGTAATCGCCGATTTGAAAACACAATATAGCTTGATTCATGATTATGCACTTGTACAAGACTATTACAAAGAGGCAATCATGGCAATAGAGTTATTACAAGCTGTGGATATAGCTAATAAGTGGCTGAGTAACTCTTCTTCTGCGGCAATACCGAAAATACAATCAGATTTCTACCATGATTATTACCCTGAGGTAGATAGAAAAATAGCAAAGAAACTTCTTGCAGAGTATATGAATAAGATTCCTCCGGCATTTATTCCTCAAGATGTAATCACCGAGGTTCAGCTAGCAGGAAGTGTAGATAAGTATATTGACAATTTGTTTGCTACATCTTTGTTTGTCACTGAAGATAGATTAAAAGCAGGGATAACGAACGGAGCTATTTTTGCTGAAGATCCTGCTATAAAACTTTATTTAGCTTTCAGAAAGATGTATGAAACTAATGTCAGAAAATATTTACAAGAATATAATACAAATATAGAAGCTCTTCAAAAAACGTTTGTTCGTGGACAGCAGGAATACGAAAAAGAGCAAAAAACAGGTAAAACTTTTTTTCCTGATGCAAATCATACACTAAGAATAGCTTATGGCGCAATAAGTGGATATTCTCCGGAAGATGCAGTGTGGTATATGCCTATATCTACACTAGATGGACTTATAGCTAAAGATAATCCGCTTGATTACGATTTTGATATTCCCCAAAAACTACGCGACATATATTCTACATCCAATTATGGAAGATGGGATGTTAACGGAACAGTTCCTGTTTGTTTTTTAGCAAGTAATCATACAAGTGGTGGCAATAGTGGCAGTCCGGTATTAAACAGTAAGGGGGAACTGATTGGAATCAATTTCGATAGAACATGGACTAGTACGATGAGCGATATTGAATTCGATCCTGAAATGTGTCGTAATATAGGACTCGACATCCGTTATGTTTTGTTTATAACCGACAAAATCGGTGGTGCTAAACATTTAATTGATGAAATGGAGATAATCGAATAGTCAGAGATACTTTTATATTATTAAGAATAAAATATAATTCTTCTTCAAATCTCCTTATGTGTAAAATACAGGGTGCATTTGAAGAAGAATTCTTTTATAGAGACACTCATATTGACAGGAAATTAGAAGCGGTTAAATAAGTTGAGTCGTGTATTATTCAGAATAGTTACCGCTATTTACTCTATTTCGGTATATTTCATCCATATTTTCCAAGGCCCAATCCGATAGAGACAAAATATGAGGCAGTAAAGTCTTTGACAATTCAGTTAAGTTGTATTCTACTCGTGGAGGAACTTCAGGATAAACAGTTCGGTTTACAAGTCCATCATTTTCCAGCGATTTTAATGTTTGTGACAATACTTTAGAAGATATATCTCCTAGATACTTGGCCAATTCATTAAACCGAATTGTCCCTTTCGTATCTAGTAATATTAATATAAGGATAGACCATTTGTCTCCTATGGTAGAAAGAATCTGTTTTGCAGGGCATTTCTCATTACTCAGATGCTTTTCGAAGTTAGCTTCTTTTAGATTATCCATCCTATATTTTTTTATGTATCGCAAAGTTAGATTATTTATTCCAATAGCCGGAACTTTTTATAGATGGATTTTGATATGAATATAAAATAAGAGCCTGTTTTAAATTTATGAATAATACAATCGATTCTCAAAAATTAAAACAGACTCTTGCTTTTAGTTATCCATCATAATACTGATGGTTATTACAATATAAATTATAGTTTAATATCCTAATCTTACAAGGATATCTTTCGCATTCTCTGGGATAGGCGCACCTAGACGTTTTCCTTTCGAACGATAAAAATTTACAGATTCTATACCTATATTGGTAAACATACCTTCACACAACTGATAGTATTTTTCCATTGTCTTTTCTTTATCGAAAGTATATGGGTGTATATACATGCCCGATGAATGGATTAGCTCGGATCTCCATCCACTAACCAGATCTGCATAGGTACTTGAACTACCTTCTCCTTCAGTGATTTCTTCGGCTATAGATGGTCCCATAAATTGAGCCCCATTATCTACTCCATAGTTAATCCATTTTGCAAATTCTTCTTTAGTATCAGCCACCATACTATAGTCCGGATCATTAGGATCGAGCCATAATAGTAAACATAGAGGGACTTTACTTGCAAATTGTTTGTTCAATGTTGTCAAGCTTTCACGTGAAAATGTTTGGAATACTACCTTTCCATTAGTATTACCTACATTTATCTTACTGTTTTTGTAAAATTCATTATCAGAAGAAGGTTTGGTTGCAACATTCCATCCCAGTACATCTAATTCATCGTACAATTTTTTCTCAATATCTTGTCCCGGATTTAGTCTAGGCTCTTTTGTTTCTGCATATATTCCGGGTACATTTCCGTGCCATTGATCATCCGAGGTATAACTAATTGTGCCATCTATGCCATAGACAAGACGATTACCCTCCGCTATTTTTACAAGATCTTTGAGTGTCAAAATCTTAAGACCTGCATATGAAGGTCTCCACTCATTTTTGTGATCTTCATTGTTGAACCAAGAGCCAGCATCAAGCTGACGTAACTCGGCTAATGTAAAGTCTTTTACAAGAAACTTAGGATTAGTTGCTGTTCCAACATTTTTTTCAGGAAACTTCTGCATGGCATTTGTTTTGGCATGTATGTTATCATCATGAACTATAACAATAATACCATCTTTTGATAATTGAAGATCAGCCTCCAAGTAGTCTACCCCAGCTTCGCGAGCCCATCGGTATGCAGCCTCAGTCGACTCCGGAGCCCAAAATGCCGTGCCTCGGTGACCTACTATTGCATCTTTAGGTGCATAATTTCTTACTTTAATCATGTCCTCCGATAAAGTTTTAATTTCTACCTCAGTGCCTCCTCCATTATTGTCGTCATCACTACATGCTGTAATAAGCATCAAACTGTTTAAACATACCAAGATGTACATCAATGATTTAATCTTCGTCTTCATGGTCGATTTATTTATTTGTTATTAAGAAATATATACCAACAAACCGAATTGGTTTGTTTCTAATAGTCTGTCTAAGATGAGAGATAAATAAAAATATGTTTTTTCTTAATTCTTATCCGGAGATCATTTAATTAAAGTTATTCGAATAATAAGTGTAAAACATCAATATCGAAATAAATCGTAACAAATTTATAAATAAATGAACTGTTTACAAATATTTTCGAAATAATTATAAGTGTGTTATAATAAATTTTAATGTTATGCTCTATTCATTTACTTCTATTTCTTCCATATATCAAGGATATATATAACTTTGTTCCTATAATATGAAATTAGTTAATTAAAGTTAAATGTAAATTTTGTTGTTTTTATAAATCTCAAATTATCTGCATTACTAACTTTCAGGTAACTGCGTTACTCTCTGGTAATCTCTTTTTTACTTATACTTTATGTAATAAATTTGCTCTCCATAAGAGACCAATAACCCTGATGTATTTAAGGGTAAATTACAAATAACAAAAAAGAAGAAAGTAATATGAAGTATTTAGAAAAAAACATTGATTTAGGATTGCTTATACTACGCATAAGCATTGCAGGTTTAATGCTATTACATGGGGTATCTAAACTATTGCATGGGGCAGGATTTATCGAACAAGTAGTGGTTGGTGCCGGATTACCTTCATTTATAGCTTATGGAGTTTATTTAGGAGAAGTTATAGCTCCATTATTTATTCTCTTTGGCTACGGTACACGAGTAGCCTCAATTATATTTGCAGGAAACTGTTTAGTTGCTGCTCTCTTAGTTCATTCTCAGGATATCTTCTCTCTAAATGAACAAGGAGGATGGTCTGTAGAACTGCTTGGATTATTTTTCTTCGGAGCAATAGCTCTTATTTTTACAGGAGGAGGAAAATATGCAGTAAGCAGTAAACATATTTGGGATTAAAGACTTTTTAGAATTAAATATTAAACAAACAATTAAAAGATAAAGGAAATGAAAAAGATATTTATTATTGCAGCATTGGCGTTAAGCTCACTAGCAGTATATTCGCAAACAACATGGACAAATGATCCCGCACACTCTCGTTTAGGCTTCGTCGTAAAACATCTTACTGTATCTGAAATAGACGGACGATTTGCAGATTTCTCAGTAAAGGTTACAACATCCAAAGCAGATTATTCTGATGCCCAAATAGAAGTTACAGCAAAAGTAGCAAGTATTGATACTGATGTTGAAGCTCGTGACAATCACTTACGTTCAGCAGATTTCTTTGATGCAGACAAATACCCTACTTTGACGTTTAAAAGTACATCATTGAAAAAGACAGCAAAGAATAAGGGAAAACTATATGGTAATCTTACATTTCATGGTATAACTAAGCCTATAGTACTAGATGTTCAGTATTTTGGTTCAGTAGTTAACTCTATGAATAATGCTCAAACCGCAGGATTTCAGATCATAGGAGAAATAAAAAGATCAGATTTCGACCTTGGCAGTAAGTACCCCGAAGCTATGATCAGCAATAAAATAAAAATCGTTGCAAATGCAGAGTTCAGTCCTAATAAATAATAATAGTTATAGTATAAACTTACATATATAATATTGTCATATAATGAAAACAGTAATAGTTCTTGCACATCCCAATATAGAACAGTCTTACGTTAATAAGTCATGGTTAGAAGCGCTGAGTAAGACTAATCCCGAGATAGAAGTGCATGATTTATACAGGAAATATCCGGATTGGAAGATAGATATATCAGCAGAACAGGCTCTCCTAATAGGATATGAAAGAATTATTTTCCAATATCCTTTTCAGTGGTACAACATGCCGCCGCTATTGAAGAAATGGATCGACGAAGTCTTTCTGCAAGGATGGGCCTATGGTCAAGGAGGCGAAAATCTTATCAATAAAGAGATCGGAGTCGCAGTGTCTACAGCAGGAGTTAGCGATGTATATACCGAATCTGTTTTTGGCTCTGTAGAACAGTTACTGAAACCAATGGCATCTACTGCTAAATTTGTAGGAGCTAAATATATAGGACATCACCATTTTCTTGGAGCATATACACCCGATGCCAGCGAAAGATTATTGGCAAATCAAAAAGAATATATCCAATTCGTAACAAAATAATATAGACATTCGGGAGATTAAAATCCGATTCTCCCGAATACTTTTTATCCTCTTAAATTAAAAGCAATGACTATAAACGATTTACATAAAAGCGTATCATCGCAGCGAGATACTCCTATAATGCCAATATTATTTATAGGACATGGATCACCCATGAACGCAATCGAAGACAATGAATTTTCTAAAATGTGGACAGAGTTAGGCAGTAGCCTACCTATACCTCGTGCGATTGTATGTATTTCGGCTCATTGGGAAACAAGAGGAACATTTGTTACAACAGAAAATCAGCCAAAAACTATACACGACTTCTCTGGATTCCCTCGCGAGCTATATCTTCAGAAATATCCATCGCCGGGTGCTCCTTTATTAGCACAGGATGTGATAGATAATATACAAACAACCCACATAGAAGGAGAAAATAAGTGGGGATTAGATCATGGTACATGGACAATATTAAAATATACCTATCCGCAAGCCAGCATACCCGTAATACAGATAAGTATAGACCATTATAAAAATACACAATGGCACTATGATCTTGGTAAAGAACTAGCTTTTCTTCGTACCAAAGGTGTTTTAGTTATTGGTAGTGGCAACATGATACATAATCTTCGAATGATGCGAATAGCAGGAGATGACTTCAATGCTGAATATGGTTATGATTGGGCTTTCGACATAAATAATATTATCAAAAACAACCTGATCGAGGGTAATGTAAAGTCTTTGATAAACTATCATTCGTTACATAAAGATGCTAGCCTTGCAATACCAACACCTGAACATTATATTCCAATGTTGTATATATTAGGAATGAAAAGTAAAAATGAAAGGATAAGGATATTTAATGACAAAGTTATTGCTGCATCGCTGAATATGACGTCTTTTATTGTAGAAAATTAGAAAAATAAAAGGATGAAAACTAAAAGCAAATTAAATGATGTTTGTCCTGTAAGGTCTGTTTTAGATGGCATAGGAGGTAAATGGTCTATACTCATATTAGATATTTTAGGCGAAAGGGGAACATTACGCTTTAGTGAAATCAGTAAAGCCTTAGGAGATATTTCGCAAAAAATGCTTACATCCACTTTGCGCCTACTAGAAGCAGATGGCATTGTTTCTCGAAAAATGTATGCAGAAATACCTCCACGTGTTGAATACGAACTTACAGAATTAGGCCATGATTTATTGCCCAATATCCGTAGTCTGATACAGTGGAGTTATAAGAATATTGAAATAATAAAGAAAAACAGAAAGGCATTTGAAGATAATCTTTAATAGATAGATATTCCATCAAATGATAATCTATATCATAGAAACATTTAACACATAAGGATGTAATCAATGTAGACTTCTTCCCATGCCTGTCTTCTATGATATCCAGTAGAGTGACTCTTGCCTGTGAGTCAAAAGCTTGTAAGCCAAAGTCATCGAGTATAAGCAGGTCTGTGTTCTCTCTATCCTTTTAAGTTCAGTCAGGTTAGTACCTTTGGCTTTGGCCAGTTTAAGTTGTCCCTTCAATTTGGCTGTTGAAGCATATAGCACCCTGTATCCCATCTGACAAGCATGAAAGCCTAATGCCGATGCCAAATAGCTTTTAGATGCCAGATAGCTTTTACCTGTTCCTGTACTGCCTGTAATAAACAGATCCTTGTGTTCCTTGATAAAGTCCAACGAAGCCAGCCTGCGTACTTCATTCTTATCCAAACCCCTTTCTACCGAGTAGTCGAGCTGTTCCAGAGATGCCTTAAAAGCCTTATACATATCAAATAAGCGCATCTGGCATAACTTATTCAATGTTTGATTGTTCATGATTTATTTTTAATTTAAATGTTTACTGATAATAGTCTTTACCTCTGATATTTTTATGATTGGGTATACGTGCAGCTTCATCTTCAAGCTTTACCTATCCAGACGCTTGTTCAGTATCTCTTCTATTACCCTGTAACCGTATTGTCCAAAGGATTGGGCGCAGCGGCAGGCGTCCATCAGACGTTCGTTACCTACACGCCGGGAGAAACTCAGTATGCCCGAACAAGACTTGTAGGCCTGCTCTGGATATATTTTTCCCTCCAGAACTTTGGCTATGTACTCCACCACATCCTCATGTATATCCATGGCCTGGGCGATGAACTTCTCGGCAGACCACTCGGTCAGTAACTGGTGTTGGTTGTATACCGATATTTACGTCTGTTGCGCACATGCTGGGCAATGAGCTCATGCCGGTAGTAAACTTCGACAGACTGCGACGAGTAAAGGACTTTGACTGTTTTACCGATGTATTTATAGGGCACACTATAATAATGGGTATCCACCCCTAAACGTATATATCCGTTCTTCCAGACGGTAAGTTGAGCCTGTTCCTTTAACTCATAGCGGATCGGGTTCAGGTCCTGCAACACATCAGGCTCAATCTCCTCGAACTGCCCTCTGCGGCTGTACTCCCGTTTATACATAGGTGTGTTGTTGTGTATCTCCAAAGCGACCCGGATAGCAGCATTCAACGAACTCAGGTGATAGAAAATACGCTTGTCCAGTTTGGTAAAGATTGTTTTATATACCAGCTTTACAGCGCCTTCGACCAGGGACTTATCATGTGGCTTGTAGGTCCTTGCCGGAAGCACAGTCATTGAGTTATGCTCGGCAAAGCAAGCGAAGGACTCGTTCAATACCGCTTCATATTTACTGCCCTTGGTTACGGCAGTTCTCAGGTTGTCGGGCACAACGCCCTCAAAATAGATAAGGGAGTTCTCACAAACCCGTATCAGGTCTCCTTTCTTCTGGCAGGATACTGCATCCCAGTATAGCAACAAAGACTTCTACTTCTGTCTTGGTTCCGTCACCATTATCCAAATGTAGTTTTTGAGGTGAAAACAGAACACATAATGAATGATGAAGATGATGAAAATTCAGATAATATAGATTAACTTATTAATGTGAGTTTTTTCTATAAAGGTGTGGAAGGTACTTTTATTGGGTTCTATTTATTAAATCAATAATATTAAATGGAGTCCATTTATTATTTGATAATATATCTAAAATACTAGCGTTTACTCTTAATCGTTGATTTATAATTATATCATCACAATAAAGATGTTTTGGACATGCAACTAAATGATATAAACCATTATCTCTCAATCCCAAATGTGTTTTATCAAAAGAGAAAAAACCTTTTTTTGTCATATCCTTAAAATCACTTAAGTAATACTCTAACTCCTCTTCTTTTTCTAATTGTATATATTCTTGAAGAAATGGGTTTAGTTCTATTTCATTATTATCAAACATTTGGGGAGCCTGTAGTGCAACATTTAAATTATTTTCATTTAAATCATTATTCTGAATAATAATATTCGGTATTATACCACCACCTGATGCAGCATGTATATTAATGAATTTTTCATCATAAACAAACCAATCAATATCTCTGGTGTATATTTCAAAAATAGAATAAGCCATATTTTATTTGTCAAAGGTTTCTATACAATTTCTACATATCGGGACAATCTGATTTGTTCTTGGACGTATAGCTTTTGAAAATTGAATATCTCCTAATATTAAAGATTTACTTTTTCGATGACTTGATGACTTCTCAAGACTTTATTTGAAGCTGAAATCTCCGCACAACATCCTAAATAATTTCCATTTATAAGGATCATTAATGATCAGGCAGAAAAAGAAAAAGCATTCAAGGCTCTATCTGACAGAAATTACAATTTCTTTAGAATTGAGTTTGATATGTTTGATAAGCAGTCTTTTATAAATAAAGATATGGCTCAGATAAGAACCATTGGGGATATTTTAGATAATTATTTGGAATTATATAGTTTTTGGGTAAAAGAAATGAGTCGGGTTGTATTATTAAACCAACTTGTAATGAGTAAAGATATGACTCCAAAACAATATATGATCGCCAGAGTCTTAGAAATAGATGGATATGTCTCATTTGAAGTCAATTGCCTTAAAAGAGGCACGGCTAATGCTAGAAGTAGATTATTAAACGAAGCTTTAGAAGTCATTTGTCAGTTTAGTAGTCTTCGAAAATACAATACAATGAAATTCAAGATAGATATCCTTAAGAACTTGAGACGAATTAAAAATAAAGAGGAAAAACTTGATATAGACGCTTTGTCGAAAATACTCTTTAAAACGGAGGATGCTATTAATAGAAAATAATTATACTATATATAATATCCTGTAAATATATAAACCCCTGTATTAAGAAGTAAAATAGAGTTATGATATTCGCAATATACCCTTTGCGCATTATAGAGATAGTCATTGAGAAAAAAACCTAGTACAAGGAATATATTATTGGCCCTTATTGCGAATAGCTAATTATATTGCGAATCCACTATCTAACCACTATAAGAAACCTTGAAGTGCAAAGATTACAATATTGAAGCGCAATAAGGCATACTATTATGGTTGGCTTGTATGAAATATAGCAAACACTATTCGCCAGTAACTAACACTATAATATGGTCTGGTTATAGATTGGTGATAAATGTTTAATCTCTAGAGTCTGTAAAGTATCGAGAGCTATAAGTAAGCACTGTAATTATGATAGAGATTGAAATATATCTTGAAATAAGAAAAATATTAAAACTTATTCAGTAACTATATTTATAGATTGAGCGATAAGGCATATTCCTTGCTTGCTATTGATGTCTATATATGAAATCGAAGGTAGATATAGAAATTGAAGAAATAAAGCCTGTAAAGGATATTCTTTCGTTGGACGATTCAGTCTATTTCTAAGGATGAGTGGAACGAAACCTTAGAAGGGTTTTAATACGAAGTATAGATTGAATTTTCTCGCCCAGTTTTAAAGCGAAATTCAAGCTTTCTTTCTCCTGCGCCTATCGAGGTCGTTTTCGATAGATAAATGCTGTAAACTGAGAGTAAAGATATAATATGAGCAATATAGACAGTAATTGAACTTTATCTATATTCTTCGGTTTTGAACTATCTCAAAATCCGTTTTAAGAAGAAAGCAAGGTACTCCTCTCAGAACTTTATGTATGTCTATTCCATCTTCAATGAAAAAGAAATTTGCACTTGTCTTGAAAATATCCCACTCCTCTGTTATTTCTTCAACTTCATATTTCCTTAGAGCCAGACTATCGAAGGTTATTCTAAGACAATTGGTTTTACCTATACGACAGGACTTAAGATTCCATAAATTATAAACGAGATTTCTGTCAATATTTTCAGGAAAATATATGTCTGTTCTTACAAATTTTTCGTTTTCGTAAAATAAAGATCACCTAAGAATGTGTCTTCTGGCTCATATTTTCGTCTGATAGTTACCATAAGAAGTAATTGCTAAGATTAAGAGGTAAATATAACAAAAAGGTTTAAATTCTTATAAAGATTCAGATAAATGTCAGTTCTAAAGAAATGCTATCTATTCCCTATATGCCCAATATGCGCCTTCTAAAAATAGGCAAACAGATAAATATTTAATAATAAACAAGTTGCTAAATTAATTTAAAGCTCCTTATTTGAATATTTATCTGGTTCTTTTCTAAGCAAATCTAACCATTGCATATACATTTCTTCTGGCATTTGTCGATAGCCTGATTTATGGAGTTCAACATATAAGGATTCCATTTCTGAATACATATCTTTTATGGATTGGTCTGTAAAAAGGGATTCGGGGCTTTTCAGGTTCTTAGCTTTCATTAGCGAATGAATATAATGCTTCTGTGCTTCGGCTTTGGTAAGGATGGCTTTTACGTTTGTAGGATGGTATTCTAAAACCTTATTACAGCATTTGATAACAAATTCGGGGTTATCCTTTCCATATTTATGTTGATAGCCTTGCGCTAAATCTACTAGGCAATTTGCTACGGCTTGTTTGTTACTGAGGGTATCCATATACAGACTATTGCGTATAGCATCTATTGTAACGTATCCCGAAGCGATTATCCATGCGTCAATAGGAAATGTTCCGCTCGTCAGTTCCGTATTGTACCAGCCTGATTTCTCTGAAAACAATTTGATATAGATATGGTTGGGCGCAAAGGCAAGATGACAGGGTATATTAAACTGATCGGCAAGTATCTTATATAAATAAGGTAATGAATGACAGTTGCCTTTACCTTTTTCTAACAATTTAGATACAAACATCTTTGCCCAGTCTGTTTGTCCTAAAGGGTCTTCAAAGTCATAGGTTAATGGCTTATGTTCATAGATAAGCATTGAATCGACAGGAATTAATACTGTATCTGTCAGAACCTTAAATATAGCTGCATGTTTGGTAATTATTTCTTTATCTCGGTCTATATAAGTTATTAATTGGGATTGGGAGAGTCCATTTATTAATCTGCAAAGAGTTTCGTATTCCTCACTTATCATTTGAGTATCTAATCTACCATCATAATAAGCATATTCTGTAAATAATACTGCATCTTTGAAGTTTAGCTCTGTCTTATCTGAAAGCATATTTTCTATATGAGAATAGGCTTGCTCACAGTATGCTTGTTGTGGATAAACTTCTAAATTACAACTATTTACGATTAATATAAATAAAATTCTCTTTATCATGCTATTTTATTCATCAATAGTATTAGTATTATTTTTTTTGCCATTCTCCTAGATTATCGAGAATCGCAGTCTCAAATATTTCACAAACTTCTTTCTTTCTTTCTTTAGTTACAGATTCAATTGTATGAAATTTTGCGCTATCTGTTTTTGCAAACTCTATAAATCCATACAATCCTATTGTAGAATTTTCTCGATAATTATCTTTTTGATGTAAATTTATTATGGTCGATAATATAACTCTGTCTGTAGCAATATAAAATGAAGCATAGTAAAAATTAAGATTGTCTACCTCAGTAGTTGTCTTTATGTTGTACTTCTCTGAGAAAGAACTTATTTTATTAATTAAAGTATCAACATCTGTATGTAGGATATAATATTTTGCATTGCTATAACTACCTGCCCCCCAATTACAGCTATCCCATCCAATTGTCAAAATTAATATAATAAGTATTGCTATGTTTTTTTTCATTTCCATTATCTATTATTTGCCAAATGTAGCCCTAATTCTTTTAGATTGATAGATCCAATTAAACAATATTGCTGTAGCTATAGACCTCCCCCTATCTTTTAAAGATGTTCCTGGATATATTGCATTTGCGATATTAGAACCAACTAAAAACAGATCAGCATCTCTTACTTTCGTATTAAAAAAAGCATCTGTTGAACCCGCTGCCCCTGCTTTATCATAAAGATTATCATGCACTATTGAGCCGTATTCACTCCTATTTCTTGGTTTATATTCATAAGAATATTTAGATTCAATATCCAATGCAGAGTTGCCATATGTCATAGGATTATCTCCTCCTGTATAGCTTGTACCAAGTAGGTTCCCATGAAGAGTTTCTGCATTTACACTATTATCACTTGTCCCAAATATAGTAAAATCCTTTCCGTATATAATATTATCATCAGCCATAAGATTACCATGAGCATCAACTACAGCTCCATATTCATTATTGCTACTTCCATCATTAAAAAAAGTAAATTGAGCTGTCATTTCGCCTTTACTATTATATCTTGTCATACTAGAACCGCTTGATAGATGCATGACAAAATTATCAGTCCCATATTTATTATTTGCATCTTCTTGTGAACGAATATTTCTGTCATAGTAATACTCAGTAACCCCCCATCAACGATACGGACTACCCAATCCATCCCAGTCGGATCAGTTCTTATTATCGGATTATTGCCTACATATACATACGGTGACCAACTATAATACTTCTCCGCCAATGGGTCAACCGTCAGGAAACGGCTTGTTGCTTCTGCCCTGTAAGCTAGTTTTGTAGTATCTTCTTCAAGGAATTTAACCACTTTGTTAGTCAGTGTATTGATTAATACCGTGCCTACCTGCATGACTTCTTCATTGTAAAAGGTTTCCTTGTACTTCCCTTTACTTAACGTAAGCGGTTCTTTTCTAACACCATGCTTTTTGAATATATCCTCTTGCGCCTGCGTGACTAAGCAGGTGACAAACAAAATGATTAAAAATAATGCTGCCTTTTTCACATATAGTCTGATTTAAGTTATTCCATTAATCGTAATGCACTTTTATACCTAATATCGTGTTCTCTTCTTTCTTTTTCTTTATTGACCGAATTAAGCCAGTTTTCATAGACTTCTTTCGGCATCTCAACGAATCCTATTTCATCTAATTTTCGGTATACATTATTTCTTTCCTCATACAATTTATAAATATAAGGATAATTTACTTTCAATGTATCTGGGGGAGGGCTACCTACCTGATGGGCTGCGTGTGACAGGTGTATAGAGTGATAGTTGGATTTCATTGCAAGTGCTGATGTATTTGTCGGTGCATATGCTAAAACAGAGTCTATACATTGGATTACAAACTTATCATATCCATATTTATGGATATATCCCGAAGCTAAATCCGACAGGCATTGTGCTATTACTTGTTCTTTTGTCTGTGGTTGCATATACACGCCATGTTTTATAGCTGCTGCATTGATAAACCCAGAACCGATAATAAAAGCATCTGTTGTCATTACTCCCTGTGTTAATTCAAGGTTATGCCAGTTGTTATTCTTGTCTTTAAACTTGATATAGGAATGTTGGGGAGAAAAAGCTAAGCTTGCTTCTGCTCCGACTTTTTCGCAAAGAATAAGATAGAGTAATGGCAGGGAATGACATTGCCCTTTATGTGAGGATAAAAGCTTGGTAACGAATAGTTTTGAAAAATCCTGTTCTCCTTGAAAGTCGTCAAAATCATATTGCATAGGAAAAGAAGTGGAGGCTCTTTCTTTCATCGGAAATTTTACGCTCAAGGTATCAGCCATAACCCGATATAACATAATATTCTTTGTTATCGGATTATTCCAATTTAAACCGTCCTGTCTTGCTTTTAATCGTGAAATATTAGTCATCTGGGAAATATTCTCCTCATATATCTTTTTATCTAATAATCCCTCAAAATAGGCATTCTCTACAGCGAATACTGCATCTTTAAGATTAAATGGTGTTTTACCATTCAGCATATCAAGTAGTTTTTCTGCTGTCTGGTAATAGTGTTCTGTACCTTGTGTACCAGACCAAGAGGGTAAATCGAATTGTATAGATGAATAACTAGCCAGTTCGTCTTCAAATTGATTTGGCTTTTGAGCCGTACTCATACGCTCGACAGTAAGCCTGTCTTGCTCGTACATATTCAGTTGTTGCTGACTACGATTATTGTTTATTGGAAAAGCGGGTATATTAGAAGCTGTATTATTTGGATTAGTAGTATTTCCTATAACAACGCCACGCGATATTGTAGTAGGCTGGGGTGTCTTCACTACAGATATTTGCCCGAATATATCAACTATACAAGTTGTCAATAGCAGGGATAAGGTGAAATATATCTGCATGGTATCATATATTGCACATTTAAGGCGAATTACACTCTTCTTGTAAAATTAAACATTCTTTAGAATTAATCAAAGGCTTTTGTTAAAATCTTTCTCGTATCTGAATTATTATATTGTAAGAGAATGAAAAAGCCCCGAAACTATTATGAATAATTTCTAGAACTTTATGGCTGTTTTAGCTATTTTAGATCATTTTTTGTTGCCGAAAAGTTTACTCTTTTTCTCGTGATTATCTATGAGTTTTTTAGTATCGTTAAAATATATCATGGTCGTTTTAAAATCACCGTGTCCCAGTAGATTTGATACGAAAAGATGTTGTCTATGATTTTCGAGAATGCTTGATATTTAGATAATATAAAGTTTCAATATATTCTTTATTGAGAGGAGTATAAACCATCAATCTACTGATTAATTAGCACTTGCATAAAAATATATTCCGTACCTCTCGCCGTACCTCCAAAAAATAAAAAACTCCAAAACTGTTATTAATAAACGATTTCGGAGTTTTTCTTGAGGTTCCTGGCGGATTCGAACCGCCGTAAACGGTTTTGCAGACCGGCGCCTAGCCACTCGGCCAAGGAACCTTTTTTGATTAGCGAATGCAAAGATATGAAATTTTATTTACAGACCAAGCTTTTACTATTGTTTTTACTAAAGACTTTTCAGATATAGCTCTTATAAATCGACACCATTACTTACATCTTTATTAAAATAGCTGTTATCAGGTTTAAGGACAGTCCCTATTTTCTTCTTTCCATTTATTTTAACAACTATAGGATTCGAAAAATGAATATGGCGGATATATTCTGTCTCAAAAACAGCAGGTTGATTATCTAAAAAAGCTTCATCAAATAAACCTCCATCCGAAATAAATGGATTGATAGAAAAATATCCTGCTCCAAATGACGTCAGATTCTGAAAAAAATGAGTTCCCTGACTCGGCTCTATCTTATAGTTATCAAGAGCAAGCTCGACCAAAACCTGCACATTGGATATCTGAGGCCATTTCACAGGAATACCCAACCATGAGTCGCTACTCCCCCATCGTCCCGGACCTACTAACACATAATTTGTATTCTTTTTCAGAAATTCAGCATTCAGATTATCTATTTCAACAGCAACCTGATTATTCTTTGCTGCATCGAAGCTCTTTGTTTTCACATAGACGATATCATACACATCGTTAAAAACGCCATGACCAAGAGCATTGTTGCAATGCAGAATCTCTTCTTTGGGCTCTATCTCGGATAAATCGTCCATCTGTAGTTCTTTGTTCTGAACAATAGGTCTGATCTGTAGCAGATAAAAATTTCCTTCGCCTTTATCTTTAAGGTCTGCAGCAAACTCTATTTCAACAGCGCGCCCCATCTCTTTTTGCCCTATTTCTAATATTTGTTGTAGAATTTCGGCTAAAGGGAAAACATTATGTTGAAGCACATTAACAAACGATATTATTTTACGCCCACTATCATAATAACCATCATATATTACCTGATCAACCGGATCGTATGTAGAGGAAATATATCTGATCGAATTATCTTTTTCAGCATCCTTTATGCTTAGTTTCAATAGGTTAAATCCATCATTTGTAGAAAATTCTTTTTGTATATCCTTCATATCCAGAGCATAAAAGAAACGCTGAGTATCTCTCAATGCCAAATCTACGCTGCTCAATTGTATTATATTGTGAGGATGAGCAGGAGAGAACCTTAAACTAACACCACCTTCTACAATATATTTACCCAACCCCAATACAATATTTGCGATTCCTTCTTCCGGTTTTTCATTTCCTACTGGATAAAAGTTAAGAGAACGGGCAACACCCGAAATAGTAGGATAGAAACGATCTCCATATGTAGTACCCACGGCCTCCTGTAGTACTATTGCCATTTTCTCCTGATCTATGAGATTCTGAGTTGCAGCCATATAAGTCTTGCTATCTTTATAAAAGACCGATGCATATACTGCTTTGATTGCTTTACTTAGCAAACGTAACATCTCATACTTATCAGCAATCAACGGAATCATATAAGTAGAATATACTCCTGCGAATGGCTGATAATGTGAATCCTCAAGTAAACTGGAAGAACGTACGGCAATAGGTGCATTTATTGTTTCCAAAAAAGCCATAAAGTCCTCAATCATACTATCTGGAAGGCCTGCTTTGAGAAAGTAACGAAGTATCTCTTCGTCCGGCTTATCCGACAGAGCCACAGGATATAGATCATTCACTTCCATAAACTCATCAAATATATCGGTACACAAAACCACAGTACGAGGTATCTTTACAGGAATATTACTATCTTCATTCAGCTCTAGGTGCTCTTTTACAATATTATCCATAAAAGCTATGCTACGCCCTTTTCCACCTATAGATCCATCACCCATTCGCGCAAAATTAGAGAATTCGTCGAAACGATCTCTATCATATACAGCAACTACCCCCGAATTTTTTACTTTACGATATTTTATTATCATATCATAAATAAGTTGACGAGCCTCGTCCATGCTACTATAATCATTCACATTTATTTTCTTGAGCCACTCTGCCATAGAAAACATAGCTCGGGAATAAAAAAATCTCGAAAAATGATCGTGAGAAAGATGGTATACCAACGATTCGTCGGGTATGCTAAATATATTTTTTTGTAAATCTTTCAGATTCCGAATCCGTAATATCTCCTCTTTAGTTGTAGGATTAATGATAATAAAATCTCCAAATCCGAAATTATTTATAACCTGTCTTTTCAGATCTCGGGGAAAGCTTTTTGAATTTTTATCAATGAATCCACACTCCAATTCATCTACATAGGGTTTATTTGCTATTTCGGAAGAAGCAAATACAATAGGTACAAATCTTTTTTGTGCTCTCACCCATTTAGCAAAGTGATACCCAGCCAATTTATCCTTATCTCCATTGTGAGAATAACTCATATCAGTGACAACACCCAGAATATTATTATAGTATTTAGAATAGATTTCAACGGCCTCTTCATAAGTACGTGCCAGCATAATCTTAGGCCGTCCACGCATGCGTAGCTTCTGCTGATGATCGTTCAGAGCCTCTTTCGAAAATTGCTTTGACTCTTCCATTATTATCTTGAATAACGTAGGTAATGCAGATGAGTAAAAACGTACAGAATCTTCGATAAGCAGAATGACCTGAACACCTACATTTTGTGTATCGTGCTCTATATTCATGGCATCCTCCATTAGCTTTATTATAGCAAGTAACAAATCCGGATTTCCTAGCCAACTAAAGACATAATCTACACCGGACAGATCTTCGTTCGACAATCTTTTCGTTACCTCTCTCGAGAAAGGAGTGAGAACTACAAAAGGAATCTCAGGATATAGATTTTTTATATGCTTTGCTGTTGCAAACATATCAGTCTCATCCATATTAGGCATTTGAATAATCAGCTCATAGTGATTTTCTTCCAGTTCTCTCAAAGCTTCTTCATCTGTAACTACTTGTGTAAACCGTGGAGGATAACTTAGATTGAGCGATGTATATTCATTAAATATCTGTTCATCTATCCGTCCGTCATCTTCCAGCATAAAAGAGTCGTACTTTGTTGCCACTAACAGTACATTGAAAATACGCTTAGCCATTAAGTTGGCAAATGAAGTATCTTTGAACCGGAACGCTTTTATATCGGGTAGTTTTTCCATGACGATTTTATTTATGATGAACAAATATAATGTAAAAAAAGAAGCTGGATAGTATCTTCTATCCAGCTTCTCTGTATTTTGTAAATAATTACTAACGTATGCGATTCAACGATTTCACAAGTTTTTCGTCTTTCTTTATTCTCAATATAGCCAAAACATTAAATATAAGAGCTATAAAAGGTAATACTAATGCAAACTGACAGGATGGTATCATCGATCCCGATACTATCGTTTTCATGTAATATAAGAAATAGACTGCCATAGTAATATAGTAGATGACGATTGCGACAACAGTCAGCCAACCTATATTTATCTGTAACTTACGTTTTTTATATAAGAAAATATTAATTACAGGCATTAAAAACCCTATTATACTGAATGTCAATATACCCCATGTAGGATACGATATCTTTCCTAATTCGGTTCCTATACCCCACGAGTAAAGGACTTGTACTATATCGTTTTTTCCTACAAACTCTATCAATGGAAAAAATGAAGCTATTCCCATCAATAAAGCCGCAATCAGTAAAAATATAGTCTGTATACGTTGTATCATTCTCTTATCTTAGAAGTTATCTTTATCTTTATTCGGATTTCTATAATAAAGTTTTCCTTCTGTATATTCCTGTGCAGCAATGAGGCTTGGCTTTGGTAGTTTTTCGTAGTAACGAGAGATCTCTATTTGTTCTCTGTTTTCAAAAACTTCTTCCAGATTATCATTGTATGAAGCAAACTCTTGCAACTTCTTATCCAAATCCTGCTTCATCTCCACAGAAATCTGATTAGCTCTCTTTGATATAATTCTTACTGTCTCATATACATTTCCTGTATCTTCTGACAAGCTCATCATATCTCTTGTTACTGTATTGCTGGCAGCGTTCGATTTCCTGTAATCCATATTACTTTCTAAAATTATTATATTGCTTTATTTATTTATTTCTTGTTGTACAGCTTCATTTGTAATATTATCCACCTCTTGTCCCAACATTTTTAGGGCCTGACGATAATATTTTTCCGATTCTTTTGTGTATTTTCCGCTAGGGAACATATTTTTATAGTTGAAATGCTCATCCAATAGCTCTCTATAGCGGGTATCTCTTTTGTTTTCGACACTGTAATATGCCAACTCATATCTGGAACGAACAATCAACATTTGAAATTCTTCTGCAAATACAGAGAAAGGATAACTTTTAAGGGCTTCGCGAGATGTAACAATACAAGATTCATAGTTGTTACCCATGTACAGACCTAAATTGTAATAAAGGCGTGCAGCTAAAAATTCTTTATATGCTAATTTCTCTTGCAACTTAAACATTAAGTCTTGCGCTTCGGGAGCTTTCTCACTTTGAGGAAAGTATTCTAAAAACTGCTGAAATTCCTGAATTCCTCTGATTGTACTCGTTTGATCGAGACGGGCATCAGGAGAATCTAAGTATAATCCATAGGCAGAATTATACCTTGCCAACTCTGTATAGTCTCCTTTAGGAAACTTATTATAATATCTGGCATAATACTGAGTTGCTGTAGTATAATCTTTATCGTGGAAATAAGCCTGAGCTAGCAAAAAGAGTATTTCCTGTTCTTTCGAAGACCCTGTATATGGGGTGAGTACCTCTTCTAATAAAGTTATGGTTCTACCATATTTTTTCTCGTCAAAGTATTTCTTAGCATACGTATATTTCAGTTCTGCATCGCGGCTTTTCAATATTTTATTATATTCACCACACGATGCTAATACTAATGCTAGTAATAAGGTACACAGGATTCTGATTTTCATTCTACTCAAAAATTAGTTTGCAAATTTACACAAAGCTTTTATAATTTGAAAATAAACTTTTACTATTATGTTTTTTTTGAGATAAAGGACTAATACTAACCGAACATTGCGACCACTCGCTTCACTCCGTCTACTAATCTGTCAATATCTTCTTTCGTATTGTAGAATGCTATTGATGCCCTTACCGTACCTTCTATCCCAAGCACATCCATAAGCGGTTGAGCACAATGATGACCGGTACGTACAGCTATCCCCATCTTATCAAGAAGCATTCCCATATCGTAATGATGAATATTGCCTACAAGAAAGGATACGACACTACTTTTTTTATCTGACGTTCCAAATATACGAATTCCTTCTATTTGCATCAATTTATCAGTACAATACTGTAATAACTCATCTTCATATACTTTTATTGAGTCGAGCCCTATTTTTTTTATATAATTTATTGCAGTGCCCAAAGCTATCACTCCCGGATAGTCGGGTGTTCCTGCTTCAAACTTGAATGGTAACTCATTGAAAGTAGTACCTTTAAAAGACACCTGACTAATCATTTCGCCTCCTCCTTGATAGGGAGGCATTTGATTCAACCATTTTTCTTTTCCATAAAGAACCCCTACCCCATTCGGTCCGTAAATTTTATGTCCTGAGAAAACTAAAAAGTCGCAGTCCAATTTTTGCACATCTATTTCCATATGTTGTACAGATTGCGCTGCATCTACAAGTACAGGAATATCGTTGCGATGTGCTATCTCAATAATATCCTCTATAGGATTAATAGTACCTAATACGTTAGATACATGCATTATAGAGATTAATCGGGTTTTAGGAGAAATAAGCTTCTTCATCTCTTCTAAATCCAACTCTCCTTTGTCATTTATGGGAATTACCTTAAGAGTGATCCCTCTAATAGATTCTTGCAGTTGCCACGAAACTATATTGGCATGATGTTCCATTTCGGAAATGATAATTTCATCTCCTTTATTACAGAACTGACTGCAAAAACTATGTGCTACCAGATTAATAGATTCGGTAGTCCCTTTTGTGAAAACAATCTCTCTGCTATGCTCTGCGTTTATAAAGTGCTGCACAGTCACACGAGCTTCCTCCGCCAAATCGGTTGCCCGCTGGCTTAAATAGTGTACACCACGATGCACATTGGCATTCGTGGTGTAATATATATTCTCCAATTCTTCTACCACACATCTTGGTTTCTGAGTAGTAGCTCCATTATCTAAATAAACAAGGGGCTTATCATAAACAAAGGATGAGAGTATAGGAAAATCGGCTCTTATCTTTTCTATGTTCATTTTTGTTATTTTATTTACATACTGCACAGTTTCCACAACGGGCAGATTCTCCCTTGAAGCGTTTTTCGACTAAATCAATTAACCTTTCTTTTAGCCGGGGAATACGAACATGCTCAAGAACTCCAGCTGTAAAGGCTTGCATAAGCATAAGCCGTGCCTGATCTACACCTATTCCACGCGAACGCAAATAGAACAGAGCCTCTTCGTCCAACTGGCCGGTAGTCAGTCCGTGCGAACATTTTACATCATCGGCATATATTTCCAATTGGGGCTTTGCATACATCTTAGATGTAGGAGATACGCACAAATTGTTATTTGACTGATAGGCTTGTGTTTTCTGAGCGTCTTTTTCTACAAGAATGCGACCACAGAAAGCTCCTACAGCATCGTCTTGAAGCACATATTTAAATAACTGCGTACTCGTGCAATGAGGTTTGGCATGATCGAGAAATGCGAAATTGTCTACATATTGCTCTTTATCGGCAATAACCATACCGCAAACATAAGCCTCTCCATGTGCTCCGTTAAGCTTTACATTGTAATTGTTGCGACTGCGCCCAGTATTCAATGTTATATTGTTTACCAGCACATTGGAAGACTCTTCCTGTAATACAAATGTATTTGTCAACTGTGTCACTTTCGCAGAGTTTTCCTCCAAATCGTAATAGTCTACAATCGCGTTTTTTCCTGCGTATATTTCTGTTACCTGTGTAGCCAAAAACTGAGAATCGTCTACTGTATGATCACACAAAAGAAGTTTAATCTGAGCATCGTCTTCTGCTATAATGAGAATACGGCGGTTTACAAGATAGCTGAACTCGCTTTTCAGTATATTAATCAATTGTATGGGTTCTTCGACAACGACTCCTTTAGGCACATATACGACAAAACCGTCTTGAGCAAACATTGTATTAAAGGCAATGATGCCATTATTGTTTACATCTGCTATTTGTCCGTAATATTTAGCAAACACATCAGGCTGACTTTCTGCAAACTGTGCCATACGCCCTACAAATACTCCTTTAGGATAATTTACATGCGGCTGATCTTCGGTATGGAATAAGTCGTTGAGTACGAAATATAAATTTGTTGTAAGATTCGGGATTTCACACTTATAGGCAATATAAGGATTACCTTTGAATGGTACACGGTTCAGGTTGAGTCCGAAATCGGGTATAAATTCAGCTGCAACATCGAGATACAGATAATCTTCGAGTTTTTTCGTAGGAAACCCCTGGCTAATGAATGCCTCCAAAGCCTTATCGCGAAGACTATTCATGCCCGCTACAGATTTTTGGTCTATCTTATCTCTGTATTGAGTGAATATGTCTATATATTGAGTCTCTATCATTACTGAAATTCTTTAATAATCCAATCGTAACCTTTATCTTCTAGTTCCAGAGCCAATTCAGGGCCTGCACTTTTCACTATACGTCCCTTGTACAATACGTGTACAAAGTCAGGTTTGATATAGTCAAGCAAACGTTGATAGTGCGTGATAACTACAGTAGCATTGTCTTTGCTACGCAACTTATTAACACCTGCTGCAACTATACGCAATGCATCTATATCCAAACCAGAATCGGTTTCGTCCAGAATTGCCAGTTTGGGTTCCAGCATAGCCATCTGAAATATTTCGTTACGTTTTTTTTCTCCACCCGAGAAGCCTTCGTTTACAGAGCGTCCGGCAAGGTCTTTATCTAATTCCACCAGTTCTCGTTTTTCACGCATCATCTTCAAAAAGTCTGATGCAGAAATAGGCTCAAGTTCTTTGTGCTTGCGTATCTCATTTAGCGATGCACGCATAAAATTTGTCATGCTTACGCCGGGAATTTCTACAGGATACTGGAAACTTAAAAAAAGCCCTTCACGAGCTCTGTCTTCAGGATCCATATCAAGTAAATCATGCCCTCTGAAGTCCACTTCACCTTCGGTTACTTCGAAACTTGGATTACCTACCAACACAGAAGCCAATGTGCTTTTGCCTGCTCCGTTAGGTCCCATTATGGCATGAATTTCGCCTTCATTTACTTCGAGGTTCAATCCTTTCAAAATCTCCTTACCTTCTATATTTGCATGTAAGTTTTTTATGTTTAATAAATTGGCCATTATTATTTTGCTATTGTTAAAAATTAAATTCTTAGCGTTACTCTCCTATTGAACACTAAGAAATGATATATGTTCAATTCCAAATTGCTTTCGTTGACAAAATTAACCATACAATTTGTTTATAACAAATTATCAGTTATTAATTAAATCTATATTGCTTATTGCGTCCCCAATAGAGTCTACAATATTTCCACTAGCTTCTCCTGCTACCTTTACAGTGTTCTCTAATATATCTCCTGTATGTTCTACTATAGAATCCTTTACTGAAATTATCGTTTCTGATATATTATCAAAAACACTAGTATCATCAACTGTATCCTTTGCAGTACTATTGGTTGATGGTAAATTAAGAGATTCTTTCACGATATTTATTGGAATATCCAATATATCTCCGATTGCTCCCGACAAGAAAGGATTGTTTTTCTCTTGTCTGTCTTCTTTATCACCTATATTTTCTTCTTTATTCTGCTCCATATTTGAAAACACAATGTTCAAAAGTCCATTTCAACAACGATAGGACAATGATCTGAGAAGTCAATTTCATTAAGAATACGAGCAGCATTGAGACGAGGCTTAGCAGCTTCCGATATCAAATGATAGTCTATACGCCAGCCTAAGTTTTTGCCTCTGGCTCCTGCCCTATAACTCCACCACGTATATTTCTCAGCACTTTGGTCATATACCCTGAATGTATCAATCAACCCTGTATCTACAAACTCATCAAACCATTGACGTTCTTCAGGTAAGAAGCCTGAGCTTTTGGTATGCCGTTCCGGATGGTTGATATCAATAGGTTTATGGCAGATATTGTAATCGCCACAAATTAATATTTGCGGACGTTCTTTTCTTAGTTCATTTATAAAATTAGTGAAGTCGGCAAGGAAACTCATTTTTACATCCTGACGTACGTCTCCCATTGTTCCTGACGGTATATAAACACAAATAACAGTCATATCGCCATAATCGGCTCGCAAGACTCTGCCCTCTCTATCATAAGCAGGCATGTCCATACCTGATTTTACAAAATCAGGTTTGCGCTTTGTCAAGATTCCTACTCCGCTATAGCCTTTCTTTTCTGCCGGATGAAAATAGTAATGATAACCGAGCGATTGTATGGTAAGTACATCTATTTGCTCCTCCATAGCTTTTATTTCTTGTAGGCATAGAATGTCGGGAGATTCTTTTTCCAACCAGTCGTACAAACCTTTACTTACAGCAGCACGAATGCCATTGACGTTATATGATATTATTTTCATTTCCTATATTTATGTCAGTTTATTGCCTGCATTTTCTGCGGCCTTTACTTTTTTGAAAAGATCGGATGCAAAAACGAAGTCGTTAAAATCTTCGTTAGTAGAACTCATCACTTCTCCACTAGTTCCCTGCCATTCCAGATTACCTTCTTTTATATAATTTATACGTTCGCCTATCCCCATCACGGAGTTCATATCGTGGGTATTGATTACAGTCGTTATATTATATTCCTTAGTAATATCATGGATAAGGTCATCTATAACAAGAGATGTTTGTGGATCTAACCCTGAGTTTGGTTCGTCACAAAACAAATATTTTGGATTAAGAGCTATAGCTCTGGCTATTGCAGACCGCTTCATCATACCCCCACTTATTTCCGACGGATATAAATGTCCGGCATCGGCAAGATTTACACGCTCGAGGCAAAATTGAGTACGTTTAGCCTGCTCTGCCTTCGACATTGAAGAAAACATCATTAGCGGAAAGTTTACATTCTCGAACACAGTCATAGAATCGAACAAAGCTGAGCCTTGAAATATCATACCCATTTCCTGGCGAAGAGCTTTCACTTCCTGTGGTTTCATCTTGGTCAGGTCACGTCCATCATACAGTATTTGTCCACTAGTGGGGCGCATAAGTCCTACCAGATTCTTAAGTAACACTGTTTTTCCCGATCCGCTTCGCCCTATTATCAGATTTGTTTTTCCTGCTTCGAAAAGAATACTTATATCTTTAAGAACTTCTCTGCCATCAAATGACTTATAAAGATTTTTTACTTCTATCATGACATCATCAATTGTGTAAGTAATAAGTCGGCAACCAAGATAAGAATACTACTCATAACTACAGAGTCTGTACTGGCTTTACCCACATCAAGAGAACCACCCCGGGCCGAATAGCCATAGAAAGAAGCAATAGAAGCAATAATAAAGGCAAATATTATAGTTTTTATTATTGCATACCAAACATAAAATTCTTTAAAGAAGAACTGTAGTCCGTATTGAAATGTATCTGCGGGCATCACATCCCCTAATATACATACTCCAAAGCCGCCTATCACTCCAAAAAACATACTTAAAATAACCAAAACAGGAATAAAAGCCATAAGAGCAATAATCTTAGGAAGAATAATATAATTAGCAGAATTAACTCCCATTATCTCTAAAGCATCTATTTGCTCTGTAACCTGCATTGTTCCTATTTCAGAGGCAATATTAGAACCTACCTTTCCGGCCAATATAAGACACATAATGGTGGATGAAAACTCTAATATCAAAATCTCCCGAGATACATACCCTACAGTATAGCGTGGCATAAACGGAGAATCGATATTCAATTTTATTTGCACGACAATAACGGCTCCAATAAAAAAGGATATAATAATCACTATCCAAATAGAGTTTACCCCAAGCTTATTGACCTCAGCCAAAAACTGACGAAAAAAAACATTCCACTTCTGAGGTTTAGCCAAAACCTTTTGCATAAGAAGTGTATATCGTCCTAATTTCTCAAATAAAGATGTTAAAAGCATATATTTTGAGTTCTATTACGCATTAATTTGTAAAACTAGACAAAGATACATTTTTTTTATAAAGTTCGGGATTTGTAAAAATGGATTCTGCTTTCAATAAAGATATTTTATAAAATATAAGACAAATCATCACCTCAGACAGAAGTAAAAGAAAGGGCTCTAATATTGAATAAAAATACAAACAAATCAAGACAAATTGGATGTAGCGCACAAAAATCATTTTGACACAAAATAAATCCATTTTTTATTTTTTTAATTATAATATATACTATCTTTGATGCGTATTAACCGTTCTAATATAACCATTTGCTATGAAAAAAACGATTGTAACAGGAGTTATTGGGGCCGACGTACATGCTGTGGGCAATAAAATTCTGGCATTTGCACTAGAAGATGCAGGATTTAACATTATTAATCTTGGAGTAATGGTATCGCAAGAAGAATTTATTGCAGCAGCACTAGAGACAAACGCCGATGCAATTGTGGTATCTTCCCTATATGGACATGGAGAGATTGACTGTAATGGACTGAGGGAAAAATGCGAGGAAGCAGGTCTTACGAAAATCCCTCTATTGGCCGGAGGAAATCTGGTTGTGGGAAAACAAGACTTTGCAGACGTTGAAAAACGCTTCATCTCGATGGGGTTTACCAGAGCATACCCTCCCGGAACAACAATTGAAACAACGATAAGTGATTTGAATGAACTTTTAAGTTGATTTGAATGAAATACCTGACTGCTGATTTTGGAAGCACATATACAAAACTAACAGTCATAGATTCCGAAAAACACTCGATACTAGGTACAGCTAGTGCCTTCACCACCATAGATACCGACATTATGGTGGGATTTAACAATGCACTACAAAGTCTGGAAGCGAAGATCGGAAAATTTAACTATGATCAATTACTCTGTTGCAGTAGCGCTCGGGGTGGTTTAAAAATGGTTGCGCTTGGTTTTGTACCCGAACTGACTGCAAAAGCGGCTAAAATGGCGGCCTCTAGTGCAGGTGCGAAAGTTGTAAAAGCCTACTCGTTCGAGATTTCCAAAACAGAACAAGACGAAATATATAATATAGATCCGGATCTGATACTTCTTTGTGGAGGTACGAACGGAGGAAATAAAGATGTTATTATTTCTAATGCAAAACGCTTGTGCGAAATAAACCGGGACTTCTCTATTATAATTGCAGGAAACAAAAGTGCATCACATGAGCTGGACACCATATTTAAAAAATCGGAAAAAGATTACATTATAACAGATAATGTTATGCCATCATTCAACAAGCTTGAGATTGAACCGGCAAGAAAGGCTATCAAAGAATTATTTATAAAAAAAATAGTAGAAGCAAAAGGCCTAGCTGCTATACAAAAAATATCAGCAGGAGAAGTTATACCAACACCTTTGGCTGTAATGAACGCATGCGAATTGCTAAGCAAGGGTACTAAGACAAATGCAGGCATAGGAGAATTTATGGCTATTGACCTAGGAGGCGCTACTACCGACATTTACTCTATGGCTAAAGGTGATCCTACAATGGAAAATATGCTTGTAAAAGGTTTGCCTGAACCTTTCAGCAAACGCACTGTAGAAGGTGATTTAGGCATGAGATACAGTCTAAATTCTCTATTTAGCGAACTTGATATTGACACATTCGAGACAGAAACAGGAATAGGTAAAAAAGAAGTAGCAGATTGGGTTGCCTTTTGTACAAACAATCCTAATACAATAACAGAAAGCAACTCCAAAGAGCATCTTATAGAAGAATCTCTTGCCAGAGAAGCTGTGAGTATTGCAGTAGAAAGACATTGTGGATATTGGGAAAGTACCTACTCACCCATCGGCGAAATATATTCAATCATAGGAAAAGACTTATCTGATATCCCTTTGGTTATAGGTATAGGGGGAGCTATTATAAACAGTCATCAGCCAGCTAAAATTCTAGACGGAGTAAAATACAATCCTAAAAAATATAATTGCATGAGACCCAAGAGTCCCCAATATATGCTCGACAAGAAATATATTTTTGCCTCAATGGGACTCTTAAGCATCGTAGATCCCGATCTAGCATTAGATTTAATAAAAAAAGAAACACAACTAATATAACCTGTGGAGGGGTTAAAAAAATGGAAATTAAAAACGTAAAACTTTCTAATGACAACTTCTTTGCCGAGCGCAAAGAAGTGCTTGAACAATGGCCTACAGGTAAAAATGTAGATTTTGACGAGGCAGTGAAATATCAAAATTCCATCCCGATAGGAAAACGATTCGGAGATAAGATGGAAAAAGCGAAGAAAGAAGGAATCACACTGATTCAGCCTCGTGCCGGAGTAGCCCTCTACACCGAACACATCAAACTTTTACAATATCTGGAAACAGAGGGAGAAGCAGACCTGCTGCCAAGCACTATAGATAGCTATACCCGCCTCAACAGATATAAAGAAGCTGAAATAGGTATAGAAAAGAGTAAAGAAAGTGGACGTTCTATGCTCAATGGATTTCCTGCCGTAAACTATGGAGTAGATATATGTAGAACTGTTACCTCTTCGCTTAAGAGTCCAGTACAAGTACGTCACGGAACCCCTGACGCCAGACTTTTGACAGAAATATCCATTGCGGGAGGGTTTACGTCATACGAAGGCGGTGGTATATCTTACAACATCCCTTACTCTAAAAACCATTCACTGGAAAAAACAATAGCCCATTGGCAATATTCCGATCGACTAATAGGGCTGTATGAAGAAGCAGGTATTTCTATCAACAGAGAACCTTTCGGCCCTCTCACCGGCACATTGGTACCTCCATGTATATCTAACTCTGTAGCTGTAATAGAAGCTCTATTGGCTGCAACACAAGGAGTCAAGGACATCACTGTAGGTTATGGGCAATGTGGCAACCTCATACAGGATGTTGCTGCCATAAGATCTCTTAATAATTTGACAAGAATATACCTTGATCGTTTTGGATTCCATGACGTTAAGGTTACAACAGTATTTCATCAATGGATGGGAGGCTTTCCGCAAGACGAATCCAAATCTTTTGCTGTTATCTCATGGGGTGCTGCGGCTGCCGTATTGGCCAGAGCAACAAAGGTTATAGTAAAAACTCCTCACGAAGCAATGGGTGTGCCTACTAAAGAGGCTAATGCGGCAGGGCTGAAAGCTACAAGACAATTAACTTCAATGCTCAAAGATCAAAGCTTTGTAGACATACCGGCCGTAATATCAGAAAGCCGGATTATCGAACAGGAAATGAAATGTATCTTAGATAAAGTAGAAGAATTCGGAAAAGGAGACTATGCAAAAGGAACTATTGCTGCATTCGAAGCAGGTGTAATAGATGTACCTTTTGCTCCGAGTAAATTCAATGCGGGTAAAGTAATGCCTGCACGAGACAATTCCGGAGCAATACGCTTCCTCGATCCGGGTAATATTCCTTTAACAGACGACCTTCGCATATTTCACCGACAAAAACTAGAAGAAAGAGCAGCCTACGAAAAACGAGCTATTAGCTTTCAGATGGTTATAGATGACGTATATGCGATAGGAAAAGGATTTCTTGTAGGAAGACCCAGTGACCATAAATAACAAACTTAAAACATATAACTATGAAAATTGTAGATGTAGTATGCGCTCAGGGAAAAACAGGTTTTTACTTTGACGATCAAAAAGCAATCAAAGCAGGAGCTAAAAATGATGGTTCTTTCTATAAAGGAACACCTGTTACAGAAGGTTTTACTTCAGTAAGACAAGCCGGCGAATCTATTTCTGTATTGTTTATTCTAGAAAACGGAGCTATAGCTCATGGCGACTGCGCTGCTGTACAATATTCGGGAGCAGCAGGGAGAGATCCTTTATTTTTGGCAAAAGACTTCATTCCTATTATCGAGAAAGAAATTGCTCCACTATATAAAGGAAAAGAAATAACATCATTTCGCCAGTTGGCTGATATTATAGATAAACATATCAATCCATCGACCGGAAAAGTATACCATACAGCTATCCGCTACGGAGTAACACAAGCCTGTCTTGATGCTGTAGCCAAAAGCAAATCGAAACTAATGGCTCAAGTGATAGCCGAAGAGTATGGCACTCAGATAGCTGACTCAATCACTCCTATATTTTCTCAATCGGGAGATGACAGGTACAACAATGCCGACAAAATGATAATGAAGGGTGCCGATGTTCTGCCACATGCACTTTTCAATCATGTAGAAGAAAAAGTAGGGTTGGAAGGCGAAAAAATCAAAGCTTATCTCGAATGGCTTAGAAAACGGATTCTCAAGTTTAAACCTTACGAGTCATACAACCCTGTTTTACATATAGATGTATATGGAACACTAGGAATCGTATTCGACAATAATTTTGAGAAAATAGCAGATTATATAATCTCTCTGGAAAAGATAGCCTCTCCTTTCAGGCTCAGAGTAGAAGGCCCTGTAGATATGGGAGAAAAGGAAGCGCAGATAGAAGCATTGAGTTCTATTCGTCGTTTACTTGACTCTAAAGGATCAAAAGTAGAGATAGTAGCAGACGAATGGTGCAATACACTGGAAGATATCAGAGACTTTGCAATGCGCAAAGCCGGTCATATGGCTCAGATAAAAACACCCGATCTGGGAGGTATCAACAATTCTATAGAAGCTGTTATCTATTGTAAAGAAAACAATATGGGTGCTTACTTGGGAGGAACCTGCAACGAAACTAACCGCTCTACCGAAATATGTGCCCATATAGCAATGGCTACTAATCCTATACAAATATTAGCTAAACCGGGAATGGGAGTAGATGAAGGTTATATGCTTGTGTATAACGAAATGCAACGCATATTAGCCCTTAAAAATAAATTGTAATAATCATAAAGCAATACCTAATGGAAGAAATAAGAATCCTTTCACCGACAGCAATACTTGGATATGGGTTTCCGATGGAATCCTTCTCCGAAGGTATGAAACGTAAACCTCATGTTATTGCTGTAGATGCCGGATCAACCGATCCGGGACCTTATTATCTGGGTGCAGAAAAGTCTTTTACCGACTACAACTCAGTAAAAAGAGACCTCGAAATAATGATACCCGCCGCTATAGAAGCCAACATACCTGTCATTATAGGCACAGGTGGAGGATGTGGTGGTCGACCTCACGTAGAATTTTGTATAAAAATAATAGAAGAGATAGCTCAGGAGAAAAAGCTGACCTTCAAGTTTGCTGTCATACAATCGGAGCTTGACAAAGAGCTTATAAAGAAGAAACTGGCAGAAGGAAATGTAGAGCCTCTGCATCCGGCAAAGCCTATTATCGAAAAAGATGTGGATGAAGCAGTACGTATAGTTGCACAGATGGGCGAAGAACCATACATCAAAGCATTAGAAAATGGAGCTAATGTTATCCTTGCCGGCCGATCATACGACCCATCTGTTTTTGCAGCATTGGCCATAAAAGAAGGATTCGACAAAGGACTGGCAATACATCTGGGCAAAATATTAGAATGTGCCTCCATTGCGGCGCTTCCCGGTAGCGGTAGCGACTGTATGTTCGGCTATTTACAAAAAGACAACTTTGTGCTGGAGCCGTTGTCGCCTCTGCGCAAATGTACTACCCTCTCTGTGGCAGCACACACATTGTACGAAAAAACAAATCCCTATATACTTCCGGGTCCCGGAGGAGCTATCGACTTACACAACTGTGAATTTACTCAGATAAGTGACAATAAAGTGAAAGTAACAGGAAGCAAGTTTGTTCCAACCAAGGAGTATTTTGTAAAACTTGAGGGTGTGAAAAAAGTTGGTTACAGAACTATTTCTGTTGCAGCAGTAAAAGACTCTGTGATGATAGAAAAAATAGACGAGATTGTACAAAGTGTAAAAGATAGGGTTGTAAACAATTTTGAAAGCTATGGTATCAAAGATTTCTTTCTCGACTTTAAAATATACGGAAAGAACGGAGTTATGGGATTATTTCCCGGCATAGATAACCGTGTGGCCCATGAACTAGCTATCGTAATAGAGGCTGTTGCTGCAACACAAGATCAGGCCGATACTATCTGTGGATTTGCCCGCAGCACAATGCTTCATTTTGGATACGAAGGACGTATTTCTACTGCCGGAAACTTGGCATTTCCATTTTCACCATCCGACTGTAAGGTAGGAGAAGTTTACGAATTCAATATATATCACTTGATGAAAGTAGAAGATCCTGTAAAGTATTTTCCCATTTCATATAAGCAGTTTGTAGACGGTAATTAAAAGAAGAAGTTATGGAATATAAATTAATAGATGTAGCATCGGTTATACGAAGTAAAAATTCAGGGCCTTACGAACTTACTTTTGACGTAATATTCAAGGACTTTGAAATGTATAACAAAGTGAAAGTAGCCAATGCAATTAACGAGCAGTCATTTGCCAAGTTATACAACATACCGTTGTCAAACATTATCAATCTGGTATATTTTGATCCGGCAAAAGCTGTAAAAATAACAATAGTACGTCCTATTCCGTCAGGAGCTTTGGGCGAAACAGATGTATATGGTGCTCAGCAGCATTCGCCACTAATGAACTATAAATTTCATTTATAAATTATTATGCGTAATCTCATACAGGAATATTCTGTCTTTTCTCAATACTTTGCTCCTCGAGGGAGGGAACGCTTACTTTTCTTGGGGGAGCAAATATCGCAACGTCATCTGCACTACAACGATCGCCTTATAGGTATTGTAGGAGATGCCGGTTCTGGAAAATCATCTCTTATCAAAGGGATGTTTCCGGGACTGGAATTGTCGAACGATGATGACACTTTGAATCCCCGAAAGATAATGCAGGTAAGAGATTTGGCAGAGGATATATATGATTCAACTACATATCACATAGATATGCGCTTTCAAGTAGCATTTACTCAGATGCACGAAATTGTAGATTTTGTAAAAAAAATACTGGAAAGAAAACGTAGAATTATTATCGAACACTTCGACCTGCTATTTCCTGCTTTGGGTATCAATGCCGATATTATTGTAGGTATCGGAGAAGAAATCATTGTCACTCGTCCCAGTATTTTCGGCCCTTTGCCTAAGAGTATTTATGATATAGTGCACGATTCTCTTTGGTATCGTAAAGTAGCACATACAATCGAGGACATAACAATACTTATACTGAATACAGAATTTGGTATAAGTAGTAACCTGTTCTATAGTTCTGATATGAGAAACGGGTTTGTACTGAAATTTATAAAGGAAGTAGATCTTGACTTTGCCAAATTATCGGAAAGGGTAAAACAAAAACTTTCAGAAAATCTCGATGTCAGTTATTACGATGAAGATCATATTATGATAGGAGATGTAATTGTTAAATGTGATGGGCCTCGCTTCCATATAAGGAATACGTCAGAAGTGGAGCATTTTTCTTTTATCAGAAGGTTTATAGAAGATCCCAAAACAAATACATATTGTCTTGTTGGCTGCCTGAGTGATGATGACAATATTGACATACGAAATCTAAATACGATTCATTTCTTAAAAAGACAAAGCTAAATGATAAGAACGATACAGGCCGATGATATAACCAATCTTGTAGAGAAACTGTGTATAGAAGCGAATTGCAACCTGACTGAAGATATTTTTATCTGTTTGAATAATTGTAGATCGAAAGAAAAATCCAGTTTAGGCAAAGAAATCTTAGGGACATTGATTGAAAATGCAGAAATTGCAAAGAGTGAGACCAGCCCTATCTGCCAAGATACGGGTATGGCTGTTGTATTTGTTACTATAGGACAAGATGTGCACATTGAAGGACAACTTCTTGAAAAGGCTGTAAACGAAGGTGTAAGAAGAGGTTACGAGAAAGGTTATTTGCGTAAATCCGTTGTAAAAGATCCCTTAGACAGAGTGAATACGAAAGACAATACGCCGGCGGTTATTCATTACGACATAGTAGAAGGCAATACTTTTAATATAGTGGTAGCTCCAAAGGGATTTGGTAGTGAAAATATGAGTCAGCTTAGGATGTTGAAGCCAAGTCAGGGTATAGAGGGAGTGAAAGACTTTGTTTTAAATACAATATCGGAAGCCGGAGCAAATCCTTGTCCACCAATTATAGTTGGCATTGGTATTGGCGGAACAATGGAAAAAAGTGCATATCTGAGCAAAAAAGCCTTACTCAGACCTGTCAGCGAACACAATGAGAATTCAATGCTTGCCCAACTGGAAGCTGAACTTCTGGAGTCGATCAATTCGTTAGGAATAGGCCCAGCAGGATTTGGAGGAACAACAACCGCCCTCAGTGTAAACATCCTCACCTATCCTACTCATATAGCAGGACTTCCTGTATCCGTAAATATTGGTTGTCATGCAACGAGACACGCAGAAGGTAATTTATAAGCAATTTGGTTATGGAAAATAAAAGAATAGAGATTACAACACCTTTTACTGACGATATAATAAAAAGCCTGAAATCCGGTGATATGGTCTATATATCGGGAATTGTATATACTGCCCGCGATGCAGCACATAAAAAGATGTGCGAACTACTCGATCGGGGAGAAACAATGCCTTTCGACTTTAATGGTGCAGCTATATATTACGCAGGCCCATGTCCTCCAAAACCGGGTAAACCTATTGGATCGGTAGGCCCTACTACCAGCGGCAGAATGGATTTATATACACCAAAACTTATAGAACAGGGGCTAAAAGTAATGATTGGCAAAGGGCTGAGAAGCAAAGAGGTTGTAGACAGTATTGTAAAACATAATGGTATTTATTTTGCCGCAATAGGTGGAGCCGCCGCTCTGATGGGTAAATGTGTAGAAAAAGCTGAAATCATTGCATACGAAGAACTTGGAACGGAAGCCGTGAGAAGACTAATCGTTAATAAACTACCTGTTATTGTTGCTATAGATTCTTTTGGTAATAATATGTACGAGGACGGCCGTAAAGAATATGCCAAATAAGCTCAGGATATTTATATGTTTATTTATAGCAAGCATTTAAGATAACTAATCTTGCTCACTGTACAGTTTTATAATATAATCTTCTTATTTACAAAAGAAAAGCTCCAAAAGTATCAGTTTCATTTTACTTTTAGAACTTTTCTCATATTTTACGCTATAGCATATCCTATCATAGTAGGGGTATAGAAAATTAATTATGTCGCCATTTGTTTTTCTACCATTTGAGAGAAAATACCATTTTTATTTTTCAGATCATCAGGTGTACCCATTTCAGCAATACTTCCATTATCCAATACAATGATTTTATCAGCATTAGCAATTGTTCGCATACGATGAGCGATGATTAAAACAGTTTTATTCCGTACGAGCTCCGAAATAGCAGTTTGTATTTTCGTTTCGTTCTCTACATCAAGTGAGGCTGTAGCTTCATCCAGCAAAACAATAGGAGCATCCTTCAACAAAGCTCGGGCAATGGATACCCGCTGACGCTCTCCACCCGAAAGCGTCTCACCATTTTCGCCTATTACGGTTTGATAGCCCTGTGGCATTTTACGAACAAATTCGTCGCATTGGGCAAGCTGTGCTGCACACATCACTTCTTCATCGCTGGCATCTCGCCTGCCTATCCGGATATTATCCATAACAGAAGCATTGAAAAGAACTACATCCTGAAAGACTACTGAATAATTTTTCAGTAAAGTTTCAGGTTCAACGAGACTAATATCCTGTTTACCCAGTAATATCTTCCCCGATTGAATATCCCAAAAACGAGCAGCAAGTTTGGCTGCCGTACTTTTTCCACTACCCGATGGACCGACCAATGCAGTAATTTCACCCTGTCGGGCAGTGAAAGAAATATCTTTCAATATCTGTTTACCCGATTCATAAGAAAAAGTAACATCATTAAACTCAATATTATAATCGGAAGGGTTAAAGTCTGTGTTCCCTTGCTGAATTGGTAATGCTTCCATTTCATTCATTCGGTTGATACGGATGTCAAGATAGAACAAAGCAGCCAGATTATTAAAAACTTCCGATACAGGAGCATATATCCTCGAACCTATTACCATAAAAATAAGATATGTAAATAGGTCTACATCGCCTGTTGCCAATAATTTAGCTCCAACAATAATTACACTAGCCAATCCGAGTTTCAGCAAACTTTGCGCTCCGTTTACAAGAACTCCTGTCATCAATTCACCGGTAGTCTGACTCTTCTCGTATTTTTTTATTTTTTCATCCAATTTTCCCAGATAATCTGCTTCCTGATTGTAAGATTTTATTTCCTGAACAGCTTCTAAGCCCTCTTGTATGTGTTCGCTTACATTTCGTTTATCCAGATAATTATCTCCGAAATCTTTACGTATCTTCTTTTTGGCTATTAACAAAATTGCAAATGCTAAGGGTACAACCCAAAATAGAGCCAGAGACAATTGCCAATTGTAGAAAAACATTCCGATAGCAATAAGTATAATACTGATTATCGACGCAAAAAGTTGTGGCACAGCATGTGAGAATGTATGCTCCAAATCGGTACAATCGTCCATAATAGTAGATGTAAGATCCGATAGATTCTTTTCGCCAAAGAAAGCTAAGGGAAGTTTTCTCAATTTTTCGGCCAACGATATGCGGCGGTTTGCACTTTCTTCGTACACACTGGTAAAAGTGCTTTGATATTGCCAAAGAGCTATAACATACATGACCAGCATAAAAATAAGAGCAAGAACAATGTAATAAGCTATTCCATGTATTACACTTCCCGAAGGGTTAAGTATCGGACGAAGGTAATCTTCGAGAAAAACGAAAGTAAATACAGCAGGTAACATCAATGCTATATCTAAAAGAGTTGTGAAAAATACTCCTTTACAAAAATCTTTAGCTCCTTTAACCGACAGAGCAAAACGTTGTCTTATCATATCAAGCATTGTGTGCCTCCTTTCCTATTGTCCAGCAAACCGATTGCTGGTATTCGTTCCACATATGTAAATAAATTCCTTGTCTGTTGAGCAGTTCGGTATGTGATCCTTGTTCTGCGATTTGTCCTTTGTCTATTACCAAAATATTATCCGCATCTGCAATACTGGTTAGGCGATGGGCGATTATCAAGACTGTTTTTCCTCTTGTCAGCTCTTTCAAAGCTCTATGTATCAAATGTTCATTTTCGGGGTCTGCAAATGCTGTAGCCTCGTCCAATACTACAATCGGTGCATTCTTCAAGATAGCACGAGCCAAAACGATACGCTGCTGTTCTCCTCCCGACAGATAAGTTCCCTCTACCCCAATTTTGGTTTGTAAGCCTAAAGGTTGTTTGTCTATTATCTCGCGGCATTGAGCCATATCCACAGCCAGATTTACCTCATCTATTGTTGCATTTGGATTACCATATTTTATATTCTCCAATAATGTTGTTTTAAAAAGTTTCGTATTCTGAAACACAAAAGAAATTTTATCCATCAAGTCATCCGAATCAATATCTTTTACATCAAGGCCTCCGATGGACACTTGTCCTTCACCTGCATCCCAGAAACGGGGTATAAGACGGGCAATCGTTGTTTTTCCGCTTCCCGAAGCTCCAACTAAAGCGACTGTTTTCCCTTCCGGAATACTAAAACTTATCTCATCAATAGCCTTTTGGACAGCATCGGGATAAGTGAATGAGACTTTATTAAATACTATATTATATTTTTCTATTTTTCGGGGATTCGCAGAAACAGAGAGATTGGCAAAGGATGTCAGGTTATCAAGCCGCTCCATTACTTCACTTGCTTGTCCGAAAGCCTGTTCCAGATACATACTTTTCATAATACTCTGAGAGAAGACAGGAGTTACCAGAACAAACAAAAAGAAATTAAGTAAAACAGAAGTATAATTCCCTGAATAACCGATCAATAAAATACATACAGGAGCCAGAAAGAAAACGAATCCATTGATGATTACTGTATATAACGACATCGGTTGCTTCCACATGATAGTATAGCCATACACCATATGATTGTAACTCATAATTGCCTTATGAAAGTTCTTAAATGAATAGATTGTCTGCTGAAAAACTTTGACCACAGGAATTCCTCTTACATATTCCACGGCTTCGGTATTCATTTCTTCGAGCGAAGTCATATAGTTTTTCATAAATTGCTGGGATTTACCTCCCATCATAGATGTCATAAGTATAAAAGAAATTATAATGGGTATCATACATGCTATTCCAAGCTGCCAGTCGAAAATAAATATGAGGATAATAGATACAGCAGGAATTATTATTGTAGCAGCAAGATCGGGTAGCTGATGAGCCAGAAAGCTATGGGTAATACTTGCATTGTCATCTATTATTTTCCGAATACGACCGCTGGTATTAGTATCGAAAAATCCGAGAGGCATCTTTATAACTTTTTGCATAGCTTCGCTTCGTATGTTAGACTCCACTCTGAATGCTGCAAGATGTGACGACATCAAAGCAGCATAGTATAGGATAACACCTCCGGCTGCCGATCCGGCAGCCCACCAAGCATAGGTTGTTACATCTTCGCCCGGAATACCTCCCGTTTCCAAAAGACTTTTGACTATGAGCCAAATAGAAATAAAGGGTAACATACCCGCCAATGCACTAAGTGCGGAAAGCAACATGGATACAGGAAGAAGTATCTTTCGGCTACCCATGTAGTGTTGTAGTTTTTTTAATGTATTCATACGATCATATTATATATTTACTAATTAAGTTTAACCAATAGCGAACAATGTCCTGTTTTGTTCAAAAAAGAAGGGAGGCTATCGTTAGCCTCCCTTTATATTCCTGTTAATTCGCGCCATCCGGCAATCTGAAACCGGAAGTATTCTCTGAAAAACTCCCTTATCTTATGCTTATCCATATCATGTGTTACAATTTCACCAACAATACTCACCATAAACGCGCATAGCGTATGAGTGAAAAAAGATGAAACATCATGCACTTGCGGATAATGTTTCTTCACTATTGTTTTATGATTATTTGAAACATCGGTAAGATATTCAGTCAGAATTTCCCGAAAGTTTTCCATCGTAGAACCCTGCGACTGAAAGAGCAATAATCGAATTTCTTCTTTATACTTTATAAGTAGTTGTATATATACATCTACTGTCTCTTCCTGATAAGCGAGAGTAGACATAAAATTAAAGTCTATATACTTTTCGGTATGCTTCTCTTTTACAAAAGAGGATAAATCGTCTCGGGCAGGTGATACAATTTCAAGAAATATTTCATCTTTATTTGTAAAGTAGTTATAAATATTACTCAATCCTACATTTGCTTCCTTTGCAATAGTACGCATGGAAGCATCTTTAAAGCCTTTCTGTATAAATTCCTTTCGGGCGGCTCCTAGTATAGATCTATATTTATCATCTCTTAATACTCTCACTTCAATAGAGAACAATGTTTATTATTCGAATACAAAATAACATTGTAAAAAGAGATTATACAATCACTATTTCTAGGTATTTTAACCTATTCCGATACTATTTAGTGTTGATCTTTTGTTGCTGTAACGATAATAAAAGGACGCGTAACTTTTTGTCCATCTTTGCTAATAGCATCTTCGGTCAATGTGATGTATTGTATATTTATGAAGCCCGAATTATAAAGAAACGCTTCTACTTCATCAATCTCGTAAAAAGTAAAGCCAGTTTGTGTAAAAGGCAATTTCGTTCCAAAAGACTTGGCAATAAAGCTTATACCAACTACCCCACCCTTACTTAAAATACGAAATATTTCATCAAAATATGCTTGAGGGTTGTTCCAGAAGTAAATAGTATTGACCGAAAAACAATAATCGAAAAATGAGTCTCGTAGAGATAAGGATTGAGATTCAATAGTATGCCTAAAAGTAGCTTTACCCAATTTCACTAAAGAACTATTGTTTCTATTAGCTTCTTCGACCATAGCTTCTGAAATGTCAATACCTTCATATATCAGAGTGTCTTCCTTTTCGAACAAATAAGATAAGTGCATTCCACTGCCAAACCCTATTTCAAAAACTTTTGCATAGGGGCGAATATTCAAGACATTTATTGTTTCGAATATCATATTACTGTTCGACTGATACATATTTTCTCCTACCAGACGAGCTTCTGCTCCGGCAGGGCATCGAAGTTGTGCTGACAAATCTTCACTATTGGGCTTCTCTCTCATATATTCTTTGTCTAATTTATGTATGCTCATGTATTTTGTATACCTAAGTATTCTGCCCTTTTCTTTTTCGAAAGTTTTTGAATAACCTCATCAACTGAATGATTAACCAATTCCTTAATTAACTCATTCGGCACATCACTTTCTAAAGTAATCCAATTCCACAAAAGGGTTTTAAAATCGTCAGGATTCACTCCGTTGTATTTCTCTCGTAATTCAACCGACTTATTAGGATCACATTTAAGATATACTTTAAATATACCGTCTTCCGGTTCTAATGGAATATATACAAATATTTTCCCCATTACTTTAAATACTAATATATTGCGAACCTGTAAAGAAATAGACTCTACAGAACCTTTTATAGACAGGCAATGTTCCCTAAGTTCTTCAACATTCATAAGTCTCTTTATTTATCTCTATTTACGTTTCGGTAGAATATTAACAAAGATATGTTCTTCAACTGAATTAATAGTGATTAGATTAGTAGATATAATTAGGGCTATACTTTTTTTACAGAGTATAGCCCTATTAATTTTATTTATCAGATATCTAAGTCTTATTTTATAGGAATACACAAGTCTACAACCCAAGGTGCATCGGGATCCTGAGTATCGCCTGCACAACTCACATACAGTTCATAATGGTCACATGTATCGCATTCGTAGCCTTTTTCGTTAATGACAGTATAAACTTGTGTCCAAGCCTCATGATATTCAGCCATCATTACTTCTACCTGCATCACAAAATATTTACCTCCGCTTATGGTGTAATGCTTCATTCCTGCTCCGGGTTTAATACCGGATAGGTCTTCAAGGCAAGCTTCCGACCTTAATTCTTCGACAGGAGTATACCTCGGATCGTTATGATAAACTCCTGCCATTTTAGGAGAAGCTGCCCAAAGGTTATTTTCCCCTGCCCATACAGCCAATTTCTCAAATACATCACCAATACCTGAGTAATCACCAATATGTGAGATTGCAATTGTTTTTATCGGTTCAAGGCTCTTTATTTCTGTACTATTTATTTTCATAAGTCTAATTTTTGAATGATTTGTTTAATAATATTTTTTACTTCAGTAGGTTTAACCACTGTTGTTGTATCGGCATTTGCCAATACCCATCTAGCCAGACTTTCGAGTGAATAGGCCATATATGTCTGTTCTACTCTTCTATCTGCAAGCTCTTTCTCATGTGTCAGTCCCATAAAATAACATCGGTCAGCATAATGTCTGGCAACTTCTTTACTTGTATGCAAAATAACTTCTGTCAAACATTGTGGATCGTCACATCCGAGTAGGGACTCTAAAGGCGGATGTACCTTTGTATGCTCATCACCTATTGTCTTTATATTTCTGATACGATCGAGTCTGAACATTCGATATTCCTCCCGCAAGTGGCACCAGGCCGACAGATACCAGCGAGGATGTGAATAAGTTATACCTACAGCTTCCAATGCCCGCTTACTTGTATTGTCATCAGCATTAGTATAGTCGATTTCTACAATCTGTTTATCGTTTATGCTACTTAGAATTACTTGCATCAGGTTGGGTAGGCTTTCACCTGCATTCCGGCTTTTATATACTGCAATGGTGTTATCCATATCGTGAAGGTATTTCTTATCCACAGCACGCAATGCAGCACGTATCTTATCCATTCCCTGACGAAAGTAGTTACTATTTTGGGTATCAGTAAGCTGCTCGATGATTTTTTCGGCGGTAAGGAAAGCGATTGCTTCTTCCTTTGTGAACATAAGTGAAGGCAACCTGTAACCTTCGACCAAAGAATAACCGACTCCCGAATTACCGCATATGGGTACTCCTGCTTCCGACAAGGTGCGTATATCCCTATAGATAGTACGTTGGCTCACACTGAAGCGTTCTGCCATCTCAGAAGATTTTACAATCGGACGAGATTGGAGTTGCACCAAAAGTGCCGATATGCGGTCGAGTCGGTTTAAGTCTTTGTTCACTTTGTCAATGTTATTCTATAATCAATGCCCAAAGTACGCCAAATTTATCGACAATCTCAGCATATAGTTTGGCATAAGGTGGCTGGCTAAGTTCACATTTGACTTCTCCCCCGACAGAGAGCTTTCCATAAATATATCTCAGTTGTTGTTCGGTGTCGCAGAATACTGTAATTGTATGCCCTAAAGAACCGAAGTCTGTTCTTGTTCCGGGTATTGCATCTGCCATACTGATGCCACAGCCGTTAAAGTCAAAATCACTGTGGATTATCTTGTCTTTGTATTCAGCCGGGCTTTCCATTTCCTTGTATTCTCCATAGCGACAAATTTCTCTGATAATTCCATTAAATACTCCGGCATAAAAAGTTAGTGCTTCTTCTGCATTGCCATTAAATGACAGGTAAGGTTTAATTTTCATAATTGTAATGTTTTTTAAATTTAACTACAATGCAAATATATTACCCCTGTTTGACAACAGTATGTCAGCATGTTTTTATTGTTGTATAAAAAGATCAGTATTGTATATAAAATCTATGATAAATTAGAATTATTAAAATGTAAAGCAATCCGTTTGCATTAAATATAAAGAAGAATTATTCATTTTGGAACAAAACACATCTTCGAAAGACATAAAAAAAACAAGGACACACTAGATGTATGTCCTTATTTTTATTATCAGTCGAATTAAATCCTCTAAATTATTAGAAAATATTCTATTATTAAATTTTGATGTTATATCGTATTTCTTCTTCGAAATTATTTTATACTATTGAGCAAATTAATTTTACCTTCGTTTACCAATTTGATTATTAATTCGCCAAATAAAGTATTTTGCCAGGCAAACCAAGGACGAGTAAAATTGTAATGATCATTGACATTGAATGACTCGTGCATAAATCCTGTATCAGCATCAGTTTTCATCAAAGTTTCTATACACCATTTTATTTCTTCATCTGATTGGCTGGTGAATGCTTTCATCATAATACTCATAGGCCAGGCCATATCGTATCCTATATGGGGGCCACCAATGCCTTCTCCGTCTTTTCCTTTAAAGAAATATGGGTTGTCTTCGCTCCACACAAAACGACGCGTATTCTGATAGATGGGATCATTGACGTCGATGTCGCCGAGATAAGGCATAGCAAGAAGGCTCGGTACATTGGCATCATCCATTAATAAATAATTGCCAAACCCATCTACTTCAAATGCGTAAATTTCACCATATTTAGGATGATTATATACAGCATACTTTTTTAATGCTAATTCTACTTCATTTGCTAAATCAGAGCATTCGTTAGCCAATCCTCTATTATCATTTACAGTTGTCAGTATTTCGGCTGCTTTTTTTAGTGATGACACAGCAAAAAAATTAGATGGTACAAGAAACTGTAAAGTAGTGGCATCATCGGAAGGACGGAAGGACGAGACTATCAATCCAACAGGCTTTACGGGAGCTCCTTTACCATCATTGTTTAAAGTATCCAAGGCTCTTTCTGTTTTACGCTGAAATGTATAAGGTCCCACACCGGTTTTACGTTGTTGCTCTTTTAATGTATTCAATATATTCTTAATCGCAGCTAACCATTCTTCTTGAAAGATACTTGCATCTCCTGTCTTCTTCCAATATGCATAGGCCAAACGAATAGGATAACACTGAGAGTCTATTTCCCACTTACGCTCGTGTACCCCCGGTTTCATATCAGTTATATCACTGGCCCAATGTCCGACTTCATTTGTATCGGTATAAAATGCATTTGCATACGGATCGAGATTTATAGAATTGAACTGTCGCAGGATTGTACCGACAAGCATTTCCTTTAGAGCCGCATCATCATTGGCCAATTGTATATAGGGATATACCTGAGCTCCCGAATCGCGTAACCACATGGCATGAATATCTCCTGTATACACGCTAGTATCAGGTTTTCCATCTTTTTTCTCGAAACGAACTGTTGTATCGAGTGTATTGGGATAGCAGTTTTCGAACATCCATGCTAACTTTGGATTTTTTAATAGAGCTTTTATTCTTACTATTTCCTTTTCTATAGCAGTCGATTTGAACAAACGGTCTTTGAGTGCAGGGCGTTGGCTTATATATTTGTTACTAATTACTACAGTATTGTCTTGCGGGCATTTTAGATCCATCGCATTGATAGAATTTGTAGCGATAAAGAGAGATGCAAACAAAGGAGCGAATAATAATCTTTTTTTCATATTATTTTTTGTTTATTTTTTTCCACAATTTAGTATTCGTCTCTTTCAGTTCTTTAGAGAAAGAATAAGGAGCATCTGATTCGGCGATACCTCTTTCCTTATTCGGTTCTGATGACATTACAAATTTAACAATAACTCCGTCAGTTAATTGTTTATAAGTTAAAAAGTTTTTCGTGTGGTCTTTGCCATTTACTGACATAGATTGTACATATCTGTTTTTAATGCTATTATTTTCTGATTCGATAACTACTTGTTTTCCATTTTCAAGATTAAGTGTAACTTTTTTAAATAATGGAGAACCAAGTATATATTGATCTGTACCCGGTGCTACGGGATACATACCCATTGCTGAAAATACATACCAGGCGGATGTCTGTCCATTGTCTTCATCGCCGCAATAGCCATCAGGTGCAGCATTGTAAAGCTTATCCATTACCTCGCGTACCCAATATTGAGCTTTCCACGGTTGAGCCGAATAATTATACAAATATATCATATGCTGTATAGGCTGATTGCCATGAGCATAGTTGCCCATATTCATAATCTGCATCTCTCGTATTTCGTGTATTACAGAACCATAATAACTCTCATCGAACAAAGGCGGAACACTAAATACAGAGTCCATCATTTGATTAAAACCTTTATTCCCTCCCATCAAATCAATCAATCCCTGAGGATCATGAAAAACAGACCATGTATAGTGCCAACTATTACCCTCGGTAAAAGCATCTCCCCATTTCAAGGGGTTGAATGGGGACTGGAAAGTACCATCCTCATTTTTGCCACGCATAAGTTTATGCTCGGAATCGTAAAGGTTTTTATAGTTCATTGCACGCTTTGCATATATCTCTATTTCTTTATCGGGTTTTCCTAGTCTTTTCCCAAATTGATAAATACACCAGTCATCATATGCATATTCCAAAGTACGCGCTGCATTTTCATTAATATTTACATTGTAAGGTACATAACCTAACTTGTTGTAATACTCGAATCCTAAGCGACCTGTGGACGAAACTTCGGGATGAACCGCATTTGCTCCGTGTACGACTGCTTTCCACAAAGTTTCAGCATCGTACCCTTTCAATCCTTTCAGATAAGCATCGGCTACGACCGAAGCTGAATTATTACCAACCATGCAAGGTCTATGACCCGGACTTGCCCATTCGGGAAGGAACCCGCTTTCGTTATATGTATTTACCAGACCTTCTTGTATCTTTTCGTTTATGGAAGGATACATCAGATTGAGAAAAGGAAAAAGACTGCGGAATGTATCCCAAAAGCCTGTATCGGTAAACATGTATCCGGGCAATACTTTTCCATTAAATGGACTATAATGTACAACTTCTCCTTTTGCATTATATTCATAGAAACTACGAGGAAAAAGTACTGAACGATAAAGGCAGGAGTAGAATGTTCTCAAGTTGTCGATGTTATCATCTTCAACCACAATCTTCCCCAATACCTCATTCCATTCTCTCCTGCCTTGTTCTTTCACCTCTTCAAAAGTATTGTTGCCCAGTTCTTTCAAATTAAGTTCTGCTTGTTCGAAACTGATAAAAGATGAAGCTACCCTGACATGAACAACTTCTCCTCTTTTTGTAGAAAATCCGATAATAGCTCCGGCATGATTATGCTCTAGTTCCAATAGATTTTCTTTTATATTATTATCTCCAACAGCTGCTTTATATGTAAAAGGCTTATCCATTACAATAACAAAATAGTTTTTGAAATTGTCGGGAACACCTCCGGTATTCTTTGTTGTATAACCTATGATTTTATTCTCTTCGGGAATAATTTTTACGTATGAATTGTTATCGAAAGCATCTATGACCACATACGATTTTTCCTTCTCAGGAAAAGTAAAGCGAAACATTGCCGCTCGTGACGTTGGTACTATTTCGGCAGTTACATCATGGTCTGCCAAATAGACTGAATAGTAATATGGTTTTGCAACCTCTGCTTTGTGTGAAAACCAGCTGGCACGTTCTTCGTCTTTAAATGTCAGCTTACCGGTTATAGGCATTATCGAAAATTGCCCGTAGTCATTCATCCATGGACTTGGCTGGTGGGTTTGTTTAAACCCCCTTATTTTATCCGCATTGTACATATAAGTCCATCCGTCTCCCATTCCATTGGTTTGAGGTGTCCAGAAGTTCATACCCCATGGGCGTGCTATAGCTGGATATGTATTACCTGTGGATAGTTCGCGCTTCGACATACTGCCGACAAGTGTACTCACATAATCAACCGGATCTTTGTCTATGGCTTTTATTTTATTTCCTACAACAAGGGTTATCCCCATCAATAAAATCAAAAGTCGTTTCATCTCTTATTATATTTAAAATTGTTTATCTCTTAATGTAATATATATTCTTTATTTGAATAAGTTTACTTACAATATGTCTATTAACAGAGTATAAGGCTTAGTCGTAATACTTTATAGATATACACCAAGCCTTACACCCTTATATATTGAATATTATGGAACTAAAGCCTCTTTTGCTTCATTATAATTCCATCTTCTGGTTCCACTTCCTACAGGAGTTGCATAATTTATACGTGCTGCTGCTCGTACAAAGACTGTTCTTCCTGCCGGAATAGTTCCACTCGACTGAAGAGTAATAATTTTACCAAACTGAGTATCGAATTCATCACCGCTATATTCTATTTGAGTCGACCATCGTTCGTCACGTGACCTATACCCTACAGATGAAGAGTAGCTTACAAAGAATTGAATATCCGTAAGATTCAAGAAGCTCTCACTATATCCACCCATAGGTTCTATTTTCTCACGGAATGTGTTTTTATCTACACCTCTTTTAACACGTATATGTGCGGTAACTTTACCATCTGATATCGTGGGTTCATCAACCCATTCTATTTTTAAGAAAGGCTGAACCTCAAATTTCACATTCGTAACTCCGGCAATATCGATAGTCTTGCTTTCATCTGCCAATACTGTTCCGTCTTCTGCTTTGCGAGTCAATGGAATAAATGGCCCGGTTAGTTCGATATGATAATTACCTTTAAATAATTTGGTATTTTGAAATGTTCCATCCGCCATACAATAAAAGTCATCATTGTGTTCAACATTCGTACCCCAGCTTAATTCAGTCAAGCGTACCCGAATGCCTTCACTGCCCTGATCGGTAAGTACTCTCTCTCCGGTAGCCACATCAACCACTTCTCCTTTTATTGTTTCTTCCGGTGCTTCATAATTATCTTTTTCGAGAAGATCGCATGAGCAGAGCAAAAGTGGTATACATATAAAAGTATAAAAAACTATTTTTTTCATATTGTATTTCTTTTTATCTATTTGGTTGTTGATCTATTACAGAACTCTTAGCAACCTCATTACTTGGTATTTCAAAATAATAATCGAGAGGACTATAAGAATACTTCTTTGCACTAACCCATTGGTAATGTGCATCAAAGAAGTATTTTCCTGTTGCAGTAGAAAAGAATGGGTATAGTCCGCGAAAACGGAAATCGGCATTGTTGCTATACATGTTTTTATCTCTTTTTTCGCCCCAGAAACCATCGCGTCCATCGTAATGTAATACACGCCAGCGTCTTAGATCCCATTTTGTTTTATGTTCAAAAGCTAGTTCTTTACGACGTTCTTTACGCACTATATCGCGTCCATCTTCTGTAGCAGGGATTGTAGCTGTAAGTGCAGTTGCCCCTGCACGTTCACGAATTTCGTTTACAGCATCAGTTGCTATCTGCTGTAGATCAGATCCGTCCGGAGATACTACTCCTGCCAGTTTTAGTTCGATGGCAGCTTCCGCTGCATTTAGTAAAACTTCTGCATAGCGCATAAGAATAAATGGCTGAGTCGATTTTCCATTTCCTATTTCTGCCGATGGATTTGGATTTAACCACTTACGTCCATAAAATCCGGTTACAGTAGCTTCTCCATTATCATAGAAAGGTCCATTAGCCCCGGCAGCAGTCATCTGATTACCATTGTAGTTTACAAGCTCCTGATCAGCACCTTCTCTTGAGCTTAAATACAATGTTTTAGGTGCTTGAGTATATGCTTTCAACTGTTGGTAGCGTTCTTCTGCATTGGCATAAGAGTAATTTTCAAATAATGGTTTTATTGGGGTATTACCTGTATAAACTCCACCACGAACTTCTATTTCTTTCCCTTTGAACATATCTCCCGGGAAAATAACATAAGCACGTAACCTTGGTTCTGCATTTTTAAAGAAATCCATAGGAGTATCATATAGTAAGTAGTTTCCTTCGGTATTGGAAGCGCCTGAAGTTACTTTAATTGTTCCATTTGGGTAACGATCGAAACCATCAAATAATTCTACAAAATCGAGAGTAGGACATGTTCCTGCCGATAATGGATTTCTGAATATAAAAGGAGAACTATATGCATCATAAGCATGAGCCAATGTAGGATACAGATATTCCTTTACATAGATATTTTCTTCACTACTCAGATCACTAAACATATCGACCATATTTTGATACTGGGCATCTTTATCAGTAGCATTCCATTTCTTCTTATAAAGAGAGTAACCTCCCTCAGTCATTACCTGACGTGCGGCCTTATATGCTTCTGTAAAATATTTCTTATAAGCTTCCTGCCATTTATCATTGTCGAAACCAATTACCCGTACTCCTGTCTTTTTTCCTAAACCTGTTAATCTGCCTGATACCGATTCATTATATTTTGCAACAGATCCAGCATATAGCATTGCTTGCGATTTGAAAGCAAGAGCTACATATTTGTTAGAATATCCCGACTTAAGGCTTTGAGGTTGCATCAACTCTATCGCTTTATCAAAATCATTTAAGATTTGATTCCACGTGTCTTCTTCACTTGCACGTGGAACTTCCAATGTTGATGCTTCTGCAGGATACGGAATTACTTTTGTAACCAAAGGAATGCCACCGAATCGGCGAGCCATTGCATAGAACACTGTTGCACGCACATAGTAAGCTTCACCTAAATAATGGTTGTAAACAGCTTCGGTATGGTTACTCTTATAATTAGGAAGTGTTTCTATCAAGTGGTTGGCATCACGAAGTGTTTCAAAAGCTCTGCTCCAGTAAGTTGTTCTTTCACTGGTAAATGATTTAGAAATACCATCGCGATTTACAGCCTCACCGGTTCCTTCTATTCCGGTAGCAGCCAGCCAACCATTATACTCATATCCCCATTCGGCCATATACTTGAAATCCTCGAAAGGCATATAACTATATAGCCGTGCCATATAAACATCCATTCCCGATTCGTTAGTCAGTAAATCATCATCACTGACTACATTTTTAGGGGTAATGTCTAAATCGACACACGAAGAAAGATAGACACTCCCCAATATGGATAATATAATAAATAACTTTTTCATATGTTTTTATTTGCTATTTCTTATTTTCAATATTAAAATCTAAAAACCAAGAGACAATCCTATAGTATAGGTTTTATTTATAGGATACATTCTGCCCATATCGTCATCCGGATGTTCCGGATCCACAAACTTCACTCCTGTTATAGTAAATATGTTGTAGGCATTAAAAAACACACGTAAATTAGCACCTGATAGTGATCTTAGTTTAGGTAATGTATAACCTAGTTCTGCACTTTTAAGTCGCAGGTATGCTGTACTTACACGATTAAATGCCGAATTTGTTTTTGGATAATGACCCGTATATCCATAATATCCACTTACCCATTCTGTAGCAGGATCATAAGGGTCGGCAGTAGGATCTACCGGATGCCAGCGATCCAAATATTGTTTCAGTGTTCCTCCGCCATTGGTACCCCATATAGAATAAAGTGGCTCTTTATACTCCATTGACCCTAATGCTGAGCCTTGAAATAATAAATTCAAATCGAAGTTTTTATATTGAAAGTTCATATTCAAACTGAAATTAACCCAAGGTGTTTGATCGAAAGCAAAAGGATGTTCATCCTGACTGTTGATTTCTCCATCGCCGTTCCAATCCTGATATTTATAATCGCCGGGTAATACATCTTTTTCTGTATAAATCGGATAATACCAGATATCATTCCAATTATTAAAACGTCCTGCCGATTCGTAACCAAATTGAACTCCTTGATAACGGTTGTTCAGATTATCTTTACGCCATTTATCGTAAGAATTCTTATAAGGCCCATTTTGTACTGCTGTCAGATATTTAGTACGGGTAACAGTTGCAATACCTTTTATGTTATAGGTTAAATCATTGATCTTATTTTTATGTCTCAACTCCAGTTCTAAACCAAACTGACGATCGCTATTCTTGTTCTCATTAGGAGCAGTTGCACCGATCACAGTTGGAAATTCAGACGTATTGCGAGCAAATAGCCCAGAGCGTCGTCTGTCAAAATAGTCTAAAGAGAAACCAAAGAGACTGTTCCATCCATCAAAGTCGACACCTGCGTTGAATGTTTTAGCTTCGTACCATGTTATAGCTTCATTAGGTAATGCTTTGGGAGTAACACCGGTTACAAATTGTCCTCCAAATATGTATCCGGGAGCATAATTATCATAATATCCTTGCTCCGAGTTGTTACCTGTTGCCGGATAGGTATATCCCGGTAACCATTCATAATCCCAGCTATCAGCTAAGTCGTCACCTAATATACCATAACTGGTTCTGAATTTTAATTGTTCAACAAAAGACAATGCTGATATTGACTTGAAGAAGGGTTCTTCGGAAAGACGCCATGCAGCCGATGCTGATGGGAAGAATCCCCATTTATGTCCTTTTGCAAATCGTGATGAACCATCATAACGAAACTGAGCCTCAACAATGTATCGGCTACCATAATCATAATTGAGCCTACCGATAAGTGCCGATTTAGCTTCATCATAATAATCTCCTATTTTAGAAGACATCCCTGTCATCTGTCCCTCTTCTACACCAGCCAAAAGGTGGTCTGTTCCGAATGCCAGATTCTTCAATCCATAGAAATTGTCTCCGTCATTTTTCTGAGTCTCCCATCCTATCAATCCTCCTATTTTGTGAAGCTCATTGAATGTACGGTCATAGTTTAGAACAAACTGACTTAATATCTGTTGTTTATCATAAAACTCACGCTTTATCTGACTTGGAGAACTGTCTCCATAAACTTTTTTGTCGTATGAATTCGTTTTCGAATTATAAGCATACTGATAATACTCTTTTCTAAAAATTGTATTATTGTTTGTATGGTAGTCATAACCAATCAAAGCTTTAGCAGTTAATCCTTTGAGATTACTATCCAATGTGGCGAAATCAAAATTTAATGAAGCTGATGATTGAAAACTTTTCTTCTTATATTTTCTGTAGCCTGAAATATCAGAATCGATCATTGCTACCGTATTTTGCTCCAGATCGAGTCCATCATAGTTTAGCATAGTGTTTTCAGGATCTGCATAAGCAGGATATAATACACCTTGCTTCCAGTAGTTGCGAATAATATTAACCGAACTTGCATAAGGATTATGTTGTTCATCTGCCATTCCGCTTAAGTTTACATCCAATGTTAACCCTTTTACAATCGTTGCATTAATGTTAGAGCGAAGATTGAACTTATTATAATTCAAATCTCCCGATTTGAAAAATCCTTCTTGAAAGAAGTAGCCTGCCCCAAAAAAATATTTCAATTTTTCGTTACCTCCGGAAATACTTATGTCATGCTGCGTTTGTGGAGAATAATCAGAGAATAGCAGAGAAGTCCAATCAGTAGTACGACGTGTTCCGTTACGAAAAGCATCGAACGCATCCTGTCCATAAATAATACTACCTCCATTTACATTATTCATCGACTTTTCGTTGTACAAAGTCATTGCATCATAAGCGTTGGCCAATGTAGGCATTCCCGAAGGTTTCTGAAAAGTATAAGATCCATTGTAAGAGATTTCCATCTTACCCTCTTTTCCATTTTTGGTAGTAACTAAAACAACACCATTGGCCGAACGAACACCATAAATAGCCGCAGAAGCGTCTTTCAATACAGATATATCATCAATGTCATTTGGATTAATACGCTGAAAATCTTCTATTGTACGAGGAATACCATCAATGATAACCAACGGAGTTCCCATACCTCTAATGTCAAAATTTGCACTGTATGATCCCGGCTCCGCACTTTTTTGCCATACACGCACTCCCGATATTTTACCGGTAAGCATATTCTGCGGGTTTTCGTTTTTGGTTTGCAGCATTTCCGAACCTTTTACTCCTGCTACTGCACCACTCAAAGTAACTTTCTTCTGAACACCATAGCCCACAACAACGACATCATCGAATACAACATTGTCAACGAGCATTATAACATTGATTTGAGTGCGTCCTGCTACTTTTTCTTCTTTTGTTCCAAATCCGATATAGCTGAATACCAGTGTGGCATCACTAGCAGCCTCAATAGTATAGCGTCCATCAACATCTGTAACTGTACCAGTGCTTTTATTTGCATTCTTAACTGTTATAGATACTCCTATCAATGTTTCATTGTTGTTATCAACTACTACACCCGATATCTTCTTATTCTGTGCCAAAAGAGACAATGGGGCACAAAGAATTAGAAGCATCAATAAAACTCTACTTCGAAAGTTTTTTGCGCATTGCTTTTCCATCATAATAGCAATATTTTTTAATTTATTTATTGTTCTCTAATTCGTATTTAGACAGGATAGCATATTCGGCTGCAAATGTAAACATAAACATACCTTCTATATTATTGTCATTCTTATTGTTCTCCCAGCCCGACAAAAGGTTTACCGGTAAGAGACCTTCGTATTGGAAGTTCTCATATCCATAATCAAGATTTTGCTGAAAACTATTGATATATGATTTCATATTTATATATGAAGGATATAATTCTACATAGCTGCGCATCAATACTCCATTAAACCAATTATTGAAACCACTGACATCATATGTATAATATCCTATAAGCTCTTTTCCTTTGCCGGCAAAATACTTGAAACTATCGTCACCCATTCTTTTTGCGTCTGCCAAGTATGTTGCATCTTTAGTTACTCTGTATAGGTCAGTCGCTCCTGAAATCATTGTTCCTGTATTGTATGAGTAGGCTGCGCCTTCGCTTCTTGTCAATCTGGTGTTTTTACGGTATTTCACTTGATTTACATATTCATATGCTACATCGCAACTAGGCTCACATCCTCCACGCATATCAAAAAATACACCTTCCGACATCATCAATATTTCTTTCTGCCATTGATATATCTTTTTTGCATAATTAAGATAATAGTTGCTTTTCTTAATCATTTCAGATTTTCGGGTTTTCTTATCGGTAGCATCTATATAACGATATTCGATTTCGTCCGATTTCTCAGCATACAACTCATGCAGCCACACCAGGGGACTAACAATTGGCCCATTACTACATGCATGTTTAGTTACATAACCCGGCCCCCAAGGGATACCTCCATTTTCATTTCCATTCTCATCTCGGGTTGTGTCCCATCCATCTAATACATACGAAGTCAAATATTCAGCTTTTTTCAAATATTCGGCCTTCCCTGTTAATTTATAGGCTTCTATCATTTCGCGAATAAGCCACATCTGATCGTCATACACATTCTCTATGCCCGACACATTTGCCTGACCTTTTTCATTTGCACGATTCACCCCATAAATAGACCACGACTTTTCTTGAGTAAAAGAAGTCAACGTATATGTTCCCATATAGTAATCTAAGTTAGTATACAGCTTAGACAGCAAATCTGAATAACGGCTGAAGTGCTTATCATAAAGAGTTGCGTCTCCTTGACTTTTTTGCGCTTGAAGACCGGCCAGAATAGCATTTACTGCTTCGATAGAAGAGGTATACATCCAAACACTGGCTTTTTCTCCCGAAACACTACTTGTGTATGGATTATAAAACCGTGCCATGGCCGTGCCATCTGCAACAAAATATTTAGTGAATGTATTATCTGCCAACTGTATAGATCTTTCCAAATTTTGTTTAGCAACACTTTGAGGATCCTTTGTGTCAGGAATCTCAGGTTTCTTAGGATCATCATTCGTATTATCGCTACATGCCATTGTTATGGTTGCCACAAACAAACAGCCGATTAAGGTGCTTAATATCTTTTTTATCATATTCTTAGACATTATATTATTTACTGTAAATCAATTTTATATATAGCCAGTTTATTTTCTCCTGAGTTTGGCACACAATTATAAACTCCCAATGTCAATACCACATTTTTCCCATTGAATTGTGATAAGTCGTAAACAAATGAAGCATAACCGGCAGGATCTCCTGCTCCTCCTGATTGGTGTACGAATTTCCAACATCCATCGGCTGCTGCGGATTGGCTCTGAGCATTCGCACTTTGCGGACTAAGATGCGTTACTGTTCCACTTTCTTCTACAGCACTAAGTTTGAAGTAAGTATAATTGCTGCTGAAATTACGTACACGCAAGGTCAATGTATTACGTCCTGAGGCAATAGCAAATTTAGAATACAGATATGATTCAGGAACAGTAGTGCTTATTTCCGAATCGTTGCGGGTCTTGATTATATAACCTTCGGAAGGAAATACTTCTGGGTCTTTCTTTACAGGAACAAGTGACCACTCTCCTGCAACATGACGAACATTTTTCCAAGAACGATAAGCATCTGCATAACTATCTCTATTTCCACTTACCGGACTGATGCCTGTAAATGACTTATTTGATTGAGTCATTGTAGAACGAACCATTTCTTGAGTCAGCTTCCAGCCGTTGACAACTTCTGTTCCCGGCAACCAACCCCATCCTTCAACCTTTCGGTCTGCAAAACGAATAGCACGAAGTACGAGCTGTTTGTAATAGTCTCCTTCCGATTGACGATAAATACCTATAGCTATAACAACTTCTTTTCCGACATAGGCGCTCAGGTCATATTCGAAGTCTTTATAATCACCCGAATGTAATGTATTTGTATTCCCTATCTTTACAGCCGCGGGATCACTTTGAGATAAATCTACAACTTGTACACCAAAATATGCAGGAGCATCACTGCTTGTACTGTGAGTACGAACCCTCAATGACATTATTTTGTTATCTTCTGTTATTAATTTACTACCATAAGTGTAGGAATCAAATACTTCGAGATCTGCCGGGTTACCTTGTTCCACTTTACTGTTTCTTACCTGCAAAGTAGTTCCTTCATTCTGTTCTTCCCATTGTCCTACAAAGCTGAATGTACACATATAATCTGTCGACCAGTCCCAATGAGGGTAGGCATCTCCATTTCGACCTCCTCTATACTCATTATAATACCACTTGTCGGCTTCGGCTAAATCATCGGCAGTCAATCCTCGAAGGAGCTCTACACGCCCCATGAATATCGGCTCTACTGTAGATATTTTATCAATAAAGCTACCTTTAGTAACTTTCTTAGAGATTGTAGTATATCCTTCTTTGGCAAAGGAGATGGTATAATCATTTGTTCTTATGTCTTCTATAACAAACGTACCGTCACTTCCGGTAACAGTTTGTTTCGAAGAGTTTATACTTACTGTCACTCCCGCAAAAGGAACATTATTGTTTTTTGCATTATAAACAACCCCTACAATTTGAGAGGATGCATCCAGCATCGCAACTGTTACCGCTGCTGTATTGCCACCTCCCTTAGCAAAAGTTTTGGCAGTAATAGTAGTGCTTATAGTTTCTCTACCTTTCTTGGTAAAAGTTATACTATGACTCTGAACTGTAACATTACTCACTGAAAAGAAACCTTCATTATCAGTTGTTACTACATTATCTACTCCTGATACAACAACAGAGGCTCCCTCTATGGGGTTGCCAACTTCATCTGTAACTGTCCCCGAAACTGTTCCATGCGCATAGCTTGTAGAATCATCATTGTCATCGCTACAAGAGGTAATTGCAAAAGACACAACAGTTCCCAATAAGACGGCAAACATAAATGCTCGCAAGTTTTTTATTAGTTCCATGTTTTACTTAATGGGTTAAAAAATTAGACATATTAGACATAATTAAGGATAGGTATATTACAATATGGAAAATAAAACCATTTTCTCCATATTCATTTTATGCTTTAATTTTTAATAATATTAGACAGAGATATTTTTCGAGTCCGAATGCATGGATAGACTTTCATGATATTTAATATTTTGATCAGGTATTTAATATTTTTATCAAAAGTCATATCTATCGGTTAAAATTACGGTTAAAACAGGGTTATTAACCAATAAAAAACATTAACCACTCATATTTATATAACGAAATGCCATTAATGAACGAATTGGCTTACCATAAACGATTAGTAATAAAATAAAGTTTTTTCTTTGCCGATATTTTTCTTATTTTTACTTTCATATATAATATTTATATAATTAAAACATATAGAAACAAAAGAATTTCTATCTAAAGTAATTACTAACGATTAACTGAATCTATCTTATACCCACCTCTATGAGATTTTGGCATGTATTTTTTATACTTTACATATTTGTTGTCCAATCAGCTATTGCTCAGGGGTTAAAATTTAGCGGAAATGAACAGCCAATAGATAAACGCACATCATTCGATGTGTTTAACCATAAGTCAGTATCTTTTACTGATAATTTTGATATAGATTTTTTCTTATCATTGGATTATCAGACTAGAGTCGGACATATTGTGCGAATTAAAAATAAAAACGACGATAAAATTTACAACTTTCTTTATGAAGGTCACGAAGGGCATTGTGTATTTAGATTCAACGAAGAAGGAAGAAGCAGCCTGATTGTTACAGAGATAGACAAGAATGAACTAATAAACTTTAGTTGGGTCAAAGTTAAAATTACTTTTGATCTAACAAATAATTCTATAGAATTGTCTATTCATAATCATAAATTCAGAGTAAAAAACTTAAACTTACCAAAGTTGTATGAACCCGAAATAATTTTTGGTAAAAGTGATTATATCATAGATGTTCCATCTTTTGCTATCAAACAATTGTCGATAGGAAATAATAAGAATAATTATGATTTTCCTCTTAAAGAAAATGAAGGTAGTATAGTGCACGATAGTCAAGGAGAAGCTATCGGAGAAGTTTCAAATCCTGAGTGGTTAATTAATGATGCATATCGGTGGAAGCTTATTACATCAGCCAGTTCACAATCTATAGCTGGTTCTAACTACAATGAAGCTAAAAAAGAAATATATTATTTCAATAGAGATTCTATATTTATATTTAATACTAAAACGAATGAAACAAAGAAAATAGCTTTTGAGAAAAAATGTCCTGTAGATCTTGTGTTAGCAACTAATTTTATAGATACAGAACATAATAAGCTTTATGTTTATGAAGTATATTACAACAGACCTTATACAGGATCAACCGTTGCCTGTTTAGACCTGAATTCCTACGAATGGACAGTGGAAAGCCACGACCAGCTGCAACGGGAATTACACCATCATGGTACTTTTTACAACAGCAGCAAGCAAGAACAGATAATATTTGGCGGATATGGAAATAATATGTATAGCAGCAAGTTTTATTCCTATAATGTGGATTCAGCCAAATGGAAAACTCTAGATAAATTTGGAGGGGATATAATTTTCCCTCGTTATTTTTTGTCAACTTCTTACAATGTGAAAGAAAGCTCAGCCTATATATTCGGTGGTATGGGTAATGAAGCAGGTGAACATATTGTAGGACGTAAGTATCTGTATGACTTATATAAAGTAAACTTTGAGACAAAAGCTATAACAAAACTTTGGCAAATATCATGGAAAGGAGATAATGTTGTTCCCGCCAGAAATCTAATTTTATCAGGTGATTCTTGTTTCTATGCATTATGTTATCCGGAACATGTTTCTGAGTCGTTCTTGAAACTGTACGAATTTTCGTTGAAAGACGGGGCATATCAAATACTAGGGGACTCTATTCCAATCTATTCGGATAAGATTACTACAAATGCAAAACTTTTTTATGATAAACAGCTAAGTAGTTTATTTGTCATTGTACAAGAATCTAAAGACGATATAACATCTAATATAAAGGTTTATTCTCTGGCATTCCCTCCTATTTCAGCAGAAGAACTAGGTAATTACCCTCGAAATTCAGGTTCTGTAAATATCTTTCTTATTCTCTTATTTTTAGTTGTATGTTATTCTATTGTCGGTTATTTAGTATATAGGAAATATAGAAAAAAACATATTATCAATCAAAAGTTGACTTCGGGATATCCATTCAAAGAGAAAGAAAATATAATAAGACCTAATTCAATCTATCTCTTTGGCGAATTTATGGTGTTCGACAGATCGAAGAAGGACATTACACATCTTTTTAGCACCAGGCTCAAACAAACTTTTTGTCTGATTTTAGAACACAGTAACGGGGATGGTATAACTTCTCAGCGGTTAAGCAATATCTTATGGCCGGAGAAAGCTGAAGATAAAGTTAAAAATTCGAGAGGTGTTACCATCAATCATTTACGCAAAGCCCTGAGCGAGCTTGATGGAGTAGAATTAGTTTACAACAAAGGCTATTTCAGAATTGTACAGACTGAAGAGTTTTATTGTGACTACACCAGATGTATTCAAATTATATCATCCAATATCAATATTGAGAAAGAGAAAGAAGAATTATTGACTATTTTAAATAGGGGTAAATTTCTGGAACATTCCGATCATCCGTTATTTGATTCTATTAAAGCTTCAATAGAAGGTCATCTAGAACCTCTATTATTAAATGAAATAGAAAAAAGCCATATAGCTAAGACGCATCATACAACAATAGAATTAGCCGAAGCAATATTCAATATAGATACTTTAAACGATAGCGCCTTATCGTATGAAATAAAGGCCTTATTAGGTTTAAAAATGGAAAATGAAGCCAGATTGAGATATATGTCTTTTGTCGTAGAATATAAAAAGACGATGGGAAGTGACTATCCCTATTCGTTTCAGGATTTATCTCAAGGCTAAAAACAATACAAAATGCCCTTAAAAGCTATATCTAACCTTTAAGGGCACTTTCTTTAATTTCTATCAATCTTATTACTTCCTATTTATAATAAGATGCATCAAGTAGCGTGAAGTGTGGTTCTCCTAATTTTCGCATTTTAATAAATAGTTGATTCCACATTGGAGCCCATCCACCAATGATACCCGAAAGTTTTATCATCTTTACTTCATGCAATCCTTTTGCCAATGCTATAGAACTATCTGCATGAGACTGACGAACAACAGTATTTTCATTCGATATCAATAATTTTCCATCTAGCCAAAGTTGAACAGCCAAAGTATTGATGAAATATATCCCATCTTCGGGAATATCAATATAACCGCTAAGGACAACATTGTAATTTTCATCGACAGGATATTCCCCATGTCCTTTAATCCAATGCTTAGCATCTTGAGGAGCAGCAATATATTCCGTCTCACTCGGAATCTTATTTTGTAATTGTGCGACTTTATGCATTATTCCTTGGTAATATTCGGCTTTTAGTCCCGACTTATATCCTATTTCTCTCATTACAGCCGGGGCATAAGATTGCTTTTGGTATGTAATAGTACGCACTTCCCCCTTTTTACCCGAAAGGAGGATTGAACGAGTTTTAAACACTGTATTTTCTTTTATAGAAAGAGGGCATTTATATTCTGTCGATTTTTCATTTGGTTCTGTTCCATCAGTAGTATATACAATTTTCATTGGCTCTAATGTTTCCAGAGCAACAATCGCAGAATCTACAAAAGCCACAAAATTACATGAAGGCGCACCAATATCCTGAGGTTGCGGAATAAAATAATTGATATTGTGCATATCTAAACGTACTCTGCCATTATCCAGACGACGTTCAAAATCTTTATAATCTTTACGGGATAATGCTGACCAAGCTATTTCAGCTAAAGCCAGTATACGAGGATATGTATAATTCTCTATAATTTCAGGTTCATACATATATTCCGTCCATACATTAGCTTGCACACCTAATATATGATGCTGCTTATCTTTAGCTAATTGATCGGGTACAGGATCGTAACTATAGGTAGTAGCAATCGGTATATAATTATTTCCGATACCAATCGGTGATAATTTTTCATCTGCCTGAAACGCATCTAAATACAACCATCTTCCTGGCGTCATTATAACATCATGCCCCATATTTCCTGCGGCAATTCCCCCTTCTTCGCCACGCCAGCTCATTACTGTTGCTGATGGAGCTAGTCCTCCTTCGAGAATTTCGTCCCAACCTATCATCTTTTTCCCATGTTGTGTCAAAAATTTCTCGATGCGCTGAACAAAGTAACTTTGTAATCTTTCCTCGGCTGTATGCTCCTTATCTGATCTTAATCCCAGAGCTTTGATGCGAGCCTGACATTTTGGACAAGCTTCCCATTTTGCTTTAGGAGCTTCATCTCCTCCTATGTGGAAATATTCGCTTTCGAATAAAGGGATAACTTCGGCAATCACATCTTCAAGAAACGTAAAAGTAGAATCGTTTCCTGCACAATAGATATCACTTGATACTCCCCATATTTTGCGCACCTCAAATGGGCCACCTGTACACGAAAATTCAGGATATGCTGCTAATGCAGCTACTGCATGGCCAGGAAGTTCTATTTCGGGGATAACTTCTATAAAGCGCTCTTTGGCATAAGCTACTATTTCTTTTACTTGTTCTTGAGTATAAAAGAATGGTCCGTAAACATTTCCCTCTCCTTCGGTTCGTTTTGTACTTACTTCCATTAGTTTGGGATATTTCTTAATTTCTATCCGCCATGACTGATCTTCAGTAAGATGCCAGTGAAAGGTATTTATCTTGAACATAGCCAATACATCGAGCTGCTTTTTGATGAAATCTACATCTACAAAATGACGACATACGTCCAAATGTTGTCCACGATATTCGAATCGAGGTTCGTCTTTGATTGTTACAGCAGGTATTTGCCAAGTAATATAATTTATCTGTGTTGAGCTTTCAATCTCGGCCGGTAATAATTGCATAACAGTTTGCATACCATAAAAGAGTCCTTGGGGCGTTTTAGCTTTTATGTCAACCCCTTTCTTATCAACAGTAAGCAGATAACCTTCATTATTAACATCTATATCGGTTACAACTGACAGATTGATATAATTCGCATTCGGTTTATCTTTATTCTTTTTCAGACTATATCCCGTTGAATTCTTTATTTTAGCAGTAAAATAGCTAACAATCTTATCTGTCTCTTCATTCTGCGATACAAACACAACATCCTTCGAAAGAATAAATACCCCTTCATTCTGTGTTAGTTCGAGAGGAATAGGAATAATGTTTATTCCCTCATTATATGATTTACGTTCTACCCTTTTTCCTTTACAAGAAATAACTGATAGAGCGATAACAGAAAAGACAGACAATGTCAAAATAATATCTTTCATTATATTTTCTTATTTTACAGATTAGTACATTCTTTAATTCAAAGAAAAGTGTAGCTGAAAATATTCTAATCTTTTTTTAATGTTTTATAAATAGTTTCGAGAAGACTTTTATCAATATTATAGGTGTCTTGTGTTATTTCCCAAAACATTATTCCTCCAAGTAAATTATCTTTCGCGTATTTTGTTTTTTTCTCTATTGTAGGTATTCCATCATAATATATAAGTCCGATGTTATCTTTCAGGTGAGCTTCTGGATCCGAATACTTTGACAGAATATCTGCATAAGAAAGACTTGTAGCACCTGTAGCATCATTTGAAGATTTAAATTCGTAACCATAGAAAGGAACTCCGGCTATTAATTTCTCTTTTGGTAGTTTGCGGTTTTTAAGCCAATGATTTATCGAATTGACATAGAAGTTCCAACTACTATGCGATCCTACGTTACTCCCCGACCAAGGCCCAGTTTCATCATAGATCATCAAACTAACAAAATCAAGATACTCATGCATAGTATTATTGTAGCAATTATAATAGCCCCAACCACCATTATCCCAGCTACCACTGACAGCAGCAGTTATTATTCTTTTGCTTCCTAACTTATTGCGAAGCAAGCGATATGTTTCTTCCAGAGCTGTTCGTTTAACAATATCATTACTGTTGGCTCCACCTATTCCTCCTTCCCATTCTTCAAAATCAATATCGACTCCGTCTATACCTAACGCAGTTATAGCATTTACAATATTATCTACAAGCCGGCTACGATTCTTTTCATTTAAAATAGCAGAAGAGAAGTTTGTTGTTCCTCCACCACCTATTGATAATAAAACTTTTACATTATTAAGATGTGCATCGTCAATTACCGATTTGTACTTTGTTATCTCTGTTGTGTTGAGTGATCCATCGGATTGTACTAAGCCAAATGCCAAACAAAGATGAGTTATTTTGCTCCATAGCACATTATAAGGCATCTTCCATGTTGGCAAATATGCTACAATATAAGGTTGCTGAATATGTAAGTCCGGATCGGGTTGAAGATCAGGGACTGTATTATCATTACCTGAACACGATATTGATAATATAAGTATTAAAATTAGTGACAAATATCTTTTCATAATAATCTTTCTTATAAGATAATATGGGGTATATACTGTTGAGGTATATACCCGTATTATCTAAATTAAGTAAGGATTAGTTTCCTAACGATATATTAATTTGTCTCATTAGCGATTTAGAAATCTCTTTACTGTCATTTTCTACCGACCACAGTCCAATGCCACCTATATCTTTAGTCAAAGCATAAGCTACTTTGGTCTGAATAGCAGGTAAGCCATCGTAATATATAACATCACATTCGGTATTAGCATTAACAAAAGGTTTATTCTCTATTATATTCTTTGATGGGGCATCAATATAACTAGAACAAAGGTTAGAATACGGTATATATTGTGTATATTCCGATAGATTAGCCCATGTATAGTTGGCTGGAACACCAAAGTATCTTAATCCGAATGCCGGAACGACAAGTACAATGCGCGAAGGAACAATAGGCCCCTGCCACCCCAACCAAACTCCAACTTCCTGTTCGGCATACCATTGTGCAGAGTGTGCTGTTGGACTTAAGTCTTCAGCGCCAAAAGCAAGTATGTTTATCCAATCGAATTGCGGAATATTTACAACTCCGGCCAATGAACCCCTAGTCCATCCACCAACTACTGATAATGATAACAGATAGTCATAATTGTTTCCATCAATAGTTTTAGTTGCAGGAGCAGTATTTGCTATTTGTTCATAAAACCTCTTTAGTTTTCCCGGTTCTCCAAAAGCTCCTGTTGCAGTATTGGCTTTGTCCATATAAATATTTATACCATCAAAGCCATTATCATTAGCAGTCGACAATATATCAGAAGCTAAAGAAGTATAAGTATTGTCATTAATGGCGGCATCATAAAAAGTATAACTTCCATATACAGGAGATGCGTTTAGATATGAGCCTAAAACACCTGATACTTCCAATAAAACATAAACTCCGTTATGATGTGCATATGCAACCAGTGCCGATGCATTCAAATCATCAAATATAGTTTTATCTAAGGTATATGCTCCTGCATCATTGATGTTTACTACAATCGAAGAAAGTACCAGATGAGTAATATTATCCCAATCTACATCCGATATTCCTCCTCCTTTTGCAAGGAATCCCAGAGACTTCTTCGAATAGCTTTTTGGCACAAATGGCTGAGGGCAGAGCAAAGAAGCTGTTCGTGAATTAATAACCCCGTTCCGTTCTACTTCAAATACCAGTTCTTTAGTCATATATTCGTTAACGGTAAATGAAATATTCTTTGTTGTTCCTATTACTTCTCCATCCAGAGTCCATTTATATGTCGCACCATCGGAAGGAGACACTTGTGGAGAGAATTCAACTTTTTCTCCTATCTTTCGTGCTATATTCTCTGTCCACTCCATATAGATATGAGGTAAGTCTGTGTCACCAAATTCAGGGTTGCTTGCATCATTATCCTCACAACTGTAAAATGCGAATAGAGGGAGTATAAATAGTAATATATGCTTAATATTTTTCATAAATCTAATATTTAAAAGTTACAATATTCTTTAATTCTTATCCCACCATACACGGTTTAACCAATCGTCAGTTCCACCCATTCTTGCAACTGCAGCTTTATAACCGTCAGGATTACTTGTCTGTTCCGATACAGGATATTGAACACGGCGTGGAGTTTGTCCTCCCGATTGATTTCCTGCATGATAATTATGAAACTTAACCTGATTAACAGGTAATCCGGTACGACGCCAATTTGCCCAAGTTTCGAATGGATTGAGGAAATGAAGTACCCACAGCTGAGTATTGATCTGATTTAGCTCATTTCCTGAAGTTAATATATTGCTATTCAAAAATGTTGTTAAGGTTGGTTCATTGATAGACGCTCCGAATAATGTCCATTGCCTTACTGCCGCCTCCAGTCCGGATTTGTAGTGAGAAGAGGCCGTACCGCCAACATTATATCCTCGTTGTACTGCATCTGCAAGCAAGAACTCAACTTCGGCATAACTCATGCGGATATATGGCGATCCGGGTTTACTAACAAGCTTAGATGGCTGCATATACTGTAATAGTGCTGATACTTTAGTATCAGTTCCGTTAATGTTTAGTGTTATTTCGGACAACGGTTTGATATCTTCAAATGGCTTATCGTATGACCAGCTAAATTGCTGAGCAGGCAGAGTGAAATCTTTGTATTTCCCATAATATGCCAACAATAGTGGTGTTATATCGGTGCGAACATCGTCTTCCAAATATGATCCACCATAGAATAACAAACGTGGATCATTCATACTTTCCAATGTACCTATCAATTCTGAAGTTATCCGGAAAGTACTTGAACGGTCGCGTAACATACGGTTGGCAATACCGTTACTACTTGCCGCAAATTCAGCCTGAACATTATCATGTTGCACATAGCAGATATCAGCATTTGATGTCATTAATCCACTACTGGCAGCAGACTCTGCTTCTATTTTGGCTCGTTCCGGATTCACTTTGATCAAGCGCATAGCAATACGTAGGCGTAACGAATTGGCATATTTTTTCCATTTATTGAGATCACCATTAAAGTATATATCTGCAGTTAAGCCCGGTTTGCTTGAATCAAACTGTTCTGCGGCTTCTTTCAGTTCTTTAAAAAAATCGTTATAAATATCTTCTTGTTTGTCATACTCCGGTTTAAATATTCCTTCGTAGTATGCCTTACCTGCTCCAAAATATGGAATATCTCCATAGTAATCTGTCAAACGTAGGAAATTTTCTACTTTGACAATTCTGCCTGCTGCATGCACATTTTGGTATTCAGGTAAATCTCTGGTGCGTTCTACAATGTCTACAGCCTCGCGTATGATAGATGGATAGTAAACATCCCACATGTGAGCAAAATATGAATCATTCTTCTGTCCTACACCACCATAATTTACTGTTGCCCAGTCGTTAGACCATTGATTCATAAAGCCACCGGGATATATCAAGTAACGATGCCAGTCGTCCGAATTTGTACTCGGTAATAGTTGAATAGTAGTCAACTGTATATTAGGATCCATCTGTGTTGATGCAGTGGGGTCGTTATTAAGGTCGTCATCAATACAACTTCCCATAAACAGTGCTACAGTGGCACATAACGCCCATTTTATATATTTAATATTTTTCATATTATTCTTTTTTGAAGTAATTAAAACTTAACATTTACACCCAGTCCAAAAGTTCTCCTTGTCGGCAACGAACCATATTCGAGCCCTTGTCCATTACCATTGTTGTAGTTAGACTCCGGATCTATGTTATCAAGTTTACTATGTATAATCCAAAGGTTACGACCATAAGCTGTGATGCTAACTGCCTTAAGGGGAGTTTTAGCGAGAAGCTTTGATGGAAGATCGTATGAAAAAGTAAGTTCTCTCAATTTTATATAAGAAGCATCATATATGAATGGCTCGGGTGAGTTGTCTGCTATTCTAGCCCAATATGTTTGTGGATTTACTGCAACAGTATTTTCTGCCCATGTTCCATCAGGCTGTAGTACAACACCCTTACCTACATATCCTTTAACGTTACCCATATCCAGCCATTCTTTCGATGTTTTGTTGGCAGCCATGCGAGCCTGCTCCGATGCGTTCCATTGGTCACGTCCTTCAAGAGTATAAGTGGAAGTTCCGTTACGATAAGACTGCAAAGCACTCATAGAATAGATGTCTGCACCAAACTTCATATCCAGCAAAACTCCTAAAGAAAAGCTTTTGTAGCGGAAGGTATTGTTGAATCCTAGAGTGAAATCATAAGTACCACTACCCAGAATGGATACGTTGTCTTCGAATGTAGGCAATCCTTCCGAGTCAAATATTACTGCTCCTGCCTCGTTACGTGCAAGTTTTTTCCCTACAATAGAACCATATGATTGTCCCGCTATTGCTACAATAGATGCCCCAGCCCAACGAGCTTGTGCCAATTCATAGATATTGACTTCTGGATGAAGTTCTTTTACCTTGTTTGTGTTTTTAGCGAAATTAATATTACTCGTCCACTCAAAATCTTTTGATCTTACAGGCACAACATTTAATGAAACTTCAATTCCTTTGTTCGTAATTTCTCCTGCATTGATCATAGCATTACTATATCCAGATGATGACGAGATCGGAAGATTCATTATCTGATCTTTTGTAGATTGGTTGTAATAGTTGAAGTCCAGCGCTATGCGATCTTGAAAGAAACGAACATCAAATCCAAATTCGTATGAATAGGTAGAAGTAGGTAACAAATTGACATTAGGTACAGTTTCACTTGCGATTTGCCCTGCTGGTTTTCCGCCAATAGTATAAGGTAGTAAATTATATAGTAAATTTAATTTATAAGGATCTGTATCTCCACCGACTTTAGCCCATGATGCACGAACCTTACCGAATGACAGACCATAAGGTTTAAGATCGACTAATTCAGAAAACAATAAACTACCCGAGACTGAAGGATATGTATATGAACGATTATCTTTATTTAAACTTGAAGAAATATCATTTCTAAAAGTAAAATCGAGATAAGCGAAGTCTTTATATCCCAAATTCACTGCTCCATATACAGAGTTCACTTGTTTGCGTAACAGTGTATGCTGTGGAGGATAAGATAAGCTATAATTCATAATGTCTTTTACATCCATCATTATCTGATCTTCTCCTTTCATGTAATAACTTTCGTATTCATACTTCATTATATTACCACCTACAAAGGCTGATACATCCAATATGTCATTAAAGCGCTTGTTGAAACGGAGCATTCCTTCATAATTCGTCTCATGTATTTCAGTAAGAGTTTCTTCGAAACGTCCGGGAAGTATACCATCAGTATATTTAGCGGCATAGTTAGTAAAATGGAATTTATTATAATCAGTACCAACCTTTACTTGCGCAGTAAGAAATGGCAGGATGTCATAGCTACCTTGCACATGTCCCATCAAACGATCTTTGTTCGATTTATTGCTCATTTCATTTATTACCCAATATGGATTGAGACGATATATATTTGCATTCCAACTATTATAACGCCCTTGAGCATCTTTGTATCCGTCAGCCAGCCACTTTTGATCAAAGTTGGGAGCTATGCCTATAATAGAGTTACCAATATTATTAGGGCTATCTGATAGTGCCGGACGATTATTTACGCCTTCTCTTGTATAATTTGCACGCCCTTCAACTTTAAGCTTACTACCGATATTGGCTCCTCCTTTGAGCATAAAAGTAGTTCGGTACATGTCGGAAGATGGCACTATGTCGTTATTCCTCATATCCGAAACAGATATCCGAAAATCATTTTTATCGGTACTGCTTGATATTGCTAAGGAATTAGTAAAAGTTACTCCCGTACGGAAAAACGACATTATGTTGTCATTAATATTTCCATAAGGCCTTTGCTGTCCGTTGAAAATATAGTAAGACGAATTAGGATCAAGCTTAGCCCCCCAAGCACTTTGAGTAGACGTGCGGGCACTAGATTCCAATACAGGAGGTTGACCATTTGTTCCTTGTCCATATACACGTTGATAATCGTCAAAATTTTTACTTATCATTACAGCGTTTACATTCGTTGAGAAATCTATTCCCAGCCCGCTGTGTCCTTTTCCTGATTTGGTTGTAATAAGAACAACTCCATTTGAAGCACGAGAACCGTAAAGAGCAGAAGCTGAGGCTCCTTTTAACACTGAGATAGACTCAATGTCGCCCGGATTGATAGAAGATAAACCATCTCCCATATCATATCCTCCATTATTATCGGCACTACCTAATTGTGTATTATCCATCGGTACTCCGTCTACAACATAGAGTGGCAGATTGGAGCCTGATAGTTGAGAGTTGCCTCGAATTAAGACTCGAGTTGATCCCGATGGGCCACCACTACCTGTCGAAATGTCTACTCCGGCCATACGACCCGATAATGCAGTGATTGCATTTCCATCTCGTCCGCCTGTAATATCATCCCCCTTCACTTCGGCAACAGCATAGCCTAAGGCTTTAGCTTGCTTTTTTATTCCAAGAGCTGTAACAACCACCTCTTCTAAGTGGATATTATTCTCACTCATTATAGCCTCTATGGTACTCCGCCCCTCAAGAGGTATCTCGAGTAAATCCATACCTACATAAGAAATAACAAGTATGGCATTAGGGCTAGACACGTTGATGGTGAACCCTCCTTCTATATTTGTCATTGTTCCTGACGTAGGTTTATTCTTCTCTTGCACAGTAGCACCAATTACAGGCTCTCTAGATTTATCGTACACTTTACCCGTAATAGCCACCTGTTGCGCAAATAGCGGGAGGCTCATAAATAAGGATATTGTTATCATCAAGAAGGATATAATACCCGTTCTTGTCAGGAAATAGTTTCCTCTACTTTTCTCCAGTTCCTTCATAAGTCATTCATTTTTTTTAAGGTTATTTTTAGACACACTGAAAAGTTATTATTAGTTTATGTTACCACTTATTAACACTTGGTTAACTTATTGAAAATATAAAATTTATATTTTTTTGCCCAGTTATATGATTAATGTGATCTTCATTTAAATATTTATAAATTAGGTATAACGATCGAAATATTGTTAATAACAAATAGTACTTAGAACCTCAGTATATGATTTCATTTCACTCTAAGAAGAAAAAATATATACTTAATTTTTTAATATATTTTATAACAAATATATAAAAGAGGAAAAGCTCGCACGCCTGATTTTGCGTATTAATATCCTCATATTACGCAATATCAATAATATCATTTTCTTATAGAGAAATTCAATCTGTACTCAGAAGGAGTACATCCTTTTATGTTCTTAAATTGACGAGAAATATTTTTATAATCCGAAAAGTCCATTTCTAAAGCTATCTCTACGATTGGAGTATTCGTTTCCAATAGCTTTTGCGCAAATTTTTCAATTCTAAGATTTAAGATATAACTATATATAGCCTGTCCTGTAACAAGTCTGAACTTATTTTCTAACAGTCGTCGCGAAAGAGGTACAAGCTTAGCTATATCAGGTACATTTATTTTTTTATCAGAGTTTTGATGGATATATTTTAGCACAGTAGATATATTTTTGTCTTCTGTGGCATATATATCAGTCGACTCCCTTGTTATGATATGGGTGGGATATACTATAATATCTTCAATTTGTGCATGGGGATTCTTCTTCAATCGGTCTATTAATGCAGCAGTTTCATAGCCTCCTTTTTCTACAGCTTGATTTATAGAAGAGAGAGGAGGAGCAGACAGAGTACATATTGCTTCATCATTATCGACACCTAAAATTGAGATTTCTTCCGGAACCCGAATATCATATTGTTTGCATAACTCGGTAATATGATGTCCTTGATTGTCATCACACGCCATCAATGCTATTGGTTTAGGGATTTCTTTTAACCATTCTATTAAGATGTCTGATTCGTAAGACCAGAGATCTTTAAAGTCAACATTTTGATATTCATAATAATTATTCATCATCCCCTGTCTTGCCAGTTCACTTTTAAAGCCCTCACTCCGTTCTAGTGACCAAACAATATCTTTAAATCCATAAAATCCGAAGTTCTTAAACCCTCTCTGTATTAAATACTCTGCTCCCATACGTCCTGCCAAATGGTGAGCCCCCGTGATATTAGGAATTTCTTTAAAACGAACTTTAAAATCCTGAGCAATGGCTATTATATTATATTCTTTAAAGAGAGACACGTTATCACTTGGATAAAATTGGCCTATTATTGCATCAGCCTTCCATTTCATCGCCCACTTTATAACGCCTTCAATACCAAACATATCTCTATACGAGAGAGGCATTCGGCACACAACCCAAGGTTCATATTCTTTGGAATATTTTACAATTCCTTTAAGTAGTAATTTAGCATACTCTTCCGAAAAGTCAGTCAGTAATATAACTCTGGCCATTAAGTTAAATATCTTATAAAAAAGTGAATACGAAGACTTATAAGATAGAACGCACTGATATAAAAGATTGTTTATATCAATGCGTAATTATATCACCGTTATTCAAGAACAATCTCATTATCAGCAATATTCCATCCTTTGATCTGAAGTTTTGCTTGGTTAGATTTTATTAAACTACCCTCGAACGAACATCTTAAAATTTTCTTTTCTCCAGGTAAGACACTGACGTAATTATCGCTCCAGAATACAGGTTGAAAAATCTCACCATTCATATCTTTTACAAGAAGTTGAGTAAAGAATGCTATTGTATTACTCTTGTTCTCTAATTCGATTAAGATACTATTCGCATCTTCATATTTAGCGGATACCTCTATGTTTGCATTTGCAATCTTTCTTAGATCTTTAAAATTACTATAATTCTCCATAGGAGTTCCTACCCAATTGGTCTTATCCCATTTATAAGTATCTTCGCTAGAGGATAAAGTATAAAAATTACTTGCAATCAGGTTTCCATTTTTATCGTATAATGTTAAAGATAAAAATGAGTTTTTAAATGAATTATCAACTGTATAAAATTTATTCACCTCATCTTTATCTATTGTTAGGATTCTCTCTTCTTGGTATAATAGTTTAGAGTCTAACGAGAACCCTTTTATAACAGCCTTTAGACCTTCGGCTTTAGACACAGATTCATTAACTATATATATACCATCATCTTTATAATTATATATTAGTTGTATGGGCTCATTGGCTGTTTTTACTGCATAATATGCAGATACAGGGATCATATAATAATCATACAATTGCCAATACATTGAAGGCCAAGCCGAATTGAGCATCCATTGTACTATACCTGTCGTTTTAGGTCTGTTAACCCGAAATGATTCAAACATGCTCTTTGTTGATTCATAACTCAACAGATTTGCACCATCAAGATATTCTTTCAGGTTTGAAGGTTTTCCGTATTTACCTTCAATAGCTTGTGTCAGCACCTCCATAGAATTCAAAGCAGTTGTCGATGTTGTACAGTGATAGTCCCAATTCTCTCCAATAGGCCACATTTTATCTTTAGCTACCATCTTCTCTATAGATTCCTGCACGGGTATTTGTGCCCCCGGTCCGGTCTCGGTATTGAACCCATAAGCTCCACCATACAGTGTATCTATATACCAATAGTTAGGACCAACATATTCATACGGACCTAACATTTTCATTCCGGTAGAACCACTTATTTCACTAACTTTTCCTTTGGCTGCCCCAACGTAAATAAAATTAGTATTGGATGCCAGAAAATCGACAGTTCTTCGCTCCAACTCAGGACGAAGGAGCTTATCACTTCCTCCCATCCAGACTATTAGTGAAGGATGGTTACGAAGCCACACAGCTTGTGATTCGAGATATCTCATCAATAAATCCATATCGTGACGAGACTTTATAGAGCCAAATTCATCATCCGGAATACCAATATATGGAGCCCATTCCCATTGACAGCTCCATCCGGCAAAGGCTAGTAAGCCATACCGATCGCATAAGTCGTATATATTTTGACTTGTTCCCCATATATTTTCGAAGCGTACCATATTAAGGTTCATATCTTTCACATACTTTATTTGCTTCTCATTACTTTCGAATGTATTGCGAAGGAATATATCGTCTGTCCATCCGGCACTCTTTATTAGCACTTTACGTCCGTTTAAGATAAAACCTTTATCTCCATTCTCTGTTATATACGAGTCTATATCACGTATTCCGAAAGTGATTTTTTCTTTAGCTGATATTTTATTACCGATTACAAAATGTAAGTCAAGATCATATAATTCCGGACTCCCCATACCTGTACACCACCATAAGCGAGGATTCTTCATGTATAATTCTTTTACCTCATCAGGTGTTATCTTTACAGTCTTTGCCTCATTTGCTTTTAAGGTGACTGGAATTGAAAAATCTATATTCTCAATCTTCCCTTTTACATATCCTTTTATTTCTTTATTGGAAAGATTTTTCAGTCTTGTTTCTATGTTTAACCAAGCCTCATCCAGATTCTCAGTGTTAACCTTACTCGAGACCCATGTGTTGGTCATATCCACATCTCCTGTCATAAATAAGCGAACTTCACGGAATACACCCATATTTTCGTCTAGAGGCCGTGGATTCCAATCGACAAAACCAATATTTGGATCTCCCGATTGGGCACGAAATACTTCTATAGCTAAAGTATTTTTATTGTTGATGTATTTTGTAATATCAAATGAAAACCGACAGAAACTTCCATAAACAGAATCTTTGGACGCTATTAGTTCCCCGTTGAGCCAAATATTGGCACGATACGATATCCCATCAAACACCAGTTTCATTTGTTTACCGATATCTTCTTTATCAACATCGAATGTTTTACGGTACCACCACGATACATCGAAGATTGCTTTGTCAGCTTCCTTATAGTTTGTTCCCTCAAATAAATCTTGATATAAACCATTATCAGTAAGTACCCCCATTATGGTGGAAGGCACAGTTGCCTTGTACCAGGTAGATACATCTATTTCGGGAGATGAAATAACTTTACCATCCTGCCCTACTTTAGCAGAGGATTGTACTGTCCATGTATCATGCAAAAGAATCTCTTTAGCATACTCAACATCTTTGTTTACACATGAAATAATACATGTTGATGACATCAATAAAATGATAGTTTTAGCACATATTCTTTTCATAGATTTTAATATTTAAAAATTACTATTTTACTAAAAGATTAGTGAACCAATGCAGCTGCTCCTAAGATAGCAATATCAGGGTTTTTAGAAACCTTTATTTGTATTTTTTTTATAGTCTCAGAATATAAAAATGAGTCGAAGGAGCTATACATACTTTCAGAATATAAATTATACGCTCTCGAAATTCCTCCTCCCAATATTATAGCGTCAGGATCGTAAGCATACAATACTGCTTGCATGAGTTGCCCTATATGTTCTCCAAATTGCGACCATATACGCAATGCTGTAGAGTCGTTATTCCGGGCACGTATAGCCAATTCTTCTCCTGTAAGGTTATAATGTGTTGTGAAAAATCTACTTGCACAGTAATCTTCATATGTGGCATCGAGATACTTCAGGCAGCCAATCTCTCCAGCTCCTGTATTACTTCCCGATATAAGTGTATTACCATATACAATTCCTGCACCAACTCCGGTTCCTAGTGTTATCCCAACTATATTCTCAAAAGATGCACCTTCTCCAAATTTCTTTTCACCCAACGCAAAGCAATTTGAGTCATTATTTATATGTACCGGTATCTCAAATTCAGCTTCAAGAATCTCTTTCAGATGGACTTCAATCCATGCCGGAATAAAAGTTACATTATATACAATACCACGTTCGCTGTCCATGACTGAGGGCACACCTATTCCAATCCCTCGTATTTGAGATGTAATAAGAGGACGTATTATTGATTTAATATATTCTAGCGATTCTTTCATTTGCATTTTTGACGGGCTGGGGGCAGATACCTTGTTATATATTCTTCCTCCTGTTATTTGTGCCAAACGAATATTTGTTCCTCCCAGATCTATTCCTAAAATCATATTTTTTTAGATTTATGGTTATATGAACAAAGAAATAAATTACGAGATCGACTTTTAACGTATTTTGCGTATAATTGTCTTCAAAAAGCGCAATATAAAGAAGTTTTATCAGGAAAAGAGAGAAAGTTATCTACATCCGCAAAAATTAGACTTGCTCAGGTAACAGGAAAATAGATCCTATATAGAATAGAACTCACATAAAGCAAGACAGAAGTAAGGCTAGCCTTACTTCTGTCTTATCTAATCAATATTTTAACTTATAAACTTTTGTAGTGTTTACTTAAATAATTACTTAATATATACTCAACTTAGGATGATCATTATATAAATTCTCATTAGCCAATTCTTCGGAATTCGGTATGCGGAATAAATAGTACTTACTATTTGGTACAAAATCGGACTTGTCAGGGAAGTTGAAAATACGATGTCCCTGAGGGGTGATTGGAATAGTATGCTCTACTCCGTCATTATCTTTGTAAGTATAGTCTATCTTGGGCTTTTGTGGATATTCTTTGCGAACTACTGTCTGCTGATTACGTATTATATCTACCAAAGCAAAGCCTTCTCCAAACAACTCTTTTCTTCTTTCTAACCAAATGGCATCGAGTAAATCTTGTCCCTCAAGCCCTGATACATTGTCTGCACCTCGAGCCGTTTTCAACTCATTGAGACGTGTAATAGCTGTCTCATCTTCAAGACGGGCTTTTGCTTCTGCGTTGATAAGATATATTTCTGATGTCCTCATTAAGACAATATCTGCAGTCAAGTTGTCTCTAAACTTAAATTTAGCATAACGCATCCAGACAAAAGCTTCTTCAGAAGGGTTTTTTCCGGGATCAGTAGCCCAAAAGATCATCTTCTTTCTGTAATCACCATCATTAAACAAAGTTCGGAAATATGGATCGGCATTGAAACTATAATAATAACTTCCATCTTTTGTTACATCGAGATAGTGAAATTGATAGCTGGCATTACTTTGTTCAGGAGTTTGAGGATGTCCCCATATCCATTCCTTATTTACAACATTATTGAATCCGGCATTGTATTCACTTTCATTCATCAGATAGTCATTCTTGTCTAATAATGCTTCTGAATATGTTCTGGCTTTCTCCCAATCGCGGGAATATAATGTTGCACGTGACAGTAACCCCAAAACAACCTGTGTGTCGACTTTATACTTAGATGTCCGATTATAATTTTCTGGAATAAGCTTTAATGCCTCTTCCAAATCACGGATAGACTGTGCATAAACTTCACTTACACTTGCCGCAGGTCTTCCTACTGTTGAAGCATCGGATGGTTCTGTATAAATAGGTGCGCAAACTGCATCAGGGTCTTTATCTATAGCAAAAGAATAATTAGACGCTAAATGCAAATACATAAATCCACGCAAGGCATAAGCTTGTCCCTTTATTCTATTCTTGTCTTCTTGTGTTCCGGTCGAGGCATCAACGTATTTGATAACTCCGTTTACATTGTTAATAATGCGATATGCCAATAGCCAGCTCAGAGTATTAGTTCCACCCTTTCCGTATATGGCAGTAAATGCATAATGATCACGAAAACCATATTTAGTGTTGACTACAACGTCAGAAGACATAGCATCTCCGGCTCTGAGCATAGCACCATATCCAGGATTAGCATAACTGTTGAAGGTCTCCATAAGATATGACCATGCACCTATTAAAACCTTCTCAGTATTACCTGTCGTGCTGAAAACAGAGCCGGCATCAACAGCCGTTGTTGGATTTGTATCAAGATCACTACAAGCCGAAAAAGAAGATACGGCCAGAGCTCCTACTAATATATATTTAAAAAACTTTTTCATTTTTTCTATTATTTATAGTTTTACATTCAGACCAAAAGATATAGTTCTCATTGACGGATAACGATAATATGTAGTTCCATCAAATGTCTGTTCCGGATCCAGTCCCTGTTCTTTAGTAAAAGTCAACAGATTTTCAGCCTGTGCAAATACATTGATGTTTTTTAATCCGATAGGCTTTAATACTGATTTTGGTAGTGTATAGGATAGAGTAACTGTTTTTAGGCGTAAATAAGAACGGTCGACCAGAAAGCGGGTAGATTGATTAGTCCACGCACTTTTAGGTTCTGTTGTCAAACGAGGAACATCTGTATTTCTATTTTCAGGAGTCCATCGGTTTAGCATATCTACACTCCAAGTTCTTCCCGCAGAACCTTGATGTTGCAGAGACAATTTATCGCTATTGTATATTTTCCCTCCAATAGTATAAGCAAATAGTGCAGACAACTCAAACCCCTTGAAAGAAAGATCTGACTGAAATCCTCCTGATATATCAGGCAATGAAGATCCGCTTTTCACTTTATCTTTATCGGCTACCGACGAATAGTCTTCTGTTATAACTTTTTCTCCTGCAGCATCATAACGATACCACTGAGGCGCTCCTGTTTCAGAATTTATACCTGCCCACTCTATCAAATAAAAGTCGTAGAGAGAGCCACCTTCTACCCATTTTTTTGTACCGCTCCACATTTCAGCAGAAGGTAGTGATACTATTTTGTTTTTATAAGTCGTTGCATTCAATGCCAATCTCCATTTCCAGTCTTTAGTTGATACGGGATAGCCTTCTAGCGAAAACTCCCATCCATAGTTTTTAACAGCGCCAATATTTTCGCTCGTGGAAGAGAAACCCGAAGATGGCACCAGGTTCTTACTGAATAAAAGATCTTTTGAGCGACGCTCGAAGAATTCGACAGAACCACTTAAGCGATTATTAAAGAACCCAAAGTCAAGACCGATATTTAGATTCAAATTTGTTTCCCAACTCAAATTCGGTGTTGCTAAGCGAGAAGCTATAAGGCCGGATTCTCCCAGATTGTTCTGAATAGCGTATAAAGCCTGATATGCATAATATCCGATATTATCATTCCCCGAAGCACCATAACTGGTTCTTAGCGTAAGGTTTGACAACCAATCAGCTTTGGCATCAGCCAGAAACGATTCATCAGCCAGTCTCCACGAACCTCCTACCGACCAAAAAGCACTCCAGCGTTTGTCGGGATGGAAACGTGATGAACCATCGGTACGAACTGATGTTGATAAGAAATATTTACTATTGAAAGAATATTCAGCACTTCCAAAAAAACTTAATAATTTATACTGATCACTATTACCGTTGAAACTATTTAATTGTGAAGCAGCATCCGGCTCATAAAAGCCATCCATAACAACTTTTTCGCGTGACCCTCCAAAGTAAGAAGTATTAAATTCATAATATTCTTGTCCTGCCATCAAGCGGATATTATGCTCTTTATTCAATGTAGTAGTATAATTCAATACATTATTGGCAGTAACTCCAGTGGTACGGGTGTTTGATTTGCTCACACTTCCTCCCGAAGTAGCACTAGGGCCATAAGTCGGATTAGCATAATTATGATCGAATCGGCTATTATAATCAACATTAATAGACGATTTTAATGTTAGATTTTTCAGGGGCTCTACCTGAATATAACCTCTAAATGAAGCTGCATCTCTTTTTATTTGATTTAAGTCGTGGGGCATAGATCCCAGCAAGTTATACTTGGCATAAGATGTAGCCCTATACGCACCATAATCTATCATGCGTCCTCCTAATACCGGGTCTTCCAAATAAGCACCTGTGGCTCTATCTCTTTGATATACCGGATAGAATGACGGTAGAGCTCTACCAAAAAGAATAACATTCGAAATAGCCGAATCATCTTGTTTAGGATAATCTTGCTCAGAATGAGTACCTGATAAGTTAAAACCAACCTGCAACCATTTCTTTATATCTGTAGTTAAATTAGTTCTAAGAGTATATCGCTTAAAACCAGATTCGATAACAACGCCCTGATCATTTAAATATCCTGCCGATACATAATATTTAGAGTTGCTACCTCCACCACTCACTTGTACATTGACATCTGTATAATGCGCATTTTGAGAAAGAGCATCTGTCCAGTCGTCATTCCATAGAGGGTTAAGTCCCGATTTTAATTTTCCATCAGTTCCTACCGGTTGAGGGTTAGCTGTTCCATAAGGATTGATACCTATCATCCCTACAATGTTAGAAGAAGCATATGTTGCAGCATCTTCGGATGTAAAACCATTATCGAGACGGTTATTGCGTAAAGCTTCCCAAAAAAGTTCAAAATACTGATTTGTATTTAATTGATCGTAGTCGCGCCGAGCCCGATCCGAAAACCCATATTTCGCAGTGAATTCTACAGTAGGAGCTTCACTTTTTTGTCCTTGTTTAGTTACAATCATTATAACGCCATTTGCTGCGCGCGAACCATACAGAGTAGCAGAAGCAGCGTCTTTAAGCACTGTTATAGATTCAATATCGGATGAAGCTATAGATGAAAGTGCTCCATCATACGGCACACCATCCACTACATACAGAGGACTACTGGATGCATTGACTGAACCGATACCTCTTATACGTATGGTTGCATCAGAGCCGGGTTGCCCACTGGAAGAAAAAGATTGCAATCCGGCAACAGTTCCCTGTAAGGCTTTAGAGACACTACTCACTTGAGACTTTTTAATAATATTGCCACTGACATAACCCGCAGATCCGGTAAATGTCGATTTCTTTGCCGTTCCATAAGGAACTGTTATTACCAGCTCATTCAATTCTAGAGCAGATTCTTTCAATTCTACATCAATAGTTTTTCGACCATTTATAGGAGAATCAACAGTCTCATACCCTAAATAGGAAAAGACTAAAGTTTCACTACCATCTACTTTCAACTGATAGTGTCCATTTATATCGGTCATTGTACCATATGTAGCTTTATTTTTAACAGAAACGGTTACTCCAGGAAGAACATCTCCGGCCGACGTAACTGTTCCGGACACAGTATAGTCTTGAGCATATAGTGTCGCAATGCAGAAGAAACTGCATAGCAGAATATAAAATCTATTCATGACTTTGTTTTTTATTAATATTTTTTTAGAAAAGAAAATTATAGAGACATCTATAATTAAATAATAGGTAGAGATAGGGTTCAGCAACAACACATTCGCATGTGCATGGAAATCACAGAAGTATTCGCATGATTATCATTTTTTTTGTTAGAGAAAAAAACAACTAGATGTTTGTACGCTGAATAAGCAATTTTCATAAGTTTTCTTAGTTAATCAAATTTATTTAAAATAACATTACAAAAGTAAGGCTAATGAAATATGGCTCAAATACCACAAATGCGGTATTTATACCTTACATCAGCCTTTCTGAGAAAAAAAGAGGAAACTTCCCTACTCTATTCTTTTGTAAATAAATATTTTGAATTATTAGTATTGCTTACCCATGCCGTATTAAAAAACCAGTCCATCTCCTTCCATTATCCAGTTGCAGAGAACATCTACAATAAGAAGTATGCAGATTGCAATTAGTATAAATCCTGTGTATTGGGCGGCTGTTGAAAAGTCTTTTGTATATTTTCCCGAAAGAGAATAGCACTCTCTTAATTTTCAGAGATAATCAAATGCCATTTTTTGCTGTCAAAATAATAGGTTTATCGGAAGTTACTAAAACAGTATGCTCGTGCTGAACACAGAAACCTCCTTTGTTACCCACAAGAGTCCAACCATCCTTCAGTGTATTAACCGATGTGGAATCGGTTGTAATAAATGTTTCGATAGCAACAATACTATTCTTCTTGAATCTGCGGTGTTCATATCTGTCGTAATAATTTAAAATACAATCGGGTTCCTCATGTAAGCCTCTTCCAACACCATGTCCTCCTAAATTCTTAATAACCTTATATCCTTTATCCTTAGCTGTTCTTTCAATAATTCGCCCGACCTCTGATATTTTAATACCACCTTTGATTGCTGCTATGGCTTTATATAACGCCTCAACAGAAGCATCTACTAACCTTTGATTCTCATTTATATCTTCTCCTAGGACAAATGAACCTCCGTTATCTCCGTAAAATCCATTTAGTTCAGCAGACACATCTATATTAACCAAATCACCCTCTTTAAGGACTTTTGAAGATGGTATACCATGTGCCATTTCATTATTAACGCTTATGCAGGTCCATCCCGGAAACTTGTATGTTACAAAAGGAGCCGACTTTGCTCCGTAATTTTTAAGTATTTCTGCTCCGTATTCATCCAATTCTTTTGTCGTCATACCTATTTTGGCATATTCTCTCATTTCTTTCAATGTGATTGCAACAATATCGCTAATCTCCTGAATGCCCTTTAAATCTTGATCTGTTTCTACTGTCATAGCATTTTTGAGGCAAAGTTATCATGAAGAAAAAGTCTGTCATAGTATAAATTAGACATATCGCAAACTAGTTGTAGTTGAACATTATGCATATCTTTGTATCCATTATGCCAATCAACTTTCTAAAAGAAATTATTCAACAGGAAAGACTATCTTCTAATGGTAGATACTGGATGAGGAAATCCCCATCTGAGGTATGTATTGACTATATTGAAGGGTTCTATTTGTTTTATGATATTGATAATAAAACAGACCATTGGATATTTAATGATGGTTTTCCTGCTATTATATTATTCCCTCATAGAAGTAACAAAGTTTGCATTACTATTGATGGTAAAGAAAATATTGTGGAATCGGGTTGGGTTGATGCCGGTGTTATGAAGAAGTCTTATTTAAGATATTTCGAAGAGCTGGACTATATCCTGATTATAAGATTTAAACCTGAATATTTTCACAAACTGTTCAGCTTAAAGCCATCCTTTTTCAAATACAGGAATATTGCAACACTGGCAGAGATTAATTTTGATATAGACTTTCTAAGTCAGGTATATGCTACAAATTCCATTGATAGTAAGATTGATATAATCGAATCGTACATAAAGCCCCTGATGCCAAGGAGTGACAAAGTAGGGTTATTAAATTCTGCGGTTGAACTAATCAATCGAACTAAGGGACAAATCTCCGTGTCCAATGTAACTAAAAAGATTGGAGTAAATTACAAATGGCTGGAGCGGAACTTCTTTATGCATATGGGACTTACACCTAAAGAGTACATCCAATTACAACGCTTTATTTCTGCATATATCAATTTACATACTGAGCCAAATGATTTATTGAATGTAGCAATAACTAATGGCTACTATGATTATAACCATTTTCTTAAAGAATTTAAGGATTTTACAGGCAAAACTCCGATGGAATATATTTCCGCAAAAAGAGTATTATCATAAGAGTATTCTAAAACTAGGAGCTTGATTAGCTGTTCTGATTTTAAACTTCAGTATTAAATAAAGTAAATGCAAATTAAAGAGGTACTTGAATCAAAATACAATCTTTCTAAAAAGAATAGTGAGCTACTTATTTCTCATATGGAACAGGTAACATATTCGAAGAAAGAAATAATACAGAGGGCTGATACGATGGACTATTATATCTATTTCGTTGAGAGTGGACTTATTCGCAGCTTTATTTCCAGAGATGGACGGGAAATCACTTTGTGGATTGTTCCCGAAGGAGGGACGCCTATCTCATCCTCCGGATTAACAAAACCCGGTATATCTAAAATAACAATAGATACTGTTACCGACTGTATATTGTGGAGAGTCTTAAGATCGCAACTAGGATCTTTATGCGGAGAATCTCTTGCTTTTGCCAATTTTACAAGAGAGATGGCAGAGAATGTCATATTCGAAACCGAGATATTCTGGGCAGACTATTATGGTCTTGATAAGAAAGAACAATACAAACGTCTTATGAAACAATATCCTGAACTTCTTCAACGGGTATCATTAGGCGAAATAGCCTCTTATCTGGATATTACCCCTCAATCGTTAAGCAGAATACGCCGCACAATTGATTAATTACCATAAGGTAAATTCTATAAAATTCCGATTCTTTACCTTTGCTCTTCATTTATAAATATGATTAAAATGAAAGGCTTTATATTCTTATTGGTTGCTATTATTTTCGAGACACTGGGCACCTCGATGTTAAAGATGTCGGAACAGTTTACAAAACTTACACCTTCGGTCGTATCAATAATTGCTTATCTCATTACCTTTTATTTTTTGAGCCTGTCATTAAAGACTATGCCTGTAGGTATTGCCTATGGAATATGGGGCGGTCTGGGAATTGTATTAATAACCGTGATCGGAGCTGTCTTCTTTAAGCAAACACCTGATGTGTCGGCTATCATAGGTATTGGGCTTATTGTTGCAGGAGTCGTTGTTGTGAATGTATTTTCAAAAATGGGCGTTCATTGATCCTTAATTTTTAGAATAAATGATCTTATATGATTCTTAAAGAATATTTGAATCTGGTAATTCCTATTTATCTTTGTTGTACAAAAAGAAATCACTTTAAATATTAATTACTGGGAGATAAATAAGAATGATAAAAGTTATAGCCGAAGATTTTATTAAAGAAGAGTATCTGGAAATAGTAAAACCTTTTTATACTGAATTGGTTACTAGGACCAAATTGGAAAAAGAATGTATCGAATACAACCTTTATATAGATCAGGACGATAAAACTCACTTTATCTTCATTGAAGAGTGGCCGGATCACGACGCATTGGATAGACATTGCCAAACAGAGCATTTCAGGAGACTTGTTCCTTTGATTAATAAATATCAATCTAAAGAGTGTGAATTTACCATAATGGAGATTTTTCAATAGGCAATAGAATGAATAAAGAAAATATCCTTATAAAAGCTCAAGAATATATAAAAGAAACTTTTCTAAAAGAAGGAACGGGACATGACTATTACCATATAGAACGAGTGGTAATCAATTCCCGAAAAATTTTACAAACAGAACAGGCTGATAGCTTTCTGGTTGAACTAGCAGCTTGGTTACATGATTTAGGGGATCATAAGCTTCATAATGGTTTGGATAAATCTGAAGAGTTAATCAATGCTTTTCTTAAATCCTTACTTGTTGATCGATCTACTATAGACAGAGTCGTCAAAATTGTTTCTCAGGTTTCTTTCAGTAAAGGAAATAAACCATCATCGATAGAAGCCGAAATTGTTCAGGATGCGGATAGATTGGATGCTATTGGAGCAATAGGTATAGCCAGATGCTTTGCTTATGGTGGCAGTAAGAATCGTATTCTGTATAGCCCGGATGAAAAGGAGAAAGAGAAGTCAAGTATTCAACACTTTTATGATAAACTGTTTAAACTAAAGGATCTGATGAATACTGAATCTGCTAAACTGATAGCAGCAAAACGGCATTCATTTATGGAAGAATATATTACTGAATTTTATAGAGAAGTACAATAAGAATGCTATTAAGTCAAAACAAAGATGTTTTGCCCCATTGGGTTACAATAAATTAAAGTATAATAATGAAATTATTAACAGCAGGATTGGTAGTAACAAAAAACAATCAATTGCTTTTAGCATACAGTAATAATAAGAATGCATGGTACTTACCAGGTGGAAAAGTAGATAAAGGAGAAACTTCCAAAGATGCGCTTATCAGAGAAATTCAGGAAGAATTAAACATTGACTTACAACCCGATAAAATCGAAGAATACAAACATATTTCAGCTCCAGCATACGGAGAAAGTCCTGAATTGATAATGGAACAGGATACTTTTCGATACAATTTAACGGAAAAGATACAGCCAAGCCATGAAATTGCTGCAGTGAAATATTTTGACTTAGAAATGTATAAGCAAGAACCTATTCAGGTTCCCGGTGTATTAAAAGTTTTTAAGCTATTGAAAGAAGATGGTATAATTTTCTAAATTAGAATGAAGCAGTATTCTAAGAAACAAGAAAGAGGAGTTATTTCCACAAGTAGTCAAAAGAAATCGATCACTTTTTTGTTATCTAGGTTTTGAATAATCTGTAATTCCATATCAATTCAGAGTATTTAGTGAGATCTTTCCCATGTTAGTATTGAATAGTATAATTACTTCAGGTTTAGTTTTACCCTTTCCATATTCACAAAAAGCATTTAACACCTATTCCCGAAATGGTTTTATATATGAGGATTGAATACGAAAACTTAAGAAGATAATAGCCTCTAGATTATAATAGATGCGTATATATCCTTCTTCCTCATTTGAGGATGAGTAACCAAGTTGCGAAGGCTATCCATGCAACTTTCAGCAGCAGAGCAATGAAGAGATTAATCTCTCGGTTCAGTTCTATCGCAACACGGCTTTTACCGATTGTACAACCTGATTTAACATTCCAAAGCCGTTCAGGAACAGATAGCTTGGAACTGAATTGGGCGATACTATTCCCAATAATGATTTTGCCGACTATTGGATAAACAGTATAGGGATTAGATACGGATTTTCTACTTTTGCCTTCTCTTTTGAGATAAAAGGATACTTTCAGATTGTTTGTCATAACACTCACATTTTAAGTTTATAAAATTACTATCTATGTGAGTCATTTGAAGAATGAAAGATGCAATAAAAGATACTTAAATACAGATAGTTCGAGCCATTTAATTGCTGTGTTTTGCTTCGCTGAAAAAGGGTAATGTATTAGAAGCAGGACAGATGCATAAATCTACAGAAAACTGTATTTTACCTTCTTGCCACTAAAAGACACACAAAGACCCTTCTTTCTGATTATTAATCATTTAACTTATATTTATTCCCTTTACTATACTACTGCGAGATTTATATAGCAGCAAAAATTAATATATCTTTCACTTGATTTAATCTATCTCAATGACAATCCTTATTGTAGATAACCTTAATTTCTCTCATCGTTAAAAAATCAATATCAACAGCTTCAATATGAAGCTTTACACTTGAAAATGGATTCCTATCAACAACACCGTCATTAAATGCTCTAAGAAAAATTTGTCTTAGGTTTTCATATAGTTCACAGAAGTATTATTCTGAATTTTCAGATTGGTTCTTATATAATTCGAAAAACCATCTATAAAAGATTTATTTCATTCATCTGAATATCAGTTCGATTATATTTTCTTTTAGATAAGATTGGAGATGCTTTAATGTTGTTGTGTGCTTCTAATACGTAGTATAAGTTATTGAGAGAACTTTGTACATAGCTTCATATTCCTCATTATATTCTTGATAAAGAGTTACCAATGTTGTATTTCTATCCTTAATCTTACCTATGAACAAATCTTTCACAGTTTCTACAGTTACAGGAATATTACGAGACAATAATTTGGATTGACACCCTGCAAACAACATTGATAAATTCGTTGATTTCTACTACTTCTTTATCATTCCCACCAACTATTTGGAAGGATTGATTCCATCTTTCAAGTTTTACCTTACGTAGTAAAGTCAGAAGGCTTCAGTGCTACGGTTGATTTCTTTTCTACACGCGACGATGTAGATTCGGAACGTATCGGAATCCTCGGTATCTGTGGATGGGGATGCAAGGTATGAACTTCGCCAAAGACTCAATGCTCAACATACCATCGATTACAAGAACGACATATTATATGCTCTTGCCGGTGGTGTGACAGATCCGGTGCCCGAAGATGCACCTTCCTTTGTGAAAAATTATTACGATTATTACAAAACTAAACGAGATTATCACAAACGTTCACTCAATTTTAATAATGGTTGGAATGTAACCTCGCCTTTCTCATTCATCAATATGCCGATTCTTTCATACAGTGAAGAAATTCGTGATGCGGTACTCTTGATTTACGGAGAAAAAGCACATTTTCGCTATTTTAGCGAATGATCTGCGCCAATTGTTTATCCGTAATGACAGCATTCTGTTGAAAATCTACCTCTTCATGCGGACGTATACGAGAAAAAAATGTAGAATACTTCGTTTGCCTGTATGTTTTCTGCAGATATAGCAGATGAAGAGCCATCATCGTAGCATTGGTACGCGAGTCTTCGAGCTCGATCTGTACCCTCAAACCTATCTTATGTATCCGACCTTTCGCATGCGATCGAATTCATCGAGTCACCAGTCAAATTTTGATTTCAGACCTTTGGTATGGTATACCTTATATCTGCTTTTGTTATACGTTTCTTTATAACAATAGACCGCATAAAATCCTGCATCGGTGAGCTGACTTATATTCTGTACTTCTATTGAGATAGAAGTTGACATATATAATCCGAAAACAAAAAGAGCTTGCTCCGACATACTTTGCACATGTTATTTGCACCGATATTGAAAATTTTATCCGGAACGAAAAAGATATAGAGTAAAAGAATAGGGTAAATAAGATTATAACAATTACATTTATAGAGTCTAATTTATTCTTATGAAGATTCTGATATCTATGCTAAAATGAGAGTACTACTTATTATTCTACAGTTATTTTATATATTATTACCATCCAGCACTTTAAGTTCTACCATTTTATCTTCGGAGTTACATACTGGGCTTTATTTTCGGGCTCATACTGTCATTCCGGAAGAACGCACATCTTTAAATCTTACACCAGATAAACCAATAAATCTGAAAAAAGGAGGTATTCTCGATTTTGAGGTTCTTTTGAGGAGTGAGAAACATAATTATGGATATGTAGCTCGTATTATATTGAATGATACGCTAAATATCGATTTATTAGCAAATAAAGGCTGGAATAAAAATCAATTATCTTTAATGAAAGGTAATCATCAACTGATGAACCTGAATGATCTGCATACAGTATCTCACTATCAAGAAGGCGATTGGTTACATGTAAGTCTAGAAATAAATTATGAAGAACAAAAAGTTGCCTGGACTCTAAACGGAACGAAGCAGAGTGTTTCTACAAATCTTCCACTGTTGAGTAGCGTTCAAATAGTTTTTGGGCTAAATAATATTAAGTCTTTTAAAAGTACAGATGTTGCACCGATGAATCTACGCAATATAAAAGTAACAACAATAAAAGGAAAATCTCTGCGAGAGTGGAGTCTGTCTAAACATGGTGAAGCCAATGTTTACGATGCCTTAGAAAATGCAAGGGCAAGTATACACAATGGAGTATGGGAAATAGACCAACATATAAAATGGGAAAAACTAACTTCGTTTTACTTACATGGTACTAATGGACGAATAGCACCTTATCAGAAAAAAAATGATGGAGGAATATTTGCGATCCTTAAAGATACCATTTATACCTATTCTATTAGTAATGGTAAATTAATAAAAACAATTACAAGTAGTGGACAGCCATACAATTCTACAGTTTCAAGTCTAATCTATGACTCGATAGATAATCTTTTGATATCATACACTCCCGAAAGAGATATACTTAATAGCTATAATTTTCAAAAAAATAAGTGGGAACTAAATATTCCGAATGTTTTTCTATCATACTTACATCAAAGTAGCTGTTATATTCCCGAGAAAAAAGAGTTAATTGCCTTTGGTGGTTATGGGTTCTATCAATATAACGCCATATTATTTAAGCATAATAAAGATTCTGTAGGATGGCAAAAGACTGACTTTTCGCAAACTATAGAACCACGCTATATGACAAGTATGGGCTATTTGGGGGATGGCAAAATATTATTATTGGGAGGGTATGGGAGTAAATCAGGGAAGCAAGAGGAAACTCCTAAAAATTTCTACGATCTACATATTATAGATACTGATCAGATGTTGAGCAAAAAGCTTTGGGAGTTTTCAAACGATAGATCAGAGGTTTTTGGTAATTCTATTGTGATAGGGAAAGAGAAAAAATCTTTTTACGTACTATCGTTTGACAATGATCGTGCACATTCATATCTGAAACTTAATCAGTTCGACATTACTGCACCTAACAGAAAATTATTAGCAGATTCTATACCATTTTTATTTCATGATACAGAATCATATTGTACGTTGTTCTACAATGAAGCAACCTCTCAATTTATTGCTGCTCTCATTTATCAAGACGGAGCAATAAACTCAAAAGTTGAATTGTATGGTCTGAAATCTCCTGCAATTCAAATAGATGATGTTATACAAAATTCTTCAGATCTATCCCCATCGGACAGCTCGACAAATATCTATATAAATATTTTTATTTTATTTATTATACTTATCATTCTTATTAGTAGTACCCTGTATCTTAAAAAAAGGAATAAGAAAAAAAAAGAGTTTGAACTGATATTATATTCCTCTGATGACCAAGTAAAGATCCAGAACTCTTCAATCCGTCTATTAGGAGGATTTCAAATTGTTAATACAAAGGGAGTTGATATAACTACGGGCTTTACACAAATACTGCGTCATCTCTTCCTGTATATGCTATTATATTCTTACAAAGATACAAATGGTATTACTTCGGATCAGTTGATAGAGACCTTCTGGTTCGGAATGGATAAAAGTAATGCAATGAATAATAGAAATGTAAATTTAAGTAAGCTCAGACTATTATTGAAGGATATAGGAAATATTAATATTAATCATAAAAATGGTTATTGGCATCTGACGATGGATACATCTGTCTCATGCGACTATATTGAAATGATAGACCTATTGAAGAAAGCAAATGCCGAAGTAAAAAGCAAAGTACCTTCATTATTAACTACATTAAACAGAATCTCAGAATTAGGACAAAAAGGAGAACTCTTACCCGATATTACAGAAGAGTGGATCGATAGATTTAAAGAAGATTACTCAATTCTTTTATCAGATATACTTCTCGAATCAATCAAACTACCCGAAGTAAAAAGTGAATTAATGTTACTCTTGAAACTTGCCGAAATAATATTGAGTTCAGATTCGTTAGATGAAAATGCTATTCAATATAAATGTTACGCTTTACACTATTTAGGAAAAAAAGGACTTTCAAAACAATGTTACGAGAATTTCTGTGAAGAATATACTCGGATACTTGGTACAAAACCCGAAATGGAATATTCAGATATTATAAAAAGGAGTTAGTTCTTACTTCGTTTCAAAAAACAATTCTAAAAATATTTATTTACTTATTAATTAATACAATCTTCTCATAACCAGGTTTATATCCTTTAATTAATCTCTTTCTAGCATTTATAATTAATGCTTATTAAGTCGTGGTTAATCTTTGATTAATGAAGCAATATTACTTTCGGCTTCATAAAATAATAGGTTCTATTAACCATGAAAAAAACACATAATAAAAGACTTATTTTATTGGGCAGCCTTTGCTGTTTTGTACTAACATCTATGTTTTGTCAGCAAAGATCTACAAAAAAAGAATTAGTAGATTATGTTAATCCGTATATCGGAAACATCAGTCATTTACTTGTTCCCACCTATCCGACTGTACATTTACCCAATGCAATGTTACGTGTGTATCCTGAACGAAGTGACGCTACCTCCGATCTTCTTTATGGGCTACCTGTGGCAGTTACCAGTCATCGTGGAGCATCAGCTTTCAGTTTAAGTCCATTGCAGGGAAATCAGGCTCATATCTTTCCCGTCAAAAACTATTCTTACGATCTCGAAAAGATAACACCGCACCGCTATAGTGTCTTTTTAGATGAAGATGAAATACAGGTAGAGTTTGCACCTTCATATCAATCAGGGATATATTCATTTACATACAAAAAAGCAGAAAATAACTTCTTGGTTATTAACTCTCGTAATGGTTACGTTGCTTCTGAAAACAACAAAATAAAAGGCTGTCAATATTTAGATGACAAGACCTTTATATACATGTATGGAGAATTAGATAAACCTTCTTTTAAAGTAGGAAAAGTGACAGGAGAAGAAGCTCCTGATTTTAGTCAAAATAAAGCTGATGGCGAGAATGCTGCACTTGTTCTTGATTTAGGCACTGAAAAGAAGGTAACACTTCGTTATGGAATTTCCTTTATCAGCATAGAACAAGCTCAGAAGAACTTGGAAAGAGAAATACAAACATATAACGTTGACGATATCTCCCGTGCAGGACGGGAGATCTGGAATAAAACATTAAATAAGATTCAGGTTAAAGGAGGAACAGAAGATCAAAAAAACGTATTCTATACCTCTTTGTATCGTACTTACGAACGCATGATAAATATTTCAGAAGATGGACGCTATTTTAGTGCATTCGATGGTCAGATCCATACAGACGGAGGAACTCCTTTCTATACAGATGACTGGATTTGGGATACATACCGTGCTACCCATCCGTTGCGCATACTTATCGAACCAAAGAAAGAAATAGATATGATACGTTCTTTTATCCGTATGGCACAGCAATCCCCACATCAATGGATGCCCACATTTCCGGAGGTAACGGGCGATAGCCACAGAATGAACGGAAATCACGCAGTCGCAACCATCTGGGATGCCTATTGCAAGGGATTGACCGATTTCAATTTGTCTCAAGCCTATCATTCATGTCGCGGGGCAATTACGGAAAAAACTCTTTTGCCGTGGAAAAAAGATTCACTAACCGAATTAGATATATTTTATCAGGAACATGGCTATTTCCCATCTCTTCGCGAAAATGAAGAAGAAACATGTTCTGAAGTTCATAGTTATGAAAGGCGTCAATCAATATCTGTAATATTGGGTAACAGTTATGATAATTGGTGTCTGGCTCAAATAGCTCAGTCTTTAGGACATAAAGAAGACTATGACCGATTTATGAAAATGAGTTACTCTTATCGTAATGTGTATAATAAAAAGACAGGTTTTTTTCATCCTCGCGATAGTAAGGGAGATTTTATCGAACCTTTCGATTATCGCTATTCCGGAGGTATGGGAGCGCGTAATTATTATGGAGAGAATAATGGATGGATCTATAGATGGGATGTACAACACAATCCGGCCGATTTGATTAATCTGATGGGAGGAGCAGATAATTTTATTAACAACCTCAATCAAACATTTAGAGAACCACTTGGTCAATCGAAATTTGACTTCTATTCCCACCTTCCTGACCATACCGGCAACGTTGGACAATTTTCGATGGCTAATGAACCGAGCCTGCATATTCCTTACTTATATAATTATGCAGGACAACCGTGGATGACTCAAAAACGAATCAGAACCTTACTTAATCAATGGTTTCGCAATGACCTGATGGGAGTGCCGGGCGATGAAGATGGTGGTGGAATGAGTGCTTTCGTAGTCTTTTCGTCTATGGGTTTTTATCCTGTTACCCCTGGATCACCCTCCTATAATATAGGATCACCCATATTCGAAAATATAAAGATTGATCTGGGAAATGGAGCAATATTTGAAATTATTGCTCACAATGCATCTGATGATAATAAATATATACAATCAGCCAAACTTAACGGAAAGTTATGGGACAAACCATGGTTTAGTCACGATGATATAAAAAATGGAGGTAAGCTGGAGTTGGTGATGGGTGATAAGGCCTCCCACTCGTGGGGCACAAAAGCTGAAAATGTACCACCTTCGGCGCAGCCTTTAAACGAATAAGATTTTTGTTAAACTTAAATAAGTATGAAAATGAAGAGAACTATTTTTTGTGTTTGGATTGCTCTAACAACCTTTATGAGCTGCTCTGCCACCGACGAGGCATTTCTGTCCGAAGCCCCCCAAGCATCTGGCTTAATTTCAGGTGCAGTATATAAAATTACTCCTTACTTGGACGCAAACAAAAGCATCTCGGTCGATCAGGCTTCTTTATCCGAAGGGGCTTCAATTGTGGCTTGGGAAGAAACAGGTGTAAACGCTCAACGCTGGCGTTTGAATAAAGATGAATCGGGGAAATACTATTACCTGACGAATGTATACACAGGACAATCTTTGCATATTCAGAATCCCGTATCATTAGGTGCTAATATAAGGCAATACGAGAAAGAAGATTCATACAACTACAAGTGGTTGATATCTGAATCTGGAGAAGGAACATATCATATCAGCCCTGCATTATTAGCTAGCGAAAATCAGCTTTATCTTGAAGTTGGTGTTGACGGTGAAACTCTTGCTGATGGCACGGAATTAAAATCATATATCAAGCGGGAAGGAGAGGGACAAGGAATACAAAAATGGAAACTTGAGAGAGTATCCGAAGTTCCAAATCGTTTTACAGCCACTATGCGAGATGAGATAGTGAGAGCATGGAAAAATCAGTATTACAAGAAAGCACAAAATACAGGTTATACCCTCAGCAACGCAGCTCGTTTGGCAGATGATAGCCATGTTTGGCAAGATTCAGAAATGTTTGAGATATTACTAGATGCATACGAAACCACATACGATAATACGTATAAAGAGATGTTTCATCAATTGTATATCAATTTTGTTGCCGAAAATGGAAAAAATTGGCTATACAACCAATTTAACGATGATATAACATGGATGATTATAGCGTGCGTGCGTGCCAATCTCTTGTTTGGAGATAAGGAATATTTGGCTGTAGCAGTCGAAAATTTTACCCAAATGTATGATAGAGCATTGATGCCGGAAGGGAGTCTTAGATGGTGTGAAAAACCAGAAGAACGCTTAAAGACAAACTCATGTATTAACTCTCCGGCTGTTGTGGCTGCCTGCTATTTGGCACAGGCTACAGGAGACGAATCCTATTATGAAAAAGCAAAAGGCGTGTATGAAAAACAATCGTTATACCTTTACGAATCTACAAGTGGAATGGTTTATGATTGTGTTACCACAGATAATTTCTCACCTTGGAAATGGGCTTCGACTTACAATCAGGGAACTTTTATAGGAGCTTCGATTATGCTTTATAATCATTTCCATAACGATTTTTACAAAGAAAATGCCCTGAAAACAGCTGAATACACAGTGAAGCACTTCAGTGACAAAAATGGAATTATGTATACGGTCGATGAAAATTCGGACAGAGATCGTCCTGGATTCAAAGGGATACTAATGAGATATATGCGCCAGTTTGTAACCAATTTCGACAATACTGCTTATATAGATTGGATGGAGGCAAATGCCCTACAGGCTTACAATAATAAAAATACTAAAGGAATTATTTGGACTGATTGGACTGTAAAATCCTCAGAAGATTTTATTTACAAGGGTAGCTCCAGAGATGAACATTATGCTACAGATCCATGGGGAACATCAACAGCTATGTCCATAGCTGTTAATCTACCATTGATCCAGAAATAACGGACCTTAAAAGAATTATAATATGAAGAATAAAATAACTAAGCTGATCTTGGTGTTGGCTTTACTATGTATCAATCTCCTGGCTTATGCCCAATCGGGAGAAACTGTGACTGGGCGCGTAGTTGACGAAAAGGGGGAATTGCTTATCGGTGTTGGTGTGATAGAAACAGGAACCACTAATGGAACAGTTACAGATGTAAATGGAGTATATACCTTAAAGGTTGCAAGTAAACGTTCTACTATAACTTTTTCATACATAGGGTTTGATACTCAAACCGTAATGGTTGGTAATAGTAGTAATATTATTGACATTGTGCTCAAAGAATCGAAAACAGATTTGGAAGAAGTTGTTGTGGTAGGGTATGGAAGCCAGCGCCGTATTAGTACAATCGGTTCGCAATCGACAATGAAACTGGCCGACATGAAACAGCCAACAGCAAGTTTAAGTACTTCATTAGTAGGACGTCTTGCAGGTGTAGTAGCTGTACAACGTACAGGGGAGCCTGGTAAGGATAATGCTGATATTTGGATTCGGGGAATATCTACTATGGGTAATTCAAATCCATTGGTGTTGGTCGATGGAGTAGAGCGGTCATTCAATAATATTGATCCTGAGGATATTGAGTCTTTAACTATATTAAAAGATGCATCAGCAACAGCTGTGTACGGTGTAAGAGGGGCCAATGGAGTTATATTGATTAAAACTAAGCCCGGATTATCAGGAAAGCCATCGGTTAGCGTCGACTATTATGAAGGAATAAGTCGTTTGACCAAAATACCGAAACTAGCAGATGGAACTATATATATGGAGGCTGTAAATGAAGCAAGGAAAAACAATGGATCAGCCAGACTGTATTCCGAAACGGAAATATTGAATACCAGGCTTGGAACAGATCGGTTATTATATCCTAATGTCAATTGGATGGACGAAGTATTTAATGATATAGGGCATAATCGTAGAGCAAATGTAAATGTTCGGGGAGGGGGGCAAAGTGCCAATTATTATGCATCAGTAAGTTACTATGACGAAAAAGGATTGATAAAAAAGGATAATAATGAATCTTACAATTCTCAGATAGGATATAACAGATATAATTTTACAACGAACCTAAATATCAATGTAACATCCACTACCAAGTTAGACATCGGAGCTTCAGGCTATTTGGGCGAAGGAAGGAGTCCGCACGAATCTACAAGTGATATATTTAGGGTAGCAATGACAACCTCGCCGGTTGCCCTGCCCTTGATGTTTAATATAGATGGTAAAGATTATATTCCATACGATCAGCCTAATGGAGGATTCAATAATCCCTATGTTGGAGCAACAAAGCGAGGATTTAAGACTACCACTAATAGCCAAATATATTCAAATCTGAGACTTACCCAAGATCTTAAATTTTTGACCGAAGGGTTGAATATCTCCGGAATGTTTGCTTTTGATACCTACAACTCTCGCACAGTAGATCAATCTAAGGCAGAATCTACTTACTATTGGGCAGATAAGAACAATCCGTATGACAAGAATGGTAACCCCATCTTAGTACAAACTTACGAAGGTTCCAAGAATCTTGGATATAGTGTCAATAGCGAGGGAAACCGAAAAAGCTATTTAGAAGCATCGTTAAATTACTCCCGAGCATTTGGAGAACATCGTGTTGGAGCCTTGATTCTTTATAATCAGGAAGATAAGGTGGAGACTTTTAAGAACACCACTATTCTTCAGGGATTGCCTTACAGATCGAGAGGGATTGCCGGTCGCGCAACATACTCATGGGCAGATAAATATTTTGGAGAATTTAATGTTGGTTACAATGGTTCCGAAAACTTTTCACCATCGAAACGCTATGGAACCTTCCCTGCCTTTGGCTTGGGTTGGGTGCCATCTAACGAAGCATTCTGGCAGCCGATTCGTAATGTCGTATCATTTTTCAAAATTAGATACACAAATGGATTTATAGGGAATCAGGCTACACCAAAACGTTTTTTATATCTCGAATCATTAGAATATAATGGCGACAGAGGCTATACATGGGGAAATGACAGACGCAATGTCGATGGGTATAATGTGCTTAATGAAGCTGTAGATGTATCATGGGAGAAGTCCCATAAGCAAGATTTAGGTTTTGATATAAAATTTATGAACGATGATATATCATTAGTATTAGATCTGTATCAAGAGCGTCGTAAGGGAATTTTTTTAGACAGGGGAGCTGTTCCGAGCTTCATCGGAATAACATCTACACCTGTAGGTAATCTAGGTATTGTAGATAATAAAGGAATAGAACTTGATTTAGAATATAACAAGCAGGTAAACAAAGATTTACTCTTAACTCTTCGTGGCAATTTCACTTATGCTCAAAATAAAGTAATAGAAAACGATCAACCGGAACAAATGTATTCTTGGATGAACAGAAGAGGATATAACACTCTCGCAACATGGGGGTTGATTGCTGATGGCCTGTATACCCAATCTGAAATAGATCAGATCAATACATGGGAGGCTTTATCTGAGGCAGAGAAGGCAAATACAGCCCGCCCTTTTCCATCGCAATTTGGCACAGTGCAAGCAGGAGATATTAAGTATCGAGATCTGAATGGAGACGGGCAGATTGATACATACGATGAAGCTAAAATAGGAAGAGGCGATGTGCCTGCTATCGTATATGGTTTTGGGTTCAATATACAATATAAAAATATCTCTTTAAGCACTCTGTTTCAAGGAACAGCACAGGCCGATAGATTTTTGAACGGCTTGGGAATACAGCCATTTTCGGGTTCGGGAGGCGAAGGTAATCTTTACTCGAATATAACCGATCGCTGGACAGAAGAAAATCCTAGTCAAGACGTGTTCTATCCACGATTGGCATACGGTGCAGATAAGAATATAAATAATTTTCAAACTAGCACATGGTGGAAAAAGGATATTAGTTTCTTGCGATTAAAGTCGCTGCAAATTACATATAGATTACCTAAAAAATGGACGAACAGTGTGTTCTTGAATAATGCTTCTGTATATGCTATGGGTACCAATATATTTACGATAAGTAAATTCAAGTTGTGGGATCCTGAGTTGAATACAAACAATGGAACATCATATCCTAATGTTTCGACTTACACACTGGGTATTAACTTTAATTTTTAAACAAACTATTATGAAAAAAAATATCATATTTGGCTTGTTGTTGGCTACATTCTGCTTTACTTCTTGTTCCGATTTTTTCGATCAGATGCCAACAGACAGATTAACTTACAAAGATCTTTTCGAAACAAAAGCTTCGACAGAAAGAGCTCTGGCAACAGTATATTCATATATTCCTGATGAATTTCATCAACGTTTTCCATCCGAAGGTAGTTCCACTCCCGGTGCTTGGACGGCTGGAAGTGATGAGGCAGAATATTTCTGGAATTTTCCGGCATCGCATCTGATTAACAACAATACTCTAACGCCTAAGACATCAATGGTAGGAGAGTATTGGCGAAAATACTATATTGGTATTAGTACAGCGTCTCAGTTTATAGCAGGTGCTCCTGAATGTAGAGAGTTGGAGGCTAAGTTGTTGGCACAATGGATTGAGGAAGCCAGAGCTGTGCGTGCTATGTATTATTTCTATCTGCTTCGTATCTATGGTCCGATTCCGATATTGCAAGATACACCAATAAATGTAGACGCGCCGTTCGAAGAAGTTCAGTTGCCTAGAAATACAGTTGAAGAATGCGTTGACTATATAGTAGGTGAATTTGACAAAGTGCTAAAGAGCGAATCACTTCCGGATAAGACTATTGCATCTAACTATGGTCGGATAGATAATGGCATTGTGATGGCATTTAAGGCAGAGGTATTACAATTTGCCGCAAGTGATCTGTATAATGGGAAGAGTTCGTTTTTTGCGAATTTAGAGAATAAAAATGGAACAAAACTTTTTCCGACTGATAATTCTGAAACCACTATCCGCAACAAGTGGCAAAGAGCAGCTAAAGCGTCCAAAGATTTTATAGACAAATTTGTACCGACAACTTATGATTTGAATAGAGTATATATAAACGGAAAGTTAAATGCTTATCAGTCATATAGAGATGCGGTCAGAGGTGGTGAATTTACGAATAAAGAAATGATCTTTTATCGGATAAGTGTAGATAACAATGCAATGCAGTATGATCGTACTCCTCGTAACAGTGGTGCACCTAGTGGTGGTTATAGAGCGTCGGGAGGTTTGGGTGCATCTCAACAAATAGTCGATGCCTACTTTATGGCAAATGGTAAGCAACCTATATTAGGTTACCAATCGGATGGGATTACACCTGTTATCAATCCGGAAGCAGGATATGAAGATTCTGGATTTACAGATGCTATTTACTACGATCCTATAACCGGTATCGAATTAGCACCTAAGGGAATATCAAAAGCTTGGGCTAATAGAGAGCCTCGTTTTTATGCAGATATTACATTCTCAGGACAAAAATGGTTGAATACAGAGGAAGGTGAATTTTTTACAGACTTTAGTTACGATGGTAACTCAGGACTACATAATGGCGAGTGTCCTCCCACAGGATATACTGTCCGAAAAAATGCACCGTTAGGCGCTTGGAGTAGTGGAAACGCTATTTGTATATTGTTACGTTTAGCTCAAGTATATCTGAACTATGCCGAAGCACTAAACGAATGCGAACCAGGCAATTCAGACATATTACTTTATTTGAATCTGATAAGAGAAAGAGCCGGTATTCCAACCTATGGGACGGGTGTAGATCAGATACCTATACCAGCTGGTCAAGATGCGATGCGAGAAGCAATCCGAACAGAAAGACGAATCGAATTAGCATTTGAAAATAGCCGTTATTTCGATGTCCGTCGGTGGTGTATTGCAGATAAAACAGAAAATATGCCGCTTTGTGGAATGAATGTAAATGCAAATGGGGCAAACTTCTATAAAAGAACATGGTTTGAGAATAGAATATTTGAAAATAAAATGTACTTTTTCCCTATACCTCAAAAAGACATTGATATTGATAAAGAATTGGTGCAAAACACAGAGTGGAGTACTCAACAGTAATAATTACTTAATGAAAATATTATGAAAAAAACAGGAATGTTTATTACAATTATATGTTGTATATTGAGTATTTCGTATAGTTGTTCAGATGATGACAAAACAAATAATACCATTTATATTTCTCAACTAGAAGCGAAGAGAGGAGAAGTGCAATATATATTGGATAATTCAGAATACGGAACTGTTCTTGGTACTTATCCCGAAAAAAGTAAATCTATTTTAGAGACTGCAATAGCAGATTTAAATATGTTTATTGATAAATTGGTAAAAAACGAGAATACTAATCAGGAAGAAGTAAATGTTGCTTTGATTAAAGCTGATACTGCATTGAAAGAATTCAAAAATTCTATCATGGTAAATGTGTCTGAGGAAGAACGCAGTCTTCAGCGACTGAAGAATACGGTTATAGAGTTGGAAACCTTGCTCACAACCTCTGTATATGGTGATGAGGCCGGTACTTATCCTCAAGAGAGTAAATCCATATTAACTAATGTCATTGGAGAGTTAAAAACATTGATTGATAATGTCGTTTTAGGACAGGTGCAATTGATAGATGAAATGGCAACAGAGGCAATCAGGAGAGCGAATGACGCTATTGATAGTTTTCAAGATACGAAGCACAAAGAGGAAGTGATATATAATTTATACGTAGATGGCAACAAGGGAGGATATATTGATTTTGGGTATAAAGAAGAATTTGCAAATTTTGGAACAAATCAACATGCTGCATTTACAATAGAATTGTGGGTTCGAATCGATGAATATTGTAACAATCCGTATGAAGATAATAGTACCTATTTGTCGGCATGTAACGATTCCCCTTGGGGTGGGTGGAGGGTCTATTCCCGCTATCATAATGGAGATAATAATGATTTGATAAGAGCCAGCATTACATATTCCGATAATGGTAATATTAAGCTTTGGGAGCCCAACTATGGTGCTCCTAGGTTGGGCTATCAGAAGTGGATGCACTTTGCAATTGTATATGCCGAAGATGGACTTCCGAACGAAGATCAGGATGAAAGATTCCGGATGTATTATAATGGAGAAAGAAAAGGTGAATCTATCCGTTTAGGGCAGGATGTTCGCCACTGGGCTTACAATTATGCGAATTATAAAAATGCTAAAATACCTATGACTGCTTTTTGCCGATTGAAGGAAAATGGAGATAGGATGGAGTATTTTTCAGGAAGTATCAAGTATATGAGAATATGGAAATCAGCTAAGACTTCTGATGAAATTAAAAAATCGTCGCAAGGAGATAATGCTGTGAATCCAAATGATCCTAACTTGGTTTGTGCTTGGGACTTTGTAGCCTCATCTAAAGATTTGAAGCAAGAAGAAGTCAAAATAAAAGATATTACCGGAAGGCACACCGCAACACTCAAAGGAGCGTTTAGCTGGAAGCCGATCGATTATTAAAAATAGAGACATACCTTTCATTGATTAGAGTCTGTCGGTTCCCGAAAGGGTCGACGGACTCTTTTTTAGATTTGTATGTCTGGAAAGTTGAATATTTTTTGTATATAAAACATCCCTAAATAAACAATTTAGATAAAATTTCGATTCCTTTTTTAGGACATGTTCGGCAAGAAAAGTATAGCTTAATCTGAGTCTTTTTAAAAGATTATCAAAGCTAAATTTGACAGGAGCATAAAATCTGAACCCTAAAAATGTGAGGATTCAAGTGGCTTAAACTCAAGCAGAGCAGCTTATATTACGGGCTCACATTCTCATAAATTTAATTGATTCAATTGAATTTATCGTTCTTTCCTGTGAACAGGTATCTTTTTTGGGTAGTAATTTTCAAAGGTCTAGATTAAACCGGATGTCGATTATTCAAAGTATGATGTTTCCCGAACATATAAAGAGAAATGGGTTAAACCTACCGGAGAAGAAGAGCGAAAACTTGACACTCACAACACAACTTATGTTTGGGATGGAATCCCTTTGACTTTGAAAAAAGATTTCGATCAAAGAGCAAGTCAATTATTCGGTACTACCGAGCAGTTTCATCTATTATCGAACCCTCGCTATTTTTGGGACGACGATAACAAGAACTACTCATGGCAAAAACGCCGTAAACTATTAATGGAACTTGCCGGAGTTACCGATGATGCAATTCTTAGTAAGCTATCATCTACCAGTACCGATTTTGCAAAACTGATCGAAGAGCTTGGTAAAAACAATCTCGATGATTTCAGGAAGAAACTAAATGCTGAAAAGAAAACGCTTAAATCGAAGATAGACGAGATACCGGTTAAGATTCGCGAGGCTACACTTGCTATACCTCAGGAACCTGACTATACTGCTATTGAAGAATCAATCAAAGTAAAAGAGATTGAACTTTCGGCTCTTGATCTTCAACTTTCTGATATATCCAAGGCTTACGAAGGACAAGCCGAAGAAATAAAGAAACAGCAGTCTGTTATTCTTGAGAAAGAGCGGCGTATTGCAGTAATAAAGAACGAAACAGAGATAGAGGTCAATCAGTTCAACAAAGATCAAAACAAAGAACTGGTGAAGCTTCAAAACGATCTTATACAACTTGAAACATCTGTTCACTCTCTTAATTCTGAGCAGGCTCTTATTATAACCAAGATTCACAATAAAGAATCAGAGATCGAGAGCCAAAAGGAATTATTACAAGCGCTTCGTACTGCCTATGGCGAACTGAATGCAATCGAAATGCACGAAGATGACAAACATTGCCCTAGTTGCCAAGCTGAATTATCAGGAGAAAAGCTTGAGAATGCTGTTGAGAAACTCAATGCGGATAAGGCGCAAAAGTTGCAGAAGGAAAACGAGAAAAAGAAGTGCTCGATACTCTTATTACTCAATACGAAGGACTAAAGGAACAGAAAGTAAGTATAGTTTCTCAGATTTCTGAAAACCAGACAAAGAGAATAGTTCTCCAAGAATGTATTCAAGGGGAAAGCCAAAAGGAAAAGCAACACTACGTTACATCTGATCTTCTTGATAAGAATGCCGAGTATCAACGTTTAGTGGGTGAAATTGAAGAACTGAAAAAGCTTAAAACAGATATTCAACAACCCGATACAACAGAACTTCGTCAGAAGAAATCTCTTATCAGCCGTGATATAGACGAATTGAAAAAGCAACTTTATATCAAAACTACAGCTGAAACTCAAAAGAAACGTATCCAAGATTTAGAGACAGAACTCAAAACTCTCTCTCAAGGACTAGCTACACTCGAAGGTAAAGAGTTTATTGCTGACAAGTTCAACCGAGCCAAAATAGAAGCAATCGAGAACGGTATAAACGGTCTATTCGCTACCATCAAATGGAAGATGTTTAAATCTCTTATGACTGGTGGTGAAAAAGAATGCTGTGAGGCTCTTATCGATGGAACACCATATCAAGCCGCTAACAATGCAGCTCAGATCAATGCCGGTATTGAATGTATCAATACTCTTTCTAAACACTTCAACATGTATCTGCCAATCTTCGTAGATAATGCCGAATCGGTAGTTGAACTTACTCCTTCTGAATCTCAGATTATCCGCTTTGTGGTGGATGAAGATTGTCCGAAATTGATGTATGGAGAAGAACTGCTAAAACTAAAAGCAGAAATAGCAAGGAAAAAGGCGGAAGAAGCCGAACGTAGAGCCAAAGAGGAAGGAAAAGAAAATATCAAAGAATCATTATTTGCATAAGGGTATGGCAAAAATATATGTAGCGAGTAGTTGGAGAAATAGCTTCCAACAAGATGTAGTGTTATTCTTAAGAAAACAAGGACACGATGTATATGATTTTAAGAATCCTCCTCATGGCAAAGGTGGTTTTGCATGGTCTGATATAGACGAGAATTGGGAAGATTGGAATACAAAGCAATACACAGAAGCATTAGAACATCCAATCGCTGAATACGGATTTAATTCAGACTTCGACGGTATGAAATGGGCTGATGTGTGTGTAATGGTATTGCCGTGTGGGCGATCAGCTAACACAGAGGCTGGATGGATGAAAGGATCAGGGAAAAGGGTATTTGTATACTCACCTAAAAAAGAAGAACCTGAGCTAATGTACAAGCTTTATGATCTAGTATCAGATAGTATGTTTGAATAAATCAAGCAATTAACAACCAAATAAACAAAAATAATCATATCAACAGAAAATAAACAACAGGTAGCAGTACAGCAGAGAAATATCACCGACGCTGTATTGGATAAGGTGAGAGTATTTCAAAGCTCAGGGGAGTTAAGACTACCCTCAGATTATAGTCCTGAGAATGCAGTAAAAGCTGCATTCCTTGTACTTCAGGAAACAAAAACAAGAGAGGGCAAACCCGTCTTAGAGGTTTGTACTAGAGAAAGCATTGCTGGATCTGTTCTTAAAATGGTGGCTGGGGGTTATCTCCTCTAAAAAAACAAATCAAGTAGAACCAATCTGCAAGGCAACGGCGTTTTTCAAGGAGAAACGCCCGGCTCCTTCGTTGATCGTATTACCTACTGCTTGGGGTAAATCAATCCTTACGGCTTTCGTGGCAAATGAGATAGAGGATAAGCTTCTCGTGATACAGCCCAGTAAAGAACTATTGGAGCAAAACTATAAGAAATATGTCTCTCTGTGTGGTGACTTCGGGGCACAAGCAGGTGTTTATTCCGCTTCTTTCGGACGAAAGGATATTAACAAGATCACTTATGCAACGATCGGCAGCATTAAGAAAATAGGTAAAACTTTTAAACAACTAGGCTTTAAGAAGATGCTAATCGATGAAGCACATCTTTACCCGCGTGAAGCAGATTCAATGCTCGGCACTTTTCTTGAAGATAGTGAGATATCGCACGTACTCGGTATAACAGCAACACCAATCAAGCTACAAGCAAATACAGGCCTTGATGGTGAACGTTTCTCTAAATTGGTCATGCTGACAAGTAGGTCCAAGAAAGGAAACTTCTTCAAAGATATCGTTCATGTGAGCCAAGTACATGAAATGATCGAACTAGGGTTCTGGAGTAAACTTGTTTACAAAACATCGGGATTCGACAGTTCACAGCTCGTTTATAACTCTTCAAGGTCTGAGTTTACAGAAGAAAGTGTGCAACGAGCTTTTGCAGCTAATGACATACATAATCAGATAAAACAAGAACTTGACGTGAATAGTGATCGAAAGCATATCCTGGCATTCGTACCATCGATAGATGAAGCGATCCAATTTGCACAGGAATATCCAAATTCGGCAGCCATCTACTCAGGCATGCATGCATCAGAACGTGAGCGTGTGATATCAGAATTCAGAAAAGGCAATATACGCGTCATATTCAACGTACGTGTTCTCTCAACAGGATTTGACTATACGAAGATTGATTGTATTATTCTCGGTATCTCAACAGCTTCTATTGCTCTGTATTATCAGATATTAGGGCGAGGAACACGTATCGACGATGAGAAAGAAAATTGCTTAATTTCAGACCTTGCCGGCAATGTAGATCGTTTCGGAAAAGTGGAAGATATAACATTCGAGAAAGAGCGAATCTGGAAGATGTATGGTACTGGAGGAAGACTTCTCTCCGGCATCCCTATACATGAAATTGGAACAGTAAAGAAAGGCGATGCAGAGAAAGAAGTACAGAAAAGCAGTTCTACTATCGGCAAACCTCTTGAAACAATGCCATTCGGAAAGCATAAGGGGGAAAGCTTTAAGGATATCCCGAAAGAGTACCGAGAATGGATGCTCAAATCATTCGATTGGCATGCTGCTAATATAAATTTGAAACAGGCAATAGAAGGGAGTTTATAAAAAAGAAAGGTTTCTTGTGGCTGTCCTTATATTTTAAATATAAATGGTACACATCGACATTAAACCTCTATCTGTTAATGAAGCTTGGCAAGGAAAACGATTCAAGACAGAAAAATATAAACAGTATCAGAACACATTGCTTTGGCTTCTTCCTAAAATAAAGATACCGGAGCCTCCTTATGAGATTCATTTCAAGTTTGGCTTTAGCAATTCTCTTTCGGATTGGGATAACCCTGTAAAACCGACTCAGGATATCTTAAGCAAGAAATACGGTTTCAACGATAAACTTATTCGAAAGGCTATCGTTGAAACCGAAATTGTAAATAAAGGGAAAGAGTATATTGAGTTTGAGATTAGAACTATTAGATAAATAATTCTATCGAAACTATATTGGCTGAATTCTTAAAAAAGGCAGAGAATTTGAATAATTATAATCCCCAAATTAGCGATTCTAAAAACTCAAAGAGAATCTTAACTATTCCGATTACTACAGTCTATATTTATAGAGATCATCAGCCAAGAATTATTCTAAATCAAATACTATTAGTATAAAACCATAGATCTTCAACAGAAAATAATTTATCTTCCAATGTAATATTAAAAACCTTATATAGAACATTTTCTTTTATATATAGGTATTTTTTTTCAAAAGAATCTACATGAATTAAAGATATATAGTTATAATCAATTAAATAATTTTTAAAGAGCTCATAATAATTATCATTTACAAAAACAATAGGATACCTTATATATACATATCCCACAATTGATTTGTATCATTCGAATCAATTGCTGTTCCATAGGACGTACCCACTTAGAATCTTTATTCCAATGGAGTATACCCTTTGTATCTCTATATTGGGAAGAGATCTTTGAATATGTGGGGTTGGTACACCTTTGTGGGTAGTCCCTTTCTTCTCTATAGCAAAATTTAAATTTCATCTAAAGATGGATATCTCCTTGTTGAAAGCTATAAAGTAAAAAGAAAATTGGTATCGTTATAATAATAGGTATAATAATACTTAAAATAATTTCTTTAAAGGTCCTTTTTATTTTATATATTAATATGAAATGGTCTGTATTTGAATATAGCAAACATAAGATAGATATTGTTTCCAGTAAAAACATGTCAAAGATCGACACATAAAATACAAATGACAAATAAAAAATTACACCAGATAACAACAGGATGCAAATAGATATCCAATTTATTAGAGACCAATACAAGTGAGGCTTCTTTTTTATATTTATAAGACTTACTCCTAATATAATACTATAGCTCCATTTTATAACATATAATATAAATGGTTTATATGGAGCATGTAAAGCTGTTGGATATATAACATTTTTATAATAAAAATATCCAGTAGTGACAATATATAATAATATCAATACTAACAATAAGACTGAATATCTACCAGTCTTCAGTAGCTCTTTTATATTCATCTTCATTTCTATATACTTGGTAGGTTACATTATTATCTTTATCTCTGCTGACAACCATATAGTATTGTTGAGATCCACTTACTTTTATTTTAGTATTTCCTGATTTTACGTCATAAGAATAGGGTTTTGAGTATGTATATCCAATACTTGTTTTACTCTTATTACTACCTAATGTTGTAAATGAATCAACTCTTTCTCCTGCCGCTGGCATCTGATGGTATATTAGGTCTCCTGATTTTGTACCTAATCCTGAATAATTTTCTCTTAATGGAAATAACCCATATACTCCTCGTAAATTATTTGCAAAACTAACAGCACGACCTTCAACTTTTTTATTCAACTCTGGTAAACCAATTAATTGTTGTGCATCCCTAAAGAAACCAGTGGAGTGATCGTATGCATGTTGCATTTCATGCCCCATCGCAATCATAGAAGAAAGAGAACCTGATTCTACTTTACTCGCCTAAGGATTGCCTACATAGCTTATATCCATGTTATCATCATCATACTTACTAGACCAGAAAAATGTAGTTGCGGTTAAAGTATAAGCATTAGAACTATTTATTAAATGATTAACTACTCTTGCGCCTTGAGTTGTTGCTGCAATTTTTGCTATATTTTCCATTGCTCCAACTGCATTATTTACTATTTTTATTTTTCTTCCATCAGTATCTACGAATTTAATTGGATTATTCGCTACATAAGCATACGGACTAATCGAATAATACTTCTCCGCGAGCGGATCCACAGTAATAAACCGTCCTATAGCAGGTTCGTAATACCTTGCCGAGTAGTCGTACATGTTCAAGCCGTGCATCTTGTCAAGCTCCTTGCCATTGTATTTGTACGGTTGATCGCTATCGCCCGAGTTCTCTGCAAACTCCATACCGAACGGATAGTAATGGTTCTTCTGCACCACTGTACCGTCTGCCTTAGCTACCAAACGGTTATTACCCAGATGATCAGTAATGTAGAAATGGTACTCGCCTGTTTCCATATCTATATACCCGCCATCGACAAGTATCTTTTTCAGTACACCGTCCTCATAAATCTTATTGCCTACATAGTCTGTCACTTTTGTATTCGTGGTTTCCGTGCTGAAAGGTGCTGAGCCCATTACTGTAGCTGTCTGGGGATTCATATCCGTTTCGTGCGTCACCTGTAGTTTAACACCCGAAGCAGAATATACATACTTTGTACGTCCTTTTACACTTCCGTTATCTATCTCTATAGATATCGGTAAATTTAATGAATTATATCGGATTCCGGTAATACCTTTGTGGGTATCTTTGTCCATCGCTCCGTTTTTGTTGTAGGTATATACTCCGTTGCCTTCTGCGTAAATTTAACTGAAAAATGACAAAGGTGACAAGATTGCTCAGTTTTTCCATATAACGATAGACCAGCTGGTAAACTTCGAGGGGGAGATACCCAAAGAGGTTACAATCGAAGACAAATCAACCATCGAGCAAATGAAGATGATACAGCAGCTTGACGATGAAGACAAACAAACCATCTTCAAACTAATAGACAAAATGCTCACCAATAAGAAGTTTAAGGATTTCTTTAATAAAAATATCGCGGCATTATAAAAACGATCTACATATAACAATGACAAAGCCCACTTTTTTAACCAAGTGGGCTTTGCTAATTGATATAACAGCAACAATCAGTCTAAGAATCTATAGCTCTGGAATAATAACATCAACTAAAAAAAGATGACCATTTTCATATATATAAAGGCTTTTACGTCAATGAAGCCACTGTACATTACAATAATCCAACGGTTTTCTTTTATTTAAATTAGACTTATTTTCACGGAACCATATTCGATAAGACTCAAATGCTTCTTTTACAATTTCTCCATTGATCGTAGCCTTATATCCATCCTTAGTTAGAACTGGCCATGCAGCTGTTGTCCTGTAATCAAAATAAATTCCCCATATTAAGTATAATGCATAAACTTGCACAGAAAGCTCGTTTTTCCCTGTAAAAAATGTTGAAGAAATATCACTATTACATGTTATTGGAATACAAAGTAGCCTATCATCTCCTTCTAACTCCAGTAACTCTGATATTATTTGTATCGTATCTTTAAATATTTGGGGTAAATGAATATAATACTTTTCTATAATATCTATAGAATCCTTTTTGTCTATAGGAGTCATTAAAATTGCTCCATTTATATCATTAAGCCTCCAAGGCGGCTCTTCTGAAAATAAAGAATCAACTTTTATATCACATTTTCCGATTTTGACTGATTGGCTTTTTACACCAATGCTACAGCATATCGAACACAGCAAAATAAATATATATTTATTCATCTTATTATTTTATTATTCTAACACCATTAACTACAGAACCTTTTGTTGTATCAACAATTTTATCAGATTGAGTCCTTTGATAGAAAACTGATTTAGAGTAAGGAAGCCCTCTACTTATTCCCTCTTCTCCAGGTATTCTTGACTTCCCATATTGTGTTATTGAGAATCCTGCATTATCATCCATTGTTCCACTTTTAGATCCAGATGAATTAACTTTTCCAGAGTGAACAACATTTTGCCCCTCATATAGAACTACAATATCCGAATTAGAATAGTTAGTAAAAAGTGACTCTCCATATGTATTCCCAGATATTGCCCCCACAGCTTTATATCCATCTCCAGATAGAATAGAACTTACAGCATCATTATTAATCCATAGAGCATTATCTGCAAATGTAAAACCATGACAATCTGCTGTAGCTTCAAAACTATTTCCATCTAAAGCTGTCACTGCTCCCGAAGATAGAAGTTTGCCATCTTTGTCAACTGTTACTGATTGCTGATTAGCTTCAACAAGTCTTAAAGCTTCAACTGCAGTACCATCATTAGCATATATATTTCCGTATTCATAGTTACGATTGACTAATGTTAGTGTATACGTTCCATCTCCATTATCATTAGCTCCACCTATTGATTGTGTCATACCTGTTTGATGGCCTGAGGATGTATAAATTATATTACCATCTTTATCCCTCTGTATTTTTCCATCAGGATCTATGTAACGTAGAGGATTATTTAAACAATAGACGTATGGCGACCAAGCATAATTCATTTCCGCCAGTGGGTCTACCGTAGTAAACCTCCCAATAGCAGGTTCGTAATACCTAGCCGAGTAGTCGTACATGTTCAAGCCGTGCATTTTGTCAAGCTCCTTGCCATTGTATTTGTACGGTTGGTCGCTTTCGCCCGAGTTCTCTGCAAACTCCATACCGAACGGATAGTAATGGTTCTTCTGCACCACTGTACCATCTGCCTTGGCTACCACTATAGCCTATAACAAATTTAACTAAAAAGTGACAAAAGTGACAGGATTTGTCCATTTTTCATATCTTAAAATAACAGAAATCTTTCCATCCTATAATAAACAATCCTCTCATTAACGCACAAACCATAGAAAATCATAAAAAGAGGGATCACAGTGTTCTAACGGAATAATAAATCCTGTATAATACAATGATGACCAGACTAAAAACCAAAGCTATTATTCTATTCGATTTTAATAGGAGACAGTACTTTTAACTTCCTATATAAACTTCCCAAATCATTATCCCTTTCAGATTCATAATAAAATTTAATGTCAAGGGAATCCATCTTTAGGTAAATTTCTGTTCCACCTCTAATACCTCTATTCAATAAATAAGGACTATTATTTATGATTTTTTCTTTTAAAAAGAATAATTCATTGAACTCTTTTTTATTTACTAAAAGACTATCTTTTTTTAAAATTTTTGAGAATAATTTGACATTTTCCAAACTAGTAGTCCCTTTCTCTACTTCAAATATTTTATTAGAATGGAGAGAAAACTTATAACCTTTTGATATATCACTTCGAGGATATACATATAATATCATAACAACTGTATCTTTTTGATGATCATCAAAAATCAGCTTGTTTATTTTGCTTTTTCCCCCACAATTTATACTAATTATAGTAGTAAATAAATACAATAAAGTTCTTTCCATTAGTATGCTCCCTTTCTTTTAGACCTTGTTCTTTTTTCAATTTATTTTCGGTATATTTACCTTTTCCTTTTAGCCCAACTGTCTCTAATTCATCTGTTTTAGCATTTACAGTAATAATATCCCCATGTTTATTTCTATATGTAAATGCCTCTACTTTATTATAATCTACCGATTTCCCTTTCATTGACCTATCTGCGTGTATCAATTCATGTCCTAAACCAATTTCATTTGGTCTAGTTTCATCTGAAACATTTCCTGTCACAGGATCTTTTGTTGGAATTAACGGATTAGAATCCAGATCATAGTTTACGATAGCATCTGAACCTATTCCATTCATTGATTCAGAGACAAAACCATCATCCATATAATTACCACTACCTGACTCTCCAATTGATATAGTTACAGTTTTATCATTTACTCCTTTTGAATTAATAGAACGTATCAATCCTGTACCACTAGTTAAAGACTTTCCTTTGTTTTCTGTACCAAGAGCCACAATTATCAATGTACCATCCTTTCTAATTGATAATTTATCATTGGTAAGTTTTTGCATATCATTTAAAATTAACTTCCTTTGAGATGGAGTTCCAGCCAATATTCCTTTTTTCCATCAGGATCAATAAACTTAAGTGGATTATTATGGCAATACACATATGGCGACCATGAGTAGAACTTTTCTGCCAACGGATCTACAGTAGTAAACCTTCCAATAGCAGGCTCGTAATACCTAGCAGTCGTACATATTAAGTCCATGCATCTTGTCAAACTGCTTGGTTATCACCATCGTTTTTAGTGAATTTAACTGAAAAATAACAAAGAGGACAGGATTTGCTTCCTTTCTCAGAAACAAAGTAACTTATAATCAAGGAATATGATCTACTAATTTCCACATGTCTTTTTCACAAGAGTATTCATATGTGAAAATATACCCATATCCCAAACTTATACTCAAATCCTTTTTATTTATTTTTATACTTTTATTTATAAAATGAATTGAAATCTTGTTGTTATCCAAAATGAAATAACTAAAAGATATTGCGGAAATACCTTTTTTGAGATTCTTTACAGGAATATCTTTTAATGATGCTTTTTTGAAATTAATATTATTTACACTATCTGAAAACACAAAATTTAGAGGTAGGTTATCGGTTAGTATATATAAATTTTCAATGTAATATGAAGTTACAATACCTTTCTTCTCAAAATTTCTTTCCTTTTCAACAATGGAAAGTAAGCTATTATTTATCATCTCATTTATTTGATTATTTGTTTGCCCTACCAGTAATATTGAAATAAAGGAGAGTATTATTGTTAATATTGTTATTTGATTCTTCATAATATTATCTACTTGGATTTACAAATTTTTTTGTTGGCAATATAGCCTGAACACCTTGATAATTATGAATATATGTCTTACCTGTACTTCGTCCAAAAACATAATTAGTGTAAGAGCCAGTATTATTAATATCGGGTTGGCATGGAGCTTGATTAAAACTATGTGTTATAGTTGTCGTTCCTCCAATACTGCTTGCAGTTCCATTAAATGAAGTATTCGATGTCGTTGTTGAAACACTTCCGCTAGGATGGCTGTGATAAGATGGAGACCCTGTTGAAAGTATAATGAATGCTATATTATTCACAGCAGGATTACTTACTGGACCTGGAGTAGCAGCTACAGCTTGTCCGTTAATTATATTTCCACCATACTCCCTATTATTAGCATTACTTGTTCCTCCTTTTCCATTATCTTTACTAATCTCTGTTACCATATCTTGTCTTACTGTAGCAGATCCTTCGATTTCAACACTATTATCATATGCTATACTATTAGATTGAAATGCTGCTGTGTTACCCGAATTATCTTTTATAAATTTTTCTGTTTCTTTTTTGTCTTTGCTGGATATTCCGGCTGACGCACCCCCGCTGTCGAAATGCTTTTCTGTCGTTTTTATAACATAAAGCTTTCCGTCATTAATTCCATCATTTCCTATGATTTTACCTTTTTCATTAATAAAATCTCCATAACTCATTCCCGTAGGATCAATAAACTTAATTGGATTGTTATTACAATATGCATACGGACTAATGAAGTAGAACTTCTCCGCCAACGGGTCTACAGTAGTAAACCTCCGAATAGCAGGTTCATAATATCTGGCCGAGTAGTCGTATAGATTCAAGCCATGGATCTTCTCAAGCTAATTGCTATTTGCTTTGGCTATCGCTATATTTTTTAAACTTATATTTTATTTTGTACATCTTTCCATCATCTCCTATTCTATTCCATATTAACGACTTTCTTTTAACTTGAATTGATTCTATTATGGGTAAATAATGAAAAATATAAAGGTTTATTCTTTCAGAAAAGAATATCTCAAAATGATTTAAACCTGTGCCTTTAACTTTATAAACCTCACTTCTTATTTTAGAATAATCGGGAGAAGAAAACCAGCCTTTATTATCAACTGAAGCCTGAAAATACAAACTGTCGATTTCTATTTTCTCTCTAATTACAAGAAAACTTGTATCTCCTGTTTGTATCGGATAAGGCTTATTGTTGATATAGACCTCCCATTTTATATTTCCAGCTTTAAATTTATCAATCAGATTCGGAAAATAAAACTGAATAAAAGAATTTTCTTTTTCAGTAGCTTTCACCGATATTGGAATGTTTAAAAGGTCTGAAAGGTTACTCGTTAAATGAACCCTTTGCTTTTCTTTATCAAAAGTCCAACTCCCATTTGAATACCGATAGAACCATTCATGCCTATAACGATAGCTGAATTCATTATTGCCCTTTATTTCGAAATACTCCCAATTATCGCTTACATATGTTCCTAAATAAGGTTTTTGTACTTTACACGATGAAGTCAAAACAATACTTATAATAGTAAAATAAAAGATTAAATTTTTCATAACTAATAGTGATTTTTATATGGGAAATTACCTTTGCTATCATATATCCCTCTCAGCCATTTATCCGTAATGCTAAAAATAGAATTAAGACTCCCCCCTTTAGACGGAGGCATTGTACCTTTATTGATAGAATATTGTATCATATAAGCTCCAATTTCTGCTTGTGTTAAAGTCAAGCTGACTCCAACCACCTCATTAGTCTTATTAGCAACAAACTTAACTTTTCCTTGATCGTATTGGGAAGCATGGTGAGCCTCATGACCTTTATTTTCCAGACTACCGCTGTGATTGATGATAATAACACCATCTTCTGCAGAAGATCTTTCCAGATAAGGTGTTGTGCCCTCAGAAACCTTGTTAAATGTATAGAGTGTTTCTGAATTGGTAAGTATGTTTAAATCCGAAATAGAAGTTTCCAAAGCATTTCTTTCTGTAGTAAGATTATTTATTTTATTATCTAAAGCACTGTTTTTTTTGTCCTTTTCTTTCTGAGACATCTTAGGATCATTCTTTATTTTATCTCTTTCTGCTGTAGCTTTATTAATATCATTATTACGATTATCTCTTAGTTTTGTTAGACTATTAGTCATATTCTCTGCGGCCTTTTTATCTTTTTCTGTCAGCCATTCCATCCCTGTAGGGTCTATTCGTTTTAGAGGATTATCTCCCACATACACATATGGACTCCAACTATAATACTTCTCGGCCAGCGGATCTACCGTAGTAAATCGTCCAATAGCAGGCTCGTAATACCTAGCCGAGTAGTCATACATATTCAATCCATGCATTTCATCAAGTTCTTTGCCCCTGCTTTGGCTATCGTTATAGCCTGTGGTAAATTTAACTAAAAAGTGACAAAGGTGACAAGATTTACTTAAATCTCATGTACAAAATAATCTATATCTCTTAATCTAAAAAGATAAGAGTTATTTCTTTTAAGGAATGAATAAAAAAACCTTTAATAATAATTATTAATTATCAGACTAAAATAGTTGTCAATAGAGAATACTAAATTTTCATTTGGTAAACACAACTCCCAATTGGTATCATAAGTTCTTCCATTATCAGTTTGAAAATAAGATATATTACAAAACGCCTTAAAACAGAAACCATTATTAAAAAATACAATCAAATCAAATTGCTTTGTTATAGTTATTGATATGATTTGGCATTCAACTAAAGATTGGGCAGCTGTTGCCATTCTTCCTATTAATGCATCCGGATTGTCTTCAGATGTAGATACAACTACGTCGTTTTGTTCTATTCGCCAAGCACAATAAAAGAAAAAATAAGAATTACCCTCCAATTCTATTTTTAAAATAGAGCCTGCTCCCCCACCAGTAGTACACTTTATCACCCTCTTTGACCTTAACTTTCTTAAAACATGTAAAATATCATTCATAATTATTTTATTATAAACTCTTTTATTATTTCTTCAATTTCATGATGACTATAGCCTTCTCTTGATATTAAATCATGTAGTTTACGTTGTTAAGCCATATTTAGAGACTAAAAGTAAATTAAGAATCCTTCCAGAATTAGTATTGATAATTTAGAAGAATCAGAAAGCATGTTTATTATTCAGAAAATAGATTATCTGGTATTTCGATTAATTGATTAAAATCGGTCTTCCAAATATCAAGTTCGTATAATTCTCCTTCATTATCAACATTTAAAGATACAACAACATTAACCCCATCTATATCTTTAAACTCTAACTCGCTTATTTGCCATCCAAATTTTCTTAATTCAAAATCATATCCTTTTGGATAAAGAAACAAACTTCCCATATTCCCATCATTCATTGGACTAACCAATAGAGGCTTATTCCAATTTCTATTGTAAGATATTGTTGACCTCTTTATTAATAAGTTTATAAGCTTCTTTTCTTTCTCTGTTGGTTCTCTTTTATATTCCATGTATCCTTCCTATATTAATTGTTCCATCAGGTAATTTAAATGCAGTATACTGAAGTCTTACTCCACAAACAGTAACAATTCCATTATAAGGTTGGCCTGTAGCAATTCCAGATGATACATTTCGTAAATTTGCTCTAATAGCTACCTCAACAGCACCTTTATTAATTCCCAAATCATCAACATGACGAAATGTATGATACTGTTGATTAGAATTTTTTCCAAATTGAACAAATCCACTCTTAGTTGCATCAATAGTATTAGTAGTTCCAGGCACACTCATCATTTTTTGGAGAGAAGCAAAAGCTCCGATAAAAAATTCTGCCGTAAGAGTAATACCTGCTCTTGCTGGGACTAATACAGCAAATTCAGGATATACACCATCTATTCTTCCCCCTTGAGGAATTGGTAAGGATGGTAAAGTCGGTAGTCCATAAGCTTCAACAGATTCTTCATCTTCTTCTGTCGGCGTAACATACACATCGGGGGCAATAGGAAAGACGATATCATCTCCTCCAAAGATTATATCTACAGTCTCTCCAAAATGATTAACATAAAGAGTATCCATACCCGTTGGATCTATGTATTTCAGAGGATTATTCGCTACATAAGCATAAGGGGACATTGAATAATAGTTTTCTGCATGCGGATCAACCGTAGTAAATCTCCCAATAGCAGGCTCGTAATATCTAGCCGAGTAATCGTACATGTTAAGTCCATGCATTTTGTCTAGCTCCTTGCCGTTGTATTTGTACGGTTGATCGCTATCACCCGAATTCTCTGCAAACTCCATACCGAACGGATAGTAATGGTTCTTCTGTACTACTGTACCATCTGCTTTGGCTACCACACGATTGTTACCCAGATGATCCTGAATATAGAAATGGTACTCACCTGTTTCCATATCTATATACCCGCCATCGACAAGTATCTTTTTCAGTACTCCGTCTTCATAGATCTTATTGCCTACATAGTCGGTCACTTTTGTATTCGTGGTTTCCGTGCTGAAAGGTGCTGAGCCCATTACTGTCGCTGTCTGGGGATTCATATCCGTTTCATGTGCCACCTGTAGTTTAACCCCTGAAGCTGAATAAATATACTTTGTACGCCCTTTTATACTTCCGTTATCTATCTCTATAGATACGGGTAAATTTAATGAATTATATTCAATTCCCGTGATACCTTTGTGGGTATCTTTATCCATCGCACCGTTTTTGTTGTAGGTATATACTCCGTTGCCTTCTGAGTAGTCTTTAAAGTCTGCCGATTCTGACATCTTATCTGTTACTCCCGAATCTTTCACATTTACCAGTTGGTTGCCATTATAGGTCATTGTCAGGTTATCAACAAGACCATAAGTCTCGCCTGCCGTTGTCTTTCCATATCTACTTGTAGTCAGCATATTGCCATGCTTGTCGTAGCTATAGGCTGTGCTGTAGTTATTCTTTGCCGATCCGTTGACGAGATAGCCGGCACCGGTCAGGCGCGACAGGTCATCGTATTCGAAGTTGTAGCCTCTTTCTTTGCCTTCTTCTGGCAAACTCCATTGCATTGCCGAGATATTACCTCCATATTGAGGTTTGGTTGTCCCTGTCTGCTCATTGTAATAAAGAGTCTGATTAAACAACGGACTGTTATCACTTTTAGCGTCTATTGACTTTGTCCACGAACGAATGTTGTATGAGTAGGTAGTTACTATTCCTTTGCCAACGGCTATTAAATCGTCTTTACCATCACCTCCATTATCACCGCCGCCGCCGTTATTCCCGCCCGAAGAGCCAGGATCTTCCGGTTCATATATTTCTCCGTCAATCCGAATAATGTCTATATCTTCCCGGCTAGCTATTATAGCATAATATTCTCCGGGTGCCAATTTCCGGCTTACGACTCCTTTTCCGCTTACTATTTCATTTTTGTTTTTATCCAACAGGTAGATTTTCGAACCCGAAACAAGGCTAAGATTCACCATCATAGTGTCTGCTTCAATAGAAAACTTATAGACAACATTCCGACTGTTATTTTCCTCGTCTTTATAATTTCGAAGATATTCTTCGTATCTTAATTGTCTTGCCGCAGGATCTTCCTCCGGATACATGTCATAATTATAAAAAGGTTTATTCTCATTATAGAAACCTATATAATTTATCATCTCTAAAGGTTCGCCATCATATGAAAACACGTCTCTATAGCTACCGATATTAATAGGATCACTAAAATGAAAGCCCTTTTCTAAAGGAATCATCAGGGGATTTATTTGAGATATCCCTAATCCGTCATCATCATAATTAGCAGCAGCTCCTATTATCAATGTTTCTATACGTCCATAACCGGTACCGGCATTACTGTACTTCCTGCCTCTAACATTAAATACATATGATCCGGGAGGTAAGTTTTCAACATAAAAACTTTCAAGTCCAGAAGGATTTTGCTCCATTTCAAAGAGTCGGTCATAATTATAATAATCAAAACAGTCTTTGCTAGGATATACTTTACCAAAATCACCATATAATTCTATCTCATTTGAAAAAACTCTTGTTCCCGGCTGGATATTGGTTATTAATATATCCATAGGTTCGGCTAACTGAAAGTAGATATGACGCCACGGACCAAGTGGTGCCAATCGGTGGTCCACCCAACAAGTACATGCTTCCTCCGATTCTGCACGGCAGGGATCAAACATATCGTATAGGATAAACGAATCTCCATTAATACCAAATACAGGAATACTGTCATATATTTCACTAGATGTACTCAATGTACGGGCCTGTACTGGTTTGGGTATAGAAGTACTGCCAAGTACAGATAAAGTGGATATCCCTGCTTGTTGGTCTGACAAGGATAAATCTATTCCAAAGCGATCTTTTATATAGGTCTTATGCTTCGGATTTATTTCCTGTACTTGTTGTGCATGTATACATGTTATTCCCGTCGACATAAGATAGATACACATAAAAAGCCGCTTTATTAAAATTGTTTTCATGGTTTAATCTTTTAAGGGTTAACACTTTTTTCCTGATAAATATTACGGCTGGAAGATTCCAATCGGCCTAGTTCGTCGTAATGATTAATAGTAGCCATTATATGCGGGGAATCATTCAGCCTATGACGAGTCTCCTTCAAGCGACCTGCATGATCGTAAATATAGGTATATTTTTCATTGATCTTACTTCCATTGTTTCCATTATGGACATGTAGTTTTTTTACTGGTTGCCCTGTGAAATTGTAAGCCATATATTCTTCTTCCGTGCCTTTCAGGTGGTTATTAGATTTAGTCTGAATCAACCGACCCCTGTTGTCATAATACATCACAGAGTACAGATACCCTATCGTACCATTAGCATTCATCTGTGCCACCAATGAGCCGGTTAACATTCCTTTATTCTTATACTTATTGGTTTCGGTATAATCGCCTGCATACCATGTTCCATAATCCGACTGAGGTGTATATACGGTATTTGAAGAAGGAATCTCTGTCATATCATGAAAATCGTAGTTGTCATAATAATTAGCTGTAAGAACTGCATAATCTTTCAGAGTGAGGTCTACGTTATCCAGTTTTAATCTGTAACGCATATAAATTCCTGATGTAGAGAACTCAGCCTTTATCAGGTTATTATTGAAGCGTTCTGTAGTTATACTCCCGTTATTGACTGTCTTACAAGTGCCTGTCAGTACGACTCTTCCGAAAGCATCAGGAATAGAAAAGGCCCATTCTCCTTTGGTGCGTTGTTCGCCGTCCTGCGTGAAGATTAATTTATCTGCTGTGTCATATGCATAATAGATAGGATCTACTCCCGGTAACTTCTTCCAGATGCAGCGGTTACGATGGTCGTATCTGTATTGATAAGCGAGTTCATCCAGCTTGGCTTGAGTGATACCTTCTTCCTGTATTCTGGGAGGAAGGACAAAACACAGGTTTCCAAAATCGTCATACAAATAATAGGTATCATGTAATATTTTCGAATTATTTTTTCTGATTAGTTGACGGGTAAGTACTACCTGTCCTAATTTATCTTTAAACTCAAATGAGGCATTGCCGTCTTCATCTTCTATACGGGTGACATAAAGTTCTCCTGTATCGTAGTTTTTGAGATTGGTAAGGCTTAAGTTCTCTGTAACGTTATATAGTTTACATCCTAATGTGTCATTACCTACTATATTGGTAAGATAAACTGTTCGAACAGCCTTATTATTGGTATGCCAATCAGCTCCCGGAGCGTATTGTTCCAATATACGGTTAAGCGGAGAATTCTCATAGACAGGACTCGAGTAAGGCTTTTGGTCGCTACTGTACAAAGTAGAATTGAGAATGTTCTGTTTCAGGTTCTGTGGGTTCACAAAGCCTCCATTGGAAGAACTTGTTCCCGGTAGCCATACATTAGACTCACGACCAAAGCCATCATATTCCTGTAACGAAACCAAATCTAATTTAGAAGGGGTTACACCTCGCTGGACGGTCTGAACCGGGCGACCTAAACCATCGAAGTATTGGATCTGATCCTGCGACACTTTACCGGCCTTATCTGTGTAGGTACGCGTCAGTATATAGTTCCGATCATTGGACTGTGCCCAAATCATAACCGGGACTAATAATATCAATGTGATATAGAATATTCTGATATACTTTCTCATAGGATTCAATTATTATTGATTACTATAATGATAATCATGAGACTGGAGAGTCTGTTCTACTTCAATGCTATTAGAGCTTCTCTCTTTTATATATGTCCTTTTTAATCGGTTAAAACTATCGTATTCATAATAGGTTGTTTTTCCGGAAGGATCTGTCGCTGAAGTCATTCCTACCAATGGTTTATGGGTATAAGTAGTAACCATAATATTACCCAGAGAAACATTACTTCGCAGATCATTGAGCTTCTTCAAATCCGATTCAGATGGTTCGATAGATGCAGACAAGCGATCAATAACCGATTCTGTCAATACACCCTTTATCTGATCGTATGTCGCTCCCTTTATCTCTGCAATAGGATATTGACCATTATAAGACCAGAGTAACACCGTAATAATACCATCTAGAGTAGTATATTGTAATAGCTTACCACTATTATTATACTTATCATACTTTATTTTTTTTAATTCGTCATTGAGTAAATTAATATCGATATTTCCGGATCCGATCAATTGATAAATTTCATCAGAAACAACAATATTCTTAATAAGAGCTTGGTTGTTTGCACTATATTCAATGGGTATCTCTTTATATTTTATATGAGATTCGGATAACCGATTATTTCCAACTTTAGTTTTAATTATAACAGGCTCTGATATTTTATTTTCATTTATGAGTTTTTGCAAATTTGCTGTTTGCTCTATACTTACTAAATCGAAAGGATACTTATATTCGATCTCCTGATCTTTGCCTGACTGGGATGTAGTTTCTTTTATCTTTTTGGGTAAAAACTCATTATTATACTCATAGTTAATAGTTTTTGTAATCGGAATTCCATTATTATATTCTATATCAGTTCTGGATATAAGAGAAATGTTTTCTGAAATAATTCGATAGATCTGTAGTGCATAGATGGAACTGGTCCCGTCTCCTGAATGAGCACTTTGATATTGAGCTATTCCTGTTGATATTGTTTGTGGGTGAGCAAAATTTGAAAAGCTATAATTTTCTCTATCATATGTAAATAAAGATTCTCTAATTTTTTCGTTTCTGTCATTATAATATGTTTCTTTAAGCAATTTACCATTAATATCCTGATACGAATGGGATGGTATAACAGCAAGTTCATGATTGCCTGGTTCCGGACATATACTTACAAGAAAATCTGCTAGTGGAGCTATACATGTAAGCATTACATTTCCAGAAGTAGTCATTCCAACTTCGTATCTATTCGGTTCATTTATAAATTCCATGACTTTTTTCCCATTGTTCTTTCTATCTATATATATTTCCTCCACTCTGGAATAACCTATAAAATTAGGTGATGGAGAGTTAGAAATACTGTTAGAATATACTTCAGCTACATTACAGTTCACAAAATGAGGTACCTCTTGTTGATCTTTCCAAACGTGTGAGTAATTTTTAACATTATCAAATCGTAATTCATCTAATAATATTCCAGAAGAAATATCTTCATTATCACCTCCCAATGTATATTTATATTCCTCTTTATTCTGTAATATATTATTTTCGTAATTCTCCATTGATTTCATACGAAGTCCTCCTACTGGAGTATTTATATTTTTTCTAAAAGAAAGCATTGGTATTCTTACTTTTACCCTAATTTTAAAATTGTAAATTTTTCCGTAGTCAGTTTGACCTGGATAACAATATTCTTCTTCATCATAAAAATTAGATATATGCTTAAGTCCCCTTACAAAAAGTTTGTATTTGCCCTTAGCCAATTTTAATTTTCCTGTTCTTTTAGGCCAGTCTTTTCTTAACTCTGGGTTTATTGGTGGTCCATTTGCAATATCCGTATATCGGCCTTCATCTATAATACGATTATTATCCACATTTATAATTTGATAAGATATATTATCTGCATCTCTCGAATCTATTGTATATTTAACATGACTTGAAGCAAATTCATCGGTAAATCCATCCCCAAATCCATAAGTAATTTCAATAGTAGTACTAAGCTCAGACTCTTCTGTAATTTCAAATATTTCAGATGTTTTTGGATAATCCTCAGAATTTGATTCTAAAAAGATTTCTTTTCCGGAAAAAGGATAATTGTATATATCAAAATTTCCAATATTTGTATTATTAAGATTCATTTCGTTGCTCTCATATATTAATTTAGTATATCCTTTTGTTGGATATATGATAGTTTCTAAAGAACCGTTTTTTGCAAATTCAATATTGGGAAATCTATTACCTCCCTCCACATAGAAATAATTCTTTTTATTAGAGCTACAAGGAATTTCTTTATAAATAGAAGGATGTCCCTTACTATTAATACTTCCATTATAAAAACCCCAGAAATCTGAGTTTAAACTTTCTTTGTCGGTTAAGCGATTTGGATTAATGTATGTGAAACTTCTAATTAATAAATTATTGTCGTATATACTGTCTAACTTCAGGCGTAAATATCTGGCAGGATATTTTTCATTAATTCTATCTTCATTAAAATATGAATAATTAAATCTCAGATTATGTATAACGTTATTTAGAGAATTCTTGATTATGATATTATCTAACTTTTGCGCTCTTTCATTCGAATGACCTATATAATTTGACATATTTGTTATATATTCTTTTTCGGATCCCATGTCAAGCCTCTCGGAACTTACAAACTCTATATTTATGTTATCTGATGAAATCTGTTTCAGATACTTTATAGTGAAGCCATTCATATAATAACTGGTTGTCCATTTATCATTAGGAAAATTAGGTGCTCTATAATCACAAATTAATTTATTTTGCATACTACTTCGGATAGGCTGGCTCTGAGTTACAACAGATATATAGCTAAAGTTAAGACTTTTCTCATTTGGTGATACAACCTTATCCAGCTTCCATCCTGTTATTAAGGGAGAAGTATAAGGTTGTGTAACATCATAACTTCCGCTTCCTCTAGATGCTGTTATTGAATACTCTTCTTGAGAAAAATAAAATCTATATCCATTATTATTTATAATAATAAAAGACTTTTCCTCTTCAATATATTCTACCCTATAACCTTTATCTCCGTTGATCATTTTCACTCCAATAACTCCATTGTTGAATGCTTTTTGTGTTAATATAAATGAAATTGATTCACCAAAAATATTTGCTGTAAAAATATCTGGCTCTGTATCCCACCCACTTGCATGGGCATATGGATAATAGTATAGGCCTATCCGATCAATAATTTCTTCAGTTTGGACATTGTAGTCGGGTAAGCGGATATTTGTATACGCATAGCCTTTTGAAGCACCTCCAACACTTCCTAAAGTTATATCACATATTCCTTTTATCTGTCGCGTAATAACTGGTTCACAAGATAATGTCCATCCCAAACCAACCCATGTAGCTTCCTGATTAGTTCTTATGCCTCCTGTATTATAGCTAAGATTTATTGGTATCTCTAGGCCGTCGAAATTTAGTGTATATAAAGGCACAGCAATATTGGCTGTACCTGTATAATAATTCATTGGAATATCTCCATATTTTCCTAAACTTGCAGTTTCCGGATTTGGCATAGTTAACTCTGGTATTGTTTTATGAAGCTTATCTTGAGCATTGATAGAATAAGACATTAACAACAAAATATAAATTATT
>NZ_CVRP01000009.1 GCF_001261735.1 Dysgonomonas sp. BGC7 | reverse complement strand
CCTGCCCGATTTATTACTTTAATAAAGTAATGACGGTATAATACCCTTGTTCATACAATTTAATGTATGATTGTACTACACTCTTGAATGTTGTTATTTCATTTCCTTCAAAGATCGCTTCTAAACTTAGGGACTAAAAATAATCGGTGATATAGTTAAACTCTTGCATAATCGCAAAACAAACCATCAACCCATTCTTTTGCTCGTTTTAAACTCGCTCGTTTAACTCCCAAAGCGGGTGCAAAGATAAACACAATTATTCTCCAATTCCAAATATTATCCAAACTATTTTTAATCTTTTTTCTTACCAAACAAACAAGATACTATAAATGAACAACTTTCAAAAGAAAAAAAAATTAATACAAACTGATGAAGTCTGGCTTAATCACAATACCGAGCCTTAAGCGTTGGCGAAATTGTTTGTAGTCTAACATGGATTCTCCATAGCCATTATAGTATTCTAAAAAGAGAAATTGATTATCATCATTGAATAACCGGACAGCAAAATTAGCTGTAATATTCGCATTTAAGTTTCGCCCCCCTCTCTTGGTCATAAGAAATCCGAAATTATATTTCTTTTTAGGGCTGGAATAATCCATTCCCCACATTCCCCACCCTGAATATTTTACTATATCCTTATTATTGCCTCCATCAACTATTGGAATCCAAGCTTTTGCGTGCATAGTCCAACGATCATTTAATGTAAAATGAGTACCGAATGAAACTTTATTCCAACTGCGAGAATCTTCTTCATCCTTACCATTAGATTCGTGCTCGAACTGAAGGGTCATAGTTCCCAGAAAACGATTATGTCTAACTAGAGCTCGCCCCAGCCCGACTGTTGGATTATAATTAAGATCGCGGAAGGGAAAAGATTTTTGAAACACATTCCAAAAAGCTTTTTGAGTATAAGTTAAAAACACATATGTTTTGAAAGGCAGGGTACTATTGGTTAGTTTATGACGAATACTGACCTGAAATTTTGCATCTGAATTTAGATTTGTAGGTTTTTCAAACAGATTCGTTCCCACGACAATATAGTTATCTTTATATATACCAAAAGATGGTAAGGCATCAAATCTATTTATAATACTATCTGCATTACTCAATTGTCTAGAAGCACCAAAAACAGAACCAACAAGTGCATCTGTCTGATGAGAAATGAAAGAACCAATACGGCTTCTGACTGTATCTGCCCTCTCATATGCTACTTTTACTGAGTCGGATTTCGTATCCTGAGCACTTACATAAAATTCTCCCACAGAAAAGAGAATGAAAAGAATAAAAATGTATCTCATTACAAGGTTTTGTATTTCTTATTTCTCAATCAATTTTGACAATACTTCAAACGCAATAGGACAAGTCTTAGCATTTTTAACAGTCAACATGTAGATTTGTTCGAACTTCTTTCTATCTGTATGAGGATACTCACGACAAGCTTTTGGCCTACTCTCATATATAGAACAATAATTGTCGGGCATTAAGAATGGACATGGCATAGATTGGAAAACATAATCGCCATCCTCATCCATTTTGAGATATGAATTGACAACTTCGGATGGCTTCATTTTCAAGGCTTTTGCGATACGCTCAATATCTTTATCATATATTGCCGGCCCTAAAGTCTTACAACAGTTTGCACAAGACAAACAGTCTATTCTTTCGGAAAATTCAGAGTGCAATTCTTGAACCCTGACATCCATTTTTTTTAGATGCTTTCTATTTTTTTTATAAAACTGACGAAACAAAGGTTCTGCCTTTTCTGCCAGAAGGCGCAGATTTTCATAATCTTTCATTCGTTCGGTCTTCTAAACGTGTAATTTCACCCACCATAGGTACTCTCATTCTGATCTTTATGTCTTCTTTTTCATACTTATGTCCAATCAAAAACATAAGTTTAGTAATCGCTGTCTCAAAGGTTGCATCAAATCCACTGATTACTCCTGCTTTTAAGAGCTCTCGTCCAGTTTCGTAACGCTGCATATCTACCATTCCTATATTACATTGGGTTATATTGAGAACAATAACTCCACGTTTCACGGTTTCGCGTATAGCTTCTACAAACCATGGAGAAAGGGGCGCATTGCCTGACCCATAGGTTTCAAGAATAATTGCTTTTATATTTTTAAGAGCCAGAATAGTCTCTACAGTCTGTCTCTCGATACCCGGAAAAAGCTTAAGTGTGGCTATACGTGTATCGAGGCGGTAATGAAATGCCGTTTTCTTATCAAAGTCGGGTTGATGAATTATTTTTCTGTCATACCTGATTTGAATTCCTGACTTACCAAGATTAGGATAATTATAAGACTTAAACGCATTGAAGTTTTCTGCGTTCACTTTTGTTGTTCTATTGCCTCTCAGCAAATCATTCTGAAAAAATATACATACTTCGGGCACTATAGGATTTCCCAGTTCGTCTTTATCCGCAGCTATCTCGAGAGCTGTTATAAGATTTTCTTTGGCATCGGTACGCAACTTCCCAATAGGCAGTTGCGACCCTGTAAGCACTATTGGCTTATGAAGGTTCTCTATCATAAAACTTAGAGCTGACGCAGTAAAAGACATCGTATCTGTACCATGCAGAATAACAAATCCATCGTATTTGTTATAGTTGCTTTCTATAGTATGTACCATCTTCTTCCAATGCTCGGGAGTAATATCTGATGAATCAATGACCGGATTGAATACAATATGATCTACATGGAACCGAAATCTTTGCAACTCGGGCAAATGACTATTGAGATGTGAAAAATCGAACGGTTCTAACGATCCCGTTTCGGGATTTTCGACCATACCTATCGTCCCACCTGTATATATCAATAGAATATGAGCGTTTACATCAATCATTATATATATAATATAGTTTTAAGATCGGTAAAAATAATTAAATAAAGGATACCCTAATAGCATTCAACGAGAAAAATAAAACATTTTGACAGAATTATTTCCAACAGAGTCGCTAAAACGCTTTATATCCAAGCCAAACACTGCACATAAACCAGAATAAATACGACAAATAGACACATCCGAATCATCAGTTTCACAAAACAACGAATTGAGAGGAATATATGCCAAAGAGTTCGGATTAAATTTACTTCCTATCGAAAACCGAAAACCTAATTTTACTAATTGTTTTGTTTGTTCAACGTTACCCCTATAACCATGAATAATCCAAGGCATATCGGGCCTATAGGATTTATATAAAGAAATTAATTCCTCCCACGCCTTTACACAGTGAATAATAAGAGGCTTCCTTATCTGTTCCGACAATTCTATCTGGGCGCTAAACACTTCTATTTGTCTGCTTATAGACTCGCCTCGGAGCTTATCCAAACCGGCTTCACCTATAGCTACTACCCTATCCTGAGAAGCAATAGATCTTAACAAATCCATCTTTCGTTCTGCTTCGAATGTATGCCACGGATGGATGCCACAAGAAAACCACACATCCGGACTGCTCTCTTTTTGAGCATAGAATGTATCTGGATAGGTATTCAAGATACACCTAACCTGATATCCGGCATCGCTGGTACAAGCCTTATGGGTATGTATGTTGTAAAGGTACATCGTTGCAAATATAAAAAACAAAAAGCGAGGTTTCACTTTCTATTGTAAAAACCTCGCAAATAAATCTTTCTACATATCCTCTACCGGATAAGATTGATAAATTCTTCGCGAGTTTTCGCCTGATTAAATACTCCTGTAAAATCGGACGTGGTTGTTGTCGAATTCTGTTTCTCCACACCTCGCATCTGCATACACATATGCTGGGCTTCTATAACAACCATAACCCCGAGTGGATTCAGTGTTTGCTGAATACAATCTTTTATTTGCAACGTCATACGCTCCTGAACCTGTAACCGGCGAGCAAAAACATCTACAACTCTGGCTATCTTACTGAGTCCCGTTATATATCCATTGGGAATATATGCGACATGCGCTTTCCCCCAAAATGGCAACATATGATGTTCACACAAGGAGTAAAAACCAATATCCTTAACTATCACCATCTGGCGATAATCTTCTTTAAACAAAGCTTTTCTTAGAATATCCTGAGGATTTTCCTCATAGCCTTTGGTGAGAAATTGCATTGCTTTGGCAACCCTTACAGGCGTATCTTTCAATCCTTCTCTATCAGAATTCTCTCCCAACAGACCAATTATATTCTTATAGTGAGTAGCTAATAGTTCTATCTCTTTTTCTTCTTGCATTCTAAAGTCTTTTTTACACACTATAGTAATTATTCAACAGGGCGCTTTACAACATCGGGTACTACATACATTTCCCGACCAAAAGACGGAAATGTTTTCTTCATCTCTTTAAGTACAGCTTCAGCTTCGTCACTCTTAAGAAAATTGCCAACTCTAAGCCGCCAAAAAGGAGAATGAAAGCTAACGACTGTTTCCAACTCGGGAAAAGCCGAACGTACTTGCGCCTGTTTAGACTCAGCCTCTCTTTTAGATCGCTGCTGATTATTTCCTGAAAAGACTTGAATTTTAAATCCTTTTACCCGTACAAATTCAGCATTAGGATCTACATGACCAAATTTTTTAGTTGTATCAGTTTCCTGACGAATTCCAAGCAGTCCGTTAATAGCCTCGTCTTGCAGTACTTTCACATTACCTTGTCCCCACTTTGAGGAATTCAGCTCTTCTATAATACTTCTTTCTTCACTCTGAGCAAAAGAAGATATAGAAATAAGAGTAAGTACAAACAAGAAATAAAAGCCCTTTTTCATAATCTTTATAGTATGTAAATTGCGGGAATCTGTTATTCCCGCAATTATATTATAATCTATCTTATATTAAAATCCTTCGATTACCGGAATAAATTTCTCTACTTCGAGAGAAGCTCCTCCAATAAGACCTCCATCAATATCAGGACAAGCAAACAATTCTTTGGCATTACCTCCATTGGCACTACCTCCGTATAGTATAGAAGTATTATTTGCTACTTCTTTACCATATTTATCGGCAATAGTTTCACGGATAAATGCGTGCATTTCCTGAGCCTGAGCAGAAGTTGCAGTCAATCCTGTACCTATAGCCCAAACAGGTTCGTATGCTATAACAATTTTAGAAAAATCTTCAGCAGAAAGGTTAAACAAAGCATCTACTGTTTGTCTTTTCACTACATCAAAATGTATATTTTTTTCTCTTTCATCTTTAGTTTCACCAATACAAAAGATAGGAGTTAATCCATTTGCCAAAGCAAGAACTACTTTTTCCTTCAAAAGAGCATCTGTTTCTCCGTAATATGTACGACGTTCCGAGTGCCCTAGTATTACATATTTTGCTCCGGTAGAAGCAATCATAGCAGCTGATACCTCACCTGTATAAGCTCCGGAAACTTTATTTGCACAGTTTTGAGCAGCAACGCCAAGTTTTGTAGATGATGCGACACTAGCCAAATGTATAAATGGAGTTCCTATCACTACATCACATTTCAAAGTTTTACCTGCAAGTGCAGCTTCCAAGTCTTTTGCAAAAGCAACACCTTCTTGCAAATTTTTGTTCATCTTCCAGTTTCCTGCTACAATGTTTTTTCTCATAATCGAATTGTTTATTATATTTATTATTCTGAAATCTGTTCTTCCAAATTTTCCTCTTTAGTTTTATTCTTTTTTCGTCTGAAAAACAATATATCGAAGCCCTTCAAACCAAGTAAAGGTAATAGAAAGACTACCGAAAGAGCTATAATATTTTGCTTGTCTTTCTCATCCTGATCGACAAACTGACCAAAGCCAAGTGTATCAAGATCGCCTGTCAGATCTTTTTCGGACGGGACAGCTATATCTGCCCATTTATTGACAACAACTCCATTTTTCAAGAGAATCAAGCCCGGATTGGAACGAATAATAGTCTTTAAGGTTCGTTCATCCATTGTGCAAAAGTCAAAGTTTACCGTATTCTCATTTGCCCACTTTATAATCTCATCAGTGGAAGATGCTGTCAGACAATAGAATTTATATCCATAATCGTTGGCATAGTTTTCTACATCCTCGAAACTACTCAAATAAGAATCATTCATCCTTTCAAGAGAAGGAGTAATCATCAGAAAAACATAATTGCTATCCGCCAATACATCTGATGTAATATCAGACTGATTGATGACTTCCGTCCTTTTGGCATCGAATGTCAATTCATTTATTGTAAAGTCTTTTATTGGAGAAGAAATACCTTCACTAATGACTTTTGTATCCATTCTAACAAATACCCATGTACTATCTTCCCATGGATAATTATCTTCTGCAAATTCCTTTTCCACCCCATCTTTGGCATACACAAATGTAGATTCCTCTATCCTCCCCTTTCCTACTTCAACATCCATTAGCTCAGGAAGATTTGCGCCTATCCGATAAGGACGAAAATCGAGTAAGGGATCGTACAGGTAATTGCGGAACACAAAGAGCCCTATGAATAGGAATATATACAGAAAAGCCAACCAATAGGTCTTACCTGTAAAGAAGTTACTTATGCGTTCACAATATATACAGACTACAATAGCACAGAACAAAAGCACTATATTCTTATAGAATGTTTGCCAATTGGTAATAATCAGAGCATCACCAAAACAGCCGCAATCTTCGACAGGATTAGCTATCGCCAGATATAGAGTAAGCAAGGTCATGAAAATCATAACCGCAAGCATAAGCCGCGAGTTCCATTTACGATATAGTCCGAAGAGCATACAAGCTCCCATAGCGAATTCAGCAATGCAGAGTGCAGCCGAAATAGGGAATGCAAGAAAAGAAAAAGTAGACAGATGAAAAGCAGTAAAATAGTCCTCAATTTTGTAGGCAAACCCAAATGGATCAACTGCTTTTGCAAAGCCAGAGAAAATAAAAGTCAGTCCCAGTATAATTCTGGAAATCTCAACTAACACTTTCACTATAATATTCTTCCCGGTCATTTACGATGTTTACGATTCTTCCCCATCGGGGTATTCCAGCTTGATCAGCCCAAACAATGAATAATTAATCATATCCATATAGTTGGCATCTATACCTTCCGAAACTATTGTTTTACCTCTATTTTCTTCTATTTGTTTGGTTCTGTATATTTTTGTCAGAATAAGATCTGTGTATGAACTGATTCGCATAGAGCGCCATGCTTCATCATAATCATGATTTTTGGCATACATCAGTTCTTTTGTCTCTGTCATATGCTTATCATACAAGGTCAACACTTGATTCTCATCCAAGTCGACACCATCCGAGTAGCCTAATTCGAGTTGTATAAGACCTATTATGCCATAATTGACAATACCAATAAATTCGGGCATTATACCTTCATCTATAAGACTTACTCCCTTTTCCTCTATACTGCGTATCCGTTTTGCTTTAATCAGTATCTGATCTGTAACCGATTGAGGCCTGAGAATACGCCACGAAGCTCCGTAGTCTTTTAATTTTTTGGAAAAAAGGTTGCGACATATCGCTATCACATGCTCGAATTGCTGTTTGGTATCTGCCATGTCAATATCTCTATTTTTCAGGCTACAAAGGTAGAAAAAATACTTGAATCTACGGGGGCATCGTCTATCATTTAATAATTTAAAACATCTAGTTCAGTTTTCAACTTCTTCAATTTATACAAATATATATCGGTAGCATACAAGCTATCAGTAACTACATATCGTTCGCTCAAAGAATGCAGAAAACACCGAAAGTCATTCTGAACTGCCTCGCGTTGCTGATGAACTAAGATAAAGCGATCTAATTCAAGATACTTCTTTTTGATTTCTCTAAGACAGAAAGGACGAATATCCAAAGAATCTTCCTCCAACAAAAGAGTATATTCTCCTCGGGGAACAATGAGCTGTAAACGTGGCATTACATGATAAGAAAAATCATTTACAACAAATTCAGGAACAGAATCTTCTTTGGACACAAAATCCCGCAGTTCTATGTATGCAACCTCTGTCTGTTTATAATAGCTTAGGTTCGAGTAAACCCTTACACTTGCATCTATACTCAACAAAAACCAGAAAGAGTAAAATAACCAGCGAGCTGTTTTAAGCTCGTATACTTTTGCCAAGACAACAGCTAAACTAAGAGCAAATAGAGCAAGCGAACATGTCATAAAACGAGGCACCAGTATAGGAGTGTAAACTATTGATAGGACAGCCCCTATGAGTATCGGTATAATAAAAGTGAGAAAAGAGAAAGCTGCAATGTATATATCTTTACTTCGAGACTTAATCCACGAAGCGAAAGCAATTAAAGTGAGCAGGAGTTGTACCGACATAAGCAAGACAAGTGAAATCACCATCTGAGTCTTAGAGAAAAGAGTAAATGGCTGCCATATTTCCTTCGGAGAGTACAGGTAATAGATATGTAGGAACAGATCGTTTTTAGCTAATGATTTTATCCAATACTCTTCCGAAACACTCTCCATTTGAGTTATCAACTGTAATAACCACGGGAGATAAGCAACACTAAAAGCCAAAGCACAGAATACTATATTTCGTATATTTTTCTTCTTATAAATGAATGCAATTAGCAGTAGAAAGTATATACCCAAGACGCTTAACAGCCCATAGTTATGCAAATAAGCCGATAGAATCCCCGAAAGCAGGAATAATATCCAATGAATTGTTTTACCCTCAAGAAAAACGTAATAAGCGGACAAGGCACAAGACAGAACAAAAAACATTGTCCACGAATACATCCTTATCTCAGTAGCGAGATACTGAGTTATGGGAAATAGTATTATAAGTAAAATGAAAGAGATGGCTACCTTATCTCCAAACAATTTGCGGATAGGGATACACCCTGAAATAAGTATGGCTAATACTCCCAAAGTAGAAAATATTCGAAAAGAAAATAAAGAGTCTCCAAATATGGAACTATATGCTTTCAGTCCCCAATAATAGAGAGGCGGATGTACATCTGTTGCTGTTATATGCAAAATGTCAGAATACGACATTTTAGACATAAAAACAGAGTAAGTATTATCGTACAAAATTGTAATATCTTTTGCATCAAGAAACAGGAACAAACAAAGCCCCAAAACAACCAACAATAAATAGGCAATATTATTAAAGGACTTCATCTCTTAGACGAATTATTGTTCTTCCATCTCAAAGACTCCATAAGTGTAGTAATATCCTTTTTCAAAAGTTGTACAATCGGAGAGATTGAGTCTGCTTTTACCTCCCGATCAAAATATAAAGAACCTCGTAAGAAGTTGGAAATACTATCGGTCAAATAAAATTGTATGGGAGTAGCCACAGAACCTTCTATGCCATACATAACCCCGTAGACATGATTTATGGAATCTCTATAAGTAGTCTGAGAAATACCCGCTGCAATAGCTGCATGACTATATGCCAAATGATAACTATCATCGACTAACTGATTAAATTCCCCTTTGGCAAATGGAATATATGTACAATATATAGTTGCATTATAAGCAGGATATTGAACATTGAACCAAAAATCGTTTTGAGTAGGCTGTTTATCTTTCACTTCCTCTACATTTGCATCGGAAGGATATGAAAAAGAGAAATAGGAATGATCGAATAAAACTTCCCTAAATTGAGCTCTTTCTATACGAGGATATCCTTGAGGCTTCGGGCTGTACTCACTACACGAAACAATTACAATGATAGATATAATCAAAAACAGAGACTTTCTCATATTTACAAGAAACAGACTAAAGCAAATGTTGTCACATCCGGTTTAATCCGTTTATAAAATTATAGACTACATATAAATGTAGTAAATTTATGAATATTAAAAAGGCAGATCGTCCTCTTCAGATACATTTGGTGTGCTGTTGTATGTACTGGTATTCGAAGGTTGTTTATAAGACTCATTAGCAGAAGTGTAACTAGATTCACCTTCTCCTTCACGCCTACGGCTACCAAGCAATTCAAGATTATCTGCATATATTTCATTCACGTAACGCTTTACACCATTTGCATCGTCGTAGGTACGCGAACGGATTTTTCCTTCTATATATACCTGAGTTCCTTTTCTTACAAATTGCTCTGCAACTTTAGCCAAACCCCTCCAACAAACAATATTATGCCATTCTGTCCTATCGGGAATCTGGGTTCCGTTGGCAGCTGTATATCCTCTTTCTGTTGTAGCCAACGTAAAATTGGCAACAGCACTTCCATTATCGAAATATTTTATATCCGGATCTTTTCCTACGTTCCCTACTAATATCACCTTATTTACAGACATACTTTATTTATTTTAAGGTCAGCGACCTATTATTATTTTATTACAGAACAACATTCAGTTACAATCAATTGACCATATCTTTTTATTTCCTGCTGGTTATACATTCACAAATATAAAAAAAAAATCAACTGCTACAGATATCTATATTATTTTCCTACCGAAACCATTTTTTGCAAAAACAAAGAATTAGGAATTACGATAAGTTCTCCATTATCTGTTCTTAGATGCGTGTAAAAAGTTAATATACTTTCTATTGTAGCCTCTATAGGCATATCTTTATCCAATATATGTATTTTATCTCCCATACGAAAAGGAGTAGAAAAGAAAATAATAATACCGGCTGTTACATTGCTCAACAGCGACCACTGGGCGAATAATGCCACTCCTATAACTGCAAAGATAGAGGAAACGGCAACCAGCATATTCTGAGGTTGAACACCCCATATTACGGCCAAAGTAACAATACATATGAAATTGACAGAAATATTAATAACTCTTGCAACATGAAGCATACGAGTTTCAGACTTCAATGTTAGTACTCCATACTTCTTCACAATTTTCCCCAATATATATTTAGAAGAAGGCGTTAATAAGATTATAATAGCCGAAGCTATTATTTGAGGTAAGTACTCTTTCAAAAACTCAAAAACCATTATCTATTTTTTAGGTTATAAATGTATCAATAAAAAAGACGCAACCAAATAAGCCGCGTCTTTTTCAATATCTAAAAAGGATGTATTCGACTATGATCCAAATGTCATATAGTAAACATTAGTACCAGACCATGCTCCTATATATTTTGTTGTTGCAGGAACTGTTGTACTTGTAGCAGGAACAACATATCTAAACTTAATAGCTACATCAGCTGTAGTTTCAGCCCCTGTATATTTAGGATTAAACAAATAACGAAGTTCGGATAAATTACCTATAGCATTTACTGTACGAGGCAGTGTTGGTGTATTTTCAGGATCTGTATCTGTTTTAAGAAATACCACATCAATAACAACTCGGTTCTTAGCATCGTCACTGGTGGCTCCACTACCTATTATAGCTCCATTCTCATCTCTTTGATTATTTCTATCGTAATAGAAATATGCATTCACGCCTTCTTTTTCTTTCAATGCAGGTACACTAAAAGTAAATAACCAAGAATCTCCAATATATTTAGTTGGAGCAAATGCTGAAATAGAAATAGAAGTTGCATTGATACTATCACTTTCTACAATACTTGGATCTATCCCGTAATATGGAGCTCCATCTACTAAGCTTTTTTGAGGTATCGGATAACCATTATCCAACACATTTACGTACTCTGCCTGATAAGTACCACCGGTACCGTTTAGCAAAATTTTATATCCTATCCAATAACAACGACCGGCCTCTAATTTATTTATTTCACTATGTTTCAAGTAGCCAACGCTTGTTACTGCATATTTTGCCCCGGTTGCCTCGTCATATGTAACGTAAGCGAAATCCCGATCTCTCTTTACCGAACTATCCCCGTCTCCCAGACAGGAAGTCATAAGCATTATAATGGAGAATACTCCCAAAACCAGTTTTAACAAAGGTGATTTCATGTTTAATATATTTTTAGTAACAAATTATTTAAAAATCAAACTTAAGTCCCATATTCAGATTCAACTGTGTTTTTCTGTCCGAATATATTGTACTGTATTTATTTCCTGCATCAAAGTAATAAGCTCCTCCGATAGTTCCATAAAGATACAACTTTTTATAGATAGGATATGCTACTCCAAGTGTTGTATGTGCAGAAAGTTGCGGATTAGACTGTTTCACTGATTCTCTAATATAATATGGTTCGGAATAGTATACACTAGGTTCCATCATAGGAATGGAAACGCCTTTAATAGATATTTTCATATCACTAACATACTTACCGTTAATATCTTTCTGAATCATACCACCTACCGATAAATAGAATCTAGCTTTCCCTAATTCATAAAACGTATAATTTAGAGATAATGGTATACCCAAATAGTTAAAGTATTGAGACTCCTCTATGTTAAAGCTACTATTAGATGTTATTTTCGATGAAAGATATGTATATACAATACCTGTTTCTACAGACAAGCGTGGGTAAATCTCTTTGCTAATTGTTACTCCAAAAGAAATGGGCTGTCTGTGTTTCAGATTAAAATTACTGTTCTCTTTTACTAATGCTCTATTAAAGGCTTCTGTCCTAATTGGATGAGAAAATAGCAAACTACCTCCTTGTTCACTAACATTTTCAGAGAGTAAATTTGCACTCGCAGCAACACCAAGAGAAAATCCTTTTGACCTGTTTTTCTTTGGTAATATAACCTTTGCTTCTGCTATTGCAGGTTTCTCCAGTTCTTCTATTTTATTTTCTTTTTCCGGCACTTCGCTAATACTATCATCTTTTGCAATAGGCATAGCAGACATTTGAACCGGAACATCGGCTAATAATGTCTTCTGCTCTACGATTACTTTTTTTCTAACAGGAGACTTAATAAATTCTTCAATAGAAATAGTATCCTCATCTTGCACTGTTTCCGGTTCAAAGGCATCTTCTGCAACTACTTTAGGTTCTATCGCTACAGGCTCTTCCGTCCCCGGGATAAGCAGCACTCCGGTAACAACCGCAGCAGCAACCCCGACTGCTATAGCTATTGTCTTTATAAGAGAGGCCTTCCCTACCGCAGTAGCTGTTGCACTTCCTGACGATGATGACGAAGACGCTGAAGAAGCATCAACTGAAGGAGCTGGCTGATTAGACAAAATCTGATCTAACCCACCCCATACCGAAGCAGGCACGTCCGGCTCAAAGTTGCTTAGCTTTGAGGAGAACAGATCTTTTATTTTATCTTTTTCCATATCCATCACTACGATCTCTCTTTTACATATCGTTTAACTTTCTCTTGCAATATCTGTCTTGCCCTGACATATTGAGAACGAGAAGTACCTTCACTTACACCTAACATATTAGCAATTTCCTTATGAGAATAGTCCTCTATAGCATAGAGGTTGAAGACAGTAGAGTAACCTCGGGGCAAGTCCTGTATCATTTTCAACAATTCGTTTTCCGAAATCTTATACATTTGGTCTTCTTCTGTAGAGTCATCGACTACATCAGGAAGATTTTGCACATCATCCGAAGTTTGAATTATTGCTTTCTTCTTTCTTAAGTTTTCTAAAGCTAGGTTTATAAATATGCGCTTCAACCAACCTTCAAATGAGCCTCTGTCTTGAAACGAATCAATATTGGCAAATACTTTGATGAATCCGTCCTGCAATAAATCCTGAGCAGAGTCTGCATCGGAACTATAACGCAAACAAATACTATACATCATACGAGCATATTTCTCGTATAGTAGTTTTTGAGTTTCGCGCTTCTGTTCTTTACAACCTGCTATAATTTGCAGTTCATTCATATTAGCTGAGCTTCATTTTAAAGATGCAGCTTGAAGAGAAATGTTGCATACATCTTTCATAAAATTCACTAACTATTAGTATAATTAGTGAAAACGATCATGTTTTTTTATTTTAAGTCTTAACTATTCCGGTTTTTGGGTAAACAGGACCATCTTCACTCGTAGCCTGTTACCAATATCTATAATATCAACAACGTCCTGTAGGCTTAACGATTTATCAGCCTGTAAAAGGACATTCATTTCTTCATTTTCAGCCTTTTTATCCAAAATGGCTTTTAATGTAGGTTCTATCTCATCTTTAGAGAGCTCTTTATCATTGATATAGTATCTTAAATCACGAGTGATTATCAAATTTATATTTTTCTTTGTCACAACCTGCTCCGATGTTGAAGCATTAGGGAGTAACACTCTTATAGCTGCCGGTGTAACCATAGTAGATATAATCAGGAAAAACAGCAACAAGAAGAACATTATATCGTTCAGTGATGCGGTATAAACCTCGGCTGTCCTTGTTTTTCTACGTTCAATCTTCATGTCTTATTGTATTCCCTATTATTTATTAGCTTAACACCTAAAATTAAGCTTCAGTAACTTGCTGTCCCCTTTTACAAGCTCTGATAGCTTTTATTACCTCGTTCGATTCTTTGTCGATATTTACTACTGCTTTATCAATACGTCCGTTTAGGATATAGTATCCCGCATAGGCAACTATACCGACCAATAAACCTGCTCCCGAGCATATCATTTTCTGATAAAGACCAGTAGATATAGTATCTATTGCCAAATCGTTTGTTCTGGCAATATCATAAAATATTTTTATTACTCCAAATATAGTTCCTAAAAATCCTAACATGGGTGCAATAGAAGCGGTTATCCCCAGCCAATTCATTTGGCTTTCGAGAACATTTATCTGTTGACGAGCCTCAACTTCCATTGCTTCCTGAATTTCATTATCGTCTCTGTCAAATTCTTTCAATCCGGCAGCTATAACTTTAGCGGATGCGTAAGGACGTTCGACACAAAACTTTAATGCTTTATCTATTTTTCCCTCATGCACCAATTCGATTACACGAGACAACCAAACAGAATCTTTTTTACCCAAGCGATTTATCACCAGCCATTTGTTAATAATTACATAAATAGCCAAAAGCGATAAAAGGAATATAGGCAGGAGGATCCATCCTCCTTTCATTACCAAACTCAAGTAGCTTTCTTCCGGAGCGGCTGCTGTTTGAGCAACTTGTTCAGCCATTTCAACTACTGGCTCTGCTGCTTGAAGTAAAATAGATAAATTCATAGATTAATGTATATTTATTACAATAAAATTCGACAGATAGACAAAGATAAGTCATCTGTCGAATTTTTATTTATCATTTAATATTCTTTAATATATACCAAAACTTACACTGTTTATATATTCATAGAAACAACTAACAACTCCTATGATAAAGATACCAGCCATAGACACAACCAGTGAAATTTTCATATAGCTATCAGTATTAACAGTTTCGATAGGCGAATTGTTTTTATTAATAAACATTGCTTTTACAACCAGTAAATAATAATACAATGATATTACTGTATTAAGAAATGCCAAGAACACTAATAATACATGACCTTGTTCCATTGCTGCCATAAATACAAACAGTTTACTAAAAAATCCGGCAGCAAAAGGAATACCTCCCAGCGAGAACATAGCGATCATCATAGCAAGGGCTAACTTAGGGTTGGTAGAATACAATCCATTATAATCATCCATATTCACTTTTCCCGTTTTATCCTCTATTGCAGATATAACACCAAAAGCAGCCAGATTGGAGAATACATATACAAATATATAGAATACTGTAGCAGCCATACCTTCGGCAGTACCGGTAAATAAGCTCAACATAATATAGCCGGCTTGCGATATTGAAGAAAACGCAAGGAAACGTTTCATATTTTTCTGACGAAGAGCAAAAAGGTTACCTATAGTTATAGTTACCAATATAATTATCCAAAGAATATTTACCCATACATCCTGCATTGACGGAAACACTTTGAACAAAATAGCCATAAGAGCAAAAACAGCAGCTCCTTTAGATATAGTGGATAAGTAAAGTGTTACGTTTGTAGGTGCACCCTGATAAGTATCGGGAGCCCACAAATGGAAAGGAACCAACGATATTTTGAAGAACAAGCCTGACATTACAAATATCATAGCCATAATTGTTAGTGGCGATGGATATATGTTCGCAGCGATGTCGGCATAATATAATGTACCGGTAGCTCCGTAAAGGAACGATAACCCAAAAAGCATTAATGCAGAAGAAAATATTGCATTAAATATATATTTAGCTCCAGCCTCCGCCGACTCGTGTTTGTACTTATTGAATGCTACTAATGCTGCTATAGGTAATGAGGCTGTTTCGAGTCCGATATAGAACAACAAGAAGTTGCCTGCCGAAATCATCAGATACATACCCAGCAAAGTGAGAACAGTGAGCATAAAAAACTCGCCTCTCTTGATTATGGATTCAGGTTTCTGCAACCATGAGTTAGCTTGCAACAGGATAAGAAAAACTCCAATATTCAGTATATTCTTTATTGTATGGTATACAGACCCTGTAACATACATTCCTGCAAAGGAGGTTCCATTGTCTTTGAAAAAGAAACATAGAACTGTATGAGCAAGGAATATAGTACAAGCTACAGGAAAATAATATTTCTTTGCGCTGTCTGAAGCAAACAAATCGTAAATAATAAGTAATAGAAATACCACGATAAGTGATAATTCGTGCTTCATCAACAAATAGTTACTTAAATCCATCTTTATTTTTATATCTTAATATTACTATTTACTCTTCCTTATTTTATATATGTCAGGCTTGCACTGATCAGATCGGAGATCCATCCCGGAAATAACCCCATCCCGGCTACACAAATAATCAGACCTACAGTTGCTATTCTTTCGTGCCATACTGCGTCTGTCAATTCTAAATGATGTGGATCTTGTACCGGGCCATATAATATTTTCCCAACCACTTTGAGTATATATACAGCGGTAGCAACAATCGAAGATATGGCTATGATAGTAAATACTCGGTGGAACATATCGTTATGTTCAAATGCTCCTACAAAAATGGTCATCTCTGCCACAAATCCGCTTAGCCCCGGAAGCCCAAGAGAAGCTAGTCCGGCAATTACATAACACACACTCAGGAAGGGCATTATTTTCATCAGTCCACCCAACTCCCGTATATCGCGAGTATGAGTACGTCCATATATCATACCTATGAGAGCAAAGAAAAGGGCTGTCATCAAACCATGAGACAACATTTGCATCACTGCCCCTGTCATTGCAGTCTGATTCATCATCAAAATAGCAAACAATACCAGTCCGCAGTGGCTTACAGATGAGTAAGCATTTATATATTTCAAGTCTGTCTGAGAAATTGCACCCAAAGCTCCGTAGATTACGCTAATACCTGTAAGAATAATAAATATCCACGACAACTCGTCAGCCGCCTGAGGCATCAAGCGCATTGCTATGCGAAAACATCCATATCCTCCAAGTTTCATCAACACTCCCGCATGCAACATGGAAACCGCAGTAGGCGCAGATGCGTGACCATCGGGCGACCATGTATGAAATGGGAAAAGAGCACCTAGTACTCCAAACCCGAGGAATGTAAGAGGAAATATCCAATACTGAGCCGAAACAGGGATTGCATTATTAGCTGCAATCTCCAATATATTAAATGTATAATCTCCTGTGACCGATGAGTTGTAATAAATACCAAAGATACCTACCGCAAGAAAGGCAGATCCTCCCATCAGCATCAGAGTAAGCTTCATTGCCGAATATTCTTTTCGCCCTGTACCCCATAGTCCTATGAGCAGATACATCGGAATCAAAGCTATTTCGTAGAAAAAGAACATAGTGAACATATCTAATGAAATAAAGAATCCGTACACACCTACCGAAAGTAGGGTAAGCCACATAAAGAAATCTTTTGGCAGAGGGTTCATATTCCATGAGGCAAATGTACCTGTAAATATTATGACTGAAGTTAACAATATCATAAGTACAGATATACCATCAACTCCGATAGCATAATGTATGTTCAATGCTTCGAACCAAACCTTGTCGTATGTAAACAACATTTCTGCCGTATTCCCTGCCCCCCTTTCCTGATAGAACATAAATAAAAGGACGAGAGCCAGAACAACTTCAATAACTGCACCAACCACTCCTACGGTGCGTACCTGTTTTATATTACGACAAGGTATAAATGCCACTAACATCAACACAGGTACCAGAACAAATAATGAAAGAATACTCATATTCTTGTATTTTAAATCTAAATCTTACTTACAAATAAAACAAATCAACCATCCGCAAAAACCAACAACAAGAATTAATGCACCAAGTAGATAGGCCAATGCATATTGCTGTATATAGCCCGATTGGAAATTCTTGATAGAGTTTGATGCAGCCTGCGTAACATAAGCTAATGAATCCATAAAACCATCAACATACTTCTTATCGAACCATGCAATTGGTTTTGAGATACGTTTAAAGATTATACTACGAGTAACAAACAGCCACAATTCGTCCCAATAGAATTTATTGTGTGCCCATTTGTATAATGTACTTATACTGCTTGCAATCTTATCAGGCAATTCATTTTTCTTATAATAAAGTCTGAATGCAATGCCGATTCCTACCAACGATATTATCACACTGGTGATGGCTATTTGCATATCTATATGCATGTCGTAGTTTGCTCCATCGGAAGTAACAAACTTGCCAAAAGGAACAAATCCTGCTAATGCTGCAAAAACTGCTAATATAATCAACGGCACAGACATTGCAGGGCCGGCTTCGTGCGGTTCGTGATGGTAGTGTTTCTTTTCGTAAAAGAATATGCGAAGAAACAGACGAGTCATATAGAAAGCGGTAAGACCGGCAGCGAAAGACAGAATAAAGTAGATAGCCTTATTATGCATAAAGGCAGCAGCCAAAATCTCATCTTTACTGAAGAAACCCGAAAACGGCCAGATACCTGCTATAGCCAACCATGCTATACCAAAGGTGATAGCTGTGATAGGTAATTTTTTCGCAAGTCCTCCCATATCGTCCATCTCATTACTGTGCACTGCATGAATAATAGCTCCGGCACAAAGGAACAACAAAGCTTTGAAGAACGCATGTGTAAACAAATGGAACATACCAGCCATATAACCCAATCCATGATGACCTCCATATTCGGATACGCCTAACGAGGTAAGCATGAATGCGATCTGCGATATGGTAGAGAATGCCAATACACGCTTTATATCTGTTTGTGTACAAGCCACTATGGCAGCAAACAGTGCTGTAATAGCCCCTACCCAAGAGATGACAGTAAGTATTTCGGGTGCTCCGAAGTGATATATAGGAAACAATCGTGCTACAAGGAATACTCCGGCTACAACCATCGTTGCAGCATGGATAAGTGCCGAAGCCGGCGTTGGACCTTCCATAGCATCGGGTAGCCAGATGTGGAACGGCATCATTGCCGATTTACCTGCACCTCCCATAAAAATGAGCAGCATAGCCCATGATAGGACAGACATACCCAAGAATGAAGCTCCTGCGGTAGAAGAAACACAGAGAGCAGCTTCCGAAGCGGTAAGTTTCGCAAAATCAAACGTTCCTGTAAAATATGATAATAATAAGATTCCAACAAGGAAGAAAAAGTCGGCAAAACGAGTGACAATGAAAGCTTTCTTAGAGGCTGCCACAGCCGAAGGTTTAACATAGTAGAAACTAATAAGGAGGAATGAAGAAACTCCCACAAGTTCCCAGAAAATATACATCTGGAAAATATTCGTTGCCACCACAAGCCCAAGCATAGAAAAACTAAACAAAGAAAGGAAAGCATAGTAGCGCTGAAATCCTTTCTCACCTTGCATATAGCCTAAACTGTAGACATGTACCATCAACGATACGGTAGTAATAACAACAAGCATCATTACCGAAATGGGATCGAGATACATTCCCAGATCAATATGCAAGCTATCTGTAAAGCGCAACCATTCAAAATTGAATACTCTTATTGCCTGATAAACTCCATCGGCACCTTTACCTACATTGAAGAAATACTGATAAGCTGTTATGTATGACAACATTGTCATCACAGTCAGGGAAATAGTTCCTAAGACTCCGGCAACCAGAGGTTTCATATATTTACCACCCAATCCCAGTATCAAAAACATAACGACCGGAAGGACGAGTATCAGTATAGAATAATTAAAGTGTTCCATATCTTAAATCTATTTCCTTACTTAGTTTTTCATTTTAGTTATATTCTCATCTACATATATACTCTTCACATTGCGGTATATATTGATGATAATAGCTATCGCTATTGCTGTTTCGGCAGCAGCTATACCTATAGCAAACAGGGTAAAGAAAAACCCTTCGAGCTGTCCCGGATAAAGATAGCGGTTGAACACTACGAAATTAAGATCTGCCGCATTAAGCATCAGTTCTACCGAAATAAGAACCATCAGCATGTTTTTGCGGGAAAGGAATCCATATACTCCTGCAAAAAACATCAGCGTACTTACAGCCAAATAAGCCTCAATAGGCACCGGCCCCGACAGAAAACTTGTTATAAAATCACCCATAACTTATATATCTTTTTTCTTATCTTTTTCTGGCAATCATTAATCCCCCTATTATACAAGCCAACAGTAATATACTGATTGCTTCGAATGGCAACAGATATTGATATTTATCAGTACCCATCATAGCCATACCAATGTCTTGCATCTCCAATTCGTTCTGTGTAACATAAGTGTAAAACCTATTCACATTATAGAATATGATATGTCCGCAAATAGCAAGTCCGGCCAAAGCGGCAAGAGCTGCTATAAACATCCGTCCCGGTTTTTCGAACTTAACGTCGACACCCGGCTCGTGCGTCAGCAAAATAGCAAAGATAAACAACACCATCACCCCTCCGGCATATACAGCTATCTGCACAGCCATCAGAAAGTGATAATCTAACAACAGGTACAATCCGGCTGTTCCCAAAAGGACAAACAGCAAGAATGTTGCTGAGCGAATAATTTTTTGTGTAGTCACTGCCATAAAGGAGGAGAATACAATTACCACTGCTAAAATGTAAAATATAATTTGTTCTGCCATAATCTATTGATTACCGTATATTATTTTATTTATCTTCTTTTTCGTCGTCAGCACTCTCCGGCTTCGAAGCGGGTACTGTCTTTGTTGTCACATCTCTTTTTATATCAAGCTCGGGATGCACATTGCCTTCCGTCTTAATATCCTGAGCCGGAACAGGTTCTAATGGTGTTTGAGGAATGCCTTCAGCACCTTTATTGTCTCCATGAACGGCTTCTTCTGCTTTTGCCACAGGCTGGGTTACAACGGGCTTCGGCTCTTTTTTCTTTTCCTTGAGCTTAGATCCTTCATGATTAAGCTGTTCAATCAGTTTGCTGCGTGTAAACAATGCGTTTTCGAACGTATTGGCAAAATGTATAGCATCGGACGGACAAGTGATGACACAAAGATTACAGAATGTACACATTCCTAAATCATATATATACCTGTCAAGAATTTTCTTTTTCTTGCCTTCCTCTGTTTCTATCGACTTAGAGATAACCTTAATCGTTCCATTAGGGCAGTTCATCTGACAAATACCACAAGCCGTACAATTATGTTCATTGTTTTCGTCATGAGGCATAATCAGCTCGCCACGAAAACGATCGGGAATAACAAGAGTAGCCCTGTTTTCGGGATATTGCTCTGTGATCTTTTTAGTCCACAATTCACCCCACGTCACTCTCATTCCTGTAAGAAGCGACTTAATACCTCCGAATAAACCTGAAAAATATTCTGAAACTGAACTCATTTTCTTTAGCTATGATATTAATTAAAGATTTTAGCTATGATCTCGACACTTGTCCAACCCAATAAGACCACTATTACCATTATCAATATATTAAACATATTAATCGGTAGTAAATATTTCCACTCAAGATTCAATAGTTGGTCGATACGCAAGCGAGGGAATGTCCACCTTACCCACAAACTAAGGAATACAAGGAAGAGTGTTTTTCCGAAGAACCAAATAGGAGATGGAATATAATTAAATATTGTATTTAATGTATCGAAAGGAGTATGTAATGGCATCCAACCTCCTAAGAATACTGCTGTTGCAATACCTGCCACAATAAACATATTTAAGTACTCGGCCAGATAGAAAAACCCGAACTGCAAACCTGAGTATTCTGTGTGATAACCGGCAGTCAATTCCGATTCGGCTTCAGGTAGGTCGAAAGGTCCACGATTGGTTTCGGCGTGTCCCGATATAAGATAAATAATGAATGCTATCAGCGCAGGGATATGACCATTAAAAATATTCCAGCAATATGCCTGCCCGTGTATAATCTCAGAAAAGCTCATAGTACCCGACAATACAACCATAGTCATAAGGGCAAATCCGGCCGAAAGTTCGTAACTTATAAATTGTGCCCCACTTCGCATTGCCCCGATCATGGAGTATTTATTGTTACTCGACCATCCAGCCAAGAGAACCCCGATAATACCTAACGAAGATACAGCTAGGACATAGAATACACCAATATTGAAATCGACAGCATATAGACCTTCGCCAAACTGTAAAGCCCCGAATGTAAGCATCGAAGATACAATCATAAAAAACGGAGCCGTAAAAAACAGGAATCTATCCGATTTATTTACATGGATAATTTCTTTTATCAGAATCTTTACCATGTCGGCAACACTCTGCACTACTCCATATTTACCAACACGGTTGGGACCTAAGCGGGCCTGAAAGAAAGCTGTGATTTTCCGTTCTAAATATATCAAAAACAAGGCTAATACAGCATACATAGTCAGCAAAGCAACGCCAACCAGCACAAATTCGATAGCCAGAACCGCCCATGTAGGTAAATTTTCTGTCAAAAAAACATCAAATCTTCTTAACAAACCTATTATTTCTAACGGTCGCGAATAGTTTAACAACATATATATTAGTTATATTGAATAAATAATCTTGGTTAACGGTCAATATCCGGTATCACATAGTCCATAGATCCTCCGATACCGATAAAGTCTGAAATTTTTTCGTCTGCACAAATCAGTGGCATAGCCGAAACAGCAGCCATAGACGGTGAACGGAACTTCAAACGATAAGGTGTTTTATCTCCTCTACTGTTGATATACACACCAAACTCACCCCTACCGGCTTCAACTCGTTGATAGTATTCGCCTTCGGGTAATTTTATTATAGCTTTGGTTTTGGCTAAGAAATCACCTGCCGGAATTTTATCTATAAGTTGTTCGATAATCTTAAGTGATTCTTCTATTTCGTCCAGACGGTTCAGATATCGTGCAAAAGCATCGCCTTCGTGGCGAATAACTTCCGAAAATTCCACCTGATCGTACAATGCGTATGGTACATGTTTACGTATGTCGCAAGAGAAGCCCGAACCACGACCGGCAGGTCCTGTAACAGCATAAGAAATAGCTTCTTCAGTCGATAGCAATCCTAAGCCTTTCATACGGCCTACTGCAATTACGTTTCCTGTAAATAAACGCGCATATTCGACCAAACGCTCACGCATAATTTTCACAAAAGCATTTACATCTTTCTGAAAATCGGGATGAAGATCGAACATCACTCCTCCTATCACATTGTAGTTGATAATAAGGCGTCCACCTGTTGTTTTTTCTATTATCTTAAGTATTTCTTCCCGCTCACGCATGCCATAAATAAAGGCTGTGGTAGCACCAAGGTCCATACACATAGTACCCCATGCTACAAGGTGAGAGTCGATGCGATTCAGTTCATCCATTATGGTACGGATATACTGAGCTCTCTCAGGTATTTCTATTTCAGCAGCTTTTTCGACACACATACACAGTGCATGACGATTTATATTAGCAGAAAGATAATCTAAACGGTCTGTAAGATGTAGTATTTGTGGATAAGTCATGTTCTCACACATCTTTTCTATTCCGCGATGGATATAACCACTATGCACATCTATCTTCTTAACCATCTCACCTTCGAGCGCAACACGGAAATGCATTACTCCGTGAGTAGAAGGATGTTGAGGGCCTATATTTATTATATAATCTGTTTCTTCAAAGATCCTTACAGTTTCTTCTTTCAGTCCCGCAGGTGTTTCCATAATACGGGGAGCGATATCAATAATATCTTTACTCTTAACAGAAACAGGATTTAAAACAGGATTTGCATCATAATCTTTTCTGAGAGGAAAACCATTCCAGTCTGCATTCAAAAAGAAACGACGCATATCAGGGTTGTTGATGAAACGAATACCAAACATGGCGTAAACTTCACGCTCATTGTAATGGGCTGTTTCCCAAATATCGGTTACAGTATAAAGCAACGGATTTTCTCTATCGGCAGTTCCCGTTTTCAGGACTACTTCTTTCGATAAATCTTTCGACGAAGCCAATAAATATACTACGCCTAGTTTTTCGCCCCAATCCATCCCTGTCAACATAGCCAGATAATCGAAAGGCCACTCCGCATTATCGCGAAGAGTTTTAGCCAAATGGCGCAATTTGTCCGGCTCAACAGTAACAGTCAGCTTAGCAGCATCTTCTATTACAGCCTCCGGAACAGCTTCCAATATAACCTTTTTGATATTTTCCATCGATCTTTATTAAGCAAATCAGAGTTACACTTCTGATTCCGATATCTAATTATTTTTTCTTTTTATCTACTTTGAAGAAGAATCTCTCAACTTTAATCTTGCGCTGCAACTGCATCAACCCGTAGAATAATGCCTCGGGACGAGGAGGGCAGCCGGGAATATATACATCGACAGGCATTATCTCATCTATTCCTTTCACCACATGATATGAGTCTACAAAAGGACCTCCCGAGATAGCGCAACTACCCATCGCTATGACATATTTCGGTTCTGCCATCTGATCGTAAACACGCTTGAGGAGTGGAGCCATTTTGTGTACAATAGTACCGGCCACAACCATCGTATCGGCCTGACGAGGACTATTACGCGTAACTTCCATACCAAAACGGGCAAGATCGTAACGAGAAGCTGCCGAAGCCATAAACTCAATACCACAGCAACTGGTAGCAAAGGCTAAAGGCCAAACAGAGTTTGAGCGTCCCCAGTTGATAAGATCATCGAGTTTGCCGACAACAACAGGAACTCCGTTTTCGTTAAGTTCCTTTATCTGGTTTTCCAGATACTCATTGTCTTTGAATTCCTCTGTAGGAATACCTTTTATGTATATATTTTTTATTTCCATTGTAATGCTCCTTTCCTCCAAGCATATGCTAAGCCCAGACCTAATATGAGAATGAAGAATAAAATACTGATTAATCCCGGAAACTCTAAATTACGCACAACCGTTGCCCAAGGAAATAGAAATATGGCTTCTACGTCGAACATAAGGTATAGAATAGCATACAGGTAATAACCTACCTTAAATTGCATCCATGAAGTACCATGTGTGGGCACACCACATTCGTAGGGTTCACCTTTTTGCGGATTAAATGATTTGGGAGAGAGTAATAAGGCCATGCCGAGACCTGCAACGACCAGTGTAATTCCAGTAATAAAAACTACTAAAAAAAGAGCAGAAGTACTCATATTTTCATTTTAAAGTTAAGACTTTTCTATCAATTGTCACTTTTTAGAGCAACATACATTGCAGATTGTTATACACCTGCATCAAAACCCTTGATCAGAGCCCGTTTAACAATCCGCGCAAAATTAGTCTTTTATTTTTTAAAAGCAAAAAAATAGTTGCCAAATTTACCTAATTTGACAACCAAAGATTACAAAACATATCGTTATGCTTTTTCCTTTATTATATATATAGGTCGTTTTTTTGTCTCCAAATATGTCTTCGACAAATACTGACCTAGTATACCCAAACAAAATAATTGAATACCTCCCATGAAGAAAATAGCACAAATAAGAGAGGGATATCCCGCTACAGGGTCACCCCAAATAAGAGTTTTTGCTATAATCACACAAATCATGAAGAAAGCTATCACACAAAACAGGATACCAAATAAGGATGCAATCAACAACGGACGAGTAGAAAAAGCAATTATACCTTCCAATGAATATAAAAACAAACCGACAAAAGACCATTTAGTTTGCCCCGCAACCCTTTCCACATTTTCGAAGGCCATCCATTTTGTACTGAACCCAACCCAACCGAAAATACCTTTCGAGAAGCGGTTATATTCACTCATTTCGAGGATAGCATCTACCATTTGCCTTGTCATCAAGCGAAAATCTCTTGCTCCATCGACAACTTCAGTATCCGAGATATTATTGATTAACTTGTAAAACTGTTTTGCAAAAAAGGAACGTACGGGCGGTTCACCTTTACGATCGAGACGGCGGGTAGCAACACAGTCATAACTTTCGGTAGTAAGAGACACATACATCTCTTTTATCAAGGATGGTGGATCTTGCAGATCGGCATCTATCAACGATATGTAATTACCTTTAGCAGCCTGCAATCCAGCATATATACCGGCCTCTTTGCCAAAATTACGGGAAAACGAAACATAATGAACTCTACTATCATCAGACTGAAGACTTTTTATAAGATCCAGTGTCTTATCTTTAGAGCCATCATTTATAAATATAAACTCGAACTCCTGATCGGGCATTTCTTCAGCAAGTTTTATAATTTCTTTATACAAGAAAGGAAGAGCCTGTTCTTCATTGTAACAAGGGATGATAAGCGATATTTTATCCATGTTTCGATTACTGTTTATGTTATATGCAAAGTTAAGTGGTTTTACGTTTTACACAAGTATAGAATAAAAATTGTTATAGCCTTTCGATATATTTATGCACAAGGCGCGAAACGGGATAAGAATCAACGCCTTCTATTTTTATCTTCAAATAATCATCCGACAACAGAATATTGTCAACTTCTACACGATAAAAAACGGCATTGATAATCTGATGGGAAAGTATATGCTTCATTCTTATTTCTAACTTCAGATACAGGTTATTTGCATTTTCAAAGAAAGACTTAAACCCAAACGTTTTCTGCAACTCTTCGATAGACAAGTCGGCGTCAGTCTCAATCAATGGCAATTCATATAGATTTTGCCATATATCCTTGTCTATTCGTTTGCGCAAAAACATCTCATTGCCACAACGAATATCGAAATAATTAAAATATCGATTACGCACCTTTGTCTTTCCTTCTTTAACAGGATAGCTACTTACTTTATTCTGCGAATAGGCCAAGCACATATCTGAAGCCGGGCAAACCACACAGTTCGGCGACATAGGCACACACTGCAAAGCTCCAAATTCCATAATTGCCTGATTATGCAATCCCGGATTAGACTTATCCAGCAATTCCTGAGCCAACTCAGAAAAAATCTTCTTTCCTCTTGTAGAATCTATAGGATCATTAATCGCAAAAATTCGCGACAACACCCTGTAAACATTTCCATCGACCACCGCATAAGGCTCATTATAAGCAAATGAGACTATAGCCGCAGCAGTGTATTCTCCAATCCCCTTAAGAGACAGAACATCTTTATAATCTACAGGGAATACTCCATTATATCTATCCGTAATGATCTTCGCCGTTGCATGCAGATTGCGTGCACGACTATAATAGCCTAAACCCTGCCACAGTTTCAACACCTCAGTCTCATCTGCCTCTGCCAGCAAATTTACTGAAGGAAACTCTTTCATAAACCTATTAAAATACGCATACCCCTGATCTACACGGGTTTGTTGCAATATAATTTCAGAGATCCAAATCACATAAGGATCTGTAGTATTGCGCCAAGGCAAGTCTCTTTTATTCTCATTATACCATGTTGTTAACACCGAGCTTAATCTCAAATTTTCTTTTTCTCTCATTTACAACAGGTTAAAATTCATTTCCAAGTCCGGGGATTTGATAGTTAATTTCCTCAACATTTAAAAAAAATGATAATTATTTGTTTCAAAGGTAAATAAAAAGCTATATATTTGCAGTCCAAAAAATTAATTGTTTTGAATTTAAATAAATAAGAAAATGACAAAAGCTGACATCGTTAACGAAATCGCGAAGAATACAGGCATAGACAAAGCCACTGTATTAAAAACAGTTGAATCATTCATGGAGGCAGTAAAAGACTCTCTAAGCAAGAATGAGAATGTATATCTAAGAGGATTCGGTAGTTTCATCGTAAAAACAAGAGCTCAAAAAACAGCTCGTAATATTTCAAAGAATACAACTATCATTATACCGGCACATTCAATACCGGCATTTAAACCTGCCAAGACTTTCGTTATCCAAGTTAGAAAGTAATAATCTGATATACATTAATAATTACTAAATATAAACGACATGCCAAGCGGAAAGAAAAGAAAAAGACATAAAATGTCTACGCACAAGCGCAAAAAAAGACTAAGAAAGAACAGACATAAAAAGAAAAAATAAGTCTATTCACTTTCTCTAAGAGGAATATACGAGAACAAACTTACAAATTGTCTAATTTCTAGGTTTGTTCTTTGTGTATATAGGAATAACACTTCTCTCTATAGAGATCAATTCTTTTTAAGATTAGAATAATAGTATTCATAATCTTACTATTTAAAATCCTAAATTATAGTTATGAACAGCGAACTAGTAGTCGATGTCCAACCCAATGAAGTCTCAATAGCAGTACTAGAAGACAAGAAGCTTGTAGAACTGCAAAAAGAAGGAAGAGACGCTTCATATGCGGTAGGGAACATCTATGCCGGCAAAGTAAAAAAACTTATGCCCGGACTAAATGCTGCTTTTGTAGACATAGGATACAAAAAAGACGCTTTTCTTCACTATTTAGATCTAGGTGCTCAATTCAAATCGGTCGACAGGTTTTATAAACAAGCTCTGACAGACAAGAAAAAATTCCCGAATATATCCAAGATGAAACTGGAGCAAGACATCGACAAAGATGGCTCGATCAGTGATGTATTGAAACCGGGACAAGAAATTCTTGTACAGATAGCAAAAGAACCAATATCGACCAAAGGCCCCCGCCTAACATCCGAACTGTCGCTGGCAGGAAGGTTTCTCGTTGTAATTCCATTCAACGACAAAGTATCTGTTTCGCAAAAAATAAAATCGAAAGAAGAAAGAGCCCGTTTGCGACAGCTAATACAAAGCATAAAACCAAAGAACTTCGGGGTTATAGTAAGAACTGTTGCCGAAGGTAAAAAGGTTGCCGATCTGGACACAGAATTAAAAACCCTGGTAAGAAGATGGGAAGATAATCTTCCCAAAATACAAAAGAACAAACTACCTACACTCGTCTTTGAAGAGACAGGGCGCATAGTGGCTCTATTGCGCGATATATTCAATCCTAGCTTCCAGGAAATCCATGTAAATGATGTAGATACAGCCAATCAGATAAAAGATTATATTACATTTATAGCTCCCGAAAAGAAGAATATTGTTAAACTATACGATGGAGCTCTTCCTATATTCGACAATTTTGGGATAACAAAACAAGTCAAAGCTCTATTTGGAAAAACAGTAACATTCAAAAATGGAGCGTATCTGATTATTGAACATACAGAAGCCCTACACGTCATTGATGTGAATAGTGGCAACAGATCGAAAAACCCTGAAGCAGGTCAGGAAAACAATGCATGGGAAGTGAATTCCGCAGCAGCAGAAGAAATTGCCAGACAACTAAGATTACGAGACATGGGGGGCATTATCGTAATCGACTTTATAGATATGACTGAAGGAGAGCACCGCAGTCAACTGATAACAAGAATGCAAGAACTAATGGGCGCAGATAGGGCCAAGCACAACATTTTACCTTTGAGTAAATTTGGATTGATGCAGATAACCCGCCAACGAGTACGCCCCGAGATGGAAATATCGACTACCGAAACATGTCCTAATTGTTTTGGAAAAGGAGAAATAAGACCATCTATATTATTTACCGATACCTTGCGAATGAAAATCAGTTATCTTGTGAAAGATCTGAATATTAAGAAATTTGTTTTGCACGTACACCCGTATGTAGCAGCATTTATTAATCAAGGGATTATCTCACTAAACTGGAGATGGAAATGGAGATATGGAATGGGTATAAAAATTATCCCTAATCAGAATCTAGCCTTTCTTGAGTACCATTTTTATGACGATAATGGAGAGGAAATTGATATGAAACAAGATTTCGAAATTAAATAAAAAATAAAGGCTGATCTCTAAGATCAGCCTTTATTTTTTATAGCCTTATACTACACTATTAGAGGAAATACACTATATTTAGAAAGAAGCAGAATAACCTAAATCATTATATTATGTTCAAAAATATCTTCAAAACAAAAAAGGCATATGAACCGTTGGACTATGAACAAAGAAAATACTTTGAAAACAATATTCTTTTTCTAAATGGAGCCTTTCCCGAGCCACCAATGGACACCAGAAAGGTTTTCACACCTTCAGATAAGGATTTCCCTATAAAGTGGGATGACTCGGAAGAAACTGCCATTAGAGCTTTGAAGATCGTATCAGAAAATATGCAGATTAATTTCGACGATATAGAACTTGATTTTTACACAGAGGGGATGACTGAGTTTAGTGCTAATGGAGGCGAACCTCCTATATTCTTAGTAAACGATGAAGAACAAGAATATACTGCCGGATTGTATTTTGATAAAAAAGAGAACGGAAAATACGAGATATCAATAAATAAAACGTGCCTGAGCAACCCGGAAAGCCTGATAGGTACAATTGCTCATGAACTATCTCACATCAAGCTTTTGGGAGAAGATAAAATAGTCGAAAATGATGAATACCTTACAGACTTGGCAACTGTTTTCTTTGGATTTGGAATATTTTCGGCAAATTCCTCATTTCATTTTTTCAAACAGAGTGACAGATGGGGATATAACAGCACAGGATACTTAAAATTTGATGAATGGGCATATTGTCTAGCTTTATTCGCATTTTTAAGATATGAAGACAACCCCGAATGGAGTAAGCATCTCAATCTCACCATTAAGAAAGAGTTTGACCGATGCATGAAATATATGCTAGAAAACGAACAAGATATTTTCAACTTTAAGGACTGAATTTTCAATAGCCTATTGAAGCAAAAAAAATGATCTGATGCCTCATAACATACAGATCATTCATATTATAAAAGTTGTCTCACTAAGATTCGAACTTAGACAGGCAGATCCAGAATCTGCAGTGCTACCATTACACCATGAGACAGTATTACCTTTGCAGGTGCAAAAGTAATAATAATTTTATTTTACTATCAATAAGAAATAGTTTTTCTTTCCTTTTTGTGCGATAATATATTTTCCAGCAATAAGGGACGAAGCATTGATCTCAACATCGAAGCTAGCCAGTTTCTCTTTGTTTATCATTACTCCTCCGGCTTGCACAGTCTTGCGCATCTCTCCTTTCGAAGGGAATACGGCAGCATTATCGGTAAGTAGATCCACAGCTTTTATACCGACCTCCAAATCACTCTTTGCAACTTCGAAAGAAGGTACACCTTCAAACACTTGTAAGAAAGTTTCTTCATCAAGCTTTTTCAGAGCATCCGCTGTCGAATTTCCAAATAATATATTTGATGCTTCCACCGCCTGTTCGTAATCCTCTACGGAGTGAACCATTTCTGTAACTTCTTTTGCAAGGCGTTTTTGTAACGGACGAAGATGTGGTGCAGCCTTTTGCTCTTCCACAAGCGCTTCTATTTCTTCTTTGCTAAGAGCAGTAAATATTTTGATATATTTTTCTGCATCTTCATCGCTCACATTCAGCCAGAATTGGTAAAATTTATAAGGAGAAGTATAGCGTCTTTCGAGCCACACATTACCCGATTCGGTTTTTCCGAATTTAGTACCATCTGCTTTCTTTATCAGCGGACAAACCAAAGCAAAAGCTTCGCCTCCTACTGTACGGCGTATGAGCTCTGTACCTGTAGTAATATTGCCCCATTGGTCAGAACCACCCATCTGAATGCGTACTCCGTGTGTTTGATATAAGTGGAGATAATCATAAGCCTGCATCAGCTGATAAGAAAACTCAGTGAACGACATACCTTCCGAAGCTTCGCCACTCAGGCGTTTCTTTACCGAATCTTTAGCCATCATGTAGTTTACAGTAATATGTTTGCCTACATCGCGAATAAAGTCTAGAAAAGAAAAATCTTTCATCCAGTCGTAGTTGTTCACCAATACAGCAGCATTTGGTTTATCAGACTCGAAATCGAGAAATTTAGCAAGTTGCTTCTTTATCGATTCCTGATTGTGGCGAAGAGTTGCTTCGTCCAACAAGTTACGCTCGGCAGACTTCATCGAAGGGTCACCGATCATTCCTGTTGCTCCGCCGACAAGGGCTATCGGACGATGTCCTGCACGCTGAAAGTGCTTCAATATCATCACACTTACCAAATGGCCTATATGCAATGAGTCGGCAGTAGGATCAATACCTACATAGCCTGAAGTCAGTTCTTTTTGCAGTTGTTCTTCCGTACCCGGCATGATTTCCTGAATCATACCTCTCCATCTCAGTTCTTCAACAAAATTCATTGAATTGGTTTATTAATACTACGAAATACAATTTTATTTAGTGTGCAAAAGTACGACCTTATTTCGAGAAGAAAAAAAAGTTACACTATTTTTAATGTAATAAAAAACACTTTTATCTATAAAGAGAAAAAACGAATAGATAATAAAGCAACAATAGAAAAATGGACAAAAAGTGTCATGTTTGTCACCCTGTTTTAACAATTGGTTATCTACTACCCAAATCAAGATACATGGTTTGGAAGAAGGCTTTCGCATCTTTTTCCAACTGCGGATTTCCCGACTGACGGATTATGCTCTGACGATCGTTGTCATAGGTCACAGTTCCGGTAGAATCTGTCATAGTGAAACCATTAACATAAGAGTAGAAAGCAAACTTACGTCCTTCGCCAAGTAAGTCTTTACTAAACTTAAAGTCTTGATATTTGACTCCCAACTGAGAAAGCAGACTGGCCGCTATATCTTTCTGTGAACCAAAATCTGAAATATTCTTAGGTTGCTTCACTGCACCTCCTGTCCATATCATAGGAATGCGAAAACGTTCGGGTTCATTATTTTTAATACCAACAGGATAAGATTGCATAGCATGATCGGCAACAAAAATAATCAATGTGTTATCCCAAAGAGGAGTTACCCGTAGTTTGTCGACAAAACTACCTAAGCATTTGTCGGTATAATGTACTGCATTGAGAAAAGGAACGTCAAACTGAGTAACAGGTACATCGAAGGGTTCATGGCTACTAAGAGTCAGTATCAGCTTGAAGAAAGGGAAAGACTGCTCTTTGGTTGTAATTTCAGAATAAACCCGTTCGAGCAACGGATCATCAGGCACCCCCCATTTAGTCATTCGCTGAGCTAAAGGAAATTCTTTATCAGACACCACATCACTAATTCCACAAGCCCCTACAAAGTATGAGCGCATATTAGCAAAATCAGCATCTCCTCCATAATAGAAAGACATAGAACCATATCCGGTATCTTTTAGTGCTTTAGGAATTGTGGGCAAGGACTCTGTTTTCTGAGGATATTTCATTATAGCTACAGTAGGATGTGCCGGATAGCCGCTAAGAATAGAAACCAACCCTCTGTCGGTGCGAAAACTATTTGCATAGAAGTTGCTAAATAAAATTCCCTCTTTTGCAAAACGGCTCATATTAGGTGCAACGATAGAATCTAAAGCTACATTAGCAGAGAAACTCTCTAAAATGAAGAATATAATATTGGGACGGTTGGTATTCAATAAATGCTGGACACTATCACTCTCAGGCTGATACATTATACTATCGAATAGGACAGAGGCTTCCGCTTTATCGAAAAACTGATACTGTGAGGCAAAATTATCCGATTTGAAGAATGAATACATCAAATTGAATTCAGGATTGATTGCAGCATGGTTAAGAAACATGTTATCACTAAAATATGCTTTCCCCACATTCATAGTAGACACCGTAACACCACCTCGGATAGGAAGGAATAATGCACCTGCAAGCAGAAGTAAAATGACTGACGTTTTCCAGATAGATTTAGGTATTTCAAGCTTGATTACCTGCTTACGTATAGCATATATATAACCTAAATAGGCAACAAAAAAGAACAGCAATATACTAAACAGACCTACAAACATTTCTAAAACCGAAGCACTGGCAAAAGTTTCTTTAGGCTTTTGCAGATAGAGGAATACTGTAGAATCGAAATGAAATCCCCAATATGGATATACAACAATGTCTACAACCGTAACAATAGCAATTGAAAGTAATATGATGATATAATATACATTAAATATCCGGGCTACAAATTCAGATTTCAACCAGATAGAAGCTATCAGTATCAATGCAGGAATAATAGTCAGATATCCGCTCATAGACAAATCGAGAGGCAAACCATGATAAAGGATAGCAGGTATATTCATAATTCCATCACCACTACCATTAACCAGCATAAAGATTATTTTCCCTACAAAAAAGATGAGAATAAAATACAGAAAGATACTTACAAACAGATATAACCTATGTTTCATACAGTGCAACAGCTAAAGAATGAGCGACAAAGATAACTGTTCCTTAAAAAAAGCACAATTGATTTATGGAATTTCCACAAACTTTATCTCTATAGAGTAAAAACAGAAGTTTAACCATTAAAAATCAAACATCATGGCTAACATAGATACTAATAGTGGCAACGATGGCAAAAAAGGCAAACCACAACGACAAACTTTAAGAGTCGATTTTACTCCGATGGTGGATATGAATATGTTGTTAATTACATTTTTCATGTTCTGTACAACACTTAGTATTCCTCAAGTAATGGATGTAGCTATGCCGGCCGATTCCGATACAAAAGAAAAAATATCGGACAAGAAGTCTGTTACTGTAATCTTAGGAGAACATGATAAAGTTTACTATTATGAAGGAAAAGCTAACTATGAAGACTATGCTTCTCTGAAAGAAACAAATACAGTGGGATTACGGGATATGCTTATTGATAAAAACACTGCTAACTACGCCAAAATAAAAGACCTGAAAACAAAACGGTTCAGGAAAGAGATATCAGAAGAGTCTTTTAAAATGAAGCTGGCAGAAGTAAACAGATCTAAAGATGGGGCTATAGTTCTTATAAAACCAACAAAAGAATCGAACTTCAAAAATCTGGTAGATGTATTAGACGAAATGCAAATATGTGGTGTAGGCAAATATGCAATAGTAGATCTGGAAGATGGAGATAAATTCTTAATGGAGAATCTAAAAAGCAAAGGAACATTGACTGCTATGGCTGAATAAGGAAGGACTTCTTTAGGGCTTTGCCTGATATTAGGATTTGTTTATCAAACAATAATAACTACTTTTATCTTCTATAAAAGACAACTCCGATAACAGAGTTAAATACTCTTACCATCGGAGTTGCCGTTTATTGTTTGAATGATATAGTCCTAAAATCTTATGCAAGCATGAACTCCATAAATGAAGATTTAATAAAGAAATTGAAAAGTGTAACTCCCCGCAAAGGAGAAACTGTAGCTTTATTAATGGAAATTATATCTATTGGTAAAGAAGCTGCATATCGTCGATTAAGAGGTGAAATACCTTTCTCCCTGGAAGAAGCTGTGGAAATCTCTAGAAAATTAGGTATCTCATTAGATATCCTGTCGGGGACAAAACAAGAGGACATATTCACTTTCCATCTGAATGCTGCCCACAACGAAGATCCAGTAAAGGGATATCATCGAATGATAACACAAATAATAAAGGCGATGGAGGCTGTAAGAAAAGACCCAAAGAGCTTTTCGTGCCGAGCATACAGAGCATTACCTCAAGAGTTTATATTCAAGTATGCATCTCTTTCCAGAATATACATTTACGTTCTACTCTATCAACTCAACAACGGAATAACTCCCAAAGAACTGCTTAGCATAGAAATACCTGAAGAATTATTTTCTATTCAGAAAAAGGCAGCTTCAAGTATGCAGACTATCGACTCGATAGTAATTCTGGATAAAAAAGCATTTATAGATTATATTGAGATAGCAAAATATTTCCACACATTAGGAATTATTACCCATGAAGATATTGCTCACATAAAAAGAGATATTTTATTGATGATAAATGACTTGGAAAAGTGTGCTTCGACCGGCCTTACCATTCACAAGAAAAAAATTGATATTTACATATGCCATATTTCATTCGACTGCACTTATACATATGTTGAAGGAGCCAATTTAAAAGCCTCATCGGTAGGTGTATATTGCGTCGATCATTTATCATGTATAAATCCCGAAATATGTGAGAAACACAAGTCATGGATTAAGGCATTAATCAGATTCTCGTCCTTAATCTCGGTGTCGGGAGAGTTGTTACGGAAAGAATATTTTCAGAATCAACGCCAAATAGTAGAATCTATGTTATAAAAAAAGAAAACCTCCTGAACAATATTTATCCAAGAGGCTTTATATGTAAGGTTATTTGTATATTTCTTTTTTACCAGCTAGCAATGTATTTCTCATCAAAGAGATAATCGTCATAGGCCCCACCCCTCCCGGTACAGGGGTTATATAAGAAGCTTTAGGAGCTACCTCATCGAAAGCAACATCGCCTTTCAGCTTAAACCCTGATTTTGTTTCAGTAGAAGGCACACGGGTAGTACCTACGTCTATGACCACAACTCCTTCTTTTACCATATCTCCCTTCAAAAATTCGGGAACCCCTAATGCTGCAATAATAATATCTGCACTACGACAAATATCCTTAATATCAGGAGTTTTACTATGGCAAACAGTAACTGTTGCATCTCCCGGATATCCTTTTTGCATCATAAGATTTGCCATCGGTTTGCCTACAATATTGCTTCGCCCAAGAACCACACAGTGTTTACCTTGTGTAGGAATTTCATAACGTTTGAGCAGTTCGAGAATGCCCGCAGGAGTAGCAGAGACAAAACAAGGTAAGCCTATTGACATACGTCCTACATTTATAGGATGAAAACCATCTACATCCTTTCTGTAATCAATGGCTTCAATAACTTTTTGCTCCGATATATGCTTTGGCAAAGGTAACTGAACAATAAAACCATCTACATCAGCATCTTTATTTAAGCGGTCGACACAAGCCAACAACTCTTCTTCGCTTACATTATCTTCGAAACGAATTAGAGACGATTTAAAACCAACTTCTTCACAGGTGTGCACTTTACTGGCAACATAAGTTTCGCTTCCCCCATCGTGTCCTACAAGAATTGCAGCCAGATGTGGAGTTTTCTCTCCGGCTGCCTTTATTTGAGAAACTTCTTCTGCTATTTCTTTTTTTATCTGCGCCGAAATGGCTTTTCCGTCAATTAGCTGCATATAAGTAGATTATTAGATTAAAACTGATATTACACAAGGCAAAGATACGAAATAATAAGAGGGTTATTATACTTTAAGCTGGTATTCTTACCTCCCGTAGCCTCATCATTTTATTTTTTCGATAAGGTTATCTTTTAGCCATTCATCGTAACGCTTACTTAAAGACCTGAGCTCTTTCCAATCTTGAATCTGTCCCTTTCTCGATAGAGTCACATTAATTATTGTGAGTTTGGTTTTATTAGGGTTTATCTCCATTAATTGATATTTCACATTTGCAATAGTATCAAATATGATAGTATCATTGTAACGGCGAATTATATTATCTGTTTGATAATAACTCTCACTACGATAAGAAATAGAGTCTACTTTATAAAAATCGCAATTATAGCCAAGTAATTTGATTGAACTAATCACTGAGTCCTTCGGTAGTTTTATATTATAGGACTCACCTATATATATTGTCCCTTTTGGTATTTCCATTAAAGGACGCATAGATGTTGCGCAAAATGCAAAGAAAGCAGTACCCAGCAATACATACCTCGACACCTCCTTCAAGGAACTATGTTCTATAATAGCCTCATCCTCTTTTCTATTTATAAGATAATGACTTATAGGTAATATAAGCAAGGCTATGTAGTCTGAATAATCTATCACTCTATAAATTGAAATAAACGGCACTTGATTTATCAAATCGATGACAGGTGTAAATAGTGGCAATTTCCAAATGAAGAAGCCTATACCTGTAATCAGTGAAATATACTTTTTTGTTTTAGGTAATATAGTAGCAATAAACAGAGGAAAGATGAGCAGCCCTGCAAAATCAGAAAGCTTTCCTGTCATAAAATTCCCATATTCATGCTTAAGATAGAAATCGTTTAAGACAAGCACAAGAAGCCCGCAAATAAAATACGGAGTTAGTATAAGATTCTTCATTCTCTGATTGTTCATATAGTTTGCTTTAGAGGGGAAAATATAGGATGTAAAGATAAAAGCAATAAAGCCCTATAAAAATAGGGCTTTATACATATATATGCAATGATATCTTTCTATTTATTATGTACCTCCACTTTTTGAGTAGGAGCTAACTCTTCATTCCGCTTTTCCAGAGAAGCTACAAAATTATCTGCAAGATGATCAAATGCCATGCCCGTTATCGTATTCTCGTTAAGAGCTACAGGCACACCTTTATCTCCTCCTTCACATATACTTTGCACGATTGGTATCTGCCCCAGCAAAGGGACTCCCATCTCTTCGGCCAATTCTTTAGCTCCATCCTTTCCAAAAATATAGTACTTATTTTCCGGAAGTTCGGCAGGAGTAAACCATGCCATATTTTCTACAAGCCCAAGTATAGGAACGCTAACTTTATCGTTAGTAAACATATTTATACCCTTACGTGCATCTGCCAATGCTACTTGTTGTGGTGTACTCACGACCACTGCTCCTGTTATCGCCAGTGTCTGCACCAAAGTGAGGTGTATATCGCTTGTTCCCGGTGGAAAATCTATTAAAAAATAGTCTAATTCACCCCAGTTAGCATCAGCGATCAACTGCTTAAGAGCATTGCCTGCCATAGCACCACGCCAAACGACAGCATCGTTTTTGTTTACAAAGAAACCAATAGAGAGCATCTTTACCCCATACTTTTCTACAGGAATAATATATTCCTTTCCATCAATGGGTTCGAGGTAGGGATGTGCTTCTTCTTCGTCGAACATCTTAGGAAGTGATGGTCCGAAGATATCCGCATCAAGCAGCCCTACTCTATAACCTTTCTTGGCAAGAGCAACAGCTAGGTTAACCGAGACCGTGCTTTTACCAACACCGCCTTTTCCTGAAGATATTGCAATTATATTCTTCACATCAGACAATAACTTTGCTGATTTCGGCTGTTCCGGCTGTGTTGTTTTTGCCTCTATGTTGCCTTTTATTTCTATATTAGGGTCTGCGTAGGTAAGAATCGCTGTTTCAGCTGCCTTAATCACAGATTTGATAAACGGATCGTTAGGTTTTTCAAACAATATAGAAAGATTTACTTTCATTCCGTTGATATGTATATCATCGGAAACCATGCCCATTTCTACAATATCTTTTCCGGTACCGGGATAACGAACATTGCGTAAGGCATCAAGAATTAGCTTGGGATATATATTAGCCATTTTTAGTTGATTGATTAAGTACATTACTTCGTCCGAAACTCCGGTACGAATCTTTCTCTATCTCTATCTCAGGTTCTATCCAAGTATCTCTTTCGGGACACAAGAACTTGATATATTTTATGTTTAAACCACGAGCAAGCCATTGTTGTTCGTAAAAAGTCTGAATTTTAAGAATATCATCAGCCAAATCCGAATTATACAAATCATCGGTCTCGAAGAGCACAGGTAAAGAATTACTCTTTACCATTTCTGTTGTATAAACAAACATAAAATTACTGTCTGTCTTAAGATGAATAATACCATCTTGAGGAAGAATATTACGATAGAGCTGCATAAAACGGGTAGAAGTCATACGCTTGCTTGTTTTACTCATCTGCGGGTCGGGGAAAGTAATCCAAATTTCAGACACTTCTCCCTGTGCAAAAAAGTGAGTAATAAGTTCGATATGAGTACGAAGGAAAGCAACATTATTCAATCCTTCTTCAAGCGACTGCTTAGCCCCTGTCCACATACGGGCTCCTTTGATATCGACACCTATAAAGTTTTTTCCAGAAAAAAGTTTACCTAGACCTACTGTATATTCTCCTTTTCCACAACCTAGCTCCAGAACTATCGGATTATTATTTTTGAAAAACAGTTCATTCCAACGTCCTTTCATTTCAAAGCCCTTTTCTTGTAAAGTAGCAAAAGGATATTGGAATACATGTGGATATTCTTCCATTTTCGCAAATTTGGCCAGCTTATTTTTCCCCATAGTTTAGAATTGTTGCATATCACAAAGTTTTCTGTAATATCCGTCCATATCGTAAAGTTCGGTATGATGCCCCCTTTCCACAACTACACCTTCATGCATTACACAAATCTCATCGGCATTCTTTATAGTAGACAGCCTGTGAGCAATAACGAGTGTTGTACGATTTTTCATTAGTTTTTCCAAAGCATCTTGCACCAATCTTTCCGATTCGGTATCGAGAGCAGAAGTGGCCTCATCAAGAATCAATATCTGAGGATTCTTAAGAATAGCACGAGCGATACTTACTCTCTGACGTTGTCCTCCAGACAGTTTACCTCCTCTGTCGCCAATACTTGTATCATATCCGTTTTCTGTCGCTTCTATAAAGTCGTGTGCATTTGCCACTTTGGCTGCTTCAATTACTTGTTCTAAAGTTGCACCTTCTACTCCGAAAGAGATATTATTGAAGAACGTATCGTTAAACAGTATTGCCTCCTGATTTACATTACCCATCAATGCACGTAAGTCATGAACATTAGCATCTTTGATATTTACATCATCAATATATATTCCTCCTTCGTTTACATCATAGAAACGAGGAAGAAGATCGGCCATCGTCGATTTTCCCGAACCCGATTGTCCTACCAAGGCGATTGTCTTCCCTTTAGGAATGGTAATACTCACATCTTTTATCACCCAGTTAGTTTCATACTTGAAACGTACATTACGATATGTAATATCTCTATTGAAAGGAATTGCTTTAGGATTTGTCGGGTTAGTTATAGTATTTTCAGCCTTTAGTATCTTATCTATACGCTCGACAGAAGCCATACCTTTCTGAATAGCATAGACAGACTTGGACAAATCTTTTGCAGGATTGATAATCAAATAGAATATAGTAAGATAGTATATAAAGCGTGAGGCATCAATTGTACTGCTACTGTCAAGAATAAGAGAACCTCCAAACCAAAGCACCAATACGATTGTAATTGTACCTAACAGTTCGCTCATCGGGTGTGCCATCTGTTGGCGGCGAGCTATTCGGTTCGACATATCGCGGAAGATATTACTAGCTTTATCAAAACGATCTGTCATTTTTTGCTCTGCATTAAAAGCCTTTATTATACGCAATCCGCTAAGAGTTTCTTCTATCTGCGACATAAGTTGCCCCCAAAAATTCTGAGCCTCTACGGATTTACGTTTCAGGCTTTTACCAACTCTGCCCATTATAAATCCAGCTATGGGCAGGAGAATTAGTACAAAAATGGTGAGTTGCCAACTGATAACAAGCATTGTTCCCAGATATATAAGAATCATAATAGGGTTCTTGCTTATCATATCCAAAGAACTCATTACTGAGTTTTCCACTTCGCCAACGTCTCCTGTCATACGAGCAATAATATCTCCTTTCCTTTCATTAGAGAAGAAACTAAGAGGCAAAGAAAGGATTTTATCATTTATTTGCTTGCGAATATCACGTACGACACCGGTACGAACATCTATTATAAAATAACCACTAAGATAGGTCGCAAGCGTTTTTAATCCTGTCATGACAACAAGAATCACCCCTAACATGAGCAATACCATCCCGCCCGAATGAGTATCCATAACGTGTGTAAGATGATAGTATGCGTTATTCTCCAGCACCTTAAAGCTAAATATACTAGACGAATCCATTGGAATATATTCATAAACCTTCTCATCTACCTTGAACAATATCCTGAGAATAGGTACAATAAGAGCAAAAGAGAACACATTGAGTATTGCACTCAATATATTGAAGAAGATATTTAACGCGACCTGCTTTTTATATGGAGGTATAAAACGCTTAATTAAAATAATAAAATCATTCATCGACAGCTATTTAGTTCAAATATAAACCTTACAAATAAAGGTTTTGTTAAAATCGGCTGCAAGTTAGCTATAATTCTTTTCTTAAGAAACAGCTTTTATTTATTTTAAAGAATATCATAAAACACATTGGGCCAGCTTCACAGCTAGCCCAATATTGATTGATCTCTAAAATCGAATTTTTAAGGACGCCCTCCGGGTCCGGAGGTAGTCCCTACTGTGGTAACTATGTTTAATGTCGTAAATGTTGTTGCTGAAGTACCTTTTGTATATGTCGCCCCCGTATATAGCCCATGAAAATTAGAGCCACCCGAAACACTACCACCTTTATAGATCGTATAATTCGTATTAGCAGCCATAGCCGGACTGCTAAACAGTAGTGTCATCTGAGAATATGTACGTGGAACTTTAAATGTAAGAACGCCTATTCCGGCAGCAGATTCTATATGAATAATCTCGCTTGCTGTTCCGGTTGTTCCGTATATCAAAGAATATTGAGTAGAAACACTTGAAGTAGGATTGCTGGTAGCTCCGCCCGTACCTACAAGAATTCCGCCTGTTATCTTAAAGGTATTATTATCGCAGTCGAAACCCTCTTCCGGCGATTTTGCACCTGAAGAGACTATAACACCCCCAGTAACAGTTAACGTTCCATTAGAGTCTATACCATCATTAGTTTCGCTATAGCAATAAACATTGCCTCCGTTTATTTGTATATGATTCGAGGCATTGATACAATCATCATATGCTTCTATTTCTATTGTTCCGTCGTTTACAGTCAGTATCTTTTTACTTTCCAGCCCTTCAGCCTCTACTCCGGAAGTCTTAATAGTTATATTACCTCCATTTATACTCAGATTTCCATCACTCTTTATTGCTTTAGCCGCAGTGTCGTCTGAGCCATATTTATATTGTCCTCCTGTAGTAACTACTTTTATCGTCCCTGAATTTACAACAAGCTCGCCATCGACACTAATACCTTTTCCTCCCGATCCCGAACTGGAAATATCTAAAGTAGCATTGCTAAAAACAAAGTTACCATCACTCTTCACACCAGCTGCGGAAGATATATCATTATCACTCGTATCATAAAAAGCATCGCCCGAAGTTATAAGTTTAATATTTCCTCCTGTAATATTCACATCACCCCCTGTTTTCAGCCCTTTAGCAGCTACACCTTTTGTGGTAATATTTATTGTTCCGTTATTTATTGTTACCGAGCTTTTATCACTTTTAATTCCCATAGCCTTTTGCCCTGTGGTAGTAATATTTATTGTTGGATTCTCTATCAATATATAAGGAGTAATTGAAGTGTCGTCCTCTTCATAAGAAGCAACTATACCATCATCTGCGCTATTTATTGTCACTGTGCCGGCATCTAAACGAATATATCCGTCGCTACAATCAATACCATCACTAGATGCTTTTATATCCAAAACACCATTATCCATCCTAAAATAATCTTTAGCATGTATTCCATCACTAGCGGCTATTGCAATCTTTATTGTTCCCGATTTTACCCGTATGTAATCATCACTACAAATGGCATGTTTATACTTACCATACACTAGCAAACTTCCACTTCCTTCGAAATTCAACTGACCTTCGCTAAAAAGAGTACCCTTCATATCTTCCTCTCCGAATGCAGTATAAATATCTCCATCCACCAATCTGTTAGATGTACCACCAACCTGAGTTATTGTAACTTTTTTCTTGGATTGAATATTGATTGCAGGGCCATCAGCACTGATAATATCAACACCATTAAGCCCTAGTCCGAATTTATAATCACTATATATTTTTAGCGATCCGCTTTTTGTATTTCCCGATAATACGTAATTGACCTCTACGGTAGTATTAGTAGAAGTAACGACCACGTTTCCATGTGTTTCAGTTATCGAAACACCTTCATTTACATACGGGTTCACAATATCTACCCCGCTATCGCTATATACAACTTTTACGGCATTTGTAAATACTGTGTCTTTTGTATTAGTTTTAAAGTCATCATCTATAACAACTTCCGAGCCACCTTCTTCTCCACCATCTTCAACAATGATTTCATCCACAGTTTCGCTATCTCCACACGATGCAAAAAGCATACATATAGTGCACAAAACAGCATAAAAGAGTTTATTTATATTCATTGCTTCACCGATTTATTAAAAACAAAGCAATGTTAACCTGAATCAATAACAACCACAACAATAATCGACAGATAGAGAGATTGTATCGACGAATCCTTGCAAAAAAAGAGAGGCGCATCTTAACAATACGCCTCTCTCCTCCTTTTTATATCTTCTTATACAAGAGTAACTTCTATGTTACGCTCGCGAATGGCATCTATAATATGGGACGGAGCATTTCTGTCGGTAATGATATGATGAACTTTTTCAAAATCACAAATTTTACAGAAACCTCTTTTTCCGAACTTAGATGAGTCTGTCATAATTATTATTTTTTGAGAAGCTTCAATCATTTGCTGATTGATACGAGCCTCGCTCATATCGCTCGTAGTTAATCCATAGTCAAGATCAATTCCGTCTACACCTAGAAACAACTTATTGCAAGAAAGGCTCTCCAATATATTCTGTGCATAAAATCCGATTACAGACACAGAATTTTTCCGCATAATACCACCCAATTGAATCACCTCTATATTAGGATTATAACACAAAGCCAAAGATACCTTAACCGAAGAAGTAATAACCGTGATACTTTCATTTACATTTATTTCGTTAGCAAATGCAAGAAGGGTAGTACCTGATGCTATAATAATTTTATCATTCGCTTCCAAAAGCCCATTTGCAGCTTTCGCTATCTGAGCTTTCTCTTCCATATGCATTTTTTCTTTTATATCTATATGCTTATCAGAAATTATGGAACTCAGGCTACTTGCACTTCCATGATTGCGATACAATAGCTTCTTACTTTCCAGATATTTTAAATCTTTACGAATTGTAACTTCCGAAACCTGCATTAGCTCGCTAAGCTCCTGTACCTTTACATACCCGTCTTTCTTTAACTGCTCTAGTATTAATTTATGCCGTTTTGCGATATTTCCCATACTATAATTAATTAATTTATAATTGATCGGCAATTATAATGAATTATACAGATACTATTGTTTTATATATTAATTTCTATTTAACAACATTTCTATCTTTCGAGGATAAAGATACATTTTTTTTAATCACCTACTAAAAATGATACAAAATAATTACTCTTCGAAACAATAAAAAAAGCATTAATAAAACATTCAATTATCTAAAAACTTCTTCTATCACAATTTAGGAACAAAACACATAAACACTAAACAGCTTACATGTATCACCTCCATATTTCTGTCTTTAAATATAAAAACAATCAAAAAAGGATAAACAAAACAATTTTATTTCGTTTAGTTTCATATTTAATAAAAAATAGTTCACAAAACAGCAATAAAGCTGTTAATAACATCAAATAAGTTTCGATTTTGTTTTTTTATTTCATATCACTAATTATCTTTGTACATATATCAAAAACTTAATAAGATGAAAAGAGATAATCATATAAAGCAAATAGCAGACCCTTCTATCGTATGGGATATAGTAATAGTAGGAGGGGGAGCTACAGGACTTGGTGCAGCAGTCGATGCCGCTTCCCGCGGTTTCAAAGTTGTACTTTTAGAACAAGCGGACTTCACGAAAGCCACTTCCAGCCGCAGCACAAAGCTTGTCCATGGTGGGGTGCGTTATTTGGCACAAGGAGATGTAGGGCTGGTCATAGAGGCTCTTCGTGAAAGAGGCTTGATGAGAAAGAATGCACCACATTTAGTAAAAGACCAACGCTTCATAATAGGTAATTACAAATGGTGGGAAAAGCCATTCTACACAATAGGGTTAACCATATATGATATCCTTGCCGGAAAACGCGGTTTGGGCAGATCTCTACCCATGAGCAAGAAGTCGGTAATAAAAGAAATTCCTCAGATCGAAGGAAACAACCTAAGAGGTGGAGTAGTGTATCATGACGGTCAGTTCGATGACTCACGCATGGCTATAAATCTTTTGCAAACAGCAGCAGAACAAGGAGCCACTCTCGCCAATTACATCAAAGTGACCAACCTTACAAAAAACGACAAAGGCGACATATCCGGTGTAACTGTTTTTGACGAGGTGGGAAAAGAAAACTATACCCTGAAGGCAAAAGCCGTTATTAATGCTACCGGTATATTTGTAGACGACCTCATGAAGATGGATTCTGCCGAAAAAGACAATATCGTCCGCCCAAGTCAGGGGGTTCATCTTGTCGTCGACAGTTCTTTTCTGGGAGGCGACACAGCTATAATGGTACCTAAGACAAGCGATGGCCGAGTAATGTTTGGCGTTCCGTGGCACGGGAAAGTAGTACTAGGAACTACAGATACTCCTTTAAAAGAGTTCGTACTTGAGCCCAAAGCCTTGGAAGAAGAGATTGAATTTATACTAAAAACCGCAGGACAGTATCTTGCCAAACAACCAAAACGAGAAGACGTCCTTTCTGTTTTCGCCGGCTTAAGACCTTTGGCTGCTCCAAAAAAAGGTGCAGACGGACAAAAGACAAAAGAAATATCTCGTAGCCATAAAGTAGTCATATCAGAAAGCGGACTTATCACTATCACCGGAGGAAAATGGACTACATACCGCGATATGGCAGAAGACGTAGTAAACAAAGCCATTGAAATAGGAAATCTTCCAAAAAGAGAATGCAAGACAAGACTATTGCGTATACATGGCTACAAAGAAAATGTTGACAGATCCAATTTTAACTATGTATACGGAAGTGATTTCGAAAAAATCAAAAAACTGGAACAAGATCAGCCGGAATTAGCCGAGAAACTACACGAAAGATGCGATTATACCGCCTCGGAGGTCGTATGGGCTGTACGCAAAGAAATGGCGCTAACTGTAGAGGATGTATTAGCAAGAAGACTCAGGGCCCTATTCCTCGATGCAAGAGCAGCAATTGACATGGCTCCGAAAGTAGCAACAATAATGGCCGGAGAAATGGGGAAAAACGAAGAGTGGGAAAAGGAACAAACAAAAGAGTTTGTTACCCTTGCTCAAAACTACTTGCTTGTACCCTACAAACCTCAATAACAAAACAACCAAAACCTATCACAACCATGGAACAGTATATTTTATCATTTGATGCTGGAACCACAAGCTCCAGAGCCATTGTTTTCAATAAAAAAGGAGAGATATGCTCTGTAGCTCAAAAAGAGTTTACTCAGATATTCCCTCAAAGTGGATGGGTAGAGCACGACCCGCACGAGATTTGGTCTTCTCAAGCAGCAGTAGCCGCCGAAGCCATCACAAAAATAAATATCAATGGGAAAAATATAGCTGCCATCGGTATAACCGACCAACGAGAAACAACCATCGTTTGGGATAGAGAAACAGGAGAACCCATTTACAATGCTATCGTATGGCAAGACAGACGAACCTCCGACTATTGCGACAAGCTAAAAAACGAAGGACTGCTTCCCTACATAAAAGAAAGAACCGGACTTATCATTGATGCATATTTTAGTGCAACAAAGATAAAATGGATACTGGACAATGTAGAAGGAGCCAGAGCCAAAGCAGAGAAAGGTGAGTTAGCATTCGGAACAGTAGACTCTTGGATTATCTGGCAACTAACAAGAGGAGAGGTACACGCTACGGATGTTTCAAATGCTTCGCGAACAATGCTCTTCAACATAAGCACACTAGAGTGGGATGAGGATTTACTAAAGCTATTCGACATACCTCGAAATATGTTGCCGAAAGTATGTGATTCGAGCGAAATATACGGGCATACCAAAACTACAATATTTGCATCCAAAGTTCCGATTGCAGGAATTGCCGGCGATCAGCAGGCAGCCCTCTTCGGACAAATGTGCGTAGAACCGGGTATGGTAAAAAACACCTACGGAACAGGCTGCTTCATCCTGATGAATACAGGAGAGCAGCCCGTATTTTCTAAAAATAATCTTATAACAACTATAGGCTGGCGGTTGAACGGAAAAACGACCTACGCCTTGGAAGGCAGCATCTTTGTAGGAGGAGCTATAGTACAATGGCTCAGAGACGGATTGAAAATTATAAACTCTTCTTCCGAAATAGAACAGCTTGCAATGCAAGTTCCCGATAGTGGCGATGTATATTTCATTCCGGCACTAACAGGACTAGGCGCTCCCTACTGGGATCAGTATGCACGTGGAACCATTGTCGGCATATCCAGAGGTACAACTTCGGCACATATAGCCCGAGCCGCACTGGAAGGCATAGCCTATCAAACCATGGACGTTATCAATGCCATGATTCTCGATGCCGGAGTAGGGCTAAAAGAACTGAGAGTAGACGGAGGTGCAGCGAACAATAACCTATTGATGCAATTTCAATCCAATGTATTAGGACAATCCGTGATACGCCCTCAAACAACAGAAACCACAGCTCTAGGCGCTGCATACCTAGCAGGTCTGGCTGTCGGATACTGGACTGATATAGATGAGATAAAGCAGCAATGGCACATAGAAACACAATTTACCCCAGACAAGGGAGTAGACATGCAACTAGCAAAAAGGAAGTGGGCAGATGCCGTTTATCGCTCACGATCGTGGGCAAAATAAAAGATTAGCAAATTAACCAACACTAATATCATGGGGCAGGATATTCTATTCGAATTCATTGGCACAGCCATTCTTATACTCTTTGGAGCCGGAGTATGCGCCAATGTGTCTCTAAAAAAAACACTTGGAAATAATTCGGGATGGGTAGTCATAGCCTTTGGGTGGGGGTTGGCTGTTTTTGTGGCCGCCTACATATCAGCCCCTTACTCAGGAGGGCATCTCAATCCCGCTCTGACTATAGGCTTGGCCGTAGCCGGAAAGTTTAAAGGAAGTGTATTGGGCTATATTATTGCGCAAATGCTGGGAGCCATAGTCGGAGCATGTTTGGTGTATCTTATATACAAACCTCACTTCGATGAAGAAGAAAACCCGAATGCGAAACTAGGAGTATTTTGCACTGCCCCTGCCATAAAATCTCTCATTCCTAATTTGGCAAGTGAGATTATAGGTACATTCATTTTAGTTTTTGGTGTATTGATGGCTGCCGGAGCTGAAATAGCAGGCCCTCTACCTGTAGCTTTACTTATCGTTGCCATCGGTATGTCACTGGGCGGAACTACAGGGTACGCCATAAACCCAGCCCGAGATCTAGGGCCTAGAATAGCACATGCTATATTGCCCATTAAAGGCAAAAGAGACAGTAACTGGGGTTACGCATGGCTCCCCGTCATAGCTCCTATTTGCGGAAGCATATTAGCAGCACTCCTATACATCCTTATTTTTTAACCAAACAAAAGAAAAACAGCACAAAAGTTTCATTTTTATTTCGATTTAATTTTGATATATTTCGAAATATTCGTTATTTTGCATCACAATACATTCATTAAAATAAGTAGTATGGGATTAACAAACCATTCAGATCCATTTGACGTAATTATTATTGGTGGAGGAGCTACAGGAGCCGGTGTTGCTCGCGACTGTTCCCGAAGAGGGTTACGCACACTATTAATAGAACGCTATGATATAGCCACCGGAGCCACCGGACGCAATCATGGGCTATTACATAGTGGAGCTCGTTATGCAGTTACAGATATGGAGTCTGCCGAAGAATGTATTAAAGAAAATATGATTCTGAAAAGAATAGCCAGCCATTGCATAGAAGAAACAGACGGACTATTCTTAACACTGCCCGAAGATGATATAAATTATCAGCCCAAATTTGTAGAAGCCTGTTTAAAAGCAGGAATTCAGGCAAATATTATAGATCCTAAAGAAGCATTATTATTAGAACCTTCTGCCAATACGGCTATACTTGGGGCTGTCAGAGTTCCGGACGGATCAGTAGATCCATTTCGCCTGACTGCATCCAATATGATAGATGCCAAAGCGCACGGAGCAGATGTACTGACTTACCACGAGGTGGTAAATATGATAATAGAACAAGACAGAGTTGTCGGAGTAAAAGTTTTGAACCACAAAACGAAAGAAACAAAAGAAATATATGGTTCCGTCATTGTCAATGCCGGAGGAATATGGGGGCAACATATTTCAGAATTGGCAGGAATAAAAATAAAAATGCTTCCGGCAAAAGGTGCTCTTCTTATATTTGGACACAGAGTGAACGGAATGGTACTCAACCGATGCCGAAAACCTGCCGATGCCGATATTCTAGTTCCAGGCGATACTATTTCTCTGATTGGAACAACATCGAGCAATATACCTTACGATCAGATAGACAATATGGTTATAACTCCCGAAGAAGTAGACTTGCTCATACGGGAAGGGGAAAAACTGGCTCCAAAATTAAACCGAACACGTATACTACGTGCCTATGCAGGTGTAAGACCCTTAGTGGCTGCCGACAATGATCCTACCGGACGAAATGTGAGTAGAGGTATTGTATTGCTAGACCATAAAAAGAGAGATGGATTAGACGGATACATTACTATAACCGGAGGTAAACTAATGACATACAGACTAATGGCAGAATGGACTACAAATCTGATCTGCGAGAAACTAAATGTAAATCAACAATGTACAACAGCGACCGAAAATCTACCCGGTTCGAGAGAGAATATAGAAGATATAAATAAAAAAATAATCTCGTTGCCACATGCCCAACGAGAGTCAGCGAGCTACCGACACGGAGATATGGCAGAAAGACTTTCTTCGAACACTCTTTTTGACAATAGCTTGGTATGTGAATGTGAAGAAGTTTCGGTGGGAGAAGTAAAATATGCTTTGAAAGAACTTAATGTGAAAAGCCTTGTCGACTTACGACGCAGAACCCGCGTAGGTATGGGAACCTGTCAAGGAGAACTATGCGCATGCAGAGCTGCGGGAGTAATGGGTGACACCGATTCTTTCTGCACAAAAAGAGCAAAAGCTGATATCGCGTCTTTTCTTAACGAACGATGGAAAGGAGTACATCCCGTGGCATGGGGAGATACATTGCGCGAAAGTGAATATACAAGTTGGGTATACGAGAGCATTTGCGGATTAAGTTTACAAAAAAACGAAGACTAATGAAATTTGACACTATCATCATAGGAGGCGGATTAGCCGGACTAATTTGTGGTATTCGTTTATCGCAACAAGGACAACGTTGCGTAATAATATCTTCGGGACAAAGTGCACTTCACTTTTCATCAGGATCTTATGATCTTTTAAACACCTTGCCTGATGGCACAGAGGTCACAAGTCCGCTTTCTGCAATAAAAAGTCTTACAGAAAGTTACCCAAACCATCCATATGCGAAGCTTGGAGAAGAAAGATTTTCTGAGTTAGCTCTTTTTGCACAAAAGTACTTACAAGAGATAGGAGTACCTGTTCAAGGTTCTGCTAAAGAAAATCATTATAGAGTTACTCCAATGGGTAATCTAAAATCGACCTGGTTGAGCTCCGCCGACTTTGCAACAAGCCAAAGCAAGGATAAGCTACCTTGGAAAAGAGTTGCAATATTCAACCCTATAGGATTTTTAGATTTTTATCCACGATTTATTGCAGACGAATTTCTCAAACTGGGAACAGAAAGCAATATTCATTTATTCAACCTACCCGATCTCGATCTTTTGCGAAGAAATCCTAGTGAGATGCGCTCGACAAATATTGCAAGAGTCCTCGATAAGAAAAATAATTTATCAGAATTAACCCAACTATTGAAGAGAGAGAGTGCGGATTGCGACGCAATCATTTTTCCGGCATGTTTAGGGCTCGATGATGACACTATAGAAATTATAAAAAAAGAAGTGGATAAGCCGTTCGTCCTGATACCGACTCTGCCTCCATCCATCGTCGGAATACATACGCAACAATATTTACACAATTTCTTCATCAAATCGGGGGGAGTATATATGCTTGGCGACAGTGTGAAAAGAGCAGAAATAGATAACAATCTGGTAAAAAAAGTTTATTCATACAATCACGGAGACATCCCTTTTACAGGAAAGGACGTCGTATTGGCCACAGGAAGCTACTTTAGCCAAGGCCTAATAGCGACTCAAGACTCTATATATGAACCTGTATTCGGACTCGACACATCATATGCTAACAACAGGCAAGAGTGGTATAGAACTAATATGTTCGATACGCAAGGTTATCAATCTTTCGGAGTGAAAACGAATAGCAGTTTTAATGGTCTCAAAAATGGCAGGCCAATAGAGAATCTGTATGTGGCAGGAGCCATTCTGGAAGGGTTCAACGGAATTAAAGAAGGCTGTGGTGCAGGTGTCTCAATACTGAGTGCATTACATATTGCCGACACCATTTTAAAGAATGCGAATCAATAGCTGATATTAAAACATTTATCTATACAAGCCCCTCCCACTTCCCCGAAGTGGAGGCTTAGGTTAAGCCGAAAGGAGGAAATAATGACAATTACAAAAGAAGAAGAAAAGCGTACAAGTTTGTCAGGTTTTAGTTAAAATCTTATTTTATATAAATCAACCTTTGATTAGCATAATAAATTAGCTGAAAATATGAATTTACAACAACATAATATAAGCGAAAATAATTTCGAGCAATGCATAAAATGTACAATTTGTACAGTTTATTGCCCTGTAGCCGCTGTCAACCCGGATTATCCGGGCCCGAAACAAGCCGGCCCCGATGGAGAAAGACTCAGATTGAAAAAAGAGAACTTCTACGATGAGGCATTAAAATATTGTATCAACTGTAAGAGATGCGAGGTTGCATGTCCTTCCAATGTAAAAATTGGAGATATTATACAATCGGCTCGTATAAAGTACAGCAAGGAAAGACCTAAAGTAAGAGACTTTATATTAGCCAATACAGACCTTGTAGGTACCCTGTCCACCCCTTTTGCTCCAATCGTAAATCTAGCATTGGGATTGAAACCAGTAAAAATGGCATTGGACATAACATTGGACATAGACCATCACAGAAGTTTCCCTAAATATTCTTCGGGCACATTCGAAAGGTGGTATAAAAAGCAAGCAGAAACTCAAAAAAAATACGAAAAACAAGTCAGCTACTTTCATGGGTGTTATGTAAATTACAATAATCCTCAGCTAGGAAAAGATCTTGTAAAAGTATTTAACTCGCTCAACATAGGCGTACAATTGCTGCGCAAAGAAAAATGCTGTGGTGTAGCCCTTATATCCAACGGATTGATAAAACAAGCCAAAAAGCAAGCAGAGACAAACATCGCTTCGATAAGAGAATCGGTTATAGACAATAAAATACCGGTAGTAGCCACCTCTTCGACCTGTACTTTCACTATTCGTGACGAATATCCACACCTGCTAAATATAAACAATGCGGACATAAGAGACAATGTAGAACTGGCAACACGCTATCTGTATCGCCTGTTCAGTACTTCGGATGTAAAGCCAAAACTAAAGAACAAAAAAATAAAAGTTGCCTACCACACTCCATGTCATATGGAGAAACTTGGCTGGTCTTATTATTCGATCGAATTGCTCAAGCTGATACCGAATATAGAATTAACTATTCTCGATTCGCAATGTTGCGGTATTGCAGGAACTTACGGGTTTAAAAAAGAGAATTATAAAACATCTCAGGATATAGGAGCCTCTTTATTCAAGCAAATAGAAGCTGATGACTATGACTATGTTGTCACCGATTGCGAAACCTGCAAATGGCAGATAGAAATGTCTACAACAAAAAAATGTGAGCATCCTTTATCTATCATTGCTCAAGCTATCGAATGATTGTAAAATCATACAGGTATTTCGAATATACTTTCGCACATGAATTACTGTTCAAAACATAAATATTCGAATTACAATCGGACATCATAATCCAAACAAGAATTATTAGATATATATTACATATACGAAATACGACAAAATGCTGTATATCATAATATTAAAACAATATCAGCAAAAAAAAGAAACAAATCGAAACAAAAAACAATATTTACAAGCAAGAATATTTGCTAAAAGACTTTAAAATTAGTATATTTACTATGAGAGCAGAAAAAGCAAGCAGACAATAGAGTTTAATGTTTCTGTTTTACTTTTCGTCCTGTTTTGTTTATTTTAGAAAACACTATAATTAACTTTATAAAAAACATGTTATGACAAAGACTTATAGCTTAGACAATTCTCAGAATTCCAACATAAGAGAATATAGATTTGATATACAACAAGAAGCAATGAAAGAACTTACTCCTACTTATTCTGAAGTATTAAGAATATTGAGAGAGGCTTTTAGCTTGGTAGATATAACTCAGATCGTTAAGAAAATATAGTTACCAAAAAGTACAGATTTTTTTACTACCTTATTGAAAGGCAGTAACAGAATATTCACACCTCAACGTTTAAGGCTTTCACAGAGAGCCCATCGGCTCAGTTTAAAACAGGCAGCGTTATTTTAGAAGCCAGATCTGCCTGATGATATACCCTTACAACAGACTTGACAAAATCATCTTCAGAACAATTATATATATTTACAAGTTGCTGTGGATTTCTGTCCACAAGAGGAAACCACGTACTTTGTATCTGAATCATAAGCTTGTGTCCTTTCCGAAAAGTATGAGCAATATCTGTCAGTTCAAACTTTACATTTGAAGGGACAAAGGGGATAAAGGCTTCAGGAGTTGAGAAGCTGTTACGATAGCGTCCTCTCATAACATCTCCTCTTACCATCATTTGGTATCCACCCATCACGGTTTTCTTACCCAAGTGGTTGCATGTATTATTATTATATCTGAAATCATCGGGGAATACATCTATAATCTTCACTATAAAATCTGCATCAGTCGTGGATATAGATGCTTTCAGATCAACCATAAGAGGCCCAGCAAGCACAAGGTCTTTCGACAGAACATCAGTTTCGAAAACAATAACATCCGGTCTTTGAGAAGCAAAACGCTGATCTGCGACCATATATTCTTTGGGGCGGTTACGCCCTATTTCATTCAGAAAAGGCACTGGTACAGACGGATCGGAGACATATTCCGAGAAAGAGTTTCTCTCATTAGGCCGTTCGAAAGAAAGTCTCCCCCCCGAAGACAAATAAACATCTGTTGTTTTCATATCTGCCGGTGGCCAACAATTAAATTCTTTCCACTTATTTTCGCCTGAGAAAAACACAATAACATCTTTTACTCCATCAAGACTTCCCTTATCTTTGAGATAATAATTAAAAAAAGGTATCTCGATATTGTGCTGATAATACTCTGCCGTATTAGATCCAAAGCAAATATCTCCGAAAGACGACACATCCACTCCTGTCCATGCTCCATGCGACCAAGGACCAATAACCAACCGACAATGTGCATCTTTCGACTCTTCTTTAATAGTTCTATAGGTATGCCATGTTCCATAACCGTCTTCTGCATCAAATAGACCACCCACTATCAGCATGGGCACTTTCAGTCCAATACACGCCTTTTCAGCACTCCTGTTCTGCCACCATTCATCATAATCAGGATGATTCATCATATCGTTCCAAAAGGGAATACTATCCCCAAAATATCTGGAAAGATTTTTGAGTGTTCCTGTTTTCAAGAAGAAAGAATAGCTATCTGTCTTATAAGAGATCTGCTTACGAGGACCTCGCTCTGTCGGATAAGGTCGCCTATGGCCAAAACCGTCGAAAAAACGGAAAGCATCCATCATCATAAATGCACCGTTATGATGAAAATCATCCCCCATAAACCAATCATAAACTGGAGCCTGCGGACTCACAGCCGTTATTGCTGGGTGCATAGAAGCTGCTGCCATTGTAGAGTAGAATCCCGGATAAGATACACCGAAAACACCAACACGACCGTTATTATTAGATATATTTTTCACAAGCCATTCGACAGTATCGTATGCATCACTAGCCTCATCTATATCTCTATTATTTTGTTTTTGAACAATAAAAGGGCGGACATTCCCGAATTCGCCCTCACTTTTCCATTTACCCCTTACATCTTGTACAACATAGATATACTTCTCCTTCATATACCCATATAAGTAGCTATCCCACAAAGCCTCTTTAAAAGATTCCCCATAGGGCTTACATGAATAAGGAGTGCGGGTTAGAAGAAACGGATGATTCTCCCCTCTATCCACAGGAGCATACACAGCTGTGTATAAACGAACTCCATCTCTCATCGGAATCATATATTCGCTTTTTACATAATTATCTCTAATCCATGCTTCTTGAGATGCTTGAGCCCAAAGTAAAACAGGGAGTACAAAAAGGATATTCAATACGGACAGCTTCAAATTCATAACATTAGACATTTTCATACAAAATAACAAACATTTAACCGAAAAGCAAAATAAGCAACCATACCAAAGAGTATTCTTAACATATTTGAAACACAATTTATTTAATTCGAAATATTTATATTTTGATTTGAAATTTTATTATTTTTACAAGCAGTTATACAGAAAAAATATTTTGAATCATATCAGATTAAATATCAAAACAAACAAGATGAAGAAGATACTTTTAGTTACAGCCTGTTCTGCATTTCTTTTAGGATGCAAAACAAGGGAAAATATAACAAACAACACCAAACCCCAACCAGTCTTCGACACAGAAGCTCACAGAGGAGGAAGAGGCCTTATGCCTGAAAACACAATACCTGCCATGATAGACGCTATAGACAGAGACGTAGTGACACTAGAGTTAGACCTTCAAATATCTAAAGATAAAAAAGTAATCGTATCGCATGACCCATACTTCAACGATAAAATAACAACTACTCCGGAAGGCAAATTCTTAACAACCTCAGAAGCAAAGAAACGGCTCTTATACACCATGACATATGACAGCATACGAAAATATGATGTCGGTATAAAAAACAATCCGGATTTCCCTCAAAAGAAAAGTATTGCTGCATCTAAACCATTACTTTCAGACCTAATAAAAGCCTCCGAAGAGCACGCCCATAGAAAAGGGAAATCAATGCTTTACAACATAGAGATAAAATCATCTCAAAAAGGGGATAATATCAACCATCCGCCTGTGGAAGAATTTGTAATCCTCGCCATAAAAGCAATTACAGACAATGGTATCCGAAACAGAACAGTTGTACAATCTTTCGACATGAGAGCCCTACAGATTATACACAATAAATATCCGGATATCAAGACTTCTTTACTTGTAAGCAAGAAAGATAATGAAAGTGTAAAACAACAATTTGAGACACTAGGCTTCATTCCTCATACTTACAGCCCAGAATACACAATGGTTACCGATGAAATGATTCAGTATTGCCACTCTCTAAATGTAAAAATTTTGCCGTGGACAGTAAACACAATTAGCGAAATAAAGCGCTTAAAAGATATGAATGTAGACGGAATTATCTCAGACTACCCAAACTTATTCAAGGAATTATAATATAAAAAAGAAATCATTTATTAAAAATAACATCTATTATTATTTTATTTCGAAAAAATTCGTTTCTTTGTGAATGGCTTTCGATTTAATTTCGATAAGATATTTATGGACTTTTTTTATCATATGTACTAATAAGCTTAAATACAATACCAATTTACGATTAATATCATGTTCAATTTTTTAAAACCACCAGCACACAAAGATTTATTACCCGACGAGAAAATAGACAAAGAGTATAAAAAATTACGCTTACAAGTCTTTCTGGGTATATTTATTGGTTATGCCGGATATTATTTAGTAAGAAAAAACTTCTCACTAATAATGCCCGACCTCATAGAAGAAGGCTTTTCTAAAGCCGCTTTAGGCATCGTCCTTTCGGCGGTTTCAATTGCCTATGGTATCAGTAAGTTTATTATGGGAAGTGTTTCCGACAGGAGTAATGCAAGAATATTTCTTCCTTTAGGACTTCTTCTGTCAGCCCTTACTCTTGCTTTTTTAGGACTAATACCTGTCCTCACCTCATCCGTAGTAGTTATGTTCGTTCTGTTTTTTATAAACGGATGGTTTCAGGGTATGGGATGGGCTCCTTGCGGACGAGTCATGGTACATTGGTTTTCAATCAAAGAAAGAGGAACTAAAATGTCTATTTGGAATGTAGCCCATAATGTTGGAGGAGGTATAATAGGTCCTCTGGCTATTTTAGGGGTTGCTATTTTCGGAGACTGGCATAGCAAACTATATTTCCCTGCCTTTGTAGCTATTATAGTTGCATTCATAGCCTATTTACTGATCAGAGACACTCCTCAATCGTGTGGTTTACCAAACATAGAAGCTTATAAAGATGATTATCCGGCCGATTACACAAAAAGTCAGGAAGAAGAATTAACTACCAAAGAAATATTTCTTAAATATGTATTAAACAACAAACTGCTTTGGCTTATTGCCTTTGCTAATGCGTTCATATATCTGGTACGATATGGTGTATTAGATTGGGCTCCGGCATATCTGGAAGATGCTAAAGGATTCTCTGTCAAAGAATCAGGGTGGGCCTATTTTGCTTATGAATATGCAGGTATACCGGGCACTCTTCTGTGCGGATGGATTTCAGATAAGATATTTAAAGGAAGACGCGCTCCTGCTATTATTATCTATATGTTATTAACTATGATTGCTGTAATAGTATACTGGAAAAATCCAGCAGGAAATATCATAGTTGACAATATAGCACTTATTGCAATTGGATTTCTTATCTATGGTCCTGTTATGCTAATAGGAGTACAGGCCCTAGACCTTGTTCCTAAAAAAGCTGCCGGTACAGCTGCCGGACTAACAGGGTTCTTCGGTTACTTTCTCGGGACATCCTTATTTGCGAATATAGGCCTGGGATTTGTAGTAGAACATTTATCGTGGGACTATATGTTCATCATTCTAGTTGGAGCTTGTGTTTTATCTATTCTGTTTACTGCAACTACATGGAATAAAGAAAAAGCAAGACTTCAAAGATAAGAAACACATTATTTAACCAATCCTTAATTAAATCTAAATTACCATACAATAAAACTCTTCTTATTTTGTGCTTCATTAAAAAAAGAAAAGCGATGCACTTAAAACAAGAATTTAATTCATTTAATCTAAACGGAATACTATGAATGTTTTTATTTTCAGCTGGAATCAATCCAGAAGAGGGATAAAACTGGCCCTATTACTCTTCATTATTATGGGGAGTATAACTTCAGTTTATGCCCAGCAAAACGGATCAGTATCCGGGATAATAACCGACCCGGAAACATCAGAACCATTAATTAGCGCAACAGTAGTCATTGAGGGTACTAAACATGTTGCATTAAGTGATACCGATGGTAAATATACTTTTCCATCATTAGCTCCGGGAAATTATACTATTAGCGCCACTTATGTTGGATTCAAAAAGTATACAGAGCAGTTTACTCTTACAAGTGGGCAAAAGAAAACGATAAATATCGCACTCATCCCTAGAACAGAGTTAACAGAAGTCGTAGTTACAGCTCTTGGTATTAAACGTGATGAAAAGGCACTAGGTTATGCTGTTTCTAAATTAAGCTCTGATGACGTAACAAAAGCGATGCCTAATAACTGGAGTGACGCACTTTCAGGCAGAGTAGCCGGTGTCAACCTTGTAAATTCAGGAGGCCCTGTAGGCTCTTCTAAAATCGTTCTGCGTGGAGAAAACTCTCTGGATGGGAACAGCTCTGCTCTAATTATAGTAGATGGTGTGATTATTAGTGAATCTAGTGGACGAAGAACAGGTTCCGGATCTACATATAATACATCAGGAGATACGTCTGTCGATTTCGGATCCAGCTTATCCGATATAAACCCGGATGATATCGAAGATATTAGTATCCTAAAAGGGCCCGGAGCAGCTGCTCTTTATGGTGCACGCGGAGCAAATGGAGCTATAATAATAACAACAAAGCAAGGACGGAAAGTACCAGGAATTGGAATAACAATTAATTCTAATATCGATTTTGAAACAATAAATAATTGGCCCGACTATCAATATGAATATGGACAAGGTGATGGAACACACAATTGGTATTCGTATGACAGATCTGTAGATGGTGCCAGTACAAGGAGTACCAGTTCGGCATGGGGCCCTCGGTTCAATGAAAATACATCTTACTTTCAGTACGACCCTGTTACACAAACTCAGGGAAAAGCCAGAACTCCTTGGGTTGCATACCCAAACAATAGAAAAGACTTTTTTAGAACAGGAGTAACATACACTAACAGTGTTGCTTTTCAAGGAGGTAATGATAAAGCAGGGATCCGTTTTTCTTACACCAATAGAACGAACAATTGGATTATGGAAAATACGGGTTATTCAAGAAATACATTAGCCTTATCTGTAAATTATAAGCTAACTGATAAGCTAAAAGTTGATTCTAAAATAAACTATGTAAATAAAAGCAGCGACAATTTACCTAGTATGGGCTATGGTAACTCCAGTATAATGTATTTTATACGAGGGATTGTGCCTAATGCTGATATAAACTGGTATAAAGATTACTGGAAGCTAGGACGCGAAAACCAGGAAATATCTCGTCCATTCAGTAGCTTGATAGATAATCCTTACGCTATTTTATACGAAATGACAAATTCTTCGTATAGAAACCAAGTTTCAGGGAATATCGCTGTAACCTACGATATCATTAAGGATCTTTCTGTATTAGTAAGAGCTACCACAGACCTGTCAACAGAAAAAAGGGAACAAAAACGTCCATATGATACACAGGGAAACAGAAATGGAATGTATCGCCGGCAAAATATAACATCTCAAGAAACAACTATTGAGTTTTTAGCTCAGTATAAAAAGACATGGGATAGATTTGGCCTAAACGCTTCTCTTGGCGGACAAAGGATGGATAACAGATATAATAAAGATGACTTACGAGTTAACGACCTTCTTTTTCCTGATGTATATACATTAGCAAATGGTCAGAATATCCCAATCTCAGACCCTTATCTTTCCCGATATTCGGTAAACAGTATCTATGGAATGCTTGCTCTTAACTACAGTTTTATATACTTGGATATAACAGGTCGTAATGACTGGTTTAGTACTTTGGCCAGACCTGTACCTCCATCCACAAACAACTGCTCGGTATTTTATCCTTCATTCAATCTAAGTGGAGTATTAACAGAGGCTATGAAGTTCCCAGAACAGGTTTCCTTCTTAAAAGTCAGAGGATCGTGGTCAAAAGTAGGTAGTGGAGGAACTACTCCATACCGGACTTCATACACATATGTATCGGAAAGTAGCGCAGGATTCAATGCCGGCTTATCGAACCCAACTGTATTGCCAAACTATGACTTAAAACCTCTTAAAACAATAAGTTATGAAGTAGGAATTGATGCAAGACTATTCAACAACAGATTGAAACTAGACCTGTCTGCATATAAAAACAATACATCAGACCAGATTATTCGTGCAAACCTAGATCGTTCTACCGGATATTCTGCAATCATCTTAAATGCAGGAGAAGTACAGAATAAAGGTATTGAAGCCCAAGTAGAAGGAGTAATTATAGATGGTAAAAAAGATGAATTATTTCTTTCTTCCTTTATGACATATTCTATAAATAGAAACAAACTAGTAAGATTAACAGACAACCTTACTGTTTATAACATATATAATTCGGCAAGAGGGAGCTTAGTAGCATATCCAGGAGGATCACTTGGAGCTATTTACGGACTAGGATACAATAGAGCTCCTAAAGGTTCTACAATAGAAAACCCAGATGGATCAACAACAGATATCAGCGGACAAATTATATATGACGCACAAGGTTACCCAACTATGACAGACTCTACGATATATGTCGGAGATACAAATCCAAAATGGAAAGGAAGCTTTGGTATGAATATTAGATATAAGAACTTTAGTTTTAGTTTCTTACTCGACGGACAGTTTGGAGGGATGGGATATTCCTTAACCCATGCTACAATGATGGAAATGGGAACAAGTACAAAAACCCTTCCTGGACGTTATAATGGTATCGTAGGAGAAGGAGTTGTAAAAAATTCAGATGGAACATATAAATGGAATACAACATTAGCAACCAATATCCCTACCTATTATCAAAAACATTATGACAGATCAAACGTAGAGGCAAACACCTTTAGAACAGATTATATAAAACTACGAGAAGTGAGATTAGACTACAAGATACCGAAGGCATTCCTTAAAAAGTTTAAAATAGAAAGTTTAGAAGTCGGAGTCTACGGACGAAACTTATTTACAATAACTAAATGGCCTGCATACGATCCCGAATTTGGAGATATATCGGGTTCGGATATAGTTGCTGGATTTGAGAATGCCCAATTCCCTTCCACAAGGGTTATAGGATCGAATATTAAACTATCATTCTAAAGAATCTCAAATAAAGAAGATTATGAAAAAATATAATATAAAAATAGCAATATTATCAATTATTGTTATGTTATCAGGTTGTACCGATAACTTCATAGAAATAAATACTGACCCTAATGGTGCATCAGACGCTCTGCCCGCATCATTAATATCACCAGCCATATACAGCACATTAAGTTACAATCTTGGTCGCAACAAAGCGCTAAACAATGAGTTGATGCAAGTCACTGTAACTTTAGGAAACACAAACGATATCCATAGATATGACGTTCGTGCAACATACTCTGATGGCCCATGGAATGCATGGTATACTCAACTGAACAATTTCAGAGATATGTATACCAAGGGAGAAGTACTTGGCGAAGATGGTTCGAAAGGGATTTCTTTGATACTTGACTGCTGGGTAACGTCCCTATTGACAGACACATACGGAGATGTTCCTGACACAGAAGCTTCTCGAGGCAGAGAGGAGTTGTTTCAGCCCAAATACGATAAACAGAAAGATATTTATCTGAGGATGTTCGACAAGCTTGAAGAGGCAAATACTTTATTAAGTACAGCAACTACTACTGAGATCTTCAAAAGACTGGACCTGCTATATGCTGGAAATACCACTTTATGGCGTAAGTTCGGTAATTCTCTATATCTCCGTCTTTTAATGCGTCTATCAAATTTGGAGGATGATCCTGATTTAGATATAAAAGCCAGAGTGAAGAATATTCTCGACACCAATCCTAAATCATATCCTGTTTTTGAAAAGAATGAAGAATCTGCGATTTTATACTTCACAGGAGAAGATCCACTTAAATCTCCTTTTGCAACAAATACAAATAATGCATGGAATGGTAGTGCAGGGCTAGCGAATTTCTTTATCGACAATCTCAACAACTGGAAAGACCCAAGACTCCCTATTTGGGCTACAGAAGCTTCTTTAGGTCAATATTACGGAATGGAAAGCGGCTACGCATCCGGTAATACACCGGACATAGCATCGAAGCTGCAATTAGCACTACGAGAAGAACCTAGATTAGGTAATATAATGAATTATTCAGAGCTCAATTTCATAATTGCAGAAGCTGGAGTCCGGAAATGGACAAATATAGATCCAGAGACTACATATAGAAAAGGTATTGCAGCAGATATTTATCTATGGGTAGATACTCTTTCTGCTGAGATTAAAGATCCATTCAAAATAGAGAAATTTAACAACTATATGGAGCAACCAAGTATTAAATGGGATGCACTTGAAGGAGATAAATTCAAATTAGAAAAAATATTATTACAGAAATATTATTCTTTATTCTTTACAGATTTTCAGCAGTGGTGTGACTATCGCCGAACCGGACAACCCGAAATGCCTATTGGCCCAGGGGTATTAGGATCAATGCCTACTCGCTTAAAATACCCTGTATATGTTCAGAACCTGAACAGAGAGAATTACAATGCAGCGGTAAAGAGTATGGGTGGCGACGATATTAGGACCAAACTATGGTGGCAGAAATAGCCAAAGGATGTATAACGAATAAAAATCTAAAATTTATGAATACAATATCTAAAATATTACTTTTTTCGTTGCTGGCTTTCGTTCTTCCTCTTGGCTTTTCTTCTTGTATTGAAGAAAAGATAAGCGAAGGAACCCACCTAGCTACGTTAAATCCCGTTTGTCTGATATACGAAGTTCGAGAGGCATATATTGATTCAGATATAGATCTGGGACCAAAGACATTAAATGATACATATATGACAACAGGTGTTGTTATTTCAGATAATACTGATGGTAATATACCTAAAAACTACCTGATTATACAGTCTACAGACCCTATCAGTACTGCGACAACAACAATACGTGGCATAGGCTTATTGTTCGAGTTTAATAATGCTGAAGACAATATTTTTAATCCTGGCGACTCTCTGGTAATAGATCTGCGAGGAACTAAACTCCGTAATATTAATGGAGACTTACATGTAACTGGTCTCACGTTAGATAAAGTAAGGAGGCAAAAGACAGGAATAAAGATTGAGCCTAAAACAATCACAACAACTCAACTCTATACTTTTTATGAACGTTATGCAAATATGCTCATTCAGCTAGATTGTGAATTTTCTCCATTACCAGAAGATGGGGATATTCTATCTGGAGAAAAGAGCTTTTACGTAGGAAAGGATAGTCTAATATATCTGCAAACTGATCCTAAAGCAACATTTGCAAATAATCCGATACAAGCTAGTGCCCAATTTACAGGAATCGCGTTCAAAGATGGGAATAAAAGGTGTTTGAGAATGCAATACAATGATGATATGAAATACGCAGCAGGCCCTCTGTATAAAGGTTGGCCCGAAGATTTCGAATATCCATCAATTAAAGACCTTGGTTTAGCGGATGATGGAGGACTCATACCAAAATCTATGACAAGCTATGACAACTCTGATAATATGGGATATTTCAAAACGGGTAAATGGAAATTATACTTTTCAATATTGGTCGACCCTGAAATTTCCGCAACATCAGGACGTGACAGAGTATCAGGAGCACAAGGTATAAGAATGCAGCAAAACCTTTGGACTGCGATAGATCAATTGGGCAACACAGTAAAACACGCATATTTAGAAATGCAATTTGATTTACTAGAAGGCGCTTCAAAAGTAACATATACATATGGTTCTTATTACAATGACGCTAAAAGTTCATTTGTTCTCGAGTACTCAACAGATAAAGGAAAGACATGGCAAGAAGCACATCAGCCGATTTATAATCCGCAAAAGGAAATGAGAGTGGCAATGGCAATGCTGGACAATGTAAAAGGGTCTGTTAGATTCAGAATAAAAAAAGGACTTGAACAAACTCCGGATGGACGATTAAGTATAGATAACATTCAAGTATACAAAGGTGTTTGGTAAGGAATAGAATAGAAACATCTAAAATTCAGAAAATATGATACGATTTTATAAATATATATTTTTAATAGCCATTGTAGCTCTCGGCATTTCTTGCTCTGATGATAATAAATTAGGGGGAGCAACTCCAATCTCCGATCTCATTACGATAGATGAAGTAAGAGAAGTATACAAAGGGACAGACATTACACTAAGTAGTTCCGTTTTTCAAGGACCCTATAAAACAACAGGTGTAGTTATTTCAAATCCCGAAGGAAAGAATATAGAGGACAATCATTTAATATTACAAGCGACTGATGGTTTTTCAATGGGTAATATGAGTCGATCTATAGGATTACAGATTTCACTTCCATCAGCAATGGAAAACACATATAAAATGGGAGATTCTTTAGTAATAGATCTTACAAATACTAAACTAAAAAAAGAAAATGGAGACCTAATACTGGAAGCATCAAAAAGCAATATTGTAAAAATTAAGTCAGACTGTAAAGTTATCCCAAGCCCAGTATCTCTAAATGAACTGTATAACAACATAGATAAATATAATTGTAGACTAGTTCAAATATTATGTGAAATATACCCTCTTCCTCCATTTGGCGAAGGATTAGAGGGAGATAAGCCAATGCCCGTATATGACGCAGAAGGTAGTATTACGGGTAATTTATACCTGCACACTCTATCTTCGGCAACATTTGCTGACAAGAATGTAATGCCTGCTTCTGATGTTATCGGAATAGCTAAATTAAAAGATGGAAAAGGACTTGTAAGTATGAGAACAGAAGATGACATGCAAAACGAAAGTGGCCCGCTCTATACGAATTGGCCTGAAGACTTTGAAATACCATCAATCGAAGCAGGAGGCGTACCTAGTGCTTTAACATCTTATAATTCGGGAACAAATACAGGAACATTCAAAACCGGAAGTTGGTATTTATTCCAAAGTATACTTGTCGATCCTGTACTTGCAAATACTGCGGGAAGAGACAGAATCACGGGTAAACAGGGAATCAGAATGCAAAGGACTCTGGGTGTAGGAAAATATGGTGTTGTAGAAATGAAGTTCAACCTCCCTCATGGGGCTACAAAAATAAGTTACACGCATGGAATATATTATACCGATGCAGCAGTTCAATTCTGGTTGGAATATTCTATAGATAGCGGAGCCACATGGAATAAGTTAGGAGAAACTATTACATCAAACAACGGCTTCTATACCGAAACATTAATGTTAGATATTGATGGGCCCGTCCGTTTTCGGATCTACAAACCCGGAGCAGCAGCAGATGGACGTCTGAGCATCGACAATATTTATGTATATCAAAAAACATGGTAACAAAAAGCATACATATGAAAAAGACTAATATACTATTCAGATATTTATTTTTTATTATTACAGCATGTCTCTTGTCATGCAGCAATGATGACAATATTCCTGTAACCCCTGATCCGGAAGGTCCGAATATAGATTTTGAAGTCAAACCAGGCATGGATCTTGTAGGTATAATATATGACGATTCAGGACCTATTTCAGGTGTTGTGGTCAGTGATGGGTATACCGTAATGACAACAGGGGATGATGGTATCTATCAAATGAAAAAGAATAATCTGGCAAAATTTGTTTTTGCATCAATTCCCTCAGAATATGAAATTCCAACAGCAGGAAGCCTACCCGTTATCTATCAAAAGATAGACCATGAACAAAAGGTTAATCTGGCAAATTTTAAATTAAAAACAAAAACAAAAGAAACTGAGCACATACTTGTTGCCATTGCAGACCCACAGCCGAGTGACTTTTATGAAATGGAACGATTCCGCTTCGAAACACTTGTAGATATACAAGCCCATATAGATAATATTGCAAAAAACACTTCGGTATATGGCATTGTAGTAGGTGATGTTGTGTGGGACAGGCTAGATTTTTATGACCTTTATACCAAGCATTTAAATGACAGGTTAGATTTCCCTCTGTTTCAGGTGATAGGAAACCACGATCATAATCAAGCAGTTATAGACAACGATTATTTAGCATCTGCCGAGTTTGAGGCCGCTTTCGGACCAACTTACTATTCGTATAATATTGGAGACTGTCATTATGTTGTTCTTGACGATATATATTATACAGACAGAGTTAATTATCGGTCATACATAACTCCTGAACAACTAATTTGGCTAAAAGAAGATCTGAAATATGTAAGTAAAGACAAGCTAATAATTTTAGGAATACACATTCCAACAAAACGAAGAGCTACAAATACCCAATTAGAAAACAACCAAGATCTATACAGCATACTTGAAGGGTATAATGTACGCATAATTTCAGGACACGCTCACCATAACTTTACAGCAACTATTTCGTCAACTATTGAGGAAAATACACTTGGAGCAGCAATGGGAGAATTCTGGTCGGGAGATATTTGTGGAGATGGTAGTCCAAATGGATATGCAATATACAAAATAGAAGGAAACAAAATTTCTGATTGGTATTATAAGGGAACATCAAATGACCCTGACTACCAAATAAAACTATATCCTCAAAATACTTGGAATTGCGCTCCAACTGAAAAGAATATAGTTGCTGTCAATATTTTTAACTGGCATACAAACTGGACAGTCAGTGTGACCGAAGATGGAATTTCGACTCCGTGGATCAATCCTTCTTCAACAAGAAAATATGATCCTCTTGCTTATGATAATTTATATGGAGAAAAACTTCCATTGAGACACCCTTCCGGAGAGCCGATAATGACTGATCATATATTTTACTACACTCCAGCTAATACTAATTGGAATGAAATAACAGTGACAGCAACGACTCCTTATGGAAAAACATACACCAATAAAGTTACCAAGGCTGGTTTTATATTAATGAAAGCTTTTGTTAGACCAATATAACATACATAAAACAAAAATAAGATTTTAGCTGTACTTTGAAAGAAAATATTAGGAATGCCTTATCAAGTCATATAAGCTTCCTAATATTTTCCGTTTTGAGATTTTAGTTATTAATATTACATAGAATGAAAAGCAAGATTGTTTTGTATACAATGACTTACATATTAAGTCTCATTTTTAGCATCAACATTTACTCTCAAAACGTATTATCAGATGTAGACACTGATCTCACGGGAAATGTAACTGACGGAATAAAAGGTGTACAGGGAGTAGTCGTTAGTGATGGATATACTACAACTCTTACGGACGAAAACGGGCAGTATCGAATGAAAAGAAACCCAAAAGCAAAGTTCGTATTCATATCTGTTCCCTGTGATTATAAGTTGCCGACAAGAGGTAGTATTCCCGACTTCTACAAGAAGGTAAATCAAGATTTGGAGGTAGTATATGCCAATTTTCAGCTAACAAAAGCAATTCCAGATAAAAATTTCGTACTTGTTGCCATGGCAGACTCCCAACCATCCAAGGACTGGGAATTAAAACGCTTCAGAAAAGAAACGGTACCGGATATCAACAATCTGACCAAAGAATACCCTTCCGAAACTCCTTTTGTGGGAATTGTAGCAGGCGACCTTGTATGGGATGCTCCCAAGTTATACCCGGGATATACTGATGCTATCAATAACATTCCATTTCCTGTACTACAGGTAATAGGTAATCACGATCACGATCAAAAAATTGTAGGAGATGATAGCAAAGCATCTCATAATTTTGAAAAATACTTTGGGCCTACCTATTATTCATACAATAAAGGCAACTGTCATTTTATAGTTCTCGACGACATACTTTATCACGACAGAAAAACGTACGAAAAAAAAATTACCGACGAACAGATGGAATGGCTAAAACAAGACCTTACTTATGTAGCTAAAGATAAGCTGATAATATTGTCTACTCATATCCCTACCAAATACAAACAATCGGAGCTTGTAAATAGCAAAGAGCTGTATAATATTCTTGATGGATACAAAGTTGTCATCATATCGGGACACACTCACTTTGGAGTATCGACTGAGATCAATGAAAATATAAAAGAGTATACTCTCAATGCCGTATTTGGAGCCGGATGGTCAGGAGACATAGGATCTAATGGAGCACCAAATGGTTATGCTGTATTTGAAATCGAAGGCAATAAAGTAACGAATCAATACTTTAAAGGGACAGGTCTTGACAAGTCGTATCAAATCAAACTATACCCACCAAATTCGTGGAATAGCAAAAAGAATAGTATCATTGCCAATATTTGGAATTGGAACAAGCATTGGACTGTGGAAGTAATAGAAGATGGAAAGCCTATGGGAGAAATGACACAGTACAGAGATTATGACCCATTTGCCTACGAGTATATGTTCGGCCCGGACAAGCCAAAGCATCGTCCATCCAATGAGCCGAAACAAACAGACTGCCTATTCTTCTATACTCCCAAAAAGAAGGGAGCAATAATAAAAGTAGTAGCCAAAGATGAGTACGGAAACATATTTACCGAAGAGCTCAACCTGAAGAAATAAGTATTTATTAAGACACGGAAAATGAACCTTACCCCGATATTACTCGTGATGGTAAGGTTCATTATTTAATATGGTCATTGCACGATAAAGCTGTTCTACAAAAATGAGTCGTACCATTTGATGCGAGAATGTCATACGCGATAAAGTAAGCTTCTCGTTGGACTTTTCATATACTGCCCCCGAAAGGCCATAAGGCCCTCCAATTACAAAAACCAGACGCTTGGCTACAGTATGTGTTTTTTTCTCAATATACGAAGCAAATTGGATAGAAGAATACTCCCTGCCCTTTTCGTCTAACAAAACAACATAATCTCCCGGCTGTAGGCTTTTTAAGATCAATTCACCTTCTTTTTCTTTCTGTTGGCTTACAGTCAGGCTTTTTGTGTTTTTTATATCGGGGATAATCTGCATTTCGAATGGAATATAATGTTCCAGCCGTTTTTGATACTCACTTACGGCATCAATAAAATAGCCTGCATCCGTTTTTCCTATCACCAATAAAGAAATTTTCATATCTAGAATAATTTACTGCAAAAATAAGTTTTTATACCTTTATTGCAAAAGCAAATCAACAATGACCAATAAAGAGAAGGAAAACCTTATACGCGGAGTATATGATATTGTAAGGACTATTCCGCACGGGCGAGCCAGTAGCTACGGTGCAATAGCCAAGGCAGCAGGCTATCCGAACATGTCTCGCATGGTAGGAAAAATAATGGGACAATGTCCTGCCGACAGCAACATTCCAGCTCACAGGGTAGTTAACAGTCAGGGGACATTATCAGGAAAAGAAGCATTCGGCAATTCGGATGAGATGAAAAAACTACTGGAAGCCGAAGGGATAAAAATACATAATAATAGAATATGCAACTGGAAAACAATATTCTGGAATCCTATCGAAGAAATACCTTTTGAATAAGTGCCTCAACAATGGTGAAAACATATTCGAAACAAAAGCGTATCTTTGAAGAATCAAACAATAGAAAATGGCAATTATGAGAACAATACCCGAATCAGAATTGATAATAAATAATGACGGTAGTGTATTTCACCTACATATAAAACCGGAACAACTATCGGACAAAATTATAATGATGGGCGATCCGGACCGAGTAGACCTCACTGCCTCATTCTTCGACACCATCGAGTGCGACATACGCAGTCGGGAATTTCACACAATCACCGGAACATATAAAGGCAAGCGCATCACCGCCCTTTCCCATGGTATAGGACCTGATAACATAGACATAGTGATTACAGAGTTGGACGCTCTTGCAAATATTGATTTCGAAACACGTGAAGTAAAAAAAGACTTCAAGCAACTTACAATGGTACGTGTAGGAACATCCGGAGGGTTACAACCATTTTGTCCGATAGGCTCTTATGTAGTAGCTGCCAAATCGGTAGGGTTTGATGGAGTTCTTAATTATTATGCCGGGCGCGACACAATAACTTTATCCGATTATGAAGAATCGTTCAAAAAATATGTGGACTGGAACCCACAACACTGCTCACCTTATTTTGTAAAGGCAGATGAGGAATTGGTAGAACGCATAGGACACGATATGATAAAAGGAATGACAATATCCGCAATTGGTTTTTACGGGCCACAGGGCAGATATGTGCGCATGCCTCTGGCTAACCCCGACCTCAATAGTAAAATAGAATCTTTCGATTTTGAAGGAGATAAGGTTACCAATTACGAAATGGAAAGTGCCCCTCTTGCCGGATTGAGTAGGCTAATGGGACACAAAGGAATGACTGTATGCACAATCATAGCCAACCGATTGGCCGGAGAATCCAATGCTGACTATAAGGGTTCGATAGAAGATTTAATACAAAAAGTCCTTGAGCGAATTTAATGAATATTAGAGTAAAAAAGATATTAAAAAGAGCTTTGATTATCCTTACTATAGCCATTATTGGCATTGTAGCCATAATAGCTTTTGCTAACTGGAAAATCCCTCACGATTCCAAAGATTTTATATATAACAATGCAGACAGCATACCTGCCCAGAAAGCAGCCTTGGTACTAGGTGCAGCCAGATATATAGGAGATAGGCCAAATCTTTATTTCATCTATCGCATACAAGCTGCCAAAGAACTTTACGAAGCAGGTAAAGTAAAAGTATTTGTAGTTAGCGGAGACAACAGATGGGCACACTACAACGAAGCTCAGGATATGCACGACGCGTTAGTAGAGGCAGGAGTTCCCGACAGCATCATCACGATGGATTATGCAGGATTGCGAACACTGGACTCTGTAGTACGAATGAGCAAAATATTCGGGCAAGATTCTTTTATAGTCGTTTCGCAAAAGTTTCATAACGAGCGAGCCATATTTATTGCCCTTCATCATGGCTTAGAGGCTTATGGCTACAATGCCCGTGATCTGGGACTCAACCGTTCTTCGTACCGAACAAAAGCAAGAGAAATACTTGCTCGTGTAAAAGCCTTCGTAGATATCGTTACCAGAAAAGAACCCCGACACTTAGGAGACAAAATAGATATATAATTGACAAACATTTAAACATAGAATGAAGAAATTCTTATTCAGCATTATTTTTCTCATCGTTTGCCTTTGCAGTTATTCTCAAGATTTCAACAACGACCTATTAAACAAACTGGTAGAGAAAAACGTCTTAACCCAAAGCGAAGCCGATTCTCTCAGAGTAACCGAAGATAAAAAACAGAATATCCAGCCCCACACCACCATAGAAAAAGTAAGACAAGCATTCAATACACCATATATGCAGTTTGGAGGATACGGAATGTTTATGTACAAGTATAGTAACGTATCGAGAATTAAACATACAGCCGAACCTCGCGTCGTATTCCTCACATTAGGCGGAAATATAACAAACAATTTCAAATATTTTGTGATGAGCGAGTTTGTAGATCCAAGACTCTTTGAATTCTGGGGAGAATGGAGTCCTGCGAAAGAAATCAATCTGAAATTTGGAGAAATGAAAACTCCACTTTCTCTCGAGAATCAATTATCGCTTACTGCCATCGAGGGTATACAGAATACAAGATCCGTATCTGCCCTTATAGGTATGAACGATGACGTTATAAAACTTCAAAGCGGAAAAAACAGTGGGGGACGAGATATAGGAGTTCTGATTCATGGTAGCCTGTTCAGAACACAGACACTCGATCTGTTGCAATACGGAATAGGCATGTATCAGGGAACGGGTATCAACAAAGGAGAAACGAACAATACGAAAGACTTTGCCGGAAATATAATGTTACAACCCATCAAAGGCCTTCGCATCGGTGGAGGCGCATATTTCGGAGAAGCATACTACAGCCTCGATAAGGCAAATACACCGGAAGCAAACCATGTGAGAAATCGCTGGATAGTAAGCAGCGACTATAAAACTGAGCGTATTTATGCACGAGCCGAGTGGATAAAAGGAAATGACGGGGGCATACAGAAAGAAGGCCTACATGCGATGGGCTCTTACTTCTTTATTCCTAAAAAGCTAAATACGTTTGCAAAAGCAGACTACTTTAATCAAAACAAAGAGATTAATAGTGAAGTTATTGACTATACTATCGGAGTAAATTACTATTTTTATGGCAATTGCCGTTTGCAATTGAACTATATTTACTCTGATTTTTCAAAAAAATGGGACGCACCCAATTCAAATGTTGTATTGGGACAAATGCAAATCGTATTTTAAGAATATAATTATATCTTATTTATCTGACAGAACCGTAAAATGAAAAAGTATAAAATCAGTCTTATTGCATTCCTGCTCATTCTGCTATCTGTTCAGGCATGTAGCAACGATTCACTTATAAATAGTACACAGAATAAGGGAACTGTCAGAGCGGAAGATATAAGAGCAGAATACGAATATTATCTGAAGGAGGTAAAGCGATTGCCTAAAACGGTTATCGACAGTGAACTTTCGAAAATAAAATATGATGTTTCTTTTTACAAAGTGACATACGATGCAACAGACCCATTTGGGGCTACAAAAAGGCTGTCGGGGCTGGTAGGCATACCCAATCTGTCGAAAGAAGATAAATCAAAGCTGTTTAGTATTGTCTCTATACAACACGGCACATTAGTTTATGAGGCTCAGGCTCCTTCAAACATCAAATTCGAGAAAGGAAAACTTACCCGTGATGCTCTAACTATATTGTCTGCTGCACACACAAATGGGTATATAGTCGTCATGCCCGACTATTTTGGATATGGAAGCGATGAAGAAAATGTTCATTACTATGAAACCGGAACATCTTTGGCCGAAGCTACCAGAAAACTGATAGAAGCTATCCCCGATCTGGCAAAGGAAAAGTCTGTCAATATTGACTTATCGAAACTATTCCTGTTTGGATATTCGGAAGGAGGTTTTGCCACAATGTCTACCCTCAAGTCTTTTAGTGAACATCCGACATCGTACAAAAATATAATTACAGTATCGGGTGCAGGCGCTTACGACAAGGTAGCGACAGCAAAGCATGTTACATCTCAAAAAGGAGGAAATTCTCCCCAATTTACAGCTTCTTATCTATGGGTATTACTGACATACAACAGTGTATACGGAATCAACAGAGATTTGCACCAAATGCTCTTACCGGCAATAGTTCCGAAAGTAAAGAAATACGTTGGAACTGACAAGATAATGCAGTCGCAGAATATTCCGTCTGATCCGTCAAAAATATTTGCACCTTTGTTTGTCGAAGGCTTAATAAAGGAGACTGACAATGATTATATAAAAGCTCTAATGGATAATAATGTAAGCGACTTCGATGCACTGGGTTCTGTTATACTTGTGCATGGAATGCAAGACACATGGGTGCCTACTTTCAATACCGATTCAGCATTTGTTCGCTTACAAAAGAGAGGTGTAGATGTAAAAACCAAATATATAGAGGGAGGTACACATTCGTCTTCTTATACAGGTTTTATAATGAAAGCGCTAGAAACATTATAAATTTAAAGGCTATAAATCGTTCCTGTTTTATCTATATCTAGAGTAAAAGGGAGGGGAAAAGGAGGATTGAAAAAACAAAGTGAAAACTGTAACTTTTGTCAGGTTTTAGTTAAAATTATAGTTATACATACCTCTGTATTTTTATTTAAACCACGGAGGAAAAGGAGTAACACGGAGTTCTTTTAATAATATAGAAAAGAATGATAATCGGAAAAGCGAAGAAAAGTGTACAAGATTGTAAGGTTTTAGTTAAAATTCTATTTTACAGAAATTAAATAAATAGGTGTTTAAGGCAAAAATCAACTACTGATCGGTATAATTAATAGATGATTATAATATAACTTTGAATTCTCTCAAATTAAAGGATATGATAGAAAATAACATAATTGCAGCTATTTCTACTCCAGCAGGTATAGGAGGAATAGCTATAATACGCCTATCGGGAAAGGGTGCGATAGAGCTTACTGATAGATTTTTTCATTCTCCAACTAATAAGAAGCTGGCAGAAATGAAAGCCAATACTATCCACTATGGATCTATCGTAAAGGATGGGAGCGTTCTTGACGAAGTTCTTGTCAGTCTGTTCAGAGCACCACACTCATTCACAGGAGAGGATGTTGTAGAAATCTCTTGTCATGGCTCTTTATATATACAACAAAACATCTTACAGCTACTAACCTCTAATGGAGCATCGCTCGCCCAACCCGGAGAATTTACCCAACGGGCTTTTCTTAATGGCAAGATGGACTTGTCTCAAGCCGAGTCTGTGGCCGACCTTATCGCATCCTCTTCAGCCGCGACACATCGTTTGGCAATGAATCAGATGCGAGGAGGCTTTAGCAATAAACTAATAGAGCTACGAACGGAACTTCTGAATTTCACCTCTTTGATCGAGTTGGAGCTGGATTTCTCTGAAGAGGATGTTGAATTTGCAAACAGGGACAGGCTTAAAGAGTCTGCATATGATATAGAATCGCACATCAAGAGGCTTGCTGAATCTTTCAGCATCGGAAATGCTGTTAAGAACGGAATTCCAGTTGCTATCATAGGTGAAACCAATGCGGGAAAATCAACATTACTGAACCTTCTTCTACATGAAGAAAAAGCTATTGTATCCGATATACATGGTACAACGAGAGATGTGATAGAGGACACAATAAATATACAGGGTTTTACTTTCCGGCTAATTGATACGGCTGGCATACGCGATACTATGGACGAGATAGAAAGCATTGGTATAGAACGCACTTTTCAGAAAATAGAACAAGCAAGTATTGTACTATGGATAGTGAGTGCCGAAACCACCAATGAGCACATTGAAGAGCTCGCTAAAAAAATACTTCCCGCAGCGAAAGATAAAAGGCTTATACTTGTCTTCAACAAAGTGGATATCATTTCTGCAGAAAGAAAAGAAGATAAAGAGAATCTTCTTATTGACGAAATTCCTGACAGGATATTTATTTCTGCTAAGTACGAGCAAGGTACAGACCAGCTCGAGAAACTACTTGTGGACACAGCAAATATCCCTGAAATCAGTGAACAAGACATAATCGTTACAAACGTCCGGCACTATGAAGCCCTATCAAAAGCCTTATCTGCCATACAAAGGGTATCGGAAGGATTAGACCTCCAAATATCGGGAGATTTCTTAGCTCAGGATATAAGAGAATGCATACACTATCTTGGAGAAATAACAGGACAAATATCTACAGATGAGATATTAGGAAATATATTCAGTAAGTTTTGTATAGGAAAGTAATCTTGTAAAATAACAACAAAGAAAAAATAAATAAATATACTGTAATTCAAGTATTTATATATACAAATTAGATTTTACAAAAACCTTGTTTTCTTAATATACCGTAAATGTTTGCTGCAATATTACGACAAATGATTATATTTGCCGTAAATAAATGTAAAAATATTACAGCTATGGAAATCAAGTTAATCAAACGTAAATCAAAGACCACAAATCGGGTTTCTCTTTCGTTGGAGTATTACATGGGATATACTAAGACCGAAGAGGGGAAAATTAAGCACAACCGTAAATACGAAACCTTAGAATATTACTTAATCGATCCTGCACGAACCAAAGCAGACAAAGACCATAATAAGGTTAACCTTGAAATGGCAGAGGCTGTTAAAGCCAAGCGTCTCCTAGCTTCACAAAATAAACAATATGGTTTTACTGTAGAATACAAAATAAGAACCAACCTAGTCGAATACATAAAAGGGCTGATTGACCAACGCAAAAACTCTCCAGGCAATTACGGCAATTGGGATAGTTCCTTAAAACATCTGATAGCTTATGCAGGGCATGATACTACTTTTGAAGGAGTTGACAAAGCTTTTGTAGAAGGATTCAAGAAGTATCTGGCTAAAGATGCTAAGACTAAAAGCAATACTAATCTTTCAGCTAATAGCCAAAGTAGCTATTTTCTTAAATTAAAAGCGGCATTAAATCAGGCTATCGAGGATGGAATAATACCTCATAATCCTGCTCAGATGGTAAAACCTGCAAAAACCGAAGATACCCATAGGGAATATCTTACATTGGAAGAATTGCAAAGATTGGTAAAAGAAGAATGTAAATTTCCAGTATTGAAGCAAGCTTTTCTATTTTCTTGTCTGACAGGCATGAAATGGAGCGATATTCAAAAACTGACTTGGAGTGAAGTTCAGGAGTTAGATGGACATACCCGAATAGTTTTTCGCCAAAAGAAAACCAAAGGTTTTGAATATTTAGATATTTCCGACCAAGCGACACGTTATTTAGGCGAACGAGGAGAACCGAACGAACGTGTATTTGTCGCTCTCAAATATTCTGCATGGCATAATCAGGCATTAGAGAAATGGTGTATGAAAGCTGGAATTTTAAAGGATATTACATTCCATTGCGGGCGACATACTTTTGCAGTTATGCAGCTAAACTTAGGTACAGAAATATATACCGTATCGAAGTTACTAGGACATAAAGAGCTGAAAACAACACAGATTTATGCTCGGATTTTGGATGAGAAGAAAAGAGAGGCTGTGAACAAAATACCTGATATAGAGTAGATGCAATGAAAATATTAAACGAGTATCTCTGCTTAGAAAAGATGAAAGATTTTAAGCAACTCTTCCTGAGTAGGGGGGAATGTAAAATATATAAGAGAAATGAATTATTTGTTCGGAAAGGACAAACTAATCATTTCATGGGTTTTGTACACTCTGGAGCTTTTTGTTGTTTCGACCATAGGCAGGATGGAAAAGAACAAATTATCGGATTCAGCTTTGATAATGATTTTGTGACACACTATCCTTCCTTTTTACATCAAACTCAGTCATTGATAAATATCAAATCTATAAAAGACAGTGAAGTGTACGTATTGCCTTATCGGGAGATAAGGGATTTCTTCTATAAAGATGAAGAAAATTTGATCTTTAGCAAACACTTAGCAGAAGCTCTTTTTGCTGAAGCTTATGAATGTCTAATTTCTATCTATTGTGATACAGCGGAAGAACGTTATATTAAATTAATAAGAACATACCCGGATTTGTTAAGTCTGATAACCTTAAAAGAATTAGCAGACTTGATAATGGTTGCTCCCGAAACATTAAGTCGGATAAGAAAAAAAATATCATTATTGCAAGGCTCTTGATTTTCGTCAAGAGTTTTTTTCTTTTATATAGATACCTTTGTTTTTATCTGATATATATATTAATCTAAACAAACGATACTTATGAAATCTATTAAGTTCACTCTATTTGTCATATCTATATCTGTGTTCAGTACATTGTTTTTTTCTTGCAGTGATGATAATAATGATGAGTCTAATGAAAAATTTGAGACTGTAGGGTTTATTCAAGAAATAAACATAAAAGACATACAAGGCATTCATCTCCCTATTGATGAAGAGGTTGTTTTCGTTGCTAGAGTTCTTGTTCCTGTTGGAATTTCAAGTTCTGGTACCGTAACAAATCCAGACTCACGCTATATGTTACGTTTCCCTTTTAACAAAGATCGTATGTCTTTTACGCTACCACAAAATCCAGATCAGTCACTGCTTCGTAAAATAGAGAATGATATGCCCGATGGTCTTACAATCAGTAATCATGAAGCAAAAACGATATCGTTTGTAGATATAGCATGTTGTACCTCAGGATCGAACAATATATTAGGTTGTCTGAAATATTCTAAACAAATAGATGGTGAGACTCTGATAAGATATGAACTCCGTTATATTTATTGCGATAGCTCTGTGAAAATAACAGGGGGCTCAAATGATTGGTGGGGACATTCTGCAACATATGATTTAAAGCTCGAAAAAGGTTGGAACATGGTTGTTGAAAAAAGGGAATATAAAGGTACAGAACAGCCTTTAACTGTAACAAACTGGTTACCGAATGGCATGCAATGGAATTATGATATGCTTATTGGAGGTAAATAATTTGTAAAGAAATCAACAATGAATACTCTATTACTATCTATCATAATAGGCTTAATCGCAGGTACTATTGATATAATACCAATGATTATACAAAAGTTACCACGATACTCAACTGTTGCGGCATTCCTATTTTTCTTTTTCATTTCTATAATTATATTTCACTCAGATATTCCTTATCTTGCATGGTGGCTGCAAGGCGGAATAATTTCAATCGCAATGATGTCTCCTGTATTAATTCATGTAGGAGCAACAGATAGAAAACCGATTCCGATAATTATAGCTAATACAATAGTTCTGGGTACATTGATTGGTGTAGCCAAATATTTTCTGTCATAATTCATAGAATATGCCTTTGGTAAAGATTGAATTAAAAAAAGGACAAACGAAGGAATTTTTATCGTCTTTGATGGACTGTACCATTGAAGCCATAATTGAAGTGTTGGTAATTCCCGATAATGACAGAATATCAGGCTGGTCGAATATGAGCCACATCTATTCTTCATGAAGCCTCCATATGAAATCCTAATAGAAATAATTCTATTTTCAGGGAGAACAGATAGAGCAAAAGCAGACCTTTACAAAAAGATTGTAGAGAAATTGGGCGCTCGTCATTCAATCAAAGGTGAAACGGTTTTTATTATTCTCAATGAACAACCCAAAGAAAATTGGGGGATAAGAGGTGGTAAACCGGCATTGGAGATTAACTTTGATTTTGACATAGAAATATAAAAGAAGGAACTTATGAAAATATCAGTCATACTGGGACATCCTTACGATAAGAGTTTTAATTGTGCAATAGCAAGTAAGGTTATTGAAACGTTAAAAAGTAATGGTCATTCCTTTTACTTCCACGATCTATATGAAGAAAATTTTAATCCGGTTATCCCCTCGGAAGAGCTAGTTTCGGACAAAACAAAAGAACCATTGGTGGTTCTGCATTGGCAGGAAATAAAAGAAGTTGATGGAGTTATTGTTATCCATCCGAATTGGTGGGGGCAACCTCCTGCTATTTTGAAAGGCTGGGTGGACAGAGTCTTGCGTGAAAATATAGCTTATACATTTCCTGAAGGAGACAGTGGCGGAGGATTACCCATTGGACTATTGAACGCCAGAATAGGACTTGTCTTCAACACATCTAATACACCGCAAGAAAGAGAAGAGCATGTATTCGGAGACCCTCTACAAAGAATATGGAAGGATTGCATTTTTGATTTTTGCGGAATAATAACATTTGAAAGAAAGATGTTCCGCATTATTGCGGACAGTACAGATCAAGAGCGGAAAGAGTGGTTAAATGAGGTTGCGGATATGGTTAATAAATATTTTCCCCAATATATTCTTTCAATGGCTGATATCAAACCAACAAATATGAATATCTAAAAAGTCGCAATATCCGATATGCCGGATATATTAGAATTGCAAAAGACAGCATTCCATCCTATCGCGAATTTATTAGATGATCTAGATATTCAACCGATGATTCAAACTTATGATGAATTATTGCAGGAGTTTAATGAAAGCATCATTCTCAAATATATACAAGACTGTCAAATTGTAGGATCTGTGAGAGCTTATGTCGATAAAAATAATATATGCCATGTAGGAAAACTAATTGTACACCCTGATTATCAGAATAAAGGTATAGGAAAAGCTTTGATGATTGAAATAGAGAAAAAGTTTATTACTTGTTCAAAATATCAGCTATTTACAGGAGAAATAACTCCCAATACATTATATCTTTATACAAAGTTAGGGTATAAGGAAATATCCCGAACTTGCGATAGCCTATGTATGATAATAATGGAGAAGTAGAATAAAATATAAACTGAAGAGTTATGATAATTGCAGTCTTAACATATAAAATAGAACTATCAGAGGTTGAAAAACACTTAGAAAAACACCGAATGTATCTGGACAAGTATTATTCTTCGGGAAAGTTCATTGCTTCAGGAGCACAAAATCCTCGTATAGGAGGTATCATATTAATGAATACAACTAAAGATGATGCTCAGATTCTAATAAAGGAAGATCCGTTTTTCAGAAATAATATTGCTGAGTATGAACTGATAGAGTTCTCTCCAACCAAATATCAAGTAGGCTTTGAACAATTTATAAAAAGATAATGTCTGATTTTTTGTATATAGCCTGGCTCTTTCCGATCATTTTTATGTTCCACGAATTTGAAGAAATAATATTCTTCAAATCATGGATAAAGAAGAACAAAGGCTATTTATCAGAACGATATCCGAAATTGGCTAAACGGTTTTTATCTCATATTGAGGGTTTATCCGTTCCGGCTTTTACTGTAGCCGTAGCTGAGGAGTTTCTATTACTAAGTATTGTCACAGTCCTCGCAGTTATATTCAATTGGTATCTATTGTGGCTTGCCATATTTATGGGGTATTTTATTCACTTGTTAGTTCATATAGTGCCATGCTTAATAATTCGCAGATATGTTCCCGGCATTTGTACGACAGTGCTATCCCTAATCTATTGCATATATTCTCTCTGCTTCATCTTTGAGAATAATTTGTTTGAGACAGAGCAGATTTTCATATGGACTATTATTGGATGCGTTATTGTTGGTTTCAATCTGATTTTTGCTCATAAAGCAGCTTTTTGGTTACAAAAAAGAAGAATTATTTGATCTAAGTTGAAATAACCTATCTATTACAAATATCTATTATGGAAAAGAAAGAAAGTCTCATTACAGGAGTAAGCGTTGAGAATTTTAATCAGCAAGTCAAATGTGTTTTTCAGAAGGAGAACTATTCAGTTCGGGACAATGGGGCTGTATTACGACATCCTCGTGATGGTAAACGCATACGTCATTATGATAATCAATGGACATTTGGCAATTTCAATAGTAAAACTGGCTATCTGGAAATAGCTTCTGTTCGCATTCATAGAATAGTCTCAACTGCATTTCATGGAGAACCACTCACAAAAGAGCATGTTGTTGACCATATTGATACAAACAGGCAGAATAACCGACCTGAAAATCTTCGATGGGTTACAAGATTGGAAAACGTACTAAATAATCCAATAACAAGAAAGCGGATTATCTTGGCCTGTGGTAGCATAGAGGCATTTCTTGAAAATCCTTCCATATTGCGAGAAAATGATATTGCCCCAGATTTTAGATGGATGCGAACTGTGAACCCAAAAGAGGCTCAGATAAGTCGAGATAGATTGTTAGCTTGGGCTAAAAGTGATAAGCCTTCATCAGGTGGATATTTAGGGGAATGGATATATAATCATCCTGCTCAACAAGATCAGCCTATTGAAATAGAAGTAAAAGTACCGGAGTTCGTAACGGCAAAAACATCTAATGCTATTCAATATAATTGGCGAATACCTTCTGAATTTCCTTGTTGTCCACAAGGGGATTATAATCAGCCAATCGAAGCTTATGCTGAAAATCTGAAAGAGGGTACAATATTTTGCTGTAATGATATTTATACATCGTTTGTAAGGAAGAGTACAATGTCAGGTGATCACCAATCACTTTATGTGATGTCAGAATCAGGAGAAAAAGAAAAGGCTGTCAAACCTTGGGGGCTTGCTAAGATTGCATATGAAGATGGATTGTTTGCACATACCAGTCTTGGAAGTTTCTTTACTATAGAAGGAGTGGAAAAGCAATATTGCCTGGCGCAAGGTTTTGAATGGACTGGTGGAGAATCTATTGATGATTACTGTTAAAATAATAGATTACACATAAATCCACCATCTTGCACTAAAATTACATTTGTTAATATAAACAGATAGAAAAGATGATTATGAATGTCAGAATTAAGTAAAATGAATAAATTATCATTCAGATCTATTGTAGGTAATGATCTAGGACCCATTTGCCAACTTCCACAAAATAAGGAAGAACTATTCTTTATGTTTCCCAAAGCAGACTATCCCCTATCTGTGGAACAACTGCAAACAGTTGTAGAAAACCGCTCTGATTCGACTGTGATTTTACTTGACAACAAAATCGTAGGCTTCGCTAACTTCTACGAAGTTAAAGAAAATGAGTATTGTTCAATCGGGAATATTATTGTCAGTTCTAACTTCCGGAATAAAGGCATTGGTTTATTTCTGATTTAAGCAATGGAATCCATTACATTGAAGAAATATAATGTCAGAGAAATACATATCTCCTGTCTCAAGATGAACACAAAAGGAATCTTACTATACTCAAAGCTAGGTTATACCCCTTATGAAATAGAAGAACGGTCGGATAAGAAAAAACGCAAAGTAGCCTTGATAAAAATGAAACGGAAAATATAGATATCCATCAAACTACTTTTTTATTTTTCCGCTTAAATCTGACAAATAGGGAGTTTGGATATTATTGTTTCTCGCACAATCTATTATGTCATTCAACATCTTCTGCATTTCATCGGGTGCATGCTGTGTGTGCCCATCGAACATCAGACAAAGAGCCTCATTGCTATATACTTTCTTTGCAATAGTAGTGCCAATAAACAGAGGGAGATAATATAGTTTATTTGATTTTTCAGATTTTGAGTCGATTCCAATCGTGGAGCAGACTTCCAATCCTTCCCGAATAGCTTTGAATGTATGGCGAAGTATTTTTGTATCACTTGAAAAAGCTTTGCCACTGCCTGCCATTATTATCCCAGCGGACAAACCTGCTGCAACAGCATAATGAGTGATAAGCCAGATTTTGATTTGTTTATATAACATCGGTTTCAAGTTGGCTTTTTCTAAAGCATCAGATATTTTCTGTACACGGGGAGTTATCGCTCCATCTATTTCTCCTAAAGGGGTATGAGAGTATTTCAATCCCGAAATAGCATTGTGTATTACATTATTTTCTTTTCCTCCCCCTGCCATAAATGGAAATCCGAAGAAATATTGATTGGGAGATAAATATTTTTCAATTTCATAAAAATCATCAATCCACATATTCTGGAAGAATAGGATATGTGCTTGTCCTGCTGATTCTTTTAGTATCAAGAGTATTTCTGTTAAGTGTAGATTATTAGTCGTGACGATGATATATTCAAAATTGTTATCCGCCGAAAGATAATCTATTACTTTAGGTCGAAAGACAATCTCTTTGACAATCTTTGTCCCACTTCTAAAATCAGAATAATTGATTGTAATACCCTCTTGTTTTATGCTCTCTTTTTTGCCAGGTCGTACCAAAACAGTTATGTCGCACCCTGCTTCGGATAGTTGCCATCCGTATGTACATCCGACAATGCCTGCACCATAAATCAGTATCTTCATAGGAATTTATTTTGCGTTAATAAAAAACGATTGGAATAATGACATAGATGGAGAATATGGGTCACTTTGCTGTGTAAATTCGGCAGGAGTATATCCCGACAAAGCTTTGAAATCTTTTATCAAATGTGATTTATCATAGTATCCGCAACAATATGCCAAATCGTTCAATGTTGTATGAGGAGTAGCCTGTATAATATTTAAGGCTTTGGAAAAGCGGTGAATCTGAATATACTCTTTGGGATTTAAACCGATACTTCCAGTAAACAATCTTTTGAACTGCTTGTAACCCAAACAGGTTGCATCAGCCAATTTATTCAAATCTGTAGTATTAGATGCTATCAGATTGAGAGCAGGAAGTAGTCTGCAATATTTCTCATTGTCAAACCTACTTAATCGCTTTGATAAAAATAGCTCAATCGAATCAATACATTTCTGATTATCAAAGCAATTAATCAATCTATCTTCCAATTCAAGAATGTTAAGATCACTTAAATCTCGAATATCTACATTTTGATCCTTAAAATAACTCATTGGCATATCAAAGAAGAGTTTTGCTCCCAATGGCTGAAAAAGAACCATAATAATATCGAATGAATTGAAGTAAAAGCTATTCGGAATCGTAGATTGCCCGAATATGCAAGCATTGGGTAAAAACCTATTTTCAAAAACAGAGAAGATTTCACCACTCCGTTTAAACGAAAGGGCAATACATCCCGAAGGGATAGTCCGTTGGCTACCGGTTGTTAATTCTTCAGCAGATAGAAACCAGTATTGTTTTACATACGGCTGTAAATGCTCAGAGGGTTGTATTGCTTGAAATTTCTCCATATCAATGCCAAAAATAAATGTAATTCATTAGATATGAGGTGTAAAATTCGGACATTCATTCGAAATTCTACACAATATTATTCTTTATATAGATGCCTGCATAGGTGAAGCCACCACCGAATCCAACAAGCATAATTTTATCTCCCAACTTTAACTTCCCATCCTTGATAGCACTGTACCACGCAAGAGGTATAGAGGCAGCCGAAGTATTTCCGAACAGCCTCACACTATCTAAACATTTTTCCATCGGAATATCCAATTCTTTAAAAATAGCTTCCAATAAGCGATAATTAGCACTGTGAGGAATGAAATAATCAATATCTTCAAGGGTTACATTATTTTTTCTTGCAAGTTCATGTAGCCCACCCGTAAGTGTTTGGACAGCCCATTTATAGACAACTCTACCATTTTGGTGTAATTTATTGTTTGCTATAACTTCTGAATTGCTGATTGGTGCATTTTGATGCGCCAAATACAAATCTTTGCCATAATCGCCATTTGTTCCTGTTATGGTATTGAACAAGCTATTGTTATCGGCTTTCTCTACGATTACCGCTCCTGCTCCATCTCCAAACAAAATACAAGTTGTTCGGTCTGTAAAGTCAGTAACTTTAGAAAGGACATCAGCTCCTATGACAAGAATCTTTTTGTGTGTACCCGATGCTATCAATCCTTTTGCTAAGATAATTCCATTAACAAATCCGGCACAAGCGGAAGATATATCTATTGCTCCTGCATGAGGTATGTTTAATCGAGACTGTACTTGGCTTGCAACACTTGGCATTGGTTGGTCGGGAGTGCTTGTGGCAACTATGATATAGTCTATGTCGTGTAAGTCCTTATTATATTCTTTCGATAAATTCAAAGTGGCTTTTACGCACATATCGCTTGTGTATTCGTTAGGGGCTGTATAGAAACGTCTTTCGATGCCTGTTCTTTCTCTTATCCATGTGTCTGACGTATCAATAAAACTTTCGAAATACGAATTGTAAATTTCTTTTTCGGGATGGTATATTCCAATAGATGTAATTGTTGCACTCATTGTATAATTGTGTTTAAAAATTAATATCAACTAAATACTTATTAGTAAGTAAGCGCTATGGACAAAAAAAATTATATGTTTAACAATCCTTCTTGTATTGATTTATAAATATCATTTCTCAATACTTTATTCATTTGTAATGAAGATAATAAAGTGGAATGAATCATATTTGCTCTTGTTCTTGGAGTTTCTTTAAAGTTAAAAACTTCGGTTTCTTTCCCTTTGGTTAATAACTCTGTAAGCCAATCTAATATTGTATTGACTAATTTCTGCAATTCTTTCTGCATATTTTCGGGAAGCGTGTCAAAAGAGGGAGCTAATGAGCCTACAATACAAGTCCAATGCGTTTTGACAAAGCTATCATGCATTGTAATATATTTTTTGTATTGTTGCTTGCAATTCAATTTACTCCAAGCCTCGGTTTTTTCTAAAAAAAGAGAATGGCTTTCTTTGATAACGGCAATACCCAAATCTGACTTGGAAGGGAAATAATAATGTACCGCTGCATTCTTAATATTAAGCTGTTTAGATATATCAGCGTAACTGAATGCATTATAACCAACTGACCTTATCAGTTCGTTTGCTAATCGTATTATTTCAGACCGAGTATCATTCATAATTGCAAATATATAATTATTTATTTACTTAGTAGTAAGTATAATGAAAATTTGTAAAAATAAATCTGTACCTATTCGTATATTGAAAATTGTATCTGTTTTTACATTTCCCTTTTGATTTTAATTTTCAATTGTATTTAAAGATTATTATGCAGCTACAATTCGCAAAAAGAATGTCCGAAATAAAAGCTTCGGAAATAAGGGAGATACTTAAAGTAACAGAACAGGAAGATATGATCTCGTTTACAGGAGGATTACCCGCACCGGAAATCTTTCCGATAGAGGAGATCAACGAAGTAAATCAGATCGTTCTTAAAGATGCTGGAACTAAAGCACTTCAATATACCACAACTGAAGGTTATGCTCCTTTGAGGGAATGGATTGCCAATCGTATGAATAATAATCTAGATACATCTTTCGATAAAGATAATGTACTAATAACTCACGGTCCTCAGCAAGGACTTGATCTGTCGGGGCTTTCGCATCGGTTGGATTGTAGGAGACAAGGATATTATCCGTAAATATGTTTTGGTTAAACAAGGTACAGATTTACAATGCAACACAATTGCCCAAATGGTTATTTCCGAATATCTGAAACGATATGATTAGATAAGCATATCGGGAAAGTAGTGGAGGTCTATAAAAAACGTCGTGATGTTGCAGTAGAATGCATAGAGCATTATTTTCCTCAAAAAGCGAATAAAGATTATGATTGAAGTAAATGAATAATATTTTATTAATAAAGGAATAATCCCCTTTGTATGAACCTCATATAAGCTATTTAACAAAAGGGATTAAGAAATTTCTGAACAATTAAAAACGTTTATTAATCCAATTGGAAATCAGAGATAAGACCTCCTCAGGTATATCGTCCTTTATCGTAGAATACTCTTGCTGTGTGCATGTCTGGCAAGGCAAAAATAAATGATTTAGCCCTGCTAAAGAGACAGTTGTTACATCATTATTACCCGCCAGATATTTTTTGAAATTACTCAGATTTAGATCCGAGGCCACTAGAATATCTTTATCACCATTCAAAGCTAAAACAGGAATCTTTACTTTACTCAGATATTTTTCAGGATCATACTGCACAAAAAAACGATACCAAGGCCCTATAGCCTGTCTTACATACGAATAGATAGGAAAGCGAAAATGATCATACCCTCCGGTATTCAAGCTTTTGAAATATTCATCGTCTTTCAGTTTCCATTCATTGAATGTGTCGTTCAATTTCTGTTCTAAACTATCTGTCTGTGCATAATCATAAGCTACACGAAACATACGTCCATTTATATCATTATATCTTTTCTTATTATAATCAGGGATATCTGCTGCGGCAACTATATCTTCATTCTGACGTATAAGAGAGTTTAATCCCTCTGTTGCCAAGCCAGCCAAACTAATCATAAATGCAACATCCGTAGATGTGGACGCAACAATAGAGATAACAGCCCCTCCCTCACTATGTCCAAGTAGTCCGACTTTACTTATATTAATATCTTTCCTACTCTTTAGATAATCTATAGCAGAGCGAACATCATCTGCAAAATCAGCTGTAGTCGAGGTTTCATATGCGCCATTACTTTCTCCAACTTCTCTGTCATCTGAACGAAGAACAGCAACTCCTCGATTGCTCAAATAGTCGGCAATAGTTGCAAACATTTTATGTCCAGCCATTGTACCATCCCTATCTTGTTTTCCTGTACCCGAAACAAATATTACAACAGGAAATACCGATTTATCGATAGGTAGAGTCAATGTTGCTCCAAAATGCAAAGTAGAATCTAAATTATAATATATAACATTTTCCTCTTTATATTTCTTTTCACCAATATCCTCTTTTGCAGATATATTGTTTATGACAACAATACAAAATAATAAACTACACAGTATGTATTTCAATATATTCATTTTCTTATTTATTAAAACGATATGATTTCATTAGGCGACATTATGACCTCTATATGATTATCTTGAGACAACAGCTCTTTTGCAATGCTTTTTATATCGTCAGGTGTTATGTTCTCTAATGTAGAGTAATAATCGGAGCTGAAATCTTCTGAATAAAAATAATAGGTAAGCAGATGAGATACCCAATATTGATTTTGTTTTTTCTGATCATCATAGTTCTTCAGCAAGTATTCTTTTACCTTATTAAAATCTGTATCAGAAGGTCCGACCTCAGCTATATTCTTCAGCTCCTTATCTATCTGTGCATTCAAGGCTGAAACTTTTCCTGGTTCTGTTGTATATGTTATTTGAAGCAATGTTTCACCATCAGGCACTCTATTCACACTGATATTAGTATTCACGCCATAGGTACCTCCTTCTGCTTCACGTATAGTACGAGTATAAACAATATCTAATATCTGATTTAAGATACCTAGGCTAATTGAATTTTTGACATTTCTACCTATCATACCTGAATAAATCTTCATGATAGAAGACATTGGTGTTTCCATTGTCTGATTAAAATGTTTCGAATACTCTCCTTTCCTCATACCATATCTTAAATTGCAACAATCAGGAGATTTTGCAACCGAAGATAAAGAACCCAAATACTGTTCTACCAAAGGTTGTAATACACTCTCATCGATTGTTCCTACAAAAACAAATGTAAAAGAAGATGGGACAGCAAAGCTCTGCTGGTACATTTCTATAATACGGCTATAATCTAAATTATCAACGTCTCGATACTTTAACCCTTTAGCACGTGGGCTACTCGCATACAAAGCCGTGCGAACAGAATCACTAAATGCTGCTGACGGATCCATCTCGTTGTTTCTTAATTGCTCCTTCAATCGTTCGCTGAAAGAGGTAAATGCTTCATTATCGCGACGAGGAGAAGTAAAATACAAATACACTAACTGAAGCATTGTCTCTAAATCTTTCTTTGTAGATGTCCCGGAAAAAGATTGAGTCCACTGCGAGACAGATGGTGCTACCTGTGCAGAATTTCCGGCTAACACTTTTTGTAGATCCGAAGAGCTGAAAGCCCCTACTCCTCCGACAGAAGGAACAATATTGATTAGCCCGGCTTCTAAAACTTCATTATCCTCAAACATAGAAGTTCCTCCATAAGACAATCCGGACATAACAATCTGATCATTCTTAAAATCAGTATGTTTCAAGACGATTGTAATACCATTGGATAGTTTCCAAACAGTAGATCCAAATTGTCCATTCTTATCCACTTTTACGACCTTTCCTGCTTCTGGCAATACATCTATCAAAGATGTTGATTCAAGTGTGTCTGAATATGGCTCTATATCTGATAGCCTGACCGAAGCAAAGACTTCATTTACCTGCTCTTTAGAAGGATATAATATATCTGCTCTTTGAGGCCCTTCTATAGTTACAACTACATTCTCGCTGTCATTCTCCAAGACACTCCCCATATAAGAGTTTATAGACTGTAAGTCGATCTCATTCAATATATCTTTTATCAAGGCATATTCATATTCTATACCCATTGCAGGCTCATTCTGAATAAAATTCTGAATGTACGCCTGTACATATCCATCATTTGGTTGTTTATCTTTATTACTATACAACTGATCGTAATATTGCAACATATTGAGCTTATATCGATCAAGTTCGCTTTGAATAAATCCATGTTTCAATATTCTATTCTTCTCTCGCAATAGAGCAGTCAGTGCAGTGATAACCTGGTTCTCTTTACATCCGGCCGCTAGTATAAAAGCGTTTTTAGTAACTGAAACAGAATATTGTCCATCGTAAGCTGAGGCTCCTGTAAAAGGCGCACCAGATTTGCGGGCTATTTCCTGATAGCGATCGGAAAGAAGCTGCCCACCCATATTAGACAAGATGCTTTTTTTTATAGCATCTTTCTGTTGTCGCTTTCCTAATTCGATAATATTATGTTTAAAATAAACAGACACTGATGATGAAGTAGCTTCAGGATCTGTAGCCACAGCAACAATTCTTTCTTTATTATCTTTTACCGGATAATAGATTCGTTCTGCCGGATTTATCGGTTTAGGAATATCCGCAAACATACTCTTGATACGTTGTTCCACCTTGTCTGCATCTACATCCCCTACTATAATTATAGCTTGCAGATCGGGACGATACCATTTGTTGTAATAGTCTTTTATAACCTGATAAGGAAAATTCTCGACAATCTCCATATCTCCTATTGGCATACGATTGGCATATTTACTTCCTTCGAACATTATAGGAAATAGCTTGGCATATATTCTCTGATCAGCATTGTTGCGGGTACGCCATTCTTCCTTAATAATATCACGTTCCTTATCTATCTCATTATTATCGAGTGTTATAAAATGTGACCAATCATGAAGTATCAATAGGCAAGAGTCCATGATACCATCACGAGTCAGAGGGATATCAGACAAGTTGTACACCGTTTCGTCATACGAAGTATAGGCATTTACATTCACGCCAAACTTAGCTCCATTCTTTTCTAAATAATCGAGCATAGTTTTGCGTCCCGGATAGTTTTTAGTTCCGTTAAAAGCCATGTGTTCCAGAAAATGTGCCAGCCCCGATTGATTATCTTCTTCCTGCATAGAACCCACCTTCTGCACAATATAAAAATCGGCTTTCTTACTTTTATACGTATTCTTCTTTATATAATATGTTAAACCATTACTCAGAACTCCTTTTTTTACGGTAGTATCCATCGGAATATCTACTATCGTTTGAGCATTGGTATGCAATACAATTATTGAAACAATAATTTGTAAAATCAGTTTTTTAATCATTCGTATATAGAATTATATTCTTTTAATTTTTAGAAATCTATCAATAGGTCTTCCTCTCAGGAATCATAAAATGTCAGATATTATAACATACTATTCATACCAGAAATAGTTATTATACTCGAGGTTTGTTTTTCCATCCAACTACCAGTTTATGGTAATTGAATGGAAACAAACCTTGAAATAAGTCCTAGTACCAAAAGATTTAAGGTATAACCTTTAATTAAAGTAGTGTGTGCTTATTTATTTCCTTCAGATTTCAATAGTTCTATAATATAGCTTATCTCATCAGCCAATTCGGAAGGACTTCCAAAATAACCCGTTGACCTCCAGCGTAATCTGCCTTTTCCATCTATAATCATTTTTTGAGGGATACCTGAGAATTTGAACTCTTTAGCATATGTGCTATATACAAGATCGGCAGTATCATTTCCACTAGGCGAATCGAGAACGACATCGAAAGAATAACCTTTCTGCTGCATCAATGATTTTATTCTGTCTTTATATTTCGGATTAGATTCTTGTGTAGATAAGAAAAAGAAAGCAACGTTCTCATCTCCCTTATACTTATTTACAGCCATCTGCATACCCGGCATAGCAGCAATACAAGGAGCACACCATGTAGCCCAGAAGTCGATGATAATAATTTTACCTTTCATCTTGGCCATGTCTACCTTCTCACCAGACAATCGCTCTACCTCAAATAGCTTGATAGGCAGATTTACAATCTCCTTGCGTAGCTTCTCCTGTTGTTTCGACAATAAGTCTGATGATTTGAGCCCATTCATATAATTCTCAAAATCTTTATCAGATCCTGTTGTTTTTATATAATCCTGTTTCAATAATTCGATCATTTCGGGAGATGCTGCATTTTCCTTTATTCCACTCTTAATAACTGCCATAACCTCGCCAACTCTATTCGATCTGATAAGCATCTGAGTATATGTATTATTAAAGTCTGCGGACTTATTATTATAATAAGGTTTAATACTATCAAGTAAAGTCATTCCTTTAGCTGTATCTCCAGTTTCGTCCAATATACGAGCATAGGTCATAATAGCATCTTTAGTTCGGTTGAGTCGCATATTTACCCATTCTTTCGGAGAATAAATTAGTTGTGATTCAAGTCTGGGTCTGTTCACGATTTCATTCATTATCAGGTTAGCATAAGGTAATAATTGAGTCGCTGTACGTTCATTGTTACGATATGGAATCTGTACCATATGCCAGAAGAAAGCATCGAGTAATGAGTATGGGGCATCTCCTATGTATTTATAAAGAAGATCATAATTATTATTAGTAACCACCTCATTATAAATTACACTCTGAATTATTTTCGCATAATAAAGATCTGAATTTTCAGTGCGTATATCACTAAATTTGCTTGTAGGAAAACGATTCAACAATTCTACTAATCCATTTTCTTTTGCTTGTTTATTACCTTCTCTGAATAAACTCCAAATCACAATATCTCGGGCAAGTATGCCATTAGGGTATTTTTTCAGCGCTTCTTCTTTCAGCGTATTTGCCAAAGAGTCATTTTTTATCGCCTGTAAAGCCTTGATACAATCAATATAGGTTTGCTCCGGTACATCAGCGTTATTATCTCCGTGCAAAACAAAATCAACCTCTCTCAAAGTCTGCTCTTTACATTTTTCCGGATTAACCCGGCCTTGTACTTCAAGAGCATATTTAAAAATGTTCTTGCGCTCGTTTGGATGATAGCGGAGTTCCTGATTGAACCAGAATAAAAGAACTTCATCTTTTATATACTGAGTCGAATCCTTTATAAGGTTAGGAATACTATATTGTTGAGTATTCTCGCCCCTCAGCAATCCCCAACCTGTATAGGCAGAAGGAAGGTTTCTCTTTTGTTCGTCGAGAGTCAAATAGCCATAAACAGATCCTCTATCTATTTTATCTCCTGTATAAAACTTAAAGTCCAATAAAGCAACACCGTCCGGGATAGTAATTTTTGCTGTCCACAAACTATCTGTTTTTATCATATCAACATCGTGGGCTGTCCATTTATAGTCCTTCCAAAAATAAACAATAGCTTCAACCTTATCTTCATTTTTCAGGATTGTCTTATTACTATTATAAATTACAGTGGCTTCCTTTCCTGCAAAAACATCACTTGTGAAATAGAAAGGATCATTCTGCGTTTGGGAAAAGGAAAAAACACTTATTAGCAGAAAAATAGCTGCTAAAATACATTTCATTAAATTCATTTTGTTCCTGTTTTATTTTTTTAATTATTAAAGAGATCCGATTCCTTGTACTTTGGTTGCAATATCTTCGATTCTATCAAAACCAGTAAATACATTCAATGGTTCTTTATTATTCTCAAGTCTTCCCGAAGTTCGGTTTATAGCAAACTCATATATTTTACCTTCTGTTCCGTTCCATGTAGCTACATACAGAATAGTACCTGTAACATCGTTTAACGCCGGCATCCCTTCAGGATTATAAAGATGAATACGGGTGATTTCTTCTCCGGCGGGGAAGTCGTTATTGATCTTTACGGCAACTTCAGAACCTATATATTCATATACATAAATATTCTTATTGGAGGCATATAAGAAAACATTCCCATTACGTCCGCAAGCATAGAATTTTGCCGATAATGCTTCAGGCTGATTGTCCAAAACATATCTCTTGGCTTGTATCTTATCCGACAGATTAGCTCCTGATATATTAAAGTTGATTTTATAAAGTTCACGTGATGCACCATCGGTAAATATAGCAAAGGCTTCTCCGTTATATCCTTTACCCATATAGAGCAATTCTTTGCCAATATTGTTTATATCCAAAGAGGTCGTTTGAGCGACGAAATTCTTCAGTTTAGATTCTTCTTCGGTAGTAACAGGGATATACAAAAACTTGCGACTATTATTGTCATAAACAATAGCTCCGGTATAGGATGAATAATTACCAATATCATTCATATATATGTACGGAGCAATGTTTAATCCTCCATTAACAGTATTTTCCGGTTCCAACATATATGAGAATGTAAAATCCCAGGCCGGCGATATACGATTATTTATATTATGTATTTTATTGTTATTAATCAGCACATTAAAATAGCAGTCTATTCTATTCTCTGAGACAAAAGCTTGTGGAAATATTTTTGATGGGGCGGTTTTGAATAAATCATTTCCTTCATATTGTTTTTTGAAATCTTTGCCACCCAACTGAACGAACATACCATCTGTACCTGCATATACATAGTCTACAACGGTATTATTCTTTCGAACTGTAGAAACAAAAGGATGAGCTCCTTTTATCTTTGCTCCTTCTACTTCCGAATATACATTTTTTAGCCATCTGTTTGCATCCAAAACAGGAACTGTGTTTGGTGTTGCGATATAATCCAGATCATACTCCTGATTATTGCCATGCAACACCATAATCCCGGATAAAATAGAAGCTTGTACTGAGACAATATATGTTGTCTGGCTAACAAGGCCTGTTTCTTTATCGGTTATATATAGTACAACAGCATAGTCGGTAGATAACGGAGCCTGTGTGATTACTGTATTCAGGTTCTTTTCTTCCGATAATACTGCGATCAGGGTATTATTGGCCTGAACATAAGAATTTGGATAAATAACCCACTTATAGGTAAAGTCCGTTTCCTTACGGTCACTTTGTGTAAATTTTATATTAGGAGTTATATCGAGTACTTCATATTGCCCTACAACAAAAGATGTTTTTTGCCCTACCGTATCAACATATGCTTCATTGATATTGACGTAGTCATAATTACCTTTATCTTCCGAACAACCAACAGTTGAGCCTATCATTATCAGTAGACAAAAGATTGTGCCTAAAAAATTCTTTTTCATATATCTTTTTCGATTAATCGTTATTGTCTAATATCCGGGTGTATAATTTATCTCTATTTTGTTCTCTACATCATCTTCTCTGTATATAGGACCATGCTCTATTCTATAGATTGCGTAATCTCTATTGAGCTGAGCAGCAAAGGCCTGTAATTGAGAGCCTGTATAAATACCCTCTTCGGGTCCTGTAGCCCATCTTGTAGCTTGTGGCCAATCTGTCAGTCCCAAATTATCTATCGCAAACCGATACTTATTAGTACTATATATACCAAAAAAGTAAGGCCAGTTTGCAGGAGGGAGAAGCAAATCGCCCCAAATAACTTTGAAAGTAAGGTCGGCTGGATTCCCTAAACCTAAATCGGCTGTTTCTACCAACTTAAGTGCCACATGTACAGCTTGATCCTTCGTGTCGGGAGTTCTATAAATAACAAGAGGAATATAACCTTCAAACTCATTTGCTTTCAGTACTCCATCCAACAGTTTATAATGTGTACCTGCTATTGCCGTACTATTATCACCATCCACTTCGGCTCTGAATATACGATCACGGTTTTCAGTGTTTCCCATTAGTTTTACACTCACCTTTACTGTATCTTCGTCCAGTACAGGCCCCGTTGTACGTAGAGCAAAAGAATAATTTCTTTCTGTCAGCTTCACCTCAATGGTATTTTCAATCTTTATTTCATGGATATATACCCTAGCCGGTAAATCATAATCCATAACTTCATTTTCTTTACAAGATGTAAAGGACAATAAGCCTAGCAGCAAAGGAATATATATGTATTTTATCATCTCTTTATTTGTTTTCATATCTATCAAATAATAATATTTACAATTACTTTCCGTCTCCGAACTCTATTTCGTCATCAGGCAAAGGGAATATATAGTTAGGAGTAACCATCGTCACCGATTCGTAACCATCAGACCAAACCTGCTTGACCGGTATCTGAGAATAGTTTCTCCTCTTGAAGAAATAATATAATTGACCTTCTGCGTAGAATTCTTTTGCGTATTCCTTATAAAGCTCTTCTTCGGCTACTGTTTTAGAAACTGTTGTTTCTAAAGTGTTCGTTATATTACGTTTACCTCTCACAATGTTTAGATATCCTATCGCAGTAGGTACATCATCGTTATTCAGTGCACATTCAGCTGCTATATAATAGGCTTCACTAATGCGCATCAATGGTATTCTGTTTTTATAATCTGAGACTCCGTTGGATGGTTGTTCATATTTAATACTAAATCGTCCATCCGAAAGTTGAGTTGTTTGATAAACATAACGGTAGTCGGACGAATATCCCGTTTGTGTCAACTGGTAGATAGCATTATAGGCTGCATCAGACATGTATAAACCAGACATTGTTGTAAAATATTCAGTATACAAAGACGTAAGATCGCTGATATAGAGAGAAAATACCAATTCGCGTGAAAATATTCTATTACGGGAAGAAGCTGTAGTACTGGTTATTTCAGAAGCAGGAGTCCAATAGAAAGTTTTCTGAGAGATGATTTCTTGTGCCGCTCTATTTGCTTCAACGGTATTGTTTATAAACAAATATATTCGGGCTTGCAACATCTTCACCGCATAATAATTGAACTTGAATGTTCTTTGCTTTTTCTCGTCATCTGTTGAGTTAACCGCAACTACAGCATCCTGTTTCAACATTTCTTCGGCAATCTTCAAGTCGGCAAGAGCCATCTCCGCAGCTTTCTCCACTGTAACAAACAGATTTACTTCTTTTCCCATTGAGGTAACATACGGTATTGCTTTTGCCTTAGAGTCAGACGCATAAGTTTTGGCAAACAATCGTAATATATCGAAATGCAAAAATGCTCTTAGACCATAAGCCTCTCCACGTATGAGAGAATAGTTGTTGCCCGTAAACATAGATGGTGCAGCAGAATTGATATGGCTTATCAGCTCATTTGTATTAGCAATGGCATTGTATGCTTTACCCCAAATTGCATCTATGCGTCCTTTGGTAGATGCCTCGGTATAAGCAAACTGATAATCGTAATAATATTTATGAGATGTACCACCTATTCCGCTATTATAATACTGAGCCAGTGCATCCAACATCCCGTATGTAGTTTCGCATCCATACAGAGACTCATCAGTCATAAGAAGATATATACCTGTAAGTGCATCCTTATAGCCCTGCTCATTATTGAAATTATCTTCCGATTTTATTTCTGTTTTAGGACTCACATCAAGCCAATCTTCACATGAAAAGAAAGTTATTGCCAAAAGCAATATTAAAAATATATTGTAATTCTTTTTCATATCCTTTTTTATTATTTGTTAGAATCGGGTTTGTATAGTAAAAGAGAATGTCCTTGCTCTTGGATACGACAATCCCTGCTCTCTTTTCACAGAGCTTAACCAAGCTATATCATTCATATTGAAGGTTAATTTGAGGAAGCTTAGCGGACTGCGACGTATTACAGGCAATTCGGAAAAATCATATCCGAAATTGATAGATGAAAATACAAACTCGTTAAGATCTTCTACAAAGCGTGAGGTTGGCCGAGTCTGGCTTATATCTGTTATACTTTTAAATTTAGCTGCAACTCCCGGAGTATTCCATCTGTCAGTCAATACTCGTCGGTCTACATTCCAGTTTAATATATCAGCATTCTCTATTTTGTCTACCAATGTCTGATTATAAGTTTGCCCACCTAAGCGATAGGTAAACATAAGATTTAGTTCAAATCCTTTATGAGCAAAACTTCCTCCAATATTTCCTCTTATTTTCGGATTATTCTCTCCACATACAACCTGATCGGCAGCACTCCATTCGTAAGTAGTAGTTCCATCCTTCTTGATGAAAACCTCTTTGCCGGTTATAGGATCTATTCCTGCCGAACGCACAGCCCAAATAGCATTCAGGCTTTGTCCTTCTTCATATCTTGTAGAAGGCCTACGACGCGCAGCTATTTGTTCTTCAGTTCCTCCCGATCCATCCATTTCTGTATCTACATCATCATTCATCTTTTTGAGAGTATTAGATACTTCCTTAATTTTATTTGAGTTATGAGCTATGCTTGAATATAAATTTATATACGATCGGGTTGCCTGATTGCTATACAGCTTATAATTTAAAGACAGCTCAAAGCCTTTGTTTTCCGTTTTTCCTAAATTTTCGATATAAGATGCAAAACCCGACGATGGCGCTAGTGTCACAGGAGTAAGCAAATCATCAGTAGTAGCTACATAAAAATCGGCACGAAGTGATAGCTTTTTAGCGAGAGTTACGTCCAGACCTGCATTTTTATCGTATTGACGTTGCCAACCCAAATTACTGTTAGCTAAACCTTTCAAGACAGCCCCCATGTCTCCATTATATGACTTGTCGGTAATATATGTGTATGTAGAAATAGACTGATAAGGATTAAATCCTTGCGAACCTGTATATCCGATAGATGCTCTCAGCTTCAGGTAATCGACAAATGTTGCTGAGCGCATAAAGGCTTCGTTTACAATATTCCAACCTAAACCAAACGACCAAAAACTACCCCAGCGATGATTAGATCCAAATTGGGATGAAGCATTTAGACGATAAGACAAGTCGGCTAAATAACGATTATCGAAAGAATAGTTTGCTGCTCCAACAATACCCACACTACGAGTCGTACTCTCACTCCCGGAAGGCTTGCTTCCATCAGGATAGTGATTACCAAACGATGGATAGTCCATCTTGTCGGAAGGGAAACCCACTACCGAGAAAGTTGTTGTTTCCGATCGACTTTCTTCTATATTATATACTGCATTGGTATATAATGTATGCTTATCTTTCTGCAAGGAATATGCAACACCCAGATCGAGACTCACTTGTTCTGTCTTACCATTTGTTTCATTATACTCCCCTCTGTCAAGGTATTCGCTACTCGATGATGAAATAGTAGCATACCGAGTATCGGAAGCAGGTACAAATACTTGTGCATTATTATCCTGTTTCTTGTATCCGAAACGCGCTGTCACTCTCAGGTTACTAAGCGCTTGCCATTCTCCATAAAAGTTTTCGGTAATTGTAGTATATCTACTTTCGTCTTTCCTATTTAGACCTGCATCATATAATGGATTAAAAGCCCACGAGTTATTGTATTGTTTTATAAGCGAACCATTATCATCATATATTCTCCAATAAGGATTCATTTTTGAATAATCAGCAAAATCTCCATAAGGAGAGTTCTTTGCTTTATTATTGTCGATAGAAAGATTGTTCCGAAATGAGAGAGACTTATAACGATAATTGAGACTTATATCTCCACTTATAGTCGTTCTGTCAGAACCTTTCATTACTCCCGCAACATTATTATATGCCAAGTTTGCAGCATAACGCATCGATGAGTCTCCCCCGTCTAAGTATAGGGAATGTTTTGTTCCTATACCAGTACGTAATGGCTTAGACATCCAATAGGTATCTACTCCCCGTGCTATTTCTTTCTGCAATTCATTATATCGTTTTGTCAATGCAGCTTGCTCTTGTGCATTGGTAGAAGTATATTTTCCGGCCAAAAGTTCAGCCTGTAGCTTCTCGCTGGGGCTAGCCAGATCATAACTTGTCAGGTCGGCTAATGTAATATCCAGTCCTCCTGTGTATGAAACCCTAAGTCGTCCTTCGTTAGGTAACTGTGTTTCAATAACAACAACTCCATTTGCGGCCTTCGATCCATAAATGGCTTTTGCAGCAGCATCTTTCAATAAAGTTATGCTAGATACCAGATTCATATCCATGTCATATAATTTCTCTATTGTGGTTTCAAAACCGTTGAGAATAAACAATGGCTGATTTGGGGAAGTAGAATAATCACCTTTTATATTTATGCTGTTTTGTCCTCTCAGCTGGATATCAGGTAACTTGTTCGGATCACTACCAAAGGTAAGATTCTCTGCAATAGAGAAAGAGGGGTCTAATGCGGCTAAACTCACTAATATATTCTGATTGCCTACACTTTTCAACTGGTTTTTAGTATAGGTAGTTACAGCTCCGGTAAAACTTTCAGACTTGCGAAGAAACATACCTGTAGATACAACCCCTACTTCATTAAGCATTGTAGGATTTTCCCGCAAAGTGACAGATAATTTTTCCTCTCCTTTATATTTTATTACCTGAGTCTCCATTCCTATAATAGAAAATTGAATTGTAGGATTATCCATCGCTGGTATCTCCAAAGTATAAGTACCATCAGGTTCGCTATGTGTACCCACCTTGGTACCCACCAGCCAAATACTTACACCCGGAATAACTTCTTTATTAGAATCAAATACAGTACCCTTGAGTGTAGTAGTCTTTTCTTGTCTTCCCTGCTGCTCTTGAGATACAGACGGGGTGTAACTACGACGAATGGTAATAATATTACCTTCAATATTGTAAGTAAAGCCTGTATTAGCAAACACTTTTTGCAAGACATCCGCTACCGATGAATTCTCAACCTTGATAGTAATAGGTTTCAGCAGATTACTTTGTTCTGTATTATATACAAAATTGAGTTTAGTCTGCTTACTTATCTCATCAAAAAGGCGCTTAACCTTAACAGCCTTCAAGTCGAGAGTTACTCTTTTTTCATTTATGCCCTGTGCCAGTAAGTCTGTTGCGGGAAGAATCAGACAAATGAACAGCAATGCAATTAAAGAGTGGGTTAATCTTCTTTTCATACCTTGTTATTACTTTAACGATTTGTTTACATGTACTATATTATCTCTAACACTGAATTTTATATCTGCGGTCTGCTCTACAGCTCTGAGGATGTTATCAATTTTATCATAGCGATTCATCTTTCCTGTAAAATGCAACTTCTCAACATCTTTATTATCTATTACGATATCCACCCCATACCATAACGAGAGAGTATTCATAATATCTTTCATACTTTTATTCTCAAAAATCAACTCACCCCTATGCCATGAAATATATGGATCTATATCTACATTTCTTACCGACAGGGCTTCTTCCTGTTCGTTATATTCTGCTAGCTGATAAGGCTTAATCATCACTTGAGCCGAATTTGGAGGAGTTACACCAATGCTTCCTTCGACCAATACTATTTCAATCTTGGACTGAGAATGAGTATTTACATTAAATACTGTTCCATACTGACGAATTGCAATTCCTTTGGTATGTACAATAAAAGGTCGTTTAGTATCTTTCGCAATTGTGAAATAGCCTTCTCCTTCGAGTACTACTTCACGAATATCCCCTTGAAAATTGACTGGAAATTTCAAAGTACTTGCAGAGTTTAGATGTACTGTTGTTCCGTCCGATAAGGTTACCGAATACTCTTTACCGGGTGAAGTAATTAAGGTATTATATGTATTGGATTTAGGAGAAGTAGTTTCAGAATAATCTATACTATTGTTCTCATTTTTTATTGCTGAAGAATCTTCAAGAATAATTTTCTCAGAACCATCAGTATATACTAGTGCAATTTCTTCTCCGTCTGCTAATATCAGGGTAGCCTGACTTCCTCTGTTCGAAATTTTATTCAGTTCAGAATACATATCCACCGGATTATCCGCAGGTTTCATTACAAAATAAGTACCTACAGCAACCATTATTAAAACAATAGCAATAGCCGCATATTTAGAATATTGCAAGAAATACCTCCTAAATGTAGATCTGCGTCCTATCCGTTTCAAAAAAGAATTATAAGCAATATCAGTATCGATACTATCATACAATTCTTTCTTTTCCAACAACGCATCAGCAGAAATTAGCTTTTCGTAAATTCTTTTATTTTCAGCAGATTCATTAATCCAGTTATTTAGTTCCGCTTCTTGTTCAGATGTTATTTTACCTAATAATTTGCAGATAATTAGGTTTACTCCCTCTTGTCTACCATCCATAATATTTCATTTTCATACATATAATACAAGGAAGCTGACAAAAAGGGGTACAAAAAAGACAATAAAAAATAAATAGTATTACAATTAACTTATTTTTAAAATACGGAGTCAATAAGTAAAGAGAAGAAAACAAAGGGAAGAAGGTTCTTTCGTATATATACCAAAGCTCTCTTTTTATGTGTTTTAACTGTATCTACTGCGATGTTTAATTCAAGGGCAATTTCTTCATTCTTTTTACCAGCTATATGTAACAAAAATATTTCTCGCTGACGCTTTGGTAGTTCATCTATCACAGCAAATAATTGTCTGTAAGCCTCTTCCATGAATGCTTCCTCATCCAGCAATTCGGGTTCAGCCTGCTGACTCTGCAAATAGTCAATATACTTATTCTCTACATTCTGATGATTCAAATAGTTTATTGCTCTATTTTTTAGCGAATTGTAAAGATATACACGAAATGAATACTCGTCCGAAAAAATCATATCCTTTTCCCATATATACACAATAATATCCTGTACAATATCTTCTGCGATATCTTGCCGTTCAACGAATGTTTTTGTGTATAAAACCAAAGAATTGTAATATTTATAATAAAGAGTATTATAAGCGTCAATTCTCTTTTCGTTTATCATTTTTATGAAAGATATGTCATCCTTCATATTTTATCTAAAAGGTTTTTCGTGAGACATTGATATTTGGACTACTTTCTATTCTAGGAATTACAAAAATATTAATTTTTGTAATAAAATAAAGAAATATGATCATGAGATTTACTATTAACTATAGTAATGCGAAATACAGGATATTCTGCTTCTTATCATTTCTGTAAACATTATGCCTTAAATACAGAATGTAAAAAGACTGTTACCACCCAATTTTTTATTGAGTAACGAAAATTTAGACCTATGTTACTCTTTATATTTTCATAGACAGAACATAAGCTATATAAAATAATATATATCAATCAGATAAACCAATAAGACAATCAGTAAGGCCAACAAATAATACACTAACTCTCTCTAAAATCAAAATACCTAGATGTGGGTATAAGATTTAAATAAAATAGCAAATAATAGGGATTGTTCAATATTTTTAACATCTATACATTTGTCGTCGATAACTCATAGACGAAATTTATAATGAAAAAAAATCTTTTTCTTTTACTGCTCATATACCTGATTGCGAATGGAGACATAACCTCTCAAAACACGAACAATATGACAGATTCCATTTCCAAGGCTCCAACAGAGTGGAATTTTAACAAATATCGCATTGGAGGCTATGGGGAAATTTTATTTCAAAGTATGAATTATGGAGCCGATCGCTATAAAGATCCGGCAGGAGCACCAAAACAGACCCGTTCATATATTTCGATACCTCGTGCAGTATTTGCTTTCGATTACAAATTTCGTAGCGACATTATACTCAGCACCGAATTAGAAATAGAATATGGGGGCGCCGGATCTGCAATGGAACTGGAATATGAAGAAGGTGGTGAGTACGAGATGGAAGTCGAAAAGGGTGGTGAAATAGAATTGGAACAATTCCATATTACCAAACGATTCAGCGATGCATTCAATATTAGAGCCGGGCATATGATAGTACCTGTTGGTATCACAAATTCGCATCATGAGCCTATCTATTTTTTCACTACTGCACGTCCCGAAGGAGAAATGACGATTCTTCCTTGTACATGGCACGAAACAGGAATCGCTATACTAGGTTATGTATCTAGTTTCAGATATGAAGTAATGATGGTTAATGGATTAGATCCCAATGGATTTTCGTCTATCAACTGGATACAAGGAGGAAAGCAGGGAATGTTCGAAACATCGGTAATGACAAGTCCGGCGTTTGCGGGAAGAATAGAGTATGCTGGAATAAAACATTTACGCTTAGGAGCTTCAGGCTATTTTAATAATACAGCAAAGAATGCCAGTAAGCCCGAAAAAATGACAGGAATAAAAGCACCTGTAACCATCGCAACATTCGATGCTCAATATCTCACAAAAGATATGGCTATACGAGCCAATGCCGTATACGGTAATCTTGGTGCATCAAGAGCCCTGTCTGAAATAAACAAAGGAATTTCTAAAGCGACAACTTTTCCTCGAACTCCTGTAGCAAAAAATGCAGTAACATATTCCATAGAAGCTGGATACAACATTATGAAGTTCTTCAATACTAAAGAAAAACTTATGCCTTTTGCTCGCTACGAATACTATAACAGTGCAGAAAAGGTAGAATCAGGAATGGCCGAAATGCCAATAAATAAGAGAGATGTATACACATTCGGATTAAATTATTATATGATGCCGAATATGGTTCTAAAAGCAGATTATTCCATTCGAAAACTAAACAGAGGCAAATTTAACGATGAAAACACATTTGGCCTTGCATTAGTATACACAGGATGGTTTTCAAAAAAATAATATTTATTTACTAAACACTAATTAATATAATAATGAAAAAATTAAGCTATTGTTTGTTTATCGCTATTTCTACCGTCTTTGCCATAACCTTCTCCTCTTGTGACGAAAGTAGTGATAATAAAGAAGTAGAAAGTGGATATGGGTACAACTTTACCTCTTCAATAAATACTTATGTAGATGATGTTGTTCTATCTACATATAAGGATATGAAAGAAAAATGCTGGAATCTGTATGATGCTGTTGAAAAATTTAATGAGACTCCATCTCAGCCAAACCTTGTTACAGTATGTGCTGCATGGAGGGCTGCCCGCATACCTTGGGAGCAAAGTGAAGGCTTTCTTTTCGGACCGGCAGAACAATTAAGCCTCGACCCATCTCTCGACTCATGGCCATTAGATAAAGGGCAAATAGATGAGATATTAAATTCGAACATGACAATAACAAATACTACTATTGCATCCTCTAATGTACATGGATTTCATACAATAGAATATCTTATATTCTCGGGAGAAAATCAGGTAGCTGACGAAAACGGAGTAAACAGTCCGAAAGATTACTCTACTATCAACAGCCGCCAACGAATATATCTGCAAGTTGCAACCGAATACTTGAGAAACGACTGCATCAAGCTATGGGCTGCATGGAACGGTTCTGATGGAATCACAGGTCGTGATCTGGAAGTGATTGAAGAACTTGAGTTCAACCCTGATACATACCGATTTGCATCTAACTTCCGCAAAGCAGGAGAAGCTGGTAGCACATTCCCTTCACAAGACGATGCCATAGATCAGATTATTGACGGCTGTATAGATATAACCAGTGAAGTCGGATCTCAAAAAATAGGTGGTCCTAATGGATTGGCCAAGGCTGGAAAAATAGATCAGGCAATATTGGAAGTAGAATCTTGGTATAGCTGGAACTCAATAGATGACTATTCTAACAATATCGTTAGTATTCGCAACTCATACTTCGGAGGAAAAGGAAAAACATCTACCAATGCAAGTGCAAACAGTATATCAGCTTTTGTAAAAAGTAAAAACTCATCTCTCGATGCCGAAGTCACTACAGCTATAGATAAAGCTTATAATTCTATAATAAGTATGGATCGTCCTTTCCGTAACAATCTGCAAGGAGCAAAAGTAAATGCAGCAATGAACGCATGTGCCGATTTGGAAACCACACTACAAAAAATTAAGAATTTAAGATAGATACACTATTTCAACTAAAAACAAAAAATATTCATTTAACAGAGAATGATACAACTAGAGAAGTAAACAGACATGATAAATTCTTACTTTTCAAACAGATACCTGCTATTAAATGCCATAATGACAATTTTCATTATGGCATTTAGTGCGTGCGGAACAACAGATGACGATATTATATTGAAACCAAACGGAACTGTTGCCGATCCTCGAGAATTATCCGCAGGCAGATCTACTGTATTCATGACAAGTATAAGAGCCTACGACACCCCATCAGATTGGGTTACAGGCACTTTGCTCGACAGGTTCAACAATGGAGATAAGCTGTACGATGACCCTCGCACCAGCGACCAGAACGACCCTCTACAAGGAGGCTTAGGGCCTCTCTATGCCGGTTTTTCATGTGGTAGTTGTCATAAAAATGCAGGACGCACCTATCCGACATTACATTCGGAAGGAGGTTCCGGGTCTTCCGGATTTTCTTCTGCACTGGTATATATAACCAGAAAAAATGGAAAATTCTTCAGGCAATATGGACGAGTATTACACGATCAATCAATATTTGGAGTAAAGGCCGAAGGAAAATTGAAAGTACAGTACGAGGAAAAAGAATATTCATTCCCCGACGGAGAAAAATATTCGCTGGTAACTCCTCACTATTCTATTTCGGAATGGTATGCTGATAGCATAGCCCCCGAGGATCTGATTATAGATGTTCATATTCCCCTACGCCATGTTGGTATGGGACAGATAATGGCTCTCGACACCGACGAATTACGGAGACTTGCCGCACAAAGCAATTATCCCGAATATGGAATCTCAGGGCGTTTAAGCGTTATCACCGAACGTAACAAATCGTACGTCGGAGTTGGAGGAAATAAAGCACATCATGCAGACCTAACCGTAGAACTCGGTTTTTCTTCCGATTTAGGCGTAACCAACGACCGTTATCCGCTAGAGATAGCAGAAGGACAATCTCAAATGATCGGTTATAGTCATTACGGTATTCAGATATCTACCAAAGATATGGAAGACGTAGATCTCTATATGAGTACACTCGGTGTACCTGCACGGCGAAATGTAAATAATGAAACGGTGCTAAAAGGAGAAGCAAATTTCTATAAAGCAAAATGTCACTTATGCCATACCCCCACTCTGCACACACGGCAAGATGCTCCCGTACTGCTAAACGGTACGCGACTACCCTGGCTCTCTAGTCAGACAATTCATCCATATAGCGATTTTCTTTTGCATGATATGGGCAAGGGTCTTGACAACCATGCTACCATCGGTGTAGCCAGAAGCTACGAATGGAGAACGACTCCTCTTTGGGGCATTGGTTTGCAAGAAACTGTAAACGGACACACGTTTTTCTTACACGACGGACGTGCCCGAAACTTTACAGAAGCCATTATGTGGCACGATGGAGAAGGCGCAGTCTCACGTGAATTATTCAGCCGTATGTCGAAAGAGGATCGTGATGCTTTAATTGTCTTCTTAAAATCATTATAAATCAGTAGAAAATATACATATGAAATTCAGAGCAATATTAATTCCATGTTTGCTGTTTACCCTCAGCTTAGCAGCACAGGAGAAAACAGAAGAAGTCAAAAATCATGACAAATATATAGAAAGTGATGTTATCCCTCTCGCGGGAAAGAAAGGATTTAGTTTTGAGAGCAAGGCCGGTGATTTTACATTCAAGCCCTTTGTATTAGTGCAAGCATCTGCAAAGTATAACTATTACGATGATGAAGGGCTCGAACTTGCTGATCAGGACAATGTAGCCAACAGCGGATTTGAAGTAGGAAACGCATTAATTGGCTTTGCAGGAAAAGCCTTCGATAAAGTTACATTCAACATGACACTCAATGCTGCTCAATCAGGAGATGCTCTTCTCCAACAAGCATGGGTAGACCTGAATCTGAAAGATGAGCTTCGCTTCCGTGTTGGTAAATTTAAGACACCATACAATCAGGCATATCTGGTAACTTTGGGCGAAACCTTATTCCCCACCCTGCCTCTCTCTTTAACCACTCCTGTAAATATCCCTTACTCTATCAATTCCGTAAATCCAAACATAGCAACAGGATTCGACCTCGGAGTACAAGTGCACGGGCTATTGAGAAACAAATGGGAATACAGAGTCGGCATATTCAATGGAACAGGCATAAACGTAAACGGAGCAAAGAAAACAATGAGTGACGATCTGGGCATTCCTTCACTCCTATATGCCGGGCGTTTTGCGTACATGCCTAAAGGAGTAATGCCAACCCATCAGGGAAGTCCCGATGACCTCAACAACAACAAATTTATGGTAGCTGTATCTACCTCATACAATGTAGAAGCCAACTGGCAGGCAAGTAACGATCTTCGTGTAGGAGGAGAGTTCTCATATCTCTACAACCGTCTGTATTTTACTGCCGAAGCCTATTGGTTAAATATGAAATTTGTAAAGAAACAACAAATAGCTCCTGCTTACAACTTTTGGGGAGGATATATACAAGGAGGTTATTTTGTAACAGACAAAATGCAGCTTGCTGCGCGTTACGACTTTTTCGACCGCAACTCTTCTAAAACAGATGGAATACTAAATGCTCCATCTGTAGGATTCAATTATTTCATTGCAGGATATAACCTCAAGTTGCAAGCTATGTATCAGTATCTGGGCAAATGGGGACATGAAAACCAAATGGAACGAGACAACGATGACCTTGGTTTGGCTCAACACTTTGCACAAGTAATGCTCCAGTTCTCTTTCTAATAAAGAAACATTATGAAGAAAAAAACGAATATCGGATTTTGCACTATTTTTCTGATTATAGTTACTCTTCTACAATCCTGTGATAGTGGCGACATTTATCCGAAAGAAGAAGAATATGAAAAAGTATATGTAAGTGTTTCCGGTAGTTTTACATTTAAAGGAATAAATGCTTTTCCAGAAAACTACAAAGTACTCTTTGTAACATACAGAAATGAAACTGATAATGAGCCTCTCTCATACAAAGAGATTGCTAAGCCGGGAAATGATGGCATCATTAATGTTTCATTTCCAACTCTACCCGAAGGAACAAAAGGTATTGGAATATGGCTCACCGAAAAAACAAATAACAAGAAAATCATAGCCTTTTACAATAAGGATTTTGAAGAAACTCCGACAGAAGATATAATCCTGCCATCTCAGGATATTAATCTTTTAATCTATAGCCGTGTACAGAAGCAAGTTTTCAATCAGTGTATTGCCTGCCATGGAGGAGGAGCGTCAGCTGCATCGGGAATGTATCTTACCGAAGGAAAAAGCTATGATAACATTGTAAATGTAGCATCTTCTCACAATGCCGCAAAAATGAGAATATCACCATACAGTACTCTGAACAGTTACCTGATGGATGTTCTTCATGGACAGGAACTGATTGCTGTACACTCAGGACTCTCTTCTTTGAAAGATGAAGATATAACTCTTGTCGAAGAATGGGTACGAGAAGGAGCTAAAAAAGAGTAAGAACCAAGTGAATGACAAAACACAGAAAGATATCGTACCCGCTGAACTTTATCTATATAAAGGCAATTAGAATATTTGATAATTAGCGAATAAAGTCAGAGAATAAGTGAAAAATAGGATGAAAAGCTGTACAAGTTTGTCAGGTTTTAGTTAAAATTTTCTTTTGAAAAGAAATTAAATATAATAAAAAAGACTGTGGAATATAAAGTAATAAATTGGGATAACTTGGCGGTAAAAGTTACAATAGCTACATTTTTGTCCCAAGCCGGTATTACCGAATATCATGCGATGATAGAGGTAAATAACAATAACCTAAGTGCAGAAAAGCAATTTAATAATATTGAAGAATCTATCAACAAGTTACAAGAAAGTTTAGGAAACGCCTCTCTTGTAATAAAACGTTATTTTGTCAGCGATGCCGTTAATCAGGCTGATTTCTTAAAAAAAGCACCACTAGATTCGGCTACATCAATCGTGCAACAACCTCCTCTCAACGGATCTAAAGTTTCGGTATGGACGTATTGGGTTAGTGACAGTAAAGTTAAAACAGACAGTTTAGGCAACTGCATTCTTGAGAGACCTGCTTACAAACATTTATACAGTACACAATTACAAAAGCCTATGCTGAATGAATATGCCGAAACCGACTATATATTCGAGACATATACCGAAACGTTGAAGAAATATAATTGTAAGCTGAAAGATAACTGCATACGTACTTGGATATATGTACAAGGAGTAGATATACATTATAGAAAAATGGTAGAGGCAAGATCTGCATACTTTGAACGTGAAGATTTAACCTCTGACACTCACTATATTGCCAGCACAGGAATAGAGGGAAAACATCTCGACCCCAACTCTTTGGTTCTTATGGATGCTTATGCCATTGAAGGAATAGAGAAAGAACAGATAAAATATCTACAAGGACTTACTCATCTAAATCCCACTTATGAGTATGGGGTTACCTTCGAACGAGCAACAGCAGTCGACTATGGAGACCGCCGACACATATACGTTTCGGGTACTGCCAGTATAGACAACAAGGGTGCGATTGTATATCCTACAAAAATTGAAAAGCAGATAGAACGTACACTCGAAAACATAGAAGTCCTTTTAGCTGAAGGGAATGCTCAAATGAATGATATTGCCCAAATGATAGTCTATCTGCGCGATACTGCTGACTATGAATTTGTATCTTCTTATATGAATAAACATTATTCTTCTACACCCAAAGTTATCGTATGGGCTCCGGTATGCCGTCCGGGATGGTTGATCGAGATAGAATGTATTGCCATAAAAGAAATAGGAGACAACGGATTCGAGTGTTTCTAAACTAGAATTAATTTTATTAAATAAGAAAATCGGACTATGTCTCTTGCCAAACTTCCTTTCATATCAACTATTACGATAATAATAATTCTCGCCATTGCTACTTTTATAGAAAAAGCAAATGGAAGCGATTATGTTTATTCTCAGATATATGGATCTTGGTGGTTTGCGGCACTGTGGGGCTTACTGGTTGCAGTAAGCCTTCTTGGTATTATAAAAGGAAAACTGTACAAAAATCGCCCCTTGCTATTACTGCATATTTCATTCATTGTAATATTGGCAGGAGCGCTATGCACTAAACTAACGGCTAAACAAGGATATATAATCTTAAACAAAGGCATAGAAAATACACTTATAAAAACAGATAATGACTCTATACTGTTAGATTTCAGTGTAAAACTAGATACTTTCTACATATCTTACTATCCCGGTACAAGCTCTCCTGCCGACTATATTTCTCAAATTTCAATAAAAGACAATGATACACAAGGGTCCGTTGCAGGTATAGTCTCCATGAATAATATATTTAGTCACGATGGCTATCGTTTCTATCAGACCTCTTTCGAAGACGACCTGCAAACCAGCATACTCAGTGTCAATAAAGACATATGGGGCATCAGTCTCACTTACTCGGGATATACCTTGTTTGCAGTGGCTATGCTATGGCTTCTTTTTTCGCGAGATAATGCCTTTAGAAAGTTATTATCCAATCCATTATTAAAGAAAATCGGGATAATCTTTTTATTCATCGCACCTTTGTCTTCAAGCGCACAAACCATTACTCCTGATAGCCTTACGGTAGAAAGAGAACAAGCCGACAGATTTAGTGAACTCTGGATGCTATACGACGGACGTATAACCCCTGTTGCCACATTTGCTCATGATTTCACCTTAAAACTAACAGGAAAATCAAGATTTGGCTATCTCAACTCTAATCAGTTCTTAATGGCTTTCCTCTTCTTTCCTCAAAAATGGGAACAGGTAGCCTTGTTCGAAGTGCATAGTCCCGAATTAAAGAAATTATTGAATGCAGAAACAGAGAAAGCCGCCTTACAAGATTTCTTCGACAAAGAACATAACTATAAGCTAGCCGACTATTTGAATAACGATATTATTACAGGGGCAAAAAAGACAGAGGTACAGAAAGAGGTAGAAAAGCTCAACGAGAAAATTCAACTTATAAATATGTTACACAGTGGAGGTTTACTTCAATTGTATCCTCAGCTTGTGAAAAACAGACTGGAATGGTTCTATCCTACTCAAAATTTACGAACACCCGAAGAGCAGGCCGGTATCCAAATCATCCGCAATTCGCTATTTGACTACTACAAGGCAATATCGGCTAACGACAATAATGCAGCCAATAATGTTATAAAGGAAATATCAACTTTTCAACAAAAAAATGGAGGAGAATTTCTACCATCGCAAATGCACAAAGATGCTGAGATATTCTATCTGAAAGTAGATTTCACATCTATCCTTTTTATGCTAAATCTGACTTTGGGCTGTCTTTCATTACTGACCGTATTCATATTGCCTGAGTCTAAGTTGAAGGTATTGCACAAAATATTTTATTTCTCTCTTCTTTTCAGCTTTTTAGTACATACGTTCTCTCTCGGATTACGTACATATATTGGAGGCAGACTTCCTTTCAGTAATGGATTCGAGACGATGATGCTAGTTGCATGGTGTGCTATGGGAATAGCTTTGATATTTTCTTCAAAGATAAAAATTGTTGTAACATTCGGCTTTCTCATATCCGGCTGCTGTCTGTTGGTAGCTCATCTAGGAATGATGAATCCTAAAATAACGCCTTTAGTCCCAGTCCTTTCATCTCCCTTACTGAGCATACATGTTTCTATTATTATGCTGGCATATACTCTTCTGGCATTTGTAGCCCTAAATAGTCTAATCTCAATTATATCAGTATTGATTGTAAGGAAGAAGGATACATCTAAGCTATTTCAACAGTTGGAACGTAATAAAATTTACAGTGAGATCTGCCTTTATCCATCATTATTCTTTTTGGGCGGCGGAATATTTATAGGAGCTGTGTGGGCTAATATATCGTGGGGCAGGTATTGGGGATGGGATCCAAAAGAAGTTTGGGCATTAATTACATTCCTTCTCTATAGTCTTATTTTACATCAAAAGAATATAAAATGTCTCTCTCATCCTTTATCATTCCATATTTTTGGTCTTCTAGCATTTTTATCGGTATTGATGACATACTTTGGAGTCAATTATTTTCTTGGAGGTATGCACAGCTATGCAGGAAGCATAGAGTTTGACAAAGTATGGATATGGACTATAATTGTATTTATTATTATATTCACTCTCATTATAAGCTCTTATCTCAGATATAAGTCATTGGAAAAAGAACTATATAAACAGGGGCATCATTAAAATAAAGCTGTCATATAATATGGAAGTATACTAATTCTATTTTCCATATTATATGACAGACATTTAGTTTTTTATTATTCTATCGGATCTCCAGGTTTCTTTTTAGAAGGATCGTAAACAGCCACACCAACCATAGAGTCGGCACAACCATAATATAAATACCACTTCTTCTTATAAAATGCTAACCCTTCAATAAAAACAGTACCATCCACATACTGTCCACTTTTTTCGAAATCATCCATAGGTCTAAAGAATGGCACGTCGAGCCTTCCGATTACTTTATATGGATTATTCAGATCAAACAGAACCTGCCCTGCACTATATGTTCCGGCATTGAAACGTTCATCTCTTCTATCATCTGTTCGATTCTTACCATTATACAATAATAAGATACCTTTATCTGTAATTATGGCAGGAGGTCCACACTCAGTTAAGGCACTATCGAAATATTTGTAACGAGGGTAAATCAATCCTTTCAATTCATTTTTCTCATTTAATTGAGGCTCCCAGTTAATCAGATCTTCTGAAGTCGCAGCATTAATCATTCTTTCGCCCCAATACATAAGATATTTGCCATTAACCTTTGCTATAACTTGCTTTCCATCAACCAGCTTTGTTACAATAGAGGCTGATTTACTTTCCAAATTCTCAAACCGTCCATCATATGCTTTTCCAAAAGCTAAGCCATGTTTCTCCCATGTTATTAGGTCACGGGATGTAGCTACACATAAACGAGGAACACTCCTATTCCAACCTGTATAAAACATTACATATAAACCTTCTTCAGTAACCGCAACACGGGGATCCTCACAACCTCCACGCCACTCAAGGTCTTTTGCATTATCTTCGGCCGGATATAACACAGGCTTGTCTCTCAACTTCATTGTTATACCATCGGAACTCTCAGCAAGACCTATACGAGAAGTGCGTTTTCCAACTCCGGTAGCAGAGTTATCCTCTGCTCTATATAATACAAAGATCTTCCCATCCTTTACTACAGCAGCAGGATTGAATGTATCACTTTCTTCCCATCCCACAGAACCCTTCTGCATAGGACAGTAAAACTTAGTCGCTGTATTTGGCTTAATTACCGGATTTACTCCCTCGGGACGAACGAATCCGCCAAAAGCCCAATCAGGCAAACGATTTACTTCCGACGTTTTTTTCTGTCCAAAGACCATTCCTGAACAGAATAATAAAACACTAATTACAATTAATCTAACGTACTTCATCAATTTTTTATCTTTTATAGTTACTATTAATACCAATGACTATTTATGCAACTTTTTCAGAAAAGAAAGAGAAGGTCGTATTTCTTTTTAGGCCCTCTCTTTCTATATATCATTTTTATACAATCTTATTCTAAAATAGGGTCAACAGTCCACGTCGTTATTTTATTAGCCGCTATAGCTTCAAAATCGTTATTCGTTAAAGACACAAATTTCTGTACATCCGCTCCCGGATTGCTAAAAGCCCAATAAGCAGTTAAACCTAAAGTAGAAGGGTCAACAAATATACCATTATATTTAGAAATATCAGATCCACTTAAAGCTTTAGTCCAAATACGAGCATAGCTTATTGCACCATTAAGTCTTCGTTTACCATCCGATTGAGCAATAAAGAAATTGGAAGTAAGATCTATCTCTTTAAGATCTGCCGGAGTACCTGCCGATAATTGTAGAGTTTCTTCTACACCGTTTACATATAATTTAAGGCGGTCAGTTCCTGTTTTAGAACCATCAAGAACCACAGCTACATTATACCATATTCCTGTTTCTATCTTTGTAGAGCCCTCAAATCGAACGCTTCCCTTCTTATCTGCTGCAAGTTGCAGGAATCTATCGCCGGTATCTCCTTTATGCACATCTACACGCATCAGGAATATTTGTTCAATACCCATAATAGTATTAATACGTGCATTACCATTATCATCTCCATTATGCTGATCTATCCTGAAACGAGCTTCATAAGTAATATTATTAACACTCTTCAATGACGGATCGGCAACTCCCTTCAAATAGAATGGAACGCTAAAATAATTAGATGAACCCATATTAGCAACCTGTTTTACCTTAGATACATTTACTGTGAAACTATATTGCTGCCCTTCTCCATCTTCAAGCAATACAGGAGTTGAACCTTCTGCTTTACCAACAATATACACAAGACTATCTTTCACGCTTACCGCTACTTTAGCATCATCTTCAGGCGTAGCCACATAGTTCAGATTACCTTTCAAGACTTTCACGACAAGCTTATTGTTAACTCCGACTACAGCTTCTTTGCCAACAAGATCGGTCTCGATACCAACAGGGGTGATTTCAATATTTACAACAGCCTCTTTACCCAATCGGTCTGTGAAAGTAACTGTTGTAGAGCCTATACTTACTCCTTTAAGAGTATAGTAAGGGCGATAAGGGTCTGTATTATCAAGACTTATAATAGAAGGGTCTGCAATAGAAATAGAGAGTTCGTCATTACTTGAAAAATTTCCGGAACTAACAATTAATGATATGCTATTTCCTCGCTCCATAGAAATATCTTTATGATTTACTTCTAAGTCAAAAACTCCTACTGCAACAGTGATATCACCAACGACTCCTTCTTTGTCCTGAATCTGAACTGTGGTTGCACCCAGTTTATTAAGGCTTTTTATAGTGATTACATCTCCTGAAATAGATGCTGTAGCAATAGACGAGTCAAAGCTTTTCACAGAATATCCTCCATTTCCGAATACAATTTTTACAGTCGCTTCCTCATTAGCTCCAATACGCACTACAGGTTTATCCACTACAATTTCATACAAATCTACAGAAGTAGAGTTATCATCATCATTATCGCAACTGGAATAAGATAGCAATATCAACAACGAAAGAAGAGTAGCTATATATTTAAAATAATTATTCATATTATTCATGTTGTTTTTCTTAATATAAGACTTATTACCATCCTGGATTTTGTATAAGAGATGGCGTACGCTGCAATTCGCTCTGCATTATAGGAAACAGATAGTGTTGGCTTTGGAATACTCTTTCTTCGACACAGAAACGTTCCATTGCATAATTCTCCCCACTTATTACGATCTTTCCATTTGCTTTCTTTACAGGACGCATACCGTTTATCATCCTTTGACATTTAGGTAAAGATCCATAATTAGAAGCCCAATAGTTCTTGGTTCGGGTAGAATTATCTGTACCCGATGCTTTCCACTGGCTTTCTTTTGAAAGTTCGTCTCTGCTATTAGGCTCCAAATATAGACGACAGCTCCAAGGACGTTTATTTTCATAGAAGAATTCAACTCTACGTTCACGTTGGATGTATTGAAACATAAGAGCTTTGTCCGTTTTAACCTCAGGTGGCATCGGTTTCATAAACGATCTCTCCCTCACAGAATTTACTAAGTTGTAAGCTTCGGCTATTTTATCCGCTTCACCCAATTCGTTCACGGCTTCAGCATAAATATAAATAAACTCAGGGAGCCTCCATATTGCAGGAGCATTAACACTAAAACTACTATTATTATTCCATGATTCCTTTTGCAATTTGCGTAGATAATACCCCGTAGTTGTAGCATTAGACGCCCCAATAGCATCAGAACCACTTGCAGTATTCATTGTTTTTGCATTATTACTATTATCTCGATATGGGGCTCCATGATAGATTATATCACGATAGAAACGTGGGTCACGAGTTCCTCTTTCGTACGGATTAGCATCGTCGTATCCTGCTTTACGGGCTTCGGAAGAATAAATAGGATAACCATAATTACCTACAATATATTCGTACTCATCAACTTGTTCCTGAACAGGTTGTTGACGAGAGCTACCGCCTCTGCTAGGAGGATAAACATCTCCTTGCCAAGCCTGATCTTTGTCTTTAGTGATGAAGAAAACACACTCTCCTGCAAATGCATCCATATCAAAAAACATATCCCACAGTCTTTTATATACACGACTGTCATTCAGATTTCCTCCATTAGGATCATCAAAATCAGCACTCGTATATTTAGTATATAGAGCATAACGTTTGTAGCCGCCTACCTCATAGTCGAGAACAGCCTTAGCTGCGTCACGAGCTGCTTCCCAACGTTTTTTATCATATCCATATTCGCTTTCGAAGACACGGGTCTGAGGATAACCTGCTGTCTTTGCCCCATTCCAAAGAGGTGTTGCTGCCATCCAGCGGGCAATAGAAATAAGGCCAAGACACGCTCCCTTATCAATGCGGCCAAAGTTAGGAGAGGTTTTTACATATTTAGCGGGAACTCTTCTGTATGCTTCTTCTGCATCTGCAACCATTTTCTCGACCATAGCATGAACAGACTCCTTTTTAAAATTCATAGACTCGTTTGCTTCTATTTTCCAGTTAATGTATGGAGCTTCTCCATACATACGAAATAATAGTAAATGGAAATAAGCACGCATAAAATACACTTCTCCTATACGAAAGCTTAATTCTCCGTCCTGAAGCGGATTATCAGGCGTATTGTATTTTACAACATTTTCAATAATCAAATTTGTTTTACGAATACCCTCATACAGATTCCACCAATATTGTCCCGAACTTCCGGGAAGTGAATTGGGATTCCATGCTCCATTATTAAAGTTATTTGTAATATTTCCCTCAACATTTGTACCTTCGCATTCATCTGTGATTGCAGAGGAACTAAAATGTTCGAAAAATACTAATGGTCTATTGGCTTTTTTAGCAGCAGCATATACATCAGTAACCATTTCATTTACTTTTTCGTAACGAGAAAAAGCTTCTTTTTCAGTTATCTGATCATTGTCATCCCTATCCAGATAATCATTACAAGATGAGGAAATCAACATCGCAACAGATAATCCGATTGTATATAATAAATTTCTTTTTTTCATTTTCTTCTTACTTTTTTAGAATGTTATATCTATACCAAAGTTGAATACTTTCTGGATAGGATACCAAGAGGCTCCATCTCCCGATTTTGTTTCCGGATCTATATCTACATCATCCAATCCATCCCATGTAATCAGATTAAGAGCTTGAGCATATATACGCACCTGCTGCAAACTATATTTCTTAAGTATTTTTTGAGGAATATTATACCCAACCTCTATATTTTTCAGACGAAGATATTTGGCATCATATAAGAATAAGCTACTCTGCCCATTTTTATTATTATCGTGCGTACCATAGTGTAATGCAGGATACTTAGCCGTAGATGCAGTTTCCGGAGTCCAACGATCTAAGTGCATTCTTTTTACTTTTCCTATCTTATCCTGATCGAACTGAGGAAAATCATAAACCGCAGGTCCATTCAACAAAATCGAAGTTCGTGCAGCACCTTGGAATAACACACTAAAATCGAAGTTTTTGTATTGAATACCTAATGGAATACCAAACATTAATTCAGGGCTACGAGGATTACCTAATGCTGTACGATCTTCATCTGTTACAACACCATCCCTATCGAGATCCTTATACACAGCATCCCCCGGTATAAGTTTTCCCCAAGGCTGATAGTTTATAGCATTTAGTCTGTCTGCCTCTGCCTGATCGGCAACGAAATGATCAAACACATATACATAGTTTTCATACAGTCTACGACCAGTCTCTCTACGCCATTCATTCTTACGGGCAACCTCTGCTTTATATTCCAGTTTGTTGCGGGCAAAAGTTAGATTTGGCTTAATATAATATCTTATATCTTTCCCTATTTTATCATTCCAGCTTATTTCTAAATCAATTCCACGATTGCTTACTTCTCCAATATTAGCTAACGGTGCATTTTTTCCAACAACAGTAGGAAAGCCCATTATACCATCTCCGCTCATATCTGTTATTATATCGTAACGATACTCATGGAAAAAATCGACAGTTAGATTGAGACGTTGATTGAAAGTTCCTATATCTAAACCTAGATTGAATTTCCTAGATTTTTCCCATGTTAAATTAGCATTTGCCAAATTACCTTCGGCCGTTCCACCTAGTCCTGTTCCAAAATCTTCACCAAAACTATAACCGCTACCTCCTCCATAAAAAGACAGATATGGGAATCGAGAACTCACATTATCGCTACCAACCAACCCAAATGATGTTCTAATCTTGAGCATATCAAGCCATGATGAAGCGTTTTCCATAAAAGACTCTCGACTTATAACCCATCCTAACGAACCGGCAGGAAAGAATCCATAACGTTTGCCCGGTGCAAAATTCTCAGAGCCGTTATATCCGAAATTAAATTCAGCCAAGTATTTCTTATCATAATAATATGCCAAACGACCTGTTATACCCTGATAACGATATGCTAATTCATTATTAACAGAACGATTGGAACGGTTGGCCAATAACATACCTGTAAATTCATGTACATCTTTGAATGTATTATTATAGTCTAGTCGAGCCTGAATATAAGTTCTGCTATCAGAAGCATTGTGGGTAAGTCCATTACCTATAGTCTGGTCGATACTATATTTATTACCTGTCTTGTAAGAACCACTGTAATATCCGGGATTCATATATACATCACTACCTTCCATCGGCATGAATGTTGCATATTGAGGATACTCTCGATAACCATCCTTGTACGTATCTAACTTTCTATTTAACCAACGTCCCTCTGACGCATCATAAGAAAAATTGAAATCGGCTTTTAATCCTTTCAATAAAAATGCCATATCCAATGTCATGGAGAAGCTTCCGTTCAGGTAGGTATTTTTTTCATTAAGATAACCAGTTCTGCTCAGTTCTCCCAACATATTGAAACGATATAAATTATCTCCATACAGCATTCCATAAGGATTTTGAGAAATATACTCCTCGTTCAGTGGATGATTATTCTCTTCCACCAATATTGGTAAATGAGGAGGTTGTGTTGCAGCTATTGTCATCAGACGACCGGCTGTTGTTCCCGGAGCATTACGATCTGTAATACGGGCACCAAGGTCTAGTCTGGCTGTTAAGAACTTTGTAATATCAATATCAATATTCGAACGAAAGTTATAACGTTTAAATTTCGCTTGAGTATCAAAGTCAGTCACATCTGTATATTTGTAATTACCTCCCTGCGAAAAGTAATTAGCAAGTACATAATAGCGGGCTCTGTCAGATCCTCCACGGATAGAAAGACTTACATCTTCCTGTACCCCTGTTTGGAATGCAAAATCGTAATAGTCCCAATTGTAACCTAAGCCATCAGAGTTATCCCCTTTAGCTCTTCTGAATTTATCTATAGCATCCTGAGAAAAAAGCTTAACATCATCAAGGCTACTTCCTGTCATTTTCGCATCGTTTGCACGGGCTTCGTTATACAACATTGCATAATCTGCCGATCCTAAATATTCCGGAAATTTTACAGGATTATTGAATCCTAAGGATGCTTTGAAATTAACACTTGCTTTTTCTGCTGCTTTTCCTCTCTTTGTGGTTATCACTATTACCCCATTTGCCCCACGAATACCATAAGCTGCTGTTGCCGACGCATCTTTTAGTATAGTAAATGTTTCTATTTCCTCTGGAGCCAGATAGCTCATATCCCGTTCGATACCATCAACTATTACAATTGCACCTTGATCTCCATAGGTTGATTTACCGCGAATAAATAGTTCACTTCTATCGACACCCGGTTCTCCTCCCGAATACTGATTTGCAATCAAGCCGGGCAAACGTCCTGCCAAAGCATTATTGATATTAGCAGTAGGACTCTGCTTCAGGTCTTTGGTAGTAATAGTAGCAATAGAACCAATCATCGTTTCTTTACGCTGCTTTGTATATCCTACTACTACAACTTCTTGCAAAGCCTTTGAGTCTTCATCCATAAGCACAGCAAGCTCCTTTTTTCCTGCCGGAGTAACTTCCACCGGCTGGAATCCTATATAAGAGAAGACCAAAGATGCCTCAGCATACGGCATATTGATAGAGAATTTCCCGTCAATATCAGTCATTGTGGCTACCTGGGTTCCTTTTACAACAACTGTCACACCAATAAGAGGATCATTGTTACTTTTATCTAAAACGACTCCCTTCACAGTTGTTTTACTTTGTTGCACCTCCTTTACATCTTTAATATTATCAGATGCATTGGCTATCAAAGGGCTACCAACCGCCAATAGAGAAGATATAGCAATAAAACAGATCTGAGACGAAGCAAAGATTTGTTTTTTTATTTTTTTCATTATCTGCATATTATTTATGTTGATAAAATTTATGTTTTCTTAGTATATACGATCTTCAGATTCTTTTCCTTTTGCCCAATCTTCGTAGCGAGCTCTGATCTCTATCAACGTTGCAGCCGGAACCTGAGCATTAGTCGCTATATCACAAACGCCATCGGTTCCCCGATTACCGGCAGTAGGAGCCTGAGCCCAATGATACTGATAAAAATAACGATTTGGATTATGTCCAAATGTCCATAAAACATCAGAGCTACTTCTTAAGGCATTAATGAACTTCTTCTTGGTATTTTCTGTATATATCTTATTAGTCGGTTGCTTTAACATATCCAGAAAATAACGAAGGAATACGCCACGAAATAATAGGTTATCTCCATTAGATCCTTCGCCAGAGAATATAGGATAAGTGCTATCCATCTTTTTATTAACCTGATAAGAACCGAATGCTACCGCATTGCGCAGATATTCTTCATCTCCAGTCGCATTATATAATTCGAGAGCCGATGCCATAAATGTTCCCTGATTATAAGACAGAGCTACTTTATCCGGTTTCCATTGCGCGGGATCGGAATTCTCGACACTCATATTATCGTATACTTGTCCCGTAGATATATCGCAAAGAAATTGGCTCATCCACGCATAAACTTCCTGTGCAAAGTTTAAATAATATGCGGCTTCTTCATCTTTTCCTTCTTTCTTACAGATTTTATACAACTTCATGGCCAAAAGACATCCGGGACCATTGGAACAAGACATACGAGAATAAGGAGAATCCCATTTCCAAGCAAGACCTTTCCGCGCTGTAGCTTTAAGATCGTTTCCATAACCGGCAACATCTTCAGCTTTCTCGTTCTTTGCTGTTTTGATAAACTTCCACTGAGTCATTGTTGCATCCCAAAACACTTGTTCGCCTGTAATATCATACATACGAGCAGTAGTCAGGGCACACCATAGCATATCGTCATAAAAGTTATTCCACAACCCTTCACTATTTGGATATCTGTTTCCCCAATGATTTCGACCGTTCCAGTATTTCATTCCTGAAAGCCAAGGTTCGAATGCATCTCTATATTTCTGTTCTCCGGTACGGATATAGGCATCTATAAGAACATCCATAGCATGAGGTTGCATCCAGTATCCAAATCCAAACTGTCTTTCGTCAGGCTCGGATCCACTCTCGATTTTATTAGGATCATGCCACTTGAGTGCAGCCAAAAAATAATGCTCTCCGGGAGCTGATGGGTCGTCATTGCAGAAAAAATATTTCAGGAAATCACCGGTGCTTGAATTACTAGCTTCAGTCCAATCTACATTTGAAACATATTCTCCACTAGCATCCCCTTTATATATATCTTCGTCGTCTCCACAAGAAAGCAGAGAGAGAAACAATAGGGAAAGTATAATGTATTTTTTCATTCTTTATTTACTTTTTAATTTTCTAAAATTACTCTACAGCCACCCAACGATGTGTATATACACCATAGTCGGCATTGAGATATATAGTTACATCTGTTCTTACAGTTGCCTCCCACTTATTATCTTTGAACTCTCCCCATTGCAACAATGTGTCATCATATCTGAAAGAGTAGTCCCAATCGCCGGACATCTCATACATATTGAAATAAGAATAATCTAAATTACCATTGTCGTCTCTTTTTGGAGAACCTCCATCCTTTATATTGCTACCCCAATTCATCCTCACATTTCCTTCCGAAGTAACTGTCTCCATTCTGAAATGATAGCGGGTTTCTCCTCCGGCAGCCCAACTCTCTTTACGTTTGTGGGCTAAGAAGCTTTTCACCCCCCATTTACCGTATCCGAGATAACTAAACTCCTGAGAATAAGACCCTGCTATACAGTAGAGATATAATTTTTTGATTTCAATCGTTTCCATCTCCTGAGTATTAAAATTCAGAGTTATTCTATATATTCCGTCTGTATTTTGTACACATTCGTAAGTTTCTCCTTCGAGTCTTTGTCTAAGTTTTCCTCCTGAATAATAATAGATATATTGTTCACCATCCTTCTCGCAAGTGAATAGATATGTCTTATCTTTTTTCATTTTCAGATAAACCTGATAGATACCATCATCTATCCGTGACATTTCCTGTGCTTTTGAAATATCCCCTCCATCTTCTGTAGCTGTACCGGTAATCAATAGATGATCTTCTTCTGTAGGTATATCATCTATACCATCCATCATGAAGATAGTAAATGTACCTTCCAGACTACTCAAAGACTGATCCAGCCCACAATAGGCCCTAACTTTCCATCTTAGGGTACCATTACTATTACATTTAAACTTAGCAAGGCGTCCTATCGCATTCATCTGAAAATGAGACAAGGTCAGTTTTGTCTCTAGCGCCTCCTTATCTGATTTTAGAACCTCTATTGGATTAGAAAAATCTCCATCATTTGTGTCAAATAGTACTTCATAACGAAAGACCGTATTTCCTTTTACTACTGTTGGTATCCATGACAGTACAATATCTTCCACTGATGTTCCTGATAAAATAACGCGTTCTCCACTTGCCATAGAAGTAAGGGTACGCACCGGCTCAGGTGGTACTATAGGCTCATAGTCTTCCTGATTAAATCCAGGATTAATTTCGTTACTGCATGCAGCAAAAGCTATCAGACAGAACAAAACTATTAGATTCGACAACCTGTTTTTCATATATTTTATTTGTTTTTTATTAATTCCATTTTAATATCATCCCCTGAAAATTATAATTTTCAGGGGGATCTGATCAAGACATTGTTACATCACGGACATCCGGCCTCTACCCACTTATCTGCAGGAAAAGATTTAGGATTAGTAACACTTACAGCCTGATTATCATAAACCACAGCATCGCAAGTTCCTGCAAGGTCTTCAATAGATGGTGTTGCTATGCCGTAACCAAATATCCAATGAGAAATCAAGCCTTTTGGAGAAGATTCTGTTAATGAACAAGCATTATTTCTTATCTGTTCGGCGGTACGAGCAACCTTCCAAACACGAGCCTCTCCTATAACTCCGGATAAACCACGCCAATAATCGCTACCCACACGCCCTAAACCCAAGCCAGGTGCATTGCTGGTCTGAGTAAGGTCTACAGTTTTTCGATCAAAATTAATAGCCGTAGAACTCTCGAAGTTTGTATATAACTCGCCATTAATATATAATTTGTGTCTTTGCGTAGGATCAGACAAAGTACCATCAAACACCAATACTAAATGATACCATTTATTCGCATCCATTATTGGGTTGGTTACCAATTTTTGCTCAGTTCCGTTAAACTTACTTACAAGTTCTATCTTTTGAGGAAGAGCATCTCTCTCTCCACGAAGGAGTAAGTTCCCCTCTAAGCCTATAAAACCTTGCAGGCCTCGTCCTCCTGCCAGTTTTACTTTCACCTCATATGTAACCTGAGATAGAGATTTGTAGTCTGCACTATTAGATAATGCACCATAGTTAGCAATTAAACAATAGTCTAATCCTATGTTCATTGCCAAAGGAGAAATTGTTACCGGGACTTTTTTGCTTTTACCTCGAATATCGGTTATCGTAACGGATGTAGTCCCTGCTTTCTTTGCTGTAACCGTAACCTCGGAGCCCACAACGCTCGCAGTTATCAGATTCTCATTTTCGGATACAACCGAATAATCTCCATTACCCTCTGTTATATTGAACTTACCGCTCAATCTAGTTCCTATAATATTGAGAGCGGCGATATCTGTTTCCAATTCTTTAGGAAGAACGGTTACTTCAATATCTTTCGTTGCTCCTTTTTGATCTGTTACAGTAATTGTTGTTGTTCCAACAGCAACCGATTTTATTGTAATAGTATTATTTGCTTCAGAAGCAGTAGCAATTCCTTCCGGGTTGTAAGAGAACTTATAGCCTCCATTTCCGCCTAGAATATTAATATCTCCTGTCTTATTAGGACCAACCAAAGACAACTCGTATTTGCCAAGTTCTAATTCTACAATTTTGATAAGAACATTTACTTCTGCAATCTGCTCCTTCTTGTCTTTTATTATAATCTTAGCATTACCTTCGCTCAATGCCTTTACTGTAAATATCTGACCAAACAAAGGGCCCAGTTCTATCACGCTTTCGCCACCGGCTTCTAAGGATATTTCATAACCGCCATTCCCTGTTTCTATTTTTACAGGAGTCACTGCACCTATAAACATTTCAGGGCTTGAGTTATCGACAGTCAAATCCCAAAGTTTAGCAACCTTGACTTTTACTTTGGCTATTTTTTTTCGCCCATCGACAATAAGAATCGTTGTCTCACCCAAGTTTGCATCAGAAGGAGATTTTATTGTTATTTTATCTCCTGAAACACTTGCATCGGCTACACTAGAGTCTAGGGATCTAATAGAATATTGCCCGTTTCCCGACGTAACATTTATAGTAATTTCATCTCCTTGTAGAAGAGTCACTACTGTGTTATCAACAACAAGCTCTTGTGCCGGATTAGAATTATCATCCTTGTCGTCATCGCTACAAGAAGCGATAAACAGAGGGATGATTAATCCGATTAGTAATAAATAATTTAACTTTTTTCTCATATAGATTTAGATTAGTGGTTTTTCTTATTTTTTCTCTAACTCATGTGTCAAAGAATATGGAGAATCAATTTCCAAAACACCCCTCTTGAGATTAGGTGTTGAAGACATTTCAAATCCAATTGAAGCACCTTTCATTAAGTCTTCATGCGTAAAATAATTTTTAGTATGGTTTTTACCATTTACTTTTATTGCTTTCACATAGCGATTTACTTTGTTATTGTTATTTGCTTTAATCTGTATTTGTTTTCCGTTTTCAAGATTAACTTTTACAGACTTAAATAATGGAGATCCTATAACATACTCATCAGTACCAGGACATACAGGATAGAAGCCCAAAGCAGAGAATACATACCAAGCCGAAGTCTGTCCATTATCTTCATCTCCGCAATAAGCATCAGGATTAGGATTGTATAGTTTATCCATTATCTCTCTAGACCAAAATTGAGCTTTCCAAGGTTCTCCCGAATAGTTATATAGGTAAATCATATGTTGTATGGGCTGATTACCATGGGCATATTGCCCCATATTCATAACTTGCATTTCTCTCATCTCATGTATAATTCCACGACTTTCCATACCTTTGTTGCCGGGAACAACAAAAACAGAATCCATCATCTGGTTGAACCCTTTACGACCACCCATAAGGTTAATCAACCCTTGAGGATCATGAAATACACAAAAACTCCAATGCCAACTATTGCCTTCGCAGAAAGCTCCGCTCCAATCTTCGGCGACAAAATTCTTATCAAAATCGCCATTCTCGTTACGCCCTGTCATAAGTTTATGCTCCGGATTGTAAAGCTTCTTATAATTCATAGCTCTATCTCTATAAATACCAATTTCACTCTCCGGTTTGTTCAAAGTCTTTCCTAACTTATAAATTGTCCAGTCGTTGTAAGCATATTCTAATGTGCGAGCAGCATTTTGACCTATACCTACATTATCGGGTACATACCCTAATTTATTATAAAATTCATAACCTACACGTCCTGATGCTGTTCCCGCCAGATGATTGTTTGCTCCATGCTTCAAGGCCTCCCATAAAGTTTCGATATCATATCCTCTCAAACCTTTGACATAAGCATCTGCAACTACCGAGGCTGAATTATTTCCTACCATAATATTACGATGTCCCGGACTCGCCCATTCCGGTAAAAATCCGCTTTCCTTGTATGCATTCACCAATCCTTCTTGCATTTTTTCACTTATAGAAGGATATACCATGTTAAGGAAAGGGAACAGACAACGGAAAGTATCCCAAAAACCAGTATCGGTAAACATATAGCCTGATAGCACTTGTCCATTGTAAGGACTATAATGTACAACCTCTCCTTTTGCATCTATCTCGTAGAAACTACGAGGGAAAAGTACCGAACGGTAAAAACATGAATAGAAAGTACGAAGATTATCTATGTTGTCATCTTCTACTACTATTTTACCTAATACTTCGTTCCAAATATTCTCTCCTTTACTTACAATCTGATCAAAACTATCTGCTCCCAACTCTTTCAGGTTGAGTTCAGCCTGATCGAAACTGATAAAAGAAGAGGCTACTTTAGCATGTACAACCTCTCCTTTTTTAGTTTCAAAACCAATGATAGCTCCGGCATGATTCTCTTTTGCCTCAAACTCGCCTTTACGTATTTCGTTATCGCCAACAGAAGCTGTATAGGCAAACGCTTTGTCGAAAGTAATAACAAAATAATTTTTGAAATTGTCAGGAACTCCTCCTGAGTTTCGGGTAGTATAACCTATTATCTTATTTTCCTGAGGAATAATCTTAATATATGAACCTTTATCGAAAGCATCTATTACAACATATGATTTATCGCTTTTGGGAAATGTAAAGCGAAACATAGCTGCACGATCAGTCGGTGTAATCTCTGTTGTTATATCATGGTCGGCTAAATAAACCTTATAGTAATGGGGCTTTGCAACTTCTGCTTTGTGAGAAAACCAACTTGCCCGCTTGTCCTGATCGAACACAGCCTTTCCTGTAATTGGCATTATAGAAAACTGTCCATAATCATTCATCCAAGGACTTGGTTGGTGAGTTTGTTTAAATCCTCTAATCTTATCTGCAGTATAGGTATATACCCACCCGTCTCCCATTCCTCCGGTTTGTGGAACCCAAAAATTCATTCCCCAAGGACGAGCTATAGCAGGATAAGTGTTCCCTGTTGATAATTCGAATTTGGACAGAGTTCCTGTTAGAGTATTAACATAGTCGACCGGCTTGAAAGTACCTTGAGCTGTCGATAAAAAAGTAGCTGATATTACACACAAAAGCGTAAGAACACATCTTCTAAAATTGCTGTTAGAATTCATTACTTGGTTTATTATTATATTTATTTCGGATTATATTATTGTTTTTATTACTCTCAAAATAAGAGCCTATAACATTTATCATTATAAGCTCTTATGAGAACCCAAACAACCCCAATTCCATGTATTGGATTTACTCTATACTATTAAGTAATTCTATTTTACCTTCATTTACCGTTTTCAGAATCAATTCGCCAAACAGAGTATTCTGCCAGGCAAACCACGCACGGGTGAAATCGTGTGGATCATTTTTGTTAAATGATTCATGGATAAAGCCTGTTCCGGCATCGGTATCCATTACCATTTTTATACACTCCTTCAGTTCCTTATCATCCTGGCTAGTGAATGCTTTCATCATAATACTCATAGGCCATACCATATCATAACCAATATGTGGCCCTCCGATACCTTCTCCCGCAGTTCCTTTAAAGAAATAGGGGTTATCTTTGCTCCATACAAAATTTCGTGTATTCTGGTAGATCGGGTCATTAATATCCACATCTCCAAGATAGGCTAATGACAGCAGACTAGGTGCATTAGAATCATCCATCAAATATTGATTACCAAACCCATCTACTTCGAATGCATAGATAGTACCATATTCAGGGTGATTAAATGTTGCATATTTTTTAAGGGCACTTTCAACTTCTTCGGCTAAGGCAGTACACTCTTTAGCTAAAGAGCCTTCATTATTTACTGTTTCTAATATTTCAGCAGCTTTTCTTAACGATGTCACTGCAAAAAAGTTAGAAGGTACTAGAAACTGATAAGTAGTAGCATCATCTGACGGACGAAAAGCAGAGACAATCAACCCTACAGGATTAACCGGATTGCCCAGTCCATTATTATTTAATGTATCGAGCTGACGTTCGGTCTTACGCTGAAACTTATATGGACCTACACCATCCTTACGTTGCTGTTCCCGAAAAGTTTTCAGCACATTCTTTATAGCATCTAACCACTCTGCGTCGAAAACACTAGCATCTCCTGTCGTTCTCCAATAATGATACGCCAGCCTGATAGGATAACATAAAGAATCTATTTCCCATTTGCGTTCATGAAGCTCAGGCTTCATATCAGTCATATCCGATTCCCAATGGTTTCCTACAAGAATAGCCCCATCATTAAAGGCATTCGCATAAGGATCTATGATTATACATTTAAATTGACGGCGAATAACTCCTGCCAACATTTTTTTTAGTTTTTCGTCTTTATTTGCCAACTGCACATAAGGCCATACCTGTGCTCCCGAATCGCGTAGCCACATTGCGTGTATATCTCCTGTATATACAAAAGTATCATCTTTTCCATCGGTCAAACGATAATGTACTGTTGTATCGAGCGTATTAGGAAAACAGTTTTCGAACATCCATGCCAGCTTAGGATTCTTCAATAGTTTTTTTACACGAAGAATCTCATTTTCCACTGCAGCAGAAGAAAACAGACGCTTATCTTTATCAGGTCTATTCGATTTATAACGATTTTGGTTAACTGTAGTATTATCCTGTTCAATCTTTATCTTCTCATAAGATCTTGCTGAGGCATAAACCTCATTTGAAATCACTATTGAACCTAAAACGCCTAAACCGAATAAAGCTTTTCTTATAACTTTCATATTTTTCATGGAAACTAAATTGTTATTTACATCAACTGATTTTACAATTATGGTTTTTCATTCTGACACAAATGTAGAGATGTTACATTCTATTTAAAAAATGTGCAACATTCAAATTTACACTGTGGCACAAATGCTAACTATATTGTCATAAATATTAACCCATATATAGCAGGGAAACTCTAATAAACACACCTCAGAGAGCATAATCCTTTCACTTAACATACATACTAAATGATGGAGGAAGTGCATCATCCGAAGAAGCCCAATCTTTGTTAGGATGTTTTCCCATTACCAATTCAAGATGGCCTCCTTTTACTACATCACTATGTAAGATCCAGGATTTATTCAATACTTTCCCATTCAGCTTTGCAGACTGAATAAATTTGTTTTCGGGAGCATAGTTCTTACATAACACCTCGAATGTTTTTCCGTTTCCAACATCTAGCTTTACAGTCTCGAAAGTCGGACTCCCTATTACATACATAGGCAATCCGGGTGTAACAGGATAAAACCCTATAAGAGAAAAGACCACAAAAGAAGTTAATCCTCCACCGTCTTCATCCCCGGGTATACCCATTAAATCGTTCCGAAACCACTGTTTGAGTAGATTACGCACTCTTTTTTGAGTTCTCCATGGCTGTCCTGCATAATTGTACAGATAAGGTATATGCATAGAAGGCTCATTACCCATCGAGAACTGTCCTACAATTCCTGTATGATCTCCAAACTGATGATGAAAATCGGGACGCCCTTTCCCTAGAGGGGTAGAGTACATACGCTCCAGTTCTTCGACAAAAGATCGCTTTCCTCCCATCATGTTGACCAAATCGGCAATATTATGTTGTACACCCCACCGATATACCCATGCATTATTTTCATCATATGCGTCACGGCCACCAATACCGGGAGGAAAGCGGTAATCAAGATCTTCCATAAACTTACCGGAAGCATCTTTCGGATGGAAGAACTTTGTTTCTTTATTGAATATTTTATGGTAGTTCAAACTACGATCGGAGAAATACGTTGCATCTTTCTCTTTACCTAAAGCTTTTGCAATAAGAGACAGACACCATTCATCATAAACTGTACCCAAAGTAACAGCTACTGGTTGCCGTTTTTCCCATCCATGAACCTCAGGAACAGTTTCCTGTTCTCCTTTAGCCAAAGCAGGAAAATAACCATGATCTTTATAGAACCGATCTAATATTCCTGCGGGTTTAGAAGACCAGGGTGCAAGAGTTTTTTCCGTTATGGCCGCTTTACAAGCAACATATGCTTTTTCGAGATCAAAACCTCTCAATCCTTTGTTGTAAGCATCTATGACCATCGCTACTCCATGATTTGCATTCATACGACGACTGTCTCCCGTAACTTCAGGAAAGTTTGGCATCCATGGTCTTTCCATCTGATCGGCCATACGCAGATAAGAATTAATCATATCCACTTCTTTTTTCGAATCTATAATAACTCGTAATGGATGTGTTGCCTGATGCGTATCCCAAATCCAATCATCGGTATAGAATGGAATTCCTTCATCATTATGAACCTTCTTATCGAATGCGCTATAATACCGACCATCTTCTGATATACAGATCATACGCTCATAGATACGATATAATGAAGTGTAGAAAACAGTTTTTGCATTTTCGTCACTTCCTTTTACTGCTATTTTACCCAATGTAGAGTTCCATATTTCTCTTCCTTTATTAGCGACTCCGGACAAATCGTAAGAAGCAATTTCTCTTTCCAAATTTTTCTTGGCTTGTTCTACACTGATGAAAGACACTCCATAACGAGCCTTTATCTCTTTTACAACTATCGGATACTCGGATATAAAATATGCGTTATGTCCACTCGTCGTATTCACCGCAGAATCTATAAGCTCGCCTTTATGTGTACCGACCTTTAAAGGCTGTATATTCGTCTCAAAATAAATGTAAACACGTGTATCATTATCCAGCTTCTGATAACCACTTATAGTGTTTCCTTTCGAAGTAAGCTCTCCATTACCCGTATTAAAAACCAAGAAAGGAGACTTTCCCGATTCATTGAATTGAATACGGTAAATACCAGCCTGATGAGAAGGGGCATACTCTACATGAATATTATAATCGTCTAAATCGACACTATAATAATAAGGTCTGATTATTTCATTATCATAACCAAAGTCTATTACACTTTTCATATCTTTTATTTCTCCCTGATAAGGACTAAGATTGAAAGCAGAACTTCCTCTATGGCTCGTCACAATAAGAGGAAGCCCTCTCACGGTATTACCTGTATAGTCTCCTCTTTCGGGATATACCCGAAGCATGCTATTAGGGAGATGTATAGTAGGGTATGTAGGTACAAGCATGTGGCTTATATTCCCTATGTAAGGATTAACGTAATTGACAGGCTGCGTCTCTTTCTGAGCTCTCCCCTGAATTGTTGTTAAAAAAAACAACATAATCAGAAGAGACAAGCCAATGGTATTTTTCTTTTTCTTCATAAATAAAAATTAATAGATATCGTTTTTCGGCACTGTTAATAAAACAGCACAAACCTACACCAGAAGTATTAACCGAGGTATTAATTAAATATTAACCAGCTATGAATAATAAGAAAAGAATAAATAAAAGCTCTATTATTTATGTGTTATGATCATCTCATATGTGAGTTTAGGCTCTTCTCCTAAAATATTTATATAATCGGAATGGAATTTATCGTAACTCTGTTTCGACAGCCCCTTTTGCCCAAGTTTATATAAGCTTCGACATTTAATCCGAATAGCATCTTCATCGATATCATCATGAGACAAAATAACATCTGCTAGTTTAACGAGAAACTTTAAGTCTTTCTGAGAAGAGTCCTGTAGAGCATACTTAAGTAAAAAATCAATAAGAAGGATCGAATAGCCTGATTTAAATTTGTCCACCCATTCTGCAATAATATTAGGAAGAAGTACTCCCGAAGAAGTGAGACCAACTACCTTCTCAGCAATAAACTTATCTATACTTTCTACATTTTTATAGTTATTCAGAATCGGCAAAGTAGAAACATAATCACAGAATACATCTTCTCCCAACAAGACCTGCCAGTAATTACCATTCTTTTGCAGCTTTATCTCGCCAATATCTTGTAACAACAGACGTAGCTTACTGATATTTACGTTACGATTATTTGTTGCTTTATTTTTATCCATATCGAACCAGAAAGTTTCATCTAGCCTTTCCGATGTAATACCTTTACCGGATGTATTCGACTCTAAGAGGATTATAAGAAACATCTGACGAATGACAGGTGTAAAGCTTGCTGTTATGTCATTACCCATCGTGTCGAAAACCTGAAAACCGCCAAACAGAAGAATAGAAGATACATTTTTTTTCTGCGTAAAAGGAAGAATACCCATCTCTTTATTTATAGGTCTGGTCACTACTCTTGCCTCATTCCTTTGCCTACATTTCTTATAAAAAATAAAAAAAACAATACCAGCCAAAGTGATTATTAAGATAGTAGTGACAGAAAAAATAATGGAATTTGATTCTTCTCGCTCCTGCAATATGTCAGATTTTACTAAAGGTGGAAAGAGTAAAGAATATATACTTATTTCCATATCTCCATCATCGGTCTTTTGAGATACTATAGAATACAGAGATTTGTCTTTATATAGAAACATATCGCAGAAAGATTCAGTGTCCTGAAAATGATAAGGTACAGAATCTTCAAGCATTCGATATGACATATCTGATATATTAATCTCATATAGATTCAAATAACTTTTATATACATCATTTCTGTAACCTAAAGTATATATTCTTTTTGTTCCGGGATCCACAACCATAGAATTACCAAAAGTGAGGTGAGCCTGCATATCTGCAATCTCTCCTAGTTTAATACATTTTTTAGTTTGTGTATCTATTTCATACAGGTCGTATAAGTTACGAGCAGCTTCTTCTTGTACTCCTGTAGAACTTCCATAACCGCCAAAGATAAGAATCTTATTTTTGCCCAAATATGCCATCGAGGCCAAATACCGGGGTGTTATTTCATTTATGAGATCTGTATATATCCAATTATTAGCAGACAAATTACGAGTCGCCAATACAGCACTATATTTATACAATCCATAACCGCCAAAAACGACTAATTCATTCATTTCAGGATTAATAAACCTATTGTGATGTTGTATCTTTATCACCCCATTGGAAATATGCCCATCCCATCTTTGTTTTTCAAAATCAAAGTACAGTAACTCCGGTTGATCTATGTTATACGAAATAAGTCTATTGCTTCCATAATCGTAAATGAGTTGTGAAGACGCCCCAACAAAAGGCTCTCCTTCTACTTTGATCCTTCTTATAGCCTTATTTCCTATATCAATAATGAACAAGCTGTCTTTAGTTGCTGCAAAAACACATCTATTTATAGAGTCATACGCTATCTGAGGATTACCGATACTCAGTCTGAATGAGACTTCCTTATTCCATTCTGCATGCTTATCTAGTTCCCAAATCCCATTATATATATTAGCTTCAGCTTGCACTTTTTCATCATATACAATGCCTGCTCCATGTTTAGCCAAACTCCAGTGTCTTACAATATTGCCATGCTTATCTCGTATTATAAGATTGCGTATTGACATAGGAGGAACATCTGATGTATAAAAATTCCGGTGGTTATTGGCTCCAAATAATAATTTATATGTGGCTGAGTTGGAGAAAGAGTTATGCATTGCACCGTTTTTTCCGCCTAAAGAATAAAATATTGAATCTTTAGCTATTCGTATCTTTACTTTTACCCATCGATTTTCGAAGCTATTACGATCAAACTTATATTCAGAAAAAGCCTGAGTTCCTTTCACATCATTCAATATGAAGTTTATCCGATTTTCTCCAATATAAGATGTCATATCCAAGCTCGCCGTATCATTCTCTATAAGCCTGAATACATAACCATAGGAATGCGGGGAATATCTGAGTTTAAGATCAAATTCTAATGTAAAACCGGAAGTTAGATGAATAGGATTGTTAAAAGTAAAATCAGCCTTAGTCCGCTCATCCTTATTTACTTCATGTGATCTAAAAGTCAGACCTATAGAGTAATATTTATCTATTTCTTTCGAATAAACCCCACCCGATACAAGAAGTAACAAAAATAAAAAAATGCAATATTCGGTTTTAATTAGAATCATGTGTTCTTTTGTGAAAGAAGAGCACTCTCAGTATCTTCTGTCTGAAAAATCAATAAACGAAAATAAGGCAAAGGTAAGGCTTTTAGAGAAAGCCTCTTTCTTTAAAGTATTAAATATTTTAAGAAGATAAAATTACTTTACCGCGTCATCAATAAAGAAATAGCTTAAGGAACTGTGAGTACATAAGTACTATCTCTTTCGGTATTCAGGTCGAGAAGAACTGTTTCTTTCAATTCCAAATCAATTAATTGACCTGCATTGTTACCTTTTATTATATCGGGGGCAATCCCTTTAAAATAGAAAGGATTTGAATTTTCACCTATTGCAGGAACAATTTTCAGGTCATTAGATATCAAAGGTTCATGACTCCTCAACCTACAATTTCCTCCTAGAGTAGAATGAATTACCACCTCTGTTAGTTTTCTGTTTTCCCACTCCATATCTATTACAAAACCTCCTCTGCCCCTTAAGCCTTTCACACAACCATCAACCCAATTGTCAGGAAGTGCCGGCAAAAGAAAAATTTCACCACCATGACTTTGCAGAAGCATTTCTGTAATGCCCGATGTACCGCCAAAGTTACCATCTATTTGAAATGGAGGATGAGCATCGAAAAGGTTAGAGTATGTTCCTCCTCCTTTAGATGTTTTATCGGTAGCATCAACATGCCTTAACCCATTTTTCAGCATCAAGTAAGCATGATTACCATCCTCCAGACGCGCCCAAAAATTAATTTTCCAAGCCATAGCCCAACCGGTTCCACCATCTCCTCTCAATAATAATGTTTGCTTTGCCGCAGCAGCAAATTCCGGGTTGACACGAGGTAAAATTTCTTTACCGGGATGTAGTCCGAATAAATGAGAAACATGCCTATGTTTAGTGTCCTGCTCTTCGAAATCAGAGAACCACTCCTGCAACTGACCCTTAGCACCCAGATGTGGAGGATATAATCTGTCTCGGGCGCCTATCAATTGTTGACGAAAATCATTGTCTATCCCCAAAACTTCAGAAGCGGCAATACAGTTCGTGAACAAATCCCATATGATAGCCATATCCATTGTTGAAGCTTTTGAGATCCCCCCGTACATAATTCTTCCATCTTTAGAGTATTTAAATAAATTTTCTGGCGAAGTAGAAGGGTTAGTTACTAAATAGTTTGTCTCATTATCTTGTTGAAGCCACTCGAGCATAAACTCCGCAGCACCTTTCATCAATGGATAAGCTGTTGTCTGCAAGAATTTTTTATCGCCACCGAAAGCGTAATGTTCCCACAGGTGCTGAACAAACCAAGCACCAGCCATAGGCCAACACGTAACATGAGCTATATCAGCTTTATCTGAGTTATATCCGCCCGATGTGTATGACATTGACCAAATATCACTGTTGTGATGGGCTACCCAGCCCTTATCTATACCATAATTTACAGAAGCTGTTTTATTACCATTAACGCTTAAAGAACTCAAAAAGTCAAACAATGGTTTATGGCACTCTTGAAGCCCTGTTATTTCAGCTGGCCAATAATTCATTTGTGTATTTATATTCACAGTGTATGCCGATCCCCATGGCGGTTGAATATGAGGATTCCATAGACCTTGCAAAGTAGAAGGCAAACCGGCTGCCCGCGACGAGGCTATAGTCAGATAACGACCATATTGATAGTACAGCTCGACTAACCCATTGTCAGAATCATCTTTACTAAATAATTTTAAACGTTCATCAGTAGGTAAAACATTTTTATTGTTTGAATTTCCTAAGGACAACTCCACTCTGCTAAACAAAGACTGATAATCTTCAATATGATTATGCAACAATTCGGCATACGTTTTTTTACATGCTGCTTCTATTTGAGACGAAGCCTTTAAATTAGGATTTACACCTTGTTTTCCGGGTGATTTGTCAAAGCCATTGAAACTTGTTGCTGTAGATAGTATTATTGTTGCGGAGTTTGCACCAACAAGGGTTAATACACTATCTTTATTTATAAGGTGTCCCCCATTTGGTAAAACTCTCAGATGAACTTCAAAGTCAGTACCTTCATCTTGTGTATAGACTATCTGTTCGGGTTCATAAGAACGATGAGCGACATATTTAGGCGCTTTACCTCTTAAAATAATACTGCTATCATTCCCTTTCTGTACATTGTATTTTAATTTACTCCCAAGCGAAACATCAAATTCTACTGCACCCTCTTTATCTGCCTCTAGTCTTATTACCATTACCTGATCAGGATAAGAAATAAAACTTTTGCGGGTATAATTTACTCCATTTGCAGAAAAGTTGACAGAAGCCAAAGCTCTTGAAATATCCAAATCTCTATAAACAGCTTTTGCACTATCTTTACTCGCCATATTTAAGTATAAATCGGCTAAAGGCAGATAGCGAGCCGAATAGGGGCCTTGTGCATTCTCCTTCCATAATTGGGCTGCTTTCTGATAATCTCCATCATTTATCGCTTGTCTAATAGCCGCCAAGCTATCCTTCGCTTTCGGATTATTACCATCTACAGGGTATCCTGACCAAAGAGTATTATCGTTAAGCTGTATAAACTCATTCAATGAATTACCAAACACCATTGCTCCTATTCGACCATTACCTAAAGGAAGAGCTTCTTCCCATACTTGGGCAGGTTTATCATACCAAAGTTTCAAGAATTGTGCTTTTGGCTCTATTTGACAAACAGCTATAATCGGGTAAAGGATGAATGCATATAATAAATATTTTCTCATAGATATTTTTCAACAGTAAACAGTTAACAAATATATCAAATAATTCGTTAATAGGCATTTTCCGAACTTTTATATAACATGCAATCCCTATTTATAATGATAAGAAAAGGTCAATATCATTATATTTTGTGATTGATAAAAAAGCTTAATATAGTGACCTTTGCGCTCGATTATATTTTTTATTCACAAAAAAGCTATACAGTAAATTATGAGAAAAATTTATTTACTACTATTATTTTTAGTTATAAATATCTCTTTTATTGCAGCACAAACGATAAAAGGTAAAGTTCTAGATGAAAAAGGACAGCCTTTAGTTTCTGCAACAGTTGTAATAAAAGAACTAAATAGAGGTGTATCTACCGATAGCGAAGGTAAATTCAGATTTGTAAGATTACCTAAGAGAGAATTAACAGTAGAAGTTGGTTTTGTCGGTTATGATAACAATGTCAAAAAAATAAATTTTGATACTGAAGAAGAAGTACATCTACTATTCAATATGGTAACAAATACATATCTCGAAGAGGTAGAAGTATTTGGAGAACGCTACAAGCAGCCCGAAAAGCTAGATGCTATTACTCGTATGCCACTTCGTCCAAGTGAGCAAATACAAAGTATTTCTGTAATATCCGATAAAGTGATATCTGAACAAGGAGCACTTACAATCACAGATGCAGTAAGAAATGTTCCTGGAGTTACGCTATTCGGTTCTTATGGTGGTGTACGTGAAAGTATGTCTAGTAGGGGATATCGTGGCGTACCTGTTTTGAAGAATGGTGTACGTATCGACTCCGACTTCCGTACAGGATCTATTACTTCAGACATGCAGGGAGTTGAAAGCATTCAGGTTATAAAAGGCTCTGCAGCAGTCACACAAGGTGTTGGAAACGACTTAGGTAGCCCTGGAGGTGTGATAAATGTGGTAACTAAGACTCCTAAATTCGTTAATGGAGGAGAAGTCTCAATACGTACCGGAAGCTGGGGGCAATTTCGTCCTACATTTGATGTACAATCAGTATTAGATAAGGGTAAAACAGTAGCATTCCGTTTAAATGGAGCTTACGAACGTTCGGATGGCTTTAGAAAACATGTTTCTATGAACAGAGTATATATAAATCCATCTTTGGAATGGAGGCCCGATAGCAAAACGACTGTTACATTAGAAATGGATTACATGGATGAAAATAAGACTCCAGACAGAGGAACAATAAATCTGGCGGGTCCAGATACTGAAGCTTTGTACAAAATGCCACTCAATCAGTTTTTGGGATTTAATACAGACAATACGAGCAACAAAACATCTACATATGCAGCACGTATAGTACGTCAAATTGCTGATAAAGTAAGTATCAGGGCGGCTTATTTTAATTCCTCTTACAATTCTGATCAAACAGGAGCAGCTTTGGACACAATAAAAGGAGGATACTCAAATCCAGAAAGACAGCGCTCATTAAATCGCTCATTGAGAGAAGACAAGAACTCAACATTCCAACTTGACTTAATTGGTCGAGATATATTTACAGGGTCAATTAAACATACTTTCCAATTAGGATTCGATTATAAAAAGAATGACCTGATGACTAATTCATATGGTTATTTGAACGCTAAAGGAAAATTTGTTACACCTATTATAGATACAATCAACGCTACAAGTGGTAACATAAACAATGGCGCTCCAAAAATCCCTAACGGACAATGGAATCTGGGAGATCCTGTAATATCTCAGGAGTCGAGCTATGGAATAATGGCTCAAGAGGTTATGACTATCAACCAATATCTGAAAGCAATATTAGGGCTACGTTATAGTTACCAGACAAGTACTAGTGGAACTGGCTCTGGACAAACTACAGGAGACGCATGGGATCCTATAATAGGAGTTATGATTACGCCAATTAAGAATATAAATCTATTCGGCTCATATACTACTACCACAAGTCTTCGTTCCGCTGCACAATTGAAAGAAGATGGTTCTGCTATAGGGGCATCACGTTCTAAACAATACGAAGTTGGTATCAAATCTGATTGGTTAGACAATCGGCTACGTTTCAATTTCACTTACTTCAACATACTCAATTCGAATACATCCTACGGTATATACTCTACCGTTAATGATAGAACTCCATTGTATTACGACAATGCAGGTGATCTGAAAAGAGATGGTATTGAAGTAGAATTATCGGGACGTATCTTAGAGAACTTACAGATAATGACAGGTTATGCTTATGTAAATCCTCGCTATAAAAATAGTCCGGCATACAAAGAGGGATCTGCACCCATTAATACGGCTAAACATACGGCTAATGGCTGGTTAAATTATTTAATAAACAAAGGACCTCTAAAAGGACTATCTGCAGGTTTAGGAGTTTATTATGTAGGAGATCGCCCGTCTAATGATTATACAATTACTGTCGCTATACACAATACACAACCGAATGTAAAACCATTCGACATGCCTGCATATACAACTGTAAACGCACAGTTAGCATACACATATAGCAAATTTACAGCAAGAGTATTCTTTAATAACATCTTTGATGAGGTTGGCTACAACTCTTATTTCCGTGGAGGTTACATCAATCAGATAGATCCTCGCAATTTTGCTGCAGTTGTATCATATAAATTCTAAATTAATCACCATTTGTTGTTACTAGCCACATTGAATATCACCATATATTGCGATTGTATAATAGATAAAATATACCGACCTTTGTAATGATGATAGTTGATTTAATCTGGTATCAATAGCCAAAGAGATTTAGATTAAAGAATTACTTAACTTTGATGATAGTATCCGATGTTTTTTGCTTCGTACATTAAACATCGGATTTTTTTTAACGACAACCCGTATGCGCATTTTTCTAAAGAAGCTACACAAATGGCTTTCTCTACCCGTAGGAATTATTATCACAATAGTATGTTTAACCGGAGCAATACTTGTATTTCAAGACGAAATACTAGAATTAGCTAACCCCACACATTATTACATAGACGAAATAAAGGAAAGCCCCATTCCTTTGGCAGAGCTTATTCCTATTGTTAATGCACAACTAGATAGTAACACTGTAGCTAGTGTAAAGATAACATCCGACCCAAAACGGACTTATACAATGTCCTTAACTAAAGGTTTTCGCGAATCTGCTTTTGTAAACCAATATACAGGAGAGGTTACCGGATATTATAAGTTCAGAGAAAGTCCTTTTTTTACTATAATGACTCTTCATCGTTGGCTGATGGATGGTAGTCGCACGTGGGGGAAATATACTGTAGGAATATCGACATTACTTTTCACAATAATACTCATTAGCGGGTTCATTGTTTGGATGCCACGACGCTTTAATAAGAGTCGTTTCAAAATACAATTTCGAAAAGGAAAGAAACGGTTATTTTATGATTTACATAATGTCTTAGGAGCATATGCCTGCCTTGTACTCCTCATTTGTGCTTTAACAGGCATGATGTGGTCTTTCGATTGGTATAGAAATTCTGTCTTTCGTCTCTTTGGCGCTGAGATCAAACAAGAGCAAGGACATGGAGGGGGACAACGTGGCGAAAAGAAAGAAAAGCAAGAAACCAATATATTGAACTGGCAAAAGATATTCGATAATCTGGCAGCATCAAATAAGGATTACGAATACATACAAATACAGGATGGATCAGCCTCTGTACATTTAAAATCATCTATTACATCTCGAGCCTCTGATAAGTACGGATTTAATAAAGAATCGGGAGAAATAACAAAAACAACCCTATTCAAAGACCAAGAAACAACTACAAAAGTTTGGGCTTGGGTATATTCGCTCCATGTGGGTAACTATTGGGGAATATGGTCGAAAATATTCACTTGTTTTTTCTCTCTTGTAGGAGCCAGCCTACCCATTACCGGATATTATATTTTCTTCATCAAAAGAAGAAAGACAAAGAAAAACAGATAAAGATTCTCCTCAAAAAGGAATAATAGCTATATATCAGAATCAAAAAACGTTATCTATTTTACAATTTTCTATATATACTACGTTTGTTAATTTTCTTCATCGCGATCTCACATAATCCGAGCAATATATCTATGTAGTATAAACAAAATTTTTATCTTTGCCATAGCCTAACATTTTAAAGCTAAGCCAATAAAAGCGGAAAACTTCCGTTAAAAACAAAATGGCCTTACATTAAGATCTAAAAATCGGCAATGAGATACCTTTATGCTACCCTACTGTTTCTTTATGCAATTACAACATTTGCACAAACAAGCTATACTATCAACGGAAGAATCAGTAATTCCGAGAATACAGAGGCACTAGTCGGTGTTTCGGTCGGTATTAAAGAAATGCCTCAACATGGTAGCTTTAGTGACAATAAGGGAGATTTTGCTCTTCTTCTTCCTCAGGGAGAATATACCCTAATATTCAAACTGATAGGCTACAATACAAAGCAAATAAAGATAAAAATAGACAAAAATAAAACTCAAAATATAACACTGGACCCCAATGCCGTAAACCTCTCTGCTGTAGAAATCTCTGCTTTAAGAACTAATGAGAACGTAACAAGCGTTCAGTCGGGTGTAGACAAACTAGAAATACAAACAGCTAATAAAATCCCCGTATTATTAGGAGAAAGAGACATTCTGAAAACTATACAATTACTACCGGGCATACAAAGTGCAGGAGAAGGCAATACCGGATTTTATGTAAGGGGCGGAAGCAACGACCAAAATCTTATATTACTGGATAATGCCATAGTATATAATCCTTCACATCTATTTGGATTCTTCTCTACATTCAATTCAGATGTAGTAAGCGACATGACCATATATAAAGGATCTATGCCTGCACAATATGGAGGCAGACTATCCTCTACTCTAGATGTCAGTATGCGCGATGGAGATCTCAAAGAACATCATCTAACCGGAGGAATCGGACTTATATCGTCGCGATTAACATTTGAAGGACCGATACAAAAAGAACGATCATCCTTCATTGTTTCTGCACGACGTACTTATGCCGATGCACTGGCTCACCTTATAGGTGTAGAACAGATAAATGATTCGAAGCTATACTTTTACGATCTGAATACAAAGCTTAGTTATGTCCTATCGGATCGGAACAAGCTTACACTTACTGCCTATTATGGAAAAGACAAACTAGGCTTAGACAACATAGCTGCAATAGACTGGGGTAATGCAATAGCCAGCCTAAAATGGAATCACATATTCGATGAAAAAAAAGCCTCGTCTACCTCTATTTCATTCACAGACTATACATACAATGTTAGTGTAGATCTAACCACAGGCCTTAATGTAAAATCACACATAAGAGATTTCAATCTGAATCAGGAGTTCAGCTTCTATCCCAATTCAAAAAACACTATTAAAACCGGATTCAGTTCTGTATATCATCAGGTTGTACCTGGAGATCTTTCAAGCAAAGACCCATCCCGTTTAGAAGTTGTGCCATATGATCATCGTTATTCATTGGAGAATGCTGTTTTTGCCTCGAACAATATGAGACTATCTGACAAGTTGGAACTCAGCTATGGACTAAGATTCTCATCTTTCAGTATACTTGGAGGAGGAGAGTATTACAACTTTGACAATAATCAGAATATAACAGATACTATCTTTACCCGAAGTGGGCAGTTTGTTAAAACATACTGGAGTTTAGAACCTCGGCTTTCGGCAGCTTATCAATTAAATGATGTATCATCCATAAAAGCTTCATATTCGAGAAACTCTCAGCACATGCATTTATTATCGACTTCCAATCTATCGAGTCCCACAGACAGATGGATCGCAAATACCAATTACATAAAGCCGGAGATAGCCAATCAAGTTTCAGTCGGATATTTCCGTAACTTTGATAACAACATGTTTGAGTTCAGTGCCGAACTTTACTACAAAGACCTTCGCAACCAGATAGATTATAAAGACGGGGCGGATGTACAAGGAAAGGAACTAATAGAGACAGAACTACTCTTTGGTAAAGGCAGAGCATACGGACTTGAACTTTTCCTAAAGAAAAGATTTGGGCGCTTAAACGGCTGGATAGGATATACATTATCCAAAAGCGAAAAACAGATAGAAAAAATAAACGGAGGTAAGTGGTATGCCACTAACCAAGACAGAACTCACGACATTTCAGTAGTTGGCATATACGATTTAAACAAAAAATGGAGTTTATCGGGCACATGGGTCTTTGCGACAGGCAACCCCATGACATTCCCTTCGGGTAAATACGCTGTAGACGGACATACTATCTATTATTATGGAAGGCGAAACCAATACAGAGCACCATCTTTTCATCGGCTCGATTTAGGTGCAATATGTACTCTGAAAAAGACAAAGCGATATACTTCCGAGCTAGCATTTAGTGTCTATAATGCATATGGAAGAAAAAATCCTTATATGTTTGGATTCAGACAGAACAAAGAAAGCTCAAGTAAATCCGAATCTTATATGATCTATTTGTTCAGTGTAGTACCATCTATCTCTTGGAACTTTAAATTTTGAATCAAATGAAAAATGTCTATAGCATAGTCATATTAGTTATACTTGTTTCACACTTCGCAGCCTGCGAAAAAATCGTAGACCTGAATTTGGAATCAGCAGAACCGAAAATTGTCATAGACGCATCTATTACAGAAGGAGAACCATGTACTGTTATCCTAACTAAGTCTCAACCATTCACAGACAACAGTCCTTTCAAAAGAATATCGGGAGCCACAATCCGACTTTCGACACCCGGTAGATACACCGAAACTTTACAAGAGAGATATGAAGAGCCCGGTGTGTATATATCGCAAATGAAAGGTGTAGTAGGAAGAACATACAAGTTGGAAGTTCTAGTCGAAGACAATGTTTATGAGGCAAGCTCCACTATCCCTCAAAAAGTATATATCAATGATTTATTTATCTACGAGATAAGGTTGGGAGACGGTTCCTGGTACTCTCCTTGTATTGCATTCGACGATCCTCCCGAAGAAAGTAATTATTATTACACTATAGTATCAGTAAACAGCAAGATATTAAACTCTTACTACCTCACCGATGACGAAAACAGAAACGGAAAGCTTATAGAGCGTATTTTATATTATAATAAAGAAGACAATGATGACGAGGATCTTAAAATAGGAGATCAGATTGATGTAGTATTGCAAACGCTGGACAAGGGCATGTACACCTATTACAAGTCTTTATTTTCCATTGCTGCTAATGGAGGCACCAATCCTATTACAAACATTTCCGGAGGAGCTTTAGGCTGCTTCAAGGCCTACAATCCCTCTTATATGAGTATATCAATTGACTGGAGCCATGTAAGGTCTAATAAATAATTTTGTATATTTGCACTAACAAAAAGTATTATAGAAACATGTTCAAATTTTTAGCTCTCTTACTGCTGTTAGGTGTATTCGGATTCCTTATACTGGGAGTGTTCTTAGGTAGAGTTATCCGCTTCTTTGGATCAACAGACAGACGAAAAGCAAACAATAACAATTCGGCAAACAATAGTAATTCGAATTCCACAAAAGAGACTCAGAAAAAATTCTCTAAAAACGAAGGAGAATACATCAGCTACGAAGAAGTAAAGGATGACGAATAAGCAAGAAAGTTTTAATCTTCAAAGTTTATTTTATCATCAATAATATATTCAGGTCGACTTTTTACTTCATCGAAAAGGACTCCAATATATTGCCCTAAAACACCAATAGTAAGAAGCTGAACTCCTCCGAAAAATATGATCAGCATAACCGTAGAAGCCCAACCCGTAATAGCCGAAGTAAATCCGAACAAGTAGCCCAGCCACACCCATAAGGCATACACAATTCCAATAAAGAAAGCTAAAGATCCAAGACCTATTGATAATTTTAGCGGTTTTTTGGAAAAATATAACAATGCCGTTTTTGCAAAAGTGAGCATCTTCTTCAATGGGTATTTTGTCTCTCCTGCAAAACGCGCATCACGATCATAGTAAAAAGGGATCTGCTTAAACCCGATCCATGTTATCAATCCCCGAATATATTTGCCCTTTTCTTTGAGCCGGTTAAATGCAGCTATTGCCTTTCTGTCAACAAGTCTGAAATCGCCGGTATCACGAGGGAACTCAACCTCCGACATGCGATTCATTAACTTATAGAACATTTTTGCTGTAAACTTCTTAAATGCTGTTTCTCCTTTTCTCTCTTTACGAACACAATATACCACACTTGCTTCCTCCTTCAGATGAGTAGCTACAAGCTGAGGAATCAATTCGGGTGGATCTTGCAGATCGGCATCAATAATTACAGCCAGATCGGTTGTGCAATTATTCATCCCTGCCGTAACAGCAGGCTGATGTCCAAAATTTCGAGAAAAGTGGATTACTCTTACCTTATTATCCTGGTCTGCTATATGATTAAGTATAAACCTTGTGTTATCTCTACTCCCATCATTGATGAATACGATAAAAGAATCGACATCGTTCATGGAATTCAGCACCTCTTTGGTACGCCTGTAAAACTCTTGAATAACAGCTTCTTCGTTAAAACAGGGAACTATGACAGAAAGAGTAAGCATAGATAATTATTAGTAAAAGGTTAATATTCCAACTGATATATTGAGTCTGATGTATATGTATTATCAGGAGAGTATATAAGCCAATCAGTAAGCACTTCTAATGGATATGACTTAATATCACCTTCATTCAGCCCCGAAATCCAGTATGGCTGATTCAAGAGCTTTCCTTCTATTGTACCTCCATCTATAGATAAAACATCGAACCATAAATGCTCTTTCTCACTATTTGCCTGAGCATCGTCTACCGAAAGACCTAATTTAACCAAAAATGTCCATTTCGAATCATCCTCTTCTTCTTTCGATCCAAACATTTTTTTAAGGAAAGACTTTTTCTCAGGCTTTCTATATTCTTTATTAAATACTCTCTCAAAAGTAGAAAAACGCTCTTTTGCCAAAGCACTCATTCTGGCAGTCTCCTCATTTGTTATATAGTAAATCGGGTTTTCCGCTAAGGTAGGGGCATAGATTTCAGGGGAAACCATATTACCATCTTCCACAGCAAACAGCACTCCCGAAGGCTCTGCATGTACACTATCAACTTCATCTCGATCGGCAAAGCTCCCCAGTATATCTTTTGGCAAATCTTTCAGAGCTTCTTCCCATCTTAGCCAGCAGAGATTAATTCCCATGCCATCGTAACCAATAGTGAATCTTTCTTTCTCTCTGGCAGGATGCGTAAGGAATTTCTTTACTGTCATATTTATGAGTGTATTCATTTGCTCTGCACCTTGAGAGAAATTAAGCATCTCAAGTTCGACAGAAGCACAACGGTGCAAACCATGTGTATGAAACCAATATCTGCGATTTCCACCCTCAACCTCATCATATACACAATGAAGAGTATATAAATAATCGGGAGAAGGAGGTGTCTGAGACTTCGCTGTCATCGACAACCATTTGGCAGACAAAAGACGGTACGACATAAAGTCTATAACCAAACTCGCCTGAGGAACAACCGCATCCATTATCTTAAGTTGCAGATGGAACGACGTCAATGGATCAAGTTCGAAATACATGGAAGTTTCCAGATAAAACTCCTGTTCAGAAGCCCTATTTAGAGACTCTTCATCTATGGCATTTGCAAAACCATAATCGCGAAGATTTATATTATTAGCAGCACAAACATATAGTTCTACATTAAACGATGCCCCTTTATACTCTATCTCAGCATTAAATGCAGAAACAGAATACTCTGTATCTATTTCTGCTCTGGAAAAGGATTTCAGCTCGAAGGCTTTATTTATCGAGAGAGACTTTTCTATATGTGCAGCATCAAACTTAAAATTTTTATCGGATGGGAAAACTCCCATTACTGAAGATAAACCGGTTTCTCCGGTTTCCAACAATTCGTATTTTTCGTTATTATCCATGTAATTTAAATGCGTGTCAGATATTCTTTCTGTACAAACTTAATGAAAATATTAGTAAAAAATCCGATCAGATACTATTTTAAGCTATAAAATAATCAACTATCATATCCTATCCTAATATAAGACAACTAATAGAAGTGTACGATAAAACATCTTAAACGTAATTTTAACTAAAACCTGACAAACTTGTACACTTTTTACGACTTTCTGCATTTGTCATTTTTTCGCTCTTTTATCTAATCATTACCTATTTATAGATAAATTTTCGTTATACTTATAGTAGATATTCATCTGATATGAAACACTATTTCAGCTTCTGAGACGCATTACTAAAAACAAAAAACCGGACAATCAATTATCCGGCTCCTATTTTAAATTATTCTAAATATCAGAATTTCTTGATACCCATTATTTCACGAACTTCCCCCAGAGTCTTATCTGCATTTGCGCGTGCTTTTTCGGCTCCTTCTGTTGCAACTTTGTGCAGATATGCTTCATCATTCTGAATATCCAAAATGCGTTCTCTGATAGGAGCTGTAACTTTGATAATATCTTCTGCCAATTGTTTCTTCAGATCTCCATAGCGAATCTCACATGTATTCCACTTATCTTCAAAATGCATCACTACTTCTTCAGTAGACACAACCTTCAATATAGTAAAGAGGTTCTCGATACATTCGGGTTTCTCTGAATTCGGCTCTTTCGGTCCTTCATCGGTAAGAGCCCGTTTTACTTTCTTCTCTATACTCTTAGAGTCTTCGCTGAGATAAATGCAATTACCCTCCGACTTGCCCATTTTGCCACTACCATCCAAGCCAGGTATTTTTATAAGTTCTTGTCCGAAGTTATAGGCAACAGGCTCTTTAAAGTATTCTACACCATACATATTATTGAATCTACGGGCAAATTTACGAGTCATCTCAAGATGTTGTTCCTGATCTTTCCCCACCGGCACTTTATCAGCGTTGTGCATGAGTATATCTGCCGCCATAAGTGTAGGATATGTAAGCAAACCTGCATTTACATTGTCTTTATGTTTTCTCGCTTTTTCCTTGAAAGAAACAGTTTTGGAGAGTTCTCCCAAATATGCGTGCATATTAAGAAGTAAATATAGTTCGCATACCTCCGGCACATCGCTTTGTATATAAATAGTAGACACTTCCGGGTCTATACCTGCCGCCAAATATTCAGTCAGGACATTCTTTACGTTGCCATGCAGAATCTTAGGATCGGGATGTGTAGTCAGGGAATGGTAATCTGCAATGAAAAAGAAACATTTATTTTCATGCTGCATCCTTGTAAAGTTTCTCAAAGCCCCGTAATAATTACCCAAGTGCAGGTTTCCCGTAGAGCGTATACCGCTTAATACTGTATCCATAATATTTTGTTCTTATTTTATTGGAACACAAATTTACATTATAATTTTCGAATTTGGGCATAGAGCTATAAATTTTACCCCATTCCGACTTCACGCATAAAGATAGAAAGGCGGAGATTGATAATTATAATCTCCGCCTTTCCGATATTTCTTGTGTCTTTTACATATTCATTCCGCCGCACACAGGAATAGCCTGTCCTGTAACATAAGAAGATAGATCGGAACCTAAGAATACAGCTACATTAGCCACATCTTCGGGTGTACCTCCACGACGGAGAGGGATTTGTTCTGCCCATTTTTTCTTTACATCTTCCGACAAAACACCTGTCATCTCTGTGATAATGAATCCCGGACAAATACAATTTGCACGAACATTTCTCGAACCAAGTTCTTTTGCAATAGACTTAGCCAAACCAATCATACCTGCCTTAGATGCAGAATAGTTTGTTTGTCCTGCATTACCGGACAATCCTACTACAGAACTCATATTGATAATATTTCCTCCTTTTTGTTTTATAAACACCGGAGTGAGAGCATGAATAAAGTTGAATGCCGATTTCAGGTTTATGTTTATCACCATATCCCATTGTTGTTCATTCATACGCATCATCAATCCATCACGGGTGATACCTGCATTATTTATAAGTATATCTATTTGTCCGAAGTCTTTCAAAATATCTTCCACAACTTTGTGTGTATCATCAAAATTAGCCGCATTTGATGCATAACCTTTCACCTTCACTCCAAATTTGGCGATCTCTGCCTCCGTTGCTTTTGCATTATCGTCGATGGCCAGATCGGTGAATGCGATATTTGCACCCTGTTCTGCATATTTTAGAGCAATGGCTTTACCTATGCCACGAGCTGCTCCTGTAATAATTGCGGTTTTACCTTCTAATAATTTCATAATGTTATAAACTTAATGTTATTGACTTTCAAAATTTATATTATCTATTTCTTTTTCTTAATCCCTTCAAATATCAGATACGCGATATTTTCTCTTTGCGATTCGGTCTGTAAGCTCTCTGCTCTTATTTGTCCCCGTATATACGGAACCTCCAACCCCTTTAGTGCATGATGGAGAATCTCTGCTGTGGCCTGAGTATCGGGCATCTCGAAAGTACCTTCTTCCACCCCTTTGTTCAGAATATCTTTGAGCACCTGAATTTCTTTTAAATCGAATGACTTTCTCACATTCTGCACACGCCATATATCCCTAAAAAAATCGGCCTTAAGCGTTCCGTTTCGGGCTACTACATTTTTCACTGCATCGAAACGTGTATAAAAAAACAAAAGAAGCTTCTCATCTGCTCTGAGCTTTTTGTTCGCCACACTTTGCAATGCATGATACATCTGCTCAAGCTCTGTTTCAAGAACAGCCTGATACACCTCGTTTTTGTTATTAAAATAAGTGTATAACGTACGACGCCCCTTATGAGAAGCAACCGCAATATCGTTCATTGTAGTATTCTCTACACCTAATTTCGCGAACAATTGGCGAGCTACGTCGATTAATATATTTCTAGTCTTATTTATGGCCATACATTAAACAATGCACACAAGCGTTATAAGTGTGCAAATTTAGTATAAAAATATTGAATACATAAACTTTCATTCATTATATATTACAAAAAGACAGATAAGAGTCGTAAATGTCAACTTACATATTCGAACCTATACACTCTGACTCTTCTTAAGAACAATTATCCCACTCATTTTTACAAGAAGTAATTTTAACTAAAACCTGACAAACTTGTACATATTTTTTTTACTTTCGCAATTGTCATTATCTCTTCCTTTCGGCTTAGCCTAAGCCTCCACTTCGGGGAGGTGGGAGGCGCTTGTATAGATAAATGTTTTAATTTCAGCTATTGATTTACATTTATTATTAATTTAGAATAGTTCCTGTCTCTTTTTCAATATCCCATCTAAATATTTTTTGTACTTTTGTCCTTTCTTTTTAAAGTCAAAAAAAATCTAAAGATAGAAAGTCGTGGCTAATACGAAGTACATTTTTGTTACAGGAGGAGTTATATCCTCGCTAGGAAAAGGGATCATTGCATCCTCGTTGGGTAAACTATTGCAAGCCAGAGGTTATAAAGTTACTATACAAAAATTAGATCCATATATTAATATAGATCCAGGAACATTGAACCCGTACGAACATGGAGAGTGTTATGTAACTGTAGATGGACACGAGGCTGATTTAGATTTAGGTCACTACGAACGCTTTCTTAATCAACCAACCCACAAAGACAACAATATTACAACCGGACGAATCTACCAGAATGTAATAAACAAAGAACGTAAAGGTGACTATCTGGGAAAAACAGTACAGATAGTACCACATATAACAGACGAAATAAAGCGTAACATAAAAATGTTAGGCTCAAAATACAACTATGATTTTGTCATTACCGAGATTGGAGGTACTGTGGGCGACATAGAATCTCTACCTTTTATAGAAAGCGTGCGTCAACTTCGGTGGGAATTGGGCAAAAACTGCTTATGTGTACATCTTACCTATGTGCCATATATTGACGCAGCCAAAGAGGTGAAGACAAAACCAACGCAGCACTCAGTAAAACAACTTCAATCGGAAGGAATTCAACCGGATTTACTTGTCCTTCGTACCGAGCATCCACTCAATAAAGATATTCTTCGGAAAGTTGCATTATTTTGTAATGTAGAAGTCGATGCCGTTGTGCAATCTGTAGATGTACCAACGATATATGAAGTTCCGCTAAAAATGCAGGAACAAAATATGGACGAAATCGTCTTACGCAAATTGGGCATGCCTATCGGAGAAAAACCCGAAATGACACCTTGGCGCGATTTTCTCGACAAAAAGAAATATGCAAAAGAAACTGTTCGCATAGGGTTGGTAGGAAAATATGTAGAACTACCCGATGCTTACAAATCCATAAACGAATCGTTGCTGCAAGCCGCCATATACAACGAACACAAGCTTGATCTTCAATTTATATTATCTGACAAACTGACACCGGAAAACGTTGAAAAAACATTGTCACATATGGATGGCATAGTTATTGCTCCCGGTTTTGGACAGCGGGGTGTAGATGGCAAGATCCATGCACTGAAATATGCGAGAGAGCACGATGTTCCTACATTTGGTATCTGTTTAGGAATGCAATGTATGGTAGTAGAGTTTGCCCGTAACGTTCTGGGGCTAGAAGATGCAAATTCGACAGAGATGAACCCTCATACTCCATTTAAGGTGATAGACCTTATGGAAGAACAAAAAAACATTACTAATATGGGCGGAACAATGCGTTTGGGAGCCTATAAATGCGAATTGGAAAAGGGATCTCTTGTGTACAAAGCATATGGGAAGAAACTAATAGAAGAACGCCATCGTCACCGTTTCGAATTCAATGGTGATTATAAAGAGGACTTTGAAAAAAACGGAATGAAATGTACCGGTATAAATCCTGAAATGGGATTGGTTGAAGTTGTTGAAATACCTGGCAAAAAATGGTTCTTGGGTGTACAGTTCCATCCTGAATATAACAGTACGGTACTTTCTCCAAATCCATTATTTTTAAGTTTTATCAAAGCTGTAATTGAAAATAAAAAGAAATAACATAGAAAGGAATATATAAATTTATAATAGTATAGATGGATAAGAATACGATTACCGGGTTTGTCCTTATTGCAGCCGTCATCATAGGCTTCACACTACTAAGCAGACCTTCAGAAGAAGACCTAGCCAAACAAAAAGAGCAATTTAGGAGGGATTCGATAGAGTATGTTCAAACAAAAGAAAGAGAGAAAGAATTAGTCAAACCCGATTCTACTATAAAAAAAGAGCAGAGTCCGTTAGATGATTTTTTCACAGCTTCTGTTCAGGCACAAGACTCTTTAGCTATAACAGACTCTCTTCACTCGGGAACAAGCCAAGAACAACTGATAACTTTAGAAAATAATAAAGTAAGGGTAAACATTTCTACCAAAGGCGGTAAAATGATAGATGCCCAACTGAAAGATTACAAACGCTACGACGGAGACTCTCTTTATCTATTCAACAAGGATGGAGACTTCTCTCTCTTGCTAACCAATAAGCAAGGAAAGGTTCTACACACCAGCGACCTCATATTTACTCCAATACAGACAGCGGACAAAAACTCGCTGATTATGCGTTTCTCATATTCTGAGAATCAACACATAGATTTCATCTACAAATTGGCAGATGATGATTATATGTTGAAGTATGACATTTCGCTAGTAGGCCTACAGCCAATGCTAGATAGAGATAAAGCTGATATATTTGAGATACAGTGGTCGCACAAAATGCGCCGACAGGAAAAGAGTGTAAAAAATGAACAGCGCTACTCTCATATATACTATAAATATGTTGGTGGAGATGTAAAAGAGCTTAGCAGCGATAAAAACGAACAATTAGAAGTAAAAGAGCCTACAAAGTGGATTGCCTTTAAAAATCAATTCTTTGCTCCAATATTAATTGCTGATGGAAAAATAGAAACAGCTCTATTAGATTCTAGAGTATTGCAAACTGACGAAAATAGCGAATACTTAAAAACCTGCGATGCAAGAATTTTTGTTCCTGCAACATTAGACATGGCAGCGGGCACAATGAGCACAGGGTTCACTTATTACCTTGGGCCAATGTCTTTCTCTTTACTTAAAAATTATGATAGCCAAATTGCAGACGCAAGTCAGCAATTAGATTTGGATAAGTTAGTTCCACTAGGATGGACACTGTTCCGTTGGATAAATCAATATTTCGTAATTCCAATTTTCAATCTGTTAAGCAATACAGGCTTGTCGATGGGTATTGTAATCCTCTTACTTACTGTTATTGTAAAACTGTTAATTTCGCCTCTTACATACAAATCATTTATGTCATCGGCTAAGATGCGCGTGTTGCGTCCTCAGGTAGAAGAAATAGGTGAAAAGTTCCCTAAACAGGAACAAGCAATGGAAAAACAACAGGCTACGATGGCTCTCTATAACAAGGCGGGAGTGAATCCGATGAGTGGATGTATACCATTACTGTTGCAAATGCCAATATTAATCGCGTTATTCTCATTCTTTCCCAATGCGATAGAACTTCGTCAGCAAAGCTTCTTATGGGCTACAGACCTGTCAACTTATGATGCCATCATTGAGTGGACTACACACATTCCACTGATTGGTACACATATAAGCTTATTCTGTATACTGATGACAGCAACAAACATCGTCTACACCAAATTCAATATGGAAATGACAAATACCGGACAACAACAAATGCCGGGTATGAAATGGATGATGTACCTGATGCCGCTTATCTTCTTATTCATGCTGAACGATTATCCTTCCGGATTGACATACTATTATTTCCTTTCGCTACTGATAACCATTTTGCTGACAATAGGTTTCCGCTATCTGATAGATGAAGATAAAGTGTTGGCAAAACTGGAAGCAAATAAAGCCAAACCTAAAAAACAGTCAGGATTCATGGCCAGACTTGCAGAAGCCCAGCGCATACAGCAACAGCAGCTAAAAGATAAGAACAAGACAAACAGCACTAAAAAGAAAAGATAAAATATTATCACCCCATATAGTAAAAAGGTTATTTCTGTTGAAATAACCTTTTTTTCTTTATTTTTGTACAAACTGCAAAACAATGAAGATTTGTTATCTTATATTAGTACATAATAATTTCAAACATTTAGCCCGCCTTATCGAGGCTTTGAATGACGATAGCAACTCATTTCTGATACATATAGATAAAAAGGCTAAGGAGGTACAAATACCATCATTGCCAAATATAAAAGTAATACCCCAACATATAGATATAAAATGGGGAGGATTCAGCATGATAGAAGCTACTATAGCTCTTATGCAATCGGGACTTGAGAACTTTCCTGCTGCCGACTACTATATACTAATCAGTGGAGTGGATTACCCTATTCGCTCTAAAAACTTTTTACTCAAACAACTCGAAAGCGGAAGAGAATTTATAGACATAGCTCCATTACCTGTTCCTTTTAAGCCTCTGAGCCGTTACGAATACTATTACTTCGACTACAATCGCCGCAACCTGAAACACTACAATCCTCTTTTTATTATTGAAGTCCTATTAAAGAAACTGAAGATGAAAAGGAAAGCACCATTTCCTGTTTATGTCGGTTCGCAATGGTTCGCATTAACCCGTAGCTGCACATCATATATAATAGAAATAATAAAAAAAGAGAAGTCTTATATCCGTTTCTTCAAACACACATTAGTCCCTGACGAAGCTTTTTTTCAGACAATTATAGGAAACTCATCTTTCTTTGAGAATGTGTCGGCAAACCTTACTTATACCGATTGGGAGACTGCTGTTCCTCCTGCGTTAATTACAGAGAGGCATATAGAATACTTAAAGAACCATGTAACGTTTAACGATGAGTATGGACAACGCTACCCTTTCTTTGCCCGCAAGTTTGACGATAACAGCGAGCCATTATTGAAGGAGATAAGAGAAGAACTATGGAATAAATAAACTCAGAGAGAAGAAAGATCGGATAATAAATCACGGACATAGCTTCGTTCCATATCGGTAGGTCTCAGCACTTTGTCGTTCCATATCACAAGGTCAATATCTATTATTACTATTCCTTTTTCTTTATCAGATATACTTCTGCCCATTTCTTTTTCTATTTTCTTCAGGACATTATGTACCGAAACTTCCTCTTGTTGCGTATAAACAAGAGCAAGCTGATTAAGAAAATCATTCTTATAATGACTGCCATACGGAGAGGTTATAGAAGTCGATGAATAGCGGATATCTGAAAAATAAGAAGCAAGCAAAGCCTGACAACGAGCCAGATTACTCTCCCTGTCTTCATTCGATCCTATACTTATGAGTGCTTTATTCATAAAGGACACAAATATACATCCCATTTTTGAAATTAGCTTTATCTTTGTTTTATCTAAATTCAATGAAGTATGAAATTTGTAGCCATCATCCCTGCCCGATACGCATCGACACGATTTCCGGGAAAGCCATTAGCCGACATCGGAGGAAAACCTATGATACAACGTGTATACGAACAAGTAAAAAAAGCGGTGAGCGAAGTATGGGTTGCAACTGACGATCCCAGGATATTCGATGCAGTAGAAAGTTTCGGAGGAAAAGCGGTTATGACATCTCCTGACCATAAAAGCGGTACAGATCGAATACAAGAGGCTTTCTTGAAGATAAATACAGATTCTGACGTAGTCATCAACGTGCAAGGAGACGAACCTTTTATCCAACCCGAACAGGTGGAGGCTCTAAAGGCCTGCTTTAATAACAGCGATGTCGAATTGGCAACTTTGGTGAAACCTTTCAGAAAAGAAGATGGATTCGAAGCATTATTTAACCCCAACTCTCCTAAAGTTGTCATCAATAAAAAAAATGAAGCCATCTATTTCAGCCGCTCTATAGTACCTTACATCCGCGATGTGCATCATACAGAGTGGCTCGACAAGCATATCTTTTTTAAACATATAGGAATGTATGCCTATCGCTCCGATATACTCGGAGCAATAACAAAACTACCTCAATCATCGTTGGAAAAAGCTGAATCGCTGGAACAGCTTCGCTGGATAGAGAACGGATATAAAATACGAGTAGGATATACCGATATAGAAACTATAGGTATAGATACTCCCGAAGACATGGAAAAAGCACTGGCTTTATTAAAAAATCGATAGTCTGAAACGTTAAAATATAAGATTTCTATAATTTAGAAATTCTTCTACCCATTTTTTGCAATCAGGCATAGGCAAAAGGTAAATAGCTCATCGAAGAACAAATACCCAAGTCTTAAAATATATTATTATATGCGTCCGAGTGTCTAAACACTTGTTTAGTTAAGTATTCTTTTTTATTTTTGTAGTTAAACAATCGTTTAGAACACATGTTTAATAATGACACCTCCCCTGAGGTAAAACAGAAAATATTAAAAGAAGCACAAACTCTTTTTATCAAAAACGGATTTAAAGGAACAAGTGTACGCGACATAGCCAAAGCATCCGGCACAAATGTGGCAATGGTCAACTATTACTTTACTTCGAAGTACAACCTCTTCGAAATTATATTCGAAGATGCTCTGGACATTTTTACAAAAAGGATTTTTGACACAATTACCTCCGATCTTCCATTTCTGGAACTCGTAGAAACATGGATACATACATACTACGAATTGCTATTCGAATATCCACAAATAGCAGCTTTCATTTTGAATGAAGTTGCTCTAAACCCTGATGGATTAACTCAGCGCATAAGAAAGCGTAATCCATATAATTCGTTCAGTAAAATAGAAGCACGCATAGAAGAAGAGGTGAAGAAAGGGACTATCAGAGAAACTCCTGCTGCCGACTTCTTATTAAATATTTTATCTATGTGCATGTTTCCGTTCATCTTTGGCAATATGGCAATGACACTCATGGAAATCCCCCGAAACACCTATGATGAATTGATTGCCAATCACGAAAAATACGTAATCGAATTTACAATAAACGCATTAAAACCTTGCGATAATAAACAAAACTCAATATCTACACTGCAATGAATATAGATCAACAATATAAGATGGGAGTCGATGTAGGATCGACAACGGTAAAGGTTGTTGTTTTGGACAGTAATTTACAAATCATACATAAATCTTATTGCCGTCATCAGGCCAATATACAACAAACGTTAGTTACCGAACTAAAAAAAACAAAAGAGCTGTTTCCCGAAGCATCTTTTGACATACACATTTCCGGTTCGGCCGGTATGGGAATAGGGGAACGTATCGGAATACCTTTTGTACAAGAAGTGGTAGCCGCCGTAGAAGTCGTTAAAAATGTATATTCGGGTGCACACACTCTTATCGATTTAGGCGGAGAGGATGCCAAGATGGTATTTTTTAGCGAAGGCAAACATCCCGACATCCGCATGAATGGAAGTTGCGCAGGAGGAACAGGGGCTTTCATAGATCAGATGGCAAGTCTGATGAATATTCCCATCGAGGAATTAGGGTCAAAAGCTCTTAATTATGACAAGATATATCCTATTGCATCTCGTTGTGGCGTATTTGCCAAAACCGATGTACAAAACCTTATCAGTCGCAATATTCCCGTTGCAGACATTTCTGCATCTATTTTGCATGCAGTAGCATTGCAGTCGGTGACCACTCTGGCTCGTGGATGCGATGTTGTACCTAAAGTCATCTGTATTGGTGGGCCTCTCACATTTATACCTGCTCTTCGCAATGCGTTTAGGGATATACTAAAAATAGAAGATTCTGACTTCATCGTCCCCGAAAACGGAGAATACTTTCCGGCATGGGGCGCTGCTCTTTACAAAGAAGAAAAAGCTCGTAACTTCAATCTTAGTGAACTAATAGAAAATCTGGAAATATCCACCACATCCAACCACAGCGAAGCTTTAGAACCATTATTCAGCAACGAAGAAGAATATTCTGCATGGAATAGCAACAGAAGTATAAAATCTCTGGCATTTAAGAAGCTAGGAAATGAAAAATATGTTGAATGCTTTCTTGGTATCGACTCAGGGTCTACTACCTCCAAAGTTGTTGTAATGGACTCCGATTCTAATATTATCTACAAATTTTATGGAAATAACGAAGGCAATCCTCTGAAAAAAGTGATGGAAGGCCTATCCTTATTTTATAAAGAAGCCGAAGAAAAAGGTGTAAAGATCAAGTTTCTTTCCTCTGCTGCCACCGGCTATGGAGAAGACCTGATGAAGTCCGCATTGGGGCTCGATTATGGAATTGTAGAAACAATAGCCCACCTTTCGGGTGCACAATATGTAGACCCTAACGTTTCCTTTGTGCTCGATATTGGAGGACAAGACATCAAATCTATATTTATCAGCAATGGCTTAATCTCAAATATAGAACTAAATGAGGCCTGCTCTGCCGGCTGCGGATCATTTCTTCAAAACTTTGCCAATACAATGAACATGACTTTGGCAGAGTTTACCCGTTCCGCATGTTTAGCTAAATATCCTAGCGATCTGGGCTCTCGTTGCACCGTTTTCATGAACTCTAAGGTTAAACAATCTTTGAGGGAGAATGCAGGAAATGATGATATTGCAGCAGGGTTGGCATACTCTGTAGTCAAGAACTGCTTATTTAAGGTTCTCAAAATATCTAATCTCAATCAGCTGGGAAACCACATTGTAGTGCAAGGAGGAACATTCCGCAACGATGCTGTTTATCGTGCTTTGGAGATGCTTTCCGGCAAATCGGTCAGTTCTACCGATCACCCTGAGCTGATGGGAGCATTAGGAGCTGCATTATATGCACAGAAGCTATGGCAAAAAGGACAGGAAGTTACTACTTTCTCAGGAAAAGAAGCCCTGTTCGATCTCAGCACAATAGATTCGAGAGAACTTACCTGTAAAGGTTGTACCAATCTTTGCTCGGTACTCCGCTTCAAGTTCAACAATGGGAATATCAGCTATGCAGGAAACAAATGTGAGAAAGTATTTTACAATAAGAATACAGACAGAAAGCCCGGCTATAATGCCTTCGACAGAAAAAACGAAGTCCTTTTCGACCGACCTGTTAATGCCGAAAACATAGAACGAGGGCGCACTATAGGCATTCCGCGTGTGCTGAATATGTTCGACAACTATCCGTTTTGGCATACATTATTGTCAGAGTGTGGATTCAATGTCCGCCTGTCTCCCGAGTCCACTTTCCCTCTATACCAAAAAGGAGTAGGCGGAGTAATGTCAGACAATATTTGCTTTCCGGCGAAGCTTGTACATGGGCATATTCTGGCATTGATAGAACAAAAGGTGGATAGAATATTCTACCCTATTGTTCCCAAGGAGGAAAAAGAATTCGGACAAGCATCCAATTCGTTCAACTGTCCTGTAGTAAGTGGCTATCCCGATGTTATACAAAGCTCTATAGACCCCGAAAATAGACATGGTATACCATACGACGAACCCGTAATTACTTTTAGCAGCGATAAAGCTTTAGCAAAGGGATGTTATACTTATCTGTCAAGCCTTGGAGTATCAAAATCAGTTTTTGAAAAAGCTTTTACCAAAGCTCTAGCTGTAAAAAATGGATTGAAACAAGATCTTTATGGATTCCAGAAAGAAATACTAGACCAATCCTTAAAGACAGGAGAGCTTGTATTTGTTGTTGCAGGCCGTCCATATCACACCGATCCTCTTATTCATCAGAAAGTAGGGCAAATACTTTCCGATCTTGGAGTTACTGTATTAACTGACGATGTATTCCGTAAGCCCGAAAGTCAGGGCTTTGGCAAGTTGAATATTATCTCGCAATGGTCGTATCCCAACAGAGTGGTGCAAGCAGCTATGGAAGTAGCCAAACTCCCTCAGAATGTACAACTGATACAACTCAACTCTTTCGGATGCGGCCCGGATTCATTCTTTATGGACGAAACCCGTGAAATCCTTAAAGCTGTAGGAAAAAATATAACAGTTCTCCGTATAGATGAAATAGCAAGTCCCGGCTCAATCCGATTGCGATTGCGTTCGCTCGTAGAATCTTTGAAAGCCGTCAAATCAATAGACATTAAGCCTGCAAAATTATATCAGGGTTATTCTGTCCCGTATAAAAAAGCGACAGATAGCAAAAAAACAGTATTAATACCTTGGTTGTGCGACTTTATTTCTCCATTTGCTCCGGCATTGGGAGAACTGCTTGGGATAAAAGTAGAGAATCTGCCCAAATCGAATAAAATATCGGCTGACCTCGGATTGATGTACGGAAACAATGAAGTGTGTTATCCTTCAACATTAATTCTTGGCGATATAATCAACACTTTACAGTCTGGAAACTACGATGTGAAAGATATTGTATTGGCTATAACCCAAACTGGTGGGCAATGCCGTGCAACGAATTATATAGCTCAAATAAAAACAGGAATACAAAATGCAGGATTCAATGATATTCCGATCATAGCCCTTAGCTCAGGCGAGACATATCAGAACGGCGAAAGTGAGTTCTCTCTTGATTGGAAAAAAATTGCAAAGCTGGCTGTTCCGCTAGTCCTTTATGGAGACGGGCTTCAGCAAATGCATAGTGCCATATCGGTGAGAGAGAAAAAAGAAGGAGCATCTCAGGCTGTTTTCGACTTCTACATAGAGCGCGGTATAGACGCCGTGCGAGCGAAGAATCCTAAAACTTTATTCCGTCTGCTGAACGAGGCTGTGCAAGATTTTAACGATGTGGCTATATATGACAGAAACTATTCGAAAGTCGGGCTTATTGGCGAGATATTTGTCAAATATAATAATTACGCGCAAGCTAATATCTCGGAATGGCTTCGTTCTAAAAGTGTAGAGGTATCTACCCCGCCTCTGCTCGACTTCCTTATGCAGTTCTTTGTAAATAGCAAGGTAAACGCAGAGAACGGACTTTCGGAAGAAACAATTTTTTCCAAAACGTTGAAACCACTTATCTGGCATTACATAAACAGTAAGGTGAAAAAGTCTGAGAAGATATTAAGTAAGTTCAAGTTTTACGAAGCATCGGAGTCTATATATGCAAAAGCCGAAGCTGCATCAGAGGTTCTGAGCTTATCCAACCAATTTGGAGAAGGCTGGCTAATCCCCGGAGAAATAGCTCACTATGCTCGTAAAGGAGTGAATAAAGTAGTTTGTTTGCAACCTTTCGGATGTATAGCAAATCACATTGTAGCTAAGGGTGTAGAAAAGCGAATAAAAGAAATATACCCTGATATGAATATTCTATATCTGGATATAGATGGAGGAATAGCTGAAGTAAATCTTCAAAACCGCCTGCATTTTATGATATAAGAAAGCTTTAAGAGGCTGATTTTATGCCCAAAAAGGAAAAAGTGTGTTATTTTTTTGTTTATTCACAAAAAACTTATACTTTTGTACCGCCTTTTTAAGGTAACAGGATTGTCTCATGGTGTAATGGTAGCACTGCAGATTTTGGTTCTGCCTGTCTAAGTTCGAATCTTAGTGAGACAACGAAAAAAAGCAAATCCTTGACCTTCTTTTTGATAGTCAGGGATTTTTTATTCTATATATTGAAAATAGGAGTTTCTAGAATTATTTAAATGGCTGAATAGAAATCCCACTAAACGCTCCCTTCAAATAAAGAAACAACAGTTCTGTAGTTTAAAGACTAAACTATTTGAAAAATACACGCTATATTATTCCAAATAATAAATTGTAAAAAGAGAAAGAAAATCAAAATGGAGAAAGTAATTCTCTCCTAATTTTTCTATACCGTAGATACAACAAGTGCTTAAAAGAATTATTGTATCTATTTTCTCTTTCATATCTGATAGATATTATTTTATATCTTAGCGAACCGAACGAAATACCATAAGTAAACCTTAAATATCTTCGATAAAAGATCGAACCTTTTAATATTCTATAAGTATGAGAATTTTACTAAGTTTTCTTCTCTTATTTTGTATTCATAGTATCACAGCCCAAAATGAAATAGACTTATTGTTTCGGGATCTTGACAACAAAATAAAAAATAGTGCATTATATGTCGAGCTTAAAGAAGCCAAAATAGATGAATTAAAAACTGAGAGAATTAGAAATATAGCATCAGTGAATAAGACATACTCATCTAACTTTGCTATCTACAATGAATACAAGTCGTATATATCCGACTCTGCTATAAAATACCTCAATTATAACATGGATATTTCATATTCGCTAAACGATCAGCAAAAGCTAAATGAAACGTCAATCACCATGTCTGAGCTATTTGCCGGCTTAGGCATGTATAAAGAGGCCATAGACGTTATAGCAAACATTAAAAAAATATATTTAGACAAACCTCAGTTAATAGAATACTACTCAAATTATCGCCAAATCTATTCTGGCCTTGGTATGTACACTCAAAATAGTAGAGATCGATGGCGCTACTGGCAAAGGAGTAATGAATATAGAGACTCTATACTTAATCTGGCGAATAAAGATTCCGAAATATCACTCAGACTAAATGAGGGTATACTTCGAGAAAAAGGGAAAATAGATGAGGCTCTCGAATTAAACAACAAGCGCTTACAATATATCAAGAAAGGAACACCTGGATATGCACTGATAACCTTTCACCGGTCTCTATTATATAGAAAAAAAGGAGATCAAGATCAGGAAAAAAAATATTTAATCTTATCAGCCCTTTCCGATATACAGTCATCAATAAAGGACAATGCATCCATTTCTATGCTGGCAGATATACTAATGAAAGAAGGCGATATAAACCGAGCCTATACATATGTCAGATTTTCGCTGGATAATATTAACGATTATAACACCCGTATAAGGAGTTCCGAAATTCTAAACATTCAATCTATTATCGATAAGGCATATCAAACCAAAAGCAATGAACAAAGAGAAAGCCTCCGTATTTTACTCATAATAGCCACTGTACTATTAATACTCCTCATCATATCGGTATGCTATGTCTACAAACAAATGAAGAAAGGAGAATTGATCAGTAAACGGTTAAAAGAGACAAATACAGAATTAAATACATTGAATCAGAAATTACATAATATGAATAATAATCTGAAAAATGTAAATGTAGAAGTTACCGAGGCAAACTATATTAAAGAAGAATACATTGGCTATTTTCTCGATCAATGTTCAAAATATATCGAAAAGATGGATGAATACAGAAAGATGGTAAATAAAAAAATACAAAATAAAGAAATTGAAAACCTCTTTAAAGTAACGAAAAACAACGATCTTAAAGAGGAAGAGCTCAGAGAGTTTTTCAACAATTTCGATAATATGTTTATCCATCTGTATCCGGACTTTGTAGATAAATTTAATGCCTTGTTGCAGAACGATGAAAAAATAGTTCTGAAAAAAGGAGAAGTATTAAATACAGAACTTCGTATATATGCTCTTATGCGTTTGGGAATAGACGACAGCACCAAAATCGCTAATTTTCTGGGATATTCTGTAAATACAATATATAATTACCGGGCTAAAATTAAAAATAAGTCAAAAATATCGAGAGAAGATTTTGAGTGGACTGTAAAAAAGATAGGTACATTTAATGGATAACCCCAAGAACTTACAAAAACAAAGATAACGATTAGAAATCCGGTACTTAGCATGCCGGATTTTTCTTATATATACAGATTTATTCTACAAAATCACTATTAATAATTTATACACTATCCACTTATTACAAATACTACAGAAATAACAAAACACAAATATACAGCCAATTAGACAATTTAACAATTCACTTTTTTTGTTTTATCAGTTTTTTGATTTTTCTAAGTAAATATGTTTGCACTGAAATATATCTAAGCAGAATATTTTAGAAATATACCATTAAATCTAATACATATGATACAACAAAAAAGTGTTTCATTAAAATCACTATTACTCGTTACGGAAACTATCTGTCTGTTAAACTATACTTCAAAAAAACTTCTGATTCTTTTACTATTCTTGTGCTTCTCCTTACCGGGATGTGCAGAGAACTCTGATCCTCATGGAGGAAATGCCAAAGAAGAAGAGACAAATACCATAGGTAAAGACGTAGATATACTTGTAACTACCAACAACAGATCAAAAGATTTATTCAAAACCACTGTAGGTTTTGGGAATAAAACCAATATGTTGCCCAATACAATTACACTCAATCCTTCGGAAAGATATCAGCAAATGGATGGGTTTGGAGCTGCCATAACGGGTTCTACATGCTTCAATCTACTACAAATGACTTCAGAAAATCGCAACAAGTTTTTAAAAGAGACATTCCATTCTAAGGAGGGGCTGGGCTATAGCTATATCCGTATATCAATAGGCTGTTCCGATTTCTCATTAAGTGAATATACCTGTTGCGACAAAGAAGGTATCGAAAATTTCGCGCTACAAAGCGAAGAAAAAGACTACGTTATACCAATTCTTAAAGAAATAATTAAAATCAATCCTACAATAAAAATACTTGGTTCTCCATGGACACCTCCTCGTTGGATGAAGGTGAATAATCTCTCTGATTTACAGCCATACAATTCATGGACAAGCGGACAGCTTAATCCTAAATATTATGAGGATTATGCAACATACTTTGTAAAATGGATCAAAGCCTTCGAAAAGGAAGGAATTAACATCACTGCTATAACACCCCAAAATGAGCCATTAAACAGGAAAAACTCCGCATCTCTGTATATGGGGTGGGAAGAACAGCGCGATTTTATTAAAACGGCATTAGGTCCTAAGTTTGAGGCAGCCGGAATAAAAACACTGATTTATACTTTCGACCACAATTACAACTATGACAATATAGCAAGTCAAAAGAGCTATCCTCTCAGAATATATGAAGACACAGAAGCTGATAAGTATATCGCCGGAGCCGCCTATCACGACTATGGTGGAAGTCGTAGCGAACTTGTCAATATCCATAACAAACGACCCGATAAGGAATTGATATTCACAGAAACGTCTATAGGCACATGGAACAACGGGCAGGATCTGAATTCGCGTCTTCTTGGCGATATGGAAAATGTGGCATTAGGAACCGTAAATAACTGGTGCAAAGCTGTAATAGTATGGAATCTTATGCTCGACTCTTCAAGAGGACCATGGCGCGAAGGAGGATGCAAAACATGCTATGGTGCTGTGGATATCAGTGTTCCGGGCTTTAAGACAATTACACGAAATTCTCATTACTATATCATAGGGCACCTCTCATCTGTTGTAAAACCCAGCGCCACACGAATAGGTACTACAGGATATCTGGGAGAGAATATTATCTATTCTGCCTTTGAAAATACAGATGGAACATATGCTTTCGTCTTAATGAATAAAAACAGTGACAACAAAAAGATAACTGTCAGTGATGGCAAAAATCACTTTTCCTACGAAGTTCCTGCAAAGTCCATAAGTTCATATAAATGGCTTAAATAAATAGAACCTCAAATTTTTTAATCACTAAAGACCAAAATTTATTATGAAAAAATGCACACTTTTTATTTTAATGCTTGCGGTCCTCTTTTGTTTCGTGTCTTGCGACGACGATAAGGATAAAATACCAAATCTGGTATCCTACGAAATAGCATCTTCTGCTCATTTCGGAGACAGTATCCCTTTCTCGGTAACAGTAGATGGAAACGAACCGCTAAACAAAATCAAAGCCTCGCTTTACTACGGCGATGTTTTGGTTTCCGAAACTTTTATTCCGGCAAATAATCCCGGCAAGTATTCGGATAAATTATTTATTCCTCTTCTTGGAAATATACCTGATGGTACTGCTCAGATAAAGTTTATTATAAAAAATCGAGAGTTTGATTTTATTGCTTCTACAGTAGATATAAATCTCACTCGCCCTAAATATCCTTATCTGATATTAAAGACAAAATCAAGAGAATACAAAATGAACCCCAGCTCTACGAACGAACACCTTTATGTAGCAAACGAAGTATTTCCTGCCCAATATATGCCCGCTCTTATCGTTGCCCCTGCATATGGAGAGTTCGGAAATGAAATTGGCTTCGGCTGGGTAAAAGAGAACAGAGTAATAAAAGAGAATCAGATTGACTCTATTCCTTTTCTTAGCGATGCTGTCGGAAGCTATGGTATTTCATTCAATACACTCTCTTACGAAGGCAAACCATTTGTACCACCATCCTTTGGAGGTATTCCTTTTTCTGCACCATCAAATGGCCTAAGTATTATAGAAAATGAATTTACACAAAATCAGAATATTGTAATCGGAGGATATCCCGATCTGAAAGACTGGTGGATAGATCCTACATTCCTCGACAAAAATGGAGACGGTTCATTCACCCTGCGAGCCAAAAATGGAAAATACCGCATAACAGCTGATGCCAATCTGAAATATTTCAGAATAGAACCAATGGTAGGTAGCACTCTTGCTGTATTTAACCCTACTACCAAAGATGGCACAATATGGATACTTGGAGATGCTTATGTTGGGAATCCGTCTTATGCCCGAAACAACATTAACTGGAGCGAAAGCAAAGGTATAGCTGCGGCACCGCTTGGTAATGGAATATTCCAGATAAAGTTTATTGCAGGAACCACACTGAGAGGCTCTGCATCGGGTGTTAATATGAAATTCTTCTATCAAAGGGGATTTGGCGTAGAATTTACCCGAGACAAGATTAGTGTAGTAAGCGATTTGTTCGAAACTCCTGCTGCTGATGGTAACATCAGGCTAAAATCCGGAAAAACACTTGTCTCGGGCAGAAAATATGTATTTACCGTAAATACCTCAAGCTTACCGACAACAGCAACTGTTACTGAAGAAAATTAAGCAAACTTATCTAATAATATCAATATGAAATCATATATGAAAATATCAGAAATAATAAATGCAGTAAGATACAAGCACAAATCCATATTCAAAACAATGATATTGGTTACGGCATCTGTATTTTGCAGTGCAAACAGCGTATATGCCATTTCCGATAGAAACGAAATATCAGAAATAAAAGAAACTGCTCAATCGGCAATTACTATAACAGGTCTGGTAACCGACGGTGATGGCAATCCTCTGATCGGAGTTACAGTGTCCGTAAAGGGAACAACTACCGGAGTCATGACAGATTTAGAGGGACGCTACTCGATAAGAGTACCCGAAGGAAAAAGTTTAGAATTCACCTATATTGGATTCAATACCGAAACCCGCGAAATAAAAAAAGGAGAAACTTCTATTAATATCCGCATGGTAGAATCTTCAGTCGATTTAGAAGATGTAGTTATTATCGGATATGGACAACAGAAAAAAGAAAGTGTTGTATCGGCTATTAATACTGTAACATCTAAAGAGTTGGCTGTTACAGGGCGTAGTTTAGCCAACAGTATAGCCGGGCAAATAGCCGGCGTTATAGCAATACAACCATCCGGTGAACCGGGGTATGATGATTCCAATTTTTGGATTCGTGGGGTAAGCTCCTTTGCCGGAGGCACCAATCCTCTTATTGTAGTAGATGGAGTTCCCAGAGGAAGTTTCAGCAATATCCCTGTAGATGAAATCGAAACTTTTACAGTGTTGAAAGATGCTGCTGCAACAGCAGTCTACGGTGCAGAAGGAGCAAATGGAGTTGTCTTAGTAACAACAAAGCGAGGTAAAGCCCAAAAGACAGCAATAAGTTTCAATATGGAACAAACAATGAAAACACCTATTCGCCTCCCCGAAATATTGGATTCTTACCGTACGCTCAACTTATATAATGAAGCGAGATGGAATGATGACGGAAATCCTCTGAGAGACTGGGTTGCTCCTTTCTCTGACGAAACACTTGAAAAATACCGTACAGGAGCAGATCCTGATCTATATCCAAATACAAACTGGATGGATCTCTTAAAAGACCATACATATACTAGCCGTTATACAATCAATTTCAGAGGAGGAGGAGACAAAGTCAGGTTCTTTGTATCAGGAGCATACTATACCGAAGATGGGATATATAAAGGAAACCCGATCGAAGATTATGATGCAAATCTGAAATATGAACGTTATAATCTAAGATCCAACATAGATATGGATATAACAAAAACTACAAAAATGTCGGTAGACATGAGTGGCTTCTACGTTCAGCAAAATGCACCTCGAAGTAGTGCCGACCGATTATTCAGTGCCTTCACCATTTTTCCAACATACTTGATACCAATGGTCTATTCTGATGGAACTTTTTCGGATCATCCTCTGAATACGGATGTGAATGCCGAAAGAGCAAACCCTTACAACCTGCTAAACAACGTAGGATATACTAAAAACTGGGAAGTTACCGTTCAGACTCGAGTTGGCCTTGAACAAAAACTAGATATTATTACCAAAGGTTTATCATGGAAAGGTGCTGTAAGTTTCGATTCTTTTACACAAGGACGTATCGACAGAGCTAAAGAAGCCCAATCCTTCTTTGCCGAAGGAAGAGATGCCGATGGGAAACTAATCTTAAAACAAATAAAAGCCGGATCAGCCTTAGCAAACCCAACATCATCTGCCAGTTCGGGAGAGAAAAAGATATATCTGGAAACATCTTTGAACTATGACCGCTTATTTGCAGAAAAGCATGCCGTTACAGGCTTAATCCTCTATAATCAGAAAGAATCTCAGTATCAAAGACGAGATAATGGCATAGAAATGCTTCCATACCGCAAACAAAGCGTTGTTGCCCGTGGTACTTATGGTTTCGACAACAGATATTATCTGGAAGCTAGCTTTGGGATGACAGGTAGTGAAAATTTTGCAAAAGGGCATCGTTGGGGTTTCTTCCCGGCTGTAGGGGCAGCATGGACTGTAAGTCAGGAAAGTTTTATGAAAAGTGCCGAGAATACACTTAGCAAATTAAGATTCAGAGTTTCTTACGGTAGAACAGGTAACGACCAATTGTCGAATGATTTATCACGTTTCCCATATCGTGAAAAAGTAAATGAAGGTGCTTCAGGCTATCCTCTCGGAATCACTCAAGGATCAGGAGGCGGAGGTACAAACAATCCAGGTAACGGAATCGTTGAGAGTGATTATGCTACTCCTTTACTGAAATGGGAAATAGAGGATAAGTTTAATCTAGGGATGGACTTAGGCCTATTAAGAGGAAAAGTTGATTTAGGAATCGACTATTTCAGAAACAACCGCCATGCCATATTAATGCGTCGCAATACAATACCTTCAGCAGCCGGACTTCGTGTAAGTCCAATGCAAAACTTTGGCAAAACCGAAAATCAAGGTATTGATGCCAGTCTGGTTGTTCGTCACGAAATAGGTAATGTTTCTTTGGCTGCCAGAGGTAATATTACATATACTAAAAATAAAGTTATAGAATATGACGAAATACCTCAGGTATACAAGTATCAGCAATATACAGGAAACAGTATTGGTCAGCCACTTCTCTATATAGCAGAAGGATTATATACTCCCGATGATTTTATTATTACAACGGACCCTCATTCTAAGAAACAAACATATAAACTGAAAGAAGGCCTTCCTGTACCGGGAGCCATAGTTTCTCCGGGAGATATAAAGTATAGAGACCTCAATGGAGACGGAGTTATAGACACCTATGACAGAACTTACGACAATGGGTTCTACCCGTCATCTTCTCCGGGCATTGTTTACGGATTCGGACTGAACGCAGAATGGAAAGGCTTTAATGTCGGAGTATTTTTTCAAGGAGTTACCAATGTGTCAGCAAACTTACTAAACAAAGTAGAAAACTTTGTTCCTTTTGTAAGAGGTGTAGAATATCAATCGGTACGCACCGAAGGCCTTAACCGATGGAGATCAGAAGATCCTTACAATCAGGATGTAATTTATCCAAGGCTACATTCAACATCTTTCTCAAACAATCTGGAATGGAGTACATGGTGGCATCGCGATGCAAGCTTCTTACGTCTGAAAAACATAGAATTTGGTTACACTTTCGAAAAAAAGTTAGTACAAAAAGTAAAACTCGAAGGAATACGCCTTTATGTACAAGGACAGAATCTACATACATGGGATAATATAAAATTCTGGGATCCTGAGTTACGTGATGCCCGTTCGGGAGCAAAATATCCGATGAGTGCCAGCTGGACACTAGGTTTAGATGTTACATTTTAAATAAATATGATATTATATGAAAACAATAAATAAAATATTCCTATCAATAATTGCAACGGGAGCTATCTTTTTCTCTTCTTGTAGCGATTATCTGGATGTATCAGGAGAACTATCCGACAACCTCACCATAGATAAGGTTTTCGAGAACACGACTTATACTAAAAGATGGCACGGTAATATATTTAATGCCATATGTGAATACTCAGAAAATGGATCAAGCTCTGCAAGCGGAATGAAGAATCCATGGTCGGGTATATCCGGAGAGATAATGCAGAATAATGGCCCTGCCAAGAATTTACTTGTACAAGGTTACAATGCTTCAAGTGCCAATCTGCATCGTTGGTCAACTCAATACCAATATATCCGCCAAGCTATGATCTTTATTGAAAGAGCCAAACCGATAGGAAATCCGAACGAATCCACTTCGCTCCGTGAAGCAGATGTGAACAAAATGAAAATGGAAGCGAAATTTCTAATGGCATATGCTTACTTTTCATTGTTCGAACTCTACGGGCCTGTTCCAATTGTCACTGAGATAACAAATACAGAGTCTAAAAACATCGACTTTGCCCGTGCTCCACTAGATGATGTAATAAAATATATAGACGACCTGCTAGTAGAAGTCATTGATTCTCCATATATTCCAAAATCGATATGGGACTGGGAAAAACCAGCGGGAAGTAATGCTTACAACCTCAACGAAGTTGTACGTCCGACCAAAGTCGCAGCAATGGCACTACGTGCAAAGTTATGGGTATATGCAGCATCTCCTTTATTCAATGGAGGTTTTCCTGAAGCTCTCTCTCTAACTAATTTTGACGGAACACGCCTATTCCCCGACAAAGATCCTAATAAATGGGATATAGCAAAACAAAGGCTTGAAGATCTATTGACATTTGCCGAAGCCCAAGGACATAAGCTGTATATCAAGCTAAATTCGAATGGAGGTATCGACGCAGACTTATCTGTATATGAGCTTTACCAATCATACAACGACGAAATCTTATGGGCTACAGCTCAAAATGATTATAGCACAGAACATGCTGCTGAAAAACGTTCTACCCCTCGGGATATTTATTCTTGTTATGGCAATATAGGCGTATCACAAGAAACAGTAGACGCATTCTTTATGAATAATGGATTGGATATAAATGATTCAGGATCAGGCTACCGCAAAGACGGATTTACAGGAGTTGTCAATCCATGTAATACTAGCAAGCGTACCGATACCAACATATTCAACATGTATGCAAACAGAGAAGCACGCTTCTATGCAGCAGTGGCCTATCAAGGAAAAAGCTGGCACAAACAGCCCAACAATAATGCGAACTATCAGATAGGCTTTGCTGTAGGACAACCATCTGATGGATCGAACGACAATAGTCCCAGAGGAGGTTACCTTCTTTATAAGCTAAAAAACAGACAAGTGCTGTGGAGTGGAGCCAGTGGCGACCTCAAGAGCTTCGCCCGTCCATCTATCCTTTTTCGTTTAGCAGATTTTTATCTCTATTACGCAGAAGTATTGAATGAAATAAACCCTTCCGATTCCAGAATTATTGAATATGTCGATAAAATTAGAGAAAGAGCTGGCATCATGGGATATGGAGAGTTACAAGCAGAAGGTAAAAAGACTGGAATCATAGGTGATCAGCAAAAACAGCGTAAAGCTATCTATCGTGAGCGCCGTGTCGAATTACTGGCCGAAGGGCAACGTTGGTTCGATATGCGCAGATGGATGATTTGCGAACCGACTGAAGCAAACCGTGAAGTGGAAGGGGATATCACTTTATTTAATGGAATGAATATGAAAGGTTATGCCGATCAGCCAATAGGGAGCCCTACATCTTTTTTCACCAAAGTACAAATCGAGAGCCGTACATGGAAGAAAGAAATGTATTGGTATCCTGTTCCTCAAAATGAAATAAGTAAGAGCCGCCTGTTAGTTCAAAATCCTCTTTGGGGTGAAGCTCTTGAGCCACCTGCAAAATAAAACAAGAGAAGATTGGGTTCTATATAATGCGAATAGCATAGTAAATGGATTTCGGGAAGCGACAGGGGGCTGAGCCCCCTGTTATTCTCTTAAAAGGTAAAATAAAGATGCATATCTAAATAAAGAAATAAAAGTCGAATTAAAAGCTCAATCGGGAAAATCATTTATCAACGAAATAAAGTTGAGAAAGCTATGGTAAACTATCAATAACTATTTAGGTATGAATAGAATATATATAATCATTATTACAACTATTTGTTTTTCACTGAATGCCCATGCTCAATGGCTGTGGAATAGAGAAAAACTAGAAAGCATAAAAGCCGATGTGAAATCACTGGCATATTTTAACGCATACGGACTGCTCATACAGCAGGCCGATACAAAGCTTTCGGAAGGAACCTATTCGGTTACCTATAAAAAATCAATTGCTCCCAATGGAAACAGACACGATTATGTGAGTCTGAGCCGTTATTGGTGGCCTAACCCTGATACAAACAATCATTTACCCTACATATATAAAGACGGACAATCCAATCCTGAACTTAATCAGTATGACAGAAACTCTTTGGGAGATATGTGCAATGCTGTCAACACCTTGGCTTTAGCTTACTTCTATAGTGAAGAAGAGCGCTATGCAACAAAAGCCATAGAGTTACTCCGAACTTGGTTTCTGAATAAAGAAACGAAAATGAATCCCAACCTCAATTACTCTCAATTTGTTCCCGGCAGAGACGGATCTAAAGGCAGACCGGAGGGGTTAATCGATTCCTACTCTTTTGTAGCCATGCTAAGTAGCGTTCAGTTATTAGAAGGTTCGGCAAATTTTACAAAACAAGACAAAACCGATTTGCAGAATTGGTTTGCAGAATTCGCCTATTGGCTTCAGACAAGCCCTCTAGGAAAAAAAGAAAATGAAATGAAAAATAATCATGCTACAGCATATGATTCACAATTAGTCACCTATCTCCTTTTTTCGAAAAAAATAGATGAAGCTAAAAAGATAATTGAGGCTTTCCCTGAAAAGAGGATTTTCACACAAATAGAACCTGACGGAAAACAACCTCATGAGTTGTGGCGTACCTTAGCCTATCACTATTCCGAGTATAATCTCAGCCATATGATAGACCTGTTTGCCACTGCAAAAAGAATTGGAGAAGAATTATACAAAGTCGAATCACCCGATGGAAGAAGTTTTTATAAAGCAATGGATTATCTTATTTCTTTCTTAGGCAAAGATGTATCGGAATGGCCTTATAAACAAATAAGCGGATGGGAAGCAAAACAACAGGATGTTTGCAATAATATTTATCGCATTTTAGATTTAGACTCTACTCGTAAAGATTATTCTACTATCTATAAGACATATAGTAAGCAAGATGCAACCGACAGAAATAGACTGTTATATGGCACAGTTGATCCGATAAAAGAAATATTCTCCTTTGCCGGCATACAATTCGACTATGCTTTTACTTGCATCGCTGAAGCTATGAAAGAGGCTCAAAAGAAAAACTTAGTAAGTCCCCGATCAATAGACAAGAACGGACATCTGCGCATGGTAAATCCCCGGGACTGGTGCTCGGGATTCTTTCCCGGTTCTCTGTGGTTTATGTATGAATATACAAAAGACGAAAAATGGAAAGAGAGAGCCAATAAACACTCTATGTTAATAGAAAATGAGAAGTTTGACAGAACGTCACATGATGTCGGCTTTAAGATTTTTAATTCATTTGGCAATGGGTACCGACTAACAGGAAGCCCTGAATATAAAGACGTAATAGTACAAGCGGCCAAAACATTATCGTTACGCTTCAATAAGAAAATAGGCTCTATACGTTCATGGGATTTCAACCAGAAAGAATGGCAATATCCAGTTATTATAGATAATATGATGAATCTGGAACTCCTTTTCGAAACTACAAAGATGACCGGAGACAGTTCTTTTTATCAGATAGCAGATGCACATGCTATGACGACTCTTAAAAACCATTTCAGAGAAGATTATTCATCGTTCCATGTTGTAGACTATGATAGCATATCAGGACTTCCTCGACTGAAACAAACACATCAGGGATACGCCGATCAATCTGCTTGGGCACGAGGACAAGCTTGGGCTATTTACGGATTCACAATGTCGTACAGATATACCAGAAGAACCGAATATCTGCAGCTAGCTGAAAATATTACCAATTTCATATTTTCGCACCCTAACCTTCCTAAAGACTTAATCCCTTATTGGGACTTTAATGACCCTTCGATACCAAATGCACCTCGCGATGCTTCTACGGCATGTATTATCGCATCAGCTTTATACGAACTATCAAAATATTCTGAGACAAACAGCAACAAGTATAAAAGATGGGGCGATACGATTATAAATAATCTAATCAGTCATTACAAATCAGATCCCAAAACAATGTATGGCTTTCTTTTGCTTCACTCTACAGGACACCATCCGGGAGGAGACGAAATAGATGTACCAATAAGTTACGCCGACTATTATTTTCTGGAAGCCCTATTAAGACGAAAAAATTTGAATAAATAAAATTATATAACACTAAACATTATGAAGAGAATATTAAGCACAATCACAATAGCCGTTGCTTTATTATCATGTCAACAAGCTACGAGCGAAGAACAAGTTTTACCTAATACATTCGTCCGTATAGATGGGCATAACTTAATCATGCCCAACGGAGAAAAACTTTTTATCAAAGGAACAAATCTTGGTAACTGGCTGAACCCTGAAGGCTATATGTTTGGTTTTAACAAGGCTAGTTCTGCCCGTTTTATCAATGAGATGTTTTGTCAGCTCGTAGGGCCCGATCGCACCGAAGAATTCTGGAAATCTTTCAAAAACAGCTACATCACACAAGAAGATATCCATTTTATCAAACAAACCGGGAGTAATACCATACGTTTGCCGTTCCATTACAAACTATTCACCGATGAAGATTATATGGGATTAACAGTGAATCAGGATGGTTTTACCCGTATAGATACACTCATTAGTTGGTGCAAACAAGAAGGACTATACCTCATTTTGGATATGCACAATGCTCCGGGCGGACAAACAGGAGACAACATAGATGATAGTTATGGTTATCCTTGGCTTTTCGAAAGCCAAGCCAGTCAAAAGCTATATTGTGACATTTGGCGAAAAATTGCTGATTATTATAAAAATGAGCCGACAATATTAGGTTTCGAATTATTTAACGAACCCATTGCTCCTTACTTCAACAATATGGAAGAACTGAACGATAAACTGGAAGATATTTATAAACTGGGAGCAGCAGCTATTCGCGAAGTAAATCAGAATCATATTATCCTGTTAGGAGGCTCACAATGGAATGGGAACTTTAAGCCATTTAAAGATTCCAAGTTTGACAACAAAATTATGTACACATGCCATCGCTATGGAGGAGAGCCTACTCCTGAGGCAATTAAAAACTTTATAAACTTCCGTGACAGCGTCAACCTACCAATGTATATGGGAGAAATAGGACATAACACAGCCCAGTGGATGTCAACATTTTGTAAAACGATGGAAGATAACAATATCGGCTGGACATTCTGGCCATATAAAAAAATACACGATTCTTCCTTTGTAGGCATCCAAGAACCCGAAGGATGGGATAAGATAAAAGCGTTTTCCGAAGCTCCACGAAGTACTTACAAGGAAATACGAGAAGCCCGCCCAAATCAGGAGGAAGCATGGAAAGCAATGCAAGCTTTTATCGACAATTCAAGATTAGAGAAGATTGTAATACAAAAAGAATATATCAATGCATTAGGACTAAAATCCGAGTGATGTAACAAAATAGAATATAGAATGATAAGAATAACAAGTTTCTTAGTAAGTGCTTGCGCTTGTGCTTCACTATTAGCACAAACAAATGTAGAGATATTATGAACGATACATACCTAGCTCTCGATCTAGGAGCAGCAAAACTCTTGATAGGAGAAGTTAATTCCAAAGGGAAAATACTCAATTCGAAAAGGTACGAAACCGGATATATAGATCAAATATCAGCCTTTTCAATTATCAAGAGATCTTTAGAAGACTATATCTCTACTGTAGGGTGGTATACTGAGACACGCCCTGTTTGCATAGGAATTGGATTAATGGGATGCGTAGACCATGAAAACGGAATTTGGCTGCAAACGCATTCCAAACGCACCCATTCTATTCATCTTGCTGAGGATATTACCAAAGCATTTAAAATACCTTGCTTTATAGATAATAATGTGAAAAGTATAACAAGAGCTATTAAGAAGTGGAAATACGGAACTTGTTCAAACAATTTCATATACTTAAATATCAGTTCGAGCATTACTGCCGGATTTGTTATAAACGGGCAGCTCATTAGAGGTAACCAATTTGATGCAGGAGAAAGTAGCTCATAGTAATTCGGGTGTGGAAGTTGGTATCAAGTGTAGCTGTGGAAGTAAAGATTGTGTAGAACTTGTTGCAACAGGATCGGGGCTGAATAAGTCGGCTCGCATCCTAAGTTCTTCTCACAAAACACAACTTTATATTCCTCAAGACGAAAACATAAAAGTTGATACTAAAGAGATATTCTTTCTATACCAGCAAAATGATGAACTATGTGTCCGTCTGGCTAACAATGCAATAACCGCAATAGTAAATCTCATAATGAATCTTATACGTGTAAGCGATCCCGATATGGTAATACTCGGAGGCAGTATTATTTCCGATGGATTCCTATATTCCAAAATACTCGATAGGTTGAATAAAACGGCTACCCGTTTTGTTACAAATGTAATAGTTCTGAATCAACTGGATCCGAATATAGCAGGTCTGCTAGGGGCGGCTGCGGTTGCTTCGGAGGAATATTCTGTATACAAAAGAACCGAACTAAAATCTTCTAATGCTCAATAAAAATTTATCTATATAAAAGCCCCTCCAACCTCCCCAAAGGAGAGGCTTAGGCAAAGCCAAGAGGGAAATATAAACTGGGGAAGCTAGCAGTGTCAACAGTTAGCACAAGTGGAATAAATTTCTAGCGTCAGCTGTTTCTCCCCTTCGGGGAGACGAAGAGGGGCTTGAAATATGTCCAACTTTGTCAGGTTTTAGTTAAAATTACATTTTCCAGAAGCTAGATAAAGAATTGTTTTAAATAAAAACAACTACTGATCGGCATTAATAATACAAACAGTAAAAGATTATGAAATACTTAAAAACAACCACTTTAATCATAATATTATACTTTGCCTTCGCATGTACATCGAATAAAACGGCTGGCAATGTAATTAATAGAAACGAAGAAAAAATAGTATTGGCCTATGTGACATCATGGAGTAGTATAATACCTGATCCGAACTATATCACACACATCAATTATGCTTTTGGCCATGTAAACAACACATTCGATGGAGTGCGTATAGACAATGAAAATAGGCTGAGGCAGCTAGTCGAGTTAAAGATACAAAAGCCATCATTGAAGATCATTCTATCTATAGGAGGATGGGGAAGCGGACGCTTTAGCGAAATGGCAGCAGACGAACATTTTCGACGTTCATTTGCAAAAGACTGCAAACGAGTAATTGATGAATTTGCTCTTGATGGCATTGACATCGACTGGGAATATCCTACTACTGATATGGCCGGCATCTCGTCTTCTCCGGCAGACAAAGATAATTTCACGTTGATGATGAAATATATACGGGAAGAAATAGGTGAAAATAAATTGCTAACCCTCGCCACAGTAGCCAATGCAAGATATATTGATTTTAGAGGAATAGGCTCTTATATCAATTTTGTAAACATCATGTCTTATGACATGGGTAGTCCTCCTTTTCATCATTCTGGTCTGTACAGATCGAAACATACAGGAGGAACCTCTGTAGATGAAGCAGTAAAAGCCCATGTAAACATGGGAGTATCATTAAATAAGTTGGTGATGGGAATTCCTTTTTATGGCAGAGGAAAAAAGGAAATAGGAAATTTCAGTAACTATAGAAACATTATTGCTCTTAACGGCTACACTACCAAGTGGGACGATGAGGCAAAAGCTCCGTATCTTAGTAGCGACTCCGTTCCGTTTGTTTGTGGCTATGACGACGCTCGTTCTATCAGCATCAAATGCAAGTACATCAAAGAACATGGAATGTTAGGAGCCATGTATTGGGACTATGCAGGAGATGATGACGAGGGAACTCTGCGTAAAGCGGTGTATAATGGATTAAATCTTTAATTTAACTGCACTATTATAAGAGAGACGGACGATAGTCAAATTTAAAACAAAAACAACATGAAAAAAATCTATGCCTTACTCATATTTTTTTCAGTAACAATTATCTGCTGCAATGCACAAGAAGCAGAAAATACCAAACCTCTCAAAATTCTGATACTAACAGAAAGAGGAGGGCAGCATGGCGAATTCACCGATGCAGGGATGAAATGGCTTGACTCTTTTGCCAAAGAGAACAATTTTGAATACACAGAAATAAATAATACAGACCGAATTAACGAAGAGTCTCTTTCTCAATATAAGTTAATTATTCAATTAGACTTTCCGCCTTACACATGGATCAAAGATGCAGAATCAGCTTTTATCAAATATATAGAGGAAGGAAAAGGCGGATGGATAGGCCTCCATCATGCTACTCTGTTAGGTGAATTTGACGAATATCCTATGTGGCAATGGTTCTCTGACTTTATGGGAGGTATCCGTTTCAAAAACTACATTGCGCCTTTGGCTACTGCTACCGTAAATGTGGAAGACACATTGCATCCGGTAATGAATGATGTAAACAAATCATTCATTATCCCTGACGACGAATGGTACACCTTCGATAAGAGTCCTAGGGCGAATGTTCATGTTTTGGCCAGTGTAGACGAGTCTACATATACACCCTACTCTGATATAAAGATGGGAGATCATCCTGCTATATGGACTAATCAGAAGATGAAAGCACGCAATATATATTTCCTAATGGGGCATTCTAAAACATTATTCGATTCTAAAGACTTTATCAATATGTTTTCAAATGCCATATTATGGGCATCCGAAAGGTGAGTCATATTTTCCGATACAAAACATATTTACATAACCTATAAATATTTATAACCATGAGAACAGGAAAACTAGCCTCTTTTATTTCAATATTTCTCTTGCTTCCTTTTTTATTGTATGCACAAAAGGAAATTGAATATCCCGCCAATTATGCAAAAGAACCACGATTCAATGCGCTAGTCTATTATACTACACATGCAGAGGAAGCACACGTAAAATTTGCCGAACAAGGCGTAGAGTTTTTTAAAAGGCTCAATTATGGAAAGGGGTTTAATTTGGATATTACAACAGACTTTTCACAATATCCTTATGAGAAACTAAAGGAATATGATGTAATAGTAATGCTTAATGTAGCCCCATCTGCACCCAAAGAGCGTGAAGCTTTCCAAAAATATATGGAGAATGGCGGAGGTTGGGTTGGATTTCATGCAGCCGCATACAACGATAAAAATATCAATTGGCCATGGCTTGTCCAATTTCTGGGAGGAGGAGTATTTTACTGTAATAATTGGCCTCCACAGCCAGTGAAGTTGACTGTGGATAATACAAACCATCCTATAACTAAAAGCTTGCCATTATCTTTTATTGCACCAGAAAGCGAATGGTATCAATGGAATCCAAGTCCAAGAAAGAACAAGGACGTAGAGGTATTACTTTCCATCTCTCCAGACAATTATCCTTTGGGTATAAAAGATGTAATCAGATTTGGAGATTTTCCTGTAGTATGGACAAACAAAAAATATAGAATGATCTATCTGAATATGGGACATGGAGATGATGAGTTCACCGATGCTACCCAGAAGTTATTATTTATTAATGCATTTAGATGGGTAGTAAGCAAAAATTCAAAAGGAGATCCTTTTAACCAATAATACGAAGCAATCTATATGATTACAAATAAGACCGATTTTACGCAAAGGAATATAGCTATAGATATATTTAGAGCTTTGATCATGTTATTAATGATTTTTGTAAACGACCTGTGGACAATTAAAGGCGAACCGGGCTGGCTGGGTCATGCCGAGTATAATCAGGACATGTTAGGGTTTGCAGATATAGTTTTTCCTTGTTTCCTTTTCGTTGTGGGCATGTCAATTCCTTACGCTATCGAACAGAGATTTAGCAAGAGGATATCGGGTGTGAGTACAGTTGCTCATATACTCACCCGTACACTGGCATTACTTATCATGGGCGTTTTCATTGTTAATACAGAATCGGGAGTATCTCAAGCAACAGGGCTAAACATAGCAACATACAGGATACTGATGGTCGTTGCTTTCCTCCTCATATGGAACATCTATCCTAAAACTGAGAATAAAAGACTAACACATGTATTCTCTATACTTAAGATTGGAGGTGTTCTATTTCTGTTATATTTAGCAATTATATTCCGCGATGATGATGGAGGAATTTTCTCTTCCCGTTGGTGGGGTATTTTGGGTTTGATAGGATGGACATATCTTATATGTGCCTTTACTTATCTATTTACACGCGACAGGCTAAAATATCTGCTACCGGTATGGTTCTTTCTAGTAGTATGGTGCATTCTTAAATCGGAAATGAAAGTGGGAGGAGCACTACTCGATTTACCTCACGGTAATTTTTTAGATCAAATGCTAAACATTTTCCACATAGGCAATGGAGCTTTGCCCGCATTTACAATAGGAGGTATTATACTATCTGTAGTAGTAGCAAGATATAGCAATAGATTAGGTAAGAAAGAAATAATCATATCCGCAAGCGTAATAATGTTACTCTTCTTAGTCGGATTCTTTTCCAATAGGATCTGGATAGTATCGAAACTACAGGAAACACCTCCTTGGTTATTTTACTGTACAGCTATTGCCATCACAACTTATACTTTAATATATTGGCTTGTCGAAAAAGGCAAAGTATCATGGTTCAACATGATCAAACCTGCGGGAACAGCTACTCTAACATGCTATTTAGTCCCTTATATCCTTTATTCGGCATTCTATCTTGCAGACTTCCAGTTGCCCGATACTGTACTCAAATATCCTTTTGGCATACTTAAATGCTTATTTTTCTCGCTGCTATCGATTGGTATAACTGCACTATTAAATAGAGCTGGAGTAAAACTGAAAATATAAATATATAAATCCTCCTCAAAAAAAATAAAGAGCTATCTTCTCAGACAGCTCCTTATTGGATGCTATATCGTATAGCAAAAAACTAAAGTAGTATGTTGAAAGATAATCTATCTAACATTATCGCATAATCTGATATTTCTATCTTACTTCGCAAATTTCAATCCATCAAGCTTATTCCATGCTCCACGGGTAAAGTCCGGAATTTCGACAGGAGCTCCATTATTCTTCACAGAGGTTTCTGTCAACTCAACCAAACAAGACCATTCTGCTGCATCATACACATCCTGATCGAGAGGAAGACCATTTCTCAGACAGTAAACCAAACGATAGTCCATAATGAAATCCATCCCTCCATGAGCTATTGCTCCCAGCTTCTTGGCTTGCTCTCCTGCCTCTTTATAAAATGGATGTTCATATACAGCAAGCACTGAGTCCATTTCAGCACGAGGCAACGCCCTATGGCTATCTAACGCTATTTGGGTTGCAGGCCATTTTTGAGCAAATCCTTTAGTTCCACTTACCATATGGATGCGGCTATAAGGGCGAGGACTTGTAACATCGTGCTGTATCATAATAGTCTTGCCTTTCTGGGTTTTTATCAGAGTTGTATTCATATCGCCAAGCTTATACACCTGCTTAGCCTCGGGAGAATTCTTTCCAAACCTTTTTTCGGCATATTCTGTCATACCAAATTGACCGGAAGACAATGATATAAGATGATTCATCTTATCGCCCCGATGTATATTCAGTATCTGACAAACAGGGCCTAGACCATGAGTAGGATAAGGATTACCGGTATGTTCTATATTATACTTCTTGCGCCAATAGTCCCAATAGCCAGTAAGTCCGGGTCTTTTCTTCACAGACTCTCCTATACCCGGCTCATAAGCTTCTGTTTGAGAAGTCCTTTTATTAAAATTCAAAGAGCGCAAATCATGTATATAAGCACCTTCAACATGCACTAATTCACCAAATACTCCTTGTTGAGCCATGTTTAGGGTTGCCATTTCAAACTTGTCATAACAACAATTCTCGAGCATCATACAATGCTTACGGGTTTTCTCTGCCGTATTTACCAATAGCCAGCATTCATCTAGGGTAGTCGCAGCCGGTACTTCTACAGCCACATGTTTACCTTGCTCCATACCATACACGGCTATAGGCGTATGACTAAGCCAATCGGTACAAATATAAATGAGATCAAGATCTTTATTTTCACAAAGTTGCTTCCACCCGTCAACACCTGTATATTCCTTAGCTTTAGGACGATTATTTTTAGCGATAGCATCTTGCGTGCGATCTAAATTATATTGTTCCAAATCACAGATTGCTTTTATTTCGACACCTTCTATTGCCATAAAGCGGTTGACAGCACCTATTCCGCGCATACCGATACCAATAAAGCCAACTCTGACTGTCGGTATAGGGTCACATTTCAGTCCCAGCACATCAGTTTGCCCTGTTGGTCGTTTAGGTGTATTGGACTTTATAATGCCTTGTGCCGGTAAAATCTGTACACTAATTAAAAACAGGCTAAATATTAGCAATATACATTTCCTCATTATTTCATTTTTTAGGTTAACGCTTGCTGATAGGCTTCTTTATCGCCTTTGTTCACTTCTTTCAGCTTTATTTTTATGACAAATGGCTTGTCTGTTTTTTGTATTTCCTTCGGAATAACTATATCATAATATAAGGAGCCTGTTTTGTCACGTCCGCCATTTTGCACAGATGCAGATTTTTTTAATGATAGAAACTCAGCTTTTTCGATAACAAAAATCATGTCTTTATCCTTACTTTTCGGAACTTTTACCCTAACCAGGTTATTCATTGGCTTATTAAAGACTGACAGATATATATTATCTTCTTTCTGGGTAGAATAACCCCAGTCTTGCTTATCGAGAACCGAATGATGTGTTCCATAAACAGCGCTGCCATTTACAGCCATCCACTCTCCTACTTCTTTGGCTATTTTTGTTTCCTCGCTACGAATGCTACCTTTTCCATCAGGACCAAAATTGATAACGAAATTTCCATCCAGAGCATTTGCTTTTACTGTCATTTCAATCAAATCATATGCCGTTTTCACATAAGTCAGCGACCAGTCTCTGTGATATCCCCATTGATTTTCAGGTACAGTCATTACACAATCCCAATCATTGCCTCCCACTTCTGCTAATGTGTTTGGCAGATTGCGTTCGAAACGTTGGTCATAATCATCTATAAGATCACCATTTGCATCTACATGGCGTTTACCTAGCTCATCTGCCCTAAAACGGCTACCAATGATAAGGCCGGGATGCATATTTCTCAGTTCTTCGCCAAGTTTGTCAACCCATGCAGCCTCTTTCATCCAGGCACCATCCCACGATCCGTCGAACCATAAGCCTTTTGCTGCCGGATAATTTGTTAACAACTCAATCAGTTGATTGCGGGTAAACTCTTTGAAAGTTTCATATCGGTCTTTTTCTTCTTTATTATTGAACGGATCATAATTGATCCACATTTTGCGATCGTCATTTGTAATTCCCTTTCCTCCCTGATAGCCGGGATGGCTCCAATCTATAATGGAAAAATACAAATAGACATCGATACCTTCCGCAGTATAGGCATCTACGATTTCTTTTACAATATCATTTCTATACGGAGTATTTGCTATTGTATAGTCAGTATATTTACTCGGCCACATACAGAATCCATCATGATGCTTCGTCGTAAAGATCATATACTTTGCTCCCATTTGCTTTGCTTGCTTTGCCCATTGCTTTGCATCAAAGTCTGTAGGATTGAACTCTTTATAAAGATTATCATATTCTTCTTTTGTTATTAATCCTGATGAGCGAAACCACTCGGCAGCATATGTTGTGGTTTTACCTTTCCATTGACCTCCGGGTATAGCATATACACCCCAATGGATAAACTGTCCAAGACCATATTCGCGCCACCGTTGCATCTCTGTGTCAGTTCGTTTACCTATCCGGTGAGCTCCATGCTTAAGAGGCAAACGCTCTTTTGAGTTTTGTTGAGCAACTCCTTCCAGTACAAAAACTGTAAACAGTGCAAAAATTAACAATAAACTTTTTTTCATTTTCTCTATTTTATATGTTTATTATGTATATCAAAGGTTAACATTATCCTGAGTTTCTATTCCCTTTTATCAGTCTCAGTAATTCTAATTTTAACTAAAATCTGACAAACTTGTACATATTCTCTTCTGTTTTTCAACTATTGTTAGTGAATCTATTTGACTTCACCTAAGCCTTCGCTTCGAGAGTAACTAGGGCTGTTTATAGATAAAGTTGAGACTATATCAATGAAGCTTCAGTTCCTACAGAGAATCTAATTTTATTCATCTATATAATTATAGTCCGATATGCTCTCCTGTTCTCTCCTGAGGAAGAGAATCGTCTTGCACCATTTTATTTTCCGGAGAATAGTTCCAAACAATCCTATCTTCGTAGGCTTTTCCTGCTCTATCCGCCTTGACTTCTATAATATTTTCGCCCTCTTCTAGTTTTACTTCATTAAATATAAAGTGAACCGGAGTAGTCCCAATAGAGAACTCTTTTATCTCATTACCATTTACAAATAGTTTTGGAGCTCCTATATTAGAATAAACTGTCACAGAGGTATTTTGATTTTCTCGCTCTGTTACTCTTCTTTGTGTCAGATACAATACAGGCTCTTTACTCCAGTTGGCTTTATACCAATAGAATGGATCTTTTTTTGTCTTACGATCAAATGTTACCAATCCTTTCATATTGCGGGAGTGAACTCCTCCTTGAGAAGAAAGTGGTGTTCCGAAGTCGAAAGTATTCCAGATATAAGAGGCCAACAGATAAGGATGCTGACTTATTTCGCCCCACTGTATTTCATGGAATTTAGTAGCAAACGACTCATAATATTTTTTATCGAAGCCACAGCAATCGCCAACTTCTCCAACCTCTTCTTTTTGATGGTCGAGATTAGCTTCTCCTCCATATTCCGAGAAAATGACTTTATGATCGGGAAATTTCTGTTCAACATCTTTCACCCACCCCTTTATGTCACTTATTTTTCCGCCATACCAGCCAAAGTAATGATTAATACCCTGTATGTCGGCATAATTATTCGCAGTGGCATCAATCTTATTATATCCACTAACAGAAACGGTATATCTATAAGGGTCTTCCGACTTTGCAAGGTCATGCAAAGTTACGGTAAGCGGAATTGTTTGCTCAAACGGAGTATATACCTCATTATGAAGCCCCCATACATAGATAGAAGGATGATTATAATTTTGACGAATAAGTTCGGTTAGTTGTTGTTTTGCATTCTCGGTTTCTGATGTACTGACTCTATTCACAAACGGAATTTCGGCCCAAACTATAAACCCGATACTATCGCATTTGGCATATATATATTCTGCCTGCTGATAGTGAGCAAAACGAATAGTAGTAGCTCCTATTTCTTTCATAATAGCCAAATCTGTATCGTGCTCTTTTCTTGTCAAAGCGCTCCCTAACTCCCACCAGTCCTGATGGCGACAAACTCCATACATAGGTACTTTCTTGCCGTTAAGGTACATCCCATCTCCGGTTTTCAACTCAAAATGACGTAATCCAAGAGGTTGTACAACTTCATCTATTACCGTTCCGTCGGCTATAATTTGCGTTACCACCTTATATAAATAAGGATCTTCGAGCCCTTGCCACAAATGAGGTTTGGATATTACAAATTTATGATTGAAAAAATGTCTGCCCTGCGGCCCTACAATTTCCTGAGTCTCTTTCCGGTCTTTTATTTTCTTACCGTCCATTTCATAAATTGTAGTTACTAAACGTATATTACGTTTTGTTCCTGTAGTATTATCTACTTTTATTTTCACATTGGCCTCAGCGGTCTTGTTTGTCACATTCTCCTGCGAAATATAAATGCCGGGGGAAGCATAGTCTGTAACAGCAATATTTACTTTATCTGTAACAATAAGTGAAATATCTCTATATATACCACCATATACGCCAAACAGAATATTATTGACAGGGATAACATCCGGACGTGGGGTATTATCCACTTTCACTACTATTTCGTTTTTTTCTCCAAACTTGAGTAAACTGCTTAGTTCTACAGTAAAAGCAGAATAAGCCCCCATATGTTTACCCGCGAATTTATTATTCACATATATTTTTGCCACAGAACCAACGCCTTCGAATCGTAAAAAAACCCGCTTATCTTTCAAAGATTGATCCGGTGTATATGTTTTTTTATACATTGCCTCTCCTGTATAGAATCTCTCTTGAGGGTTTCGAATCCAGTCCATGTTTGCCATCTCGGTCTGCATATCCTTATTGTTCCATGTATGAGGAATAGACACTTTATCCCATTTCCCACTCAGAAAGCCTGAGTTTAGTACAGATGGACTGCTATCAAATGGACCTTTTTTAAAAGACCATCCATCATTAAAAGAAACTACATTTCTTGCTGAAACTGTTACAGAGAAACATAAAACAACAAGTAAGTGTACAAATATTTTCATAATTTTATTTATTTATCATATTATATATCTCAGAACCTGCCAAAAGGAAAGCCCCGACGCCATAGACGGCGGTCATATCGTTGGTTACTTTTTTCGGATCGGCTCCTATTGGTTGCACCCAACCCAATTTACCCTCTTCATTTACAGCGGAAAGTAATGAATTCCATCCTTTTTGCATAGCAGGCATACATTCTTTTTCTGACAAAAGGCCACTATTTATACCATACGCTAACGAATAGGTGATAAGGGCTGTCGCGCTTGCCTCCGGCGATGGATAGCTATCAGGGTCTAACAGACTGGCATGCCAAAAACCGTCTTCACTTTGCAATTCTATTAATCTTACTGCCATTTCTTTAAACAGAGATTCATAGAAGGGTCTTAGTTCCGATTCTTGTGGTAATATTTTCAACAGATTAGCTACTCCTGCTATAACCCAACCATTTCCTCTACCCCAAAATACATCTGTACCATTAGCTTCGGTCTTTCCAAAATAGCTATCATCCCTATAGAACAGCTTTTCTTCTTTATTATATAAATGCTCGTAAGTACGCTTAAACTGGGTATCCATATACGTCAAATAATTGGAATTCCCTGTAATTTCAGCCATTTTTGCATATACGGGAGGAGCCATAAAAAGAGCATCGCACCATGTCCACGACTGCTTATTTTTATATGTCATATCTGGATCGGGCTGGTTGGCAAGAATCCAATCAACACGAACTTTGGTAGAATCTAACATTTTACTTTCGCTGTATTTACCATACATATTCAGATAAAATTGTCCTATACAAAGTTCATCGGCGTGATATAACTGATATTTAGGGTAGTTTTTAAAGTTAGAAGGAATCTTCCATTCGTTTTTGTCACCTAAATCATACAGCCATCTGTATATTGAATCATTATTTATTGTTTGAGCCCATTGTTGCATACCTAGATATAATACTCCGTTTGTCCATGCGTCAATTCCATAATCATGCAAATTACCATTAAGGGAATAAGTAAAATTTCTTATTTGCCAGTCTGTGACTTTCTGCATAACAAACTCTATCTCTTCTCTTTCTCGAGAAGACTGAGCTGAAGCATTTTCGGAAGAATTGCAGCTGGAGAAACTACTTATAAGTAATAAGCATGCTACTAAATACAATTTCATGGTATATTTATTATTTTATATTTATTCTAATATTTTTATGACTCGACAAAAATACCTTATAGCTACACCATGCTGTTACTCATTTTACCTTTTCTTTTATCATTTCCGTTTGTGAAGCTATTTATAGAGATCTATTTCTGCTTATTCTTTTTATGCTTAGAAGCAAAGGCCGTAGGTGTTTCTCCAAATTCTTTTTTGAAAGCATTGGTAAAATAAGGCTGACTCTCAATTCCTATTTGAACCATTATTTCCCGCATTGTCATATTCTCTTCTATAATCAGTCGTGCTGCTTTGCGCAGCCTATGGCTCAAAATAAATTCAACAATAGATTTATCTGTCAACGTCTTTATTTTAGTATATAGCTTGCTTCTGCTCATTGATAGTTCAGAGGCTATATAATTGACATCCATATCCGACTGATCTATATTGTCTTCAATAATTTCAATAAATTTTTTCAGGAATTTATTATCCTGCTCATTTGAAGATAATTCTGAACTATCGGCAAAATAATTTTTGGCATAATATTCTTTAAGTTGTTGCTGATGCTTAAATATATTCTGTAAGGATAATTTTAAGAAATTCAAATCTATTGGTTTCTCAAAATAAATATCCGCACCCGAATCGGCTCCTTCAATCTTGCTCTCTAGTCCTGTTTTTGCAGTCAATAATATAAATGGGATATGTGACGTATTTATATTACTCTTAATTTCGGCACAGAAAGTCACTCCATCTTTCAATGGCATCATTATATCGCTTATAATAAGATCTACATCCATATCATCGGCAAGTTCCGAAGCAGCTAGACCATCGGCAGCCTGAACGACGTCATACTCTTCGGAAAGCGAATCGGCAATGAGAATTCTTAAATCATCATTATCTTCAGCCAGTAATATTCGTTTTTTATTACGAAGCAATACGGTATCTTCTAATATCTCATCAGCTTGCAACACGTCTGCACCTTCACTTTCAATGAGGATCTCTTCCTGAACCTCTTCTTCATCTTTCAAAAACTCATTCTCTTTATAAGTTTCTTTATTCGAAGAAAGACAGACTTCCATTTCAGTTCCCTTCTCTCTCTCACTAAAGATGGTAATAACCCCTTTATGTAACAAGACTAAGCTTTTTACAAGAGCCAGCCCAATGCCGGTACCCAAGTGAGAATCCATATTTACAGTTTTCACTTTATAAAACCGCTCGAAAACACTGGATATAGATTCTTTAGAAATTCCGATTCCCGAATCTTTGACTACAATAGAAAACACTTCTGTGGGGATATAATCTCCCGACACCACATAGCTATCTTTATATAAAGGCTGGAAAGAAGACTTCTTTGAATAAGTTTCAATAACAACAGACCCTCCATTCTTTGTATACTTAAAGGCATTATTTAATAGATTCATAACAACTTTTTCTACAATATATTTATCGACAAAGAGAGGTACAATAAGTTCCGGATCGCAAATTATTTTGAAATCAATATTCCGTTGAACTGCATAGTCTATAAAATCGGATGCTACTTCTCTTACAAAAGAGTTTACATCGACAGCTTGCACTTCAAGCTTCATCTTACCATTCTCCACTGTTCTAAAATCCATTAATTCGTTAACGAGATTGAGCAACCTCTGCGAATTACCATTCAATATTCTATAATAATACTCTTTAAGCCCCTCTTGCCTCAGCTTGTCTAATGCAGCAATGATAAGAGATAGGGGAGTCCTGAAATCATGTGAGATATTTGTAAAGAAACGCAACTGTGCCTGATGGATTTGTTCTTTTTTATCTTTCTCAATATTTTCGAGATAAAGTTGCAGTTTCAGCTTTTTCTTCTCATTATAGTAACGTAATATTATACCTGATATGGTGAGTATAATAATCAAATAAAGTAAGTATGCCGGTGCGCTCAACCACGGTGCCGATTCTCTCTTCACCTTTATTACCGTTGGTATATCACTCCATACCCCGTCATTATTAGCCGCAAGAACTTCAAAATAATAAGTACCCGCAGGAACCTTTGAGTAAAGTGCTGTACGATTAGAAGCGTCTACTTCGATCCAGCGGTCATCATAACCCCTCAATCTATATTTGAAATGGTTCTTTTCAGGTATAAGATAGTTATCAGAAGAAAACTTAAACCCAAAATTAGACTGATCATAATTGAGCACAATCTCACTCTTCCAATCTCCGGAAATACCGGAAGACTGATCGTCATAATTTGCTTTTACAGGCTTATTATCAATAAAAAACTCAGATATAACAACTCTGGGTTTATAAGTATTGAATGTTATATTCTTAGGATTAACAACAGTAAACCCGTTAGTACCACCAAAATAGAGTTCCCCACTAGCCCCCTTCATAGCCGACAGAGGGTAGTAGACCTGTCCTTGAATGCCGTCTTTTTTATCGAACTGAAAAAACTTATTACTCTCTATATTATATTTAAACAAGCCATTGTCGGTTCCCATCCAGAGGTCGCCATCATCGTCATAACAAATACCATATATAGAGGAAACATTAAATTTGAGGATATCATCAAATATCTTGCAAGTCTCCTTTTCAGGATCATACTTGATAAGTCCATTGCCTATAGTTCCTATCCATATCTCGCCCAAATCTCCATTACACAGAGAATGAGCATTTAAATAGAGAGAATCTTTCAAATGTACTTCCTTAAAGGTACGCTCTTTTATATCCATTTTGTACAGTTTCTTGTGGCAAGCAAACCACAAACTGTTGTCACGTCCCCTCAAAACATCGTATATAAAATACGAAGAATCATCTTCACCAAAATAATAATGACTAAAAGAATAATCTTTAAAGGACAGAAAAGAAACAACCAGTCTTGGCAACTGATAAACGATCCACAAGCCTGAGTCAGATTCTAATACGATTTTTCTAAGATCATTACTCAATATACTATTCTTGTTATTCGTATCAGGCCTATAATGTCTAAAAATATTCTTCTGAATATCGAAGCAGTCTAGCCCCCCGCGAAACATAGAGATCCACAGATTTTTATTTTTATCTATTACCAGAGACTTTATATTATTGTGTGCCGGACTATTTACATTTGTTGTATTCGAATAATAGGTAAAATGATCATCAACCTTATTCAATCGGTTTACTCCTCCACCCTCTGTTCCTATCCACACATAATTCTCATCCTCAGCAAAACTGCTCACAGGAGCATGATTCAACTGCCCCTCTTGAGGCGAATACGATTTAAAGGCTGCCCTTTCATTTATATTTACATAACAGACACTTCCCGAATAGCCTCCAATCCATACATTTTTTTGCTGATCTTCCGATATAGTCCATATGGAATTGTTAGTGAGGCTAAAAGGATCCGATTTGGAGTGTAAAAAATGAGAATACTGTTTAGTTATAGTATTTAGGATATACAAGCCCTCCAAAGTACCTATCCATATATGCCCGTTTTTGTCAATATACATTGTCCTTGCAGGAACTTTTTTACCTGTAATATTCACTAAATCGAAACGCTCTTCAATAGTAAAGGTTCTCAAATCTATCTTATACAATCCATATTTATCGACAAGCACCCACAACTTACCCTTATACACCTTAGCTCCTTGTATCAGACCATCCTTCTCGGGCATTGTAAAACTCAATGAAAATTCTTTGTTGGAATAATCGAATCTATATATTTTACCATAATTACTAAACACATATAGATCAGAACTGTAAGGGCAAAAAACATTTCCTATATACAGTAAGGAATCTCCATCATATAAAGGCTTCATTATAGAAGCATTCTCTACATCAAGTATTCCAATCCTGCTGTTATTCTTTACCCAGACATTATTTCTATTATCTATCTTCACATAATCAAGCTGAGAACCAATCACTTTACGAAAAGAGTCTGAATTTCTATCATAGCTATAAAGACCATTGTTGCTAGACACAAAAAAGCGGCCTAAAGAATCTGCTGCAATTCCCGTAAAACGCCATCTGACAGAGCGATCCAATTCTCTGAAAGAGGAAGAGTAATGTCTGTATTGATAACCATCAAAACGATACAAATCATTCTCCATCAAAACCCAGATAAACCCATCTTTATCTTGTTGAATATCCCTTACACCATCATAGTAAAATCCTCCCTCCGGCGAGAAAGTTCTAAATACATAATTTTCTTTACCAGATAGAGAACTCCAGTCGGAAAATCCTTGTATAAATAAAATTAAGAAGAGAAATATTAAATGTTTTTTCATAGACTTTTATTTCGCATATTATCTTCACCCTATCTCAAATCAACAAACAATATCGGATATACATCTATTATACCAATAAAACAGACGGCTTGCTCTTATTTTAAGATATGGATTGTATGTCATTCAAAGTTAAGAATATTCCTATCTATTTTGCTATTAAATAGTTGCTGAAACAGAAGAAAATGGATGTGTCCTTTATAATATATACAGAACAAGGTTAAAAAATATACTCCTTTAGTTATTGTAAAAGTATATCTGATACCCTACATACTCTTTACTCTATTCAATATATATTTTACTCTATTTGCCTTAAGTGGTCATATAAAGCCATATACCCCACCTAATAAAGTAAAAAGAGGCCTTACAAACGCAAAGCCTCCTATATTATCAGTTCGAATACAAATGATATATTATACTATTCTTTTTTAGCCTTCATAGAAGAATAACCCAAATAGCAGATAACTACTATATACATAAACAGTGCAAGATATTCGGCTCCACTACTACTTACCCATTCTTCAAGAACCCAGTTCTGATCGGCAAAGCGTATGCCTGCACTTACTACTCCCATCAATGCCCCTCCGGCAATAAGTCCGGAAGCCAACAAGGTACCCTTTTCTAAACGAGCAGCATTGAGTGCCTGATCTTTACTACGGCTGCCAACATACCAACTTACAGCACCACCTATCAGCAAGGGAGCATTTAACTCCATTGGGATAAACATACCTAAAGCAAAAGCCAATGCCGGAACTTTGAGTAGAGTAAGCAGAATGGCCAGCAAAGCTCCTACCCCATATAAAACCCATGGAGCACCTGCACCCATCATCAATGGTTCGATAACGGCAGCCATAGCATTTGCCTGAGGTGCAACTAATGCTCCATCACCCGTAAACCCGTATGTCTTATTCAGGATAAGAATAACACCACCCACCGTAGCGGCAGAAACCAAAGTGCCGAGAAATTTCCACGACTCCTGTTTTGCAGGAGTAGATCCCAACCAATAACCGATCTTGAGATCTGTTACAAAGCCTCCGGCCATAGACAGAGCGGTACAAACAACCCCTCCTATAATAAGAGCGGCAACCATACCAGAAGTGCCTTTAAGCCCAACGGCAACCATTACAACCGATGCAAGAATAAGTGTCATCAAGGTCATACCCGAAACCGGATTAGTACCTACAATGGCAATTGCATTTGCGGCAACTGTAGTAAACAAGAAAGCTATAAGAGCAACAACCAATATACCTACAATAGCATGAAGAAGGTTGTTTATCACTCCGAAATAGAAAAACAAGAATGTAACAATAAGTGCCACAATAACACCTATCGAGATTATCTTCATAGGAATATCCCGCTGAGTCCGTTTGTTTATTTCTTTAGCACCTGTAGATGTGCCTCCTCTTAATTCTTTTGAAGCCAGCCCGACTGCGCTTTTTACAATACCCCACGATCTGATGATACCGATAAGACCTGCCATAGCAATACCTCCAATACCAATATGACGGGCAAAAGTAGAGAATATCACCTCAGGTGGTAATGCTGAAATATCGCCTGTAAAAGTTGGGTTCAAGACAGTCAGAGTAGACTCTCCCAACATTGGCAACAATGGAACTATAATAAACCAGACCAAAGCCGAACCTGCACATATAATTGCAGCATATTTAAGCCCTATTATATAACCAAGTCCCAGCAAAGCTGCACTTACATTTATTTTGAATACAACCTTTACTTTGTCTGCCATCTCGGCTCCATACGGAAGTACTCTGGTGGTAAAGGTTTCGGCCCAAGTACCAAATGTCGCTACAAGAAAGTCGTATACACCACCAACAATTCCGGCTACAATAAGAGGTTTTGCCTGACCTCCTCCTTTTTCACCCGACACTAACACCTGAGTTGTAGCTGTAGCCTCCGGAAAAGGAAACTTGCCATGCATATCAGCCACAAAATATTTACGAAATGGTATAAGGAAAAGAATACCCAATATACCTCCGAGCAGTGAACTAAGAAACACCTGAAAAAAATCGACTGAAATCTCAGGGTATTTCGATTGCAATATATATAAGGCAGGAAGGGTAAATATAGCTCCTGCTACGATAACTCCACTACTGGCTCCTATCGACTGAATTATAACATTCTCGCCTAAAGCACCCTTGCGTTTCGTCGCACTCGACAACCCCACTGCAATGATAGCTATAGGAATAGCAGCTTCGAACACTTGTCCCACTTTCAGTCCGAGGTAAGCTGCTGCTGCACTAAATATTACAGCCATAACCAAGCCCCACAATACAGACCAAGGCGTTACTTCCCGATATTGCTTATCAGGAGACATGACAGGCTTATATTCCTCACCCTCTTTTAGTTCTCTGAAGGCATTTTCCGGTAGCCCACTTACCTTTTCTTCATTTTCAGTTTTCACGTGTCAGCTATTTTATAGGTTATATGCTAATTATAGTCAATAAACTGATGCAAATCTACATTTTTTATCGGAAACAAAAAAGCTGCCCTAAAGCAGCTTTCAGTATATAAATAAGCATTAATCGTTTTGATATGGAATATTTTTATGCTCACAGAGTTCAATTATTTTACTTTTCACTGTTTTCAGATCCTCATATCTCAGGTCAGACAATTCTATCCTCTTCTGTTTCTGCTCTCCATTTACCAAAAACACAAAGTAGCTCATACCGATAGTAACTTTACTTACGCTAACCCAGTCTACAACAATACTTTTCTTTCCTTGTGGGTTAGACTCCACTCGTTCGTTGCTGATTAGGACAACAGGTGCAGGAAGCCATAAGGTATTCCTCAAAATCATTATAGCAGCTAAAACAAAAGCGATAAGAGCACAAATAAAAAAGGCTCCGAAACGATTAGCTATACCCTCTGTAACACAGATATACAATACAAAAAGTGCGATATAAGAGAAAATTACAACATTTATTGTTCTAATTCCTTTAGACAGGCTGTAGTCTATTTTCAAATCTTCCATTATCGTTTAGTTTATATTTAAGGTCTCAGACCTATTTGTTATCCATTGAAGTATAAAATTCACTGTTCGTAATATTTAAAAATGTAACATTAAATTTTATCTTTTACTTACAAGAGATGAAATTATAATAAAAATTTGAGTTACAGTTATCATTCTTAAAAAATCGGTAAAACTTATTTTGTGCTATTTTGCGCAGATATCTTTTATCACAAGACTTGCTAATGTAAATCCGAAAACAGCTGTTACATGAGCGAGCGTTCCGTTAGTCTGAGCCTTTACACTTGGATTTTCTTGTTTAAGAAGTTCTGAACTTTTCGATTCATCGAACTCATACTTTATTCCTTTATTTTCCAAAAGTTCGTCACTGTATACACACAGAAACTTCTTTGCAGGCTTTTCGCCCTGTTTCATCTTTCGTCTGAGCGCCGCACCCAATGGACACCCTTTCACTTTCCAAAACTCAGCAACTTTTATTCTTGTAGGATCCATTTTCAAGGCTGCACCCATAGATGAGAAAAGTTTAGCATTAGTTCGTGTAGCTGTCTTTATTAGGTGCACTTTATGCTTAAGACTGTCGATAGCATCTATTACGTAGTCATAAGCATCTATACAAAAACTATCCGATGTCTCTTCACTATATACTTCTGCTATTGTTGTAATTTCTGCATCAGGGTTTATATCCAGCAAACGAGCTTTCAACACATCCACTTTTCGTTGACCAACAGTCTTGGTAGTAGCCATTAACTGCCGATTAATATTCGTTTCACACACTTTATCAGAATCTACAATTGTAAGATATTTCACCCCTGTTCTCACAAGGCTTTCCGCACACCAACTGCCTACACCTCCTACGCCAAACAATATAACTCGAACTTGGGCTATTTTATCCATCGCTTCTTTTCCTAACAGCAGCTCTGCACGTTTAAATATACCTTTTTCTTCTTCCATCTATATTTATTCTATATAAAAATGCACTATAAAATCATTTATCAAGACAAAAGTAAATTCTTTTTACCTAGTGACAACAATAAATCATTTATCTTTGTAAAAAATAAACACTATGGACATCTTATTACTTGGTAGCGGAGGACGCGAAAATGCTCTGGCTTGGAAAATAAAACAAAGCCTGAAAGTGAACAACCTTTACATTGCACCCGGCAATGCAGGTACACACTCATTGGGCAAAAATATAGACATTTCCATATCTGACTTCCCTGCAATCAAGCAATTTGTTCAGGCAAACAATATCCATATGGTAGTAGTAGGGCCTGAGGAACCATTAGTAAAAGGGATATACGATTTTTTCATTAACGATCCGGAAGTAAAAAACATTCCGGTTATTGGCCCATCTAAAGAAGGCGCAAAGCTGGAAGGTAGTAAAGACTTTGCCAAACAGTTTATGATACGGCACAATATACCAACCGCCCGCTACAAAAGTTTCACAATCGATCAGCTAGAAGAGGCCTATAATTTTCTAGGAGAATTAGAAGCCCCTTATGTATTAAAGGCAGATGGACTAGCAGCAGGAAAAGGTGTTCTTATTATTCACGATATAGAAGAAGCCAAGCATGAACTGAAAGAAATGCTAAGCGGAATGTTTGGAGATGCCAGTAAAACGGTCGTTATAGAAGAATTTCTTTCGGGGATAGAATGCTCCGTTTTCGTACTCACAGATGGTACTTCCTATAAGATACTCCCTGTAGCCAAAGATTACAAGCGAATTGGAGAAGGCGACACAGGTCTCAATACAGGAGGAATGGGAGCTGTTTCTCCAGTTTCTTTTGCTGATGATGTTTTCATGCAAAAAGTTGAGCAACGCATAGTTGTACCTACAATAGAAGGTCTGAAGAAAGATAACATTACATATAAAGGATTTATTTTTCTCGGACTGATAAAAGTCAAAGACGAGCCTATAGTTATCGAATACAATGTTCGTATGGGGGATCCGGAAACAGAAGCTGTGATGTTACGCATTAAATCAGACTTTGTTTCTCTTTTGGAAGGCGTAGCAACAGAATCCTTAGACAAAGAGGAGCTTACGATAGACACAAGGTATGCAGTCACAGTTATGCTGGTATCGGGAGGATATCCGCGCGATTATGAGAAAAATAAAGAGATAACAGGTCTTGATACCGTAAAAGACAGTATTCCTTTTCACGCCGGCACTAAGCTCGCAAATGGAAACGTATTAACAAATGGAGGACGGGTTATTGCAATAAGTTCTTATGGAAATACAAAAGAAGAGGCTCTTAAAACGTCTTTCAGCAATGCAGAAAAAGTCTCTTTCGATAAAAAATATTATAGAAAAGATATAGGCTTCGACCTAGAATAAAAATGGCAGGAGTTTCCAGATTCTACAAAAAAAATATCGCAGAAGGAAAAGGGATTCTTTTCTTCTCTATTCTTTTTGCCATTATATTCAGATTGTTATATTTCACAAACACCGAATTTTCAATAAAAACTCCCGAATATACAGGCTATTTATGGAGTTCTATTTCGTGGATATTTAGCAATCAGTTATTCTCTTTCATCAGTAGTTGTGTTGCAACAGCAGGAATTGCGATATACGCTGCACATATAAACACTAAGCACGTATTAATAAGACGTAAGACACTCCTATTACCATCAATATTAGTTCTGGCATTTAGCTGTCACCCTTCTTTTATGCTGATGTCGGCTGAATATATCAGTACCTTCATTTTTCTTTTTGTAGTTTCCATTTTATTTTCATCCTATAACAGTCCTGTTAAACAGACACAATCGTCAAAAGCAACTTTCTTTTTGGTTTTGGGTAGTTTATTTTGCCCTTTCCTTCTAGTATACACACCTCTGCTATGGCTATGCTTAGGAATAATGAGGTGCTTTAATTTAAAAGCATTCTTGGCATCGCTATCAAGCATCGTTGTCGTATACTTTCCTCTGTTCTCAATATTTCTTATAAAAAATGACATTTCTGGATTTACTTTCCCGTTAATAAAGTTCGCAAATATCTTTTTACAGAATACTATACCATTATTAGAGTTCTCACTTATGCAATGGTGTATATTTATCTTTTGCACAATACTGCTCAATGCTGCTTTCATAGATAATTATCTTAACCGCCACAAAGACAAAATAAAGGTTCGTGCCTATTTGAATCTGTTAAGTTTGCTCGCAATATGCGCTATATTCTTTTATATATTGGCAGAAACAGGTACTACATTAAATCTTTATATTGCATTTGTTACAGGAGCAATGCTTCTATCTCATTTCTATGCATTGGCAGAGCAAAGGGCTACCGCTGTATTTTTCTACATATCGCTTATTCTCTTCTCGGGTATATGTATTTTACCCTTTTTACAGGTATAAATAAAACTTTTATCATCGTATTACGTTTTAATATCATAATCTTATCACAATAAAGTATATATTAAAAATAGGAGGATATTGAAATGAGAACTTTTTTTTCCTTAATATTAATTGCCCTGTTTACAATTAGTTGCAAAACTATAACAGATCAACAAAAAACTGAAATAGCTAATCAGTTCAGAAACAAGATAGAATCGTCTGAATATTCATTTATACCTCAAACCGCACTACCGATGGGCGGTCAATCAATAAGCCTCAACTATTCATACTCATTAAAAGTATCCAAAGATACCATAAATGCATATTTACCATATTACGGCAGGGCATATACAGCTCCTTCTCCATCTGAAGAAGGAGGCATAAAATTTATCAGTACAGACTTTAAATACAACCTCTCAAAAGAGAAAAATGGATCATGGGATGCGACCATAGATATTGCAGACAATCAGAAACGCTACAAGCTAATACTTAAACTAAGCGACTCCGGATATGCAACGCTCAGCGTACAGGATAATAACAGACAACCTATCTCTTTTTATGGAAAGATTGAATAATATAATAATATTTCACCTTCTCCAACCGTTTTTTTAAGCATAAAAGTCATATATTTGGAAAATTATTATTTATTTCGCATCTCTCAAAGAGAGGCTCAATCGTTTTTGAATGTTTTTTTATGCAAATATCCTTCACTGCAGAGCAAATTGCTACAGTATTAAACGGTACAATTGAAGGCGATCCTTCTGTTGTAGTAAACAATTTTTCCAAAATAGAAGAAGGAAAGCCAGGATCCCTAACCTTTCTGGCCAATCCCAAATATACACACTATATATATACTACAAATGCCAGTATAGTGTTAGTGAATAATGATTTTATTTCCGATCAACCCATCAAGGCAACACTTATAAGATGCTACAATGCCTATGCAGCATTAGCTATATTATTAGATATGGTGGAAAAAACCAAGCCTCAGAAAGTAGGGATAGAACCAATGTCTTACATATCGGAAACAGCAAAAGTAGGTAACAATACATATGTAGGAGCATTTGCATACATTGGGGACAATGCAAAGGTAGGTGATGGGACAAAACTATATCCTCAGACATATGTAGGAGATAATGTTGCCATTGGAGACAATACAATCATATATCCGGGCGTTAAGATATATGCAGGTTGTACCATCGGTAACAACTGTATATTACATGCAGGAGCTGTTATCGGAAGTGATGGCTTTGGTTTCGCTCCGGAAGATGGAGTATTCAAGAAAATCCCTCAGATGGGAATAGTTGCTATAGAAGACGATGTAGAAATAGGTGCAAACACAACAATCGACCGTGCTGTTATGGATGCCACCATTATACATAAAGGAGTAAAACTAGATAATCTTATTCAGATCGCTCATAATGTAGAAGTTGGAGAAAACACTGTAATGGCTGCACAAGTTGGTATTTCCGGTTCTACAAAAGTAGGGAAAAATTGTATGTTCGGGGGTCAAGTAGGACTTGGAGGACATATATCTATTGGCGACAACGCTAATATTGGAGCACAATCGGGAATAATAAGCAATATAAAACCCGATGCAAAAATACTCGGTTCACCGGCAATCCCTGTCAGAGATTTCTTTAAATCGAGTGTCGTGTTTCCAAAGCTACCGGAAATGTACAAGCAAATAGCTCAGTTACAAAAAGAAATTGAGTTATTAAAATCAAACCAGAACAAATAAACAACCATTTAAAATAAAATGAGTAAGCAACATACGCTAAAAGATAGTTTCACACTAAAAGGAAAAGGTTTACACACAGGACTCCCTATTACCATAACATTCAATCCGGCTCCCGATAACTTCGGATATAAAATAAAAAGAGTAGATCTTGAAGATCAACCGATAATAGATATCCTTGCTGAAAATGTAGGAAATACACAGCGAGGTACAGTACTTGTGAAAGGCGATGTATTTGTTAGCACCGTAGAACACGCCATGGCTGCCCTTTACGCATTACGTGTAGACAATTGTCTTATAGAAGTAAATGCTCCCGAATTCCCTATACTAGATGGTAGTGCCATACAATATGTAGAAGCAATAAAGAAAGTTGGTGTTGTAGAACAAGCAGAAGAGCGGGATTACTTTATTGTTCGTCATAAAATGGAAGTAGTCGATGAAGAAACAGGATCTAAGTTAACACTTCTACCTGACGATCGTTTTTGCATTAATTCTTTTATCGAATTCGAATCAAAGTACATACCAAATCAGTCTGCAACTTTAGAAAATCTGGAAGACTTTGAAAAAGATATAGCAAACTGCCGCACATTTGTTTTTGTTCGTGAAGTACAACAACTCCGTGATGCAGGACTAATAAAAGGAGGAGACCTCGACAATGCTATCGTAATATACGAGCGTCAGATATCGCAACAAGAATTAAACAGTCTTGCTGACCTATTGGGTGTACCACACAAGGACGCAACTGAGCTTGGATATCTCAACAATAAGCAAATAATGTATCCGAATGAACCAGCTCGTCACAAACTTCTGGATATTATAGGAGATATGGCTTTGATAGGCAAGCCAATCAAGGGGCGTATTATAGCTACCCGTCCGGGGCATAAAATAAACAACAAGCTGGCTCGATTAGTACGCAAGCAGATAAAAATGAACGAAGTACAACCTCCTATTCATGATCCTAATAAAGAGGCTGTCTTTGACATCAACAAAATAAAAGAATTACTACCTCACAGATACCCTTTTCTAATGGTAGATAAGGTTATAGAAATAGGACAAAAACACATTGTAGGAATAAAGAATCTAAGTGTCAACGAATTATTTTTCCAAGGCCACTTTCCTCAAGAGCCGGTAATGCCGGGAGTTCTTCAGGTAGAAGCCATGGCACAGATCGGAGGACTCCTAGTTTTGTCTCAAGTCGAAGAGCCAGAAAGATATTCAACATATTTCCTTAAAATAGATAATGTAAAATTCAGGAACAAAGCTGTTCCGGGCGACACTCTTATTTTCAGGCTCGATCTGACATCTGAAATCAGACGAGGCATTGCTAATATGAAAGGATACGCCTTTATTGGAGACAGACTGGTTTCGGAAGCTGAATTTACAGCACAAATAGTCAAGAATAAATAAACAATATAAGGTCATGTCAAATATATCCAATCAGGCATATGTACATCCTGAAGCAAGGTTAGGAAGCGACGTTACAGTAGAACCATTTGCCTTTGTCGATAAAAATGTAGAAATAGGAGACGGCACTCTGATTATGTCAGGAGCCAATATCCGATCAGGAGCTAGAATAGGGAAAAGATGCACAATCTTCCCCGGTGCTGTTATTGGAGGAATCCCTCAAGACCTAAAGTTTAAAGGAGAAGATACACTGGCCATAGTAGGAGATAATACCACTATTCGCGAATGCGTTACAGTAAACAGAGGTACTGCTTCGAAAGGACACACTACCGTAGGTAGCAGTTGTCTACTTATGGCTTATAGCCACATTGCACACGATTGTGTAATTTCCGACAGCGTAATTGTAGGTAATGCGACACAGCTAGCCGGAGAAGTAGAAGTCGATCATCATGCCATCTTAAGTGGAGGTACTCTTGTTCATCAATTCACTCGTATTGGAGCCCATGTTATGATACAAGGGGGTACTCGTTTAGGCAAAGACATACCTCCCTATATTATTGCAGGGCGCGAGCCAGTTTGCTATTCAGGAGTAAATCTAGTCGGTTTACGCAGACATGGATTTTCCAATGAAAAAATAAACGAAATACAGGAAATATACCGCACTATATATCAGGCAGGATTCAACTTCACGGATGCCATAAGTAAAATAGAGAAGGAATTCGAAGAAACTCCAGAAATGAGAATTATAGTAGACTTCGTAAAGAATTCTCCTCGTGGAATCGTTAGAGGGTACATGGGGTAAGATACCTTTCCTATGAAAAAACACATACAAAAGTTTATCTTTTCTTCTCTTGGAATAGAGAACTATCTTCGTTTCCTACAGAGGTCTTTTTTTGTAATGTATAATCTTAAGTTACTTAATAAGGATAAGGAATATGAATATCATTACTTTGCGAAGAATCTGATAAAGGAAGGAGATACGGTTTTAGACATAGGAGCAAACCTAGGTTACTATTCTATGCTATTTTCTAAATGGGTAAAAGATTCAGGAAAAGTATATTCAGTAGAACCAATCGCCTTATATAATAAGATTTTCAAAGAAAAAGCAAAAAAGCGTAAGAATATTACCCTCCTTCCATATGCATTGGGAAAGGAAGAAAAAAACGTTGTATTGGTTTGTTCCCCTAATGTCGGATATTTGAGAACAGGACTTCCACACGTTTACGATCAGGAGCGGGATGGCGATATGCATGCCCAAGAGTTTTCATTCGATGCAGAAATGAAAATACCCTCAAAGCTATTTTCATCTCTAGGAAAACTAGATTATATAAAATGTGATATAGAAGGTTTCGAGTATGTTGTCCTCTCTGACATGGAAGGCATAATAGAAAAGAGTAAGCCGATAGTTCAGGTCGAAGTATGGTCCGACAACGAACAACAGATTACCTGTCTATTTTATAAATTGGACTATATCCCCTATAAGCTAAAAAATGGAATTCTTTCTCCATACAAAGAAGGCTCAGAACATTCAGAACATATTTCCGGCGACTACATCTTTATACATAAAGATAATGATATAATAAAAAGATTAAACCTTTCGAGAGGATAGCAATATTGCTATTCTCTTTATTTTTTCCTCTCATCTTTTCTTTTACATTTAGGAGACTAAAATATTGACATATTGCTAAAAAAACGTATCTTTGCACCCTCAAATTATATATATGCAAAATATTAGAAATATTGCAATCATTGCACACGTCGACCACGGCAAAACTACAATCGTCGATAAGATGCTACTTGCCGGACAGCTTTTCAGAGACAACCAATCAACAGGAGAGTTAATTCTTGACAATAATGATTTAGAGCGCGAACGAGGAATAACCATTCTTTCCAAAAACGTTTCAATCAACTATAAAGGGACTAAGATAAACATAATAGATACTCCGGGACACGCCGACTTTGGCGGAGAAGTTGAACGAGTATTAAATATGGCTGACGGATGCCTCCTTTTGGTAGATGCATTCGAAGGTCCTATGCCTCAAACCCGTTTTGTTTTACAAAAGGCAATACAAATGGGACTAAAACCCATTGTTGTTATCAACAAGGTAGACAAACCTAATTGTCGTCCTGACGAAGTCCACGAAATGGTTTTCGACTTGATGTTTAGTTTAGACGCAACCGAAGAACAGTTGGATTTCCCCACCATCTACGGATCGGCCAAACAAGGCTGGATGTCTGACAACTGGACTAAACCGACAGAAGATATAACACCTTTGCTAGATGCTATCATCAAATACATTCCTGCTCCTGAGATCTTGAAAGGTACACCACAAATGCTAATCACGTCTCTCGATTATTCAAAATATGTAGGACGTATCGCCATAGGAAGGGTTCATCGTGGCGAATTAAGAGAGAATATGGATGTATCTCTTTGCAAACGAGATGGCAGCATAATGAAAACCAAGATAAAAGAAATAAATACATTTGAAGGTCTTGGTCGGGCGAAAGTACAAACCGCGGGATGTGGAGATATATGTGCACTTATAGGTATAGAAGGATTTGAAATTGGAGACTCTATTGCAGATATAGAAAACCCGGAACCTCTACCTACCATTGACATTGACGAACCTACTATGTCAATGCTATTCACCATAAATGACTCGCCTTTTTTCGGAAAAGATGGGAAGTATGTAACCTCCCGCCACATACACGATCGCCTAATAAGAGAGCTTGACAGAAATCTTGCACTGCGTGTAGAACTTACAGAAAATGCTGATTCATGGATTGTATACGGACGTGGAATACTTCACCTTTCAGTACTTATAGAAACTATGCGTCGTGAAGGCTACGAACTACAAGTAGGACAGCCAAAAGTGATTATAAAAGAAATTAATGGTACAAAACACGAACCGGTAGAGCAATTAACGATAAACCTTCCGGAAGAATACGCCAGCAAAATTATAGACTTAGTTACCCGCCGTAGAGGAGAATTGACAATGATGGGTAGCAAAAGGGACCGTGTATATCTTGAGTTTACCATACCATCAAGAGGAATCATCGGGCTCAACAATGCAGCACTTACCTTATCGGCAGGAGAAGCTGTTATAGCCCACCGTTTCTTAGAGTTCCAACCTTGGAAAGGAGATATAGACAAGCGGACAAACGGCTCCATTATTGCAAGTGAATCGGGGAATGCGTTTGCATATGCCCTTGACAAGCTTCAGGATAGAGGTAAGTTTTTCGTAGAGCCTCAGACAGATATCTACATGGGACAGATAGTTGGAGAGCATAGTAAAGAAGGTGACTTAGTCGTAAATCTGACCAAGTCGAAAAAGCTGACCAATGTACGCGCCTCAGGTACTGACGACAAAGCGAAATTAGCTCCGGCTATTATATTCAGTCTTGAAGACGCTCTCGAATACATCAAAGAAGATGAATATGTAGAGATAACTCCACACTCTATTCGTTTGCGCAAAATATATCTGGACGAAAACGACCGAAAGAGAATGTCTAAAAATAGCTAATAGATTTATTAGTACAGAAAGCCTTGGTTCCTCAAAAGCTAAGGCTTTTTCTTTTAAAAGTTATCAGACAAAGCTTGTATTATTTGCTCAAAAGTGGTAATATTGTATCTACTCAATCGAATATTTAATACACTTACGCCATGAAAAGATTTCTGCCTTACATAGTGTTACTGTCATTCATTTCTCTGGCATCATGTCAGGCTACCTACTTCTATTCTACGCTTAACTCGCCAAACGACTATGTAGAAAAGGTAGAAAACGGTGACTTCCTTCTCGAAACAGATAGCCTCTGGATTGCATACTGCTTCAAAGGAGAAGGTGCACCCATGCAGATTACAATATACAACAAATTGAACGAACCTCTGCATGTAGACTGGGAACGCTCAGCGATGGTAATAGATGGTATGGCTCATTCATATACAGGAAAGGAAACGCCTTTTCAGGGTAGTCTCGAAAATTTTAGCGTAAGCCATAACACAGACAATAATACATACACCTATTCGGCGGGTAATTTCGGCGGCATAATAGAATCGCCAAACAGAATGAGTTTCGTTTTTCCCGAAACAATGATTTCCAATACTCCCATAAGACTAAATCCCGGCATAAAAGGAATGGAGACTAAATCTTATGAGAATATTCAAATAAATGACGGAGACAATCAGTCCCAAGCACAAAGAATAACATTCGAAGAGAGAGATAGCCCTTTGAAGTTCAAAAGCTATCTGACTCTATATTACAAACCTGACAAACCAATGTATTTTATTCAGGACTTCTATATGGAAGAACTATTAAAAACTCATGTCAAGCCATCCAAATTTGGAGCAAGCATGATAGATAGAGGCGATTTCTTCTACACTATTAAGCCTGCCAACAACAACTACCTTTATGGAACGCTTGCTGTAGTAGGACTAGCCGGAGTCATCATAATGGGTGCATCCATAGACACAGACACTAGCATAGACTACGATCCACCCGCCCCTCCATCTTGGTGGTAAGTTTTCAATAAAAACTTATTGACTCAATAGCTTTACAGCATCCACATATTGCGCAATTCCTTTTGCCACCTGCTTTGCCTCACGCATAGCAAGCACAACCGTTTGAGGGGTGTGCACTACATCTCCTCCGGCAAATACACCTCGGCGGGTAGTCATACCATAAGGATGCTCTTTTGTTATCACGTAGCCACTTTCATTCACTTCTATACCTAAAGAGGTCGATACAATACGGTTTGCCGGTTTAGAACCAATAGCTATCAATACACGATTCATCGGCATCAGCTTCTCTCCTTCTGGAGTTTCCACTCGAATAGCATTCAGTGTATTATTCTCTCCCATGCATTCGATAGTCTTACTCTGCCAAAGGAATTCAACCCCCTCTTCCACTGCTTCATGATACTCTGTTTTCAGAGCCGGAAGAGTTTCTTCAGTTCCCCGATATATGATTTTCACAGAATTAGCCCCCATACGTAAAGCTGTACGGGCGGCATCCATTGCTACATTTCCTGCACCTATAATAGCAACATCTTCACCATCTATCAACGGTACTGCATTACGGCTGATATCTCCATTATTATAAAGATTCACCATCCGTAAGAAGTAAGAAGTCTGCAACACCTTATATAAATTAATTCCCGCTATGTCTAACGTCTTAGGCACCGATGTACCCGACCCGATAAAAACTGCATCAAACTCATGCTCCAACATTTCATCTACAGTCATTTTCTCTCCTATCAGAAAATCATTCATAAAGGTAACACCCAATGCCTCAATTTTCTTTATCTCCCGGCGTACTATGTCTTTTGGCAAGCGATACTCAGGTATCCCATACATCAATACTCCACCCGGTTCTTTCTGCCCTTCAAATACAACCACATTGAATCCACCGCGAGCCAAATCACCGGCTACAGTCAGACCCGCTGGCCCCGAACCCACAATAGCCACTTTTCCTCTCGTCTTAGGTTTCAATCGTTCTTTGATCAGTGACATATCGCTATCAAAATCTGCGATAAACCGTTCCAATTTACCTACTCGCACCGGATTGTCTTTCTTATTTAAGATACAATGTCCCTCACATTGCTTCTCGTGAGGACACACCCTGCCACAGATAGCCGGCAAATTACTTTTTTCGTTAATAATCTGCATAGCAGCTCCGACATTCCCCATCGACAACTGATGAATAAAGCCCGGAATATCGTGTTCGATAGGACAGCCCTGAACACAAAGAGGATTCTTACAATTAAGGCATCGTTTTGCCTCATCAATAGCTTCTTTAGTAGTATAACTTATGTTAGTCTCTGCAAAATTGTCTCTTTTCATAGATTCAAATACGTAAAACTTCTATTTTGTAATGTTGACTTCGCAAAAGTATATATTATTTTGCAAACCCCACATAGCAAAATAGGCATAATATCATTCTGAATAACACTAAAAAGCCCTCAAAAACAACATAACACACAGACAATCAACAAAAAGAAAGTCAATAGAAATTGAAAATAAAAATAAGTCGAATAAGAATTTTAACTAAAAGGTGACAAAAGTTACAGATTTCGTATGCTTTTTCTGCTACTTTTCCGCGATACACCTTCACTCTCATACATAGAATAGATAAAGAAAAAGGGTTTTTATGATACAAAAATAACTAATTTGAATTAACCTCAATCAATTTAAGAGTCAAATCACGAAATGTCTTAATATCTCCAGTTTCAAAAAAGAGAGGTGTTTTCGAAAAAAAACTAAAAAGGTGAGCTAATCCTTTCTTTGGTTTATCTCCTCTTGTTATTTCTATTATATCAAACTGATCGAAAACAACATAACCTTTAGCTAAGATTGTTATTAGCATAATCATTTCAGAAAAATATTTATCTAAATAAGGAGAAAGGGCTGTCGATGGTCTTATCTCGGATACATCTACTCCTTCTTCCTTTAAAGATCTCTTTAATGTAAAGAAAACAGATGAGCTTAAGCATTCTTTACCTAATACTCTCATTGGATAGATATTATCATTTGAAGAATGAGTTACAATTAAGTCACAGACACCTTTTAGTGTCCGTCTGCAAGAAGGTGTCAATACAGACTTCCATTCTTTTTCGGAAGGAGATATTCGGAATTCTTTATTCAAAAAAAGAGATAGCGGCCTCCATGATATAAGATCATTCGCATCTCTCCATTCTGCAATACTTGAATCAAAAGACAACTCAATAAACGGATCTGCTTCGGGATCAAATGGACTAGCAAGTCTATGTTGTTCAACAAATATATTAAGAACATCTTCTGAAGTTAGATTACGATTAAATTCAACCATAATTTCTGTTTTAAAAATGTATTTCCATTTTGAATTACTATTCTCTGCCTAAATTAGTTATTTAATCTGATTTGTCAAAAAACTATTACACATACAAAAGCAACAAATAGACCTATAACCTTAAAAGAAATTGACTATATTTGCACGATAAAAAAAGCAATAAGTCTGGTTATGGAATACAACTTCAAAGAGATTGAAAAACGTTGGCATCAGTATTGGATCGACAACAAAACATATAAAGTTACAGAAGATAAAAACAAACCAAAATATTATGTTCTCGACATGTTTCCTTACCCATCTGGGGCAGGTCTGCATGTAGGACATCCACTAGGATATATAGCATCTGATATTTTTGCCCGTTACAAGCGATTAAAAGGATTCAACGTTTTGCATCCTATGGGTTATGATGCCTATGGACTTCCGGCAGAACAATATGCTATACAGACCGGACAACATCCGGCTATTACCACCAGCCAGAATATAAACCGTTATCGAGAGCAGTTGGACAAAATAGGATTCTCTTTCGACTGGAGCAGAGAAATACAGACTTGTGATCCTAGATATTATAAATGGACACAATGGGCATTTATACAAATGTTCAACAGCTACTACTGCAACGACGAACAGCAGGCACGCCCTATAGCTGAACTTATCGAAGCATTCGGACAATCGGGTACAGATGGTTTAAATGTTGCATGCAGCGAGGAGCTTCAATTTTCGGCCGAAAACTGGAAAGCATATTCTGAAAAAGAAAAACAAGAAATATTACTTAATTATCGTATAGCCTATCGTAGCGAAACCACAGTAAACTGGTGCGCAGCTTTAGGTACAGTATTGGCAAATGACGAAGTTATAAATGGCTTATCGGAACGTGGCGGCTACCCTGTAGAACAACGCCTGATGCGTCAATGGAGTTTGCGCGTGTCGGCTTATGCACAACGTCTGCTTGATGGATTGGATAAGATAGACTGGAGCGATTCTATCAAAGAAACACAGCGCAACTGGATAGGTCGTAGCGAAGGTGCCGAAATGAAATTTAAGGTAAAGGATTCAGATATTGAATTCGAAATATTTACAACACGTGCCGACACTATATTCGGAGTTACTTTTATGGTACTTGCACCCGAAAGCGAATATGTACAGATGGTTACTACTTCGGGTCAAAAAACAGAGGTAGACGCATATCTGGATGCCACCAAACGCCGTACAGAAAGAGACCGCCTGATGGATAAGAAGATTTCGGGAGTTTTCACCGGCTCTTACGCCATCAACCCTCTCAATGGAAAAGAAATTCCTATCTGGATATCAGACTATGTACTAGCCGGATACGGGACAGGAGCTATCATGGCCGTCCCAGGACACGACAGTCGTGACTATGCTTTTGCAAAACATTTCGGTCTGCCTATTATCCCGCTTATAGAAGGCTGTGACATTTCGGAAGAAAGCTTCGATGCCAAAGAAGGTATCATGGTGAATTCCGGATTTTTAAACGGATTGCAGGTAAAAGATGCTATCGAGAAAGCAAGACAATATATCAAAGAAAACAATCTTGGACGCATCAAGGTCAACTACCGTTTGCGTGATGCTATATTCTCTCGTCAACGTTATTGGGGCGAACCATTTCCTGTCTATTACAAAGAAGGACTTCCTTATATGCTTCCTATAGATAAGCTTCCTTTAGAGCTTCCTGAAGTTGATAAATACTTACCGACCGAAACAGGAGAGCCACCATTGGGACGAGCTATCAAATGGGCTTGGGATACAAGCAAAGAAGAGGTTGTTGACACATCGAAGGTAGATAATAAAACTATATTCCCTCTCGAGCTGAATACTATGCCGGGATTTGCAGGCTCGTCTGCTTATTACCTGCACTACATGGATCCGTACAATGACAAAGAGCTGGTATCGAAAGAGAAAGACGAATATTGGCGCAATGTCGATCTATATATAGGAGGAACCGAACATGCTACAGGACACCTTATATACAGTCGTTTCTGGGATAAATTCCTATACGACATAGGCGTTTCGTGTGAAGATGAGCCTTTCAAAAAGCTTATAAATCAAGGTATGATACAGGGACGTAGCAGTCTTGTGTACCGTATCAATGGAACTAATAAGTTTGTATCTGTAAATCTGAAAGACCAATACGAAACAACCGAGATTCATGTGGATGTAAATATCGTAAGCAATGATATTTTAGATATAGATGCATTTAGAGCATGGCGTCCCGAATATGCCGATGTAGAATTTATACTCGAAGACGGCAAATATATATGTGGATGGACTGTAGAAAAAATGGGAAAAAGATACCACAACGTGGTAAACCCTGATGACATTGCAAATAAATATGGAGCAGACACTCTTCGCCTCTACGAAATGTTCTTAGGTCCGTTAGAATTCTCTAAACCTTGGGATATGAATGGAATTGATGGAGTTCATCGTTTCTTGCGCAAGCTGTGGGGATTGTTCTACAAAGCTGACAGCCTTGTTGTATCGGACGAAGAGCCAACTAAAGATGAATTGAAATCGCTACACAAGCTTATAAAGAAAGTTTCGGGCGATATAGAAACCTTCTCGTTCAACACGTCAGTTTCTGCCTCTATGATTTGTGTAAACGAGCTTACCTCTGCCAAATGCAGCAAGAAAGCCGTATTGCAAGAATTAGTTATTGTTTTAGCTCCTTTCGCTCCTTTCATTTGCGAAGAACTTTGGCATGCTTTGGGCAATCCAACTTCTATAACAGAAGCCGAATGGCCTGTATTCAGAGAAGAGTATCTTGTAGAAGATATTGTAAGCTACACTATCTCTTTCAATGGTAAAGCACGTTTCAATATAGAATTTGCTGCCGATACGACAAATGAAGAAATAGAAAAAGTAGTTTTAGCACACCAAAACTCAACTAAATGGATGGAAGGTAAAACTCCTAAAAAGGTGATTATTGTTCCTAAAAAAATAGTAAATATTGTGCTATAATTATATTAACTGAAATATAGCTAAAATCTCGGCTAACAGACTGGCTAAAATCTTATACAATAGAATTTAACTAATTGAAAAAACACATAAATATAAAGTCCATGCCTAAGAGATATTTAAAAGAGTTTTATTGGAAAGACTACGCACTTATATTCGTTGGTCTGGTACTCTACGCTGTTGGTCTGATTGGGTTCATAAAACCTGGAGGTATAGTTACCGGAGGACTCGCCGGTATTGCTCTACTTGTAGAATACGCTACCGATTCGAGGATACCCTTACAGTATACCTATTTTTTGGTAAACTGCGTCCTGCTATTTGTAGCCCTCAAGGTTTTGGGACTAAAGTTTATGGTAAAAACCATTTATGGGGTAATAGTGCTCACATTTCTTCTAACACTTTGCCAAACATACATAACAGAGCCTATTGTAAAGAATGAACCGCTGCTATCAGGTGTTATAGGAGGTATGATGTGTGGTGTCGGCATCGGGCTAGTATTCAGCTCCAATGGTAGCACAGGTGGAACAGATATAGTTGTTGCTCTTATAAATAAATATAAGAATATCGCATTCGGGCGGGGAATGCTATTATGCGACTTTGTTATCATAAGTTGTTCATATTTTGTATTTCAAAACTTCCAAACCATCATATATGGTCTTATAGTAATGGGAGTAATGACATACGCTATAGATATGGTTATAAACGGATTCCGCCAATCAGTACAGATTCTTGTTTTCTCTGAGAAATACGAAACTATAGCCAATGCCATAAACAGCGAACTTCATAGAGGCTGTACTATTCTTGATGGTATGGGCTGGTATACAAAGAGACCAACCAAAGTCATTATAGTGCTGACTAAGCGAACGGAAGCTCTCGATATGTTTCGCCTGATAAAAAGTATCGACGAAAAAGCATTTATTTCACAGAGTACTGTAAGAGGTGTTTATGGTGAAGGGTTTGACAAAATTAGATAGGGTTGAAATACTATTTCGATAAAAAAATAATACTTACAGGAGCCTCTTCCGGTATTGGAAAAGAAGTCCTTGATATTCTATCTTCTATTCAGGGAGTGAAAATTATCGCTGTTGCCCGACACATAGCAAACATACAGGAAATAAAAGACACAATATACCCTTTCTCTGCCGATGTAAGTACGCAGGAGGGAGTGGATAGCATATTCCAATATGCGAAGCAAGTATTTGGCAGAGTAGATATATTTATTGCAAATGCAGGATTTGCATATCTAGAAAGGCTGAATACTCCTGACTGGAAACATATTGAGCACATATACGACCTCAATGTATTCTCTCCAATCTATTCTTTAGAGAAGATGCAAGAACAAGGAGGGGAACAACAAATCGTTTTTGCCTGTACAATATCTGGCGCAGGATTGGCATCGCTACCTGCCTACTCTCTCTACTGTTCGACTAAAGCCGCATTGCACCACTTTATACAAACATACAGGTACGAACAAAGAAAAAACTTACAGATAACAGCTATCTATCCCGTAGCCACACGTACCGCCTTTTTTGACAAGGCAACAGGGGAAAATAACACTCCACTACCCTTTCCTTCTCAAGATGCAAAAGTAGTAGCTAGGAAAATAGTAAAAGGAATTGCCAAAAGAAAGAAGAAGATTTATCCGTCTATCCTTTTCCGTATGTTCTATCCTATTGGCAGAGCCTTTCCTTCTTGTATGAAAATATACTCTTCCTTAGAGAAAAGGAAAGTTTCAAAATGGCTAGACTAAGCTTCTAGCGTCTCATTTTTCTTTTTGTAATATTCATAAAGTTTATAGCCTAATACTCCTATCAGAGAGCCGAAAACTATTCCGCAAAACACATCGAAAGGATAATGCTTTGCAAGATATATCCGACTATATGCCACAGTAGTAGCCCAAAGTATAGCTATCCATCCAAATAGTTTATTGGAGCGAAAAAATAAAAAGAAAAAGACAGCCATAGTAAATGTAGTAGCCGAATGGGAAGAAAAGAAGCTGGAACTGGTACTATACTTTTCTATAGCATGAATAGTATCTCCCCAGTCTGTATTATGTATAGGACGAGGACGACCAATTACGAACTTCACAAGGTTAGTCAATAGTGCACTACAGCCAATAGAAACAAGAAAGAAAACAGTTGCATGCAAATTTCTCTCTCGCCCTCTGAAATATATTATCGCCACCATCGTCAGACATACAACAATCCAACACGGATAAGAACTCAGTACCAGCATTACAGGATCGAGCCAGCCGATATGCTTGCTATTGAGGAAAAGAAACAGTTCCTTATCCCATTCTATAAGTTTGTATAGCATATAAGTAAAAGTTTAGTGTCACAAAGAAAAAACTTTTTAGCTCTAAAACACAAAATATTCAAATCTTTTATATTTTTAGCAAGTATGTGACAGAGAATTCAAACCAACAAGATGGAAATTAAATATATTGGTGTAAATTTGTACCTACAGTATATATGGAAGAAACATTCGACATACACAGAGGGAGTATAAACGATAGCGAGAAAGAATTTGAAAATGCTTTGCGCCCCCTCACCTTCAACAGTTTCAGCGGACAAAGTAAGGTGGTAGAAAACCTTCAGGTATTTGTTACTGCTGCAAAAATGCGTGGAGAGTCTCTCGATCATACGCTGCTGCATGGGCCTCCCGGATTAGGAAAAACAACACTTTCCAATATCATTGCAAATGAATTGGGCGTAGGGTTTAAAATTACTTCAGGCCCTGTTCTCGACAAGCCCGGAGACCTCGCCGGCCTGCTTACCTCGCTAGAACCCAACGATGTATTGTTCATAGACGAAATACACCGCCTTTCTCCTGTAGTAGAAGAATATCTTTACAGTGCAATGGAGGACTATCGTATAGACATAATGATAGACAAAGGGCCTAGTGCCCGCTCTATTCAGATAGAACTCAATCCGTTCACCCTTATTGGGGCAACTACACGTAGCGGACTGCTTACAAGCCCATTACGAGCTCGATTTGGAATCAACCTTCACTTAGAATATTACGATATAGAAACCCTAACCCGAATCATATTACGGTCGGCGGATATATTAAACGTACCAACATCTAACGAAGCTGCTGTAGAAATAGCATCCCGCAGCAGAGGTACTCCCCGTATAGCTAATGCCCTCTTGCGACGTGTCAGGGATTTTGCTCAAGTGAAAGGTTCAGGAAAAATAGATAAAGATATAGCTACATATTCCTTAGAAGCTCTCAATATAGATAAGTACGGATTGGATGAAATAGACAATAAGATATTGCTGATACTCATAGACAAGTTTCAGGGAGGGCCTGTCGGCATTTCTACTATTGCAACAGCATTGGGTGAAGATGGAGGCACAATAGAGGAAGTATATGAACCCTTCCTCATCAAAGAAGGTTTTATGAAACGGACTCCACGAGGACGAGAAGCTACCGAACTGGCATATAAACACCTGGGACGCAAAAGGCAAAGCGAACAGGGTTTCTTGTTTTAGTCTTAGTAATCAACCTATAACGATTTTCTGATTTTGAACTTAGAGTTATTCATAGCAAAACGCATCCATTTTGGAGGAAATAAAGGAGAGAAAAAAGCATCTTCTCCAGCTATAAAAATAGCAATAGCCGGAGTTGCAATAGGCTTGGCGGCTATGATACTGGCACTCTCTATCGTTATTGGGTTCAAAAAGGAAGTTCGCAACAAAGTGGTAGGCTTTGGATCTCATATACAGATAACGAACCTGAACAACAGCAGCAGCTACGAAACACAACCTATATGTGTCGATTCTCAGCTTATATCGCGACTAAAGGCCATAGAAGGAGTAGAACACGTTCAGACTTACTCTACCAAGCCGGGAATAATAAAGACAGATAGCAGCTTTCAGGGTGTCATTTTAAAAGGGGTAGGTGCAGATTACGATTGGAGCTTCTTTGAGCACAATATGGTGAACGGTGACATCATCAATGTAAATGATACCAGCAATACCAATCAAGCTATTTTATCTCAAAACATAGCGAATAAGCTACACCTAAAAACAGGTGATAGCTTTATCTGCTATTTTGTAGGAGAAAAAGTGCGCTATCGCAAATTTACAATAACAGGTATATACAGTACCAATTTCGAGGATTACGACAAATTATTTGTTGTTACTAATATAAATCTTATTCGCAAACTCAACGAATGGGACGAAGACGAAGCAAGTGGTCTGGAGCTTCTGGTAAACGACTACGATAAACTGGATAAAATATACGGAGATGTTTTTCTGAATATGATGGCCTATCGCGATCATAAGGACAACACTCTCCTTTCGAGATCGATAAAAGAACTCAATCCAATGATATTCAGCTGGCTTGATCTGTTAAATATGAATGTGGTTGTAATTATAGTACTAATGTTTGCCATATCTATATTTACAATGATATCGGGACTACTCATTATTATACTCGAACGAACAAATATGATAGGAATGCTAAAGACCTTGGGAGCACGAAACTATAGCATAAGAAAAACTTTTCTCTATGTATCATCTTTTCTTATCCTCAAAGGTATGTTTTATGGCAATTTTATAGCTCTGGCAATCTTACTTATACAGAAATACTTCGGCATAATAAAGCTAGACCCGGATAAGTACTATATGTCTGAAGTCCCTGTAGATATAAATATTGTATATATATTACTACTGAATATAGGTACATTATTTTTCTCAATACTGGCAATGATAGGACCTTCTTATTTGATTGCTAAAATATCACCATCTAAATCTATTAGATTCGAATAAAAAAGGACAGTACCATTCGGTACTGCCCTTTTATCATCTATAATTACTTATTTCTTAGAAATCTTCATCACAAATCCTCCTCCCGGAGCCATTGAAATAGAGAGTTTCCTGTTTGAAGGAATGTCTATAGTTTCTTTTTTGTAATCGCGCGCAGCTTTATCTGCATTTACTCCATCTTTAAACACCTCTGCTTTGAAGTTACCTTCTCCAAGAAAAGATAAATCTAAGTCGAGGCTTCTTGCATCCCAGTTTGTCAAAGAGCCTACATACCAATTACCTCCTTTTTGGCGAGCGATTGATATATATTTTCCAATTTCACCATTTAGAGCAATAGTGTTGTCCCACACAGTAGGTACAGTTGCAATAAATTCGGTACACTCCTTCTCATTCATGTAGTTGGAAGGACTGTCGCAAAGCATATTAAGAGGCGATTCAAAAATTACATATTCTGCCAATTGACGGCAGCGTGTACCCTGACTCATAGCTTCACTCGATACACTTCTGTAATTTGCCTTTGTTGCATTACGCATAGCACCTTGTGTATAGTCTATAGGGCCGGCTACCTGACGGATAAACGGCACAGTAACATCATAAGTTACCATATCCGTTTTGGCATCCCATTTCATTTGCTCAAGCCCAAACACACCTTCAAAGTTGATTACGTTAGGGTATGTACGTTGAAGTCCGGTAGGCTTATAAGTTCCATGAAAATCTAAAAGCATTTTATATCTGGAAGCGATTTCCGCAGCACGATGATGAAAATCGACCATAAGTTGATCATCTCTATCCATAAAGTCAACTTTAAATCCTTTGATACCCATTTCACTATAATGCTTGCATATACCTTCTATATCCTTATTAAAAGCATAGTATCCTGCCCATAGAATAAGACCCACATTCTTTTTTTCGGCATGAGCTACCAAATCTTTAAGATCTATTTCTGGAATCACCTGATATAAGTCAGCCTTTTTGTTCACAGCCCATCCTTCATCCAGAATAACATATTCTATACCATGCTCAGAAGCAAAATCAATATAATATTTATATGTTTCATTATTTATTCCCGATTTGAAATCTACACCATAAAGATTCCATGTATTCCACCAATCCCATGCTACCTTTCCCGGTTTAATCCAGGAATAATCAGTACCCTGCGTTGGGGTTGCTAATTTATAAACCATATCACTATTAGCTAGTTCAGAGTCTTTCTCTGTAACAATAACCGCACGCCAAGGAAAATTTGTAGCTCCATCAAGCTTTGCTATATAGGGTTCACGAGACTGCACTTCTCCTTGTAGAAGGTTATGTCCTCCTTGTTTTATATCTTTAGGAAACGGAGCAAAAACACCTGACAGGCTTTTTCCACCTTTATTATTATACAAATACATTCCCGGATAATTGAGCAGGTCGGCTTCTACAATACACACCTTCTTACCATTTGCACCCTCTACGACCAAAGGAAGGAATGCAAGACGATTCTTTTCCCATTCCGACAGTTTTACATGACTATATATATTCTCAAAAGAATTATAAAACTGAATATCAAATAATCTATCTGCATCAGCCTCCCCTTCTCTCTTTGTTTTATTATCTCTTACATAAGGAATAAAAGCTTTTGTGTCTGCCGGAAAATTAAAATCAGCCTGCTCCGATTCCACCTCAAAAGACTTCTTCGAAGAAGAAACAAAACGGTAAGCAACACCATCATTATAGGCTCTAAAAACAATATTATAATCTCCTTTAAATTTAAGATTAAGCTCATTGTAATTCTCAGAGATCTTACTTCGCTTATAAATTACAGCATCAATAGTCTGATTAACAGTCTTTGTCGAAGATCCTGAGAGTTTTGGATTTATTCCATAAGAATTTCCGCCAACCAGAGTCATCGAAATAGGAGACTTTGCCAGCATAAGGTCACCATTGTGAGAAACTGAATATTCCACAGTCTTGTCCACTGTGATATTTGTTTCCAATTTTCCATCAGGCGATTTTAAAGAGAATTGTTTCTGGGCATTGCTTGTCACTGATAAGCACAGAAAAATGCTAAAGAGTGACAAAAGAGTTAGATTCTTCCTTTTCATGTTTTTTTAGTTCTTTTTAGGTTATAAACAATTAAATATCAATCAATACTGATAGCCTGTTTTTTTCAGAATATCATTCGGATTATTAATTGGAATCAGAGTGAAAGACCAGTTATACTCCTTATTTGCCGGAATATTATATCCAGGCTCAGGTCTGGCTCCCCAGCTATTGTATCCGGCCACTCCCGATTGCTTCATATCCACACATACTTCAACATAGTTTCGAGGAACGATATCTATTTCATGTGTTTGTTTACGAAGTACATCTTTAGCTGCTGCATAATCCTTATTTGCAATTTCGTCAGGAGACATATTCCGCCATTGATAGTCTACATCAGATTCCTGACAATCAAAATCTTCCACAGAATTCCTTAAGGCATTAAAACCAATCTTCTCTCCTGCCTCAATAAGCAAGCCTCTACCATTACCTTGATTGAGAGCAACCCAACGAGTATCCATATGATGCCCGTTTTCCTGAGGACGTACATATGGATAATACATATCATCGGCAGTTGTTTTATACCAGCCTACAAGAGTCCCTTTATACCTGTCGAGGTAATTTTCTTCAGGGCCCCGTCCTAGATATTGTACCTGATTCATCATTGCTGGCAGACGGAATCGCACACCAATACGAGGAACCTCCAGTTTAGAGGTGGCGACTCTCTGCTTATCTCTTTCTCCACTATCAGACTGTGTAGCCTCTTTGGCTTCCGCTGTCAACTCTGCCGTTGCTTCTTCCGCTGTAGCGGCTGTAAATCTAAGATTTGCATTTACCACCCCCGATGGAAATATCTTGTAACTGACAATGTAATCGTTACCTGCAGGCAATTCATAAGTAATATTCATCTGTGCATTTCCCTGCTCATCTATAGTAACATCCGCTTTTGCGACTTCAAAGTTCCTACTCGATGTTTTCCATATTTGCAAGCGCTTAGGTGCGCCATTACCATAATCGTTATCGTTAGGTGCCCGCCAAAAATTAGGCTGAATACCAAATCCTTCTGCAAAATATTCGTTACCATCTACCTTGTATGAAGTAACAATACCTTGTTTCTTATCAAAAACAAAATTTACTTTTTGAGAGCTGACTATTAATTCTTCGGACGAATCGTAAATGAATAATTGGGGGCCATTAGGATTTTTATAAGCAACTTTTTCGGTTTTTACAGGTAGCTCAAACTGATCGTAGGCTACAATATACCCAAGAGGAACAAGTGGTTCTTCAACTTTGGAAATAACCTCAAAATTTACAAAATATTCAGTTCTCGGTTTAGATTTCAGTTGAGCCATAGGAATAGTAACAATTACCGAGTCTTGAGGAGCCAGACTTAGAGGAAGTACAGTTTCTTTTACGATCTTTCCATTCTCAATCAACTTATACTTTACTGTGTAGTCTGACAAATCGGAAAAGTAAAATCTATTTTTGATTTTTATTTGTCCTTTACTAAGGTCTTCGACATAGAAACCTACATTCTGATGGGTATACTTAACTTCTGCCATAGCCGGGTGCGGCTGTTGATCGGGTCCTACAATTCCATCAGCAACAAAGTTTCCATCCGAAGGCTGATCTTTCCCAAAATCACCACCATAAGCCCAATAATACTTCCCTTCTTTATTCTTTATTTTCACAGCATGGTCTATCCATTCCCAGATATACCCCCCTTGCAGATTTGGATACTTATAAATTTCGACCCACTGATCGTACAAGTTCCCATTAGAATTGCCCATAGCGTGCGAATACTCAGATGGCACATAAGGGCGATTGTTCATATGATCGCTTCGACGCCCATTCTTTCCATAATATTCAAACGATTTTGCCGAAGGATATTGAGGGACAATCATATCGGTATTCCACTCTTCCAAAGATCTTTCATAATTGACCGGACGTGCCATCAGATCTTTATCCAAATTTTTGAGAAGTGTATAAGCATTATAAAAATTATATCCATTGCCAGCCTCGTTGCCTAACGACCAGATAGTAAGAGAGGCATAGTTCTTATTGCGCTCAAACATGTTACGAATACGAGACAGATGACTTTCCAAATAATCAGGATTATGCCCCAGAGTTCCACGTTTCTTACCATCAATATGTCCCACAGCACCCTTACGCATATCATCTTGATATATTGTATAATACATGCCATGAGATTCTATATTGGCTTCATCATATACGTAAAGACCATATAAATCACACATTTCGTAAAATTTACGATCTTGCGGGTAATGGCTAAGACGCACAGAGTTTATATTGTTGAGTTTCATTAACTCAAAATTTCTTCGCATCTGCTCGGGAGTCACATAATGTCCTGCTTCGGATGTTTCGTGGATGTTAGTTCCTTTCAGTTTTATTGGTTGTCCGTTGACAAAGAACAAACGAAGGGGCTTCTTATTCACTATTATATCTGTGTCTTTGATTTCTATCTTACGAAATCCCACTCTGAAAGGAACTGCTTCGATAACATTTCCATTCTCTTCTATAGACATAATTAATTTATACAGATTCGGATGTTCGGAAGTCCATGTTGAAACATTCTTTACGACATATTCAAAATCGACCGTTTGCAGACTATTCGGGTCTAACTTAACTGCTTTTGAAGAGGAAGTTACGACCTTCCCTCCTTTATCGATTAGTTGATATTCTACTATAACACCTTTTTCTAAAGCTGATGAGTTTTTTAAATCAATTCCAAGATTGAAGATACCATCTTTATAGCTTTCGTTGAGAGTAGATATAATACGAAAATCTTTTATAGCAGTTTTGGGCTGCGACCAGATAAATATATCTCTTTCTATTCCGCTCATCCGTAAAAAATCCTGACACTCGAGCCAAGAACCAGTACTCCAGCGAAGTATTTTCAGAGTCAGTACATTTTTCCCGGCTTTTATATAAGAGTTCAGCAAAAATTCGGCAGGGTCTTTCGAGTCTTCACTATAACCAATTTCTTTCCCATTAATATACACATACACTCCGGACTTAGCTCCGGCAATATGTAGGAAAATATCGCGGCTTAACCAATCGGAAGGGATATCTATATCACGACGATATACGCCAACAGGATTATCTTCAGGCAAAAGAGGCGGAGTAGGATTGTATGTTGCAAATTCGTACGGCTGATTTACATAATAAGCCTCTCCAAATCCCTGTAATTCCCAATTACCCGGAACTTTTATATCATTCCATGTACTCGCATCAGTAGCAGGATCAGTAATGTTAACAGGTAATTTTTTATAACTATCTACGAAATAAAATTTCCATGTTCCATTTAGTAAGTAGAAGTGCTTACTTATATTATAATCAGTATAAGAATTATCTATAGATTTAGTAGCATCATCTACACTTGAATAACTCATAAATGTAGTACGTGGAACTTCTTTATTAACTGCCACTACATTTATATCCTTCCAAAAAGGAACGTTATTTTGAGCCAACAGATTTGAGAAGAACACAAATTGAAGCAAAAAGCAAATTCCTCCTATAAATTGTTTCATGCAATGATTTATTTTAAAATTTAAAGTTATCGGGACTTCTTTTAAAAGTCTATATTTAGCAAAAACCGGGAACTACTTCCTTCGTAATTCCCGGATTTATAAATTCTAGTATATGAACCCAGTTACCTAGACACAAGTTTTTATTAAATAAAAGAGATTTTATTGAGCAAATTTCAACTCTTTAAGTTTATTCCATGCACCTCGCGTAAAATCAGGTATTTCTACAGGTGCGCTATTATTGTCTAACGACTTCTCTGTAAGAGGTATTAAGCTACACCATTCGGCAAGGTCATACACATCCATATCTAAAGGAAGACCTTTTTGCAGACAGTAGATCAAACGATAATCCATTACGAAGTCCATTCCACCATGACCTCCAACTTTCTTAGCTGTCTCCTCTATCTCTTTCACTATCGGATGTTTATATTTCTCCATTAGAGCTGCCTTAACATCGTCGGGAACGAAAGAGTGCGTAGTAAGATTTTCGTGGTTGGCTGTCAACGAAGGGTCTAGAGATTCTGCACCAAGAGCATAACCTGTAACAGGATATTTATTTGCAAAGCCTTTAGTTCCTGTCAGCTGATACATTCTATTATATGGACGAGGTGATGTTATATTATGTTCTATCAATATAGATTTTCCATTTTCAGTTCTTATCAATGTGGATGTATGATCTCCATTGCGGAAGTCTTTAACTTCTTCTCCTCTCTTTTCTTTCAGAAATTGGGGATTACCAACGGCTTTAGTATCTACTGAAACCAGATAATTCAGTTTGTCTCCACGATGTATATTCATTGCTTGGCAAACAGGACCTAAACCATGTGTAGGATAAACATCTCCACGATGATTCTTATTGAAGTCCATACGCCAATCGTTCCAATATTCATCCCAATATGGCTGTAGCCCATGAATATAAGCACCTTCTCCATGTATTACATCTCCTAACAAGCCTTGTTGTACCATATTTAATGTAGTAAGCTCGAAGAAGTCATACACACAGTTTTCAAGTTGCATACAATGTTTACGAGTCTTTTCCGATGTGTTAATTAACCCCCAGATCTCATCCATATTCATTGCAGCAGGTACTTCTATAGCTACATGCTTACCATCGTTCATAGCCTGTATACCTATAGTTGCATGGCTTTTCCAGTCTGTGGCTACATAAATAAGATCGACATTGGGCAATGCTGTCACTTTGCGCCACACTGTAGTATCTCCATAAAACTCCTGTGCTTTAGGGAAGCCTCGCTCCTCAAGCATTTTATTTACTTTCTCAGTATTCTTTTGTTCTACATCACACAAGGCAACAATCTCTACACCCGGTATATGCGTCATACGGCTTACAGCTCCGGGACCACGCATTCCCAATCCAATAAAGGCAACACGTACAACAGGTAGAGGGTCGGTTTTCAGTTCAAGCACATCTGTTTGTCCCGCTGTACGCTCAGGTACAGGAGTCGAAATAATGTTACTCTCTTCTTTTGGAGACTGTGTACAGCTAAAAAAAAGCAAACATACAGCCAACAATGGTAATAGTTTTTTCATAATTGTGAGTTAGATTATTTATTACTCAAGCTATCAACAGCTTGTCTTACTATTTTGCACATTTCATCGTAGTTATCTTCCATAGATTGCAACAATTTATATTGTGCATGCGTACGCACCAGATTATGCTTATCTGATTTTACTTTATAATAATTATCTCCATCTATATAATCCATCAAAAATCTTAGAATCTGCTCGAAAGTAATATATTTAGCAGAGAAAGCCAGATTTTCAATCTCGGCAGGAGTCAGGAAAGATATTGTTTCTGAAAGATAGCCTTTGGTATATCCTTCAAAAATATCCATTTTGATATATACATTATCAAGATTTTCATCATCCTCTTTTCCGGCATTCGTATACGAACGGATAGCATCTCCATAGTCATTAAGGCAAATACTGCTCAGCACAGTATCCAAATCTATGACACAAAGAACATTACCTTGCTGATCGAATAATATGTTGCTTATTTTTGTATCGTTGTGTGTTACTCTTGTTGGTATTTCTCCCGTTTCAGCTTTCTTCCACAGGGCGAGCATTTCTTCTCTACGGCTCTCTATCCACTCTATTTCTTCTTTCACTTCCGCTTTTCGTCCTACAGGATCTTTTTTCAAGATATCATCCCATTGCTGAAAACGAAATCTCATATTGTGAAATCCAGGCAGTATATCTGCTAATGGCTCCTTCATGTCTGCCAGCATTGCCTGAAACAATCCTATTCCTTTTCCACCTTGAGCAGCCAATTCAGGTGAATCTGCATACTGATAGGTAACTGTATCTTCGACAAACAAACATGCAGCCCAATATTCATCATTTTCGTCCTTATAGTACAACTTACCATCTACTGTAGGGGTTACTGTCAAAGCTTCACGCATTGGATCACCACCTTTCTCAATAATCTTCTTTTTGAGATGTGTTGTTACTTTATATATATTATCCATCATTGCAGGCACATCCTGAAAGATAGTTTTATTTTTACGTTGTAAAATGTAATTGGGGCTATCACCTTCTGTTTCTATAAAAAATGTGTCATTAATAAGACCTTCCCCCAATGAGCGTATCTCTTTAACGATACCTTCGATGACAAAGTGCTTTTCGATATTTGCTGGTAGAGCAATCATAAGTTGAAAATTAATTATTAGGTTAAAATATATATGTTTTAAGTATTATCCCTGTGTTTTATATAGAATGACAACGAAGATAACCCTTTCATTTTTAAAAATATCGCATTATTTTAAAAAAATAACTTTCAGATGTTATTATATCTTTATTAATTCTCTTTTAGACGAATAATACATTATTAAATACAAAAAGGCACTAGCATCCAGCACCTTTTATTTTATTATAAGCTATCTTTCCCGAAAGCTTATCTATAGTAAATCAATACATTTCTCAAGTTGTACACTTCTCGAACCTTTCAGCAGAATATAACTATCCTGTAATGGATGAGACAATAAGTAGTCTTGTAAACCATCCATATTCTTGAAGCGGGGAATATCAGTTTTAATGCGACTAAAATTATCGCCGACAAGCATCGCTGCATCAAAATTATGATGTGATATATAATCCGCTATCTTCTGATGCTCCATATCAGTATCGGGGCCGAGTTCTTTCATATCACCAAGAATCAAAACCTTACGGCTGACATCCATATGATCAAAATTGACTAATGCTGCATACATACTTGTCGGATTGGCGTTATAGGCATCAATAATAAGCATATTCTTGTCTGTTTTCTTCAACTGAGAGCGATTGTTTGTTGGCTCGTACCCTTCTATCGCCTTACAAATCAAAGAGGCATTTATTCCCAAATACTTACCAACAGTTATTGCGGCCAGTGCATTCGAAAGATTGTAATCTCCGATCAACTTTGTTTTAACCTTATTTTTCTTACCGCCAAATCTCCATTCAAATTCGAGATATGGATTTGTTGACAACACTTTACCTGAAATAAACAAATCATCATTCAGACCATAGTATATAGATGTTATTCCCTCTGCCATTTCGCGAAGCAAAGAATTATCGAAGTCTATGAATATTTTTCCATCTCTGGTTCCACGTATATATTCATACAATTCTCCTTTGGCTTTTATCACATTTTCATATGAGCCAAACCCTTCTATATGCGCATGTCCTATATTCGTGATTAAACCATAATTCGGTTGTGCTATATCTGAGAGGAATTTAATTTCTCCAACATGGCTGGCTCCCATTTCCACAACTGCGATTTCATGCTCCTTCTTTATTCTAAGTAAGGTAAGAGGTACTCCAATATGATTATTAAGGTTTCCTCTTGTAGATACAACATTATATTCCTGAGACAAAACAGAAGTTATCAACTCCTTCGTGGTGGTTTTTCCATTTGTGCCTGTTATACCTATTACAGGCGTCTTTATGTGCTTGCGATGATAACGGGCTAATTCCTGCAACGTGACCAAAGCATCTTCTACCAAAATAATATTGGGACGCGTGGCATATTTTTCTTCATCCACAACAGCATAACTACAACCGCTGTCAATAGCCTTTTCCGCATATTCATTTCCATTAAAATTGGCTCCTTTAAGAGCAAAAAAGATAGAATCTTTGGGGGCATTGCGGGTATCTGTAGAAACTTCGGGGTACTGCTTATAAAGCTTATATAATTCAGCTATCTCCATAGATTTGCTAAAAAAGAATATTTAATAAAACGACTATCTGATTGTATTTTTGGCATTCCTCCCTATTTTTAAGCCCTGCCTAAGGCTATACGAATATAGTGCTAATAATTCACATCACGCACTGTCTTAACTTTTTTTACTTTATATCTTTTCGAGGCGAAAAAGATACCACAATCATGGTATAAAAATACCTTCTTATAGCTATTTCATGATTGTTAAAAGGTACGTATCTTTGTATTATTAAAACATTTAAAAATATAAATCTTATGGGACGAATAGCAAAAAAATTAACAGACCTGATCGGTAATACTCCTCTACTGGAACTGTCAAACTTTAATAAAAAGCACGGGTTAGAAGCTTCTGTTATAGGAAAACTTGAATATTTCAATCCAGCCTCGAGTGTAAAAGACCGTATAGCGAATGCAATGATAGAAGATGCTGAGGCTGCCGGAATATTAACTCCCGACAGTGAACTTATCGAGCCAACAAGTGGGAATACCGGTATCGGATTAGCTTTTGTGGCTGCTGCCAAAGGATATAAGCTAACTCTTACTATGCCCGAAACGATGAGTATAGAACGCAGAAATCTATTAAAAGCTCTAGGAGCTAATATAGTACTTACTCCTGGCCCTGATGGGATGAAAGGAGCTATTGCCAAAGCAGAAGAATTACAAAAAGAAAACTCTAAAGCAGTTATTCTACAACAGTTTGCAAATCCGGCAAATCCAGCCATACACAAAAAAACAACAGCAGAAGAAATATGGCGCGATACTGATGGCAAAGTAGACATCTTTGTTGCCGGAGTAGGAACAGGAGGTACTGTAAGCGGAGTAGGAGAAGTATTGAAAAAATACAATCCGAATGTAAAAATTATAGCTGTGGAACCGGCCGATTCACCTGTCCTTTCGGGAGGAAAACCAGGACCTCACAAGATACAAGGTATTGGCGCAGGATTTATACCTAAAACATATGATGCTTCTGTGGTAGATGAAGTGATACAAGTAGGAAATGATGATGCCATCCGTACCAGCAGGGAACTAGCTCGCGAAGAAGGCTTACTTGTTGGAATTTCATCCGGAGCAGCAACATACGCAGCAATACAGCTAGCTAAAAGAGCAGAAAATAAAGGCAAAAATATCGTAGTTATTTTACCTGATACAGGCGAACGATATCTATCAACTGTATTATACGCCTTTGAAGAATATCCTCTATAAAATAAATTCCGATTGTTTGGTTATATTAATTTATCATCGAGTAATCAGCATATATACTGGTTACTCTTTTTTTAATCCGAAATATTATGAGTAATTATAAGTTTGAAACATTGCAAGTACATGCAGGACAAGAGAAAGAGCCTGTTACAAATTCACGGGCTGTGCCTATCTATCAAACCAGCTCCTATACATTTAATGATGCACAACATGGTGCAGACCTTTTTGGTCTCAGAAAGTTTGGGAATATATATACCCGACTTATGAATCCGACTACTGATGTCTTTGAGAAACGAATAGCTGCACTCGAAGGAGGAGCCTCGGCTTTAGCCACATCATCGGGACAGTCTGCACAGTTTATTGCTCTGAACAACATCTTATCCAGTGGTGACAATTTCGTCTCCACATCTCACCTCTATGGAGGAACATACAATCAGTTTAAGATACAATTCAAGCGTCTTGGGGTAGAGGCGCGCTTTACTCCAAATGATGAACCAGCATCGTTCGAAAAACTAATAGACGATAAAACAAAAGCGTTATATCTGGAAACAATTGGAAATCCAGACTTGAACATTCCTGATTTTGAAGCAATAGCAGCCATTGCTGACAAACATAATATTCCGCTGGTAGTAGATAATACTTTTGGAGCAGGAGGATATCTTTTCCGTCCATTGGAGCATGGAGCTTCGGTTGTAGTAGAAAGTGCTACAAAATGGATTGGAGGGCATGGAACATCTCTTGGAGGAATCATAATCGACAGTGGTAAATTCAACTGGGGCAATGGTAAATTTCCTGAGTTTACAGAGCCTTCGGAGAGCTATCACGGTCTTGTATTTTGGGATGTCTTTGGCGCAAGCGGGCCTTTTGGCAATATTGCATTTACAATACGTGCTCGTGTCGAAGGTCTTCGCGACTGGGGAAACACTATTAGTCCATTCAATTCATGGTTGTTGATCCAAGGCCTAGAAACGCTATCGCTACGAGTTGAACGCCATGTAGAAAATGCCCTTGCTGTGGCAAAATGGCTGGAGCAGCATCCAAAAGTTGAATATGTTAATTATCCCGGACTGGAAAGCAGTCCATACCACTCTTTAGCAAAGAAATATCTAAAGAAAGGTTATGGAGGCGTATTGTCTTTCAAAGTAAAAGGAGAAGGAGAGAACGCTGATAAGATAATAAATTCCTTGAGCCTTATAAGCCACTTGGCAAACGTAGGAGATGCCAAATCTTTGATTATTCACCCTGCTGCCACCACACATGAACAACTGTCTGAAAACGAAAAAAAAGTAGCCGGAGCTATTCCGGGTCTGCTTCGCCTATCTGTGGGAATAGAGAACATAGAAGATATAAAATCGGATCTGGATCAGGCTCTAAGCAAAATATAAGCAACTATACTATATTATACAATAAAATAAGCCTTCTGAATTGTCAGGAGGCTTATTTTTTATATATTAAATAGAAAGAATTAGTCTACAATCCCTAATTTTGTTTTAACCGCTTTGCTGGCGTCTACAGCATGAGTTCCGATATGAAGTAATGTAGCTGCATCAAGAATATAAGTATAACTATTCTCGTTACCAACTTCTTTTATTGCGTCTCTCATTTTTTGTTGTACCGGAGCAATCAGAGCTTGTTGTTCTTTTTCTAGTTCTGCCTGACTATCCTGGATAAATTTCTGATATCTCTGTTGAAGATTCTCCAATTGAGTTTGTCTATCTAATATGATGCTATCAGTAAGACTATCTGATGGCGTTGTCTTAAATTTTTCCACCAAGTCATTATACTCTTTTTCTATTGCAGCTGCATTCTTTCTTATAGTTTCACTTTTTGCAGCAAGTTTTGTTTCTATTTCTTTTAGTTGTGGCATCTTAGAAAAGATTTCATTGGCATTGATATATGCAAATTTATCTTGAGCGAAGATTGTAACGGGAGCTATTACAAGAAGTAACAGAATCAGTTTTTTAAACATAATTATAAGTTCTTTTTTAGTGGTTAATTCTATATTATTTAAGGGAACAAATATAAATAATTATTTTGAATATCCGAGTTTTGCAAGTACTTCATTACTAATATCTATTCTCGGAGAAGCGAATATAACACTTTCGGCCGAAGCACGATCGAGAATCAGCTGATAGCCTTTAGCCTCCGATATCTCTTTCACAGCATTATATATATCATCCTGTATAGGTTTCACTAGTGCTTCTTTCTTCTTAAAAAGCTCTCCTTCAGGACCAAAGTACTTACGATTGAGATCTTGCACACTTTTCTCTTTTGCTACAATCTCATTTTCCCTTTTTGTTTTTTGTTCTGCAGAAAGAAATACCAAATCGGATTGGTAAGACTTATACATATTCTTCACCTCTTGCTGAACTTTTTCCACTTCACCCTGCCACTTTTTAGACATGACATCGAGTTGTTCCTGAGCTGTTTCATAACTACTGATATTCTTAAGGATATAATCCATGTCTATCAATGCAAATTTTTGAGCATAAGTACCTGTTGCAATTCCAACAAATAAAGCAAACAATAAAATTATTCTTTTCATAATGGTCAATCTTTAGTAATATATATTAGACAGCCAGTTGATACTTTTGTTTATTCTATCTAAGGTAAATAATGTTAATTAATATAGCCGTATGTTAGAACTCCTGACCTATAACAAAGTGGAACTGACTACCGCTACTATCTCGACTACCTCTTATCGGGTCAAACCCGTATGCCCAGTCTATACCCATCAAACCTATCATAGGCAACATAATACGAGCTCCGAATCCGGCAGAACGCTTCAAGTCGAATGGATTGAATTTACCTAAATCTCTCCACGCATTACCTGCTTCAACAAAAGACAGAAGATAAATTGTAGAAGAAGGTTCCAGTATCAAAGGATATCTCAACTCCAGAGCAAGTCTTGTATATGCACTAGCCTGTGTCTCCAGTGAACCGTTTTCATACCCTCTCAATCCGATTGTCTCTGTTGCATATGTGCTCGAGTAACCCGACATTCCGTCTCCCCCCATATAGAAAGTCTCGAATGGAGATTTTTTATTTTTATTGAAGTAACCTACAAATCCATACTCAGCACGAGTCATCAACACAGGAGTGCGTTTTGTATCGTACAATGAAGTAAAGGTCTTTGCCTTGAATTTCCATTTATGATACTCGATCCATTTAAATTTCTCAGGAGACTCATAGTAGTTATCAATAAGTTTCATTGAAGCATAATCTTTTCCATCAAATGATGAGAAAGGAGGTGTTATTTGTAAGCTCAACGAAATATCTGTTCCTCGACGTGTATAGGTTGGATTATCAATAGAGCGTCTGCTCACCGATAAGTTTACACTCAGGTTGTTCGCACTTCCGTCTTTTACTATAAAGTAAGCCCAATCTTTCATTCTATATAGCTGATAAGATAACTCTGCCTGCACATAGAAATAGTCATCAGGCCAACTTAGACGCTTACCATAACCAACCGAAGCTCCGATCATCTGAATAGATTTATTAGGGTCTGCTCCGATACTATAGTCTCCTCCATAGCTATTGCCATAGTTACTACCATACATAGAGTATGGATTATAGTAACCATATGCATTATTCAAATAACGGCTATTAATATCTGTTTGCTTAGAGTAATAGGCACCTACCGAAAGAGAGTTAGGGCGTTTGCCTCCAAACCACGGATCCATAAATGAAATAGAGTATGACTGATAAAACTTGGCGTTTGTTTGGGCACTCAATACCAGAGTCTGCCCTTCTCCCTGAGGGATAATTCCTTTGTATGATTTAGGATTCAATAAGTTCTTTAATGAGAAGTTAGAGAATTTAAGACTTAACTTACCTATTACACCGGTTTGCCCCCATCCTGCCGAAAACTCGACCTGATCATTTGCTTTCGATGTTAGAGGAAGCCCTACATCAACTGTACCGGATTCCGGATCGGGAACTATACTAGGATTAAGATTTTCCGGATCGAAATGCCCTGTCTGCGCAATTTCACGCAACGATCTTACAATATCATCTCGGCTGTAAAGAGCTCCGGGTTTGATGCGAAGTTCGCGACGAACAACATCTTCATAAACCCTATCGTTACCTGATATTGTAACTTTACGTATAGATGCCTGCGGTCCCTCCGTAATCCTTATTTCGAGATTTATAGAGTCCTTTTCTATATTTACCTCTACAGGGTCTGCATTTGAAAATATATATCCGTTATTTTGATAGAACATATTTATAACGGCATCGTCATCCATAGAAAGCCGTTCGGTAAGTTTCTTCTGATTATATACATCACCGGGCTTCATATTCAATACAGCTTGCAATTTCCATGTCGGCTCTATTGTATTACCCACCCATTTTATTTCTTTGATAAAATAACGCTGGCCTTCATCCACTTTTATGTCAACATTTACCTTCTCCGGCTTATCAGGCGATGTATAAACTGTATCCCACAAAATAGTAGCATCACGATATCCTAATTCATTATATTTTGCAATAAGATGCTCTTTGTCTTCTTCATAATTCTCCGGAACATATTTAGTTGACCTCAAGAAGTTTCTCAACCATGCTTTGAAGTTGCTTTTGTGGCGAGTTTTCTTCATCGCTTTTTCCAAAGTACTGGCGCTCACCTCTGTATTACCTTCAATAGCAATCGTATTTACTTTTGTTTTGTTCTTCTTTATTACATCTATATTGAGAATAACATGATTTTCTTTCGACAAATCAGGTTTCTCTGTAATATTTATCTCAGCCTTATTAAAGCCTTTTTCGTCAAAATATTTCTTAATTATGGTTTTGGCTCTATCCATCTGATTAGGAGTAATCTGCAAGCTCTTAACCATACCGATTTTAGACTCAATATCCTGTCTCTCACCTTTTTTCATTCCCGAATATATTATATCCGAAATACGAGGACGTTCTTTTAAGACTATATCGAGCCAGATTTTATTATCTTCTATTTTTGTTGCCAGTATTTTCACATCTGAGAACAAGCCTTGCTTCCAAAAACGCTTTATAGCATTTGTTATTTCGGCTCCCGGCACCTCTATTTTATCACCTACCTGCAACTGAGCAAAACCCAGAATTGTGTAGTCTTCGTACATAGGATTTTGGATACCAACAACCTTGATATCTGCTATTTCATACTTACGACTGTTATTGTATGATATAACAGGTAAATTATCAGCACTCTCCTGAAGAGCTTTATTGATATTCTTAATCTCGGTGCTATCTGCTTTTTGTGCCTGAGCAACTATAGAAGAGGAGAATAAGACAATAAACAAAATGAATAATCCTTTCTTGAACATATAGTAGATGGTTTCTTTCTTTATATTATTATTAGTGTTGGTCTCTAACTAAATTATGATTTCTTTGAAATTTGTTCACTGGTCTTTCCAAATCTGCGCTCCCGACTCTGATAGTCTACAATTGCCCGATAGAGAGATTCTTCATTAAAGTCTGGCCACAGTTCTTCTGTAAAATAAAGCTCTGAATAGGCTATTTGCCAAAGAAGAAAGTTGCTCACACGAAGCTCGCCTCCTGTACGAACAAGGATATCAGGGTTCGGAATACCTTTCGTCGAAAGATGTGATTCTATCAACTCTTCGTTAATCTCTTTATCTGTAAGTTTTCCAAGGCCTACATCGTGTACTATATCTTTTAGAGCTTTTGTTATTTCCCATTTGGAAGAATAACTCAAAGCCAGTATAACAGTAGTTCCTGTACAAACCGATGTTGTCTGCAAACAATGATCTAATGCTTCTTTAGTCGCTACTGGCAAACGGTCTATATCCCCAATCACTTTAACTCGGATATTATTCTTAACCAGTTCGGGAGTTTCATTCGCAACAGCTTGTATCATTAAAGCCATCAAAGCATTAACTTCCTCTTCTGGTCTTTTCCAATTTTCGGTAGAAAATGTATAAAGTGTAAGATAGGGAATCTCAGCCCGAGATGCCCCTTCAATAGCCCGGCGAACAGCCGAAACACCTTCTTTGTGGCCAAACGTACGATCCAAGTTACGTTGTTTTGCCCACCGTCCGTTGCCATCCATTATAACAGCAATGTGTTTAGGTAATCGCGTTTTATCTATTTGGTCAATATATGACATCTATACTTATTTTTTATTAATCTATATTTAAACAAGGACATACTCTTGCTCCGAAATTCCAGGTTACGCTTATCATTGTCAAAGAATACCAATCATTATTCTTTAATATATTCCCTTTTATTTTATATGGTTCTTCCAAGTCGAAATCAGTTCGTTCTGTAACATCGAAAGAATCACTAAACAACTTACGGAACGAGAACTCAAAGCCTAGATTAAGTCTATCCCTTATTTTATATTTAACCCCTATCCCTATAGGAATATTCGCATCAAGATATTTTTTGTCTCCCGATCCAAAAGTAATACCTAAACCAGTAAATACATAGGGAGAAATACGTTTGGTTCCCAAATAAGCAAATTTATCACTATAATTAAAAAAATTAAACTCTATCTGGCTCCCCAATTCATAGAACATACGACTAAAGGAAGTCTGCTGTCCTAGAGGAAATTTATTCCCCGAATCGCGGGTATCACCCGAAACCTTACCTATCACCAGATTACTTTTTATAGACCATCTCAAATCTTTATTGTACCGAAATACAATCCCAGCTGAGAGTCCCGGATGCTGATAAAGCTTGCTTTTGTTGGCATCCCCCATATAAAATGAGGTTCCCGCCATACCTCCTATTTCATACTTATAGTCATCTTGCGCCATTATCTGATTTGAAAGAAACAGAGAATATAGTATGGATAGGATAGTAGTTAAATATATTTTCTTATTCATTTTCTAATCTAATCCTGATTCTATTATTCTTTAGAACGCAAAAAGCAACATAAAAAGTATATAGGCCAAAGACTTTAATTTATTTAGTATAAAGCTTATTCAGTCTGCCTTTCCATATTGTTGACGGCACTGAACCTGATCCTGTTACTCCACCGAATATCCAGATATAATTTTTATCATCTACTATTATCGACTGTCCAGATGCATTAGGCACAAGAGGATCTACAAATTGCTCTTTAGAAGGAGCCTCTGCCCATTTGAAAGAGAAACCTGACTTATAGAAGATCTTCTTTGTTAAAGCATAGAAATATCCATCGTAAACGAAAGTGACAATTCCTTCATTTGCCGCAAAAATAGAATTCTTCGATGCCACAGATACCTGCAACACGTTAGTATCGCTTACTCTAAACATCCAAGTGTCATTAGAATTCACTCCACTTTTTGTTTTACCTGCGGTAACGGCAAGCATATTTAGATTCTGATTTTTACGATCAAAGTTGACAGAAGAAGAAAATACGGAGAATGGAACACCCTTTTGAACTGAATTACCATCCAACTCAGTCGAAGTCAATGCTCGGACAATTTGCATAGACGAGCTATAATCAGCAAAAGTTGCAAATTCATTATTTTCGGTTATAACCAAAAGCTTATCTTCATCTCCATCTGATGCTAGTCCCGGCACTACACCTAATATTGTAAGGACATTACTTTGTTTCAAAGTCCAGTTTATTCCATCTGTAGAATTATAAACATTATGAGCTTTATCTAAAGCATAAAAGTTATCTTTAAATAATGTCATACTTCCCAATTCTACATTATTGGCATTCAAACCCGAAACCATCTGTTTATTATCATAAGCAGCTGAAGTTGTAGTAGCCTTTCTTATATAGAATGCATTATCTTCATCAATAGAGAACGTATAGAAACTTGTTCCTTTCAGTACAGTTTTTTGCTGTTTAACAGTTGACGGGAGGGACAAGGCCTGTGGCGCCCAAATAAGAGTATCCGGATCAACCTGATGCACTCTTAAATCAAGTGTATATTCTTTTTTACTTAATCCATCTGCGGCAGTAACCAGAAATTTAGGAGTAGCAATGGAAAAATCTACAGAATCTGTTGTATTCCATTCCATTATGGTATCCGGATATACCAAATGAATAGAACTGGTACCCGATGTGGAAAAAGCCAATGTTGCATAGAACTTTCTCATAGCCGTTCTATAAGGGAGGGAATCAGCATTATAGATCAATAGCTTGAACTGATCTATAGAGAACTTTGTTTTGGCTATCTGCGGATAAGTTGTAGAATCCAAAGCATTGTTAGGTTTTGCAGCTAACTTGAAGGAATAAATCTGAGCATCAGAAGAACTTCCTATTGTTGTTGTCGTTTCTTCGTCGTCGCTACAAGAACTGATAGTTAAAGCGGCTAAAACAAAAAGAAGCAAGAATTTAGTAATTTGCCTAAATTTCATTAGTTTAAATAAGTTTATTCAAATATCAATTTGCAAAAATAGAAAGAATTTCGGCTTACGCGTCAATAAATCTAATATTTATACAATTTTATAGTTACAAAAACCTTTCAGATGAACATGTTTAGACGTCCTCCAAAGATGTTCTTCCACAATAGCTCCGGCAATTTTTGGAGCCTTCACTCCCCCTCCAAACCTGATGTCTGAAGTTTCTATATATGCCTCATCCCATAATCCTTTATCGATCAGAGCCTGTAGCAGTTCGCTACCGCCTTCAACAAGCAGTGAATCAATATTATAATTATTCAATTTCGAAAAAATATTCTCGAATACATTTTCATTAAAATCAACAACTTCAAAGTGAACATTCTCCAGTCTTTTACCAGGTTCTTTTTCAGTAAAAATTATTGTTCTTACTTTCCCATCAAAGATATTGTACTGAGAAGGTATACGCAGAGTTCTATCAAGAACTACTCGTATCGGACTATTTCCACTCCAAAGCCGAGTGGTTAACGAAGGGTTATCTTTTATTGCTGTATTAGTACCTATCATGATTGCCCTCACTTCCGACCTCTTCTTATGCACAAGCATTTTAGAAAACTCATTGGATATTGGAGTAGGCTCAGCCTTATCTCCATCACCCCGATCTTTATCTATAAATCCGTCTTGGGTTTGTGCCCATTTAAGATAGATATAAGGACGCTTTTGGGTTTGAGACACAAAAAACTCTTTATTGAGTTCTATAGCCTCTGCTTCTAACACCCCAACGACAACACTAACTCCGGCAGCTTTCAACATACTAACACCTCTTCCAGAAACAGCAGGGTAAGGATCTAAGCATGCAACTACGACACGAGGTATTTTCGAGTCGATAATCAACTGGGCACATGGAGGTGTTTTTCCATAATGAGAACAAGGCTCTAACGACACATATATCGTCGCCTCTTTCAATAGCGATTTATCTTTCACGCTACTTATAGCGTTTACTTCAGCATGAGCCTTACCGTACTGACGATGATAGCCTTCTCCTATTATTCTATCGTTATGTACAATCACCGCCCCCACCATCGGATTGGGGCTTACTGCACCTCTTCCATTAAGGGAGAGTTGCAAACATCTGTACATATACTTTTCGTCAATAGTCATCTTTTTCGAGTTTCTACATTCAGAAACGCAATAATTGTAAGTATATTTTATTTAAAAGACTTTTTATACAAGAATTAGCGTACAGCTATTACTTCTATCTCTACCATTGCCCCTTTAGGAAGATCTCTTGCAGCAAATGCAGAGCGAGCCGGGAATGAGCCGGAGAACTGTTCTGCATATACTTCATTCATTCCTCCAAAATAAGCTATATCAGCAAGCAGTACTGTAGTTTTAACTACATTATCCATAGTTAGTCCCGCTTCTGCCAGTATTGCTTTTATATTTTTAAACGATTGCTCTGTTTGCTCTTTTATTCCTCCGGAAGGAAATTCACCTGTAGACGGATCAATAGGTATCTGACCTGAAATGAATAACATTCCGTTCACTTCTATTGCCTGACTATAAGGGCCTATAGCCGCAGGGGCGTTAGTTGTTGCTATTACTTTTTTCATTATATCTATATTTAATTTGATTCTCTCTGACGTATTGCTTCATAAATGAGTACCCCGGCAGCTACCGATACATTCAGTGAACCGATGGTGCCAAACTGTGGAATCTTCACTAGATTATCTGCTATACGCAAGTTGTCATTCGATACACCAACATCTTCTGCTCCCATTACAAAAGCAACAGGTCCACGAAAATCAACCTTCGTATACATTTCAGCACCCCGTTCTGTAGCAGCAACTACTTTTATTCCGCTATTTTTAAGGAACTGAATGGCTTGAGTCAAGCTCTGTTCTTTGCACACGGGAATTTTAAGTAATGCTCCTGCAGATGTTTTTACAGCATCGGCATTTACTGTAACACTACCTTTAGCCGGTATCACTATTGCATTTACGCCTGCTACTTCGCAGGTTCGGGCAATAGCGCCAAAATTACGCACATCAGTCAGACCGTCTAAAACCAGAATAAAAGGATCTTTTCCATTCTCATATAAAAAAGGAACGATATCTTCAATTTTTTCGTACGTTATAGCTGATAAGAACGCTATTACTCCCTGATGATTTTTACGGGTAAACCTATCCAGCCGCTCGTTAGGAACACGTTGAACTGATATATTGTGAGTTTTAAGAACCGAAAACAACTCTTTAGACAAATCGCCTTGAAGCTCTCTTTTTACAATTACTTTATCTATTTCTTTTCCGGCTTCTATTGCTTCTATCACAGCACGTATACCGAAAATCATTTCTTTTTCTTTCATGTTTTTTCCTTTATATATTGTCGCTTTCTACAGAGTCTTATTCATTTTTCGCATCTATCCAAGACGAAATACACCTTCTATTTTTTTTCGTACTACATCACTTATCTTAGATGAGAACAAATATACGGCAAGTATGACTAATATGAAAATGATTATATATCATTTGCTAATTCATCTTTACAAATCTATTGTATATGTATCGTACACTATAACTCTTGCCCCGAATCCCTCTTTCTGAAAAACAAGCCCTTCGTTAAGAAACATACCTCCTTGTTCGGTAGATGTGCCATAGTCGAAATAAGCCTTATGCGGATATGCTATATTAATAATATAATCGATAACAATATCTACAGCACCTAAGCTCTTTCCGTCTGCCGTTGCTGCTATATATTGAATATGCGAAACCTTTTCTGTTTCGAAAACAACGCATCCTCCTAGAGTCTGATTGCTATCGGAAACTAAATACAGATGAATATTATCAGGAAACTTCTCTTTCAGATATACAATTTCTGTCAATGAGTGAACGGGCTGTACATTATGCCTCTCTTCCAAATTCTGAGACAGAATTTGCCAAAACAAAGCAAAATCACTAGACTCTTGAACAACCAATCCATTCTTCTCTGCCTTTTTCAAACTTCTCCGTCTTAGTTCCGAGTATCTCGGTTTATCTGACAAATAGATCGAAGATGATATACTTCGTGCCGAAAGAATAGCTTTGTACCGAAACAGAGCATACAGGTCCTCTTCTGCCGGCATATTATGATATATATGAGGGATTGCCTTATATACAACCTTTTTAATTCCCTGATGACGAAAAGTAACAGTAAGATGTTCAAAGATTTTCAGTACATCTACTGCTGTCGTTTTCGGACTCATTATCAGACCACCATATGTAAGCCCTTTGTGAGAATAATACACTTTGTTTTCTATATGGCCGGGCATTATTGCCACAAGAATATCATTGATATAAAACATAAGGGAATAATCATTAAACCGATCTTGGTGATATTCCATAAAATCTCTATAGAATAGAAATGTTCCATTCTTCGAGTTGCTTACAAACTCATCCCAGGCAACCTTATATTCAGGCTTATACAATTCAATCTTCATGCCTTCGATATTTTTTAAATTCGGAATATGTATTAATATAGCCTTCCTCATCATATATTTCGGAAGCCAGCACCAAACACGTAACATCTGAAGAATACGCCTTTTCTACAGCCCACACTCCAGGTGGAATGTAAAGTCCGTATGTAGGGCAGTTCAATAAAACCGTTTTCTTATTTGCTCCATCATTGAGTTCCACTTCGAAACTACCGATTGCTGCAATAAGCACCTCGTGACAATACTTATGAGCATGCATACCTCTTTCCGTCCCTAATGGAATATCATAAATATAAAATAATCGTTTTATATGGAATGGTATATTTTCGGAAGAGCTAACAGATGCAATATCTCCAGTATTGTTTTCTATGGTAGGAAGTTGAATGAGTGAGCAGTCAAATACAGTATATTCTTTTTCTCCGATGATTGGAGAATGTTTAGTGGCAGACTTCTTATATAGGGAACTGTATTCGCCACAAATATCTGACGCTATAATCAAACAACAAGTATTCGCAGAGAAGTTATCAAAACTCCAGTAGACTTTATTTGGAATATAAAGAGCATCACTAGGGCAACTGAGTGTGTATTTCCTTTTTTCCTGACCATCATTTAACAGAACATCTAAACTTCCAGAAAGGACTATGACGAACTTATATTGATCTCTGAAAACGAACCTCTCCTTGTCCTTCGGCACATCATAAATCCAATAAGCGCAAGATATATTAAAAGGAATATGATTTCCTGCCTCTAAAAAAGAAAGGGTTCCCCGTCGATCAACTATTTTGGGCAGCTCTATCAGCCTTTCTTTAGCCATAGCAACAAAGATTATCTAAGCCAAGGCTCAGGATTGAGTTTCGTCGTTTTTTGCCAAAGCTGAAAATGAATCTGAGATGCTCCCGTATCAGGGTCTGTATATACTTTCCCTAAAGATTGCCCTGTTTTTATTTTGTCTCCCTGCTTTACATATATACTTTCTATATTTCCATAAAAAGTATAATAATTGCCATGTCTCATTATAATACAGGTATTGTATCCGGGTATAGCAGCAACATACGTAACCTCTCCATTAAAGACAGCTTTAGCCTCAGCTCCGGCCTGTGAGCGTATATCTATACCGCTACTGGATGTAGTCACATTCCACTTACTATGTTGATGAGTACCAAATCGGGTAGTAATAACATAATTACCGGAAATAGGATAAGGCAGTTTACCTTTGTTGGAAGCGAAATTATTAGATAATACAACATTCTCAGAGGACATTTTTTTGCTAGGCACCGTAATGCTAGGCTTAGTTCTCTCTTTCGATTCTTTTCCTTTATTTCCTTTTGCAGCCTCTGCTTTAGCTTTTTCTTCCGCAATACGTTTTGCCTCTCGTTCCTGTCGGGCAACTTCTTCTGCTATGAGTTTAGCTATCTGCCTATCTAAAGCGTTAGCTTGTTGTTGCTTCTGATTAAGTATTTTTTGAAGGTCTTTTTGTTTTTTCTGAGCGTCCGTTACTTCTTTCTGATAATCGTCTTCTTCTTTTTTCAGATTAGTCTGCTCTGTTGTTCGCTGATTTAGCAATGCTGTTTTTTCAGTTTTTGTCTTACTTAAAGCTTCTTTTCTCTCCTTAAGATTAGCACTTTTCTCTTTTATTTCATTTGCCTGATCCTTTCTCCATTCAGAATAATCGCGTAAATAACGAAGTCTTCTATATGATTCGGTCAAAGATTTTCCCGACAACACAAATAAAATACGGTTTTCGCTCTGACGATTCTGTAACATTCCATCTATAGCTTTGGCATAGCTGCTTTGTTTATCTTTAAGTTCAGCCTCTAAGCTTACTATTTCAGCTTCGATACGTGTTTGCTCTACTCCTATACCTCCTATTTCTTGCTCCAGTAGTCCTAGTACTTTTTGTCTTGAAAATATTTGATTAGATATTAGTTTTATCCTGTCCAAAAGTGTATTTGTGCTCTTTCGGGTTTCGGTAAGGAGCTTATTTGTATTCGTAATTTCGAGCAAAGCCTCCTTCCTTTGCCTTTCCAGCTCTTTTATTCTCGAGGTCTGGGCAAAGGCAGAGATACCAAAAAGGAATATAAGTACAAAAACTAACAGTCTCATTTCAACTTTATATATGTCTCTATCAATTCAAGGATACTTACTTTTTTGTATTTAGAACTTACAGAATTATCTATATCAAAATCTTTATCAATCTCCAGTTTATCGAAAACAAAGCCCAGATTAAGGCGCTTCTTTGCAATATCCGCCTTAGCCATTATACTTGTAGGATAGGTACGACCGGCATCTTCTATAAAGTCACTATAAGTCCATTCTAAAGTAATATTTTTACCTCCATTGTATATCAGAGTAGATACAATATGATTAGAAGCATCTACTGCAAAGGTATACTTCATATTATTCTTATCTTTTGTCTGCAACATATACATTGTCTGTGTTGCAGAGATATCCATCTTATTATATTCAGACTTAGCTACATTTTTTTTTCCGGGAAGAAATAGCTTATTTGTGAATAATGCCTGTAAATTATAAAAATTAAAATCGAAGCTTTTTGCTAAAGCTGAATTCCTGAAATCTTCGGCTACGTATTGTCTATTTCTCCGATCGATAATGATTATACTATCAGGAGTTATCGTCATCCGCATAGCTTCTCCCCCTATAAAAGGGATTCGGACAGAGGCTTGCAATATACTGTCTTTAATCAATTTATATACAGCTGGAAGTTTCATACTTCCGTTCAGAGAGATACTTCCTTTAGAATAGATCGAATTATACTGAATCTCTGTATTTAAAACATCATCTATTACTTTTGTATGAGTTTTATTTTCCAGCTCAGCATTCTCCGAACTTACTATTTTTTTAGATTTACATCCGTTGAACAATAAAACAGAAAATACAATGGCTAATGCCAACAATATTTTATTTAGTCTATTCACTTCTATCATTATTCTGCAATGTAAGTTTTTGTTTCTATTTTTCTATCTAAAGTTTTCGATTTATTCTTTCCTTTTTCTTTAGCTTTTATCCAGTACTCTAAGGCTTTTTCCGGCTCATCGGTTTTATAAAGAACATCGCCATAGTGTTCTAACACCTCTTCGCTAATTTCTTCTTTTTTCTCTTCACTGTATTTTATTGCATTCTCAATATATATTTTTGCAATAACATAAGCTCCTTGCTCAAATAGTATCCAGCCATAAGTATCCAGATATGTTGGATTGGAAGGCTCTGCTTTTACAGTAATACTACTCATCTTTTCGGCCTTATTCAAATCTTTCTTTGCCACAGACAGAAAGTAACTGTAGTTATTCAACACACCCAGATTGTTAGGATTATAAGACAGAGCTTTGTCATAAAAAATAAATGCACTATCTGTCTTCTCTAAGTGATAATACAAGTCTCCTATTTGTCCATAAAAATCGGAAAGTAAGCTTTTATTATTTTCATCAACATACACAACTCCTTTTTGCAGCGCATCTAATGCATTGGAGTAGTCTTCTTTCATATATTCAGAAACCCCTAAATAGAAATAGAACTGTGGCTGATCGGTATTGTAGGATATTGCTTTTTTACAAACATCGATAGTCATATCTAAACTATCGGGAAAAACGGTTGAAAGCATTTGCTCCCATCCTACAGGATTCGTAGGATTGGCTTCGGCAAAAAGTTGATACTGAAATCTGGCATCATCTTTCTTATTCTGAATCATGAGGAGATTTCCATACATCAAGTTCAGTTTAGGCTCCTGCGGATGCTGTATCATCAACGTATCGAACAATGCATTTGCATCTTTCGTGTCTTTTTTTGTTTGCTGCAATGTACCAACATACTGTGCTAGAATAGCCAGTTTTGTGTCAATATCCATTTTAGGACTGATCAAAGCTGTCTGCAATTCGTTTTCTGCCGCTGCTTTATTATTTGTTTGTTCATAATATTGAGCCATAGACGAAATAAGGTACGGATCTTCCGGATCTATAGCCTTAGCTTTACTATATACTATAAATGCATCGTGAGTTTTACCTGCCTGCAGATACAAATCTCCAAGAAGAATCTGATAACGAATCTCTCGCGGATATTTATCTATATACTTCTGAATTTCGGCAAAAGCTTTCTTCTCTTGCTTCATCATTGTATACAACTGATACTTTTGAAGGCTGATTTTCTCATTAAGTCCTACTATTTGCTCTAGCTTATCTAAAGTAGCCACCGCATTCGGAAGATCACCATCCATACGATACGATTCTGATAAGTAAACATACAATTCCGTATCGTCAGGGTCTTCTTGTACCAGCTTTTCGAATTGATCTATTGCATCACTATACTGCTTAAACTCTAAACAAAGAGAGGCGTAAGCCATATTGTAGGAATAATTATCACCAGCATAACTAACAGCCTTGCGATAATAATCTAATGCTTTACTTTTGCTATCTATTGAATTATAGTAATTTCCAAGCTCATATAATACATTTGCATTAGCCGAATCTATAGCCATACAGTATTTGAGATAGTCGTATACGACATCGTATTTACCTAAGGATTTAGCATTCATGGCCTCATAGAAGAAGTAATCGAACTTACGCCGATTGTCTTCTTGTCCAGCTTGTGTAAGATCTGTCTTTATCGAATCTTTGTTTTGTGCAAAAGCAAATGCACATGATACTAAATAGAAGAATATATAAACAAATATTTTTCTTTGCATTCTAAGCCTGTTACTATATTATTGTTTTCCTGTATGTCCAAAGCCTCCGGTTCCGCGCTCGGTTTCGTTAATTTCTTCAACTTCGATCCATTCTACCTGAGAATGAGCAGCAATTACCATCTGACAAATCCTTTCACCATCGTTTATAACAAATTCATCATTTGATAAGTTGACTAATATAACGCGGATTTCTCCTCTATAGTCTGCATCTATAGTTCCCGGAGAATTCAAAACCGTTAACCCATGCTTAAAGGCAAGTCCGCTACGGGGACGAATTTGCGCCTCATATCCTTGCGGCAGTTCCAGAAACAGTCCTGTGGGAACAAGAACTCTCTCCAATGGTTTTAGAATTATAGAATCTGTTATATTAGCCCTAAGATCAACCCCTGCTGAATACGGAGTTGCATATTGGGGCAAAGGATGATGGGATTTATTGATAACTTTTACTTCCATTTTCAAATTATATATTTATTGCTGCGAAATTAGTTAAATCTTTGCAATCTATTCTGTTAATTGATAAAAATTAAGAAATTAACATCCAAACGATTATTCTCTTGTTATTTTTTTTAGAAAAATATTCTCAATTTGTTTTGCAGTATCAAAAATTTACATACCTTTGCATCGCATTTGGGAGAAAATGCAACCCTAAACAAAAGGGGCGTTTAGCTCAGCTGGTTCAGAGCATCTGCCTTACAAGCAGAGGGTCGGCGGTTCGAATCCGTCAACGCCCACAAAATGGTAAAAAGGTCAAAAGCCACAAAATGCCAAACAAAGACATAAAGTCTGTTAGTCAGTAGATTAACAGACTTTTTTCTTTTTCACCAAAGCCAATAAAAGTCACTAAAAGACAGTAGTTGAGTGAAAAATAAGTGACTGAATTTCAAAAATTAAAATCCAGTCACTTTTTAACAAATTATTCACCGTTTTAAATGACTTACAATGACCTAACTTGGCTTTATTCGAGGTGCTGAATCTTTAAGCGATAGTCAATAATTTTGTCGAATCGTGAAAATTTTGAGTTATGAACAGTACCTATCGAATCCTTTTTTAGTCAGAAGGAAGAATGTAAACAAAATGCTCGGTCACACAAACATATTTCAAGAGAATAATAAGAAATATTTTATGTAGCTTTGTAGGATGACTAAGATTTGGCATAAATCGGATTTGGTGTTGTAAGCAACCTGTATTTTTTCTGATACAGATTGTCCTTTCGTTTTACTCTCGAATAAACCTTTTCGAGAGTGGTTTTTATATTAATATAGTTTAGTTTTTAATCGGTGTACACAGTGATGATGGCACTGTTATGCTTTCACATGTATGCTATAACATATAAACAAAGAAATGAATAACGAAAATAAAACAATTCACGATTTCGATTTTAGTTTAATCTGCGAATTCTTTTCCAGTATGGAACGACAAGGACCCGGCAGCCTTGATGTAACACTTAAAGCTCTTAGCTTTATTGATAACCTAACCGATAAATCCCTTATTGCAGATATCGGATGTGGCACAGGAGGACAGACCATGACACTAGCCAAGCATGCTCAGGGAGAGATTACTGCACTTGATATATTTCCTGATTTTATTAGCATGCTTAATTGCAATGCCGAGCAACTAGGTTTACAAAACAGAGTAAAAGGGATTGTCGGTTCTATGACAGAAGAACTTCCTTTCGAAAAAGAATCATTAGATCTCATCTGGAGTGAAGGAGCAATTTACAATATCGGTTTCGAACGTGGATTAAAAGAGTGGAGTAGATACTTGAAAACAGGAGGATATATTGTTGTTTCCGAAAGTTCGTGGTTTACAGACGAACGCCCTAAAGAAATAAATGATTTTTGGATGAATGCATATCCTGAAATAGACACTATTCCAAATCAGGTTGCTAAGATACATAAAGCAGGGTATCTGCCTGTTGCTACATTTATTTTACCGGAATCTTGTTGGACAGAGAACTACTTTGCGCCAAAGATTAAAGCAATGAAGATTTTTCTGAATAAATATCAAGGGAATAAGACTGCTGAAGAATTAGCAATGTCTCAAGGTTATGAGGAGGTATTGTACCGTAAGTATAAGGATTTTTATGGCTATACATTTTTTATAGCAAAAAAGATAGGGCTATAATTAAATTTCTTTTTTAAACAATGCAGATAGTTAAGCTATCTGCATTGTTGTTTTATTTAAGTAAATGTCAAACTAAAGAGAATTGCCGCCTTCTACTTCTATTATTCTCTTTTTAAATGCGGGATTCATCTCTTAAAAAGAAAGATAATATTCAATTACAAGACTACATTTTTACCCTATTCGACTTTCAAGTAGCAGCAAATCGCAACTTGGTATAAAAAATAGAAGCATATGTATAATAGTTAGAATATTAATTATCATATATACTACTTTAGTATTCTACCGACAATTTCAATAGTATATTGTATTACATAAATAAGTTTTATCACACTATGTTGAAAGAAGCTATTAGTATCGATGCAAAATATATACAAGGGTTGCTTTCTTCCGATAGAGGATTGGCAATTGAAGATCTGGTAGAAATAACCGGATATAGAAATGATTATGTATGTATTGTCCTTGGCTGGTTATCGAAAGAAAATATTATCAGCTATTGGGAAACAGATGATGGATTGGTTATTAAGCTAAATGACAGGGTGTGATTATTAATCTCAATATCAACATAGTTATCTATTCATTCAAGATTAAGTGTCCCTCCTGAATATATTGAAAAGAATTCTTTCTTATAAACCTCACCTAATGAGATTTCGTAGCCACCAATAAATATACTGTGATGGTCAAATGATTCCACGTAGTTTGTATTTACTATATATGATTTGCTTACACGCAAGAAGATATCCTGCGGCATCTTTTGATGAATATTCTTCAAATTCATTGCTGTAATAAGCTTTTGATTGGTCGTGTATATGATAACATAATCTTTCAGACCTTCAATATACCTGATATCCGAAAAATTGATTCTATGAAACCTACGTTCTGACTTGACAATTAAAAAATCATCCGTTCCTCCTTCTATTATACTTTTCTCAGTATCATCAGATAGTAGTTTTTTATATGTTTCAGCCTTGTTTATCGCCTTTTCCAGTCGTTCTTTGGCAATTGGTTTGAGAAGGTAATCGATTGCATCCAGTTCGTAGCTGTCTAATGCATATTGTGAATAGGCAGTTGTAAAAATAATCAAAGCTTTCTTCGGCAGCTGGGCCGCAAACTCTAACCCCGTTACCATTGGCATCTCTATATCAAGGAAAATAAGGTCTACATCATTTTCCTCTATGAATATCAAAGCACTTGGAGCATTAGAGAATTTGCCTAATATTTCAATTTTAGATATTTCTTTTATCTGTGCTTGCAGTTCTTCTCTTGCTAAAGGTTCGTCATCAATAATAATACAATTCATAGCGGAATTATCAATTTAACATTATACTCTTTCTCTGAGACGTTAATTTGCAGAGAATGATTATCTCCATACAAAAGTTCCAGACGTCTTTTTATGTTCACAAGTCCTAATCCATTGCTTTTTCCTTTTGATGGAATATATTCAGGGTCTATCGAATTAATACAGATAAAATACAGCTTATCTTTTTCTACATCTATATTAATCCTAATATAAGATTCAGTTCCTGTAATATTTACACTGTGTTTTACTGCATTTTCAACGAATGTGGTGAAAAGGTTCGGAGGAATAAATATACTTCTGAAAATAGAAGGATCATCTTTGCTCGGGCTAATATCTACTGACAGGTTGTCTCTTCTGAGTTTTTCTAAGTCAAGAAAGTTGCTCAGGAAATTTATTTCAGATTTAAGTAATATCTTTTCCTCATTATTCTCATATAATTGATATCGAAGAAACTCCGACAGTTTCATAATAACGGTAATCGCTTTCTCCTGATCGGTACGAACCAAGGCTTTAATTCCATTGAGCATATTAAAGAGGAAATGAGGATTAATTTGATTTCGCAATTCACTCAGTTCCATCGTTGATGTGATATTATTCAGCTCAGTTATTTTTTCATTATCATGCACCCATCTCTGAAAGAGTTTTATCATCGTGGTAACTAATATAACGGCTCCTATCGTAATTACACCTCGATAAGTATTTTCTTTTTCTACACCTCTATCATAGTGTAGATTTTGTATTGGATCAAAAAAATTATCTAAGAAAAACCCTATTACAAAAAGATCTATTTGTACTAATAGAAACAATAATAACAGATAAACAATATATCGATTTTTAAAGAAGAATAGAGGAACCAAAATATTCATATTGACATAAAATGTTATTATCATAACAATATAAACAAAGAGTAACCTATAATATCGGGAAGCACCCGAGTATTCTGAAAACTGACCAGAATAAAATATAAGTATAAAGACTCCCAATAAGAGTACCACATGTCGCAATAACCTATATCGGGGATTAACCATCAATTGGAGAATCTTTGTATTCTTTATTACAACGGGTTCATGTTCCATATTTTATAGAAATAAAATTTAAACAAAGATAAAAGAATAACCTCCCTGTTATTAAAATATTATACCAAACAATCTGATAGATATACAAAATCCGAATTAGAAAATAATTTAAAAGACTTTAGTCTAAAAGGAAGCGGGTTTGGTATAAAAACAAAAAAAGGTTATTGCATTATTTCTTTCTTTGCCACATGCTAGTATTTAGCAGTTAATATGCTCATTTTATTTAATAATATATCTATGGAAGCGTTTAAAAGAATGGTCTTAGTCCTTGGTGCCCTAATTCTCTCCATCCAATCTTTTTCTCAAAAGACTGACAATATACCGCCGATAGCAAAAGACAGCTTGAGCCTATCTCAGAAAGCAGCTGCTATTGCTGCCGCAAAATTTACAATAGCCCGTCCTTTAAATATCGAATTCACCCAATTGATGCCATACAACTTCACCTTGAAGGATGGAAATAATTCATTCCCTGAAAGTAAGGTCAGAGGACTATCACAAGTAAAGGTCAATACTAATATTAATCTTATAAAGAAAAGCAATTGGCTTTTTGGAACTACACTCGGATACAATTATATCTCGGCGAAAGCTGACATGACTGAACCTTTATCTAAAACAATTAGGAAAGTAGATAATGATTTTCATTATTTCCATGCAGGTGCTAATCTTGCTTACATCTCAACTTTGCTCAAAAAAAGAACAGTCTTTACTTCCAGTATAATTGTTGATGGCAGTGAAAAGCATTTCGAACGGGTAAGAGGATTACTTTCAGGAACAATGATACTTAAAGCCAATGATCGGACAAGAATGAGTTTCGGGTTTGCAATTCCTATCGATCCGCTTTCTGAAGTGCCTTTTATTCCAACTTTCTCGTATGAGCATAAATTCAGAAATGGTCTTATCGTGGATATTATCCTTCCTAAAAATATGTATCTCAGAAAACACCTCTTTTATAATGGTAGACTCTCATTAGGCACAGAAATAGATGGAACAACCTTTTATCTCTATAATATAGACGGTACAGATCAGAAATATCAGTACAGGCAACTGGATATTAATTCAGGATTTGTTTATGAACACCTTATTGCTAATTCTTTTCTGATTACAGGCAAAACAGGTGTGAGATTCACTCCGTCAGGCAGATTGTTCAGAAAGCAGGATTCGTATAGTGATCCTGTCCTGAAAATGAGTGCCGATCCTGCATTTTACTTTAATATAGGTATCTCATTTAGCCCGTCTTCGTTTATTGGTAAGAAAAAATAATATTCTATATCTCTTAAATTTAGAATAACTTTAAGGTTTTGTTGTATATTCCTTTCGGATGTCAGACTTATTTTATAATAATCTTTACGACTGTATGGAATTGTATGATTCGGTTGTAAATAATCATTCAAAGAAAAGACATTGAACTGGCTTATCTTCCCGATAATCTCATTTGGTAAGATTCCTAATTTAATGCGATAAAAATTTGCTAGAGACTAATGCCTTTTCCATTATAATACAAGTTTAAATATTCTTTTCCCTTTCAAATACTTTGACCTCCGGAAACCTCAATCCGTTGAGCATTTACCCATCGTGCTTCATCCGTACATAAAAATGCAACTACTCCGCCAATATCTTCGGGCAGACCAACTCTTCCCAATGGAATCGTACTAGCTGTTATTTTATTGACTTCCTCGTTATCTCTAACAATACCTCCGCCAAAATCGGTCGCAATAGCACCCGGAGCAACAGCATTAGAACGAATACCCCTTGCTCCAAGTTCTTTCGCCTGATATCTTGTTAACACCTCAATAGCCCCTTTCATAGATGCATAAGCGGAATATCCGGGCCGAGAGAAACGTGCCAGACCTGTTGAGATATTTATGATACCTCCACCGTCTTCGAGTATGCTCAATGCTTTTTGAGTAAAGAAGTAAACACCTTTGAAATGGATATTGAAAAGAGTGTCAAAATCCTCTTCCGTTGTTTCGGCAAAAGGAGTATTAATTCCGATGCCTGCATTATTTACCAGATAGTTGATTTTCTGAGTATCAAATCTGACAGACAATTCTTGTTTAAGTAGTTCGAAAAAAGAATCGAAGCTTTTTACATCAGCAGTATTAAGTTGGAGAGCAATACCTTTTTGTCCGAGTTGCTCTATTTCTGCTATTGTTTCCAAGGCACTTTCTTTTTTACTGTTATAAGTAAGAACTACATCCAGTCCTTTTCGAGCTATATTTAAAGCCATATTCTTACCTAGTCCACGGCTACCGCCTGTTACTAATGCGATTTTTGATTGTTGTGACATTATTTAAAAGTTTTAATTACAATGCAAAGATATTGGTATATAGATAATTGATACTGTATGATTCAATACGCTTATGGTAAAAATCAAATAATTCATTAACCTCTTTTCAAACGACTTTAGTTGTATATCAAGATATAAGCATTTAAATATGTAGCTAATATTAACCAAAGTATATAAGGAACAAACAATACTCCGCTCATTTTTTGAGTCGGGTAACATTTGAAAGCATAGTATAAAACAGCAATATCCAACAAGATAATATTAATAAAACCTAAAAGAGGATTTTGCAAATAGAAGAATGAAATACTCCACGTAAAATTAAAAAACAGTTGAATCACAAATAGTAGTGTGAGATTTTTTTTGCTCTTCTCTTTTGAGTTTAGTATCAAGCCGATGGAGATACCCATACATAGGTATATTATACTCCATGCGATAGGAAAGGCTATATTTGGCGGAGTTATTTCAGGCTTACTCAATGTCGGATACCATGTTTGTATAGATTCCGATTGGAAATAACTAGCTGTGAATCTTACTAAAAAACAGATAATTATAGGAAGTATTATGTATAGAAATTTTCTCATATGAATATCAGTTTCTGTTCTTGCCAATTATGTTATGATTTCCCAATCCTCAATATCTCCTTCTATCATCTCGAATAAAGGATGTGGTTTTAAGTCAGTCAATATTGGAAACTTTTCTAAAAGCTCCGGACTTCGTTTTTGAAGTTTTCGTCTCAAATGTTCGTACTCAAATACCAATTGTCCTTTCGTCACAGAAATTGGCGGAATATTTTCAATCATACGAATCTTTTCTTTGCTATACGAAAAATTCCTTCTCACAGCTTCTTTGTATATTTCAGTAAGGAAGGCATCAATGTAAAGAGATGGATCAGCACTGTTTCTAAAGCGAATCAATTGAGGATGGTTTGTATATCCTTTTGTATTACCCAAGAGCACATTCTTTGCCAACAAACCTTCACGCCAGGAGGCATTAAGTCCAGCCGAATCAAGGTACTGAGGATGTAAAGACCATAACCGCATACATTTATTGTTTTGCTAAGAGTTTTTCGATAGTCCCGGCAATCTTTGAAGGATTGGTTATTGGAGCATATCGTTCAATGACATTTCCCTCTCTATCAATCAGGAATTTAGTAAAGTTCCATTTTATAGAATCTCCCAGAATCCCTTTGCTATTTTGCTTCAGGTATTTATAAAGAGGATCCGCATTATCTCCATTTACCTCAATCTTTCCGAATGTGGTAAATGTCGTTTTATACTTCATTTCGCAAAAAGAGGTAATTTCATCATTCGTTCCAGGAGCCTGTTTTCCAAACTGGTTACACGGAAAATCCAATATTTCAAAACCCTGATCCTTGTATTGAAGGTACAAATCCTGCAAATCTTTATACTGAGGAGTGAAGCCACATGCTGTAGCTGTATTAACAATTAGCAGAACTTTTTCTTTGTAATTAGATAACGGGACATCATTACCTTTACTATCCTTTACAGTAAAATCATATATACTCATAATTCTTCTTTTTACTATATACAACAATTTCAACCGCTTTTAGATTATGTTGTAACCACTTTTATTACAAGATTATTTCAACAACCGTTCTTTTTCCTCCCACATATACAACAAAGCCGACTCTAATGCTTGCCTAGATGGTTTTGGATTAAAGCCTAATACTTTTCTTGCCTTAGAAATATCAAAATTCTGTATCAGACCGTAAAACATATTAACTTCTTTTGTTGTCATAGCAGGAGATTTTCCGGTTATTTTTGCACCCAAACCCAATAAAGCTCCGAATGCAAAGAGTACAAATTTAGGAACAGGAATAGGTTTCTTTAACTTAAGTTTCGGGAATAAATCATTTGCCAGTTTAATAGAGTCGGTAATAGTCATACATTTTTCATTGGCCAGAATATAACGTTCTCCCGATTGACCTTTATTTGCAGCCAGAATACAACCTTCAGCGACATCATTTACATCTATCCAGTTCAGAGTTATCTTTGTTTCGATAGGTAGTTTATTATTTAATATTGCCTTTAATATCTCATTCGAATTACTCAACCTATCGGCAATAACACCGCCTATCATGGCAGAAGGTAATACTGCAACCAATTCTATATTATGCTTCTTTGATAATTCGAATGCTAGTTTCTCTCCATCGTTTTTAGAGTTGTAATACATATCTCTACGATCAGGATTATAACCTGATTCTTCACTGATGGGTGTTCCTTTTGTATAATCCAATGCGGCAATCGAACTGACATAAACAATCCGTTTTACACCTGTTTCGGCTGCTGATTCTATCATAATCTTGCAGCCATCTATGTTTACATCGTAGATTTCTTTTTGAGGATCTTTTGCCCAGAGTTTAAAGACTGCTCCCACAGCATAGAATGTTTCAACACCACGTAGAGCATGAAGCATTGAGTTCTTATCCGTTATATCTGCTTCTACGACTTCACAATCTAAACCTTCAAACGGTTTAGTATTTTTAATATTACGAACAGATGCCCTTACCTGATATCCTTTAGAAATTAATAATCGTACTAAGTTATTTCCTAAATGTCCGTTGGCTCCGGTAACTAAAACTAAATTCTTCTGTGTCATTGTTTTTATGTTTAATAATTATGACACAAAATTGAGAATACAAAGATCAATTACACTTGACTTTTGTTAGTTAATCAGATTTCTCCTTATACGACTGAGGCTTTCCGGTTTTATTCCGAGAAAAGACGCAATATATTGCAGAGGCACATTTTGAAGAATATCTGGATGAGACTTCATGAGCTTAAGATAGCGTTGCTCGGCAGATAAAGTTGCCAGATCTTTAGACCGTTCTTCATTATAAATTAATGATTCTTGTAATACGTGCATCCCATAATCTTTCCAGAACAGGCTTTCACTCATCAAGGTATCATAATCTTGCTTGGTGATACGAAGCAGTTGGCATTCAGTAACTGTTTCTACATTCACCGATGATTTAGTTTGGTTTGTAAACTCTGAGAATGATGTAAAAAAGCCATGCGGACAGTTAATATGTGTAGTCACCTCATCTCCGCTATCACTATAATAAAATAGGCGCATAAAGCCTGATACGATATAGTATAAATGTAGAGGGATCTTACCTTCTTCCTCTAAAATTCTATTCTTTGGCATCAATACAGGCTGGAATAGTCTTTTGCTCAATTCAATATCCGACACTTGTATCTTATACTTAATAGAAATATCCTTTATTAGCTGTTCGTGCATAACCCTGAATCATTTCAATAATAAGACAACGATTGCAATCAATGCCGGCAAGGCTTGCTTAAAGAATATTGATCTCTGAGCAGTAATAGCTCCATAAATTCCTGCAACAGCAACACAGCCAAGAAAGAACAAAGCTATATTCTGACTCCAATCAAGATTTTCAATCAGTAGCGACCAAATAAGCCCCGCAGCCAGAAAGCCGTTATATAATCCTTGATTTGCAGCCAAACCCTTAGTCTTCTCGAATAATTCATCCGGAATACTTTTGAATGTCGTTCGTCCTTTTGTTGTCCATGCAAACATTTCTATCCAAAGGATATAGATATGCTCAAGAGCTACAATTCCTATTAATATTTTAGATAATATTTCCATCTGGGTATGTATTTAAGAGTAGTACTTACAAAGTAAGTATATCTTTTTTAAGATGACTCTTAAATGCCTACAAAAACAATCCCCCTCCATATAAAAGATATTGAGGGGGATTTACCCACTTTTTATTTATTAATAGAAACATTAATACCCCTAAGAGATACTAATATAACTTCTTATTCATTCAGGCACAGGCCTGCTGCCCCCATAAATCCGGCACTATTACCCAATATGGCAGCCTCTATTGTCGTATTAAGAGCACAATCAGGCATTACGTACAACCTCGACGCTTCTCTTATTTTTTCCAGATAAAACTCTCCGGCATCAGCCAAGCCTCCCCCTATCACTACTTTCTGAGGACTGAAAATATTGATGAAGCCCGCAATACCATGACCTAAGAACCGACAATTTTCGTCTATAGCAGCCATGGCAAGCTTGTCTCCGTTTTTATAAAGCCTCACAATTTCTTCTCCATCTACATCCGAGCATTCCATGTCGTTCATATCCTTGTACATCCTCTTATATCTGCCAACCATTGCTGCTGCTGAAGCATAAGTCTCCAAACAGCCTACCGAACCACACGCACAAGGCTCTCCATCGGCAATGAAAGGAAAATGTCCAAGCTCTGTTCCCCTATTTTTGTATCCGCCATAAAGCTTGCCATCAATAATAAGTGCTCCGCCAATTCCTGTACCTACAGTAAGAAAGACAACATCGGTACAACCTTTTGCAATGCCAAAACGAGTTTCGGCTAACCCCATAACATTGGCATCGTTATTGACCCATACCTTCAACCCGGAATATTTGCTTATAATATCTCCCAATGGAATATTCTCCCATCCTTTCAGGTTCTCAGCACCACCCAGCACCACTCCGTTTATCTGATCGACTATCCCCGGAGTGCCAATACCAATACCACAAAGTTCTATATTATTATTTGTAGCATACTCTTTTACAGTATCTACTGCTAATAAGAGTTGCTCTATAATTCGGTCAGAAGATTCGTCAGCAAAAGAAGGTATTTTCCCTTCTTGCAAAATATCTCCTTTGTTGCTAACCAATCCGTACTTTATAGATGAGCCTCCTAAATCAAGGCCTATTGCATATTTCATAACTTAGCTTGATTAAACACGTTCAACCCATATAGGAGAGCTCCAAGCCCATTGATTGTCACGCTGACGTACACGGATATAATAATAATCTGTACTCTTTTCCGGCTTATCATCCGTCATAAAATGCTCGAACGTAAAGGCCGATACAGGAATGGCTCTGTGAAACTGAATAGCTTCGCTCAACCAACCATTCATAAACTGAGTCTTAGTACCTTCCAGTAATTCGCCCAAAGTATAGTCAAATTTCTTCCCGTTAAACTCGAGTGTAAATACTCCCGATTTTGGCATTGTAACGTCCATAATAACAGCCTGAGTAGAAGCAGTAGTTGTATTAGGGTTTTTAGTCGAATACATTTCCAGTTCGACGCCCTTATCATTCTTACTCAATATTTTATTCACTAATGTAGGTACTTCTTTTACTCCTTTTTGTGGCGAAGTATAAGGTGCTCCTCGGAAACAAGGAGTTACCTCATTTACTGTCCCATTATTTATTTTAATAGTACCGTCCCACTTCACAGGTTCTTCGAATCTGTTCCATCCAAATTCGAATTTAACTTTAGCTCTCACTATTTCTTCCGATGGCATAACGGGAGTTAAAGGGCCACTGATACGACCTACTGTCTGTCCGTTTTTCACGATGTCGATGTAGTCTATTGCACTTTCTCCTACAACGTTTATATATATCCGGCGATTGTTACCTTTTATCACATCACCTATTACTGCATCGTTGATACGAAAATCTATCAGTATCTTATCTCCTGTGGCACAACATACTTTACGATTTTTGAGGGCATCCCAAATCGCTTCGCGAGAAAGAGATTCGGCATAAACTCCTACCCTACCATCGCCATAACTACCCGGATAACCGGCATGCTGATCGGTAGAACCCATAATTCCGAATTTATTACCTAGCCCTAATCCGTACATAATAGTTCCTTCCCAATGACGAGGCCCCATATCGTGCAGATAAGGATAATCTCCAAGATCGCTTTCAGCCAGACCATGGCGAGAATACATTTCCACAAAAGGAGTCTGGTCTCCTTCCGAGAAGCACTTCCAGTTGTAGCCTCTATAGCCTTCCTGATAGCCCATATGATGAGGGGTAATAAATGTCTTTGTTCCTTTCAGCTTTTGCTTAAGGTCTTCGACAGAAGTACATTCAACCAAAGGAGCATTCAGATCATAATTGAGTACTACATGGTCGCCATGCTCCATACTATGACACTCATATGACAGGAATGTAAGAAACTCATTATCTTTATTATAGTCGTTGGTCATTTTCACATACTTTTCCCAGCCGCCTGCACGTAAACGACGGAAAGCACTTTCGTGATATTCTATAACCCACTCGAGACGAGGGTCATTCTTTCCCGGGATGTCTGGCCACATGGCATGTGGAGTAACTGAAACGAAATCGAGCTGCTGTTTTGCCGCTTCAAAAGCTTCTTTCATTCCTCCGTGTCCGTATGTGAGATTACAGTGGTTGTGTATATCGCCCCAATAGACCTTGAGATTACTATCTGCTCCTAAAGGTATTTTTGTCGTTTTGCTCGACATTGCCTGAGCCGTATTTTGCAAAAAACTACCTCCTGCCGCTATTCCGGCCAGAGTAACTCCGGCACTTCTTATAAATTTACGTCTGTTCATATCAACCATATTTTATTTTTATCCAATTCTAATTTTAACTAAAAGGTGACAAAGTTGTACATCTTTCGAGCCCCTCTTTATCTCCCCTGAGGGGAGAAACTGCTGACGCAGGAAATATACCTCCTAATACTAACTGTTGACTGATTACTGCTAACTGTTCAGTATTGGCTTCGCTAAGCCTCCCTTTCGGGCCGGTTGGAGGGGATGTATATAGATAAAGTTTTAGATTTGCTCTCTCTATCAATTATTCGACATTATCTTTATACATGTCTCTGTTTTGAGACAAAATACTCATCAACTCTTTTTGCAGGTCAGCATACTCCAAACGCCCGTATATGTTATTCATCTCCTTTGGATCGGTTTTCAGATCATACATTTCCCATTCATCTATGTCGTTGTAGAAGTGTATGAGCTTATAACGTTCTGTCCTTATCCCATAGTGACGCTTTACGCTATGTTCGGCAGGATATTCGAAGTAATGATAATATACTGACTTGCGCCAACCGGCAGGAGCATGCGCTTTATCTTTCAATACCGGCAACAAAGATTTACCTTGCATATCGGCCGGAACTTCCAGTCCTGCTATATCGAGAAAGGTTGGGGCAAAGTCCACATTCATGCTCATGGCAGAAGTGGTGCACCCTGCCTCTATCAATTTAGGATAGCGCATCACAAGAGGCATTCGCTGACACTCTTCGTACATAAAACGCTTGTCGAAGAAACCATGCTCGCCCAAGAAGAATCCCTGATCGGAAGTGTAAACAATAATTGTATTGTCCAATTCACCTATGTCTTCCAGATATTTAAGCACCTTGCCAATTCCTTCGTCAACAGCCAGAGTGGTAGCCAGATAGTCGCGCATATATTGCTGATATTTCCAGCTTACAAGTTCGCGTCCTTTCATGTTGCGGGTTCTGTATTCCTTTATGCGCTGCTCATACACCTTGTTCCATTTCTCTTTTGTCGATGCAGGCATACGATCATAGACAGCCTTAAATCTCTTGTCAGGGAAGTTATCTTTGGCAAGCTCATCGCCTGTTGCCAATTTCAGATCCCAATAGTTTGTCAGAGTTTTAGCAATAGACATATCCTGCTCCTTCGGAGCGCGGCTGCGTGTACTGTAATCATCAAACAGATTGTCGGGTTCGGGAAAAACAGAGTCATTGAATATCCCCAAATGCCTTTCGGCAGGCATCCAATTGCGGTGAGGAGCTTTATGATGCAACATCAGAGCAAAAGGCTTGGAAGTATCTCTGTCCTTTATATATTCAATCGCCTTGTCGGTAATTATATCGGTAACATATCCCTTTTCCTGGATATTTTTTCCATTCTCAAGAAAATCGGGATCATAATAATCGCCTTGTTCATGCTGTCCGGAAAGGATACTCCAATAGTCGAAGCCTTGCGGTTCGGATATCAAATGCCACTTACCTACTATAGCTGTCTGATAACCATTCCGTTTGAGAATTTTAGGAAAAGTTTCCTGATCGCCGTCAAAAGTTTTAGCATTGTCGGTGAATCCATTTACATGCCCAAACTTACCGGTAAGCACGCACGCCCGAGATGGGCCCGACAGAGCATTGGTAGCATAGCAGTTATCGAAACGTATTCCTTCATTCGCAATACGGTCTATATTAGGAGTAGATACCATCCTACCACCATAGGCACTTATAGCCTGAGTAGTATGATCGTCCGTCATAATAAACAGAATATTCGGTTTCTTCTGCTCCTGTGGTTTGTCTTTGCAAGCCACAAGGGCGAATGGTAAAAGAAAAAAAGGTTTATACAATTTCATATTATTTATTTTCTGTCTAGTTCATCTTTCAATAATCTGATCAGCATCTTATCTTTGGTAGCCACACCCCAGTCGTATAATTTCTTCCGCATGGTTAATAACATAGGATCGTATTGTTTATCTACCGCCAGATTTTGCATCTCGTAAGGATCGGTTGTCAGATTTATCAGTTGCTCTTTGTTCTTATAATACCTGTAAAGTGTATATTTATAATCTTTACCGATAACCGACCATCCTCTGGTATCTATTCCATCTAGCATGGTCTCCACATATACTTCATCGTGGTGCTTACTTTGCTTGCCTTCGAGCAACGGACGCAGGCTTTTACCTTTCAGGTCTGCTTGTGTTCCTGCTCCGGCATAATCACATATAGTCTGATAAATATCGAGGTTGATACTGACAAGAGCCTCGTCATTGACTACTCCTTTAGTTTTTGTATGAGGCGGTTTCACTATAAAAGGAACTCTCACTATTTCTTCCTGCAATACTCGCTTCTGATTAGCACGGTGAGCACCTACTCCATCGCCATGATCGCTAACGAAGAGAATAAGGCTATTATCGTACAGGTTGTTCTTTTTGAGTTCGTCTATTAACCTTACAATTTCTTTATCTACTCTTTCCACAAGACGGTAATACGCATATAGATACCTTCTCCAGTCATCATCGGTATATTGTTCCGTAGGGTATGATTTTGGCACCCAACGTCTGTGCAAAGTAATAGCCTCAGGATAGTAAGCGGGAATAGCTGCATTGTATGGCAACGGCGGACATTCCGAAATATCAGGTTTGGGAAGCCTGCCATAATGTAGAGCTTCGTCTCTTGCAAACTCACAGATCTCGTGAGGATTGAGAAAAGAAGCAACCAAGAACATCGGCTTATTATGTTTTCTTTTCAGATAAGGGATACAGTTATCTACAAGAATGCGGTCATCCATGTCGCACACTTTCTTGAAGCCGGTTCCATCTTCAGGAATATTCACCTGCTCAGGAGCATGCCATTTACCTGCATAATAACAATCGTATCCGGCACGGGACACGGCAAAGCCAAAATTATTCTGTAAATCCTCGTCTGCCAGTTTACCTCCGTTGTCCTTCACTCCGAGTTCTACCGGCATACGCCCGGTAATAAGGCTTGCACGCGAAGGGCCGCTAAGAGGATATGTTACATACGAACGGTTGAAACGAATTCCATCCCGGGCCAGCATATCCATTCCGGGAGTCTGTACATACGGATTTCCAGCACAGCTCATAGCCGATGCTGTTTGCTGATCGGTCATTATCAGCACTATATTGGGCTTTCCTTCCTGCGCATAGCCGGAAACAGCAATACACTGGAAGGAGAAAATACCAAGCCCTCCCATCAACAGGGAGGACGTAATATTATTTATATCGCCTCGTTTCATAGAGTATAGTTCAGATTATATTTCTTCTTACCTACTTCTACTTTAACTTTCAGTCCTTTTTTATCAAATTGTTTATTTTCGAATAAAGCTTTAATCTTAGGTGCAGATTTCTCTTTTTCTACAGGTAAAATAACTGTAATGAAACGAACAGGATCATTGTTTTTCTTGTCAGCAGTGAAAGCATAAGCCGCACGTTTAGCTTTATGACGATAGGCATAAGACACCCAGCCTTCTTCTTCGACCATTTGAGTAGCCTGTGCAGGAAAGCATTGAACAAGAATATTATTTTTATCATCAAATTGTGTTGCAGCAGACAACTGATTTTTCGACAGATTGACCTTTCCTTCACACATCTGATAATGTATCGCCACATCTCCCTGAGCATTACCATAAGCTTCGTCGACAATAACAAAGAAGCTCTGATCGACAAAGAATACCGAACGACGATGGTTTAGTTCCTTGTAACTAGGGTTCTCGATTACCAGTTTATCCAACTGTGGAGAAGTCTCCCATAGCAAACATTTTGTGTCTGTGCTGTCCAGATTGGCATTATTCAGAGTAAGAGTCTTATGCACCATCGTCTGACGAAACCAATTACGTTCTTTCATCACTTCTGCATCGCCACCATACACATAGCTACCTGCATCAGGAAAGAAATTGCGTCCTTTTACATATAGCTCGAAAGTTCCATTATCGGGTTGACAATGCCAGAAAGCAGGAGGTCCGGCCTTGAGTGTCATCTGAGTAGCCCCTTCTGTCCATCCGTTGCGGAAAACATAAAATCCGGAAGTCTTAAATGCAGTAGACAGATGTGCCGGAGGAGTTCCCGTCTTGTGGTCAGAAGCCATATACCTGATGGCCTTATTAGCAGGAAATATCTTAGTCCAAGACTTATAGTCTCTCAGCATCGATTTCTTATCATCGAGCTTAGCATCACTAAACATCGGGTTTGTATAATCGGGGAAATTAATGTTGACAACTACCATTATCATTTTCTCTACCCTATCAAGATAAGCTTTGGGAAACTCATCTCTAAAATTGTTGGCATCGGCTATACTGATAGCTTTAGCAAAAATATTAATTGCAGCAAGATGATAGTGAGGATCTAGCTCGTACTGCATACCATCATCATATACTTGCAATTGTATTTGGCGGTTGAGAACATCTATACCACTCTTGCGCCATACAGGGGCATCCTTTAGTTCGGGGAAAAGAACCCCCGCATAAAGCTCGCGCTGAGCCTCGAACAATAAGTGGTTGCCCTGATCGGAATAGTTGGAAAGAATATGTTCTGCATGTTTGTTGTAATTAACAAGGAATTGCGACAAGAATTCAGGTGTAAAATTAGGGGAATTAAGAAATAGCAAAAACTGAATAGTCTGATCCTGTAGTCTATGGCTCACCTCGAGAGGACGCCATGCAAATCTCACATTTTCGTCATTTTCTTTTAACGGATTTTTCTTTATCCAATCCATATATTGAAGAATCCATTCTTTTGCATATTTTTCGTCCTTTGTAAGAAAGTAGGCTTTCCCCATCGGTTGCCACCACTTGGTGCGATGTAGCTGCCAGCGCAATTCATTATCCTGTACAGGCCAATATTGCCAGTTGATGTCGTCTCCATAAAAATACGAAGGCTGATAACCTTTGTGTACGAAGAAAACATGTTTCAGACCATCATCTGCCCATTTTTGTTCTTCTTTAGATATCTTTACATTGTCAAGATTTACATCGGGGTGATTTATCCCTTTCCTATTGCGATAGTAGTCTAACAGCGCAGCAAGAGCTTCTTTATCTTTACCTTTGGCATGCAAGTCTTTTACTTTCTCTAATCCTGGATAATTCAGATTGACAACATTAAACACTTCTGTATTTAATTCCTGAGCACGAGCCGAAGAAACTATTATAAACAGAATGAGTATAAAAAACAGTTTTCTCATTTTTATTTGTTTTAGGTATTAAACTCGATATAACAAATCCTTCTCTCTCGCAAAAAACGATGCGAAGAAAGAGTATTATTGATAGAACAATATTATACAATATACAGCAAACAGACTTTCAGATATGTTTTATATAATTGAACTAAACCGCCAACCAATATTAATTTTATCCAAAAAAAAATCAATATTGTCTATTTATCGGTTCTTTTCACGTCTTTCACGTATTCGGTAGGTAATATTCCAAAATATTTTTTGAAACTCGTTGTAAAGTATGAAGGTGTATTAAACCCGACCATTGTACTGATTTCGGCTATAGAATACCTGCCTTCTTTCAGCAAATTACAGGCATGGCTGAATCTGATTTTCTTTATAAACTCAATTGTAGATTCTCCTGTTATCGCTTTCATCTTGAGATGAAGATTTGAACGGCTCATAGCCATTTGATTACAAAAATCGTCTACTGAAAAATCTATATTATCGAGATTTTCTTCTACAATAGATTTTGCTTTTTCAATAAACTCTTTATCCATTTCATTGAAAGTAATCTTTTGCGGATCAACATCCAGCGTATTCGAATAGTGCTCGAGAGTACGCATTCTCGATTTCAACATATTATGCACTTTCATTTTCAATATGGATATATTGAATGGCTTGTAAACATAGTCGTCGGCACCCACAGTCAGCCCTTCCATCTGGTCTTGCTGATTGGTCTTAGCTGTAAGCATTATAACAGGGATATGGCTTGTCCTTATATTCTGCTTTATAGCCTTACACAGCTTCAACCCATCCATTACAGGCAGCATAACATCCGTTAAAACCAGATCGACCTTATTGTCTTTTATCAGCCGAAGTCCATCTTCGCCATCGGAGGCGGAAAGCACTTTCGCCGACTGTCGGAAACTATCTACCAGATAATTTCTTACATCTGTGTCATCTTCTACAATAAGCAAAACGGGGTTATTCTCATCATACTCTGCCTCGACATCCGTTTCCGAATCATTTTCTTTGAGTAACCGAACTATATCGACATCTTCGCGAGGATTGATTGTGTGAACCTCGTTTGTGTGAATATCTGACAATTCCTGATCGGTATAGATAGTTTTATCTTGCGGGAAAAAGACTGTAAACTCCGAACTCTTTTCCGGCTCGCTATGCACAACAATGCGTCCATGATGCAGATCGACAAGACGTTTGACCAGAGACAAGCCTATACCGGTACCTATATTATCGGAATTTACCTGATAGAATCGCTCAAAGATAAGCTCCTGATATTTAGGAGAAACACCTATACCTGTGTCTTTTACAGATAGTATAAAATTATCGTCGACATATTTCAGGCTTACTATTATCGACCCGTTTTCGGGGGTAAACTTAAATGCATTGGACAAGAGATTGGAAAGAATAAGGTCTAGATAATGCGGATCATACACCACTACTCTATTATCCAACTCGTCTTCGAGTATGAAATCTATATCTTTCTGCTTAGCCAAACGTTCGAATAAGCTCATAGAACTTTCAATCAAGGCGAGAGGACTTTGCTCTACTACTTTCAGGTCGAAAACACCTAACTCAGCTCTACGATAATCCATAAGCTGATTGATAAGATACAATAGTTTATTCGAATTTCGCTGTATCACTTTCACCTGATTGAGTATTCGCTTATCATTTGTCATACTCTGTATTTCCTGCAACGGAGAAACGATAAGTGTAAGAGGTGTACGAAACTCGTGAGAAATATTGATAAAGAAACGGAGCTTCATCTGGTTCACTTCCTCTATTTTCTCCTTCTCTAAACGTTCTAACGCCAACTGATTTTTAAGCAATTGACGATTGTACAGAAATTTAAATAAAAAGAACACTGCCGTCAAAGCCAATACTGTAAATGCAAGCTTTGCCCAAACAGTCTCCCACCAATAAGGTAATACTTCTATTTCGAGTATAGTAGGATCGTTATTCCATTTACCATCGCTATTAGCTGCCTTTACAAAGAAAGTATATTTCCCGGGCTTCAGATTGGAATATGATATCATATGCCTGTCTTCCGTATAGTTCCAGTCATTGTCAAAACCTTCAAGCTTATACGCAAATGTGTTGTGCTGAGCCGACAAAAAGTTAGGTACAGTGAAAAGCAAACCGAATGATGTCTGGTCGGGCTGTAGAGTTATCTTACCGGTTTCGCTTATATCTTCGGACAAAATACCTGTATAATCTCCGGGAATAACGGGCTTGTTGAACAATTGCAATTGGGTTATCATTACAGGAGGCGTAAATGGATTGTCGGTCAACTGTTCGGGAGAAAATGCGGTTATACCATTTATCCCACCAAAGAACATCTCGCCGGAAGAAGTCTTACAATACGCATAACTGTTGAATTGTTCGCCTTGCAGCCCATCCAAAAGTGTATATGTCCTTATCTCCTCATTTTTGGGATTGTAACAAGCCAATCCTCTATTGGTACTAAGCCATAGGCGATCGAAACTGTCTTGCAATATGCCATATACATTATTGTTGGGCAGACCTTCTGTTGTAGTAATAGTCTTGAAGTCTTGCGATGATTCCCGAAAGAGACTAAGCCCAAGGTTTGTACCTACCCAAACCCTTTTTTGGCGGTCTTCGGAGATGCAATATATACGATCTTTGGGCGAAGAATAATCTTCCATCCCAATCTTATATTCCTTAAAGTTATTAGTCTGAAAAGAGTAGGTATATATTCCGTTTTCGGTACCTATCCACATTTGATGTTTACTATCCAAAAGCAAAACATATATATGATGCTTATCTATTTTGCTCAGGAAGTCACTGTTTCCATCCTTTTTAGGCAAAAAAGAATCCAGCTGAGTAAAGGAATCGTTTCTAGGATTATAAATAACCAACCCCTCTAATGTACCCACCCATATATTGCCCTGAGAGTCTTTTGCCAACGAATACACATTGTTGCTACCAACTTCACTGTTCAGGTCTGTATAGTTCTTTATTTTATTCGATTTTTTATCAAGCCGTGCCAAACCTCCTCCGTGCGAGCCGATATATACAAAGTCTCCATCAACTAAAACGGCCTTTATATTTTTCGATAGGATAGAGTTCCCGTTATTCTGATTTACTGTATAGTATGTAAATTTTTTTGTATTAAGATTATATAGGTTCAATCCATTATCATTTGTACCTATCCACAACTGAGATGGCCCATCTTCGACAATACAACTGACTACATTGTCACTCAACGAATTAATGTATGGAATGTGATATATTCTCTCAAACTGATTTTGTAACGGATGGTGATAATTTAAGCCTCCATAGAATGTCCCCACCCACATAGCTCCCTGATTGTCGAGATAGAGAGAACGTACAGAATTCTGATTTATTGATTTTTTCTCTACTTCGTTACTGTAATAGCGACTGAACGAATCACTTACTTCATCATAGATATTCAGACCTATAAATGTTCCCACCCACAAGCGCTGCTGATCATCGAAACAGAGACTTCTTACAAAGTCGGAAGAAATACTCTTTTCATCATTCTTGTTATTCTTATAGTTCTTTATTCTACCATCGTCCGATATATAAAAGAGCCCATGTCCTTCCGTTGCTACCCATATTCCTTTTCGGGCAGGACAAATATTCATTATATTTTTATTCAACAATTCTTTTTTGAAAGGTACTATATTTTCATCTTTCCGGCTCATCATATAAAGCCCTCTATCAGTACCTATCAGTATAAGATCATTGTATTTGGCCAGAATATGGAAGTTGTCGCACAACACACTTTTTTCCGAGAGCGTCCGATAAGTATTCTGTTGGGTATTGAAAGAAAAAAGACCTTCGGATGACGCTAGGTAAAGTAAAGAATCGGAAGATTGCAGCATATAATTGATCTGCGCCTTATAAGGATAGGTATGAAATATATCCTTTTTGCTATCATACAGTGCTAACCCCGAATTGGTTCCTACCCAAAGTTCCCCTTTATCGTCAAGAAACAAACTGCGTATAAGATCGGACTGGATAGAATTGTGGTTATAATTTTCGTGTCTGTAAACAGTAAACGTATATCCGTCATATTTATTAAGACCATCGGCTGTAGCCACCCACAGAAAACCTTTTTTATCTTGAATAATATCATATACTGTACTCTGAGATAGCCCATTATCGATAGACAACGAGGTAAATCTTATGGATGGATCTCTTTTCTCTGCATATATATTAATACAAGATCCGATCCAGAGTAGCAGAATTATATATAAATACTTTTTAATCATCGCACAATGAACTTCCTTCTATTTTCTGTGGCAAAAATCCGAGTTATAAAGGTACATACAAAGCGACGCAAAGACTAAGGCTTTTAATCATTTATGGAAATATTTAACTTTTCCTCGCTATAATCAGCCAGATTGTAACAAACAGGTACAGAGCTATTACCAACTCTATAAATTCCGAATTTGAAATAATAGCCATCTTCGTCATTGCGACCTATAGATATTGTTTCATTCTTCACAATATGATCATCAACCTTTCTTCCACCCCTATTGTACGACATTCTTACATCCAACTTGCCCGGAGAGGTGATTTCTTCCGACATGCCACTATATTCAGTCCACTTTACATCTACAACAAAGGTTATCCAACAATTTTTCGGAAACCGGGCAAATGGAAGCTTATATGCTATTGTAGATGCCTTATAGGCAGATGTAACAGGTTTCATTATCGAAGATTTTTCCACATCGGCATTGCAACGGTCAGTCTTGTCGCTCAACCATTTTCTATCCGAATTAGCTTTGATATAAAAATACCCTTTCGAAAAACCGAAAGCTAACGGAGGGTAGCCTCCCTGTTCTATAAGCCAGCCATTAGCCTTACCTGCCTTATATGTGACAGCTCCATTCTTATCTGTTACTTTTATTTTATCATGAGCTATATTTTTCTTAAATATCATACGATCATACATATCGAGAAATTCGGGTATTGTCAGCTTTTTTGCAATACCATCGGGAGAAGACACCAGAGTGCGATCGGGCATGCCATGCCACTGAGCAAAAATAGTGGAAACATCTTCTCTGAGGTCGGACGGAATATATACCGAAAAAGTATATTTACGTCGCTCTCCTTGTTTACAAATGCCTTTTCCGTAATGGTAAACAGTCTTCATCTTCACAGCATTTTCGAAGGCATCTGCTGCCTGACCATTAAAGTCGGCACTGGTAGCATAACAATAAGATAACTCTGCCCTACCTTTAGTCTCTCCTTTACCATATCCGGCGAGCGTATTATCATTCTCTTTCAATTCGAAACGAAAAGATGGTTCACCACCAAAAGGCAAAGTATAATCATAGCTAATAGCATGTTTTTTGTTTGTGCCCACTGCCACCCATTCTCCATCTATTATCTGGGCTATACGGGCCGTATCGGCTTGTACATTCACACGCTTTGTTATAGGCTTCAATCCATTATTTTGAGCCTGTACAGAGAGCAAAGAACAGGCCAAGAGAATCAATACAGTAACTTTACACATAACAATTATTTATTATTTTGATATAAGTAACACTTCCTCCTTCATCGGGCTATATAAGGCACAGTATCTACTAATCTATCTGTAATTTTCCCCGACTGACGAATAGTTGTTTTACCCTGATTGATATATTCAACAGCATCTCCGTTCTTATTTTTCACAATAAGGCTTGGAGTTTTGTTTCCATTCATCTCAGCTTCTATTGTCCAGTCACTAACATTCCACGTTCCTGTTTTGGGAGACTTAAGAGCTGTCTTTCGAAAGCCCTCATTGTCCTTATCCAGTTCAATTATGGTCAGAAACCGTGTCGATGCAGATTTATTTAAAGTAGAATATTCCAGATGCCAGTGTTTAGCATATTTGTAAGGCTCTCCATTATCCGATTTGCCTCTATTTTTCCAATTGATAGCGGGAGAGAAAAATTCATTCGTTATATAACTTTTAGCTTTCTCATCCGTATATATATTTACCCGGGCATTAGCCACTTCGTTATGGGCTAAGATAACATTAGGCTTATCACCTTGCTCCATTTTGTTGTAAGAATGCAGAAGCCATGTCCACTCTACAGGAGTTTTGGCTTTCAGTTCATCGTAAATAACGATTATATTAGGACGCAGAAAGACGAAGTGTCTGCGAAAACGTGTTATTCCGGGATCTCCAAAACCATTTTCTTTTGTATAGTCTACATCAAATTGTTTCATTCGGTCTATCCAGAAAGGAGTGGTCATAGTTCCATACGCATGTGTAGCATCACCCAGAACATAAGTAAGTGCCGGAGTATCTTTGAAACGTGCAATCCAACCATAGCCGTTTTCTCCTATACTTTGAGCCATACCATCAGCCAAAATAGTATTATGCCCACGAGTGCGATAATGTATAAGGGTATGTTTGTCGGTAAAATTACTATAATGTCCCGACCCTCCAAACAATTGTTTTCCTCCGACATTAACACCAAAGCCATTGTGTGCTGCATGCGCATGGCCTGTAGAGCCAAAAGGCAGATCCATGAAAGAAATCATTACATCGCTCGGTGTATTGGCAACATCATTGTGCATGAGAGCAAAGCCGGCATCTCTGAACAGCAGGCTTTGTGGTAAGTCTTTCGGTGAACGGGCAAGAACATCTTCCCCCCTGTTTTTTGTCATTAAACGATAAAAAGCAAAATTTGCGCTTTCGTTTACTATTTCTTTCTTTCCTCCGCTTATTTCATCGGCATACCATCGGGCATACGGGTCATGCAGCTCACGAGCCAAAGCATCGGCAAACCCCCAATAGCTTTTTCCGGGTTTGGTCTGATTCTCTGCATTATCCCCAAATCCGGTAGAATAGGAATCTTTAGGATATGAATATATCAAAAATTTTGAAAGGTTTTGATAATAAGGTATATCAAAGAAATTAACTCCTGTAAACCGCTTGAACATAAACGGCATATAGATAAAGGTTTCGAAATTTGTCTGAAAATAACTTGAGCCGTCGTGCCATCCGCCATCGTTTCCTCCCAGTATAGGAAAACGGCAATTCCACGCTTCATAACAGTATGCCAGCCAGTCTTTAGCTTCGGGCAAATCGTTGAGAACGGCAATAGAAGTAAAACACAATCGACGCAGTGTATGTTGCCATACATGATTGTCCATCGAGTGGGTTTCAAATTCATTTACATATTGACGGAAAAATTTATTTCCTCTTATCTTAATAGCTTCTAACAGCTCTCTTCTTTCTTCTGCTGTAGCCATATCATATGACGTGTCATAGGCTACGGCCATAGCCAGCATCACACTGGCGGAATTAAAATCTTCGCGTGTGGCATAACCCTGAGGATCCATTTTAGCTAAATGGAGTGCTTGGGAGAGCGCAGTTCTGGCATATTCTTTTTTACCTGTAAGCAAATAAGCCATCGAAAGATTTTTTATAGGCTCTTTTACCTTATCACCAAAACGATGATACATAAAAGTCATCATCACATCTTTTTGCGAATCGCTAAGTCCGACTGTATCACGCGGACGAGTCGGGGCTTCTACAGGCAAAGGAGAAATTAATTGTTTGTCTGCCTTCCGGATTATGTTCTGAACCTCCGGATTATCTTTATTTCTTTTTATAAAATCATCTATTTCATCTTTAGATACATATAGACGAGGATGAGGAAGACTGCAATCTTTGAGGAACTCTTTTACAGTCGGTGTTTCAAACACATGAGATTCATCAGTTATTAAAAAATCGTATACGTCAGACCATTCTACTCCCGAAGGCGTAACAACACCATATTGCCAAAACCATTTACCTAAGCCAATCTTACCATGTGTGCTGTACATTGCCCATTGTATCTCATCACTTTCGATAGTGTTTCCTTTCGGAAAGCTACTATTCTGAGATAACCTAACCTTATATATAGCTTTTTTACCTGTCGCAGGCCAAAGCAGAGCAGGAGGATTCATATTAACACCCTTTCCGTCCGTAGGACTAGCCCATTCCCGATATCGTGGATAAAGGGCTTTTTTCGTTATCTGTTTTTCTATCGCATCATTTTGTGCATACAAAGCAGAGACTGATAAAAGAGATAATAAGATGCTAACAATGATATATTTTCCTGACATATACGATTTAATTATAGGTTTTTATTATATACGGGTTTCTCATTAGTGATGTCTAATCGAGAAACCCGAAATTATGATCTAAGAACTCTACTGATTACAGATCTTTATATTCTATTTTTTTCAGAGCCATATATCTATCTAACCCTTCTAAGAAATAATAATCGGCATAGTTGAGCGGAACATCTATTTCAGAGCCGTTAGGTAACGAACCTGTAGAATGCTTAAGAATAAAACCTTGATTAGAACCAACAGATGCCAGATAAGTATCTGTAGATAAGTTCTGAAGAATTTTTTCGGCATAATCAAGATATTTACCACCATCTGTTGCCATTGTGCTCAACTCTACAAATGCAGAAGCAGTAATAGAAGCAGCCGAAGCATCTCTTGGTGTATCTTTTGTATCAGGAGCATCGTAATCCCAAAAAGGAATAAGGTCAGCTGTCTTAACTCGCTTCATTATCAATTCTGCAATATTAACAGCCTGATCGAGGAATGCGGTATCTTTTGTCTCTCTATAGCAAGACACATAACCGTATACTGCCCAAGCCTGTCCGCGAGACCAAGACGATTCATCATTTTTTCCCTGATGAGTTTGCTTTCTTTCTACTGTACCATCACTATTATAGCTCACTACATGATAAGAAGAATAATCGGGACGGAAATGATTTTCCATAGTCTTTTTGGCATGTGCTATAGCAACATCTTTGTACTTTTTATCTCCTGTAAGGTTAGATACATAAAATAATAAATCGAGATTCATCATATTATCTATAATAACAGGAAAATTCCATGTTCCGAAATCCCAAGAGCGAATGCAGCCTATTTTAGGATCGAAACGACCAATAAGATTATCAGCAGTCTGTACCAATATAGGTAAAATACTATCGCTAGGAGCAAAACGTTCTGCGTTACCATAGCTACAATTCATCATAAAACCTATGTCGTGAGTATCTTTATATTCGCGGATAGGATATAATAGATTTGTAAATTTAGTAGCTTCCTTTTTCATTATATCATTGCCTGTAAGGTGATACGCATACCACAGACTGCCCGGATAAAATCCACTTGTCCAGTCATAGATACGAGCAAGTCTGCGTGTACCAATTTTCTCACTGCTCGGATTAGGGCGCAACGAATCTTTAAATGCAGTGATATCTGTTTCCATCTGTTTGCAAAGGAAATCTATATCGTACCCAACCCATATAGAGCGTGGCATTTTTGCCGAATCTGCAATTTCTTTAGCTGTCAGTTCTAATTGAGATACTGACACATCAATACTATTTTTCAACCATTTGTAATCTTCTTGCGGCTTTTTATCGCATGAAGCCAATGTTAACAAGCAAACACAAATAGTGAGGGTCGTTTTAAAATAATTCATCTCTTTTCAATACTTATTTAATCGTTAATATTATTACCAAAGTGGATTTTGTTTAAACTTTGTCATCAAGTCCATATCTCGTTGTGGTATCGGATACAATTCATGTTTTCCTTTTGTTGTATAGCCCGGAGTTGCGACAGCATAGTTAGGAGAATCGGCAGATTCCCACCATGTAGCTAGTTCTACTGCTGTTGATTTTACTGTTTCATAATAAACACCCCAACGGATAAGGTCTAGCCTTCTATGTCCTTCGAAAGCAAGTTCAAAAGCACGTTCTTTATGCACAGCATTACGGAAATCACTTTCCGACAACCCACTTGGCAAATCGGATAAACTGCTAGCTGTACCAACAGGTAATCCATAACCACGGCGACGCACCATGTTTATAGCTGTATAAGCATCTGTAGTAGGTCCTTTTTTCCATTCATTCAGGGCTTCAGCATATATTAATAATACATCAGAGTAACGAAGAACATACCAATTCACATTGGATTTATCATTATTTACAAGCTTATTGCTCTGAGGTACATATTTTTCTGTATCCCATTTTCCGGGAGTATAATTTTGTTTTTCTTTTTGCTTTTTCACAGGATCTGTATCATTAGCTTCTGCAACAGCTTCTGTGTCGCTGGCTCCTCTCACCCAAAGTACCTTATCCGGGTTGTATCGGTAATTTGCTACGGAAATATCCCTACGAAGGTCTTGAGGATAATTACGCCAATCAAGAACAAAAGTGTGTACTACTTTTACATTTCCGGCATTGGCTCCACGCTGACCGGCAATCGCTGTAGCTTTTACTCCATTCCATTTACCTATTCTTCCTACAGGATCGGCAGCCGCTCCTGTAGTAGTAGGAGAGTAGAACGAAACCTCAATAAGACTTTCTTTTGGATTCCATAAGCCTGCACCTGAGTTTTTCCATAAATCCTCATAATTGTCCAGTAAGCCATGTTTGCCTGACTCTATTAGTATTTGTGCTGTTTTAGCAGCCTTTTCCCATTTACTATCATCTTTAACAGGGTATCCTGCCCATGTTGCATACACCTTTGCCAACAGACCCAGAGCAGAGCCCTTAGAGAGACGAAAATCACCACTCTTCCGAGATGAGTCATCTGATGCATAAGGCAGTCCATTAGCAGCAGCAAGCAGATCTGCTTCGATAAACTCATATACTTTAGCAGGATTCTCTTGCACAAACGTAGACGGATGTTGATTAGACATAGCCGTGTTAGTCATCAGAGCAATATTTCCGTATCTGCGAACAAGTTCGAAATAATATAATGCACGCAATCCTCTGGCCTCTGCAATGTAGATATTGGCAAGCTCCTTATCCGCATCAGAATAATTTACCATCTTGCGCTGAATTGTTTCCAAGAAGTCATTTGCATTATAGATAGAGTTATAGAGCATTGCCCATGTATTCTGCACTTCAGCCTGATTTGCCGAAAACGAGTTAGTAGGAATTATACGAAAGTTTTCATTTGTACTTCCTTCTACCTGAGATATATCTGTACCCATTGTAAACAATATAGACATATGATATCCATACATGGCATCAGTCACCATATTCCGATAGACTCCCAACAAAACTATCTCCGCCTCAGCGGCATTAACCATATATTTGTCTTTGTCTACCTCCGTATTCGATTCTTCATCCAGAAAGTCGGAACATGCCATACTGCTAAGTATCAACATTGCCGGAATGAGTATATAATAAATTATTTTTTTCATCTTGTAAGTCGTTTATTTAAAATTGAACTTCTAAACCGAAAGTGAATATTCTACTCTTAGGATAAGCACCCCAATCGAGCCCCGGTGTCATCGGATTGTTTCCGGCAGTACTTACCTCCGGATCGTATCCGCTATAGCCTGATATTACAAAGAGATTTTGTCCTGATGCATATGCACGTAGTTTGGAGATATATGCCTTTTTAGTCCACTTAGCTGGGAAAGTATAACCAAGTGTAACATTTTTCAATCGAATGAACGAACCGTTCTCTACAAAGCGAGAATATACGTCATTGGTTACATACCCATTAGTAGAAGGAACTTTATTGGACGCATTAGTTGGAGTCCAACGGTCTGCAACCTCAGCCAACATATTTGTACGTCCTCTACGAGTTTGTGTAGCATATAGTCTTGTGGCATTATATATATCATTTCCATAATTGAACTGGAACATAATATTCAGGTCTATTCCTTTATAGGCAAATGTATTTGTTATACCTCCGTACCATTTAGGAATAGCATTACCAATCGCAGTACGGTCATTAGTGGTTATTATACCATCTCCGTCCTGATCTTTATACTTAACCATACCCGGTGCTAATCCTGTAAGACGACGATTGTCTGTTACTCCATCTTTAAGAACTAAACGTCCATCAGGGGTAGTATTAAAGTCTGAAGATTGATAAATTCCATCAAATTCGTAACCGTAAATAAGCCCCAGAGAAGAACCGACCATAGCTATATAATCATTTTCAGTAAAATTACCATCGAAGCCCGAACGGCTATACATTGCATCTACTCCCGATTGAAGTGATCTCAGTTCATTTCGTATAAATGATATATTAAAGTTTGTCTCCCATTGAAAGTTTTTGTTTTCGATATTCTTAGTATTAAGTCCTAACTCAATACCTTTATTACGAATTTTACCTATATTCTGCCATTGGGAAGAAAAACCTGTAACATGAGCAAGAGACTGTGCCAATAATAGGTCTTTTGTATCTTTCATAAAAACGTCCGCAGTCAGATTCACTCTACTATTGAAGAAGCCCAAGTCGATTCCCATATTAATAGTAGATGAACCTTCCCATTTCAGGTTCTCATTTCTCAGTTGCTTAGGAGTAAGAACTGTATTAGTAGTACTTCCTATACCATATTTACTTATCTCATAAAGGTCCAAAGACAGATAATTGGATATACGGTCATTACCAACAACACCCCATCCTAATCTGAATTTGAGATTAGAAATAGCCTTTATATCTTTCATAAATGCTTCTTCCGACACACGCCATGCAGCAGAGAACGAAGGGAAATATCCCCATTTGTTCTTCTTTGCAAACACACTGGATGCATCGGCACGCATAGTCGCTGTAAAAAGATACCTGTTATCATAATTATAGTTAGCACGAGTGAAGAAAGACACCATCGTTTTATCGAAAAGGTCTGTTTCCACTTTACTAGGAGTAGCTCCTATACCAAGATTATCATTTCCCAGATTGTCGAAAGGAAAATCCATCGCTTGTCCTAACAAAGACTCAGTTCCATTGTAAGAAACCTCATGTCCCAGCATAACATCGTAAGAATGCTTTTTCCCAATCTTTTGTTTCCATGTCAGATTATTATAATTAGTCCATCTTACATTACGTAACATTTGGGTTTGTCCGTAAGGCTTCTGACCATTACGATAAGCTTCTTTAGATCCATTTTTGTAGAACAGATCATTGCGAGTATTGGTCGTATTGTATGTTCCGGCTGTTCTAAAAGATAAACCTTTTCTTATTTCCCAGTTTAGGGACATGTTCGCAGACCAAAGCTCTGCTCTCTTTTTGTTTGTAACCGACTGTGTCTGTACTACAGGGTTAACTTGAGCTAAGCTGGAACCGTCTTCCAACATTTCAGGGTCTATAGCAGAAGAAAGAAGAGCCTCATCACTTAATTTCAGTCCTCCTGTAGGACGTGCGCTAAGTATCTGAGCCAACATATTGAAGCGTCCGGCATCGGCTGTTGTACCTACTCCTTCTCTATTTGTCATGGCATAGTTGACTGTAACATCAAATTTCAATGATTTTGTTAGAGTCTGGTTCAATTTAAATTTAGCAGAAGTTTTGTCGAAACCACTATTATTGAAAATACCATTCTCTGTATATCTTGAGATAGACAGATTGTATTTTGTGTCCTGCGTTCCTCCAAACATAGATAGATTGTGATCTTGTGACCATGTAGGACGAAACGTTTCATTTTGCCAGTTTACTCCTCCTACTCCAATATAATCTTCAGCAGACTGATAAATATATGGAAGCCCATTGTCATCTACACCTTCTTTATAATATGTATCGGCATACTTACTATTTACTTCTGTCTGTAACTTAACGAACTCATAAGGACTCAACATATCCAATTTCTTAGATATTCTTCTGTAGCTAGCCGATCCGTTATAAACTATCACCGGACGTCCTTCTTTCCCTGATTTAGTTGTTACTAATACAACACCATTAGCAGCACGGGCTCCATATATAGCCGAAGCCGAAGCATCTTTTAGAATCTCTATCGATTCAATATCTGAATTGGCTAAATAATCGAGACTAGCTACTTCAAATCCGTCAACAATATATAGAGGAGAGGCATCTCCTGTAAGAGTACCAATTCCACGTATATTTACGTTAAAACCCGAACCCGGAGTTCCATCAAACTGAGTTATCTGAACTCCGGCAACCTGTCCTCCTAAGGCTCCTAACACAGAACTGGTTTTAAAACCTTCTATATTTTCGGAACTGATAGATGTAACTGACCCTGTAAGGTCGCTACGTTTCATAGATCCATAGCCTACAACAACTACTTCATCCAGAGAAGATGCTTTCGGTTCAAGTTTTACTACGACAGAATTCTGTCCGGCAACTTTCATATCTTTAGGCACATAGCCAACATAGCTGATGCGCAAAGTCTCACCTTTAGTTGTTTTTATGGAAAATTCGCCATTCATATCGGCAGAAACTCCAATTGTTTTTCCGACTACCGATATAGTAGCCCCAATGAGAGGTGTATCCGTTTCGTCAATCACCTTTCCTTTTATCGTAAGTTGTTGTGCATACAAACCAACCGACATAATAAGCGTCAGGATAGTAAGTGCAGCCTTACGAAAATTCTTTTCTTTTATAATTCTATATATCATTTGTTTATCGCTTATTAAAAGTTCGTATCAAACCATAAAACAATAGGAAACATCTGACCTCCGCTTGCAGGGTCTTTTCCATTAGTCTCAAATGTTATTTGTCCAACCATAGCTCCGTTTGCAGGCTCTCCATCATATATCCATTTATTCGGATTAACTACAACTTCGTAAGCATTCGGGTCAACATAAGCAAGCGCGCTGTTTATTAGGGCAGGATTAGCATAATATGAAAGAGGATTTCTCGAACCATAGTTTGGCGTTGTACCAGTACTCTCCGCATAACTATTCCAAAGATTCCTCATAAAAGATCCTGCGGCATTAGGCTGTCCGTCAGCATGTGTACCAAAGAAATTATAATAATTAAATGTCCGGCGATAGTCGAAAGTAAACTTCGTCATGTCATTTACCCCTGTAATAACAGGTTTGACAGATCGGCCTCCCTTATTTGAATTTACCTGAAACACAAATGGAGAATATTCTACAACTACTTGTTCCGAAGAATTGCTTGGAGATGCAACAGCATCTGAATAATGAAAGAACACAGGAGTTTGTATAGAGAATTCAGAAGGTGTTCCCTTTCCTGCTGTAGCAGTTACCATTACTATTGCACACTGCTTTTTAGCAAGACCGGCAAGTGTTATTTTTCCGGTAGACGGATCAATAAAAGTTCCATTAGACTGATGGATAGATCTAATCTCATAAGTGAGGCTTACTTTTGCGTCTGTTGTAGGAGTTGGGTTTACACTAGATAAAGAACCTCCTACAGCAATCCTGAACTGATTTGCATAATTAGTTTCGGGAGTCAATCCTAGATTGTTTCCATAACGTACATATGTAAAATAATTAGGATTCTCTCCGACAATCAAAGTGAATGTTACTATAGATGGCAGGTTAGGATCGCTCTTAGGATTTGTAGCTTTTACTTTTACCGAATAACTACCTAAAGGAATTTTATTTCCCTTCAATGCAGAAATTTTTCCTTCATGGTCTATAGATAAATTACCCTGCAAAGCTGAAGGCAGATCTACAAATTCGAAACGGACTTCATCTCCCTTAAATCCGGCATCGGGATTTACCTCGAAAGCAACGGCCTGTATAGCATTAACATTTGAATAAGCAAAATTCTGTATTGGTTCTATAAATTCAACAACTTCGAGCTCGAAAACACCATTAAAGTCTACACCTTCTGCTGAAAATTCATTCTTTACATTTACATCAATAACATACTTCTGTCCTGCCTTAAGGCCATGATTCTCTTTCACAGACAAAACCCCGGTCTGAGGATCTATTTCTATTTTTGCGGTAGCAGTAGTCTTCTTTATAGAATATACAAGACCTTCTAACGAACCTTTAAGAACCGGAGCATTACTTGTAAAAGTTGTGCTTCCGCTCAATGCAGATTCTTCTTCAATCTTACCTGTAGCAGGTGTATAGGTAAGAGCTAAAGGACGCGATGTTATATTTACTTCAAGAGCATTTTCAAAAATACCTTCATCTTCGCCCGAAGCTCCGGTTGTAAGCTTTAAGGATAGCATATACTTCCCCGGAAGTAAATTGACATCTCCACGAACAATAGATATCACACCGGAAGAAGATATAGCAAAAAACTTAGAAAAATCACTCTTTGCAATTTCATATTTTCTGATAGAAACATGATTACCATCAGTAACTACTTGTGCAGTGGGTAACTCAACCACACTTGCAGGATCAATAACGTCTCCATAATCAGCTTTCAACAAGTTAGGCTCTACCGAAATACCATCAGGTACAGGCTTCATCATGTTCACTTCAACTATATCCTTAAACTCATATCTTTTCCCGTTAGAAAAACATTTAACAGACAGTTTGTAATGACCAACAGGTATACCTGTAGTTTGAGCAATGGTTATACTTCCGGTCTCTTCATCTATAATGAAACTGTTACCTGAATATGATTCACCATTGAGAGTAGTGCCTACAATTTCGAATCCATAAGGCTTTCCTCCTATATATGAAGGGGAGCTAACTACACCGGTCATTGACGGTCCAATATCCGTCATACCTGTATAATAAATTGCAAAGTTTGTTTCGTCAGTAGTCTCAGTGTCTTCGCAAGCCGTGAATGACAGCAATGACAGTAATACTATTGACAAAAGAAACAATAATTTTGATTTGATGTTAATTTGGTTCATATTACACAAATATTTAATATAAGATGTTATAAATCACAGTTTAATTCATATTTCTTTCCATTGATAACAACCTCTGCAGCTATACTGTTTTCTTGAAATTCCTGTTTCTTGAAAGCAGCGCTAACCTGAACAGAAGCTGCATCTGCGGCAGGATAGATCACAGTTATATATCTGGCAGTCTGCCCTGTAGCCTTTGTCATATTCACAGAATAAGATTTTCGTGCAGATTCTACACCTGGAGTATAAGACACTTTGCCGCTAAATGGTATTGTAGATAATGCACCATTTCCGAATGTGCGCACAATTATATTATTTCCATCAGGGAAAGCTGTAGAAGCCCCGTTTTGAGAGTCATCCACAACAACTTCATTATTACTACCTTCACATAAGTTGTAATTGAGGTTTACCATACCGTTTGCAGTACCTATCCCCTCATCTACTAATACAAAAAATGATTTATCGACAAAGAATACATAGCGTCTGTGTCTGAGATTGCTATATCCTTGATTTTCGGTCACAACAACATCCGTATTACCCCCTGTCGTTACTTTAAGAGTCTTACCATATGCGTTCGTTATATTCTTAGAATCCAGAGTCATTGTATTATGTACCTTTGTTTGGCGATACCAGTCTCTATTGGTATTGTCTCCACCTTGTGTATAATAAGAGAAGACTCCGGTATCAGGAAAGAAATTCCTTCCGTTATGATACAGTTCGAATGTTCCATTATCCGGTTGCTTATGACTCCATATCTTTATTGGTTCATCTGTATAATTATTACTAAGCATCATCATTGTCGATGTTTTATCCCATCCGTTTCTCAGAGCATAATAACCTGATGTAGAGAATGCTTTAACAGATATTTCGGGGCGTGTTCCCTGCTTGCCTTGTGTAGCCATATACAATAGCTCCTTACTATCCGGAAACATTTCATTATATCGCCCGAAATTGCGACTAAGAACAGATCGCGTCCACGAAGACTGTCTGGTATCATTAAAACCGGGAACACAGTAACCTCCGGATTTAGAATCGAAGAAGTTCGGGAAAGTAAAGTGCATCACAATTTCCGCAGCTTTGCGTAGAGAAGAACTAAAGTCGGTAGGTAAATTAGCAGTTAAAGAACTGTTTGCGTCTGCCAGTTTCATTGTCTCATAATAGTCTGCAATTGCACTTATATGGTAGCTCAGATCTAATTCGTAATGCATACCATCATTCAAGAACTGACTATTTACTTCCTGAGCTAGAGTCTGATAACCTGTATTCATCCATTCTTTGGCATTCTTAAACTCCGGAAATAACACTCCGGCAAAAGCCAGAGCATTAGCCTGAGATACAAGAATGTTTCCTCCTGTATATGGATATTTAACTAAAAAGTCTGCATGATCGGCAAAGTGGCTCATAAAGTCAGAGAACCATTCCGGTGTAAAATTTACCGAGTTCTTATAATAATCAAACAATTGAACTTGTCCCAGAATACGCTCCGCCACTTGTAGTTGCCACCATGTTGTATTATTTGTTCCCGACTCGGGCATAGGATTATTTTCCCACCAGTCTTTGTAAGTAGCAATCCAAGATTTAATATATTTCTCATCGTTGGTGATTCTATATACCTTTGCCTGAGAAACTAGCCATTGGTGTCTATGAAGCTGTTTTTGATATTCATCATCAGCTCCCGATGGTTTGAAAGACCAGTCGATCTTTCCATCTTTTGTCAAGGAGTAAGGTTTTTTTGTTGCGGCATCTTCATAATAGTTATTCACAAAGAAGCGATTATTGTCTAACGCATAATCAGCTTTCGACTTGTCGTCTGCGGTAGCCACAATATTAATAAGAGAGATATTAGGATTAACTACGTCTGTACGAAGTTTGTAATAATCCAATAATGTTTTTGCTGCATCGTAATGCAGCCCTGCTTCATATTGTTCTTTTACCCTTTCTAAGCCCGGATAGTCTAAATTGATTGCTTCAAAAAGTTTCTCATTTATAACACTATTCGGCTTTGTCGGACCAGTCCCTCCGCTTCCGGTAGGGTCTATAATATCCGAAGGGTCGTCTGAACAACTAACGAATAAAAAAAAGACGGATAAAATACAAAAGAAATGTTTCATGTTTTTTACAATTAGATTAAAGAACAACTTTGTAAGATCAAAAGTATTATCTTTAACACAAGAGGAAGCTCAAATTCATCCAGACTTATATTGAATTTGCGTATCAACTATCAATTTTATTTAATATAATATCACTTTTATACAATGAAGTCTATTATGTCTAATTTAAACAACATAGACTAAAGACTTTAGCATGCTGATATGTAAAGTATATGACAATCTAAATAAATTTGGCAGAAGTAAATATCTGAAGATATGAAACTATAATATATAACAAGTCCTGTTAAGGGATAGGATAACAAACTGGAATATAACTAAAGACTAAATAGTACCTTCCAAAGTTTGCTTTATAACTTTCTCCATTTTCTCCACAGCATTGTCCCATTTGAACCGCTGTACATATTTATTCCCATTAGAAGCTAATTTTATACGATACAAATTATCATTTATCAGCCTCAAAATACTATTGGCCATTTGCTGCGAATTCCGAACTTCTACAAGCAAAGCTGTCTCTCCTTCAAAAGCATATTCTTTATGCCCTTCTATATCTGTACAAACTAGTGCACATCCACAAAACATAGATTCGACAGAAACCAGCCCAAAGCCCTCGGTGAAACTATTGGATATAAAGATTGCGTTACGGTTATATAAATCGTTCAGTTTTTCTGGATCCCGATAATATTTGATCCAATAAGGAAGATCTTCAGGACATGGCGAAATTCCAAAAAACTCTACCTCTAACTGGGGAATTTGTTCTCGGACTAATTCTAGTGCCTTCAATCCATATTTCGATCCTTTTATCTCCTGAATAGAATACATCATAGCCACTGTGTAGGGATTTCTATCTTCAATATTGTTTTTTACTTTATATACTGAGTTATCTATTCCACTTTCAATCATCTCAATATGATTACTTGTGTGCTGAACAACTATTTTTGAGAGATAAGATGCTACAACAATATCTACTGTATCTTTCATGTTATATGAGGCATATAGTAGATCTTCATGACCTTCCCAGTTTTCAAATCCCTGTATCAGATTGATTTTATTCCCTTTGCTACTACTTAGCTTCCCCATTTCCAGAACAGTAGACCACCATGTAGCAATTACGACATCTGCATCTTGTACATATTTGTCCTTAATCTGAGGAACATATGACATAGTAATAGCAGCCAAAAAGTCGAACCATTTATCCCTGGAAAACCCTTCTATTTTGGCTAGCAGAGATCTTATCAGATATGGCAGACGATATTTCATATAAGGAGTTTTTAACGGAAAAGTCAGATGAACCTCGTACCCTTTTTGCGATAAGCGATTTGCATATTCATACATAACCCTAAAGCCTCCGGCGGGTCTCCGAGGCTTGAAAGGGAGTATAAAATTTATTCTGATTCTTTCGCTAGTCTGCATTATTATATCTATAAAAGAATGCTATTAGAGAACAAAGATATATAGTAGATCGAAAAAGAACAAGTGTAGGAAGGCTTTTATCAACTGTTCTAAGCTGCCCCTATATATTTGTTAGTTGCGATAATCAGAGAAAGATTTACTCTGTATACTTTTAGTAAAATATGGTTTCAATAATAGACCTTATGCAGAATCTCTCATTTATAAATAAGCTTGTATTAAAACCAAAACTCCAGCCAATAGGTACATTATTATTTTACAGCTTAATTTTAAATTAAAGAATTTAAAATCAGAATCTTCCTGTTTTTAAGTTAAATTTCATTTATTTTTTTAATTATAGAATATAGTTGTTACATTTGCAGAACAGAACGAAGCAAGACAAAGCGATAATATTGGGAGGTGTAATATGAATCTTAAGCAAAAAACTACATTTTTTGAGTATATTTTTCATTCTAATAATTTGGGAGTTATCTCTATTTTCTTAGAGAGAGAGAGAGAGAGAGAGAGAGAGAGAGAGAGAGAGAGAGAGAGCATAGCATTTTTTTTCTCTTTTCCAATATTTCAATATACCAAATATTCTTAAAGGAGATCGAATATTTAATATTTGCAAAAAATGCCCTCAAAACAATTGCAAATATTATTCACTTAAATTTCAATAATTCTTACAACTTATTTAATGTTAGATATGGTACACACTATACCTATAGGCGTACATAATTAATTTTTAAAACAATGTCTCAAAAAGTATGAATACAAACAAATTTATTGTCTTTACTATTTGTCTTTTTTGGTTCATTTTTTATTTACCAATTGTGAAATTAGTAAATAAATATTTGAGACATTGTTTTTAACCATAAAAAATAAGACTACTACAAACTAAACTTTAATTACAATGAGAAAATTAATTCTATTATTTCTATTTGCTGCTATTTTCGCAGCTAAATCAGAGGCCCAAGTCACTATTGGCTCAAGCAATAGCCCCCATAGCGATGCGCTTCTTGATCTTAAAGAAGAGGCCAACGGTTCATCTAGAAAAGGCCTCTTATTTCCTCGTGTAGCTTTGGTATCTACAGACAAACCTGATCCAATGATAAATCATGTAGAAGGTATGATTGTATACAATACTGCAACAACAGCTTATGATCCTTTGATTGACATGAACATTCGTGTTTCTCCCGGATTATATTATAATGATGGTACCAAATGGGAACGTCTCTATATGGGATATACCAATTGGTTTTACATGCCATCTGTTTCTATTCCTACAGGATCTGTTTCCACAGATTGGGAATATATTAATCTGTACGAAAGATATAAAGCTCAGTTTACCGGAGAAGATCCCACTACCTTTAAAGCAAGCAATCAGGCTCCTTCGATAGTTCCTTATATACCACAAGCCGCAGATTTATATTATTATATAACCTACTACTCAAAAGATGTATTCGAAATAGATGAAATTTCGAATACTGGTGTTATGAAATATAAAGTAATAGGTGCTGCTACAGACTGCTCATATATCAATGTTGTATTTGTATTAAGATAAGGAAATAAGCAGAATACTTATATTACAGATTAACAAAATACAAGAAGATTATTTGTCTTAGAATAATCAGTAGTACAACTTTAATAACAAAGCAATGAAGATATATAACAAAAGCTTTATACTTTATTATTTGGTCATAATATCTTTTTTGATGTTTTCCAATTCTAAATTAAAAGCACAAACACCAGGAGGTACAAACCTTAATGTCGAGTTATGGTTATCAGCCGACAAAGTACAAGGTTCCGCCCTGCCTGCTAATGGAGCAGATATTGCTACTTGGCTCGACAGATCTTCTAACGGAAGGAATTTTAAACAAAATGCTCAGACTAATGCCGATTACAACACTCTGCCTCGATTCAAATACGGAGGTATGAACTATTATCCATCTATTGAATTTTATAGTTCAACAGAATCTGCTCGAAGAAACGAATCTAGAAAATTGATTTCCGAATCAAATTTTCCGGCAAGCAGAGCGGATGGAAAAGCATATTACACATTCTGGATCAGCAAATTAGCCACAGGCAGCTCGGGCTATTCTACAGTTTTCTCTTTCAATCAAAGCACAGGAGACAATCAGGGGTGGAGCGGAACAAATCAGATCTGGCACGAAACCAGAACAACAAACTATGTTCATCAAGGTATTGGTAAAAATTACGGCTTAGGGATCTCTTACAGGCAAAATGGAGGTGCTGCCGCCACAAGAACACAAGCACAATATCACGATGGTATAGCCAGAACGACAGCAATAGCAGCAAACTATTTGGGAGCACAAGGAAATGCTCAGGCTGTAATAGGTAATTCTACTCTAACATCTACAGAGCCTTTCTTTGGTGAAGTGCAGGAAATAATAGTTCTTTCTGCTTCAGGAAACTCTGCTATTGATCTCACAGAGTTAAACAAGGTTCAATCATACTTGGCCATAAAATACGGAATAACCATTGGCAGCACATTCAATTATACCAGTTCTGACGGAAATATTATATGGAACAAAACTGTAACTCCATCATTTAACAATGACATTTTAGGCATCGGGAGAGATGATGCTACAGGGTTGTACCAAAAGCAATCGGTGAGTGCCGATAATAGTCAACTTATAATGTTTGTGGGAGATCAATTGGCTAACTTGAATGCAAATAACACAAGCAATTTATTAAATGATAAAGATTTTCTGCTTCTAGGATCTAATTTAAGTAAGCAGTTTATTCCTTATAAATATGAGCCGGGAGAACCATTCCTAGGGGGGGACCTTCCGGGAAACCTACTAGACAAAGAGATAAATCAAAGAAAAGGATTGACCTACAAGGCTCAGACAGGAGTTTCGAGAACAAATTTCACTAATGTAAAATTAGTAGTAGATGCGATGTACGTATTGGTTTGCGGAGATACTAATTTTTCTCCTTCAAATACAAGGATTTACACTGTAGATCCAACCACACATATTGCGTCTATCGAGGTCAACAATGGAGAATATATTAGTTTCGCCTTTTTTGAAGGTGTTCCGGGTGGATTTAAATCTAATCTGGAATTATGGCTTTCTTCTGATTTCTTAAATGGAAAATCCGCTAGCTTACCCGCTAATGAGAATAATATAACCAGTTGGACAGACTTATCGGGCAATGATCGAAACTTTATACAGAGCGGAACAGTTTCTGTTCCTAAGATAAGCTACGAAGGTCTGAATTTCAATCCTGCTGTAGATTTCTATCAGGATTTATCATCCACAAGCACCAGTGATGATGAGCCCGATCTGGTAACAGCAGACAGACAAAGAAAGCTGATATCCGAAAGTAATTTTACTGTAGACGCATCTAAATCTTATTATACATTTTGGGTTTCGGAGGTTGATCCCGAAATAGCTGGGGCAGGCAGTAACAGCTTACCAAGTAATGGTACAGACCTTAGAGGTGTAGTCTTTACTCTTAATGGAAATGCAGCCGGATCGAATAACCATGGATGGAATCTTACACGTGCTACAGGAAACTCTCCGGTAGTAGCAATGGAGACTTCGACTGCGACAACTTATACAAAGCACTCCGCAGAAGGAATGAAAGCTGCAATTGGCTCTATTATCAGACCCAACAATACATCTGTAATGCAGGAGCAATATATGAATGGGATTAAGAATACTATTGCCGCCCGAGCTATGACCAACGGCTCATTTCCGGCAGTAATAGGTAATTCAAGATCTACAACTTATTCCGACAGTCCATTTTTTGGGCATGTGCAAGAGATTATAGTATATAGTGGAGCTCAAGGGGCAACTATGCAAAGTGAAGATATCCAAAAAATACATACATATCTGGCAGTAAAATATGGTATTTCTTTAGATGGACAAGACTATATAACATCGAAAGGAATAAAGGTATGGAATGGTACAGATAGTAAGAACGATGGTTACAAAAACCACATATTTGGTCTGGGACGGGACAACCCATCGGCTCTCTACGTAAAGCAATCTACAAGTAGCAGCTCACCTGTATTTACAGCCTATGTAGGAGATAATCTGACTGAATTAAATATTGATAATACTGGTACAATCTCAGACGATACATATATCATGTTCGGGTCGAATGGCTTAAGTGGATTAACAGATTATCGTTATAAAGCCGAGGACAATCCTATATTTTTAGAAGGAACCCTAGATGAAGATGTCAATTTTAGAGATAAAAATGTATGGAAAGTGCAATTAACAAATACATCAACTTTTACCCTAAACATAAATGCACCCGGAAAATATGTATTGATCTCTGATAATGACCCGACCTTTCAACCGACAAATACAAGAATCTATAAAATAGACCCCAAAGAAGGCAATATTCAGCTAACTCTCAAAGATGGACAGTATATAAGTTTTGCCTATTTTGCAAAAGGGCCGGGAGGAGTTATTGACGGATTGAGAATGTGGCTTGATGCGGGAGATAAGGATTTTATAAATATCAATAATGGAAATGTAGCTGCATGGAAAGATAAAAGCCAGATTAGTAATACTCAATATTCATTTCAGGCGGTAAATACAGAAAATAAGATACCAGGATATGACACGGCTTCTGTACATACAAACTTCTATCCTGCGGTAGATTACCGTGTACAAGGAGAATATTTGTCAACAAACAAAGGGCCTGCATCTGTTAACTCACCTATGGGTTATACTGTATTTCACGTTATATTCAATGACTTTATCAAAGCCAACAGGTCTTATTTCATGTCCTTTGGCTCCAAGATATCAGGCAGTTCGGCACGTCGTCCGGTATTTGGCATGAGAGGATATGACAATGGTGTACGTGGACGCTTATGGGAAACCGGAGGAGCCGGCTCTGTTCAGGGAGCGTTACCTTTGTTCAAACCCGGTGCCACTTCCATTAATATTCAGGCTGTAAATCGAACAACAAAACAAATTCGCTTCGAATCTAACGGTCTTAGCGAGACCCTCGTAGACAATGCAATAGGTAATGGTTCTAGAATGTCCGGAGTAGGAGTATTAGGAGGAGGTTCCGGTGCTAGTTACCAAATGCAGGGAGTTATGGCACAATCCATTTTCTACGAGAAAGTATTGACAGACACAGAAAAGGATAAAATTTATTCTTATCTGGCATTGAAGTATGCAGTAACCCTTAGAATGCCTACTGTATATAATTATAAATTCTCTGATGGCTCCTCTCTTTGGAATGGAAATATAGCCCCATATAGTAGTTATCACAATAATGTAGCAGCATTGGTTAATGATGAAACTTCAGATCTATATAACAATGTCGCTCGTTCTACAGACGAAGGAACTATTATAACTATGATGCTACGCAATCACAAAGAAGGTACTACAGGACAGGGAGATAAATCTCTATTACCGGAAGACCTGAGTGCATTAATATGGGGAAATAACGGAAACAATAATATATATAGTTTCACTGATGCCGAAAAAGAAGTTCTATGTGGCTCTGTCGATTCAAAAACAGACAAGATATGGATGGTCAAAAAGACCAACAATCTGGACAAAGTAGATGTATCTATTCGTATTCGACAAGGTGATTTTGGATATTATGTATCTCCGGGATATCAGATAATATTATTAGTAGCCGATGATCCAAGCAAACTGACAAGCAACAACTGGGACTTAGCAATTCCATCATCATATCTAAAAGATGAACAACAGCAATCTATAAATTTCACATTCTCGTCAGAGTTCACTTACTTTTCTTTGGGAGTAAAAGCCCTTCCGGGAGCTTGTGAAGCATGCGATTTTGAAGGAACTAAAAAAATATCATTTACCACACAGACATGGAATCCTCGTGGTATGAAAGAAAAACTATTTGATCTTGGAGATGACGGAAGTGGTAATAATACTAATTTTACTGTAAATGTAAAAACAGATGTAAACCCTTCTATTACATGGTATAGCAGATATCCAAGAAATTCATCTCAGTATTCTTTGCGATTGTCACGAAGAAGAGATGCTTTGGCAGAACAAATTACAGAAATAACTCCGAATGTTGCAGCAGCTTCTAAATTCCAGATTTTCAATCTAGACAGAGAAGGACGCAGATACAAACAAATTGAGGTTTATGGGTTATGTGAATCAGGAGTAGTAATGCCAAAATTGACAGAAGCATCCAACAGAAGTTCATTCTCAATTTCAGGCAATGTAGCTCAGGCAAAAAGAACACCTACTTCTTCTTATACTAACAACAGAGGTAAGCTGAATGTAGCATTCGATTTTCCTGTAGAAAAAATAGTTATAAAAGAGAAAGCCATTGGAGCTACAACAGGATCTCAGACCATAGGTATCAGTCCTTTTGAGTTTTCATGTCCCGCTCCTATTCCTCCCTACAATGAAGCAGGAATAGCATTCTCCAAACAAGCTACAGACACGGTTGTGTACTGCGGACCAGCTCCTGTTGTAGATTATGTATTTCGCATATATAGTGCAAACTGTGACCGAAAAGGAGTAGCAATCTCAGATACACTACCAGAGTATTTATATTGGGATCCGGAACTCGTTGCCCTCTCAGATATAGCCAAAGGAGATGCTAACTTTAGTTTGACAGTCTCAGACTATCTCGTAGCCGGAGATAAAAGAATTCTTCAGATTGACAATATGACTGTACCCGGAAGTTCCGAACCATTTATATTTACTGCTCAGGCTAAATTCATTGATGATGAAATAATTGTCGATAAGTCGTATGAAAATCAGGCATGGTTAAGGACTTCAATTATACAAAACAATATACCTGTTGAGATAGATCCTTTACCTAGTGCCGACTTTTATAGAGGTGACGGATTTAAATCTTTGACTTATGTAAAAGATGGAGGAGCAAGACTGAAAGCAGTAACGATTAAAATAGAGAAGAGTAGCGATTGTTATGGGCCATCAAATGAAATTCTTGTTACTTTAAAAGTCAATAATCCGAATCCGGATAACGTAACGGATATGATATTGGATATCGACTATAACGAAGAATTTGAATATATAAACAACAGCCTTTCTTCAAGTATATCGGGAATTGGTAACAATCCTAGTTTCGAAACAGATGGAGGCACAAGGTTACCGGGATTATTCTATATAGAAGGGTTTACGTTACCGGGAGGAAGCGAGTCTACGATAAGCTTCAAGATAAAAGCCCCTCTAAAAAGCGGGCTGATTGGAGAAACAGATGAAAATGGAAATGCTATAGACTGGGATGGAAATATTCTAACACCTCCTTTCGACCCGGAAGAGCAAGCTATAGTTGATTTAACCATCGGATACACATTCGATACGGATATGAATGACTTCTGTATATCATCATCTCTTATCAATGCTAACGGAGATATTATATTACCATTCTGTCGATCTAAAGACTGTATTATAACAAACCGAATGTTGCAGAACCGAATAAGATAAGTTAAGAAATATACTTTTAAGTAAAAGGAGGTGCTTTTTGGCATCTCCTTTTATATTTTCACCACCATAAAAATATTAAGATATCTGTCGGTTTGGCATATTTATCTTATTGGTATGGTCTTTGTTTTAGAACGGGTATGAATGATAAAATTAAAGTATTAGAAAACGATAGGAATCAGCATACTGATGATTTCTATCTGAGATTTAAGCAAAGACTGGAAGAAACACATTCGTTTCCTTCAGACTATATGTTTAAATATATTGTTCCGGCAGAACAGAGTATAATTGCTAAATTACATTCTATATTTAGCAGTGCAAATCCAAGTATTTCCAGCCGCGACAGCAAGAATGGAAAATATACGAGCGTAACAGTAAAAGTTCCGGTAAATGATGCTGATGATATTGTAATCTACTATCGGCAAGCAGCAGCTATCGAAGGAATTGTAATGCTATAAGGTACTATTGTAGAAAATTGTATCTTTTCTAATAATTATAGAAATTAAATAAAGGGGTTGATTGTATCATCATCAATCAACTCTTTTTATTACATTTCTTGCTAACTCTATCTTATACTTTTTACCCTTCATCTTTTCATCTTTTATATTACCGAGAAGGTTTTTCACAACAGATGAGCGAACAGCCACAAAAGAGATAAAATCCTTGACTTCGATTAGCCCTAAATCAAATTTATCGAGTTTTCCTTTTTGCAAAAAGAAACCAACAATATCACTCTTATTCAATTTATTTTTCTTACCTCCGCTTACATATATTGTCTGATATTCGGGACGATTGGGTAATGGCTTTCCTATTGGAACCCGTAAAATATCTAAACCATCTGTAATGTAATCCGGTGCTTTTTCTTCTTTGAATTGTATAATATACGCTGTTCCTGAAGCATGCATACGGGCGGTACGCCCATTACGATGAGTAAATTCACTCTCTTTAGCAGGAAGATGATAATGTATCACATGATTCATTTCAGGAATATCCAAACCTCTTGCCGCCAAATCTGTTGTTACTAAATAGTTTAAACTACCATTTCTAAACTGAACAAGAACCCTTTCTCTGTCATCCTGATCCATGCCTCCATGATAGTAGCCTGTTTGTATTCCTTTCTTATTCAGCAAATCACTGATTCTTTCAGTAACCTCTCTGTGATTACAGAAAATAAGAGCCGGTTCAGAATTTAAAGAGCATATAAGAAAAAATAAAGATTCAATTTTATCTTTTTCGGGAGATAAAACGAGCTTAACAGCAAGAGTGTCATTTCTTTCTTCTTCGATATAATCAAGCGTCACCGGCGATTTCAATTTCACAAAATCAGGTATTTCTACATCGGACGTAGCCGAAAGCAGAACTCTTTTCTGCAAGTTTGGTAATTGACCGATGATAGTATTCATTTCATCCTGGAAGCCCAACTGTAAGGATTTATCAAATTCATCTAACACCAATGTTTTAATGGCACTTGTATCAAATGATTTCCTCTCCAGATGATCGGTCAGTCGTCCGGGCGTTCCGATAAGCAAAGCAGGAGGATTACTTAAATTTTTAAGTTCGGTCTCAATAGCATGCCCGCCATAGCAAACATTTACTTTGAATCCGGTTCCCATCTTTTTCCAAACCTGCTCTATCTGAAGAGCGAGTTCTCTCGATGGCACAACTATCAGACATTGCACTTTTGTTATATTATTATCCAATAGTTGAAGAATAGGAAGAAGAAAAGCAAGTGTCTTCCCTGAACCTGTCGGAGATAATAATAATACATTTTGTTCTTTTGTTATAGCATCCTGAGCCGCTATTTGCATCTCATTCAGGCTATCAATAGCAAGATTCGATAATATTTTTGTTTGTTGGCTTTCTGTTCTCATTTTGCAAAGGTAAGACATTATAGCTCACGGTTTTTCTTTTCCCATATTTTTACAACAATTAAATATCTATATCCGCAAGATATGCAAAGACAGATATTTAGATATACTGTATATTTGTAAATTTGTATTATTATGGATTATAAGGATTTAAGCAAACAGGAATATACAGCTCGCATCAATAGGGTAATGGATTATATCGGTCAGAATCTGGATAAGACTATTGATTTATCTATGATGGCCGATATTGCCTCATTCTCACCATATCACTTTCACAGAATCTTTACATTCATTACAGGTGAGACGCCTAACAATTTTGTATCACGTATCAAGTTGGAAAGGGCAGCTGTATTATTACAGGACAGACCAAAAACATCTATTAGTGAGATTGCCTTCCAATGCGGCTTTATCAACATCTCATCATTCAGCAGAGCATTCAAATCATTCTTTGGAGTAAGTGCAAAAGAATTTCGTCAATTAAGTAAAGCCATATACATCAAAAATGGAATAAGATACAGCAAGAATTGCAAACCGATTAGCAAAATCGGTAAAAATGTACAACACATAAATGATCAAATTTGCAGTGTCGAACTAAATGAAATAATAATTATGGACACAAAAATTGAAATCAAACAAATGCCTGAATTAAAACTTATCTATTGTCGCCATATGGGTGCATTCAATATGATAGGGCAGGCTTACGAAAAACTATTTAGATGGGCTGCACCGAGAGGCCTTGTAACCTCTACTACCAAGACAGTAACTGTCTATCATGACGACCCGGCAATCACAGGAGTTGAGAAGGTACGTCAGGATGCCAGTCTCACGGTAGAAGAAGATGTAAAAGTAGAAGGAGAGATTGGCAAATCAACCATTCCCGCCGGGAAGTATGCTGTCGGACATTTCGAAATAAAAGAAACCGAATTTGAACAAGCATGGAATACTATGTGTCTATGGTTGACCGAAAGCGGTTATCAACCTGGAGATGGCTCCACTTACGAATTGTATCACAACGACTACAACGAGCATCCTGAACACAGATTCATTGTAGATATATGTATTCCGGTAAAGCCGTTGTAAGAGGTAAATAAAAAAGCTGAATAGCATAAGGTTATTCAGCTTTTTATTTATAGAGATATCTCATAAATTCTCGAATGTTCCTCCCAAGGATGATAACCGTCTCCAATATACGACCACCCGTATTTTTCGTAATATCCAATATGGTTTGTACATAAATACAGCTTTTAAATCCTGCATCCGTTGCATCTTCTTTTGCTTTCTCGACAAGCAACTGAGCATACGAATTTCCTCTGAATTGCTCATCAATAAAAAGTGCAGCCAGCCAAGGATACAAATCCATTCGACTGATGAAATCATTTGTTATCAGCCCTGCACAACCAATAAATTGACCATCAGCTTCCAAAACATACCATTGCGGAAGAGGGCTTGTAGCGTCAATACAATGCTCAAGACAGTCTCTATATATTTCAGGAGAGACCTGAGACCAGCTTTTTTGCAAGAAAGCAATGATTTGGTCTTTATATTCAGGTTGTTCTCGTACAGATATTATTTTCATTTCAAAGATAATAATTATAGAAAAAAAGAGAGTTATTCAATTCCTACCCACCACTTAGAAAAAACTTGTGTGTTATCTTTTAGGTTCACTACTTCTCCAATCATTGGAGTAATTGTCTGCTGATTCTTCTCTTCTGCTATTCGGGTAACTTCTATCAAAGGTTCATCCCACGGATGATTAGCCAATTTGAACTTAGAAGAATGCACAGGCAGCAATATTTTCGCATTTAAGTCTTTAACAGCTTGTACTACCTGATCAGGCATCATGTGTATAAACTTCCACCCCGACCCATATTGTCCATTTTCAAGAATTGCCAGATCTATCTCATCAAATTGTGTGCCTATTCGCTCAAAATGCGTATCATATCCACTATCTCCTCCAATATATATTTTCATAGAAGGCGCTTGTAATAAGAATGATGCCCACAAAGATTGATTTGGAGATAACCCTCTTCCCGAAAAGTGGCGCGAAGGCAAACAATAAACCATAAAGTTATCTTCTAACGCAGCATTTTCCTCCCAATCCAACTCTATAATTTTACTTTTATCGAAGCCCCATTTCTCGAAATGCTCACCAACTCCAAGACCACAGACTATTTTACCAACCTTGTCTTTCAACGCCATCACACTTCCGTAATCAAGATGATCCCAATGATCGTGAGAAATGAAAAGATAATCTACATCAGGAATATCTGATGTCTTATACAGATCACTACCCTTGAAAGGCTTATTTACAAACGAAACAGGCGAAGCAGCTCCATCAAGTACAGGGTCTACCAATATTCGTTTACCATCTATCTGTATAAAGTATGATGAATGTCCAAACCAAACAAGCATATCCTGCTTGCGATCAAGGCTTAATAAATCTGTTTTTACAGAAGGAATTTCTCCTATCGGCGTCACTCGCTTATAATCTCCAAAGAGGAAATCATACATCATACCCATCATTCCTTTGTCTCCTGTGAGCTGAGGAGTTTCACTCAGGTTCTGAAACTTTCCATCACGATAATTAGGTGAATTCTGTACTCTTTCTTTTCGCTCTCCGGTAGGTGTACTACCAAAGTTAGCCTGATTCAGAAATACAATTATAGCAATAGCAAGTATACCCAGAATAGATAGTGTAATTATCATTGTCGTCTTCAGTTTCTTTTTTATTTTAGATGTCATATAGATCTTTTAGAGTACTAAAACAAAATCTATGCCAAGAAAATACTCAATATTTAAACATAATTTATCAACACATCATACATTAGGAATAAAGCTATTAAAACATAGTTTTATTTCAAAAACAAAAAAACAAGTCCCTTAAATCTTAAAACACGATAAAGCTAGTCTAAGTTAATAATAAAACATCTTACTTATCACTATAACATATATTTCCAAAATAGCTCCAACTATCAAACATATGCAATACAACTATATTTATTTAGACATTTTGCTATAAAAAATACACAAAAAACTATTAAGTAAGTTTTTTTTATTAATTTCGCAGCAATATATCTCACACCCTATTCATATAGGGAAACACTATATAAAAAAGACAATATAACATATCTGATTATCAGACGTATGAGAAAAAGGAAATCTTATTGCCCACAGCTACATTCAGTCAAGCTTGGAACAACTATTCAAACAACATGAAGATGCATATAAATTACGCTTCATATAGTCCTTCTATAAGGATCGTATTCTCCAAATAATAGCAAAATTCATCCTCCATATATTAATAATATGGGGTAACAGTTAATGAAATAACATCAATGTTTGGGAAGTAGAAAACAACTTTATGAAGACTAATAGGTTAAAAGGCAACTACTGGAATCGGTATAAACTTACAAAGCTTATCCCTACAATAACAAAAAATATAAAACACAAAACATATTAATTTAATTTTTTATCCTCTATGAAAAAAGTCATTTTTTGTTTAATACTTACTGTAATGACTGGATTATTTTCCTATCTTCAAGCACAAGTGACAATAGGATCTGGAATAGCGCCCGATCAAAATGCTTTGTTAGACTTAAAAGAAAATGGTTCTGGTTCATCTTCTAAAGGACTTTTACTTCCTCGCGTAGCACTTTCATCCATAATATCATCGAGCCCTTTATCTGCTCATATAAAAGGTATGACTGTTTATAACACAGCGACTACCTCTGTCGGCAATGGATACGATGTTAGTCCGGGATTTTATTACAACGATGGAGCTAGATGGATTTCTCTTCCTCTGGGTTATACCAAATGGTTTTATATGCCTTCAATATCCATTAACACTGCTACTACAGGAGCCGGAAGAACGCTGGATTTATATGCTTTATATAAAGCACAATTTTCAACACCTAAAATAAAGAGTACAGGTGCGCCCACATCTATACATTTTCTACCTCTTGCCACAGACCTCTACTACTACATAACGGATTATGATGCATCTGTATTCAGCAACCTGAGCATCAATGCCAACGGTTTATTGACATACGATGTAACAGCTACAGCCACAGAGTGTTCGTTTATCAACATTGTATTTGTTATTAGATAAGATCCCTAATATAATCATGCGATATGCGTAAACTTATTCTTATCACTAATATACTACTCCTTTTTATACTATCAGCAAAGGCTCAATTCATTGTCACCGAAAGCTTTAAAGGAGGAACTAGCCCTGGAATCATAACAGGAGGAAGTGCAACTCTGACATCAGGTTATGCAGACCCGATAAATGATGGTTGGTTAAGGCTGACTTCTGCAACAAAAAACCAATCAGGATATGCTTATGTGAATACACCCTTTCCTTCATCTCTGGGAGTAATTATGGAATTCGAATATAAATCATGGAGAGATACTGATGACGCTACTTACTATGGGGCCGACGGTTTTTGTGTTTTCCTATTCGATGCAGCTACAACCTCTTTTAAGATTGGAGGATATGGAGGCTCTCTTGGTTATGCACCAAATTCAGAGCAGGGAGTGACAACCGGGTTATCGGGAGGCTATATTGGAATAGGATTTGATGAATATGGTAATTTTGCTCGTAGTACAGAAGGCCGAATTGAAGGAACTAGCAGCCTAAAACCAAACTCAGTTACACTAAGAGGACCTACTACAGCAAGCGCATCGACAACAAACAAATACCTAAAACACAACCAACTACAACCCGACCCTAAGCTTAACGGAAATTCGATAGATTATAATACTGTTACATCCACTCGTCCAAAAGATGCAGATTTTTATCGTAAAATAAAAATAACAATTGTCCCTACAGGCACCGGTTTTTATAAAATAGACGTTTATTGGCAAACGACCAAATTTGGAGTATATGAATCAATAATATCTTACACGACATCTACTCCTCCACCACCAAATTTAAAATTAGGTTTCGCGGGGGCAACTGGAGGAGGATTCAATTATCATGAAATTAGGAATATATATATTACAACCACAGGAAATGCTCGCGTAAACAAAGAAGTTGACAAAGCAAATATAAATGTGGGCGATCAGCTTACCTATACAGTAGATGTAACTAACGAAAACGATGCGGTGCTAAACGGTATTCTTTTAGGCGATACATTGAAATCTACAAACGGAACAAATTTAGTCTTAGGAACTGATTTTAATATAACATCCATCACATTCAACAATCAAGGTAATAGCGGGACTACAGCAAGCGGATATACTTCGGGTGTAGCCAAAACAACTGGCTTCACAAACCCATGGAGTACGTCTCTGAATATGGCTAAAGGCAGTAAAGCAACCTTTACAGTAGTAGGAACAGTTCGCTCCCGGCCGGAAGGAAATTATATAAAAAACTCTGTTGGCATTAACACTATTCCATCAGGAATTACAGATCTCGATCCCACTAATAATTATGCGACAGTGTCGAATATGGTATTGTCTCCCAATGTAGATTTTGTAGTGAGTAAAACTCTGGACAGCTATTGCGCCGATCCTGTTAAAGGAAATACGTTTACCATTACAGTTTCCAATATAGGAGCTACCGCATCTGAGCAGAATAAACAAGTTACTGTAACAGATGTTATTCCATCAGGCTTAACAATAGATAGTATTAGAGGAGAAGGATGGACTATAAACTCAAACAACAACTCTTACACCATCACACGAAGCACTTCATTGAAGTCGGCCTATTCATATCCTCCTATAAAAATCAGCGTAAAAGCCCCTTCCACAAAGGGACTATCGTGGACAAATACAGCGAATGTTACTTATGCCGGCACCGAAAGTAATACAACTAACAACAGTAGTTCTACTACTTTATATACAACGCCAAATCTAGTTATTACTAACCCTCCTGAGGCATGTAGCCCGGGTACTGTAAATTTAACAGCCTCAGCTGTTACGGCCGGCAGTACCAGTAATCTGAAGTATGCTTATTATACGGATGCGGCGGCTACGACGGTTTTGAGTAACCCCGCAGCAGTAGCAACAAGCGGAACTTATTATATACGAGCAACCAATGTTGTAGGATGTACTTCTGCAATAATGCCGGTTACAGTAAAAATAAACTATTCACTCTCAGGAACGGTATTTAACGACCGAAACGGGATGGCAGACAATATTGTAAATGGGATTGGTACCAATGCAGGCAACACATTACGCATTGTTGTATACAACAATACTACATCAAAAGTAGAAAACGTGGTCAGTGTAGCCAGTGACGGAACATATAGTAGTTGTACCTCAACAATAGGCAATAGCTACACCCTTTATCTTACAACAGCAGCCCTTACAGCAGTAGGGCAAACAGCAGTACCTTTGCTAACACTAGCTACTTTAGCGCGTTACACAGGTGAACATATTGGGATGGGAGCAGGAAGTGACGGCGCTGTTGATGGAAAAGTTCCATTAGGTACTATAAGCAACAATATTTCTGATATAAACTTTGGAATAAGATTTATGAGATCATGCGTTATATCAAACAAAAATGTAACTAAAGAGCTATAAATAGGTAAATAAATTTAAAGAGTAGCTTCTTAATCAAGTAGACAAATCCTTAGTTAAAGATTAACTAAGGATTTGTTGTATAAAGAGGTTAACTTTATTTCAATATATTTTGATTTAACATACCCATTGGGTAACTTTGCAATAAGTTTTGGTGTCATAGATCCGATACGGAAATATGATGAAAAGGGAATCAGGTGAAAATCCTGAACAGACCCGCTGCTGTAAGCTCCACCAAGGTTTTTGAACAATCTCAACACCACTGTTTCTAAAAGAATGGGAAGGACGTTCAAAGATGGAGTAAGTCAGAAGACCTGCCAGAATAATTAGTTTTCAAAGCTTTCGGGAAATAAAGCAAAAGGACAAAAGACATTTCTTATAAACCAATAATTATTTTTGTGTTTTTAGAATTGTATTCTTTATCACACTCGTCTTAACAATCAGTTTCCTGTAAGCTTTTTTGATAATTTAATCATTCAGGCTTAAATGCAATTATTGACTCTAAAAGAGAAATTAACCTTCTCCTCTTCTCAAGAGGACTGCCCCTTATCAACCCTTCTTATAGAATCAGCACCACTATACAGAAATAATCATGTAAATAATCTTAAATACAAAAAGATCAACGACGTTGTGTTTTTGAATAAATCTAAATATTTATACTAATTATGAACTTTTTAAAATGTATTATTTTGTTCGTCCTTTGCCTGTTTATCACAACAAGCTGTTCTGATAGTGACAAAGACGAAGTTATCCCAACTCTGCCATCATCCATTAAAACAATAGATGATGTTAATTCTGCATTAAATTTCTATGCAGTAACATTGAACGGCACCTCTACCAAAGAAATCGTCATTGAAGCAAATGAAGAAATCACTTCCGATGGAGACATAATGATTCCTTCAAAACTATCTACTATGCAAAACCTGACTATTAATTTAAAATTCAAGAAAGGCATAGCCAATAAAAAAACAGTTACGATAAAAGATGATAATAAATCTTCTTATTCAGGTAAAGCAATAATATCATTGCCGGAAGAAAAAACAGAAGGAATACTTAATATATTCCTCTCTAAAGCCGACACAGAGCTGTCAGGAACATATTCTGAAGTAAAATCAGATGTCGGTACAAAAACATTAAAAATAAATAAAGGTGCAATCGTAGACTCACTCAACATTGTAAGCGGCAATATCACTTCGGCAGGCTTATTAAACAATGTAAAAGTTATTTCAGAAACACCTGTAACAATCAAAATTGAACAAGAAGGAGACTTTATTGGAAAATATGAAGATGAAGTAAATAAATCCACTCTTATTATGGGGCGAGAAGTAACAGATCAATCCTCTAAATGGATCAGTAAAATTATTGAATATCGTCCGGCTCCAGGACAGTTCATCAACGAATATTCCTTCAATTCTACAAATAGGGTCAGACAAGAATATGGATGGGGGCTCCAAAGTTCAGGTGAAAATATCGTTGGAGGTAAGTCTGCCAACACATTAGGCACAGGTATATCCTTAGGTGCGTGGGGCGGTTATGTAATCTACTCTTTCGATCATTCTATTGTGAACAAAGAAGGATATGACTTCGTAATATTCCAAAATTCGAGAAATGCAGAACCCGGAATAGTACAGGTATCTTATGATAAGAATGGTAACGGGCTTCCTGATGACGAATGGTATGAAATATATGGAAGCTGGCACAACGATAAGTCTACAATAAAAGATTATAAGATAAGCTATAAGAATCCTAATAATTATACCGATGCCATCAATATAGACTATGTAGGAAATGATAAGACTGGCATATATTATGCAGCACAAGGCACTAATCAGTGGGCTCCTGAATGTGGACACTCAGGACACTCTCATTGGCCGATTTGGATAAAGAATGAAACGATAGAGTTTACAGGAACACTTATCGACTGGACATTCGCGTCAGCCAACCTATCTAACTCATATGGATATGCAAAAGCAGGAGCAGGAGGAACAGATTTTTCTGTAGCCGCAGATGGAGATGTAGACACCGCATCGAGCAACAAGATGGATCTTGATTGGGCTAGAAGACTTGACGGAAGCAGCATAAACCTCAAAAGAGTCGACTTTGTACGTATATATACTGGCATTATAGATTATAGTACGCCTGCCACAGGAGAAAAATCGACAGAGGTTTTAGGCTCTATATCTTTAACTCCTAACTATGTTTTATCAAACAAATAAATATAATCAAATATGAAGATTTCAAGTTTATTAATCATTCCATGTATAGCTTTCGTATATGCATGTACAGACAATTCCTTAGAAGGAATTGATGAATCTAAAAAAACCGAGCCTGATGATATTGCAACAATATCATATACCGACAATCCTTCTCAGTCTTACTTTCTAGTCAAGGCTACCGATGAAACTCTAGATGGAGAAGTTGCAATAATAAATTGGAGCAATCAGGATACGGGGACAAAAGCAACAAGTATCAGCGATGGATTAAGCAATACCTTCGAGCTAAGCAGAGTTGCAAACAGCCGTTGGACATTCCCTGCAGCACAATTTGCTTTAGATCTAAACAAAACAGGAGCTAAAAGTGCCGATGAAGAAGGCTTCGACTGGTATCTTCCTTCCAAAAGCGAATTAATGCTGATTAACATCTATAACGGATGCCTTAATCTGTCAGAGTATGCATATTGGAGTAGTACCGAAAATGTTAATTTCAGCTATTACAGAGATCATGCGTGGCTAATAGTACCCAACACCAGTTTACCGGGACTTTCCACTATGAAGAAAAGTGATGGATTCCATTACGCTGATGCCAAAAAGAAAGGAGCATCTGTCCGTATCGTAAAGAAAAACAATGTGGAAGGAAAAAAATATCCATATGTAAAATCTAAAACAGAACCTATAATTGTCAGCCGAGACAAAGATGGCGGAGTAAAAGAAGAAGCTCTAAGAAAAGAGTTTCCTCTGACAACTACATCTAGCCTGGAAGACAGCAAAGTTTCCCGCAGCTTCGAGGTAGACATGAGTAACTCAGGCTGGGCTTCATTGACAGAAGCTAAGACTTTATGTGCATCGAAAGGAGCCAACTGGCGTGTGCCTACCCTAAAAGAAATGCAACTAATCTGGGCTATGGGTGGTAGTGGAAACCAAGATTGGAAAGTATATGTAGCCAATGAAGGCCTCAATCTCCGTGATGTGGAAGGATTCACTCCTCTTTCTGCTTACGGAGACTATATGATCAGTAATCCTAACTATCAGGATTGTGATCAGGCCGGACATGAACCTCATATCGTTGGGTGGCGTTTTGAGAGTGCCATGGGAACTATTATTGGAGGCAACGACAAGGATGGGAAAGAAACGGTACGCTGTGTAAGGGATGTAGAAGTGAATTAACTCCTTTCTAAAAGGAATATAAATAACAGGAGAGGATATATTGAATATAAAGTCAACATATCCTCTCTTATTTTTAGTATAAAAAGAGGTTGAAAAAGGACTAAGCCAAATTCTTTTTAGTTTCTGTTTTGCGAAATATATCAGTTTAATTTCGGGGGAAATAATAAATGATGCAGACCCCCAACAAAGCGATCAAAGCACCAATAACATCATATTTATCAGGAGAATAATCATCAAATTTCATCGCCCACAATATCGACATAACTATAAAAAAACCACCATAGGTAGCATACACCCGAGCAAAATTAGAAGTTTGCCAAGTAGCTACTACACCATAAAAAGCAAGTATTAGCCCACCAAGGACTCCATACCACCAAGGTTTATCTTCTTTCAGGCAAAGCCAAACCAGATACCCTCCCCCTATTTCGCACAAACCGGCTAGTATAAAAATAGGGATTGATTTTAATATCAACATGCGTTTCTATTCTAATTAAATTAAATCTACTTTAGTTTATGTTTTGGCTTTCTACATTTACCACAATAGCCTTTTATTACCAGGTTTACACTTTCAACCGCCATTCCTTCCGATAGGCTAAAAGCAGGGACAGCTATATTTTCCAGACAAAAAGCCTTTTTGCAGTAATTACAGTAGAAATGCGCATGCAGCTCATCGACACTACAAGTACAGCCTCTACTGCATACCGAATATTTGACTGAACCCGAGCCATCTTCAAAGCTGTGAATAAGCTGATGTTCATGAAATAGATGTATAGTTCTTGATATAGTCGATTTATCAACACTATCCAGAGCTATTTCCAGATCGGACAAGCTAAATGCAGCATCAAAACCGGACATTGTTTTCAGAATGAGGATACGTATTGCAGTAGCTTTAATATTCCGTTCGTTCAGAATTTTTAGATAGTATTCATTCATTTGCGACAACATATCTATGAATATCCGAAGTTATGAATAATTTTTTAATTGCTTACTTAATAAAATTTATTAGTTTTGAAACAGCGTATAATCCTTACTTAAGCGAATAATATTATAAAAAAGTTTTATAACAATTCTTATATTGAAAACTAACAGCTGTCTAGAATTTTTCTTTCTTTATATAAGAAGAAAAGTATATTACGAAATGACGAACAAAATATTAATTCAGCAATAATATAAATATAAAAAAGACTACCTTTGAATGTAATATAATGATATATTTTTTCACAAATTTAGTATAACATTACAATCTTATGCACAGCGAGATTCTGATATCTAAAGACTCTAAAACTCCGATATATAAACAACTGATGCAGTCGATATATTCTCTTATAGATAGCAATATCTATAAGCCTGGAGATAGTCTGCCTTCATTAAACGAACTCGCAAAAGAACTGGATATATCAAAAGAGACTGTAAAGAAAGCATATCTGCATCTGAAAGAAGAAGGAACTATTGAGCCAGTACAGGGTAAAGGATTCTTTTTTGCGAAGAAAGACCGGAAAACTAAGATTCTGATCTTATTCGACAAGATAAGCACCTATAAACAAGTGCTATTCAGCTCATTTGCTTCCAATATAGGCAATAGTGTTGAGATGACTATACGATTACATAATCAGGATATAGCTTTATTTGAACACTTTATAGATGAAAACCTAGACGATTTTGACTATTATATTATAGCACCTCACTTTCCTCTAACACCAAAGATACAGTCGCGTCTGTTACAGAGCTTAAAACGAATATCCAGTAATAAACTGATCATTTTGGACAGACATGTGGACAATCTGAGCGGAAATTTTGGCTGTGTATACCAAGATTTCGAAAATGATGTATACGATGGACTTAGTCAGGGGCTGGCCGAAATAAAAAAGTTTAATAAACTAAATATATTATCTACCAAAGGCAGCTTATATGCTCAGTATATAAAAAAAGGAATCGAACGATTTTGCAAAGAATACCAGATAGATTATAAAATTCACACCAAGCTGAGTTCCGACATTATAGCAAAGCAGGAAATATATCTAATTCTCAACGGCCAATTAGACACTGAACTTATAGATCTTGTAAAAATAGCCCAGGCAAAAAACTGTGAGATAGGAAAAGATATAGGCCTAATCTCATACAATGAGTCTCCAATCAATGAAATAATTTTAAATGGGCTGACAGTTTTATCTACCGATTTTGAGATGATGGGAGCTTTAAGCGCAAAAATGATTGTAGAAAAAGATTTTAAGAAAATAAAATGTGACTTTAATCTAATAAAAAGAAATACTTTTTGAAAAAACATTGTTCTTATTTTTCTCTAAGAATGTTTCAGTCTCTATTAAAGACCAGACTCCAAATCAAAGTCCCGACCGGTAGAATATAATATCAGACAGACAATTTCTTTGTCTCGTTCATTTGATATTTACAAACACCTTCCACACCCTTTATTTCTGCACTATATACCCGCTGTATAAAGCGTTTATATGGTATCTTCCATTCTTACTGCGTATTAATTAATTGTTAAGAACCTAATTTTTAGCGTCAATTATTTGGTACATAGAAATTATTTGAATAAGTTTACACCACACTACAGTACACCACACTTATGTGCTGTAATAAAAATGGATAAAAAGCGCGATATATAAGGATTACAACCAATTTTTTAATTATGAAAATTACTTATTCGTTAATTTACAACTAACTTTAAATGGAAAAGCATCTTACACTATCCAAAAAGACGAAGCAGTTTTCGTGTAAATTTCGAGCTGTTTTGATTCTCATGTTTGTCTTGACAGGCAGCATAAATCTAATTGCCCAAAATCTGAACTTAACTGGAAATGTAAAATTTACTTCAGGAGAAACCGTCATCGGAGCCACCGTCCTACTAAAAGGAACACACAACGGTACAACCACAGACGTTGAAGGAAATTACATATTAAGGAATGTACCTGCTAACGGAACTCTTGAAATTTCTTATGTAGGAATAGAAAAACAAGAAATAAAAATAGAGGGAAGAAGCCGTATTGATATTACTCTGAAAGAAGAATCTATTGTTCTCGACGAATTTGTTGCAGTAGGATATGGAACTATGAAAAAAAGCGATCTTACCGGATCTGTATCTTCCATCTCCGGTGACAAAATGAGAGAAATACCAAGCTCAACAATAAGTCAGGCTCTGCAAGGACGCACAGCCGGAGTCGTTGTACAGCAAAATACAGGAACACCCGGAGGAACTGTTCAAATTCGCATCAGAGGAAACAACTCTATAATGGGAGATAACGAACCTCTATGGGTGGTTGATGGTTTTCCTCTATCAAATGCTAACATGCTCAACCTGGCAGATATTGAAACCATAGACGTCTTAAAAGATGCGTCTGCGACAGCAATCTTTGGAGCACGTGGAGCCAATGGCGTTGTCATTGTAACAACAAAGAAGGGTAAAGCCGGAAGAACAAAGGTCACTTATGAAGGTCGTTTGAGTATTCAAAAAATCATTAAAAAGTTTGATATGCTGAATGCAAGCGAATATATGCAACTGATGAATATTCAACAAGAAAATGACTTTGGTACAAAATATTTTTCCGAAACAGATATAACAAATGCAGGAACAGGAACAGACTGGCAAGATCTGGTATACAGAAGTGCCCCACTGCACGAACACTCTGTAAATATCAGTGGAGGTAATGACAAAACTAAATTTTCGATAGGAGCGAGCTTCTTCGATCAACTAGGAATCTTACGCAATACCGACTACGACAGAATAACACTTCGTACAGGTATAGACCACGAAATAAATAAAATATTCAGCGTATCGGTAAACACTATATTAAGTAGAGCTACTACCAAAACAAAAACTACAGTAGGAGGGCAACGCGGAAATAGCATATTACATTCAGCCATAGCAGCACCACCAACAGTAGGCCCATACAACGATGATGGCTCATATCACAGACTAGATGAAGATTATCCGTTTAGTGCAACCGGGTTTGTAAATCCCGTAGCATATCTGAATGAGAAAAACAGACAGTGGTTTAGAAACAGAGTTATGACCAATCTGAGCCTTACCATCAAACCAATACAGGATATATCTATAGTAACTGCGGCCAATATACAAAACAGTGAATACAGATGGGACAGATATGATACCAGAAAATACCCGGAATCGACAGGCTCTGCTGGTATTGAAGTAAGCAATACTCTCGAGCTAAGTACGAATAATACTATATCTTACAACAAGACGATAGGCTTACATAGTATATCTGCTATGGCAGGAACCACTTACGAACAAATGACCTATAAGCCATTCAGCACAACAGGCGACGGATACATACATGACATACTTGAATCTTACGATATAGGTGCCGCTACAACACCGGGAGTACCATCTTCTGACTATAGTAAATGGCAAATATTATCATTTTTGGGACGCTTCAATTATTCCTATGACAGCAAATATTTAGCAACTTTCAGCATAAGAAGAGATGGCTCTTCCAGATATTCGGAAGGCCAGAAGTGGGGAACATTTCCTTCAGCAGCACTTGCATGGAGAGTTTCGAATGAGAACTTTATGAAAAATCTCAAATTCGTTTCCAATTTGAAACTCAGAGCCGGATATGGAGTAACAGGGAATACTTCAATCTCCCCGTACCAAACTATAAACTATCTGGCTTCGGGAACAGCGGTGCTCAACAAACAACTATATCCCGGTTTTGACCCGAAAGACAATTATCCCGGCAGCCTGAAATGGGAATCGACCGCACAAACGAATGTCGGAATAGACTTAGGCCTATTCGATCACAGAATACAAGTCACAGCCGACTATTATGTAAAGAATACTAAAGACCTATTGAACAATGTTCAGCTTCCTCCGTCTGCGGGTTATGGCAGCACGGTCAAAAATATAGGAAAAATAAAAAATCAAGGATTTGAGTTTCAAATCGATGCATTTGCCATAAATTCTAAAGATTTTAAATGGAACATATCGGGCAACATATCATTCAACAAAAACAAAGTAAAAGAACTTTCAGGACATCAGGACATTCCCGGCACATGGTACTCATTATCGTGGATGGGAGATTATATAAATCTGATAAGAGAAGGCCAACCTTTCGGTATATTTTATGGGTATAAAGAAAATGGATACGATGAAAACGGAAATATATTGTATGTGAATAAAGCCGGCGAAAATGTATTAAAAGCCGGATTAAAAGAAGAGGATAAGACATATATAGGAGATCCAAATCCGGATTTCACTTACAGTTTCAATTCTACCTTAGACTATAAAGATTTTTCTTTCAGTTTCTTCCTTCAAGGAGTGCAAGGAAACGATATCTACAATCTAAGCATGGGAACAACAAACTATGACTACGGATGGGGACTAAACACATTTAAGGAAGTACTTTACAACCATTGGACACCAGAAACACCCAATGCCAAGTATCCTAAAATATCAAATAAGAATACATATGTAGTCTCAGACAGATTTGTATATAATGGATCTTATATCCGACTTAAAAACATCGAGCTAGCTTACTCTATACCAACAAAGAAACTCGGTGCTGCATGGATTAGCAAAGCACAGGTATATGTAAGTGCACAGAACTTGTTCACAATAACAGACTACCCTTGGTACGATCCGGATGTAAATAGTAGAGGAGGCTCTACCTCTGTAAATCAGGGAATAGACCACTATTCATACCCTAGTGCCAAATCATACACTTTCGGTGTCCGGTTAGAATTTTAAAAAAGTATTATCATGAAAAAAATAATATATCTATTACTTGTATTACTAGGTTTTTCATCGTGCGAACTAATAGAAGAGCCTAAAAGAGTCGCTGTAGAGACATTTTATAACAATGCAGAAGAGATCGATGCAGCAATCATGCCTATCTATAGTCAGTTGCAGCAAGGTATGAGACGAAATATACATACAATCCCGGAATCACAGATCGACTATGGATATGCTCAAGGTTCGTATCTAGTAGTCAATCAGTTTCAAGGTTTCGACAATACGAATATAAACAGAATGTCGGATGTATGGAATCGTATCTATCGGGCTATAAGAGATGCGAACCTTGTGATAGAGTATGCGCCAAAGGCAAAAGAAGCAACACAAGACGAAATAAAAGGATTTGTTGCCGAAGCCAAATTTATGAGAGCATTCTGCTACTTCTTCTTAATACGGTATTGGGGAGACGTACCTTTAAGAACAGAAAAAAACATGGAGGAACTAGGAGTATCCAGAGAACCAATAGCAAATATTTACAATTTTATAATCGAAGATTTAGAATATGCCGAAAAGAACTTAATAGATGGAGACCCAAAAATGTGGGGCAGACCGACTGTTGGTTCAGCCAAAACAGTACTGGCCGATGTCTACCTCAACATGGAAAAATGGAAAGAAGCTCGCGATAAAGCTCTGGAAGTAATCAAATCAGGAAAATATTCTTTACTTCCAATTTCCGTATCTGATGATTATTACAAAATTTTTGGCATTGATGCCAACGGAACCAAAGAAGAAATATTTTATCTGAAATATAACATAAACTATGGAAATGAGTATGCTGTAATGGGACATTACAACAAATGTAAATATCTTAATTTCAGAGGAAATAACGGACTTTTCACAGATTCGGTTAAGAACAAGTTCATTAAAGAATGGGACTACAAAGATCTAAGAAAAGACTTTAATCTCTACAGCTATAATAAAGACTTTAACAAGCCTACAACAGTGATTAATGGCTCGAAAACAACTTTATTCTATAAAAAATTCAAGAATGAAGCGGCAATTACTAATTACTGTGGTACAGATAATACTTTCTATCGGTATGCAGACTTGTTACTATTGTATTCTGAGGCTGAGTGCCGCTTAAACAATGGCCCAACGGACGAAGCTGTAGAAAAGCTCAACATGATACACAGAAGGGCCTACGGATATGCAACCAACACGTCTTCTCCTGTCGATTTTAAGAAGGCAAATTATAGCAAAGACACATTCCTTGACCTTATATTGAAAGAACGTGGATACGAAACTTTCTATGAAGGCAAGAGATTCCTTGATCTGAAAAGAATGGGCAAGTACGAACAAGCAATTATGGATGCTCATGGCATTAAAATAGATTCTAAAATATTACTATACCCTATTCCATTGGATGAAATAAATTATAATGAAGCCCTAGACAACTCGGACCAGAATCCGGGATATTAGGAAACTACAGAATTGGGCGGGTAATAGCCAGCCTGCCCAATACTAATTCTCCGCCAAAATCAATTAAATTATGAAAACAATTTTAGTCAATATTTCACTCATTATCTTCATTTTATTAGGTTGTAGCAGTTCCGATGAAGTAGAAACACCTAATAAACCGGGAAATAATGGTGATAACTATACAATAAAGGGATCTGTAAAATCATCTAATACAGGTATTGCCAATGTAGTAGTCACAGATGGGGCAAACTTTACTACAACAGACAAAGATGGTAACTATTCATTCAAAATCAGTGAAACTGCTACTCATGTTTATATTTCCTCTCCTTCGGGATACACTGTTCCTGTACAAAACAGCGTACCGATTTTCTACACAAAATTGACTCCGAGCATAAGAGAAAAAGCTGTAAATTTTGAACTCATAAAACTAAGTTCGGCAGACGAAAAGCATTACTTCATTGCAGTAGGAGATCCACAGGTAAGAAACGAAACCGAACTGAAAAAGCTGAAACCAATTCTTGACTTTATGAAGACTGATATTGCTTCCAGTTCCTTTAACCCCGTACACCTGATGGTGACAGGCGATATTGTTTTCGACACACCCAATATGCATGATTTAAGTAAGCAGTACTTTACTGCTGTAGGGCAGGCTGTTTATTATTCTATCGGAAACCATGACCACTTACAAAGAAAAGATGCTCCTGCAACAGATCAATGGGATGGTCCGTCTGCTAAAACATATATAGAGCATTATGGGCCTACATATTATTCTTTCAACAGAGGAAAAGCTCACTATATAATCTTCGACAATATATTATATGCAGGAGGACCAAACACAGAATATTCTGTATTTATAACACAAGAGCAATTAGACTGGATAAAGAAAGATTTGGAATTTGTACCAAAAGACCATGTGCTAATCTTAATGACACATAGCCCTACAAAATCGAGATATAAAAGTAATTATGGAAACAGTAGTGCTCTATATGCTCTCCTCGATGGGTATAAGAATGTCCATATCATAACAGGACATACACATTACAACTCGGTAATGGCAGATCAGACAAATATAACGGATCACATAATAGGAGCAGCATGTGGTGGCTGGTGGGAAGGACCGGTTTGCCCTGATGGTGCATATCTGGGATATAAGATTTTTGAAATAAACGGCACTAATGTAAAATGGAAATACAGATCTTATGAATTTCCGAAGAAACAGTTCTCTGTCTTTAAACCCGGAAAACGAGAATCTGAGCTCATACGTCCGAGTCAGGAGTTACTGGTAAATGTATGGGATTGGGATATACATTGGAAGGTAGAATGGTCTGAAAACGGAGGGACATTTAAAGAAATGCCACGATATACAAGCAGAACTTACGATCCTATATCATTTGAATATTTCGGTGCAGAAGGAGATACTGCGTTTCCTCCCGGTAGAACCTGGATAGGAGCTAGTCCTACAGATCATATTTTCACAGGAGTGCCATCTGCCACAACCACAACAGTAACAATAAAAGCAACAAATCCTTTTGGAGAAGAATTCATTGAAGATATCCAACTGTAATACATAATTAACAGAAATCATCAAATGACTAAAATTAAGAATTACAAATGGGAAGTACTTGGACTGCTATGGTTTGCATATCTTCTGAATCAAGCAGACAGACAAGTATTCAATGTTGTTTTGCCTCTAATGAAGGAAGACCTGGTTTTATCTGACTTCCAAATAGGTATAATTGCTACCATATTCAATTTTATATATGCACTTTTAGTCCCTGTTGCGGGATACGTAGGCGACAGATTCAGTAAAAAGTGGATACTCACATTGAGTGTTCTTTTTTGGAGCTTAGCAACAATGCTGACAGGGCTAAGTTCAGGTATAATTATGCTAATCGTAACACGAAGTCTGGCGACCGGTGGCGGCGAAGCTTTTTTCGGGCCTGCAAACTATACCATGCTGGCTAACTATCATAAAGAAGACACACGTTCTTTCGCCATGTCTATTCATCAGACTGCATATTATATAGGTATCATCGTCAGCGGCTTGCTAGCCGGCTATATCGGGCAGCACTACGGATGGCAAAAAGCATTCTATGTATTTGGAGCCATTGGCGTGATACATGCTATTGTTATGGTATTCAGGCTAAAGGATAAAAAGGACGAAGCAGATGTGGATACCAAACATCCCAATTTGCCAAAAGAAAAAATCGGATTTTTCGATGGATTTAAGGTGGTTCTTTCCACCCCCAGCGCTTTAGCTCTTACAATAGGATTCAGTGGATTGATATTCGTACTAACAGGATATCTTACATGGATGCCAACATATCTGTATGAAAATTTTGAAATGAGCTTAACCTCTGCCGGATTCAATTCTATGTTCTATACTCATCTGTTTGCCTTTGTAGGGGTACTCGTTGCCGGAAGATTATCCGATAAGCTGGCCCAAAAGAAGGGGGCATCTGTCAGAATACTGATGCAGGGGATAAGCCTTCTAGTTGCAGCACCATTTATTGTACTGATGAGTAATTCTACTGCAATAATAGCCATATATATTGGCTTTGCAGGATTCGGTTTTGCCCGGGCTTTTTTCGATGCCAACACCTATACAGTCCTTTACAGCGTAATTCCTGAAAAATATCGAGCCTCTGCTTCAGGTGTCATGATTATGACAGGCTTTCTGATAGGCTCTCTAGCTCCGGCCGTACTAGGGTATTTGAAACCGATATTGGGACTTTCTACAGGAATATCAATGTTGTCAATTATATGGGTAGCCTGCGGACTGCTGCTGGTTTTGACGTCAAAATATCGTTTCAAAAAAGATTATGCAAAAATACACAGTGCAGAAGGAGTTGAGTAAAAAAAAACAAAAAATCCATCAATAAACTATTCCGAAAGGCTATTACTAAATAAAATGAAAATAAGAAATACATAAGAAACATCAGATTGAGCTTTTAAAAACTCTGACATGATAAGCAAAAACGACAAAAAGCGCTGAAAATAATGGTTGTAAACAAATAGTCGTGTATCAGTCTTGTCAGATCTATATACATATGAAAAAAACGAAAAGAAATAGTAATACCCGATCAGATTAAATGCAAGTATGGTAATTTCCTAGTATCAGGAAGTGGAACCTAAGAGACTCGTTAGCAGACAGATTTTTTTCCTGTTGCAACTTATGAGGGAAAGTAATTTTTTATACTAACAGAGGATCATACTCTAGTAAAGTTCACCCCGCTGAAGGGATCTGTCTATTCTTAGACAGATCCCTTGGTTGGGGAGGGTTGTAAAACATAAATTTAAAATAAAATGAACAGTAAAAAATTTGAAAGAGCTAAAGCCGGACTACTTCTCATTGCTTCTCCCAGATTTAAAGATTTAGGAGCCGGACTTTCACGCGGTACATATCACGAAAGAAAGCTGAAAGACGTAGAAGCAATAGTCGCATCTCTGGAAGGCTCGTTAGACCTTGTTAATAAAGAAATTATATATGACAACAAGGATATGGAGAAGGCAATGCATCTGTTTTTCACCGAAAAAGTGGATTTTATAATTGCTAATTTTCTTTCATGGTCTGAAGATTTTGCATGGATTCGCTTTTTGAGAGACATGCCCGATACTCCTATCCTTTTTGTCAATGTGGCGGTAGACAAAGTATCTTTTCACGACACGTTGGATGAAGATGACTTCATTGATTATCTCTGTGCCGGAACTTTAGTCGGATCATTAGAAGGATCGGGGTCAATTCCCCGAATCGGTCGTGAGAGATTAACCACGGTGATGGGAACCAAGGAAGAGATTCATGAAAAGATACTTCTGTATGCAAAAGCAGCCAGAGTTAGAAGTATTTTACGAAATTCCACAGTTGGCTTATTGGCCAACTATAACGAAGCCATGTGGTCTACCTATATGGATCCGTATAATCTGTTTGTCCGCATAGGCCCCGAGCTCCGATTTATTACATACACAGCATTAGTAGAAGAAACAAACAACGTAACGGACGAAGAAATACAATCGTACAAAAAAGAGTTGGAAAAGAGCCATCCTGTAATGGCTGATGTAGAGGAAGAAAAATTCTATGCCGCTGTACGTGGCTCTATCGCTCTGGCAAAACTTACCGAAAGGCTTGGGATAGACGTTATGGTTTTTAACGATATAGATGTTGCTATGTTCGAACTGATGGGACATCGTCCAAGTTTTTATCCGGCAATATATGAACGTTTAAAATCCGTTTTAGTACCCGAAGCTGATATAGGTGCAGGACTCATCACTTATATATTAAAGTTGATGAGTGGGAAAAGAGTCAACTTTATAGAGCCATTCCATATAGAAGCTGAACAAGGAACGTTTGCCGCAGGTCATGCTGGCCCTAACGACCATACCGATCCCGATTTTCAGAAAAATGTTGTTATCTCCCGTGATGTACGTTTTGCCAAAACCAAATACAAATATGCAGGAGCACCTTTTGCATGGTACAGAATATCAGCAGGACGAAAAACGATGGCACAACTGATAGAAACAAACGGAAAATATAAGATTGTATCTACTTTGGTCGATTCTCTCGAAGGAGAACACCTGTTGGCAACATACTCACATAGCATTTTCAAACCCGTAGTCCCCGTAAAAGAACTATTCGAAAGAATATTGAAAATAGGAACTACACAACATTTTGCTTTAGTAGACGGAGATTACCGTGAAGAACTATCCGTATTCGCAGAAATAATGGGCTTCGAATATTATCAAATAGATTAATTTATCATCGTATTATATATGTAAAGACTATTCAAGACTGAATTTACAACAAGGGTTACCCCCCTACGAAATACGACAATAATTATTACAAATTAGTTAAACTAAAAATAAGAAAAAGATGAGTTTTATGTTCAATCCGTATCCTTTTGATGATACGACAGCTATTAACAGCCCTAAATTAAGTACAGAAACAATAGACTCCATTGTCTGCGGAACAACAGAAACAGCTAAAAGTCTGAGCAAAGCAATTCAGGAGAAGCAAGTGGCGAACCCGAAAGGAAATCTAATTATTGCTTTAGATGGTTATGTAGGAGCACAATTCGACCGGGTAATCAATCTTATATCTCAGAATTTAAGCACTCAGAATGTCCGAGTTACCTCATACGATATTGCAGGCATACTGAAATCGGCAAAAGAATTGGACAAACAATTTGCAGAGAACTTACCAACCGATTTAGAAAAAGATCCAGTAAGCCTTTTTGGGAAATTATATGAAGGAGGCTTCGAAGGTTTGATAGATAGTTCCAAATTAGAAATCTTTGAAAAAACTCTAAATACAGTTAAGAATGAAAACAAGAGTGAAATAATCATTGTATATGGTTGTGGTAGTACAATTAAAACATTACGCCCATTGTACGACCTCATCTGCTACTTCGATGTTACACCAAAAAATGTAATGCTGAGGGCCCGTAAGGGAGAGTTCAAAAATATAGGAGACGTAGAAGCCAAACCTATAAAAGCGATATTGAGACGTTGCTATTATGTAGATTTCGAAATAACACAAGCTCTGAGAAAAGAGCTCTTGGATACAAAAGCAATAGACTTTTACATAGCAAGTAGCGAGCCCGACAAGTTGACTTTAGTACCATCAAAAGCTCTTTTCGAGACGATGGATTCCCTGTCTCAATATCCTATGAGGTGCAAGCCTGTATATCTGGAAGGAGTATGGGGCGGATATTATATCCAGAAGCTACGCAATCTTCCCGATAGTATGAAAAACTGTGCATGGGTTTTCGATCTTATCCCAATGGAGGTAAGTATTGTAGTAGCTGCGGGTGAGAAAAATATAGAATTTCCTTTCTATACTTTTGTCCAAACAAAAGGAACTGCTATAATGGGAAAAGAGTGTGTAGAAAAATTCGGTGGATATTTCCCTATCCGCTTCAATTATGATGACTCTTTCCATAGCAACGGCAACATGTCTATCCAGGTACATTCAGGGCATGAATACAATGTCAAAAATTACAATGAACTTGGACGTCAGGACGAAAGCTACTATGTAGTTTCTACAGGGCACGATGCAAAAACATATCTTGGATTTAAAGAAGATTCAGATCCTGAAGAATTTGTATCACAAATAAAGAAATCGGAAAAAGAAAATACACCTGTCGATTATCAGAAATATGTAGATCATGTAAATTCTATGCCGGGGCTGCAAGTAATGATTCCTGCGGGAACAATACACTCTTCGGGACGCAACCAGCTTGTTCTCGAAATAGGAAGTTTGACTGTCGGATCTTATACATACAAGCTTTATGACTATCTCCGTAAAGATTTGGACGGGAATCCTCGCCCAATTCATACCTATCATGGAGATAAGGTGTTGGCAAAAGACAGGAAAACCAACTGGGTAAAGCAAAACCTGATAAATGAGCCTCAACTGCTAAGAAACGGAGAAGGATGGGCTGAATATAAGATCGGAGAAAATAATATGATGTATTTCTGCACCAGACGTCTTGAATTTGAAAATTCGATAGAAGATGACACACAAGGCAAGTTTCATGTATTAGCTCTTGTCGATGGCAGATCAATCAGAGTAGAATCGCTCGATCACCCCGAAAGGAGTTTTACAGCCAAATATCTTGATCTGGTATTAGTACCATCTAGTATCGGACGATACGTAATCAAAAATCTGGGCGATCAGCCTGTGCGTATTCATAAAACAATGTTAAAAGATAATTTCGTAGATGACAGACCATAAGAATGTATTTTTGATACTCGATGCAGGAGGTACTTTCTTCAAGTCTGCGGTAATGAATAAAGACGGCCTCGTACTTGAGGGGTCGTCTTTTACTACCGAATCTCATTCTGACGGAACGAAAGAAGAAGCTCTCAACGCTCTAAAAAAAACAATAGACAAAGGTCTTTCTTTCATAAAAGATGCAGGTTTAGTGACGAGCGACATCGGAATATGTATTCCGGGGCCTTTCGATTACAACAAGGGTGTATCGCTCATGGAGCATAAATATAAATGTCTGAAAGGAGTGGATCTGAGAAGCTTTATATATCAAGCCACAGATATTCCTTCGAGTACAAATATTATTTTCAGACACGATGTCAATTCCTTAGTAGCAGGAGAGCAATGGAAAGGAAATGCAGCGGGTTATAAAAATATAGCAGTACTTACTCTTGGCACAGGTCTGGGGTTTTCGTTTTCTATAAACAACATTATACAATGTAACGAAATAGGCGGCCCTCTTATTTCGATGTATAAGAAGCCTTATCGAAACGGTATACTCGAAGATTATGTTTCTAAGAGAGGCATCTCAGAGCTATACAATGCTATTAGCGGACTCGAAGCAGATATAGAGATAGTAGAAATAGCCAATCTTGCTCAGGGAGGAAATAAACAGGCTATTGAAACTTTCGAAGAGGTAAGTAGAATTATAGCAGAAAATCTGGAAGAAATATTAACAGAAAAGCAAATAGAATGTCTCCTTTTTGGAGGGCAAATATCTCGCTCTTTCAAATTTATGGAACATATCTTAAGAAACAGATTAGAAAATATCCGTAGCTTAGAGAAGATTTCAACAGTCAGTAGTATAGACCACTCGGCACTGCTCGGAGTACTAAATGCAATTCTGACTAAAGAATAAACACCAATTCTAAAAACGATTGATAATGAAAAACATAACATCACTTTTAGTTGTATTACTATTTTTCGCTATGAATAATATTTCAGTTAGAGGACAATCTTTAAAAATATCGGCATCGCCCAACAGAGTATATACTGCCATTGATATCCCCTTTGACAGGATCGCTACGATTAAGCCAAAATCGACCTCCGAGACCACGAGTAAATACTGGACAATCGGGTGTGAGACCGTAGACAGAGATTACACGATCTATGACGAATACAAAGAATATCTTTCTCCTCTTGGTTTTCGTAAAGCAAGATTTCAAGCAGGATGGGCAAAAACTGAAAAGCAAAAAGGTATTTACAATTTCGACTGGATAGACAAGATTGTAGACGACATGGCTTCACGCAACATGGAGCTTTGGATGGAATTGTCTTATGGTAACCCTATTTACCCTGGAGGAGGAGGCTATGATTTGGGAGCAGGACTCCCTGTTTCCGAAGAAGCTCTAAAGGCATGGGACAAATGGGTCGAAACAATGGTAACCCGCTATAAAGGCAAAATACATGAGTGGGAAATATGGAATGAACCAGACTTGCGATCCGTAAAGCACGAAATTACGGACGATGAACCCGAGCATAGAGCAAAAGCTGATGCCAACTCGCCCGAAGGACTTGCCATGTTTAATTTGCGAACAGCAAAAATAATAAAAAGAATAGATCCGGAAGCAAAAATAGCAGGTTTGGCGATTGTTCGTCTCGAAAAATTAGAATACATCGAAAAGTATCTGCAAGTGTTTAAGGAAAACAATAGTTTAGATTTGCTGGAATGGATCAGCTTTCATGGTTATCCTTACAATCCTGACGATATGTACACTAAGCTTGGTGTTGAAGATAACTTAAAAAAAGCACGGGAATTGGTTGCATCCTATTCGCCTAATCTGAAACTGAGACAAGGTGAAAGCGGATGTCCTTCCGAATATCCTGTAAAGCATCATGCTCTGAGAAATTATAACTGGACAGAGCTAACACAGGCAAAATGGTTTTTACGCAGGATGATGGGTGATATGGGAAATGACATTCCCGATGCGTCAGTGTTCTGTATTATGGATATGACATATTTATACAAGGCCGGAACTCCGGAACAATATAAGTTTTACAATAGGTTCGGGCTACTTCGAGCCGACTCTGTAAAGCAAGTAGAAAAGATAAAACAGTCATATTATGCCGTTCAAAACGTTATTTCGGCTTTCGATCAACCTCTAGTTCGGGTTAAAGATGCCAAATGTAAGGTGAAAGCGGCTAACGAAATCACTTCTTATGTATATAAAAATAAAGAGAACGGAAAGAAAGTGATAGTAATGTGGGATGGAACACAAATTCCCGCCGACTCTTACAAAACACAAAAGGCCACGGTATCGATAGAGAATAGTGGATTCACCGATCCTGTATGGATAGACCTCTTATCGGGACGAGTATATAAAATATCTTCCTCATCATGGAAGAGGGTAGGAAATTCAGAAACATTCGAAGTTCCTGTATATGACAGCCCTGTTCTGATAACAGATCGGAATACAATACTAACTCAAGAATATAAGAAGTGTCAGGATTAGAAATAATCCCTTTGCCAGCCATAAGTCTATACTAAATAGAAATAGGCTTATGGCATGACAAAATACATCAGAGAAATTTCTTCTCTACAAATTTGTTAAAGTTGTCTCTGTATGTATCCGAAACCGGAATATAGACTTTTCCAAATACAACAGTATTTCGTTCTATAGTTTTGACCTTATTGAGGTTGACTATAAATGAACGATGTACCCGCATGAATGTCTGTTCAGGAAGCCTTTCTGCTAATTGCTGTATATTCATCAAAGAACTGACGGGCTCCTTATCTCCTTCCAGAAAAAACTTCACATAATCTTTTTGATTTTCGATATATAAAATATCATCATATTCAAGTTTTTCGACACGATAGCCGGATTTAATAAATATGCTGTCGCCTGATGAAGAATCTTCCCGTCTGAACCAATCCGAAGCCCGTGTTGCCGCTTGTAAGAAGTCACTATAACTTATCGGCTTCAATAGATAATCCAGAGCATTTACTCTAAAACCTTCAATAGCATATTGATCGTATGCTGTAGTAAAAATAACCTTTATAGTTGCAGGCAATGTCTTAGAGAATTCCAATCCATTTATTTTCGGCATATTTATATCCAGAAAAATAACATCTATACCCTGTTCGTTGATAGTTGGAAGGGCATCTATCGCATCATTATATGTACCTATCAATTCGAAAAAGGGGGTCTGAAGAGCATATGATTTAAGCAAATCAGCAGCCAATGGTTCATCGTCAACAATTATACACTTCAACTTCATTCTTCAATATTCTTTTCATTTGCAAAATCAATACACAACAAAACAGAAAAGCGATCATCTTTTTCCTCAACAACAAACTGATGTCTGTGTGGATAAAGCAATTCCAGCCTTTTACGAAGATTGACAAGGCCTATTCCTGAATTTTTAGAATCAATTGTACTTTTCGAATCATTCAGACTATTTTCTATCGTACAAAGTACTCCTTTTTTATTATCTACAAAAATTTTTATATTGATAAAGCTCTCAGCTCCATTATTTATTCCATGCTTAAAAGCATTTTCGATAAGAGTGATAAACATAAGAGAAGCAATCTCATAATGACAATTATCGTTCTTTATCAAGACATCTATCTTTATATCGGGCCTAAGGCGTAAACGCATCAGGTCTATATAGTTTTGCGTAAATTCCAACTCTCGATCTATAGGAACAAACTTCTCGTTGTTCTCATATAATATATAACGTAACAGATTACTCAACCGATGAACCGACTCTTGGGCCTTTTCTGTGTCGATAGCAATAAGTGAATAAATATTATTTAGTGTATTGAACAGAAAATGAGGGTTTAACTGACTTCTTAAATTTTTCAGATCGGCCTCCAACTGTGCAGCTTTCACGGTTTCCAAATTGATGGAATCTTTATACCATCTCATTGTTGCTTTCAGAGCAACACTCATCCCTATAGCAAATACAATAATCACATAATCACCTAATATCCGCATTTCTTGAGGAGGGAGTTTTGGCATATGTTGGCCAAAGTCCTTTCTTGGAGGAGGTCCCATTATTATCTCGAATAATAAGTTTTGTAAAAAGACTGTTCCAAGAATCAGTCCGAGATTAATAATAATGTACATAACAAATTGTTTCTTGAATAACAATTTGTCAATAAGAATAAAATAATTGATATAGAAAAGAGCGATCAAAAGACCTGATCGTATAAAGTATCCCATATAGTGCCAATACTCTACAGTACCGTTACGGGACATAATGACCAAAGGCACAATCAGTATGATTATACAAAACAGAACATGTATGATAGGAATTATCCCCTTTCTTATATTGAATATCATATTATTCGTATCTTAATGCGTCTATAGGATCAAGGTCAGATGCTTTTTTCGCAGGATACCATCCAAAGAAGATACCTGTTGCAGAACAAACCACAAATGACAAAATTATAGTATAAATTTGAATATCAATAGGCCACATCAAAATACTTTTTACAAGATAAGCGCTGCTTATGCCTATAACAACCCCTATTATACCACCTGTAACACTCAGCAAAATAGCCTCGATAAGAAATTGCATCAGAATATCTATTCCTTTGGCACCTATCGACATACGCAACCCTATTTCTCTTGTTCGCTCGGTTACCGACACGTACATAATATTCATAATACCAATACCTCCTACCAGAAGCGAAATGCCGGCAATACAAGCCAGAAGTATTGTCATCATGTCGGTAGTTGAACTCATCATTGAAATCAGCTCTTTCTGCGAACGGACATTAAAATCATCTTCATCCCCCACCCCTATCTTATGACGTTGCCTCAATATTTCTTCTATACCAGCTATAGCATCTTCTGTTGCATCCTCACTAACAGCAGAGGCTGCAATAGACTGAATATATGTAATAGCCAATACACGCTTCTGTATTGTAGTATAAGGTGCCAAAACAAGATCGTCCTGATCCATGCCCATTGTATTATCTCCTTTAGACTCAAGCACCCCGACAACCCGCATCGGTATCTTATTGAACCGTATTGTTTGCCCAACAGGATCTTCTCCGTTCGTGAAAAGGTTTTCCACTACGGTTTGCCCTATCACACAAACTTTAGCTGAGGTTTTCACATCCATCTCGGTAAACATGCTGCCTTGGCTGATATTATATTTTCTTATTTCCAGATAAGAGGGATTTACTCCATATACAGATGTAGGAGAGTTATTAGCACCAAAGATAACCTGCCCGGAAGACGATACCTCGGGCGTAGCAGCAGAAATATATTCTGCCTGCGAAGCTATTGCCTCATAGTCTTCCAGTTTGAGAGTCTGCATACTGCCGGCACTTTGCCTGACTCCTCCAAACTGGCCTGTGCCGGGGCGAATATTTATCATATTAGAACCCATAGTAGATATCTGATCCTGAATACTTTTTTTCGATCCCTGCCCTATTGCCAGCATGGTAATAACGGCTGCAACACCGATAATGATACCTAACATAGTAAGAAACCCTCTGAATTTATTTCCATTGAGTGCTCTTAATGCTATTTTAAATAAATTAATTACATTCATTACTCTTCTTCTTTAGGCAGAGACTCTAAAACCTCTCTTGCCGATCTTATTTCTTTATTGTAAGTGTCGGACTTGATACGACCATCCTGAATTACAATATTACGACTACAAAAATGGGCTAGTTCAGGATTGTGAGTAACAAAAATAATAGTCCGTCGTTCGTCCTGATGCATCTTTTGCATAAGTGTAAGAATCTCGAAAGAGGTGCGGGTATCTAGGTTGCCGGTAGCCTCGTCGGCAAGGATAATAACAGGCTCATTGACCAAAGCACGTGCTATGGCTACACGTTGCTGCTGCCCTCCCGACATCTGGTTCGATTTATGACTCAGGCGATCGCCCAGCCCTACATCTTTCAAGGCCTTTGTAGCCCGTTCATATCTTTCTTTACTCGATATGGCAGGGTTGTACATAAGAGGAAGTTCCACGTTTTCTACAGCAGTAGTCTTTGGCAAAAGATTATACGATTGAAAAATAAATCCTATTTTTCGGTTACGCAAAGTAGCTCTATCATTCTTTCCCATTTTCTTCACAGAAACCCCATCGAGATAATATTCTCCCGCAGTAGGAGTATCGAGACAACCTAAGACATTGAGCAGAGTCGATTTTCCCGATCCGCTTGTTCCCATAATAGTGACAAACTCTCCTTGGTAGATAGTAAAACTTACTCCCCGCAAAGCATGCACTGTCTCTTCTCCGACAATGTAATCCCGTTTGATGTCTTCGAGCCTGATTATTTCTTTTTTCTGATCCATTTCGTTATCTCCTCTCTTATTTCTTTCCGGGAGGTTTCGGCATAAACGGACTGGATTCGCCTCCACTCTCCGAAGCCGCAGTTGGATCTGCTTTTTGTGTAACACCGGTTACAACTTCATCTCCTTCATTGAGCCCGTCCAGAACCTGAATATTGATACCATCGCTTGTGCCTACACTTATATTTTTCTGTTTTATACTATTCCCGCTTTTTATCCATACAGATTTTTTACCTGTCGATATATCTGAGTTTTGCTCTATACCAATGCCTTCAATTTGCCCTATCACATCTTTGTCCGGCGAAAACCGCATTGCTTTGGCAGATATCAACAGCACATTATTTTCTTCAAGTGTATATATATTCACATTTGCAGTCAATCCCGGCTTCAGTTTCAAATCAGGATTAGGAGCATCAATAACCACCTCATAAGTAACAACATTGGATGTCGTGGTTGCCTCTAGCCTTACCTGAACTACTTTACCTTCAAATTCATCATTGGGATAAGCATCTACCGTGAAAACAACCTTTTGCCCTTCTTTAACCTGACCTATATCTGCCTCATCTACATTAGCAATAACTCGCATTTTAGTAAGATCGTTAGCAATAGTAAATAATGTAGGTGTACTGAATGAGGCAGCTACAGTCTGCCCCTCTTCTACTGCACGAGAAACCACCACTCCATCTATTGTTGAATAAATAGTAGCATATCCCAGATTGGTCTGAGACTTAAACACAGCGGCTTTGGAAGAGGTAACAGCCAGTTTAGCGGTTTCATAAGCAGTCTGCACATCTTCCCAATCGGCTTTACTTATAGCCTGCTTCTCCCAAAGTTCTTTGTTTCGGTTATAATTCCGCTGTTGCTGCTGATACTCAACTTCTTTCGCTTTTAGTGTGGCTTGTGCTGTTTCAAGTTCAGAAGATAGCATCCTCTTATCCAATTCGGCAAGAACCTGCCCCGCCTTAACTACAGAATTGAAATCTACGTATATCTTCGATATAACGCCCGACACCTGTGTTCCCACCTCGACCAATGTGATTGGCTCTACTGTTCCTGTTGCAGTAACAGTTGTAGTCAGATTCCCTTTTTTCACTCTCTCTGTAGCAAGAGTCAGTTTCTGCTTATTTCCTTTTGGGAAAAAGACAAAAACTGCTCCTACCAAAAGAAGGAGAAGGAGAGGAATAAGATATTTCTTTTTCTTCATTTTTATATATTTTATAGAGTTATTTCTTTTCCTTGATAGAAGTTCAGCAATTTGAGGCTAAGCAAAGCTGAATATTTGGCTTGAAGAAGCTCCTGTAAGGCATTTGCATAATTATTTTGCTCGGTAGTGAGCTCTACTGTATTGCGCATACCCAAAGCATACTGCTCTTTAACAAGCGCATAGCTCAATTCGCTGGAATTCAGTTTATCTTTGGCCGCACGGTACTTACTCTGTCCCGAAACGGCATCCTGATACAGGCTTTCAACTGTCTTTAATAATGTTTTTTGTGCATCGGTATAATTAAGACGAGCTGTTTCCATCTCAAGATTTGCCTTCTGAACATTCGACTTATTCTTACGATTGTCGAATATAGGGATGCTCACACTCACGCCTACATATTGATTAAATTTATTGCTCAACTGTTTCGTAAACGATCCTCCTTCGTTCCAGATATTGTTGGAACCAATACTACCATTTAGTGAAATGGTAGGTAAATATCCTGCTTTGGCAGACTGCCTTTCTATTTCGGCAATATCCATACCCAGTTTGCTACTCTGTATTTCAGGCATTATATTTAAAGCGGTCTGATATACTTCATATTTTGAAGGTAGAAAGACATGTATATTTTCATCGCCTACTTCCGGGAAATCGGGCTCGAACTGCAAGTCTATATCCAGCTCCAACAATTGCTTAAGTTCTAATAAATAACTGTCGAAAGAGTTCTGAGCCAGAACAAGATTATATTTGTCAGAGCTACACTGTGCTTCTACCTGAGCATATTCTGCCCGTGTAATACTACCTGCATCAAAAAAATCCTTCGTTTGCTTTAATTGAGCCCCTGACGAGGTGACAATATTTTCATTGTTCTTAATAGACTCACGTGCATATAGCAACTGTAAATAAGTCTGGGTTATAGATATTTCAATATCATTTTGCTGAGTTTCAGAATCGAGTTCATAAGCCTCTTTCTGTAGCTTAGCCTGCTTTATATTATTTCTGTTCTTTTTCCCATCATAGATAGTCCAACTTGCATTCAAACCATATTGCCCGCTAAATACTCCATCATCTTTAGAATGAGTATAACCCTGCGATATGCTTCCGCTTAATGAAGGAAAAAGTGCAGCTTTGGCTTGTTTGAAATCTATCTCTGCACTTTGAACTGAAATTCTCGATTTTTTTACTTTTATATTCTCTTGTCGGGCATAATTGATACAATCTTTAAGACTCCATTTATTTTGAGCTGTAAGGCTTAATGAAGAACATAAAAGAACTAAAACAACCGATTTATATTTAATATTCATACTCTCCTCTCTTTTTATTTACACATTAAATGTAGATATGTTAAGAAAGAGGGGCAAGAACAATCGACAGAACAAAGAAATTGATCGACAGATAAAGTTCGGTAAAGGGTCAGTAAAAAAGAAAAAGAGATACAAATTCTAAGATTTGTATCTCTTTCGTATGCTAAAAAAGAGTATCTGCTATAAGTGTATTTAAGTAATGAAAAGAATTAACTATAGTATTTGTATCTGTAGTAGGGGCTGGGCTTGTCCCTACCCTCCCAATTGAGGGTAACCCTTGTGGTTACCCCTACTGAATACGTCAATAATGATTATTTGATTTTAATTTCTATTTTACCAGACTTAAGACCTTTGGCTTTCGCTTCAAAAATTAATGTACCTGCTTTATCCCCTGCTTGCACAATAGAAGTTAGCTGTCCATAAAAAACAGGCATTTGTGGCAGGTGAAACAGATCTAAAGAAGTGGCATCTCCATTAGCTGAAGCACGATATGTTCCAGCCCCTGCAACAGAAAATGTAACCATTCGCTGATCGTCGGGACACAGATTTCCATCTTTATCCACTATTCGCACATTTATATAAGCAAGGTCTTTACCATCAGCATCAATTTGTCCTCTATCTGCAATCAATTCTATATGATGAGGCTTTCCTGCTGTACTAATAGTTTTTTCCTCAACCGCACTCCCTGCCGAATCGTATGCCACTACTTTTACCTCTCCCGGTTCGTAGAGAACATCCATCCACATTAACCGATAACGATTTTCGAGAGAAGAGTTGTTCTTTCTTTGTTTTCCATAGCTTTTTCCATTGATAAACAACTCTGCTGTAGGATAATTGGTATATACAAATATAGGAGTTTTCTGCCCTTCACATCCTTTCCAATTCCAATGGGGCAAGATATGAAGAGTATTTTCATTTTTATTCCACACGCTCCGATAAAGATAATATCTATCTTTAGGGATGCTCGCCAAATCAATTATACCGAACAATGAACTATGGCTTGGCCATGAATCCGTATCGTATGGCGAAGGTTCGCCCAGATAGTCAAAGCCGGTCCATACAAATTGCCCCATTGTCCATTCATAGTCATCAGCCAAAGCAAAATCTTCATCAGGTATATTTGACCAGTAACAACTTTCTAAATCGTAGGAAGAAGACTGATGATCATCGTATTTAAAACTAGCTTTTTTCTCTACAGGGAATTTATATACACCACGAGAGCTGACTGTAGAAGCTGTCTCTGATCCTAACACAAGATTTTGAGGCAATTTTTCGTAAGCTTCAACATATCGGTTTGCTCTATAGTTTAAGCCCGGAACATCGAGCATGGCTGCAAACCCATTGTTCAAGACGCATGTTACCTGATCCATACCGCAAGTAACAGGGCGGGTAGGATCTTCTCGATGGCATATATCCTGCAAAAATGAGGCAACCTTATAGCCTTCAGGACTACATTGAGTAGGTACTTCATTGCCAATACTCCACATCACTACACTGGCATTATTTCGATAATTATGCAACATATTCACCATATCTTTTTCTGCCCATTCTCCGAAAAAGCGATGATACCCATTTTCACATTTTGCAATATCCCATTCGTCGAAAGGTTCTATCATCATCATAAAGCCCAGTTCGTCGCAAAGCTTTACTAATTCGGGAGCAGGCATATTGTGAGCTGTGCGGATAGCGTCGCACCCCATATCTTTGAGAAGCGTCAACTGTCTACGTAGTGCAGCAACATTAATAGCAGCACCTAAAGGTCCTAAATCATGGTGATTGCAGACTCCTTGAAATTTACGCTTTTTCCCGTTTAAGAAAAACCCTTTATCTGCAATCAGTTTTATATCCCTTATACCAAAACGGGTTGTATATTCATCGACCAACTTCCCTTTCAGATAAATTTTAGATATTCCCTTATAGAGATAAGGTGTTTCGGGAGTCCATAACTGAGGTTTATCTACAAGAAAGTTTTGTTCGAAAGGCTTGCCATGATTAATTTTTTGAGTATTATCTTTTGTAGCAACAACCTTTCCATTAGGATCTACAATATTTGTAACCACCCTTACTTCTTCTTCATCGCTACCTTTTATTTCTGTCTTTAACTTTACAGCAGCATACGCATCTTCTACATGAGGGGTAGTGATGAATGTCCCCCAAACAGGTACATGGACACTATTGGTTACAATAACATGAACATTCCTATAAAGCCCGGCACCGGGATACCAGCGAGATGACTGAGGTTTATTTTCCAATCGTACTGAAACGAGATTGTTTTTTCCGTCAGCATTTAGCAAATCAGTAACATCGCAATGAAAAGAGTTATATCCAAAAGGCCAAAAAATAGCCTCTTTGCCATTAACATATACATGAGCCTCGCTCATTGCTCCATCAAACAGAAGGGTAACTCTTTTGCTTGATTTATCAAAATCATCGATATCGAAACTTTTTCTATACCAGCCAATACCTATATATGGAAGCCCTCCGGTACGTCCGGTTTTTTCAGAAGCGACTGTCTCTCCATTTTGAGTTACAGCAACAGTCTGCAAATCATATTTGCGATCGAAAGGTCCATAAATAGCCCAATCGTGTGGAATAGTTACTGTCTCCCAATTTCCGTCATTAAAGTCCCGATTTAGAGCATCTATATGATCTCCTTTTGCAAATTTCCAATTTTTCTCCAACAAAAAATCTTCTCTTACAGACTGAGAATAGCCGGTACTAAAACAGAATAAGAATAGAAAGAGACAACTTATTTTTTCTATGCACTTCATCATTAATCGTTTTATTTTTAATATTAAAGAAAGTAATAACCAAGGGTTACAGAGACTTATGTATGTAAATATAATACTTTTTGTTTGTTTCTCTTATCTCTATCAAGAGTTTTAAAATAGAGTTATTATATAATCTTTTCCATTCTCGCTTTTTAATGGTTTAAACAAGAAGATATCTTTTATTAATACAAAAGTATTCAGAACATTACAAATTATAAAACCTAGAGAAAGGTATGTGAGTCAACAGCAATAGTTATGGCGTATACTCTTATCAACCAATATATTAAGTTAATTTAACAATGATAACGTTTTCGATAACGCTCTCGCTTTTTTATTCAGAATAATCGTGGTTTTTTTTCGAAAGTTCTATTTTCTTTGAGGAATAAACCATTGTTACATTAACCAAAAAATTGTTACGTATGAAAAACCGTTTATCAAACGAATTATTCCTATTCTGTATGGGGATTATGTTTTTCCTCATTCTCCCGACAAGTGTGCAGGCACAGATCGGGAAACTGAAAACCGGTATTGTTATAGATCAAACAACAAAAGAACCTCTGCCCGGAGTACTGGTTATTATAAAAGGGACACATAAAGGAACATCTACAGATGTAGATGGTAAGTATACCATTGAAGCTGAAGACAATCAGTTCTTGGTGTTTACACTACTTGGTTATAAAACGAAGGAGATACAGGCAAACAACTCATTGGAAATGAAAATTGAACTGGAATCTACTTCTCATGATCTGGAAGAGGTTGTTGTTACAGCTTTAGGTATAAGCAGACAGACTAAGACTCTATCTTATTCTACACAGAAGTTATCAGGCAGTGATGTCAACGAAGTAAGAGATAACAGTTCGAACATTCTGAGTAGTTTATCCGGTAAAGTGTCCGGAGCTGTGGTAACTACTGCCGCAACCGGCCCCGGCGCAGCCGCAAGGGTAGTGCTCAGGGGGAACCGTTCAATCAGTGGAAACAATACAGCTTTGATAGTAGTAGACGGAGTAGTATTCGACAACTCATCGCCAGGACAGGCCACAGGTACTACATACAACTATGGAACAAGCGATGGTGCCGTAAATATAAATCCGGACGATGTAGAATCTATAAACGTACTGAAAGGACCTTCTGCCGCTGCATTATATGGCAGCAGGGCAGCTAATGGAGCTATTATTATAACAACAAAACAAGGAAAAGAAGGGCGTTTCACAATAGATTATAATGGAGGAATCTCTTTTGACACACCTAACCTCTTAATGAAGTTCCAGAATACTTACGGTAGAGGTAATGGCGGAGTTGCATCCGCTACCGCAGGAGAGAGCTGGGGAGAAAAAGCAACAACATATCCCGATAATGTCAAAGATTTCTTCGAAAACGCCTTCTCTATGAACAACTCTATAAGTATGTATGGAGGGACAAAACAGCTTCAAGGATTTGTCTCATACACAAATAACCATATTGAAGGAATTGTTCCGGGTAATGAAATGAAAAGAAATACGGTAAACCTAAGAGTAAATACCAATTTTCATCCTAAACTCACTACAGACACAAAAATCACTTATATAAAACAATCTATCGACAACCGTCCAAGATTGGGTGATGCAGGAACTCCCCTCGAAGCATACATTATGCCGAGAGATATGAGCAGAGATGAACTAAACGATTATGAAACAATAAATCCGGCTAACGGACAGCCTATCCGCAAATACTGGACTACATCGTCTATCTACGACAATCCATACTGGAGTACAAACAGGACTTCTGTAAACGAAATGAGGAATAGAATAACCGTATTGGGCAGTGCCAAATATCAGTTGCTAGACTGGTTGAGTATTCAAGGACGAGTGAGCTACGACAGATACGATGACAAAACTGACGGATCATTTTATGACGGAACCGTTTCGCTAGGAGACGTAAAAGCTGGCGGTAAGTATTATGAAACAAGATCAGAATATTGGGAACGAAATTTTGACGCACTATTGTCAGGACAAAATACAATAACAGAAAATTTTAGTATCAATTACAATTTGGGAACAAGTACACTGAAAAGGAAATATTCAACTGTACAAGACATGGCAAATGGATTGTCTATTCCAAATAAGTTTAGCTTAGCTGCTGCTACAACTCCGGCTTTCCTTATTGTCGACGGTTACGAAAGAATGCTGAATTCAGTATATGGAAATATACAATTTGATCTGAATCGTTACTTATTTCTCGATGTAACAGCTCGCAACGACTGGTCTTCAACTCTTCCATCTCCGCACAGCTATTTCTATCCTTCAGTAGGTATATCGGGAGTAATTTCCGATATGATTAAACTACCAGACTGGATTAGCTTTGGTAAGGTTAGAGCATCATATACACAAGTGGGTAACGATCCTGATCCATATCTATTAAAACAGCGTTACAAGTTTGCATTAGGAGCCAACCAAGGATTTATTTTCCGTGATTCTAATAAGTCTATTGCTGATCTTAAACCGGAGAAAACTAAATCGTTCGAAATAGGTCTGGATTGGAGATTCCTGAACAATCGTCTTACATTGGATGCTACAGTATATAAAAGTAATACGATCAACCAGCTGTTATATGTTGGTCTCCCTATGGCCAGTGGATATAGCCGCCGCTACATAAATGCAGGAGACATAGAAAACAAAGGTCTTGAAATACAACTGGGAGGCAGACCGATAGAAACTAAAAACTTTTCTTGGAATACAACAATTAATTTTTCTACCAATAGCAACAAAGTAAAAGAATTAGCACCTAACACTACTCAGACTAATATTACAGACAATACAAAATATGCAACTGTAATAGTAAAAGAAGGTAGTGCATATGGAGATCTGTATGGCACCAAATGGAAAAGAGACCAATCTACAGGCAAATATATAGTAGATAGCAAAGGGTTACCTGTAACCGAAACAAATCAGAAATTAGGAAACTTCAATCCTGATTGCATGCTGAGCTGGTCTAATAGCTTCAATTATAAAAATATTAAGCTTTCGTTCCTTATAGATGCCCGCATAGGAGGTGAAATGGTTTCGGGAACAGATGCATACCTTGCTGCATACGGCTTGGCTGACTATACTGAAAAACACCGCGAAGGAGGTCTCGTCCTCGATGCTGTCTATGCTGATGGAACACCAAATACAACAGCCATAACATCACAACAACTATGGACAACTGTATCACAAAATGGACGCGATGCATGGGGCGAATTTTTTACATACGATATGACAAATGTAAGACTTCGTGAAGTTATGGTAAGCTACGATTTCAAACTAAAGCCATCTTTCCTCATCAGATCGGCACAAGTATCATTGAATGCCCGCAATCTCTTTTTCTTTTATCGTGGAAAATCTAAATTGGATATTCCCGGTATAGGAAAGAAAGACAACCCTGTCGATCCTGACGCTTCATTAGGTGCTGGAAATTATCAGGGTGTTGAGTTAGGATTACCTCCTGTAAATCGCACATTTGGCCTCAATGTAAAATTAACTTTCTAATACAAAATGATTATGAAAAAACATATAATACTTTTCTTGTCGATATTCGCCTTCATAGGCTGTACAGGAAACTTTGACGAGATCAATACAGACCGTAACAATCTGACAGAAGTAGGACAACGGGAAATGCCATTCATGTTTGCCAAAGCCCAATCTTCATCTGCTATGAACAGAAGTTTTTATCAGACAGTTCAGAATCTGGGAGCCGACCTTTACTCACAGTATTTTGCTCTTGCCAGTACCTCTTTTTCTACCGACAGATATGTACTCGTTCCCGATTGGCAGCGTCGATTCTGGACAGTGGTATATGTAGATACCGCTCCTCAATTAAAAGCAATACAAGATGCTTCTGCCGAAAACTCAGGAGAACGTGCTCTTGCCGACATCCTTTGGGTATATACTTTCCATCGTCTTACAGACCATTTCGGGCCAATTCCATATTTTGATGCAGCAAAGGCTCAAGATGTAATAGCATATAATCCTATGAAAGATATATATGATGATTTTTTCAAGAAGTTGGATAATGCGGTCAACATACTCAATTCTCTCGAAAGCGGTACTACCGTATTTAAAGGATATGAATTAATGTACAACGGAGACATCGCCAAATGGAAAGCATTCGCTAATACACTAAGATTGAGGCTCGCTTTACGTATTTCGAAAGTGGATGCAAATAGAGCTAAAACAGAAGCAGAAGCAGCAGTTGCATCGGGAGTATTGACAGCGAATGCCCAAAACGCATTCATTACAAAAGCTCAGGCGGGTAATGACACAAATGGTTTGTCGCAAGTAGCTGCATGGAACGAGTTTGCAATGAGTTCAACTATGGCTTCTTATCTGAAAGGGTATCAGGATCCACGCCTTGCTGTATATTTTCAGCCTAATGTAACAGACGGAACATATACGAGCCTACGCAATGGACTTTCTACAACTGCTCTAGGTCTTGCCAGAAACAAACCGGCTCAAAATTCTAATGTAGGAACATACTGGGCAGTACAAAATGCAGATAAGACATTCAGCCCCAACCTTACTGCATCATTTCACATAATGTGTTGTGCAGAAGCATATTTTCTTCGTGCAGAAGGTGCTCTGAATGGATGGAGCATGCAGGGGACAGCACAAAGCCTATATGAAGAAGGAATAAAACAAAGTATGCAACAATGGGGCATAGGCTTGGAAAGTAACTCTACCGTTATCGCTAATTATATTGCATCAACAAATACTCCTGTAGCTCCCGGAGACAGTGAAAACTCTCCGGCTGTAGCAACAACTTCTATCAAATGGGCATCGACAGTTGCCGAGCAAAGAAAACAAATAGGTACACAAAAGTGGTTGGCAATATATCCTAACGGAATGGAAGCTTGGGCTGAATTCAGACGAACAGGTTATCCTACCATGTACCCTATTGTTCAGGCTGACAATTCTCTACTCCCTGCCGGAACATTTATAAAAAGGCTACCATTCCCTCTAACAGAAGCAGCAAACAATGCAGCAGAATTGGCAAAAGGACAAGCTCTACTAGGCGGAGCGGATAATGTAGCCACACCTCTATGGTGGGATGTAGACTAACCGATAGGAGAACTTATAAAACAACGGTAAAATTAAAATAAGAATGAAAAAGCAATTGAGAAATATCATTTTGTGTACACTATCTCTATTAATAACAGGGGCAGTAAAAAGTCAGCATGCTTATCCAAAAGTTTTTTCATCAAAATCATCAGACAAAGTAGCACTTAGTCTTCGCGAACTAGCGAAGACTAAGTCTTGCTGTCACCTGATTACAGATACTAACAAATTTGAGCAAAATAGAGATTCTCTTTTACAATCTATCAAAAGCTATACAGGAGTTACCTTCAACAGAGATTTAGATTTGGATATGCAAATCACAGGCACAACTTCGATGAATGGCTTCCGTATAGAAAACATTATATTCCAATCTCAACCCGGAATATATGTAACAGCAAATCTGTATATTCCCGAAGGTAAAGGCCCTTTTCCGGCAGTAGTGAATATGCACGGACATTGGCCAGATGCCAAACGAACAGAAATAACACAAACAACAGCACAACTCTTAGCTATGAATGGCTATGTATGTATTAATCTTGATGCATGGGGTGCAGGAGAAAGAGGAACAAACCATGAGCACGAATATCATGGATCAAGTTTAGGAGCATCCCTTCTCAATATAGGAAAAACTTTGCTAGGACTGCAACTTACCGATAACATAAGAGCTGTCGATCTACTATGCTCTTTACCATATGTACAAAAACAAAATATAGGGGCAACAGGTGCAAGCGGAGGCGGAAACCAAACCATGTGGCTGAGTGCCGTCGATAATAGGATAAAAGCTGCCGTTCCGGTAGTAAGCGTGGGCAGTTTCGAATCGTATATAATGAATAGTAATTGTGTTTGCGAACTTCTACCTCATGGACTTACTTTTACAGAAGAAGACGCTGTTCTATCATTAATTGCACCTCGGGCATTAAAAATATTGAACGGAATGAATGATGCGAACCCCTCTTTTTCGCATATACAAATGCTTAAAAGCTATTCAGGAGCTAAAAAAGTTTATGAGTCGCAGAACAAAAGCGAAAATATCGACTATCAGCTATTCAACACCGGACACGGATACTGGCCCGAAATGCAACTTGCAATGCTGAATTGGTTCAATAAAAACCTTAAAGAAGCCCCTTCTAAAAATATTCGCGGTTTGGAAGAAGTAAAAATATTACCTATAGAGACTTTAGCGACAATAAACGAAAAGAACAAAGACAGAATCGTTACAACAGAAGAATATTGCAAGCAAAGAGGACGCGAACTAAAAGAAAAGTTTAAGAAAGAGAAAAAGATAAATGCACCCAGCAAAAGAGACCAACTTAGAAACATACTTGGAGTAAAGGATAAAGAAATACGCAAATTACATACCTTATCACCTGAACTATCGTGGAATAAAGCAATTATAGAAACAACCGAAGGAAAACTAATTCCTATTTTATACAAACAACCTTCAGAAGGGAAAGAATATACCATTTTCTGCCATCCGGCAGGAAAGGATAGCATACCTCAATCGCTATTAGACTCGAACGGAAGCCGAGGGGCTATTCTTGTAGACTTGTGGGGAACAGGAGAAAATTCATCGGAAGAAGCATCCCGCATAGATGGTGCTTTACCTGCATTTCATACACTATCTCGATCTTACTTGTGGCTCGGTGAAACAATCATAGGCACATGGGTAGAAGAATTGCAGCTAGTTACAGAATTTGCTACAGAGACTCTGAATGCCAAAACTATACAGATAAATGCTGAAAAAGAAGGTGCAATCGCAGCATTACTTTGTGCGACTCTCAATCTTAATAGCTATAGCCTTATACTTAGACATGTACCAGTGAGCTATATTTTCGATAACAGGCAACATGTCGATTTTTATAATATGTCGGTACATATTCCCAGATTTTTAAAATGGGGAGATATATCTCTAGCTGTAGCTCTTTCTAATTCTTCGGTGCAAATATCAAACCCGTTATCCATGTCGGGGAGGGCATTAAGTTCAACAGAGAAAGAACAATACGCGGCAGAATATAAATCGATAATCGCAAAAACAAATAGTACAACCAAGTACTCAATAGAATAGAAAGAATTAAGCCTGCATAAATTACAGGAATAAAACAATAAATAGCTCATAGAGCTTAAAACAAATAGAAGGATGGCAATAAGTAGAAGAAACTTTTTAAAGGCGGCAGGCTTTACAGGAGCAGCCCTTGTTACCGGATGCACCCCAACGGGAAAGACATCTGGTACAGACCCAAAAGCTCAGAGCGAAGCATTGGGCAATATCCTTAGCGAGGCACAGAAAACGCACGCTCAAATATTCAATATGTCGGGCTATTGCGCGCCTAAAATAGAAAATGTCCGCATCGGATTTATAGGTACGGGCAACAGAGGATCGGCTGCCGTAGAACGCATGAGCTACATAGAAGGGGTAAACATAAAAGCGATATGCGATGTGCGTCCCGAAAAGGCTCAAGCTGCTAAAGAGCGAATTAAGACAACCGGGCATGAAGCCATCTTGTACACCGATGGCGACGAAGACTGGATGAATGTGTGTAAAAGAGACGATATTGATCTCATCTATCTCTGTACTCACTGGGAACTGCACGCCCCTATTGCCATATACGCAATGGAGCAAGGCAAGCATGTGGCCTTGGAGGTTCCTGCCGCCACAACTGTAGAAGACTGCTGGAAACTGGTGGAAACATCAGAAAAAACAAAGAAGCATTGTGTAATACTCGAAAACTGCTGCTATGACTTCTTCGAACTACTAACCCTGAATATGGCAAGACAAGGATTTTTCGGAGAACTGATACACTGCGAAGGCGCATACATTCACGATATACTCGAAAGTTTTGTGAATAAAGAAAAAAGATATGACTACTGGCGCTTAAAAGAGAATGCTGTACGAAACGGAAACCTATATCCTACTCACGGACTTGGTCCTGTATGCCAGATAATGAATATCAACAGGGGGGATAAAATGGAGTATTTGACCTCTATGGCTTCGAACGATTTCAACACCAACAATCTGGTAAAGGAAGCAGCAAAGAAAGATCCATACTTCAATCAATATATAGACAAACCGTTCAGGGGGAATATGAATACTACGACTATTCGTACCAAATTGGGGCGTACAATCCTGCTCCAGCACGATGTTACCTCTCCCCGCCCCTATTCACGCCTGCATACGGTAAGCGGAACTAAAGCTTTTGCACAGAAGTACCCATTGCCCGGTAAAATATCTATCGGACACGGAGGCTTTTTGCCGGAAGACGAATACGAAAAACTAAATAAACAATATACTCCGGCTATTATAAACAAAATAGGCGACCTCGCCCAAAAAGTAGGGGGACATGGAGGTATGGACTTTATGATGGACTGGCGTCTTATAGACTGTCTGCGCAACGGGCTACCTGTTGATATGGATGTATATGATGCCGCACTGTGGAGTGTGATGGGACCATTGAGCGAATGGTCGATAGCAAATCGCTCAAACTCTATCGAAATTCCCGATTTCACAAACGGATCGTGGGCAACAAACAAACCTGTCGACATATCTCTTGCTGTAGGCGGAACAACAGGCGTGCAGGAAAGCGCAATAAAAGGAAATACAAATCAAATAAACATTTAAAAAACATAAATATCGTGGACATAAGAATACTTAAAGACAAGTACGAGTTGGGAAAAGAAGCCGGCAAAGAGGCCGCAGCTATAATCCGTAAAACTATTGCCGACAATGGTTGTGCAAACGTTATATTAGCTACAGGCGCCAGCCAGTTCGAAATGCTGGAACAATTAGTTTCTGAAAAAGACATTGATTGGAGCAAGGTCAGAATATTTCACTTAGATGAATATATCGGACTGCCCGAAAGCCATAAAGCCAGTTTCAGAAAGTACCTGAAAGAGCGCTTTATAAACAAAGTAGGAAAACTACTCGAAGTGTATTTGATAAACGGAGATGCTGCCAATCCGCAAGAAGAATGTGACAAGCTGGGAGCTATCATTAAACAATATCCTATTGATATTGCCTTTGTAGGAATAGGCGAAAACGGACATCTGGCATTCAACGATCCTCCTGCCAACTTCGAAATCGAAGATCCATATCTGGTTGTCGACCTAGACGAGGTATGCCGAGCACAACAGATGGGAGAAGGCTGGTTTGCATCTATAAACGATGTGCCTAAACAAGCGATAAGCATGTCTATAAAACAAATGATGAAAGCTAAACGCATTATCTGTGCTGTACCAGACAAGAGAAAAGCACAGGCTGTAAGCGATTGTCTTACTTTACCTGTAAGCAACTTACACCCTTCCAGTATATTACAAAATCATCCTAATTGTATATTTTTTCTGGATTCGTCTTCAGCAGCATTATTGGACAAAAGATAAGGCTTATATTTACCTGATATAATTAAATAATAGAAAATTATTAATGAAACGAGAAATAGAGAAAGTAGACGTAGCATCGCTAAGTAAGAAAAACACATACATATCCATAGGGATAATCGGTATGATGTTTTTTATCTTCGGTTTCGTATCGTGGGTAAATGCAATACTTATTCCATATTTCAAGATAAGTTGCGAACTGACTAATTTTCAGTCCTATCTGGTAGCATTTGCATTTTACATATCTTATTTCGTAATGTCTATACCATCGTCAATTATACTCAAGAAAGTAGGATTCAAGAAAGGAATGATGATCGGATTCTGGATAATGGCTTTAGGCGCATTTATATTTGTACCTGCGGCATATACACGAACCTACTATATCTTTCTTGCCGGACTGTTTACTTTAGGTACAGGGCTGGCGATATTGCAAACGGCGGCAAACCCTTATATTACCATATTGGGGCCAATAGAAAGAGCTGCTCAGCGAATAAGTATAATGGGAATCTGCAACAAGGGTGCGGGAATATTAGCTCCTTTGGCTTTTTCGGCAGCTATATTACGTCCTACCGACGACTCCATGTTTGCGCAAATACCACTGATGGACGAGGTAACAAGAGCTGCGGCATTAGACGAACTGATACTCCGTGTTGTAATACCTTACACTGTTGTAGGTATAGTTCTGTTCCTTATAGGAGCTTTCATTCGCTTTTCGCCACTTCCCGAAATTGATACCGAACACGAAAGCGAAGAGGTGAGCAAAGCCAATTCGGGCAAACACAGTATTCTGCAATTTCCACATCTCATATTAGGTGCTATAGCTATATTCTTACATGTAGGTACACAGGTTATAGCCATTGATACTATCATAGGATATGCCTCATCAATGAATATGAATCTGCTCGAAGCGAAAGTATTTCCGTCCTATACGCTTACCTCGGCTATCATAGGATATATTGCAGGGATATTGCTTATTCCTAAAGTAATAACACAGAAGAAGATGCTAAAATTGTGTACCATACTTGGCCTATGCTTCACTTTACTCATATTATTTGCACACGGCCACGTAGGGTGGCTAAATCATGATGCTGATATATCTATCTGGTTTATAGTATGCCTGGGAGCACCTAACGCTTTGGTATGGGCAGGCATATGGCCTCTGGCTCTCGACGGGCTGGGAAGATATACCAAAGAAGGCTCGGCTCTCCTTATAATGGGGCTGTGCGGCAACGCTATACTTCCCCTTATCTACGGAGCATTGGCTGACCATTTTGATGTAAGAAGTGCATACTGGGTGCTATTCCCTTGTTATCTGTATCTTGTGTTTTACGCATTCAAAGGGCACAGCATAAAGAACTGGAAATTAAGAATATCTTAAAAAAAGTCTTATATGGAAAGGATTAAAATATATAATGGAAAGATTATAACACCGTATCGTCTCATCTCAAACGGAACGATAATAGTAGAGGATAGTAAAATAATCTCCATAACAGAGGGAAATATAGATACACAGGCGTCTTTGGAAATAGACGCTTGTGGAAACTACATCTCGCCGGGCTTTATAGATCTACATGTACATGGTGGAGGCGGAGCCGACTTTATGGATGGTGATGTAGATTCATTTCTTCAGGTTGCCAATACGCATGCACAGTACGGAACTACTGCTCTATCGCCGACAACCCTGACCAGCGAGGCATCGGATCTTATAACCACTTTCGAGAACTATGAAAAAGCTCTTAAACTGAATACAAAAGGAGCTCAATTTCTGGGAATACACCTCGAAGGACCTTATTTTGCAATGAACCAAAGAGGTGCGCAAGACCCGAGATATATACGAAATCCCGATCCCGAAGAATATTTAGAAATACTAAGTTCGTACAGCCACCTGATAAGCAGATGGAGTTCTGCTCCCGAACTACCGGGAACAACAGCCTTTGCAAAGGCTCTGGCACAATACAATGTATTACCTGCTATTGCCCATAGCGATGCCGTGTATGAAGATGTAGTAAAAGCTTTCGAAAATGGTTTTTCGCTGGTCACTCATCTCTATTCAGGCATGTCTGGGGTTACGCGGCGCAATGCACACCGATATGCAGGAGTAATAGAAAGCGCCTTTATAATAGATGAAATGGATGTAGAAGTGATTGCAGACGGGGTACATCTTCCGGCTCCTTTTCTCCAACTGATATATAAGATAAAAGGAGCCGAACATATTGCACTGGTAACAGATGCTATGCGTGGAGCTGGCATGGGAGAAGGAAAAAGTATACTCGGAGGCATTAAAAACGGTCTCGATGTAATAATTGAAGAGGGAGTTGCAAAACTTCCCGACAAGAGTTCCTTCGCAGGAAGTGTAGCCACTGCCGACCGACTGATAAGATCTATGACGAGATTGGGACAAGTACCTTTGCAGGAAGCTATAAAGATGATGACAGCAACTCCTGCCCGTATATTGGGGATAGATAAAACGAAGGGAAGCCTTGCCGAAGGGAAGGATGCGGACATTATCATTTTCGATGATAATATCACGATACAAAAAACAATAATAAAAGGAAATATTGTATTTGAGCGCTAAACAGCGGTTTAACGTTTTGTGGAATCTCTGACAATAAGGGTTCCGGGAAGTATTATTTGCCGGGGGAGCATCTTCTTATTTCGAATATGCTTAATAAGAAGATCGCAACTCTGTTTGCCGATGTCGAACGCAGGTTCTTCGATTGTAGACAATGACGGATCAACTATAGACGCCATAGGATCGTTGGTGAAACCTATTATACCAATGTCTTTTCCCACGTTCAAATGATTGCGCTTAGCCGCTACAATAGCCCCTACAGCCTTACGGTCATTTACAGCAAAGACAGCATCGGGACGATCGGTGAAAGCCAATAGTTTTTCCATATCGTCTTCTCCGCATTGCTGAGAAAAACCCGAATAGATAATCCAATCCTCACGCATCGGCATAGAATATTTTTTAAGAGCTTCTATGTACCCCTGCAACCTATTTTGAGTAAAGACTAAATGTTCGTTTCCTGCGATATGAGCTATTTTTTTATAGCCTCTTTCTATCAGATGTTCTGTAGCTTGAAATGCACCCTGAAAATCGTCTTGTAGCACCTTGGTACTATCTATTTCTTTAGGCACTCTATCGAAAAAGACAACAGGCACACCTTCATCTATCAGCGATTGGAAATGATCGGACATCACCGAATTGGAAGATATAGAAACCAGCAGTCCATCAAGACTTGTAACGGCTAGATCCTCTACCATATTCTGCTCTCGTTCAGCACTGTCGTTCGTTACCAGAAGAATAAGATTGAAGCCATTCTCATATGCTGTTTCCTGAATACCCGAAATAACTGTAGAGAAATAATAGTTGGTTATAAAAGGAATAACCACGGCAATGTTTTTAGAATTACCCGATGCCAAAGCAGATGCATGAACATTCGGCTTATAGTTAAGCTGCGAAACCAGATCGAGAACTTTTTTTCTTGTTTCGGGATTGATGTCATAGGTATCTCGCAAAGCCCGCGACACAGTGGCCACAGAGATATTCAACATTTGGGCAATGTCTTTTATTCTAACTGCTGTTTTTTTTCTCATGGGGGTCAACAAAATTGAAAAACTAGAAGTCTTGGCAACGTTACAATTACAAATATAATATATATAAACGTTTTTTTGCTATGCTACATTGTTTTACTAACAACAAAATTGTATTAAAATCTTAGTAACAACTTAGGCTAATCAATAAAATATCTTTCCACTTTTTAAATACTAAAAAAAATGATAAAAGAATTAAACAAACAAACCATAGAGAGAATAAAATATCCTGCAAAAATTCTTCAGTTTGGGGAAGGAAATTTCCTTCGCGCTTTTGTAGACTGGATGATAGATAAAGCTAACAATGCAGGCGTAATGAATCATGGGATAGTAGCCGTTCAGCCTATTGCACAAGGGCTTGCCAATAGTATGAAACAGCAAGACTGCCTGTATCACGTATATCTGGAAGGCATTAAAGAGAAAACTCCTATTAGAGAAATATCTCTAATACAATCTATACAAGATGCGATGAACCCATATGAGGAATACACTAAGTATAAGGAACTTTTCCTCAGCGAGGAATTAGAAATGATAATATCCAATACTACCGAGGCAGGCATACGCTACGAAGAAGGCGATGACCTGACAGCAGAACCGCCGAAATCATTTCCGGCAAAGATGACCGCATTATTATACGAGAGATTCAAAAAGTATCAGGGTGCAAAAGACAAAGGATTATTGATTATCTGCTGCGAACTGATAGAGAATAATGGCTCTACACTTCGCCAATATGTACTGCAACACGCAAAACACAATAAGCTCGAAGAAGGTTTTATAAATTGGGTTAATACCGCATGCCATTTCTATGATACGTTGGTAGACCGCATTGTAACAGGATTCCCTAAAGCAACCATAAATGAAGTAAAAGACGAGTTAGGTTACAATGACAATCTAGTGGTAAAAGGCGAATATTTCCATGTGTGGGCTATTGGCGGCGATCCTATTATAAAAGAAAAACTGCCTCTTGACAAGGCGGGATTGAATGTATTGTTTATGGACGACATCACGGCTTTCAGAAAGAAAAAGGTACGTATTCTTAATGGAGCACATACTGCAATGGTTCCTGTCGCCCTACAACTAGGTTGCAATACCGTACTGGATGCGTTCAGCGTTCCTCTTGTCGAAAAATATATAAACAAGATGATAGACACGGAAGTACTATCAGCAATAGAAGGAGACAAAGAAGAGTTAAGTTCTTTTGCCTCACAAATATTGGAAAGGTTCTATAATCCTTATATCGAGCATTTTTTGAAAGATATCTCTCTCAATTCGCTATCGAAATGGGAAACCAGAAATTTTCCTGCTCTGAAAGATAATTACGAACTCAATAATAAATTGTCCGAACTTACAGCTTTTTCCTTTGCAGCTCTACTTGTATTATATAGTGGTAGTAGCGAAATAGAATTTCAGCCATCTGACAATACGGAATTTATCAATTTCATTCAATCTTCATTCGACAGAAACAATCTCACCGAATGGGTAATCGGTATTGTCAATAACCGACAAATGTGGACAGAAAATTTATCGGAAATAGAGGGCTTCATTCCGTTTGTCTCGGCACAAGTGCAATTTATTTTAGATAATGGAATGCAACAAGCATTGCAGAAAGTTACAGAATAGGGAACCAGAACAATATCAAATATTTATCTATATAGAGCAAGTGTTTTATCAATAGATAAACGCAAAAAAAGAAAACAGAAGAAAAAGTGTACAACTTTGTCAGGTTTTAGTTAAAATCACACTTTATTTAAGAACTAATTCAGTAAAAAGCAATGAACAAATACATCAAGATATCGCCAACAGACAATGTCTGTGTGGCAATACAGGACCTCGCTAGCGGGGAAAAAATAAACATCGGAGATCAGCAGATAAACATACTAAACGATATACCAACAGGACATAAATTTGCTATAGAAGAGATAGCCGAAGGGCAGGATGTCATCAAGTACGGATATCCCATAGGACATGCAACCGCTGCAATACATACAGGTGAGCACGTACACACCCAGAACGTGAA